>JAHBYA010000003.1 GCA_019636195.1 Planctomycetota bacterium | reverse complement strand
TATGCTACGAAATGCTTGCCAGGCCCAACTGTTGCGCGCCCTTTTCCAGCTCTTCGCGAAACTTCGGGTGGGCGATCCTGATCAGCGTCTTGGCGCGCTCGCGGGTGCTTTTGGCGTACAGGTCCGCGACCCCGTGCTCGGTGACCACAAAGTGCACGTCGCCACGGCTGGTCACTACGCCGGCGCCCGGCATCAGTGTGGGCACAATGCGGCTGATGCTGCCACCCTTGGCTGTGCTGGGCAGGGCGATGATCGGCTTGCCGCCGCGCGAGCGCGCGGCGCCGCGGATGAAGTCAACCTGTCCGCCGATGCCGGAGTAGGGCCTTGAGCCCACGCTGTCCGAGTTGACTTGACCTGTCAAGTCAACCTGGATCGCGCTGTTGACTGCCACCATGCGGTCGTTGCGCGAAATGTTGACGGGGTCGTTCACGAACTCGTTGCCGTAGAACTCGATAAACGGGTTGTCATCCACAAAGTCGTAAAGCCGCCGGGTGCCCATCGCGAAGCTGCAGATCGCCTTGTCGGGGTGGTAGTTCTTGCGCGAACAGTCGATCACGCCGCGCTCCACCAAATCCACGATGCCGTCGCTCAGCATCTCGGTGTGGACGCCCAGGTGCGTGTGGTCGCGCAGGGCGTGCAGCACGGCATTGGGGATCGTGCCGATACCCAATTGCAGGCAGTCGCCGTCGTCAATCAGGCCGGCGACGTGGCGGCCGATGGCGGTGCTGGCTTCGTCGATGGGGTCAGGGTGCAACTCAGGCAGCTCGCGCGAAACCTCGACCATCGCGTGCAGGCGGCTGACATGGATGATGGTGTTGCCCCAGGTGCGGGGCATGCGCGGGTTGATCTCGGCGACGATGTGGCGCGCGTGGCGCAAGGCGCCCATCACCACGTCGGCGCTTACGCCGACGGTGCACCAGCCGTGCTTGTCGGGGGGCGAAAGCTGCACCAGCGCGAAATCGGGCGTCAGGCGTTCTTCAAACAGGGCCGGAATCTCGCCCAGAAAGATGGGCATGAACTCGGCGCGGCCCTGCTGCACGGCTTCGCGGACGTTGCTGCCGATGAAGAAGGCGGTGTGCCGGAAGCTGGCGGCATACTGCGGCGCGACGTAGGGCGCGTCTCCGAGCGTCAGGATGTGAAGGATGTTGACGTTGCGCAGGCCTGGGGCGCGGGCGGTAAGCGCGTTGACCAGCGAGACAGGCTCAGCCGCGCCGCTGCCGATGAAGACGCGCTGGTTGGACTGGATGTCGGCAACAGCTTGGTCAGGAGTCATGGCGGGATTAGAGCATGGAATCTAGCGAGTTCCGAGTTCCCGGTTGGGAAGGTCGGAACCCGGGCATGTCTGCCCGTACGCCACTGGCCGCTTGCCCACTGTGTATTCCTTGCCCGTCTGCGGTTGCGGCGTATCCGAAAAGACGGGTGTACCCCCGCCAAATCGCCATCGGCATGACACTTGCATGACTCCGCGTGGTACAATCGCCCAAGCTTTCCCCTCGAAAGAAGAACCATGCGCAAGTTGATCTTTGCAATGTCCGTTGCGGGCGTGCTGCTGTTGGCTGCGTGCTCAACTGACGAGCTGGTGCCGCAACCATGGATTCCACCGGGCTGGGGCTGGAACCCCGGCGCCAACCCCACCGAAGTAACGCTGGCTGCGGGCCTGACCGAGCTGCAACCGGAGCAGGTGGACAACCTTTCCAACAGCGTAAACCTGTCGCGCTTGTGGATCGCCAAGTTTGACCGCGTCTTTGAGCTTGAAACACCCGCCAATGAAGACTTCAGCTTCAATGTCGTTGCGCGCGGCGAGGGCAACTTCGGCTGGACGCAGATCGGCCTTGCCCACGTTGAAGACAACGGGCTGCTGCCGGCAGGCGGCGTGGAAAGCATCGCGGGCGCGGGCATGACCCTTGAAGCGCCTGGGCTTGCCAACCAGGGCATGATGGTGACCGTAAACGGCGACGGCTTCGCGCGCGCCACGGTGCGCGGGCGGATCACAGCCACGCAAACGCTGTACGTGTGCGTGCCGCGGCCTGCGGGCATGCTGCATGTGGGTATTCGCATCAGCATCGGCAACATCAGCGCGATCAACCTGATCGGCGGCAACACTCAGGGCGCGCGCCCGGGCATGACCACCACCGACCTTTACAGCAGCGACGCCATGCAGTTCGGCTTGCCGGCGATTGCCGTGTCGGGCGACCGCTACAGTGTCGTGACATACGACGGTAACCCGAACCAGCAAAGCTACGTTGACCGCCGCCGCCGCTGGCTGCAGCTTGACCAGCAGACGGGCGCGATCACGGGCGCCGACGCCGAAAGCCAATCACCCGACAGCGGCTTCTGGCGCGATCAGGAAATCGCGGCGCTCGGCAACGTGCTGGCGGTCGCCTATACCGGCTGCGGCAGCGTGCGCGCCGAGATCAGCCTTGACCGCGGGGCAAGCTTCCCGCTGATCCGCGAGCTTGAAAGCGGCGGCGTGCAGGGTACGCGGCTGGTGCAGGTTGCCATGCGCAGCGACTACCGCATGGCCGTGCTGTACTGGCGCAACACCTACAGTGGCAGCTGGGCCGTGGTAAGCCAGCTTGTGCTGGTGGAAGCCGCGCCGTCGGGGTTTGACAGCAACAATACCCCCACCGGCTACAACTGGGGCATGCCGCAGGTGGTGCACGCGCCGGGCAACGACGTGACGCCGCTGCTGTTGCACATGGAATACAGCACCGCCGGCGACCTTGTGATCGGCTACGGCTACACCGACGTGCGCTTCAACCAGCAGACGTGGCGCATGACCAGCACCACGGCCTTCCGCTGCGCGGTTCGCCTCAATGGCACGACCAGCTTCAACGACAAGCTGCTGGACCAGGAACAGAACGTGATGCCGGCCGACCCGCACGTGTGCCTGCTGGGCAGCGGGCTGGGTATGGAGATATTCTATGCCTACGAAAAGACCGACGGCGTGCACCTGCTGTACAGCGCCGACGCCGGCCTTAACTGGCAACTGGCAGCCAGCGCGCCGATCCCCGGCGCGATGATGCCCAGCGTGCACGCCCGCATGCAGGGTGGCGAAAAGCGCGTGGATATGCTGTACATGGCGCCCTACGGCTGGGGCATGGAGCTGCACGACCTGTTCTGGCAGGACTTCGCGGTGGGCAGCGCGCCCGCGGTGCACCGCGTGACGCAGTCGTCGGCGGTCACGGGCGGCGCCGCGCCGGCGGGCATGCCCGCGGGGCTGCTGATCACGACGCTGGCGTGGTTCGGCTACGACGCGATGGTGGTCAACGACGACCTTGTGATCGTGACCCATGAGCTGACCTACAACAGCTACGAGTACTACTGGGCGCAGGGCTGGCAGTGGCAGCAGCAGCAGGGCGCGCCGATGGCCGCCGGCGCAGGCAGCGGCTCAGGCGGTGCAAGCGGCTCAAGCACGCCGCCGCCGCCGATCCTGCTGCCGGGCATGACCGGCACGGTGCCCGCGCCGGACCCCGCGCACCGCAACCAGTTGCGCGTGCACGTACTGGACTAGCCCCCGGGCCGGGTTACTCCCGCAGGGGCCGCGCGCGAAGGCGCACGGCCCCTTCTGATTTGTCGCTAGAACTCGGCGGCGATCTGTTGCGCATACACCGGCGCCAGCGCCACGCCCATGCCGCCAAAGCCGGCCACCTGTTCAGTGCTTGCGTCCACCCTGCGGCGCGGACTGCCGCCGAGATGCCGGCCGCCGACAAAGCCCATGATCCCGGCCCAATGGTAGTCCACGCTGAAGTCGCCGTGGCCCAGCACCCGCACCGCGGCGCTGCGCAGGTACGCAAGCAGTTGCGCCGTCCCCTCAAGCTCGCTCGTGGTCTCGGCTTGCCGGTGCAGGTGGCGGCCGCCGCCGATCAACAAACGCCCGTCCACGAAGCGAAAGTAATCGTAGCCCGCATGCATGTAGCCCAGCGTACGGTCGGTGCGCGTGCTTACCGGGCTGGTCACGATCACCTGCCCGCGCCCCGGCACCACCGGGCTTGACGCATCAAGCTCCGAGGCAAAGGCGTTCACGCACGCAAAGGCGCGGCCGTAGCGCACTTCGCGGCCATCAGTCAGCACCGCACAGCCGTCGGCCACCGACCGCACAGCCGCGCCAAAGGCGTAGCGCGCGGGGCTGCCCTGCTGCAATGCTTTCAGCAGGCGCACCGGGTGCACGCCGGCGTCGGCGCGGTTGAACACGGCAGGGCGCGTGTGCCCGGCAAGGCAGGCTTCACGAATGCTGTAAATGTTGTCGCCCGCGGCCTCATTCAACCGGGGCAGCAGTTCGCGGATGGCCTGCGTAACGGGGTCGTAGTCGGTGCTGCCGCACTCATCCAGTTCCAGGCCCGGCATCTCGCGGCGCACCAGCGCGATGCCGTGCCGGCGCAAGCGCAGCGTCTCAAGCACGGCGTCCAGCCCGACCTCGGCGGCATCGGCCAGCATCTCGCCGGCCTGGCCGCAGGTCAGAAAGCCCGCGTTGCGGCTGCTTGCGCCGTAGGTGTAGCGGTCGCGCTCAAGCACCAGCACCGACGGCGGGTTTGCCCGCTTGCCCAGAAAGTACGCCAGCCAGCGCCCCATGAAGCCCGCGCCGACCACCAGCACATCGACGCGCGCCGGCAAGGCGGCGGGCGCGGCCTCAGGCGGCAGTTCGCTTTCCCAGTACGAGGGGTTGCGCGGCATGCGGCAAGTCTGCATTGGAATGGACGGCCATGCCAGCCGCGTTCTGGAAGTAGGGGCAAGCGCTGCTACATTGGGCGCGGAGAAGCCGGTGCGCGATACCAAGACAAGACTGGGGCCCAACGACGTATGCTGGTGCGGCAGCGGGCGCAAGTACAAGAAGTGCCACATGGCGGCCGACAGCCATGCCACGCCCGCGCTTGAGCCCGAGCCCAAAAAGTCCAACGCCATCCGGCTTGATGAAACTGAGCGAAACGCCATGCGCCGCGCCTGCGGGGTCAACGCCGAGTTGATGGACTACCTGCGCGACTTCATCCAGCCCGGCATCACCACCAAGCGCATCGATGAACTGGTCGCCGACTGGACGCACAGCCGCGGCCACATCTGCGCCACGCTTGGCTACCGCAAGAGCTATCCCGCGCACTGCTGCACCAGCCCCAACGATGTGGTCTGCCACGGCGTGCCCGGCAGCTATGTGCTGCGCGACGGCGACATCATCAACGTGGACCTGACCACCATTGTCGATGGCTGGCACGGCGACCAAAGCGAGACGTTCCTCGTCGGCAAGGTCAGCGACGAAGCGCTGCGGCTTGTGCAGTGCAGCTTTGACAGCATGTGGGCCGCCATCGACGCGATCCGGCCTTTCAGCAAAGTGATCGAGATCGGGCAGGCGATCAAACGCCACGCCGGCCAGTACGACTTCAGCGTGGTGGAGGACTATCAGGGCCACGGGATAGGCCGCCAGTTTCACCAGCGGCCGCACATCCCCCACTTCCCCGATCGCTTTCACGGCCAGCAGATCCTTGAGCCGGGCGTGTGCTTCACCATTGAGCCCATGATCAACCTCGGCACCAAGCGCACCCGCGTTGACCGCAAGGACGGCTGGACCGTTTACACAGCCGACGGCAAGCTGAGCGCACAGTTTGAGCACACGATTCTGATGACCGAGCATGGGCCGGAAGTGCTCACGCAGACCAAGCGCGGCCCGCGCAAGGGTCACCGGTTCACCAACGCATAGGCGTTACTCTCGTCCAGCCCGGCGCGCCATTGCGGCGCTGCAAGCGACGCTATGCCGTTTCAAGCGGTGTGGGGCCGTTGGGCGGCGCAAACGCCCGGTCGAGTTCTGCCAGGTCCTGGCTGGTCAGCACAATGTCCGCCGCGGCGGCGTTCTCACGCACGCGTTGCGGCCGGCTGGTCTTGGGTATGGTCTGCATGCCGGCCAGCCGCGCGCTGAATGCCAGCGCCACCTGCGCCGGCGTGGCGTGATGACGAGTTGCGATTGGCGCCAGCTTCTTCCATGGCAGGTTGCCCTGCCCCAGCGGCGAATAGGCTTGAAACAGAATTCCGTGGTCCTGGCACCACTTTATCAGCTCCCAATCGGGCCCGCGCGCGCATACATTGTAGAGGACCTGGTTGCACGCACAGCGACCGGGGGCAAGCGCTTCGACTTCGCGCATGCCCTGCACATCGAAGTTGCTGACGCCCCAGTGCGCGATCTTGCCGGCCTTGGCCAGTTCCTCGAAGGCGGCAATGGTGTCCTCAAGCAGGTACGAACCGGGCCAGTGCAGCAGGTACAGGTCAATGCACTCAATGCCGAGACGTTTCAGGCTGGCTTCGCACGCTTTGATCGTGCCTTTCCGCGAGGCATTGCCGGGCAGCACCTTGGTCTCGACAAAAACGTCGCGGCCCTTGATTGCCTGTGCCACGACTTCTTCGGCGCCGCCGCTGGCGTACATCTCGGCGGTGTCGATCAGCGTCATGCCGAGATCAAGGCCAAGGCGCAGCGCGGCGGCTTCTGCTTCGCGCTGCGCGCGCTTGTTGCCCATCTCCCAGGTGCCCTGCCCCACCAGCGGCAGCGGACGGTTGATGCGTGAAACAGCTGCTGTGCGCATCGCACCTCCGTCATTTCAGCAGGCGAAAGATGTTGCTGTGGTCATCCGTCCAGGCCGGGATGTCTTCTGTCGGCGGGTTCAGGCGCGAATCAAAGCGCGCCAGCCGCGAAGCCTGCCGCGACAGCAGCGCCCAATCCGACGAGTTGATGTCGTCACCGCGCCCGTCGTCTTCAATCAGCACCCACGTCAACCCCAGCTCACGGGCGGCCGCGGCAATCACCGGCTGAAGGTCGATGTAGCGGTTGGTCACGTGCACGCACAGCACGCCGTCGTCGCGCAGGTGGCGCAGGTAGGCGTCAAACGACTCCAGCGTCAGCAGGTGCACCGGGATGCTGTCGCTGCTGAAGGCATCCAGCACCAGCACGTCGAAATCCTGCGGTTCTTCGCGCTCAAGGCTGAGTCGCCCGTCCCCGATCACGACGCTGAGCTCAGCCCGGCAGCCCGCAAGGTACGTGAACCAGGTGCGTGCCACATGCTCCATCTCCGGGTCGATCTCGTAAAAGCGCATCACGTCGCCCTTGCGGCCCCACGCGGCAAGCGTGCCCGCCCCCAGCCCGATCACGCCCACGCGCCGCGCGTCGCCTTCATCGCCGAGCACCAGTCCCGCGCCAGACTGATCCGAGTAGTACGTCAGCGGCGTCATTTCCCAGCCGGCTTCAGTCCACTGCGCGCCGTGGGTAGTGGTGCCGTGCACCAGCTTGCGCGAGCCTTCGTATTCGTAGATGCGGGACACACCGAAGAACGAGCGGGTGTGCGCCACCGTGCCGTCAAGCTCTTCCTTCATCGCGCCGCGGGTGGCGTCGGCCCACGCCAGCAGCGCGATGCCCAGCAACAGCCACGCCCAGCGCGGCTTGAATCTTGCAATCGGGCTGGACGGGTCAACGCACAGCGCCGCCAGCACAGCCAGTATCGCAAGCGCCTGCCCGATTTCGTACTCGAAGTACATCGGCAGCAGGTGCGGCGCAGCCAGGCCGACAAAGGCGCCGCCCAGCGCGCCGCCCAGCGAAACGGACAGGTAATAGCCGGTCAGTCGCGACACGTGGGGGCGCAGCCGGTACAGCTCGCCGTGCAGGGTCCAGCACAGCGCAAACAGCCCGAAGCCGAAGACCGCAATGCGCATCGGCGTGCTCTCAATCGGGTCGTCATCCGGCGCAATCGCCAGCGCAGCCGTCGCCAGCGGCACGGCAAACAGCGCCAGCCCGCGTACATAAAAGCGCTCGCCGGCAAAGGTGACAATGAAGCTCAGCAGGTACAGCGAAAGCGGCAGCACCCACAGAAACGGCACCGGCGCAAGGTCCAGCGACATGCGGTTCGTTACCGCCATCAGCAGCCATACGCCGCACGCCGACAGCGCCACCCACACGATGCGCCGCGCCGGCCCCGGTGGAGGGCCGGCGTCTCCGGACTGCTCGGCAACGGGCGCGCGCATGGCAATGAAGCCGCACGCAGCAGCCAGCAGCGCGAAAGTGACAAACCCAGCCGACCACGCCCAAGCCTGCGAGTTGCGCCCGACCCACGGCTCAATCACAAACGGGTAGGCCAGCAGCGCGCCCAGCGAACCCACGTTGCTGAGCGCATACATCACCCACGGCTGCTTGCCCGGCCGCACACGCGCCAGCCACGCCTGCAACAGGGGCCCGGTAGCGGACAGCGCGACAAACGGCAGGCCCGCCGTCGCCAGCAGCAGCCACAGGATCGAAAGCGCCGGGTTGTCGCCGGCCGCCGGTTTCAACGACTCGGGGGGAATCACCGGCAGCGTCAGCGCCGCAAGCAGCAGCACGCCCGCATGGATCACCGCTTGCGCTCTGGGCTTGGCAAAACGCGTCAGCACATGCGCGTAGCCATAGCCCGCCAGCAGCGCGCATTGAAAAAACAGCAACGCCACCGACCACGCCGCGGGCGTGCCGCCGTACCACGGCAGGATGAAACGCCCAAGCAGCGGCTGTACCAGAAACAGCAGAAACGCGGAAAGGAAGATGGCAGCCGCAAACGCGATCATTGCGCAAGGTTAGCGCGCGCGGTGCGAATGCAGAAGTGTGAATCAGTCGCCGGTGCGGCGCGCGAACGTGAACTCGCGGTTGCCGATCTTGACCTTGTCGCCGACCTTCAGCTCCGTGGCTGCGGCGATTTTCGCGCCGTTGACCAGCGTGCCGTTGCTGCTGCCGTTGTCTTCAATGAAGTAGGCCTGACCGCGGCGGGTGATGGTGGCGTGCTTGCGGCTGGTCTTGGTGTCCTTGCGGATCACCAGGTTGGCTTCGGGGTCGCGACCGATATCGAAGCTGTCGGTGACGATGGCATGGAACAGCGTTTCGCTGCCGGCGACTTCTTCAAGGCCGGCCTGCACGCCGCTCTTGCGCGTGGGGATCATCGGGTCGTCGGTTGGCTTTGCCACGTCGTCCGAAGCAAAGTCGTCAGGTCGCTTGTGCTTGGCCATGGTGCACCGCCGCGAGAGTATATGGGACGTGTGCTGGAAAACCAGAATCAACTGCGCCCGGCTGAGAAGCGCCGTGACAAATCATACGCGCCGCTTGAAGACATAAGCCTGCGCACCGACTTCCAAAGTGTCGCCGACCTTGAGCTCGTGCGCGCCCTCGACCTTCTTGCCGTTGACGTAAATGCCGTTGCTGCTGCCGAGGTCCTCGACAATGAACTGCACGCCGCGCCGCGTGATGCTGGCGTGCTTGCGCGAAACGCTGGTGTCGCCCTCAATGCGGATGTGGCAGTCTTTGCCGCGCCCGATCACGAAGTGGTCGCCCAGCAGCGGGTGCACAAGCCCCTCGGCGCCGTTGACTACTTGTACCAGCGTTGCCAGCGCCGGCGACTGCTGTGTGGAATCGCCCGACTCTTTGGTGGGCTTCGCCACGCGATCAGTGCCGAAGTTGATGTCGCCTTTGCGCGCCATGTAAGCGTAATTCTACACCATGGCTGCACTAACACCAACCGCTGCAAAATGTGCAATCTCCGCCGTGTACGCGCCTGCCAATCGTGTATAGTGCAGGTTTCGTCCTTTGAGGCCCAACATGTCCGACAAGAAGAAGAAAAGCGGCGGGAGCATCCTGCTGAAGCTGCTGGTTTTGGTGGTGTTTGTAGCCCTGCTCGCGTTCATCGGCGGGTGGGCCTACGGCAACACGCTGGACCCAAAGAAGACCTTCACGCAGTCGGTCACGGTCCAGGCCGACGAAGACGACGTGCACAAGTACATCGGCGACCTGAAGCAATGGCCCGAGTGGGGCCCGTGGCGCGACGAAGACCCGGAAATGACCTGGGAGTACTCGGAAAAGACCAACGAAGTGGGCTCGTGGACGCGCTGGAAATCAAGGCACGGCAACGGCGAACTCAAGTTCACAGCCGTGGATCGCAAGAAGGGCGTGGACTACCTGTTCACGATGGAAGGCTGGGAGCCGCAGAAGGGCTCGGTCATCTACACCCGCGACAAGGACGGCCTGAAGGTGACCTGGAACAGCGAAATGGACATGACCGACAGCATCATGGGCCGCTACTTCATCAAGTTCGGCGAAGACGCGATGAACGAGATGCTGACCAAGGGCCTGAACAAGCTGAAGAAGAAGGTCGAAGCCAACTGATGTTGCACGCCGCGGCCGCGCGCCCTTGTGGCGCGCGGTTTTCGTTTCTGCTTGCGGAATGGCGCACCGCGGGGGACTGTTAAGTCAGCATGGCCGACACGCGCACCATGATCCGGCGTTGGGGGCTCGACTGGCAGCAACTGCAGGCCGAGCTTGCGCTGCTGGACGCAATGCTGCCCGGCCAGGACCACGAGGCAGACCACGACGCCGCGCTGGAAAGGCTGCTGCATCTGCAGCGAATCCGGGACGACTTCCGGCAGCGCACGCACCAGCCACCGCCGCCAAAGTGGGAATAACTACTTTGCCACCAGTTTGCCGTCGCGCTCAATGAAGCCGCCCTCGGGCACCTCGATGCCGAGTTTGGTCGCAAGCAGCAGGTCGATTTCATCTTTGTGTTCAGGGTGCGCCTTGCGGAAGCTGCACGCCACGCGCGCAGCGTCGTCCAGCAGGCCGTTGTCGAAGCACAGCATCAGCGTGGCAACACGGATGTTCTGGGTCAGCTCCGGCATCTGCTCATAGATACGCACCCGGGTCGCTGGCCACAGCGCGTGCGGGGCGACGCTGATGCTGTACGACCAGTCAGGCACACCGTTCAACGGGCGTTTCACGATGATGCTGAGCTTGCCGCTTGCATAGCCCGTCAGTGTCGCGTCGTGCTCGAAGTGCTTGATGGCCAGCCCTGCAAACTCGCTGTCGCCTGCAAGACTGACCAGCCGGTCGCGCGGCAGGCTCTCCTGGCGCTGGCTGGAGTACTCGCCCGAGGGCAGAAATGCGCTTTTCGGCGCCGGCGGCAGTCGGTCTTTGCGACTGTCGAAGGGTTTACGCGGCGGCTCAATGCGCCCCATGTCCTGCTCACGCTGCAAGTCCTTGATGCGCGCGACTTCAGCGGCCAGCGCTGCCTCAACCGCTTCGGGCAGCACAGCCAGGCTGGCCACTCCCTCAAGCGTGTCGGCGGCTGGTGCGTAATCATTGCGGCTGAGCGCTTCCTCGACGGTGTTCATTTGCTGACCGATCCATTCCGTGTTGCGGCGCTCGATGTTGGCGCGCTCGCGCTCAATGTACCGGTCAATGTCGTGGCGATGGGCCCAGTGCTTGTGGTAGCTGGTGAGGCTGCAGTAGTCATCAAGGAACTGAATGCGCTCAATGGCTGCGCGGTAGTCATTCTTCTGTAGAAGCTGGTACACCGCCCGGTTGTCTTCGCTGTACCTGTTCTGCATTTCGCGCGACAACTCAAGGCTTACGTTGTCCCTGGCGCGCTGGACCCTGAACTCAAGGCTGTGCAGCTTCAGCCTGGTCAGCTCGGCGGAGAGATCTTCCAGCTCGGCAATGCGCTCGTGGGGCGGGCGGGTCTTGTCCATCTCGATGTCGTCGATCCGTTTGCGGTACGCAGCCTCTTCGTCCTTGGGCGACGGCTTCTTGGGCAGCGGAGGCGTGACATCGGGCGAAGCCTTGTTGGTCGGCACCTCGGCCTTCGGTTCAGCTTCAGTAGTCTGGGTGTAGTCCGGCGCCGGCTCGTACCCGGTTTCCTGCGAAAACCAGAAGGCCGCGATCCCGCCGCAGACAACAATCAGCCCCAGCACCGCAAAGAACTGCTTGCCGGCGTTGCTGTTCTTGCGCCCGGAGGGCTTGATCACTGTCTGCCAGCCCTTGTCCTTGATGGCGGCGCGGCGCTCATTGCGCTTGGCGTAGCTTTCCTTGCGCGGCTGCGCGCTGATCGGCGCGCTGGGCGGCAGGAACTGCGCGGGCGGCTGTGCGGGCGCAGGCGCGGGCCTGGCCGGGGGGCTCGCGGGCGGTTGAGCCGCGAGGCTCAGCACCTTGAGCGTGCTGTTGCCCAGCCGCAGTTCATCGCCCTGGTTGAGTGTACCGCTGTATTGCGCCTGCCCGTTGTGCAGGGTGCCGCTGTCGCTCATCTGGTCGGTGAAGGTCCAGTCGTTCAGGAAGCGGTCAATCCGCACGTGCATGTTGGAAACGGCCGCGTCGTCAGGCAGCACGATTTCGTTGCCTTCGCGGCGGCCTGCCGTGAAGTTGGACTTGTGCTCGGGCGACGCGTACTCCCAGGTCTTGCCCGCGGATTTGATCTGCAAGCGCATGGCGGAATGCTAACACCCGCCCTTGCGCCGGGCGCGTGCAATCGGCGGTTAGTTTTGGAATCAACGCTTCTTCTTGCGGGCGGGCTTTCTGGCGGCCTTCACCGGCGCGCTTGCCCCGCGCTTGCGCTTGGGGCTCTTGCTGCTTGCTTTGGCGGCAGCCTTGCCTGCTCCGCGGGCTTTGACTGCCTTCTTCTTTTTGCCGGCCGCGATGGGGTGCCTTGGCTGGTACATGCCGATGGGCCCGCCACCGGGCAGCTCAAAGCTGGTCAGCAGGCCAAAGCCTGCGTCGCGCACGGGTGCGGGTTGCAAGCCGAGCTTTTCGAGCTTCTTGACGGCTTTGTGAACGTCTTCCGTCATCAGGTAAATCTGGTGGTCCTGCGGCGCGTCGGGCATGGCCGGGTGAATGCCGACCTCGCTGGGCGGCATGGCGAAAATCAGCCAGCCGTGGCCGGCGTCCACAAAGGGCCACTCAAGCACGTCACGAAAGAAGTCACGCACGCGCTCAGCTTCGCGGGCATAAATCAACGCGTGTACGCCGAAGATCATGGCCGGAATTTAGCGCCCTTGCGCGCACCCGCAAGCTCAGGCCGGCTGCGCCGCCATGAGCGCCCGCGCCTGCCGCCACGTAAGCATGCGCTTGCCGGCGTCGTCCCACAGCTTCAGGCGCAGGCAGCGCCATACGTCCCGGGGCCGCAGCGTGGTCGCGCGCGGTTGTTGCAGCGCCGGGATCGCGCGCATGGCCTCTTTCAGGCGATAGAAGGGAATCGCCGAGTTCACGTGGTGCACGTGGTGATAGCCGATGTCGCCGGTACACCAGTCCAGAAAGGGGTTCATGCGCATGTGGCTTGTGCAGCGCAGGGCGGCCTCGGTGCGGTTCCATTCGCTGGTGGGCAGCACTTCCATGCCGGGAAAGTTGTGCTGGGCATAAAACAGGTACGCGCCCAGGATCGCGGCCAGGGCATAGGGCATCCAGAACCCGAAAAAGGCGACCCAGAACCCGCCAAGCCACCAAAGACCCGCAATCAAGCCGACGTGCAGCAGGATGGAAGCGCCCGAAGTCCAGTGCCTCAGGGGATGGCGCAGAAAGGGCTCAAGGGTGTTGGCGAAAAAGAAGACGGTGATGTAGGCGAGAAAGATGGTCACCGGGCTGCGGTTCACGCGGTAGTACAGCCGTTGCAGCGGCTTGGCGCTTTGCCACTGCTCGAGTGTCCAGACCGGGAAGTCGCCCTGCCATGATGCGCGGCGGTCGCAGCAGTTGGCGTGGTGAAAGTTGTGGGCCTCGCGCCAATAGCTGACGCCGGCCATGAAGATCATCGAATACACGCTCAGAAGCACACGCGCGACCTTTGACTTGCGCAAGATGGCGCCATGGGCGAAGTCATGAAACAGGATAAACCCGCGCACCATGGTAAGCGCGCCCAGTAATGAAAGCGCAAGCTGCAACGGCCACCACGGCGCCAGCGCGGCGCAGGCCAGCACGCCGGTGATCACGGCCAACGTGCTGCCGACATGCCACCAGCTCTTCCAGCGAATCTCACGTGCAAATGGTCGTGTGGCGGCAACAAGGTCGCTGACGCTTTGCGTGGGTTGGACGACTTTCGGGACAAGCTGGGTGGGTGGGTCCATCAAGGCGGCGCTGTTCATCGACAGATTTCACTTCCCCGTCGATACAAGTCAATCCAGCAGGACAAACGACGGCACGATGGCGGTTGTTTCACAGAACCGAACGTTAGACCAAAGGCATTGCCGGGCGCTTACATTCGAGCGCCAAGCGTGAACCCGGCGCTGGCACAGGCCTTTTCAAGCAATGCCAGCTTGGGTTCCGGCCCGGAAATTGAGAATGTGACTTCATGCCTGGCCAACGCAAGGGCAACGTCCTTGATGCCCTTGACCTGGCTTACGGCGGCAATGAGCTTGTCCTGCTCAGACTTTGAAGTCTGAGGCCCGAGGTTTGACACAACGTATCGGATCACAAGGGTACTCCGGCGCCGCGGGCGGGCATTGAGGCTTGAACGCCCCTGAACGACCGGACTGCGACACGAGGATTATACAGCAATTCGGCCGGATCGGGGGTGAAATGTGGCCGGCAGCGCAGTCAGCGCGTCTTAGCTGAACTTGAAGAAGCCTTCGTGCTGGTCCACGGTTATGGTGTCGCCTTCTTTGAACTGGCCTTCGAGCAGCTTCATGGCCAGCGCGTTTTGCAGCTTCTGCTGGATCACCCGCTTTACCGGCCGGGCGCCCAGCTGCGGGTCGTAGCCCTGCTTGGCCAGCTCGGCTTTGGCGCTGTCGCTTACCTTCAGCTTCAAGCCGCGGTCGGCCAGCAGTTTTTCGATGTGCTTGAGCTGCAGGTCCACGATGCGGCGCACTTGCTCGGCGCTCAGGCGCTTGAACATCACGATGTCGTCAACGCGGTTGAGAAACTCCGGCCGGAAGTGCTTGCGCAACTCGGCCAGCACCTGCTGCTCGACCCTCGCTTCGTTGCCCGGCTCCATTTCCATGATCAGGTGGCTGCCGATGTTGCTGGTCATGATCACCACGCTGTTCGTGAAATCGACGGTGCGGCCCTGGCTGTCGGTCAGGCGGCCGTCATCCAGCATCTGCAACAGCACGTTGAACACATCCGGGTGCGCCTTTTCGATTTCGTCAAACAGGATCACGCTGTAGGGCCGCCGCCGCACAGCCTCGGTCAATTGGCCGCCTTCTTCGTAGCCGACGTAGCCCGGCGGCGCGCCGATCAGCCGCGCCACGGCGTGCTTTTCCATGTATTCGCTCATGTCAATGCGCACGAGCGCGTTCTGGTCGTCGAACAGGAATTCGGCCAGCGTCTTGGCCAGCTCGGTTTTGCCCACGCCGGTGGGGCCCAGAAAGATGAAGCTGCCCGTGGGCCGGTTGGGGTCCTGCAACCCGCTGCGGGCGCGGCGCACGGCGTTGCTGACGGCGTTGATCGCTTCTTCCTGGCCGATCACGCGCTTGTGCAGATGCTCTTCAAGTTTGAGCAGCTTCTGCTTCTCGCCTTCGAGCATTTTGCTGACCGGCACGCCGGTCCAGCGTGACACGATTTCGGCGATTTCGTCGGCGGTTACCTCTTCGTGCAGCATCTGCTTGCCGCCCTGCATTTCGCGCAGTTTGGCTTCGGCTTCTTTGACCTGCTTCTCTTTGGCCGGGATGTCGCCGTAGCGTATGCGCGCGACCTTTTCCAGCTCGCCCTGGCGCTCAAGGCGCTCGGCTTCAGTCTTTAGAGTTTCAAGTTCTTCGCGGCCCTTGCGCACGGTTTCAATGACCGTCTTCTCGTTCTGCCACTGGGCTTTGGCGGCGGAGTGTTTTTCGCCAAGGTCGGCCAGCTCTTTCTCCAAAGTCTGAAGGCGCTTTTTGCTGGCTTCGTCCTTTTCCTTCTTCAGGGCTTCGCGCTCGATTTGCAGCCGCCGCATTTCGCGCTCAAGGTGGTCAAGCTCTTGCGGCAGGCTGTCAATCTCAAGCCGTATGCGGCTTGCGGCTTCGTCCATCAGGTCGATGGCTTTGTCCGGCAAAAAGCGGTCGGTGATGTATCGGTTGCTCAGCGTCGCGGCGGCCACAATGGCGCCGTCGGCGATGCGCACGCCGTGGTGGACCTCGTAGCGTTCTTTCAAGCCGCGCAGGATCGCAATTGTGTCTTCGACGTTGGGCTCGCCGACAAACACGGTTTGAAAGCGCCGCTCAAGGGCCTTGTCTTTTTCGACGTGCTTGCGGTACTCGTCCAGCGTTGTCGCGCCCACGCAGCGCAGCGTGCCGCGGGCCAGGGCGGGTTTAAGCAGGTTGCCGGCGTCGGGGCTGCCTTCGGTTTTGCCGGCGCCGACAATGGTGTGCAGCTCATCGACAAACAGAATCACCTGCCCTTCGGCGCCTTCGATTTCTTTCAGGATTGCCTTCAGGCGTTCTTCAAACTCGCCGCGGAACTTTGTGCCCGCCATCAGCGCGCCAAGGTCCAGCGAAAGCACGCGCTTGCCCTTCAAGCCTTCGGGCACGTCGTTTTCGACAATGCGGCGCGCAAGGCCTTCCACGATGGCGGTTTTGCCCACGCCCGGCTCGCCGATCAGCACCGGGTTGTTCTTTGTGCGCCGCGACAACACCTGCAGCACGCGGCGGATTTCGTCGTTGCGGCCGATCACGGGGTCAAGTTTGCCGCTGCGCGCTTCTTGCGTGAGGTCGCGGGTGTACTTGGCCAGCGCCTGAAACTTGCCCTCGGCTTCGGGTGTATCCACCCGCTGGCTGCCGCGCAGATCTTTCAGGGACGCGAGCACGCTCCTGCGGTCACAGCCGGCATCCTTGAACACGCGGGCGCTGGGCGTTTTGCCGTGCTCAAGCAGCGCCAGCAGAATGTGGTCGCCGCTGACGTATTCGTCTTTCAGTTTCTCGGCTTCGTCGAAGGCCTGTTGCAGCACGGAATTGAACTCGTTGCTGGCGTACTGCTGGCCGCCGGTCACTTTGGGCAGCTTTTCGATCTCGGCTTGCAGGCGGTTGGCCACGTGGTCGGCGTTGGCGCCGAGCTTTTGCAGCAACGGGCGCAGCACGCCATCGTCCTGTTGCAGCAGGGCCAGCATCAGGTGTTCGACCTCAAGGGCCTGGTTGCCGGCTTTGCGGCCGATTTCCAGGGCTGCCTGCACAGCCTCTTGGGATTTGACGGTGAGTTTGTCGAGTCGCATTTGGCCTCCGGTTTTAGCAGAAGGCCTGCGCAGGAGGCACCCAACCTGGGCGAAGAGACAGGGGGGCACAAGTCTCGACGCTTGCCGGGCGCCCCCTGCGCAAGCCTTCGCTGGACAGCTGCAACCACCGTGCCAAGGCAAATTTGTGCCGCTGGGCAAGCCATATTGGCGGGTAGAACGTGTGCCAGTCGCGTGTTCCCGGCTTTGCTGCCAAATTGGCGCAAATGAGTCGGGGAGGCCTTACGGCCTCCCCTTCTCGTGGCGGATTCACATGGGGTCAGTCACGCGAGTTTCCGCCGACGATACGCAACGAACAGCACCGCAAGCAGGCCAGCCAGCAACAGCAGCGGGGTGCTGCCGATGTCGCTGCTGCAGCCGCCACCCCCGCCGCCACCCTTCTTGCCGCCGCCCGTCGGAACAGAGGCAATCGTGATCGTGAAGGTGTCGGTATCCGTGGCAAAGGCCGCGTCCTGGACGGTCACATCGAAGTTGAAGCTGCCCTGCATGCTGGGTGTACCGGAGATGACGCCGCCGGTGGACATGCTCAGGCCCGGCGGAAGCGCACCGGAAGCGATGCTGAACGTGTAGCCCGGCGTGCCGCCCGCGGCTGTGATCGTGACCGGCCCGTAGGTCTGGCCCACGATGCCGCCGGTCAGCGGCGAGGTGGTGGTGATGGTCGGGTTGCCGTTGGCCGGCGGGTCAATCGTGATGTCAAACGGGTCAGCGTCCTGCACGCCGAGGGCGTCCGTCACGCGCACGGTGAAGGTGTAAACACCCTGCAACGTCGGGTTGCCGCTGAACACGCCGGCGGTCGTCAGCGTCATGCCCGGGGGCACGCTGCCGCTGCTGACGGCCCAGGTCAGCGGCGGGGTGCCGCCGCTGGCTGTGAACTGCAGGGCGGTGTAGTTCAGGCCCTGCTCGCCGTCGGTCAGCGGGGACACGGTCAGGATGACCGGCGCGGCGTTGACCGTCAGCGACACATGGATGACCGTGGTGTTGGCCCCATCGGTGACCGGCACTTCAAAGGTGTGCGTGCCGACATCGTTGGCCGTCAAGGCCGCCGTCGGGGCGACATTCAGCAGGCTGCCTGCCAGCATGATTGTGAAGCCGCTGCCGCCCGACGGGTTAGAGGCGCCGGGTACGATCGTACCCAGGTTAAGTACCTGGCTGGTGTTGGGGTCGGATACGCTAGCGAGGTCGATGTCCGACGCAGGCCCCATCGTTTGTGTCCAGGTAGCAGTGTAGGGGTTGCCCGCGCTGCCGTTGCCGGCGGTTGCGCCGCTGATGGCATGCACGGGGGCCATGTCCACGATGTGGACGATGACATCAATGGTAACGGGTGTGCCGCTGACGCTGTCTTCAAAGGTGATTTCCCAGGTGTAGTCGCCGGGTGCGTTGGAGGCGTTGGCGGTGCCGGTCCAGCTGAATGCCAGCGGGTGTCCGGGGCCGGCGGCAATGTTGGCGGTGATGCCCGTCGGCAGGGTGATCGGCGCGACAACGCTGGTGACGCTGATGTTGTCGAATTCAGGGTCAGTGACCTCAAGGTTGCCGTTGGCCAGGGTTGCACCCGGGTTCACGGTCATGGTGAAAGGCCCGTTGGCGCCGCCGCTGAAGCTTGAGCCGGTGGTGGTCTGCGCCACAGCTGCGCCGTTGGGCGTGAAGCCGGTGCCGTCGATGTTGAAGGTGTACGGGTCACGATCGAAGTCGTTGTTGTCGATGGTGACCGTCATGCTGAAGGCCAGGTCGATCGTGGGGTCAACGAAGATGTCGAAGGTAACGCTGCCGTTGGGGTTGATCGTGGTGCTGGTCGGCGCCGCGCTGACACCGCTGGTGGCGTCAAGATTGGAGTTAAGCGTGACCGCGATGGCCGGCGAGCCGGTCAGCAGCAGGTCGTCAACGCCGTGGTTTTCGATGGTGAACTGGAGTGTGGTGCCGGTGGTGGTGGGCACGTTGCCGGCATTGAAGGTGCCGCCGTTGGCCACAAGGTTGGCGTTGCGGCGCACTTCCATTTCAGGCACCTGCGCTTCGTAGGCGCCCGCATCGGCTGCGCGGCCCGCGGGACGCGCGTTGCCGGCAATGTCGGTGGTGGCGGTTGAACCGACCGCGAGGTCAATCGCCGGCGAGCTGTCCTGCAGGCTGAGGTCAACCGGCGCGGTGATGCTGGTGAACATCGGGTCGCCGTTGACGCTGTTGACGTCTCGGCCGGATGCCTGCCACAGGGCCCAGGTTGTCATGCCGGTGACATTGCTGATGGTGGCGGTGCCGCCAAGGAAGATGACGTTGCGGTCCGCGGTGGTTGGAGGGTTGGCCGTAGCAACGCGGTGACAGTTGCCGAGACCTGTCATGTACACGGTGTTGTAGGAGATGTTCGAGATCTGCCCCGCGCCGGTCGTAAAGAAGACATTGGCCGTGGCGCTGGCTCCGTTGAAGTGGATCGAGTTGTGACGGATCACGACGTTGTTGCCCGGTCGGCGAGAACCGAGTACGCCAAGGCGATCGCCGCCCGACCATGTGGTGTCGCCGACGACGTCCCAGATCACGTTGTTTTCGATCAGCACGTTGTGGGGACCCGCGCCGGTGCTTCCCGAGTCATACATGAAGATTGCGGCGCCAGCGGTAATGCCGTGAATGCTGCACTTGCGAACAACGATGTTGTCGCCGCTGCCCAGCAGGTTGCAGTAGAACATGATTCCGAAGTCCACACCGCCGGTGATCGTCAGGCCTTCCAGCGTGATGTTGCCCACGTTGCGGAAAGCCAGTGTGCCGGTGGCTGTGCCGGAGTACGGGTTGGTGGCGCCGCTGCCTGAGATCACGGGTGTCTGGCCTTGCGCAGCGCGAATGGTCAGGGTGTTGGTGGTGCTGAGACCGATCGGCAGGGCCGTTGTGGTTGTGCCACTGCCGCCAAGCCGGTAGTTGGCATTCGATGTGTAGGTTGCGCTGTCCGTGATCTCCACGACCACCGGTCCATTCACGCCCACTTGATCCAGAATCTGGAACAGCTCGCCAATGTTCGCGAAGTCAGGGCTGCCGGACTGGGCAATCGTGTAGTTGCCGCTCAGCGGCGGGTGCGCCAGCACAAACGTGACCGTGAAGCTGGGCGAGTTGGTACCGTCGCTCACCTGCACGTTGTACGTGAACGTCCCGTGGGCCGTCGGCGTGCCGGTCCAACTCAGTGTAAACGGCACACCCACGCCAACCTGGTTGCTCGGCGCGGTCACGCCCGGCACCGGGTTGCTGGAGGTGACCGTAATGCTGACCGTCGTGTTGTTGGTGTCGTTGGCCACCAAGTCAGCGTTGGCCAGCGCGGTGCCCTTGGTGCCGTTGTAGGTGCGCGCCGCGTTGAAGCCGCTGACCGTCGCCGGCACCAGCGTCGGCGCCGGGTTGGTCACGATCAGGAACACCGAGTACGTCGGCGTGTTGGTGCCGTCGTCGATCGTGACTTCGTACTCGAAGGTGCCTGTGGCTGTCGGGGTGCCGGTCCATGTAAGGCTGGCCGGCGCGGATGCTGCAACCTGGTTGCCGGGCGCCGTGACGCCGGGCGCCGCCGAGACTGCCACGATGGTGATGTCCAGAGTCGGGTTGTTGGCGTCGTTGGCAACCAGCACAGCCGAGCTGAGCGCAATGTTGTTGTTGGCAAAGTACTGGCGGCTGGCGTTGAAGGCCGAGCCCGTGGCCGGCGTCAATGTAGGCGCCGGGTTGGTGACGAAGAACTGGACCGTGAAGGCGGGCGAGCTGACACCGTCGTTCAGGGTCACGGTGTATTCATATGTCCCCACCGCGGTCGGCGTGCCGGTCCACTCCAGGTTGAACGGCACGGCTGCGGCGGCCTGGTTGCCGGGCGCCGTCACACCGGGGGCCGGCGTGACTGCGACCACGGTGATGGCCACCGTCGGGTCATTTGCGTCATTGGCGACAAGAATCGCCGCGTTCAGGCTCACGCCGGTCATGGCCGAGTAGTTGCGGCTGGCGTTGAAGCCTGAGCCCGTGGCCGGCGTCAGCGTCGGCGGCGGGTTTGCGACGTTGATGGTAACCGTGAACACCGGGGCGTTGGTGCCGTCATTGAGGGTCACCTCGTAGCTGAAGCTGCCCACGGCGGTCGGTGTGCCGGTCCATGAAATCTGGGCAGGCACCGCGGCGCTGGCCTGGTTGGAAGGCGCAGTCACGCCCGGCGCTGCGCTGATCGGTACCACCGTGATGGAAACACTGGGGTCGTTGCTGTCATCCGCTACCAGGTCCGCGGCGACAAGCGCGTTGTTCAGCAGCGCGTTGTACACGCGGCTGGCATTGAAGCCCGAGCCCGTGGCCGGCGTCAGTGTCGGCGCGGGGTTGATCACGTTGATGCTGCGTCCCGGGACGGGGAAGTTGCCCACCACCGAGCCCGGGTTGGCGCTCACATCGGTCGAAGACGCGATCTGGAAACGCGCGGTGCCAAGAGTCGCGTTGGCGGCAATCTGCGCCGTCAGGAAGAAGGTCAGCGACTGGTTCTGGGCTGTGTAGGCGCCCAGCGGTGAGCCGCTGAATGTAACGGTGCTGCCGGTCAGCGAGGCCACGGTGCTGCCAAGCTGAACATCGCTGGCGTCAAACTGACCATTGGCGTTGGCGTCCACCCACAGCTTCAGGTTGGCGTAGCTGGAGTTGCCGGTGCTGCCGATGTGCGTGAAGGTCACGCTGTTCACGCTCTGGATCGAGAGCACGGACATGCCGTCAAACGTGCCCACCCACTGGTCCGAAGTAAGCGCCGTCGTGACGCTGGCGGGTCCGGCGCTGTTGGCTGACACCATCAGGCTGGCAACCCAGTTGGCTTCGTGGGCGCCGATATCAACCGTCGTGCCTTGCGGGCGCGTCGTGCCGAAGAAGTCAATGGTGGCGGTGCTGGTCTGGCCCACCGGGTCAATGCACGGCGAGTTGGGTGCAAGCCGCAGGTCATAAGGCGCGCTGCTGCTCATCAGCAACGGGTTGGCGTTGCTGCCGCTGGCGTCGCGGCCGGTGCCCTGCCACAGCGCGAACGTGGCCAGCGTGGCCTGGTTGCAGTGCGTGTTGGCAAACCAGTAGTTGAAGTTGGCCGTTGTGGGAGCGCTGGTCACCGAGTTCAGGAAGATCGCGGGGATGGTGCTTGCCACGCTGATGACGATGTTGTTGCTCACGTCGTGCAGCGCGTAGGTCGTGCTGCTGGAGTACGCGTAGATGCCGCCCGTGCCGGTCAGGGTGCTGGTGTGGATCACCGTGTTGTGGCGCACAATGCTGCTGGCCTGGCCCGCGTTGCGGATCGTGATGCAGCCGTTGGTCAGCGTCTGAAGCTGCGGGCTGGTCGCCAGCGAAGCCGTAAGGCAGTTGTAAACGAAGTTGTGCTCAACCAGGAAGTTATTGGCGAAACCGTTGTTCAGGCCCATGTGCGCGATGCCCGGGCCGTTGGGAATGTCGTACACCTTGCAGCGACGAATCGTGATGTTTGTGGTGTTCAGATTGAACACTGTGCCGTTGCCCTGGGCCATGATGCCGAAGTGCGGGCCGCCGAAGACTTCAAGGCCTTCCACCGTGACGTAAGACTGGTTGATGACAAGGCCGCCGCGACCTGTCTGCGCCGTGGCCGCCGCTGAACCGATCAGCACTGCGCCGTTGGCGTTGCCCTGTACCTTCGGCGTCTGGCCTGTGGCTGCACGCAGCGTGATGGTGTTGGTCGCCGACGCGCCATCCACCGGCGCCATGGCAGGCAGCGGCTGTGCGCTGGTGATGCCGAGGCTGTAGGCAGGCGTCGAAACGTAGGTAGCGCTGTCGGTAATCTCAAGGATCACCGGGCCTGACACGCCGTTGGCTTCCAACGCGTCGAAGGCAGCGCCGATGTCGGTGAAGTCGCCCCCGGTCTGGTTGATCGTGTACAAGCCGGACATGCGCTGCACGAACGTGCCGGACTCAATGGGGTACACGGTGTTGTCCTGGCCGCCGCTGAGCGTGATGTGCGAGGGCGAGCTGATGGAAAGTTCAAGGTCCGCGCCCACGGACAGCGAGCCGCCGAAGCTGACAGCAACCAGCAGCCGTGCCGACGGGCTTGCAGAAATGTCGGGGATCGTCACCAGCGGCGTACCCGCAAAAGTGACCTGGCCGGAGCTGAACGTGCCTGAGCCGAGCACGGTGTCGCCACCGTCAACCAGGCCGTCGCGGTTGTTGTCCAGGACCAGCCGCACCTGCGAAATCGCGCCGTCGCTGACACTGCCGGTCTTGCTGACCGTCATCGCGAACAGGCCGCGCGACTGGGTGAGCGCCGCGGCGTCAAGCTCAAGCATGACCAGGTCGTTCTGGGGCGCGCCCAAACCGCCGGTCGTGCCCACGTTTCTCAGGACAACGCTGTTCGGCGTAAGGCAAAGCATGTGGATGCCGTAGTTGCCCAGTGTTGTGCCGAGGGTGCCCGTCGCCGAGTTCCAGTTGCCGGTGCTGTTGTAAAGGCGGCCGCGCACCTGCTCGCCACTGGGTACAGCCGTACCAATGTTGAAGCCAGTACCGATGCGGCTGTCGTAGGACCAGTCAACGCAAAGTCCGTTCACGCCGTTGTAAACGAACGGCGTGGTCAGCGGGAACACATACCACTGGGCGTCCAATGAAATCGGCAGGGTCGTGGGGATGATGTTGACCGGCCCCAGCACAGTCTCAAGCGTGCCGATGTAGTTTGCGTACGTATTGACCAGGGCGTTCGGCGTGGTGTTGGAGTGTGCCATGCGCAGGCGCAGGTTCTGGTACTCAGCGCCTGAGGTCATGTTGCCGGCAACCCGGACCTCGGTGATCAGCGTGCCCGCGGGCAGGCCGATCTCGGACGCAGTATAGACGGTCTGGAAGCGGGTACTGGTTGTGTTGAAGGGGATCGTGTTGTTGAGGGTCGTCGTGTTGCCCAGCAACACCTGCGGCGGCACGATCTCCAGCGTCACTTGATACTGCGGCTGTGAGTTGCCGTCGTTCAACGTCACGTTGTAAACGTAGGTTCCGGGATTGGTCGGGGTACCGCTCCAGGTCAGGGTTGCCGGCACGGCGGCGCCGCTCTGGTTGGCGGGGGCTGTCACGCCCGGTGCAGCGTTCACGGCTGTGACAGTGATGTCGATGTTCGGGTCGTTGAAGTCGTTGGCCACAAGGCTGGCCATCGAAAGCGCGACGCCCGGGAAGCCGCGATAGACGCGAGAGC
Organism: Planctomycetota bacterium; assembly: GCA_019636195.1. GTDB lineage: Bacteria > Planctomycetota > UBA8742 > UBA2392 > UBA2392 > JADJRK01. The sequence goes on along the minus strand of JAHBYA010000003.1, from coordinate 350,753 downwards.
CGCTGAAGCCTGAACCGGTGGCCGGAGAAAGCGTCGGGCCAGGGTTCCCGCCGACGGTGTAATGGACTGTGCCGGCCCACTCACGTCCATCAATGCCGCCTGTGAAGGGACCTGTGGACACCGCGCCCGCCAGGATCGTCATGTTGCTGTCTGAATAGCCACTCGCATTGACCGTACTGTTGTAATAGGACGAGCCGGTCGTGGCGCCGATCGCGATGCCATAGGTCGTGCCAGCTTGCAGCACCAGCGGAGTGTTCAACGTGACGTCGGCAAATCCGCCTACCGCAGGGCTTGTGGTGTTGACCGTGTCGTGCAACGTCCAGGCAGCCGCATTGTTGCGAAAGCCGACCCAAGTGCCAACCTTGTAATAGACGTTAACGGTAATCGCCCCTGCCGTGTTGTGCTTGTGATCGAAGCGAGTGACCGTGATCTGGTTTCCCTGGGTCGTAATGTCGAACATCATGACGCCGGTCGAAGTTGACGTTGTTCCCGTCAAGTTCGTGGACAGCGTGAACTGCCCAGCCAGCGAACTGCCCGCAACCACAAGCAACAAACCCAGTATGCCGCGTACCAAACCAGAAGATGTCATGTTCTTCCCCACAATTGCGCCATTAGCGCTGATCGGGTCTAAATGCAGCGAAGGCGGCTGACCCAACTCGCCTTCGTTCGAGACTGAACGAACCGTGACTGGTGTTGCATCCAGATATCTGACCATCCAGTCACTTTGTTCAGCTGACCCATTGCACTACCCGTGCCAATTGGTGCGCTAACTAACTGTGCAGTTAGAATATGCTATAACTATTGTCGTTTCTTGTGTTTATGAGACCTATGTCGTGACAGATGGTGTGCATTTCAAGAATCAATCAGGATCGATCAGCACGAATCACGTCTAATCAGTGTTGCACTGATGTGATAAGTTGCCACAACTGAACATGCGCTTGATCACTCCAGATCATTCGCGAAGATCGCCCCGCACCACCCGACCCAAATGAATGAGGGGCGGGTTTACAGCCCGCCCCTGGGGTACCGCTGGTTGTTCCAGACGTCCGTTCTCCTCATGGTTCGCTGAAGAAAACTTCAGCTGTGTGGTTACCGCTAAAGCTCGGCCCGCTTGAAGCGCCGCCAAAGGTCGTTGGCAAAGCCCTTGGCGTTATCGCGCACGCCCCGCTTGGCGAACCACCGAAACGTCGTTTCAACGTCGCGCAGCAACAAGTCCCTGGCGCTTGCGTTGAAGCGCGCGTCCACCGCCTGCGGCAGGTCAATGATGCGAATCATGTCCGAGGGCGACTCGGCATCCACCAGAATGTTGTACGGGCTCAAATCCCCGTGCACGAGGTTGCAGCCCAGCATCATCTCGATGTTTGCCTTTACCAGCTGCCACGCTTCCTGTGCCTGTTGACGTGTCAAGTCTGCGGCGTGCAGCAACGGCTTCGGACCGTCCGCATCGCCGAAGTACTCCATCAGGATCGCGCGGCTGTGCTGCCTTACCGGCACCGGCACATACACGCCCGCGTTGTACAGCCGGGTCAGGTGCTCCCATTCCTGGCCGACCCACAGCATGAAGTGCACTTCAAGGCCGAACTCACTGCCGTTGTCGTAGGCGCGACGCACGCGGGTGTTGTGGTACATCTGCGTGCGGTTTTCCTGGTACACCGCGTCATTACGGAAGCTGCGGTGCTTCAGGTGCTTGTAAACCTTGGCGGCAAGATACTCGGCGCCGGTGTCCGGGTGCGCCTTGCACGCGAAGACTGTGGCCTCTTTGCCGCTTTTGACCGTGTAAAGCACTTCTGTGATCAGCGCCAGGTCAACAAACCCGTCCAGCGCCTCTTTGGTTTCGATGTCCATTTCAGTGTTCCTGTGGTTGCGGGAGTTCCCCGCGAATTGCCTGTCTTCGGTGTGTGCATGGCACTCCTCCTGCCCCGGCATCGGGGTCAAATGGGCAAGGCCGGTCGCGCGGACCGGCCTCAAGGTTGTTGAGTAAGCGGTCCCGCGCCTAAGCCTTGATGTTCTCGACAATGGGCGACATGGAACCTCCTGAACTGTGCTGCGGCGGTAAGTGTAACACCCCGCCTTGACAGGTCAAGTGTATTCGACCGGGCTTCAGTCCTTATAGCTGCGCAGGTCCTTGTCCTCGAACTTGCCGCTTGCCGCACCCTCGAACTTCTTCTTGGCGTCGCCGAAGGTCTTTTCCCACTTCTTGTCCGTGTGCACGTCGCTGGCGACCTTGTCGTACTTCAGCGCGTCGGTGCGAAAGCGGTTCAGCTCGGCGCTGTCGCCGGCAGCCAGCTCATGGGCCGCTTGGGTGTGGCGACATGCCTCGGAACGCAGCTGGCTTTCCGGCAGCGACTCAACCTCGCTGCGCTCATGAATGAACACCGGCATGAAGTTGGCGTCGCGCGTATGCAGGTGCAGGAACAGTGCCAGCGCGTAGCGGGCCTCGTACCACGCCTTGATGCAATCGGCCCATTCCTTCTCGAGGTTCTTTTCCTTGTTCTTGCGCGACTCTTTCACCTTCTCGTACTTGTCCTGCCAGTGCTTCAACTCGCTCTGCCAGTGCTTGTAGGACTTGCTCTTCTCAAGTTGGTACGTCTTGTCCTTGACCGCGCTGATGAACTCATCGACGTACTTCTGATGCAGGTCCGGCCCGGGCTCGGGCTTGGGTTCGGGTTTCGGTTCCGGTTTGGGCTCCGGCTTTGGCTCCGGCTTCGGTTCCGGTTTGGGCTCGGGCTTGGGCTCGGGCTTCGGTTCCGGTTTGGGCTCCGGCTTTGGCTCCGGCTTCGGTTCCGGTTTGGGCTCGGGCTTGGGCTCGGGCTTCGGTTCCGGTTTGGGCTTGGGCTTGGGCTGGGGCTTGGGCTCCGATTCCGGCTTAGGCTGCGGCTTGTCGTTCTCGACCTGCGGCTCGCTTTCATGGTGGTGATGCACGGTCGAGGAACAGCCGGCCAGCATCATGATCAACAAGGCGATCGACAAGTAGCGCATCACGGCCTCCGGATTGTCGCGTCATTGTGCCTTGGTCGCCCACACAAAGAAACCGGCACTCGCGTCAGCCCTGGTCGTCGCGCAACCATTGACGCAACAGCGCGTAGCCCTGGCGCGACTTGCGGCGCAGCCAGGCGCGGGCGCGGCCATGAAGCGCGCTGTCTGCGGGCTCCAGCTGCAATGTCTCCCGGTACACGGTCGCCTGCTGAAACACACTGCGCGGCATGGGCGTGCCCTCGTCCCAGGCCTTCCAATGCTGGCGCAGCTTGGCGCGCGCGCCCTTTTCATCTCCGCCGGCGTGCAGCAACTCAACTTCATAGAAACTCAGGCCGCTCAGCCGTGCACGGCCCTTCTCCACCGCCTCAAGCCAGCGCTTGACCGCACCCTTGCCGTCGCCACCCTTGGCCTGCAGCAGGCATTGCGCGTGCAATGCGTTGGTCGGCTGGGTGGGGTCAGGGTGCAAGGCGCCGGTTTTTTCGGCGAACTTCAGGGCACGCTTGAGCAGGGGCTCGTCGCTGTCCAGCATTGCCAGCGTAAACAGCGCGGTATCGTCCTGCGCGTAGCCGTAGCCTTCAATGATCGCAAACGCGTCCTGCACGCGCATCGCCCCCGCCAGCGCCAGCGTGCGCATATGCAGGCCCCAAAAGCGGTCGCGTGTGGCGGCCGGCAGGCGCGGGATTGCATCGGACATTTCGCTTACCGCCTCGCTGATCCGGCCAAGCTCAACCAGCGAAGACGCGCGCACCAGCCGCAAACGTATGTGGTGCGGGTCGCCCTGCGGCACCATGCGCGTGGCGGCCAGCACGCCGTCAGCCATCATCACGGCCTCGGTGTAGCGGCCGATGCCGTAGGCTGAGTGGACAACGGCAAAGGCGTACTCCTGCACGCGGCGGGGATCGCTGCCGCCATCTACCAGGTAGCGCCACAAGATCTTCTGGCGCAGCTCAAAGTCGCGTTCATAGTCGAGGTCAAGAAACGCGAACCGGCTGAGCGTGAGGTCAATGCGGTTGATCGCCTCTGGCGGCAGGTCGAATCGCTTCAGGTACTCAAGCCCGGGCTTGAGGTCGGCGGCACGGATCAGGTTGTTGCGCTCCATGGCGTCAGTCATTGACGCCACCAGCCGGTCCGCCACCGGCAACAGCTTGTCGTTCAGGCGCTGCTGGGTTTCGTCCCACGACTTGAGCATGTTGTTCAGGCGCTCAAACCGCGGCGCCGCGGGAGATTGCTTCAGCGCCCCCACCGCCTCTGTTTCCAGCGCACCCAGAATGCGCACCATGCGCTCAAGGCCTTCGCCCATGGCGTCGGCTTGCAGGCGGGTTTCGCCGGCTTCGGGCGCGCCGGTGCCGGTGAGCAGCCAGTTCAGGTTGATGCCCATGGACTCGGAGAGCTTGACGCAGAAGTCGGCGGGCACGCGCCGCCCGCGCTGGTAGTGAAAGACGCTGGACTCGTTGACGCCGCAAGCGCGGGCGATAGTGGCCTGCGAGAAGCGGTCCACCAGTTCAGTGATGCGCGAAGCAATGCCGGAGTTGGTGTCCATAGTTGGTTCCGGGTTCCGAGTTCCGGGTACCGAGTTCCGGGTCTGGTGTGCCGCCCTGGCCCCTGTCCCCTGTTCCCAAAGCCGCTAGAATCAGCCAATCCCAGCCGGCTTTTCGAAACGCAAGCAGGCCAAGCGATCTTGTCATTTAGCAAGTTTACTTTTACATTTGTTTCTTGCAATGCTTGCTGTTTAGCAGGCACACGGCATACTTGTGTTTGTCGCGGGTGGGGAATCCCGACTCCACCGCGACACAGTTACCCGAACCGAAGGTGAAGAAAAGGCCGTGAGCCCAGCACTGCCAGTCTTCACCTTCAAATCAGAAAGGGGTGCGCAGCGGCGCACCCCTTTCCGATTTGTCTTGGCGCGCGCCCCCTGACTCCCGAAACTGCCGTACAAAGGAGACGCATGCGATACCTGTACCTGCCCGCAGCCGTGGCTGTGCTGCTTGCCGCAAGCTACCAGCCGATCGCCCAAGACACCGGCAAGCCCGCGCCCGTGTTTACCAAGCTGTGCAAAGAGGTAGGCCTTGATGCGCTGGTCGTTACGCGCACGGCATGGGCCGACGTCAACGGCGACGGCTACCCGGACCTGATTGTGCACGGCCACGGCCAGAGCATCCGCAACAACGGCTGGGTGCTGATCAACGACAAAGGCAAGGGCTTTCTGCCGCCTGACGCCGCGCCGTTCCGCAACCGTGACGGCAAGATTGAAGGCGGCCGCGTCAGCGGCTTTGCCAGCGCCGCCGACGTTGACAACGACGGCGACCAGGACCTGTTTACCGGCGCGCACTACAACATGAAGCAACCCAAGGGCGCCGACGGCACCTTCATCGACCGCACCGAGCTGATGTTGAATGACGGCAAAGGCGGGTTCAGTTTTGTCAAACCCGAACACAACCCTTGGCTGGCGGAGCCCTCAAAGACCACGAGTTCGGTGTCGTGGCTTGACTTCAACCTTGACGGCAAGCTGGACGCCTATGTGGCCAACTGGTACTCGGACTACGGCCGTTCTTACGACTGCTTTCAAAGCGAGCTGTACCAAGGCGACGGCAAGGGCGGCTTTGTGATCGTGACCGGCCCCGCAAAGCTTGAAACAGCGGGCAAGCCCGGCGGCGAAGGTCTGTGGTCGCGGCCTGCCTACGGCTGCGGAGCATTTGACTACGACAACGACGGCTTCATGGACATCTTTGTGCCCGCCTACGGGCGTCAATGGAACCTGGTGTTCCGCAACAAGGGCGACGGCACGTTTGAGCACGTGGCGGACAAGATCGGCCTTGACGGTGACGAACAGCGCGACGGCAAGTATCCCGGCGGGCGCCAGCGCGCCGAGCCCGCGTGGCGCGCCAACGGCAACACTTTCGACATGGCGCCCGGCGACTTCGACAACGATGGCGACATGGACGTGTTCTGCGCCGAGATCGCCCACGGCTGGGCCGGGCCCTCCAGCGACCTTTCGGCGATCTATGAAAACCTCGGGCCCGCGCACGGCTACAAGTTCAAGCAGCGGCTTGACCTGATTGACCGCGCGCCGCCCGCACTGGACGACAACTGGGGCGACACATACGCGGCCTGGATCGACGTGGACAACGACGGCCGCCTTGACCTGCTGACCAGCGCCACCAGCTATCCCGGCGTGGGGCTGAAACTATGGAAGCAGGGGCAAGACGGCAAGTTCATGGACGCCACCGTCGAGTACGGCCTGCACATGCTTTCAAGCCACGGGCTCAGCATAGCCGACTTTGACCGCGACGGCTTCGTGGACATCGCGGTCGCGCAGTACCGCTGGCCGGACCGCATTCCGGAGACCAAAGACCTGCCCCACCACCAGCTTTCAATCTTCCGCAACAAGCCCAACGGCAACAACTGGCTGGCGCTGGACGTGGTCGGCAACGGCAAGGACACCAACCGCGACGCGGTGGGCGCGCTGGTGTGGGTGACTGTGGGCAAGACTACGCGCATGTTTCAGGTAACCGGCGGCAGCGGGCAATTTGCGCCGCACAGCCCGCGCACGATTCACATCGGCCTGGGCGCGGCCAAACAGGCCGATGCGGTGCGGATTGTCTGGCCCAACAAGCAGCACGCCGAACAGAAGCTCGGCCCGATCAAGGCCAACAGCTACTACAAGATTGAACAAGGCAAACAGCCGGCAGCAGTGAAGTAGGCGCCGCGCTTCAATGCTGGCCGTTGCCCTTGTGCAGGGACACGAGCGCGGGGTCGCTTTCGTGCTCGGGGGTGTCGCCGTTGCCGGGCTTGACGGGCAGCAGGTTGACCGCGCACACCTTGTACTCGGCGGTGCCGGCCAGGGGGTCGCCCACGTCGATCGTAAGCTTGTTGATCGCGGCCTCGGTGAAGTGCAGCGGCATCCAGACGTTGCCCTTCTGCACGCGGCCTGAAATCCACACTTTCGCGTAAACACCGCCGCGGCGCGAAACGACCTTGACCTTGTCGCCGTCCTTCACGCCCAGGCGGGCTGCATCTTCGGCGTGCACTTCAATCTGGCACTCGCCGACTTTGGCCATGGTCCCGCTGTCGCGGCGCGTCTGGGTGCCCGCGTTGTAGTGGTACAGCACGCGCCCGGTCGCAAGGTTGTACGGATACTCTTCGTCGGGCAACTCCACGGGCGGGCGGAAGTTGGTGATAATGAACGTGCCCTTGCCCTTCACCGGACCGTCCTTGTGCATGTACACCGTGCCCGGGTGGTCAGGGCTGGGGCAAGGCCACTGGATACCCATCGGGGTAGCGTCAAGCCGCTCATGGCTGATGCCCGCGTAGCGCGGCGCGAGGCTGGCGATTTCGGCGTAAACTTCGCCGGGATCACTGTAGTGCGGCATGGCGTAGCCTGCCGCGCGCGCGAAGTCGCACAGAATTTCCCAGTCAGGGCGCGCGTTGCCCGGGGGGTTGACGGCTTTGCGCACGCGCTGCACGCGGCGGTCGGTGTTCGTGAAAACGCCGTCTTTTTCGGCAAAGTTCGCGCCGGGGAAAACGACGTGCGCGTACTTTGTCGTTTCATTCATGAAGATGTCCTGATGGATCAGGAACTCGAGCTTCTTGACCCCGTGCTCAAGGTGGTTGGTGTTGGGCTCAGAGATCAGAATGTCCTCGCCCATGACGTACAGCGCCTTCACGCTGCCGTCTTCAACACCCTTCATGATTTCGTTCAGGTTCTTGCCCACGCCGGCGGTCAGCTCGGTCTGCCAGGCAGCTTCAAACTTGGCGCGGATGGCGGGGTCGCCCGCCGGCTGGAAACCCGTGTAGTACAGGGGCGTGGCGCCGGCGTCGGTCGCGCCCTGCACGTTGTTCTGGCCGCGCAGCGAGTTCAAGCCGCCAAAGGGCACGCCCAGGTGCCCGGTCATCATGACCAGGTTGGCCAGGCTGAAAATGTTGTCGGTGCCGTGGGCGTGCTCGGTGATGCCCAGCGTGTAGTAGATGGCCGCTTTGCGCGTAGTTGCGTACTCGATGGCCGCGGCCTTGATCAGCGCCGCGGGCACGCCGGTGACGCGTTCCGCTTCAGCCAGTTTGAACTTGGCCAGGTTGGCCTTGAGTTCAGGCCAGCCCTCGGTGTGCTTGGCGATGAAGTCTTTATCGACCAGCCCTTTGTCCACGATCACCTGCGCCATGGCGTTGACCAGCCACACGTCGGTGCCGGGCTTGAGCTGCAGGTGCATGTCGCAGTATTCGGTAAGCCAGATCTTGCGCGGGTCGGCGACAACCATACGGGCGCCGCGCTGGCGCGCGACCTTCATCTCCATCGCGATGATGGGGTGCGCCTCGGTGGTGTTGCTGCCGATGATGAACATGAAGTCCAGGTCCCGGATTTCCGGGATGCTGTTGGACATCACGCCTGCGCCGAAGCTCTTGACCAGAGCTTGCTCGGTGGGGAAGTGTCACGTGGCGGCACATGAGTGCACGTTGCCGGACTTGAACGCGGCGCGCGCGACCTTGCCCATGAGAAAGTTTTCTTCGCCGGTGCAGCGCGCCGACGAAATGAAGCCCATGGCTTCCGGCCCGTGGCGCTGCTTGACGCGGTTCATGCCTTCGGCGGCGAACTTCAATGCTTCATCCCAGCTTACCGCGTGCAGCTTGCCGTCCTGCTTGCGGATCATCGGCTCGGTGATGCGGTCCTTGTGATGGATAAAGTCGTAGGCGAAGCGGCCCTTGATGCAAAGGTTGCCGTCATTGACCGTCTCGCCGGGCGGGGGGCTGGTGACGCGCACGACCTTTTCGACGCCATCGACCTTGGCGACATTCAAATCCATCTGGCAGCCGACGCCGCAGTAGTTGCACGTGGTGCGCACCTTGCGCTCAAGCTGCTGCGGCAGAATCTCGATTGCCTTCTTTTCCACCAGCGCGCCGGTCGGGCACGTGTCGATACAACCGCCGCACAGCTCACATGTAGTGTCCAGCAGACCGCGCATGCCGGCAGTACCGATGGTGGTGTTGCTGCCGCGGCCGGTAAGGGTGATGGCGTTGACGGCTTCAATTTCGTCGCAATAGCGGGTGCAGCGGGCACAAAGCACGCACAGTTCAGGCTGAAAGGTGATGTACGGGTTCTTGTCGCCGGGGCGCGCGGCACGGGGTGCTTCCACAGGGTCAAGGGTCAGTGTCTGGCACTCTTGCGCCCACTCGCGCAGGCCGTTGCCGTTGCAAGTTTCGACGGGCAGGCCGTCTTCATCAAGTTTGTGATCGGCCATGTACAGGCTGACCAATACGTCCTGGTGACGCTGCACGCGCTTGCTGGTTTCTTGTGTTTTGACGTTCTGGCCGGGGGCGACTTTCCAGGCGCATGAAGGCTGCAGGCGGCGCTGGCCATCGACTTCGACCAGACAGGCGCGGCAGGCGCCGGCCGGGTCCAGGCGTTTGTCGTCGCAGAGGGTGGGGATATGGATGCCCGCGCGCTGCGCGGCACGCAGCACCATCTCGCCCGATTGCGCTTCCACGGGCTTGCCGTCAATCGTGATCGTGAAGGTCTCGGCCATCAACAGGCAAGTATAGCATCAGAATGGATTTGTGAAGTCACTGAACCAGCCAGTCCAAGCCCATCGCGTAAGCGATGGAGCAAATCACCCCGATCCCACAGCGCGACCGGTCAATCCACCCTACCCACGGGGCAATTCACCACCCTGCCCCCTGACTACATACTCAACCGCCGCCGCCAAAGCGTCCTCATCCCACAAGTACCGCGTGCTGCCGCCATCGGTCCATACGCGACGATCCGCCGCTACCAGGTCACGTTCGCGCAAGCGCTGGGTACACCACGCCTTCAGGTCGCCCAGCATCTTCTCCGGTGCGTGGGGCCCGCACACAACGGCGTGCACGTGATTCGTGCGAACATTCAGCGCCGCCGGGTACCACTTGCGATGGCGACACACTTCCGCGACAGTTGCCTCAATGACGCTCCGCGCGGGGCCGTCAATCGGCCACGGGTCTTGAACCATCTTGCGCCGCATGGTCGCCAGCATTGCCTCGTCGCTTTCGATAACGGGGTCGCCCGTGCCAATTAGTTCGCGTCGCACGGAGCCGCGTACGTCGCCGTGCAACCATGTGCCGTAGGTTGTCCATGTCAGCAGGAAGCCAGTTGGTTGACTTGGCATGATTGGATTCCTGATTTGCTCCATCGCTTACGCGATGGGCTTCCTGGCTCATGCTCCATCGCTTACGCGATGGGCTTGGACTGCCGCTTCTCAAAGGCCTTGGGGAAGTATTTCAGGGCATCGACCAGCGGTTTGTGGGCCACCATGCCCAGGCCGCAGATGCTGCCTTCCTCCATTTCCCAGCCCACGTCGTTGGCGTGCTTCAGCGCGCCCGGGTCGCCGGTCTTCAGGTACTTGCCGACCTGGTTGTGCAGGTAGCGCGTGCCGATGCGGCAGGGCGCGCACTGGCCGCAGCTTTCGACCTCAAAGAACTCAAGCTGCCATTGCGCGGCTTTGGCCATGTCCACGGTATCATTGAGCACCACCACGCCCGCGCTGCCCAGCATGGTGCCCGCCTTCTGCAAACCCTTGAAATCCAGCGGCTGGTCGCGCTTTTCAATCGGCAGAAAGCCGCTGCTCGCCCCGCCCGGCGAAAACGCCATCGGCGTGCCCATGTAGCCGCCGGCGGCCGCCACAAGCTCGTCCAGCGTGGCGCCCAGCGACAGTTCATACACGCCCGGCTTGTTCACGTGGCCTGAAATGCAATACAGCTTGCTGCCGGCCTCGGTACGGCCGTGGGCCTTAAACTTCGCGCCGCCGTGCGTAATGATGTACGGCACGCACGCAAACGTCTCGACGTTGCTGATCAGCGTGGGCTTGCCGCGAAACCCGAACTCGTGCGGGAACGGCGGCTTCAGCCGCGGCATGCCGCGCTTGCCTTCCATACTTTCAAGCAGGGCAGTTTCTTCACCGCAGATGTACGCGCCGTGCCCGCGATGAAAGTGCCAGTCCAGGTTGTGAATGCTTTCGGGCGCCTTGTGCAGGGCGGCTTTCACGGCCTCGTACTCGGCGTTGAACTCGCCGCGGATGTAAAAATACACCTCTTTGGCCCCCACCGCATGCGCAGCGATCGCCATGCCTTCAATCAGCTTGTCAGGCCGGCGCAGCATGGTTTCGCGGTCCTTAAACGTCGCAGGCTCGGCTTCGTCGGCGTTGCACACCACGTAGCGCACGGGGTCCTTCTGCGACGCCACGCCCTTCCATTTGATGTGCGCCGGAAAACCCGCGCCGCCGCGGCCTTGCAAGCCGCTTTCTTCCAGCGCCTTGAAAATCTGGTCGGGCGTCATGGCGCGCGCGGCGTCCAGGGCCTTGAACGCAAAGTCCTGCGTGCCGGCCAGGTTCATCGGCAAAGCGGGGTTATCCGGGGTAATGCTGCGCGGCTGTTTGGCCCAGTCGATCACCTTGAGATTCTCGTCCAGCGCGGCGGGTGCGCGGTCGCACTGGCCAAGGCAGCTTGCAACCTCAACTTCTTTGCCTTGCGCGCGCAGCTTATCGATCACTTCTTCGGCGCCGAACAACCGGCATGTAAGCCCGTTGCACACGCGCACCCGTTTGCCGGGCTTGTTGATCAGGTGATAAAACGTGCCCGCGCCCCAGATTTCAGCCTCAGAGACGCGCGTGATCTTCGCGATCTCTCGCACGTTGTCTTCGGTTACGCCGCCCATTTCGGTCAGCAGTTCCAGTACCCGCTCACGATCCGCGCCGGTCTTCTGCATTGGTCTTCCTCTTTCTGCTGGCCCGCAGTTTATGACATACAGCCGCCGCGCATAGGCTTGCTCTCTCTTTCCTTGCTTCCGGCGCACTTTCATCCCACAATCGGACATAGTTCACAGGACATTGCCATGGCGAAGTTCATGTACCTGCTCGCGGCCGTCATTGTGGTCGCCGGCGCCATTCATGTGGCCGATGCCGACAAGGACGCCAAGCCCGACCCGTACGTGCTGTACCGTGTCGCTGGCCGCACATGGATGCTCAAGCGCACGCCCAAGATGGGCATGGACGGCGGCGACACCAACACCAGCTTCATGAAGTACGAAGTCACGGCTGTGTGGGAAAACCGCGCCGAGTTCAAGCAGTACCTGCTGGATGAAGGCAAGAAAGAAGGCGAAGGCTCAGCCACCGACATCAAAGTCAACTTCAAGGAAGATGACCTGGTGTTCCGCGACCCCGCAGGCCACCGCAAGGTGCGGGTCGAGAAGATCAAGGTTCCAGCCGGCACCTTTGACTGCGTACGCTGGGAGTCGAGCCTCGACAACTCCACACTCTGGCGCAGCGTCGATTACCCCAGCCTGATTGTGAAGTCCGACGACAACTACGGCACGCGTGAACTGATCGAGTTTGACTACCTCGATGGCGACCCCAACTACAAGGCGCCCGCAAGCAAGAAGAAAAAGAAGAAGGCCGAGCCCAAAGAAGACGAACTGACCGAAACCCGCCTGCTGGGCTCAAAGGGCAAAAAGTGGATCATTAAAACCACCACGCTGCGCGGCAAGAACCGCTCAAAGAGTTTTCTGGTGCAACAGTACGAAGTCACCAAGGCCGACAAGGAAGGCTGCGAACTTGAGATCACGGAACTCACGCTGAACCTGGAAAAGCTCAAGGGCGCCAAGGTCGAAAAAGTCAGCATCAACTTCGCGCAGGACCTGCGCGACTGGCTTGAGCCCAAGCGCCGCTCGCGCCTGGACCGGTCCGAAAAACGCATTACTGCCGCCGGCCTGCTCGAGTGCCAGGTTTACACCTACGAGGACGAACAGGAACGCTCATGCGTCGCCTGGTACGCCAAGGCCTGGCCGGGCCTGCTGGTCCGCCAGACCGTCAAGGGCGAAGAGTTTGAGCAGCTTACTGAACTTGTGCAGTTCGATGACTGACCCGGAGAAACCATGATCAGGGCCTGGATGTGGCTGATGACAGCCGTGCTGTTCTGCGGCGCCGCGGGCGCGCAGGGCATGGGCGGCGTTGACGACGAAATCAACGAAGAGGTGGATGAGGTCTTTGAGACGCTGGACGAGAACGAAGACGGCAAGATCACGCTTAAAGAGCTCAAGGCGTTCATGGTTGCCGCCGCCAAGGAAGAGGAAGACCCGGACAGCGCCTACCTGGCATATGTGCAGCTGTTCCTGTTCGACTTCCTGTCCGCCGACACCAACGACAACCTTGAGGTGACCAAGGCCGAGCTGCGCAAGTTCTACAAGCAGCGCTACACGGAAAGCGACTTCAAGCAGAAGCTGTCCGCCAAGGACATGAAGGTCCTGGAAAAAGAGTACCTCCAGCCATACGTCGATCGCATCTACACCGCGGTTGATGCGGACAAGGACGGCAGCCTGTCGCGCAAGGAGATTGAGGCTGCCGATGACGGTTCGCCGGTCGATGATGACGACTGGAAGTCCATCGACACCGACAAGAACAACAAGATCAGCAAGCCGGAAATGATCGCGTATCTGAAGCGCGAACTTGCCAAGCAGTACGACATCGAGAAAGAAGAAGCCGCCGAGGTTCCCGGAGAACAGCCGGAACCCAAACCGGAAGTCGAGAAGCCCGTAGAGAGGCCCGTAGAAAAGCCCGTCGAAAGACCGGTAGAAAAGCCGACCGAGAAGCCGGCGAATGACCCGCTGGCAAACTACGACGAATGGGGCGTGTACCGCAAAGCCGGACGCTCATGGATGCTGAAAGTCGAGGTGGACTTCGGGTTCAAGAATGTCAGCTACACAAAGACCGAAGTGCTTGAGTCCGGCGAAGACAGCGCCAAAGTCCGCGAAACAACCCTGAACGACAAGAAGGAAGCGATCAAAGGCAGCCCGGCGCGCGAACGAACGGTAAAGTTCAAGAAGTCTGACCGCGGCGAGAAGTCCCCAACGGTCACCGACGAGACCATCAAGGTCGAAGCCGGCGAGTTCGACTGCTACAAGGTCACCGTCGAAACGGCGGGCGGCAAGACTACGACCTGGACCAGCAAGAAGCACCCGGGACTCGTCGTGAAGTTCGAGACCGAGGCACGCGGCGGCAAAACCACCGGCGAGCTCGTCGAGTTCAAGGAGTAGCCGGAATGGGCACGTCGGGCAACTTTGCTATACTTTGAACTATGAGCGATCTCGCGCCATGGGAGTCCGGCCACAGCGCCGACCGGCCCGCACAAAAGAAGCCTGCGAGGCCCGGCACGGCGCAGTACCAGCTGCCAACCGACCAGCAGCTGGCCGAGGTGTACAAGCCCGAAAGCTCGGCTTTCATTGCGCCCGCCGGCAGAGTTGTGCCGCGCCCGCCCATGCCGGTCAGGCCGCTTGAGCCACGCGCCAAGATGGCGTTCATGGTGCTTGGCGGCGTCGCAGGCGTGGCGCTGCTTGGCACCGCGCTCGTGTTCGTGATACTCGGCGCCGATTCCGGCACGATCCGCCTGGTCTATGCGGGCCTTGGCGGCTCGGTAGCGCTGGTGGCGCTGGCTGTGATTGCGCTTGAGTACCCGCGCCTGAACACCTATCGCAACACCAGCTTCATGCCGGGCGTGCTGGTTTACGGCAGCAAAGCCCAGATGGAGAAAGTGGCGGGCCCCGCAGGCGTGGGCACGATCCAGATGCAAAGCGCCCGGGGCACCGGCACCGGCCTTCTGAACAAGGTGTTTGACCGCTCCGCCAAGCTGGCCAGTCCCCCCGAGGTCGTGGCGCTGCACTGTGACCGCGGCAACGGGCCGGAGTTTGTCGGCATTGAGTGGGATGCAGTGCGCGAGTTGCAGCGTGGCGACGTCGTGTGGTTTCACATGAAGTCGCCCTATGTGTTTCTGATGTTCCACAAGATGGTGCCGTTTGCGCCCACGATCCAGACCGACAAAGCCACGCGCGACGAGGTGTTCAAGGCGCTCAAGGTCGGGTCAAACATGTACATTGACCGCCCGTCGCAACAGGCCATGGGCAAGACCAAGGTGTTCCAGACCGACGCGGACGGAAACATCGTCGCGTCCGCCGGTCGCCCCGGCCCGAAATCAGCGCCCGACGCGCCGGAGGTGCCGCTGGCCGACCTGGGCAGCTTCAGCACGGACGACCAGTACTACCAGGGCGCGCCCGGCGAAGTGCAGGGCGGCGAGATCAAGCCCGGGCGCACCGGCAAGACTCACCTGTACAACATCGGCGAAGCCGGCAAGCCGCTGGGCGGCCACGAGTACGACCCCGGCGACGACGACCAGCAGTAGCCCGATGCCGCCGGGCGGCGGTTAAACAGCGGTGCCCGCCTTGGGTGCGGGCACCGGTGAGCGACGGCCGTTGAAGGCATCAATGATACACGTCCACGATGACCTTCATGACCGGGTAAACCCATTGCAGTTCCCGCACACTGAAAATCTGCACGTCGTGCTGCGGGTTGTAGGGCGCGAGAATCACGTTCTCGCCGCGCCGCTGATACACCTTGCAGGTGACGTCGCCGCTTTCCAGCTTGGCGACCACCGGCTTGCCTTCACGCGGCATCATGTTCGGCGCCACGATGATCGTGCTGCCGTCCGGGATCTTGGGCTCCATGCTGTCGCCCGAGATACGCAGCGCAAACGCGTTTTCATCCGTCACGTCGCGCGGGCAATCAATGTAGTCGCTGCCCGTGCCCTGCGGGTAATCGTCAAACGCGGCAAGCGGCCGGCCCGCGGCGGTCACACTGACAATCGGGATTACGCGCGTGCCGCTGCGCGCGGCCCCCACCGTAACCGCCTCGCGTGAACGCTCGGCCATCTTGCGGTTCAGCATTTCGCGGGTCAGCGTCTCGGTGTCTTCAAGGTTGGGCTCATCCGTGGCAATGAAGAAGTCCGGCGTGACGTTCAACGCCTGTGACAGCTTGCGCAAAATCTTGCTGCTGACCGGGTAGCGGCCGTTTTCCACCGCGCTCAGGTACGGACGCGTACAGCCGATCCGCTTGGCGAGCTCGGCGCAGGTCATGCCGCGAAAGCTGCGCAGCCGCTTGATGCGCTCACCGGCTGCGACAGTTGATTTGTTGTCGATCATGGAAACCTCTTGGGTAAAGGCTACCCCGCTGCACGTTTCGCGGCCAAGGAAACCCGCGAATCCAGCTACTGCCCCGCCGGACGCCGAGATTCTGACACAGGACAAGGCATTTTGCAAGAAAATGTCAGATATTGTGCCCAGCCAGTTCGCCCGATGACGTTCTTGAACCAACAAACAGCCGTATATGTATGGCCTATCAAAACGACACACTACTGCTTGGGTTCCTCCATGAGCCTGTCTATTCCGTGCCATGTAATGTTTCAGCCGCCGCAGTCGCACGGGCATCCACCATGCCGGGGCACTGGCCAAAGCCTGTCCGGCGGCTGTGCAGTCAGCGCAAGTACGGACGAAAAGAGGCTGTTGCGTCGATGGCACGGGTTCGGTAAAAGTTGCGCAGCTTACCCCCCGATCGAAAACTGCAACGCCGCAGCGCGGAGGTTACCCATGGCCCGGATCCTTACCGGCGTCCTGATGATTGCCCTTTCACTTGCTTTCTTTGGCTGCACTTCCAGCAAACCGATGCGCTTCCAGTTCCGGGTACCCACCGGGTCAGCGCAGATCCAGATCAATGAGGGCAGCGTCTATCGCGGCTCCACGGACCAGGTTTACACGCTCAAGAGCAACGACTTCGAAAAGACCATTGAGCTGACCTGGAACGGCAAAAAGATCTACGGCAAGATGGACGTGTACGACCACACCGCGCTCACCCGCATCTCGGTCGTCCCGGTCCACCTGACCGGCGACATCGTCACCGCGGTCGATGACTTCAAGGCCGTCACCTACGTCGTGTACCAGCGCTACCGCGATGCCAACATCCGCGGCACAGCCGGCGAAGACACCTCGCTGCGGGTGTACGACTACGGCGACACCGTGACCCGCGAAGCGTTGATTGAGCAGGCCCGTCTCAACGGCCACGTCATCGCGGTCATCGACTTCGGCAACAGCCAGTACATCAAGTAGGTGACCATGCGGCACACCGCCGCCATCCTGGCCTTGATCGCTGTAGCGCTTGCGGGGTGCTACAACACGGGCCCTATTGTCTATACCGGCACCAACGAGGACGCCCGCGAAGGCGACTGGATCAAAGACCCTGAGGCCGAAGGCACGACCCGCGACATCACCGGCCGCAAGGACCAGTCGCGCACGCTGTCAAACCGGGTCGATATCCCGGTGCTTGAGTACGCGCAGATGTCCGTGACCACCTACGGCTACGGCGCGCGCCGCGGCTCGGGCTATGACGCCCGCTTTGTGCGCATGCGCTACGAGGCCGGCCGCCACACTGAATACACGCAGTTCAATGCCACGCGCGCGTGGGTTGAGCGGCGCGTCGGAGCCGAGGCGACCTGGGCCAATGTCAATGAAACGCTGTACCCCGGCCTGCGCAACGAAGACACGCTCAATGCCCGTGCCGGGCGCGACCGTACCCGCGCCTACTCGGCGCTTGAGCAGCCGTGGACTGAAGCCAACCGCGAGTATGTGGATGGCATCCGCACCCGCACCTGGACGAACGCCATCAAGGGCGAGAACTACCTTGAGGCTGTGCGTGGACGCGACGGCTACGAAATGGCGTACGGTTCGCGGGTGATCGGCCTGCACCTGTGGAAATACGCGGACCGCGACCTGGTGACCGACGCCGTCGAGGTGACGTACACAATCGTGTACTACAACATGAACGAGTTCGATATCGGCCCCACCGAGATTCAGGAGCCGATCCCCTACTACACCCAGTACATCGACAAGAGCGCCACCCTGCCGAAAGAGGGCACCAGCGTTGAGTACATCGCGGGCCAAGGCAACCGCAGCTTCCTGCGCTGGAGGTTTCCGCAGGGCATCAGAGCCGGCGAAACCAACAAGATGACCTACAAAGTGCGCGTTGAGCTCGAAAGCAAGTACGTCCCGCAGGACGACAAGCCGCGCACCGCGCCTGAGCCGCGCTAACCGATTGCGTAAAAGAAGGCAGCGGTGAGGATGTCCTCACCGCTGCCTTCTTTTTGCGCGCGCGATCATGGCGCCGCGTACAGCCCGCCCCAAGTCAACGCCGCAAAGTCCTGCATGAACTGCCGGTGTGTGCCCGCCGGCGCAAAGTCCAGCGCCCACGTCACGGACACGTTGCCGGCCCAGCCCCCGGCGTGCGCCAGCACGTTCGAAAAGTTCGCCTGCCCGCCCGCCGCGGCAGCGTCCGCGCCAAAACTGCCGCCGCTGTACAGCGCCAGCACGTCACAGGCCGTGAATGCGCCGGCGGCAGTCTCTGCAAGCTGCATGGCGGCATACATCGGCGCGTCGCCGCCCGGAGCAAGCGCAGCCAGCACGTTGATGACGGCTGCTTTGTCCGACACTTGCGCGGTGCGCACGCCCGCGGACTCGCGCGCCGCCGCGCCATTGCCGGCCGTGACCAGCACGAACTGTTCACACAGGTTGGTCTCAACGGGGTCCCAGATCAGGTCGGCTACGTCCTGCATCAGGTGTTGCACGGCACGCTGGAATCGCGAATCGGTCTGGCCGGCGTTGCGATAGCTCATCGACTCGCCGTGGTGCAGCACCAGCACCCGGCCCCGCACACCCGGATTCGGGTGGTTGTAAGTGTAGTTGGCATGAAAGTTGATGCTGCGGTACACAACCCGGCCGACACTGTCCTGCACGCGGAACGTAAGCCCTGTGCCAAGGCTGTGCGACGGAATGCCCGGCGCGGTCAAGACACCGCTGCTGGAAAGGTTGACCAGCCCGGATCCCGCGCCGCTGACCGTCCAGTAGTATGTTCCCGTGCCGCCGATCGCCGTCATCTGGTGCGAGTATGCCTGGCCCGTGAACGCGACCGGCAGGGCGCTGTCCAGAATCATCAGCGGAGTCGTGGCCGGCGCATACGATTGCGCCGGCGGCGCGGGATTGGCTGCAGGCGCCGGCTGCGGCTTTGTGGCGGCGTGGTCACAGGCGGCGGCCAATGCAAGCACGGAAAGGCACAGGGCCAGGTTCAGGCGATGCATCGTCGTCCTCCTCCAAGGTCTTGATGCGAAGTTGTACGCGTTGCGCACATATCAAGCGGCGTGCCAATGCTGCGCGGCGGACTCTCGCGCGTCGCCATGGCGCGCCCGTTACCGGCAGGTGCGCCCGGATGTTACGCGCCTTTCGCATTGGGCCGCGTGCGTTATAGTCGCGGCCCATGAACTACCCCGGCCGCCACAAGCTTTTGCGCGCCATTGACCGCGACCTTGCCGGCCTTGAAGGCCTGTTGCAGGCCCACGCCGCCAAGCTGCGCCCCGTGCACCGCGGCGACGCAGCGCTGGATGCGGCCATCGACCGGCAGGTGAAGCGACTGCTGAGCCTGCGCGAAAAGCCCGACAGCGTGTACTGGAACGCTGAGCTTGACAGCAACGCCGGCCTGGGAGCGCAGTACATCATGATGATGCACTTTCTGGGGCAGCTTGATGAAACGAAGCAGCGCAAGCTGGCCAACTACACGCGCAACTGGCAGACGCCCGGCGGCTGGTGGAGCATCCATGAAGGCGGGCCGGGGCACCTCAGCTACACCGTCACGTGCTACTTTGCGCTCAAGCTGGCGGGTGACAGCCCCGACGCGCCGCACATGCAGCGCGCCCGCGAGTGGATACTTTCAAAAGGCGGCGCCATGCGCGTTGGCGTAGAGGCGCGCCTGCAACTGGCGCTGTTCGGCCAGTACGACTGGGCCGGCGTGCCGCCGATACCGCCGTGGCTGGTGCTTCTGCCGTACTTGCCGCAACTGCCCGACGTGCTGGAAAAGAAGACGATCAATATCTACGACCTGAGCTACTGGTGCCGCATCAGCCTGGTGCCGATGTCCGTGTTGTATGAAAAGCGGCCCCTGAAAAAGCTGCCCCCCGAGCTCGGCATTGATGAGCTGTTCGTCGAGCCAAAGCACGAACGCCGCTGGAACTTCGAAAGCCCAACCGACCCCGGCATATTTTCGCTGGGCGGCATCATCCAGCTTGGCGCCCGGGCGGTCAAAAAGTTCGAGTTCGCGATCGGGCCCATACTGCGCAAGATCGCGCTGGCCAAGGCCCGCGACTGGATTCTCAACCACCAGGACGACAGCGGCGACTGGGGCGGCATCTATCCGCCGATCATGTACAACCTGCTGGCGCTGCCGCAGCTTGGGCTTGCGCCCGACGACCCGCGCCTGAAACGCGCCTGGCAAGCGCTGGACCGCTTCATGATTCATCACCCTGAATGCGACGGCTTGCACATGCAGGCCTGTGTCAGCCCGGTGTGGGACACGGCGTGGTCACTGGTGGCAATGGCCGAAGCCGGCCACGACACCAAACGCCCCGAGTTTCAGCAGGCGATTGACTGGCTGTACTCGCGACAGATTCACCGCACCGGCGACTGGGCGATCAAAAACCCCGAGGCGATACCCGGCGGCTGGTGCTTTCAGTTCTACAACGACTTTTACCCCGACCTTGACGACACCGCCGTCGTGCTGTGGGCCCTGTTGTGGGGCGGCTTTCCAGCCAACCGCCAGGCGCGCCTTGAGCAAACGCGCATCGGCCTTGAGTGGCTGCTAAGCATGCAGAACAAGGACGGCGGCTGGAGCGCCTTTGAATGCGCCGTGGACAAAGACATCGTCAACCACATCCCTTTCAACGACCTCGACAACATGCTGGACCCCAGCACAGCCGACGTCACCGGACACGTGCTGGAAACCCTGGGGCATTTCGGTTTCACGCGCGAGTTCAAGCCGGTGGCCAGGGCCATCGACTTTGTGAAGAAGCTGCAAGACCCGACCGGCGCATGGTGGGGCCGCTGGGGCGTGAACTACATCTACGGCACCCACGGCGTGCTGTGCGGGCTGGCGCAGGTAGGCGAAGACATGCAGCAGCCGTTTGTGCGCAAGGCGGTTGACTGGCTGTACTCAGTACAGCAGGCCGACGG
This sequence comes from Planctomycetota bacterium, assembly GCA_019636195.1. Taxonomy (GTDB): domain Bacteria; phylum Planctomycetota; class UBA8742; order UBA2392; family UBA2392; genus JADJRK01. The sequence continues at coordinate 329,893 of JAHBYA010000003.1, read as the reverse complement.
AAGCTGGGGCGAAGACTGCGAAAGCTACCGCCACAAAGACCAGGCCGGCAAAGGCGAAAGCACGCCCAGCCAGACGGCCTGGGCAATCATGGCGCTGATCGCCGCCGGTGAGGCGCAGGATGCAAGGGTGCGCAAAGGCATCGATTGGCTGATAAACAACCAAAGGCCCGAAGGCGGCTGGGCCGAGCAGAAGTTCACGGGCACAGGCTTCCCCAACGCGTTTTATCTGAACTACCACTACTACCGCGAGTACTTCCCGCTAATGGCCCTGGCCCGCTACCGAAACAGCATAACTGTGAAGCAAGAACCGCATGCGTAAGCACGCGGCAGCAACAGCAAGACCGGCAAACATGCGGCTGCCCATGCTACGACAGCCAGCCACGGGCTTACGCCCGTGGTTCTTGTTTGCTATAGCCCCTGACCACCATGGAAGCGCTGATCCAGCAGAAGCCCTTTGAAGAAGCGATTGAGAAGCTGATTGTGAAGCTTCGGCGCGCCGAGTTGCCTGAGCACGTCTTCAACCTTTATCGCGAGACGCACCCGGAGCTTGACTTGCGCGGCGGCGCCGCCAAGCGCCGTGAAAACCTGCGCCGCTACCTCAAGGCCATTCGCGACCCGCGCTATGCCTTTATCGGCATTGCCCCCGGCTGGCGCGGCGCGCGCTTTACCGGCGTGCCTTTTACCGACGAAGACCGGCTTTGCCTGCCCGGCTCGTGTTACGACCGCACGTCAAGCCGCGAGCGCCCGTACCGTGAAGCCACCGCCGGCATCGTCATGGACGTGCTGGGCTCGCGCACCGACATTATCTGCTTCAACATTGTGCCGTGGCATTGCCATGAGCCCGGCAACCCGCTCAGCAACGCCGACCCTGACAGCGAAGTCATAAGCTACGGCCGCGAAGTGCTTGAGTTCTTGTTTGCAAAGCTGTACCCCAACGCGCAGGCCGTCGCGGTTGGCCAGCTAGCCGCCCGCGAACTGGCCGCCCTGCGCATCAACGGCAAAGCCGTGCCCGTCGCCGCCGAGCTGCGCCACCCAAGCCACGGCGGCGGAAATGACTTTCGCGCCGGGGCAACCGAGCTGCTGGGCACATCGGATGACGAATAGCGCTGATCCGCTTGCAGCCCGGCACGCAAGTGCCGGGTTATTGACGTACCGGGCCCCGGACTGGCGTCCGGGGCTGGAAGCAAGCGGCCACTGATATCGACAAGCCGCCCTACGAGTTGCGGCCGGTGCTGAAGGCGTCGGGTTGGGTGTAGCTGTACAGGTCGTGCACGCCGCCTTCGCGTTGCGCGCTTGGGCTGCGCAGTTCAAAGCGCAGCTTGCCGGTCTCAGCGGCTTCGTGCAGGGCGCTTACGCTTCTCACGCCCGCATCCTGGAAGGCAAGCCGCAGCCCCTGGCTCAGGTACCCCACAAGGTCAAACATGTTGCCGCGGTCCTGCACGTAGCCGCTGACACCCTGTGCAACCTTGATGTCGCGTGACTCGGTAAAGTAGCGCTTGCCGCCGCCGGCCTTCATGGCGTCAAGGCTGGCCATGCCGCGATAGACCTTGAGCCTTACGCCATCGCGATACACGTATTCGCCGGGGCTTTCCTCCGTGCCCGCAAACAGGCTGCCGCACATGACTGTGCTTGCGCCCAGCGCTAGCGCCTTCATGATCTGGCCGATCACGCTGATGCCGCCGTCGGCAATCACCGGCACGCCGTGCTTCTTGGCCGCGCGAGACGTGTAATAGACGGCAGTCCCCTGGCTGCGGCCTACAGCCATGATTTCCTGCGTGGTGCAGATGCTGCCCGGCCCCATGCCGATGCGCAGCGCGTCAGCGCCGGACTTGATCAGGTTTTCGGCTTGCTGCTCGGTGACCACGTTGCCGCCGATCACCTGCACCTGCGGGTGGTGCTTCTTGATCCACTTGATCATGTCGTGCTGATACACGTTGTCGCCCTGGGCGCTGTCGATCACGACCACGCTCACGCCTGCTTCAGCCAGTGCGGCCATTCGGTCACGGTCTTCATCCTTGGTGCTGATGGCCGCGCCGACCATGAGGTTCTTGCCCTCGTCCTTGGTCGCGTCGGGAAAGTCGCGGTTTTTGCGCAGGTCGCGGCGGCTGGTAAGCGCCACCAGCATGCCCTTGTCGTCGATCACGGGCAGCTTGCCCTTTTTTGACTTGCGCAGGATTTCGTTGGCTTCGTCAAGGCGAATGCCCTTCTTGGCCGTCACCAGTTCGCGCGTCATCACATCGGCGAGTTTGCGGCTGCGGTCGGTTTCAAAGTCAATGTCACGGTTGGTGACGATGCCCACCAGCTTTGTCTTAAGCGTGCCGTCTTCGGTGATGGGAATGCCCGAAAAGCCGTGCTGTTCTTTGATGCGATGGATGTCGGCAATTGTGTGCTGGGGCGAAAGCACGAGCGGGTCAAGGATAAAGCCGTTTTCAAAGCGGCGTACCTTGCGCACCTGGGCAACCTGCTCGTCGATCGTGCAGTTGTAGTGAATGATGCCGATGCCGCCTTGCAACGCCAGCGAGATCGCCATGCGGTGCTCAGTGACGGTATCCATCGGTGAGCTGACCAGAGGCCGGCGCAGCGTGATGCCGCGCGTGAGCTTGGTGGTCAGGTCAACCTCGGCGGGCGGAAAGTCGATGTAGCCCGGCATCAGGATGATGTCGTTGTAGGTCAGGGCATATGGCGCGCGCTCGAACAGCTCCCTGGCGCTAAGCCCGTTGGGCGAAGTCATGGCTGAGCTCCGTAAACGCAAACAGCCCCGCCGACGAAACGGCAGGGCTGAAGGGTTGTGTGATCCACTTCCATGGGGCAGATATACGCGAAGATTCGCAGCTGGGCAAGGGCGCGTCAATCCGTGCGAGCCGCCGGCACGCGCACAACAATGGTTTGTTCAGGCCTGTCTTCGACTTCAAAAAACACGCGACTGCCGTCCGGCGCATTGAAGAAATAGCGGCCCGGCAGCAGCCAGGTCGTGAGCAGCTCGCCGTGCGCGTCGGTCACGACTTCGGGCAGCGTGCCGTGGTACTTGCCCGGGTCGGGTTCGGTTGGCGACGTGCGCTTGAGGTCCAGCGACTCGCGCGCCACGGGTAACCCGTCCGGGTACAACACGCGCAGGCGCACCTTGTGGCGAGGCAGGTCGTCGATCGCAAATTCGCGGATTTCGCCGGGCGCGAGCGTCAGCTTGCGCTCGAAGGGGTCGCCTTCAAAGGGCTTCCAATGCGTGAACTGCGATGACATGACAATCACCGTTACTTCGCCGGGGCACAGGCCGGTCAGCCTGAACAGTCCCGGCACGTTGTTGTGCCAGCGATCGGTGCAGGCTTGTCCCCGCTCGGTGATGACAAGGGCTTCCCAGCGGTTCAAGTACGGCGGTTCGCCGGGCGGTAGCCGTAGCAGCAGCGTTGCGGTCTGGATCAGGTGTACTTCAATCGCGACCTCGGTCGGCACGCGCACCGGCACGGTTGCCGTCGGATAGTCCCTTGAGTGCACGCTCAGGGTGTAGTCACCCGGTTCGACACTCATGAAATGAAAACTGCCGTCATCCAAGGAACTGATGGTGTACGAAACCTCGCGCTCGCCGGCAGCCAGCAGGTGCACCGCGGTCCTCAACTTTGCGTCCCCCGGCAGCACCACCCGGCCCGTCAACCCGCAGGTGCCGGTCGGCGGCGTTACATGCAGCACGTGCTGCCTGTCTTCTTCATCTATTTCCAGCACAGTCGAAATCTCGGACGACCAGCCGTTGGGCCGCGCAGAAATCCGGTATGTGCCCGGGACAAGTCCTCTCAGGCGGATTATCGCGTCGTCCCCGCACCACATTTTGCGCGGCTTGCCCGCCGAGCCATCCGACTGGAGCAGCGTTGCCGTGAACGTCGAAAAGAAAAGCGCATTGTTTGCGGGATCCAGCACGCGCAGGATACTCTGCGACTCGCGCAGCAGCGGTATCGTCGCGAACTCGTCAGCTGTCAGCCGCAGCCCCGTCGTCTCGTGAAAGCCCTCGGCGCGCACTTCCGCGTCATGGGCGCCGACCGGGAAGTTCTCGATCACGAACCGGCCTGATTCGTCGGATCTCAGCTCTCGGCGAAGGCTTTGCACAACCGTCGGCCTGTCTTCAAAGTCTTCCGGGTCAAGCTCCAGCTCGAAGGCCTGGTTTCGAACCGGCTCGCCACTGCCGTTGACCAGCATACCCTCAAGTGTTGTGGCATCCCGCAGCGTAATGATGAACTCTTGCGGCCCCGTAGGGTTGAACTCAAGACGATACTCCTGCGCAGAAAACCTGGCGGCCTCAACGATAACCACCGGCCAGTCAAAGAAGCTGTGAATGCCCTCCAGATACGGGACCCGCGTGCGGGCCCAGCCGTCCGCGCCGGTCTTCAACAGAAAGACCTCGCCATGCGGATGAACTCCGGGCCAGCCATTCGCCTCCCACCAGATGTCCGCGCCGCCAACGGGGCTGCCGCCTGCGTCCATCACGCGAAAGGCCAGTGCGACTGCAGGAAACACCGTCACATCAAGCCTGTGCTCGCTTGACCTGGCTGGGTCCACGTGAAAAATTCCTGTGGCGCTGCCCGCAATCTCATGCGGATGCCAGGCCAGCACCCTGCAAAAAAGCCGGACTTCGCCCTGGCCGGGAATCCGGGGCAAGCGCAACACCAAAGAGTATGCGCCATGCTCGTCAGTGGTGCCTTCGGGCAAGGATTCATTCAGCCCGTCACCGACCGACCATCCCAGCCGGACCCGGGTATGTGGCACCGGCCGCCCGTCACGCTCGTTCACTCGGCCGAAAATCCTTACGTTCGCAATGGCCGGGTCGCCGGTGGCTTCAAGCGGCGCAGGGTGCGGCGCCGGGAGGGTATGTCCGGCATTGACAGGCGTATCGCCGCCGCCCACCGTTACTGCCGTCGATTGCCCGGCACCTGCCGTGCCCGCGTCCGGTGATTGCCGGCCTGAAGCAATGGATTCGCCGGCCGAACTCCATGGCTTCAACCAGATTGCAATGCCGCCGCACGCGAGTAACAGCACGAGCAGCCAAATCGCAAGTGTACCGGCGCCCTGTTTTCCGATTGATGCCATGACGATCAACTCCAGGTTCTGGACAACAATGGGTGCAACCGGGGTCGAACAGGAAAGTGACGCGTTGCCCGCCAAGGCTTGCCCCAGCGCATCTGGGCCCGGCAACGCGACCGTTGCCACCGAGTACTTCAGCCGCTCGCGCAACTCATCCAGCGCGCGCCGAAGCCGGGTGCTGACCGTGCCCTTGGGGGCGCCAACCACATCGCCGACTTCAGCCAGCGACAAGCCGTGCCCGTAGTGCAGCACGACAACTTCGCGCAGGTCGTGCGGCAGCATCAATGCCGCCGACCACGCCTCGCGCGCGATTGCCCGCAGTTCGGGTGACGGCTCTGGATTCACGTCAGGCTCCGGCGGTTTGCTGCGCAACTTTCTTCGCCTCAGGTAGTCACGGGCCAGATTGCCGGTCGTGGAATAGCACAGCGCGCGAAGCGTCCCGCCGCGAAGGTTGCGACGATGCCGGTACAGCCGTACAAATGCGGCTTGCACGACATCCTGCGCCGCGTCCGCATCGCCGGTCATGGCGGCGGCGTAGCGCAACAACGCTTCGGCTTGGGACCTCACAAGGCTGCGCCAGGCGTCCTCATCGCCGGCGGCCAACCCCGTCGCCAGACTTTCCGTCACTGCATCCATGATCGCGTTCTTGCCCGTGTTGCACCCCTGATACGCGCGAAGCGGCCACTCGTATTTGGGTTACATGAAGAGTTCAGCGCTTGATCCTGACGTAGTAGCGCACGAGCCCGTCGCTGGGGCGGCGCTCACCGCTGAGGCCGGTGTTATCGACCAGCAGATAGACGTTGCCCTTGAGGCCTTTAAACGTGTGATTGAGCTTTTGCATGTTCAAGCGCTGGTCCATGGGCTTCAGAGCTGGCAAGTCTTTCAACTTGCCGGGATACGCCTGCTCGTAGCGCTGGAATTCTTCTTCACTTAGCAGATAGACATCAACGCCGAAGCTCTTGCGGGCATCCAGACTTTCCGTCTCGATCGTCACGCGCAGCTCGTTGCCTTCAAACAGCTCAATCGGCCCCAGATAGTCGCGATAGCCCGCGTGCAGCAGCGTCACGTCGTTGCACTCGCATTCGCAATCGCGGTCGCTTTCGTCAAACGGGCCCGTGCGCGGCTTGAACTCCTTGCCCACGTGGCCAAAGGCCAGCCAGGTGTCGCCGTTGGGCTTTGCAATGATCGTAAAGCCGGGTTCAAGGCACTCAACCAGCGCGCGTTTGCCGGCGTTGCGCACGGCGGCCTTGAAAATCTGGCCAAGGATGTTGTCGATGTGCAGGCACTCAAACCACTCGCGCTCAATGCTCAAGCATGTGAAGTAGGCATAGGCCGCCCAGTCCTGAACCTTGAAATCCACCTGGTAGGTGACAAAGGCCTTGCCCGTGAAGCGCACGCGGCCGCCGGTCTCGTGCCACAGCTCGCCGCCGCCGATCAGTGCGACCGTGTAAATGCGCCGCTGGGCGGTCTCGTCGCTGTCGGCGTAGGGCTGATCGATTTTCGCTTCATGAATGCGGAAGCGGCCCACCACCCGGCCCGCTTCATCGCGCAACGGAAGGCTCTTGCCTTCGGGGGTTTCACGGTAATGCTCGACGGCGTGCTGGATCAGCCTGGCGCGATACTCTTCGTTGTTCGGGTCGTTGACCAGCGCCTCAAACCACTCGCGATACTGCATCTCGGTGGCGCCGGCGACCACGCCCCATTGCCCGGTCAGGTGCAGCCAGCCCGCGCCCGCCAGCAGCCCCGCCATCACGACACCCGCAAAGCCGATGCTGGCTTTGCCCCGGCGCGTGCGAATTGAGCCGCCTGAATCGGGTTTCTTTCTGGCCATCTATGGATTGTACCCGATGGCTTCCGCCGGGCGGACTACCTTGCCGCAGTTTCTTCGCTGGGCACGCAATGCACGCGGATACCGCAAAACCGGACAGGCACCCAGGTGCGCTTGAAGCGCGGGTGGCTGTACTCGGCGTGGATGAAGCGCTTGCCTTCGCCGTCGCGGCGGATCTCGAAGCGATCGAAGTACTGCTCGTAGATGTGCGCGAACTTGTCGCGAATAAACTCGTCAGAAAGTTCCGGCACGGCGGTATCTCCTGCGCGGGAGTGTAGCTTGCCCTTGGCTGTGTTCAAACGGTCTCGCCGCGCAGCATCTTGAAAAGCTCGATGCGCAGGCCGTCCTGTTCCTTGAACACGCCGGTCAGGGCACGCGTGACCGTGGTGCTGCCGATCTTCTGGACACCGCGCATCGCCATGCACATGTGGGTGCATTCTATCACGACGGCTACGCCGCGGGGCTTCACGGCTTGCTCAACGGCGCGCGCAATCTGGTGGGTCAATTGCTCCTGGATCTGTAGGCGGCGGGCATAGATTTCCGCGATGCGCGGCAGCTTGCTGATGCCAATCACGCGGCCGTCCGGCACATAAGCCACGTGCGCCTTGCCGTAAAACGGCAGCATGTGATGCTCGCACAGGCTGAAAATGTCGATGTCCTTGACCAGCACGATGTCGTCGTTGTCGGACTCGAAAATGGCGTCATTGACAACGTCTTCAAGGCTCTCGTTGTAACCTTTGGTCAGCCACTTCAGGGCGGCATCCACGCGCGCCGGAGTGCGCTTCAGGCCTTCACGTTCAGGGTCTTCGCCGATGCCGCGCAGCAGGCCCTTCACAAGGCAGCCCAGCGGATCGCCGGGTTGCACCGCGCCAACGTCAACCACACCCTGGATGTCAGAGTCGTTGACCGCTTCTTCAATCAGTGGATCGTCCTGAAAGTTGCTCATCAGCCTTTCTCCGTTTTCCTGCATGGCAGGAGTGTCACGAAAGTGCTGCAAAGCGTCTGCGGTGTCACGGCCCCAGATGCGCTCTCCAACGCACGGAATTGTTCCAGCTTATCAACGCATTACTAGACAAAACACGTCCGGATTTCTGTTATCTGCACCACAAGCATGCCCGACCAGCCGGCTTTTCCCATTGTTCAAATCCACAGCGAGCGCGACTTGCTGCTGGCGCCCTACCGCCACGCGGTAGCGCGCCTTCAGCACGCGCTGGTTGACCCCGGTGACGAGAGCGCGCTCAAGGCCGCGGCCCTGCGCGGCGCAGAGCAGGCGCGTGTGACGGCGTGGGACGCCGCGTTCGCGACGCTGGGACTGCGCTGGGCCAGCACCGGCGCAACCAGCGTGACTGATCCGTTTCTGGCTGCCTTTGACGCATCCGGGTTTGTCCCCGCGACGCTGGAGCTCTCCACTGGCGGTCAGGCGCCCCTTGAGCAGGGCCAAGCCCGCATTGCGGCGCCGCTGTTCGCGCTGGCCGAATGGGAACTGTTCAAGCTGCGCGGCAACCGGCAGCGCCTTGAGCATGCATTCGGCCTGCTGAAGGCGGACTTCGACTACCGCGAACACCAGGTGCGACGACGCAACGGCCTGCTTTCGGGCTCGCCCGGCGCATACAACCTGCACGCCACCGGGCGCTTCATGCTGGGCGGCCGCGTGGTGCCAAGCCTGGCCGGCGGCGCCAACTGGATTGACGCCAGTTGCATGTACGCGCTTAACGCCCGCGTGCTGGCCGAGGTCGCCCGCGCCCTCAATCGCAAGGAGGACGCCGGCGAGCTTGAGTGGGTCTTCCGCGACGTGGCAGCCAAGATCAACGCGCGCATGTGGCACGAGGATGACGGCTGGTACTACGACTTGGACGAACACGGCGAGCCGCTGGCGATGAAGACGCTGGCCAGCGTGTGGGCCGTATGGTCTGGTGTGGCGCCGCGCAGCAGCATTGAGCGCATGGCCAAGCGCCTTTCCGACCCCACGCAATTCGAGCGCGCGCATCCCTGGTGCACAGTGGCAGCCGGCGAAGGCGACTACCGGCGCCGCGACGGCATGCCGGTGGGCGTGGCGCGCGCGGACTTCAATCTTTTGGTGGGCGAGTCACTTGCCGCCGGGCACCTGCACGCCGCAGCTTTCAAAGGCACCGAGCAGCACCTTGCGCGCGTGGCGAAGGTGCTGAAAGACTCGGGCGAGGTGTACCTGGCGTATGACCCCGACCGCGACTCGCCGGCGCCGCTTGGGGACGGCAGCAGCGGCAGCGACTCTCCGCTGGCGCTGGCCCTGTGCATCCAGAATACGCTGGGCGGGCTGTTCGGGCTGCGCCCCCACGGCCAGCGCGGCGAGCTTGAGATCACGCCAATGCTGGAGGATCGCCACGTGATCGAGAACATCCCCTTCGCGTACGGCCTTGTAAACCTTGAAGTCGGCGCAGCCGACAAAAGCGGCGCGCGCCGCCGCATTGACGTGATGTGCGACGTGCCCTTCCGGTTGCGCGTGCGCGACGGCGACCGCAGCAGCGTGCAGGAAGTCCAGCCGGGCATGCACACGCTGCACGGCTGATCACTCGATGCGCTGGATGATGTGGTAGCCGAAGGGGCTGTCCCAGCGGTCATAAAGCGTAACGCCGATTTCGCCGGGTTTGAGGCGCCACGCCGCGGACCAGAAGGCGCGGACCATGTTTTCGCGGTCTTTCAGTGTCATGGTGTATTCGCCCGGGCCGCTGTCGTAGCTGTGCTTCATCAGCGCGGCAAAGTCGTCGCCGTCCGCTGCCTTGCGCCACAGCTCGGCGGCGCGGGCCTCGGCGGCCTGGGGCTTCAGTGGCTTCAGGTCATCGGTCGGACCGGGCGCCCAGCGCCCCACCAGCACATGGCGCACCTTGACTGTTGACGCATCAAGTTCAGCCCTCGCGGACAGTTGACTGGCGCTTTCACGCATTGCCGCGATGTCGGGGTTGGCCGGCTCTTCGTTCGCGGGATTGTCGGCACGCATCTCGGCTTCGGTCAGGCGACGCAGCACGTAGTAGCCGCCCTCGGCGTCTTTCCGGTGATACTCGATGCCGCCGACTTCGCCCGGCTTCAGGCGCCACACCGCGCGCTCAATCGCCGGGCTCAATACCCCACCCGCGTGCACCGACGGCGCGCGCCGTGCGTCTTCGTTGCGGACGTACAGCGTTGTCCCCGGCCGCACGCCAAGCCTCGGGCCATTCCAGGAGTACTGGTACACCAGCGTGTCAAAGTCCTCGCCGGCTTTTGCCTTGACCAGGATATCGGCGGCGCGCTTCTCGGCTTCCAGCACGCCAAGCCGCCCGCGCGACGGCAACGCCGAGTCCAGGTTTACGCCGATCTGGATTTCCTGCACTTCCACGCGGTTGTCGCCATGATCCGGCCGCAACGCAAGTTCAAGGGCCGCCCGCCTGAACTCCACGACTTCGGGCGGCGGTGGCGGAATGACGATGCCGTTGTCGTTCGCGCCTCCGCAAGCGACCAGCAGCAGCATCAACCCGATTGCACCCGGTCTCATTTCGTGCGCTTGATAATGTGCCAGCCGTACGGGCTCTTGCGTGAATCGTACGGCGCCACACCGAACTCGCCTACCTTCAGGCGCCAACCCACGTCGCCGAATGCCGCGACCATGCCCTTGCGCGGGTACAGGTTCTTGCGGCTGTCGCCTTCGCCCAGCGTCATGCCGTAGATGCCGGGGTGCGAATCGTTGGTGTGCTTCTTGACCAGCGCGTCGAAGTCAGCGCCGGCCTTGATCTCGGCCCACAGTTGCGCGGTCAGTTTCTCGGCTTCTTCCAGGCTGCGGGTAACGCCGCCGATGCCGGCGCCCTGGTGCGCGACCAGCAGGTGTTGCACTTCAATCGTCTGTTCCTTGTGTTCGGCGCGGGCTTGCAGCTCTGTGATATCTTTGCGCAGGGTTTCCAATTCAGTCTCCAGTGGGTTCCGGTTCGGTGCTTGCGCCACGCACCCAGCCAGGATGCACAGCAGCAACAACAGTGTGGTCGTCTTCATGTCTCAACTCAATCGTTGTCGCCGGAAAACGCAAGGTCCGGCCCGGCCTTCGTGATCTCGCGCAGCAGCACCGTCGCGTAGCAGCCCTTGGGCAGCGTGAACCCCAGCGTAAGCGCGCCGTCAGCAAAGCCCAGGTCAATCTCCCCCACCGCAAAGCGCAGCGGGCGGCGGTCACCTTTCTGGCTTAACCCGCGCCCGATATCGAACATCGGGGCCGTCAACTTCTCGGCCACCAGGACCGCCGCCTCAAGCTCGGCTGCGCGACCCTGCGGCTGCATCATCTTGTGTCCGAAGATCGGGCCGGTGGGCGAAATCTCAAAGGCGTCGGCCCGGGGTTGCTCAAGCGCGGCGTCAGTCACCTGAAAGTCGGCGCCGTTTTCCTTGCGGCAGATGTCTCCGGCCCACACGCGATCATAGTCGTCAAAGCGCGCGTCCAGCACGCGATTGAACAGCAGCGACTGCACCGCCGACACCTGCAGCAGTTTCAACTTCTGCGGCAACTTGCGCAGCGCCTTATCCGAGGCGCCAAAGTCCAGCAGCGCCTTCAAAGCCGCGCGTTCGTTGTTCTGCCTGCGCGGCCACAACTCCAGCGCCGCGGCAGGGCCTTGCTCGACATACGCCTGCCGCGCCTCGCGGGCCTGCCGGTCAGTTTCATTGGCAGGGTCGCCGAGCAGCTGGTCGAAGTAGGCCTGCCAGTCGGCGCGCAGAATCGACAGGCCGCAGGCGGCGTTGTCGCCGCGGCGGCCAAAGCGCTGTGTATCGTACCAGTTGGGAACGCCGCGCCGCGCCAGCACCTGCAAGGCCTCGCGGGCATGCGGCACGTCTGCTTCCTTCACCTCACGCAGCGTGACCTCAAAGCGGTTGCCGCGCAGGTGCCCGCGCTTGAGCTTGTTGCCGTGGCGGGTGGTCTCAAGCACGCGCACCTTGGGCACGTCCAGCGCCGTGAACTTCTCCGGCGGCAAGTGCTCAAAGCTCAGCCACTGGCGGGTGACGCCGCGAGCGTCCTTCAGACCGGCGCTGCCCACGTCGCGCTCGGGGTACTCAAGCGCTTTGCAGATGCGGTGAATCGCCTCAAAGGTGCCGATGCCGGCCTTTTCAATGTGCACCAGAGTGTGAGTGCCCGTGCCGCTGAACGGGTACAGCGGCAACTCAAAGACCCGGAAGTCTTCATTGGCCGACTTGATGATGCCCGGGCAGGGCGGGATGTGCGCGGTCGCGAATTTCATCGCCATGCTTTAGCGACATTCCGCTTAGGCTCAAGGTCACGGACCCCGCGTGCCGACAAAGGTCAGGGGGTGCAAGGAGCCGCCATGGATCGTGGAGTCAAAATCGCCATTTTCGTCGCCAGCATCATCAGCCTTGCCCTTGGCCTGATCTGGGACCAGGTGCTCAACAGCGCTCGCGTGGCTGTGCAGCAGGAAGCGCCGGACGAGCTTGGCCCGGAGACGATGCAGGCACGCATGGGCAGCCCCGAGATTCCGCGCGCCGCACTTCCCGCCGACTTCGATGCCCGGCCGGTCGATGAGCCGCTGCCGCAGCACAACGAAGCACCGGCAGAGCCTGACACCACCGCACAGTGGACTGAGTACACGGTGGCGGGCGGTGACTCATGGTGGAAGCTCGCGCACAAAACATTCAAGGACCGCGGCCTTGAGATCAGCGACCTGCAGGGCGCCAACCCCGGCGTACAGCTCAAACCCGGTGAAAAGCTGCGCATCCCGCCGTTCAAGGGCGCGCAGGCCGGGCAGGCTACACCTGCGCCGAAACCGACACATCCTGCTCAGCCGGCCACGTCGCAACCTGCCGCAAGCAGCGCAGTGGAATACACGGTGGTCGAAGGAGACTCGTGGTGGAAGATCGCCTACGTGCACTTCAAGTCGCGCGGCGTAACGACCGAGCAGTTGCAGGCCGCGAACCCGGGCGTTGCCTTGCGCGCCGGCGCCAGGATCAAGGTACCTTAGGGTTCAAAGTAGCTCAACGCGCCCGGCAGTATCTCGGCTTGCACAGGAAGGTATCCCGCAAAGTCCCCGTCCACCTGGATGGGGACTTCTTCTGTTGCCTCAATCGCGACACTGCTGCAGCGCACGAACCTGGCCGACGACACCCGTCCCATGCGGCGCGAAAACGCGTAGCCGACCAGCTTCACCAGCGACAACGGCGTGATGCGTTCATGCACGGTCAGCACGTCAAAGCGGCCGTCGTCGGGCTTGGCTTTACCGGTCAGCGCCAGCGGCCCGCCGTACTCGGGCGTAATTGAAACCAGCGCGTAACTTGCAGGCTCGCGCGCATGTGCGTCGCCCGGCTTGACTACAATGCTTGTAAAGTCGCTGTGCCGGATTGCGTTCCACATGATCGGCACATACTGCACCATGCGGATGCTGCCCTTGCGCTCGGCAAACGCGCGCGTGCACTGGCCGTCAAAACCCGCGCCCACAAAACACGCGAACAGCCTGCCGTTGTCCAGGCGCCCCAGGTCGCGCTTGCGGGTGTGCCAGGCCTTCAGTGGCTTGACGTAACGGTCCAACTTGCGTGTGGCCTTGAGTTCCTTGGCCAGCACGTTGCCCGTGCCCTGCGGCACCACCAGCAATGGCAAGCCGTGCGGGCCCAGCCCGTTGATCACTTCGTTGATCGTGCCGTCGCCGCCCACCGCCATCACCGCGTTGAAGCCCTGCCCCGCGGCGGCCGCCGCGAGTTCACGGCCGTGGCCCGCGCGCTCGGTAAGCTGGATGCTGATTTCAACGCCCGCGGCGCCGGCCAGCCGTTCAATGCGCGGCACCAGCCGCAGCGCATGGCCGCGGCCTGAAATCGGGTTGGCGATCGCGAGCAGTCGGCGCATCACTGGTGGTTGGCAGGGTCTTCCAGCATCTCGTGGTACGCGTTGGCGATCTTGAGCGTCACCGGCCCCGGCACGAACGGCAACTTGCGCTCGCCGACCGTGCCGACCGGCATCACGTCGCGTGTTGTGCTGGTGATGAAGACTTCGTCGGCGTTGTGCAGGTCTTCATCGCGCAGGTCGGCTTCTTCGCACGCAAGGCCGAGCCTGGCGCACACCTCCAGTATGAAACCGCGGGTCACGCCCTCGAGCAGACCCTGCCGCAGGGCGGGTGTGCGCACCACGCCGCCCTTGACCAGAAAGACGTTGCTGGTCGTGCACTCGGTCAGAAAGCCCTGCACATTCATCATGATCGCTTCGGTCGCGCCTTCATTGCGCGCTTCCATGATTGCGAGCACGTTGTTCAGGTAGTTGCCGCTCTTGATTGCGGGATCCGTGGCCTGCTTGGGGTTGCGCCGCACGTTCGCAAGCACGACCTTGCAACCATGGGCGTAACTGTCATGGGGCCACTGCGGCAGCGGCTTGGCGATACCGACGACGGTCTGGCTGGCGCAACTGGCAGGGTGCAGGTCCAGCTCGCCGACGCCGCGGGTGACGATCACGCGCAGGTAGCTCTCTTCCCAGCTTGCGCGCTTGTGCATCTCTTTCAGGTGCTCAAGGAACCAATCGTCCGCGCGTTGCAGGGGCATGGCCAATGCCGCAGCGCTGGCGTGCAGGCGGCGCAGGTGCCGGTCGGCGGCGAAGAGTTTGCCGTGCACGGTACGCACAACCTCATAGACCGAGTCGCCAAACAGAAACCCGTGGTCCAGCACGCTGATGCTGGCCTTGTCGGGCGGGATAAACTCGCCGTTGATGCTGATTACGTAGTCGCTCACTTCGCAAGTCCTCCCAGCAATTCCATGTACCAGTCGGCAGCGGCCAGCAGCCACGGCATGGCCAGCGTGGCTGTGATTGCGCCAAAGGCAAGGTGCGGCCCGAACGGCACCCCGTGGCCTTTCTTCAATGCCAACTGGATTATCCCCAGCGTCGCGCCCACGAAGATCGCGATGAAGAAGCCCGCCACCAGCTTGGGCCAGCCGAGCATCACGCCCAGCAGGATCATCAACTTTACGTCAGCAAGGCCCATAGCCTCGCCGCCGATTTCAGCGGCGCGCTTGCGAAAGACCACCTTGGCAATCTTGCCGATCAGCCAAAGCGCCAGCGCCGCCAGCACGCCGGTCACCACCACGCTGAGCATGCTGTTCAGCCATGTCGGCTCAAACTTGAACAGCAGGTGGTCAACGCCGGAGCCCAAACCGAAGCGCGGGCCCGCTGCGTGCGCGCCCAACGGCACAAAGACGACCAATGGGCCGAGCGTAAGCTTGTCGGGTATGTAGGTCAGGTCAAAGTCAATCAGCGCCCATGGTACCAGCACGCCGATGATTCCCAGCACATAGACCAGCGTAAGCCACGCCCAAGGGTCGGCGGCCAGGTTGCGCGCGCCATAGTCGTACAGAACCGCGTAGCTGGAAACGGCAAACAGCGTCGCCACCAGCAACTCCACCAGCGGGTACCGAATGCCGTACTTCACGCCGCAGTAACGGCATTTGCCGCGCAGCAGCGCCCAGCCGATGATCGGCAGGTTATCCTTGGCCTTCAGTTGCGTTTTGCAACTGGGGCAGAAACTGCGGCTGGGCTTGTTGACGGACAGGCAGTTGCGCGGGAGGCGATAGACCACGACGTTGATAAAGCTGCCGACGAACGACCCGATGAAAAACCAGAACGCAACCCAGAACCACCAGGGCATCTCGCCGACGATTTTGAGAAACTCACCCATCGCCCGCCAAACTACATTTATTCAGCGGCGGACAAAGGCTGCTAGGCCTTGCCGTATTCAGCCAGCAGCGCCGCCAGTTCCGCAGCTTGCTCGCGGGCGGGCTTTTCCTGCACCTTGAAGGTGATGTGGGCAGCGCGTTTGTACTGCGGCCGACGCCGGGCCAGCATTTCCGGCACTTCTTCGGCGGCGGGCTTGCCGGTCAAGGACGGGCGCACATCATCGCTGCTGAGCCTGCGGGTCAGCGTTTCTTCACTGGCATCAAGCCAGATCACGACGCCGCTGCTGCGCATGCGCAGGATGTTCTGTTCACTTTCCACGGCGCCGCCGCCGACGGCTATCACAACGTCGGGTTTGCCCTGCGCGGCCTTTTCAATGGCTGCGGCCTCGAGCTTCCGGAACTCGGCCTCGCCCTGCTGTTCAAAAATCTCGCGGATCTTCATGCCGCCGCGCAGCTCGATCTGGTCGTCCACGTCCACGGCCCGGCGGTGCAGCTTGACGGCCAACTCGCGCGCCAGCGCGCTCTTGCCCGCGCCGCGATAGCCCACCAGCCACACGTGGCGCGGGAACTTCGGCGGCTCTTCCAGTTCAAAGCGCAACCGGTACCCAAACGCCGCCGCCTGCAACGCCGCCTGACGCCGCAACATACCGAGGCCATTGAACGCAAGCACACCCGCCTGCGTGGCCGCCAGCATCAACGGCGTCTCGTCCGGATCGTACACAAGGTCGTACACGAGCGCGTCGTGGGTCAGCAGCGGCTGCAACTTCTCCCAGGGCAGCGCGATATCGCCGGCAAACGGCCCGGTCATACCGCAGGGCGTTGTGTTCACCAGCAGGTCAACGTCGGTCGGCAGGTGCTCGGCATCGACGGCGCGAGATTTCATGACCATCGCCAGCTCGTTCGCCTGTTCGGGCGTGCGCGCCCACACGTTGACCTTTGCACCCTCCTGCCGCAGCGCGTACGTCACAGCGCGCGCCGCGCCGCCGGCGCCCAGCACCAGCGCGGTGCGGCCGAACAGCGGCTTCTTGTACACTACCTTAATGTCGTCCAGAAAGCCGGGCACGTCGGTGTTTTTGCCGCGGTAGCCGCCCTCTTTCAGGCGCACCATCGTGTTGATCGCGCCGGTGGCCTCGGCGGCTTCGTCCAGCTTTGCGCAGTGCTTCAGCAGTTCCTGCTTGTACGGGATGGTCACGCTGGCACCGGCCACCGGCAGCGCGTTCGCGAACTCGGCAAAGTCGTCGGGGGTGCGCGCGGCAAGCGGCAGGTACACGCGGTTCTGGTTCAGCTGGCTGAGCGCGACGTTGTGCAGCGCCGGGCTGAGGCTGTGCGCTACGCGACGGCCAGTAATGCCGAAGAACTCCCAGTCGGGCTCAATGATGGCGGCGCGATACAGGTTGACCATGCGCTGAAAATCAACCATGCCGGGCGCGACTTCACCGCTGCCCAGCGACGCATAGCTGAGCGCGCTGCCCCAGCAAGGGCCAAGCAGGCGCGACGGCACGCCGAACTCGCCCATCAAGAACGCGCTGACGCCCTGCTTGCCGCGCAGAAAATCGCGCACTTTCAAGTTGTCGCTGAGTCGCTCGGCTGTGCCGACGATCTTGACCAGCGCGCCGCCTTCTGCGCGCAGCCGCTTGAGCACATCGGCAAAGTCGGGCACGCCTTCAAAGTCGTGGAAGCTGCGGATTATCTTGGCTGGCGGCACATCCGCTTTCACGCCTGCTTCGACATCCACATAGTCGAACACGCGGCCGCAGATCTGCAGCACTTCAAGGCGGTCTTCCTCGTCGCCATCAAAGCGGCCGCCATCCTGCTCGCGCCGGCACGTCGCGATCACTACGGGCGGCGGCGCAAATTCGCTTACATCATCGGTAAGCCACTCAAGCCGGTGCATCAGCGGCTGTACGTCGTCCAGCACGGCGCGCCACGCGCCGCCAAGGTCAAGGCGCAGCTCAACGGCGGTGCGCACCGGAAACTCAACGATTTCCTGGGGTCGCGGGTGCTCGCCTGCGGGTGGCGCAACGCCGACAATGATGGGTGTGAAATTGGCCAATGGCTGCTCCGGCTGATGGCGGCGAATCATAGCGACGATGCCAGCCGGGAAAAGGCGGGCGTTTGATGCACCCAGCCTGATGTGACGGAACTTTCAAGCTTGCCGCAGCAGGCCGGGCAAGTGCCGGATGTCGTTGATCCGCGCATGCGCAGACGCGAACTCCTCGTCGCGGCCGTAGCCGTAGGTGCAGGCCACGAACCACAGGCCGTTCGCCTGCGCGGCTTCCGCGTCGTGAACGCGATCACCGACCATCAAGCCCCGGCGCGCACCCATCGCCTGCAGCGCCTGGCCGACCAGCGCGGACTTGTTGCGGCCGGGGATTGACTTGTCGCCCACACAGTCACGGTGCTCAAGCCAGCGATCCAGGCCGAAGACCTCGACCACGCAGTCCATGTAGGGCCGGCTGCAATTGCTAACCAAGGCGAGCCGCAAACCCGACGCCTTAAGGGCTTGCAGCACCTCCAGCGTGCCCTCGAACAGATTGCCCACGCCGGTGGTGAGAAACTCGCGCTCGTGCAGGGTGGTCTGGTGGTGCAGCTCGGCATGCACGTGCTGGAATGTGTCCGGCAGCAGCTCGCGATAGAACACAGCGGGCGGCTTACCGATCTGCTCGCGGATGGCTTGGGGCGGCGGCGGGGCATCCACGCCCGGCAACCGCCCCTGCGCAATCATTGACTCGAATGCGCGGGTAATGGCTACAACGCCGAAGTCGCCGCTGTTGAGCAGCGTGCCGTCCATGTCAAAGACGACGGCTTCCGGTTGTTCGTGATGCCAGGGGTATGACACGTCAGTTCCTGGTGCCTGGGTCCGGTGTGGCCCGGAGTGTTGGACCTACTCCTGCTTCTTCTCCGCCTGCGGCTTGCGGGCCAGCGTCACGGCGTACACCATGCCGATGACGAAACCGCCAATGTGCGCCCACCACGCCACGCCCGCGCTCTTTGCGCCTTGCGGGCTGAGTTGAATCTCGGTCAGCGCGTTGATCACGTTCATGCCGATCCAGAACAGCAGATAAAAGAAAGCCGGCACCCGCACGATCAGCGGTATCACGATGATCGGCACGACGCTGATCACGCGCGCCTTCGGAAACAGCACAAAAAAGCCGCCCATTACGCCCGCAATCGCGCCACTGGCCCCTACCACCGGGATCTCGCTGCCAGCCGAAAACGGTATCTGTGTGATGCTCGCGGCCAAACCGCACGCCAGGTAGATCACGGCAAAGCGCACATGCCCGAAGCGGTCTTCCACATTGGGCCCGAACACGAACAGCGAAAGCATGTTGCCCAGCAGGTGCCAAAGCCCGCCATGAAGGAACATGCAGCTGAGAAACGGCAGCAGCTTGGCGCCCGAGGACAGGTCCTCACCGGCCTGTGCCGTGAACAGATGGCGGTAGTTGCCGGGAACCAGCCCGTAGGTGCGGAAAAAGGCGTCAATGTCTGTCACCAGCAGTTGCTGAGAGAACACGAACACATTGATCGCAATCAGCAACCACGTCACAATCGGCCACGAGTTGACGCGCTCGGTTGTCTTGAGCGGAAACATGGCGTCAGGATAGCAGCATTGGCGCGCACGAGGCAGTGCACGCCACGGCGTCGCGCCCCCGTCAGCAGATTGTTTACAGGCGCGGCTTGTCAGCCCTTTGTTGAAGCGTTGCCCCTTGCATTGTCGCGCCGCTTGTTAAACCTGCACGCATGTCGCGCGTCACCAAGGTCATCAACCGTAACGGCGAAGTTGTGCCCTTCCGGCGCTCGCGCGTCGTGCGCGCGATTCTGGCGGCTGTACGTTCGGCGGGCAGCAAAGACGAGTGGGTGGCCGACAAGCTGGCCGACATGGTCGTGTACTTTCTGGATATGCAGCACGGCGAGCGGCCGCAGCCCCCCACCGCCGAAGACATTGACGACACGATTGAAAAGGCATTGCTCAGCTCGCCGGACCTGGCGGCCATCGCTGCCGCGTTCATCCGCGGCCGCAGCATGCGCCGCGAGATTGCTTCGCTGGACGACACCGAAGCCGCAGACGGCCCGCGTGTATCGCACGCAGGCTGGAACCGCGCGCGGATCACGGCAGCGCTGATGCGCGAGAACGGCCTTACGATGCCGCAGGCGCGCGAAGTCGCAGAAGCTGTGGAACAACGCGTGCTAAGGCTTGACGCGTCAAGTGTAACCACCGGCCTGATCCGTGAACTCACGGACACCGAGCTGCTGTCGCGCGGGCTGGCGCGCGAAACCAGCATCATCCCCGTGCCGCGCTACGACCTTGAGCAGTGGCTGTTCCCCGGCGACGACACCGATACGCCGCCCGCCGCCGACCAGGCCGAGCTGGCAGACCGCGCCGGTCGTCGGGTACTGGCTGCCTACACCCTGCAATCCGTCCTGGACGCGCCCAGCCGCGAGGCGCACGAACGCGGCGACCTTCACTTTGAGGGCCTGCACGCGCCCGCCGCCCTGGCAACAGTCCGGCTTGACGCTGAGTCGCTCCTTCGCGCGGGGGCGGGCTTCGGCATGCAGCGCATGGCGCCTGAGTCAGCGGCGGGCGTGGCTGCGGCATTGGCACGCATTGCTTCGATGGTCCGCGACGCTGCCGCCATTAACTCCGGGCCGGTAACGCTGAAGGGCCTTGACCGCGCGCTGGCCAAGCAAGCGGGTGACGACGCGAATCTGCTTGATCGCGGGCAGATCAGCGATGGCGTGCGACTGCTGGCGGCGATGGCCCCCCACGGCCTGAGCATTGAGTGCGGCCCGCAGGCCAGTGCCGCGCGCGACCTGGTGGCGCGCACCCTGATTGATGTGCTGGCGGGCAGTGAGGGCGCGCTGCGCGGCAAAGTCTCGCTTGAGCTTGCCGTCAGCGCCGGTGCGTTCGGCGACCCGGCACGGCGCGCGCTGATCGACCGGGCTGCCAGCGCTGCGGCCTGGTGCGGTGTGCCGGCATTCCGGCTGCGCGAGACGCTGGCCACGGGCGGCGGAGGCGGCCTGTTTGACGACAGCGCCGGCCCCCCGCACGGGGTGTTGCTGTCGCGCGTTTGCGTCAACCTGCTGCGCCCGGCCATGGATGCATCAAGTATCGAGAACCTGCTTGAACGGCTGGACGCCTTGCTGGCCCTTGCCGCGCGCGGCCTTGCCTGCCGCGTGCGCTACCTTGAGCGGGTGGCCATGCGCGACCTGCCTGAGCCCGCGCCCGCCCCCGCCCGCATGCTGCGCGCCCTGGTGGGCGGTTCGCGTGACGTGGGTGTCACGCCGGTCGGCCTGTGGCTTGCGGCAGCGCGCTTCGGCGACGGCGAGTCGCGGGTGCAGCGCAACGCCCAGCAGATTCTGAGCTACGCGGCATTCAAGTTTCGCGAACTTGCGGCGCGCCAGGGCCTGCAGGGCCGGCTGTGCGGGCGCTGCGACGAAGCCGCCCCGGCGCGTTTTGCACGTCTCGACGCCGCGCTTGTTCAGGCCAGGGACCCGGAGTCGCCCCTGCGGCTGGCCCTTGCGCAGCCCATGAGCGCCGCTGCACAGGGTGGGCCGAGTGCGGCCATCGCGCAACGCCTTGACGCGGAGAGTCCGCTGCACGCGCTGCTTGACCGCGACGCCGAGGTCACCGCCGATGAATCCATGACCGCCCAGGACGTGGTCGCCGCGTTGCGGAACTGCCTGTCAGAGCACGGGCCGCGGCCGGCGCGCTTTGCCGTGCGCATCAGCAGCCGTACCTGCCGCGATTGCGGCAACGCGTTTCCCGCGCACCGCGACGCGTGCCCCGTGTGCGGCAGCCAGGCGTGGGCGGTGCCGCCGGGCCAGAAGTCCCTGTTTGCATAGGACGTCATCGCACCTGTGCAGTTTGAACTTCCAGTTCTGGCTGGCACGGCAGTTTCACAGCACTAACATGGTGCGCAAGGAGACTCCCCATGGGCATCAATCAGCCGCAGGGCTACGGCGCACCACAGCAGCCGCAGCGCCCCAACCCGCAGTACTCGCGACCGCAGGCACAGCCGCCACATTCAGCCGGACCGGCCCAGCCTCAACCGCAGGGTTATGGTCCGCCCCCACAGCAGGGCATGCCTCCGCAGTATGGTCCGCAAGGTATGCCGCCGCAGGGCTACCACATGCCGCCTCCGAAGAAGGGCATGCCGGGTTGGGCGATCGCGCTGATTGTTGTGGCGGTGTTTCTGTTTCTGGTAATCCCGGTCATGGCGCTGGCGGCCATTCCGTTGATTACGACCAACACGGCAGAAGCTCGCGAGTCTGAGGGCGAACAGATTCTTGGCAGCTTTAAGAACCAGTGTCGGATTGCGTTTGCAAAGACAGGCCAGGCACCACGCAAGCTGACAGGCCCGATCGATTCCGGCGGCACTGGTGCAAGCCCGCCTGAACTTGAAGGCAAGTACTATCGCGCTGAAGACAGAGTGGGCAGCCCCTCAATGCAGGAAGGCGAACTGTACGCCCAGCCGACCCAGCGTGGTCGATCCGCAAACTTGCGGTTTCATTGGTTGGGCGGTGAAGGGCAGCTGAGCTGGAAATAGGTCTAGAGGCGGAAGGGACGGGGTCCGGCGCGCGTTGCGCCGGGTTGCGGCCCTGCTCGTGAGTTTTCTTGCCTGGCTTTCTGAATGTTGGCACCGAAGTCATCCTTGCCAACTCCCGGCGCTAAGCCCCGACTGCCCGTGTGGGCTCGGTTGCTTCTTATCTTGGGTGTGCTGGCGCTCGTGCCAGCCCTCACCTTCGGCGCATTTGTTGTATGGCACAAGCAGACGCGCCGCGGGACACTTCATGCCCGCCAAGCCGAGTGCGAACATGTGCTGCGTTCACTTGCAAACCAGGCCCGTGTTGTGTACGCGCGCAACGGCACCATTCCAACGAGCCTGACCGGCACGGCCCATTCCGGGGGCTGCGACGTGGAACCCGCCGAACTGCACACCAGGGACTTCGTCGTACAAGACAAGGTCGCAACTCTTGGCGACAACGAGGGCGAGTTGTTTGCCTCGCCGAAGCACTGGTACGACGACGACGCCGTCCTGCGCTTTGATTGGCGCGGCGGTGGCGGTCATGTGACCTGGCGTTGACGCGCGCGAGTTCGTTTCCGTAAGCACACACAGATTGGCACCTGAACCGCGTATGCCTGCTATCGCGCGCCGGCGGATAACTTGTCTTTGAGTTCGGCCATGCGCTCCGACCAGCGCTCTTCCAGGCGGGCCAGCGCCTCGACTTCCTGGTGAAGCGGCAGGTCATTGTCCGCAAGCAACGTCTCAAGGTTCTGTCGCAGCGCCGCGCAGTCGCGTTCAAAGCTGTGCTTGTCGGCATCAAACCGCGCCGCAACCGCGCGCAGCACGTCGTCGCTTTCCGCGGCCAGTTGCTCAAACGACTTCACCCGCAAGGCCATTACTTTGCACAGGTTGATCAGCAGGCGCGGCTGGCTGCTGACCATGGGTATGAACTGGTCATTGGGGATCACGCCGCAAATGCTGGGTTCGTCGGCCACGATGTCAGCCATGCGCTTGGGTTCAGCTTCACCGAGCAGCACTCCCATTTCGCCTGCGGTCTCACCGGGCCGGATCACGCCGAACTGCTCTGTCCCGATTCTTACGCTCAAGCGGCCGGACACGACCAGATACACAGTGCCGCCGGGGTCGCCCTTTCGGCACAGGTAGTCGCCGGGCGACAGTTTGTGCTGCCGTGAAGACATTACTTTGTCATCGACCACACGGGCCATCAGCACGCGTGTGTTGCGCGCAAGCTCCGCCCCGCCGCCCTCGCCGACACCGTACGTCCAGCTGCGCTTTGCCGCGTTCAAAGCCTGAAGCACGTCGTCTTCACCCTGGCTGTCTTCGCCAATGCGCTGCACGAGATTGTAAAAGTCGGCACACATTCCCTGAAAATCGCGCAGGTAGCGGCTTGCCGCGCGCTGCGAAGTGCCAAGACTGCGATTGGCGGCCATCATCCGACGCGCCAGCATACGCGCCATCGAGACGCCGAAATGCGGCTGCTCGCTGATCATGTTCATGATGCCGCGCGCGTCACAGGGAACCTCCACGACCACGCTGGTCTCGGCGGCGATCAGGCTGGCTTGATAATGCCCGGCCAGCGCTCCCTCAAGGCCGATGCTGGCGCCGGGTTCACTGAAGAAGGCAATGTCGTGGCCGCGGGCAAGCCTGGCGTCGTCGGCTTCCACGAGCACCTTGTCGGGGACGACACTTTCGCGAATGCCGCCGGCCTTCAGCACAAACAGGCGGTCCGCGACCGCGCCCTGGCGGCACAGAACCTCGCCGGCGTCGTACTCGCGCACTATCGCTTGCCGCTGGGCCACGGTTGCTCCTGTGACCGTATTTCACCACATTGAGCGCGCGCTAGAAAGGCCCGTCGCGGGGTGCGCGCAGCTACGAAAGGATGGTCGGATCGGTCGAGAGCTGCACGAGAAACACCAGTGCAACCATGCCGCCTGCCAGCAGCGCACCATTCAACAACCCGCGCAGCAGGCCGCGCTTGAACTCGCGGCTGCCGGCCACGCCCATGACCAGGCCGCTGATCAGCGCAAGCGGCAGGTACAGCAGCACATAGTCAAGCATCGGCAGACTCCGGGATCTGGCCGACGCGCATGGTGTCGGCAGGGCCGGGCGCATCGGGCTGCGCGTTGCGGCGGTACAGTTCACAGATCGCGATCAGGTTCAAGATCCCCGCCGTGGCCGCGTACACCACGCCGGTCTGGTGCGCCATCACGCTGATGTTCTCGCCGAGATAAATCGACTCATTGCCGCGCAGCGCCTCAATCACCAGCGTGACCGGGCCCGCCCAGAACTGGCAGTAAAAATAGTACTCGTGCAGTGTGTAGTTCACGGCTGTGCCCTGCGCGATGATCATGCCCGCGCCGTACAGCGCGCCGATGGCCGCGAAGTAAAACAACCCGTGCAGGTGCCGCCGGACAAAGAAGTGCCCAAGGCCGGGCACCAGCCAGGCGAGCAACAAGGCAAAGTAGATTTTCCGGCCCTTCATGGGCGCGGATGTTAGGGGTTGGGCAGGCCGCGCGCCAGTCAATGCACGGAAGAACCGCCGACCGGGCAGTAAGGAATGGAAACCCGCCCGCTTGCCGTTTATACGGAAAGCAAGGAGCAGACCATGAGCGAGCATCGGAAGGTCATCGTCATCGGCAGTGGTCCCGCGGGCAACACGGCGGCACTCTACACGGCACGCGCGGGGCTGAAGCCGCTGGTGCTTGCGGGTTTCGGGGCGGGCGGCCCGCCGGGCGGCCAGTTGATGCTTACCACGGAGATTGAAAACTTCCCCGGCTTTCCCAGCGGGGGCATCAGCGGCCCCGAACTGATGGGCCGCATGCGCCAGCAGGCAATGGACTTCGGCGCCGAGTTCAAGGACGTTGACGTCTCGCGCGTTGAACTGAAGCAAAGCCCGTTCGCGATCTGGGTGGACGACACACAGTACACGGCTGACGCCGTGATCATCTCGACGGGCGCGCGATCAAGGCTGCTCGGCATCGACGGCGAGGAAAAGCTGATTGCCCGCGGCCTGCACACTTGCGCAACCTGCGACGGCGCCTTTTACCGCAACAAGAAGATGATTGTCATCGGCGGCGGCGACACCGCCATGGAAGAGGCGACATTTCTGACGCGCTTCGGCGACGTGAACCTGGTGCACCGGCGCGAAGAGTTCCGCGCCAGCAAGACGATGCTTGAGCGCGCGCGCAAGAACCCCAAGATCACCTGGACGCTGAATGAGCAACCGCTTGAGTACCTCAAGCGCGAAAACGGCACCGTATGCGGCATCAAGGCCCGCAACACCAAAAGCGGCCAGGTCACCGACATCAAAGCCGACGGCGTGTTTCTGGCCATTGGGCACATCCCCAACACCGACCTGTTCAAGGGCCAGCTCAAAATGCACGACAACGGCTACCTTGTGACAGGCCACGAGGCGGGCGGGCCCACCGGCCACCCCAACACCTACACCAGCGTGCACGGCGTGTTCGCATGCGGCGACGTGCAGGACCACACCTATCGCCAGGCGATCACAGCCGCCGGCACGGGCTGCATGGCGGCGATTGACGCCGAGCGTTGGCTGGCCGAGCGCGAGTAGGCCGCGCCTATTTGCGTCCCGAGATGACCGGGATGTGCCAGCAGCCGTAGCCGTGCGGGTCGCGGATGGCGGCGATCATTTCGTTCCAGCCGTCCCAGACCTGTTGACGTGTCAAGGTTGTGTGCTCGGCAATCGTGTCGGTGTAGCCATCACGCCAGGCCTGCCAGATCTGCGCGAATGACTCGCGGTCGCTGCGCACAGTGTCAAGCGTGACGTAGTCAACGCGCACGGCGTGCATGCCAAGCTCGTGCATCCAGGTCAGCACTTTGCGCCCGCTGCGCAGGTCGGTGCCGGTGTTGCGCGCATAGCTGATCGGGCCCAGCCGCCAGAACTCGTCGTTGTCGTGGGCAACAGGCCAGAAGTGCATCATGTTGTAGTCTTCCGCCAGCACGTGCAGGACTCCGCCGGGCCTGGCAGCGCGGTGCATCTGGGCCAGCACCTTATGGGCCTCGGGCACTGCCTGGAACATGTGGCGGCACACCACCAGGTCAAACTCGTTCTGCCACGGCAGCTCGTAGGCGTCGGCGCGTGTGAACTGCACACGCGGGCCGTATTCGGCACAGCGCCGGGCAGCGGTGTTGAGGTGCGCGGCCTCAATGTCGGCGCCGATCAAGTTCGCTCCCGGCAACAACTCGGCCAGCCGCGCTGTGATTTCGCCGGTGCCGCAAGCCAGGTCAAGGACGCGCGCATCGGCAGCCAGCCGGTAGCGTTCAAACAGCGCTTGTTCCTGCGGCCAGATCGCGCGTGCCTGCGCCGAAAGGTTGCGCACCATGCTTTCATCGGCCATCTGCGCGGCCTGAGGGTTGCGGTTTGTCATGGCGGCATGATAGCAGGCGCAAAAGCCGACGGGACCGGCGTGCTTGCCGGCCCCGTCGTTTGCCCACCACCCGGCTAGCGGTACTTGTCGCCGCTTTCCAGCGTCTTGATGAAGCGGTGGCAGCGGTCAACCCAGATCTTGGTCTCGGCGTCGTCGCTGTCTTTGTAGTCTTCAGCGATCTTCTTCATTTCTGCCAGGGCCGTTTCGTTGTCGCCGCCAAGGTGGGCGTACATACCGGCCATGCAGCGCATGCCCGGCGCCTTCTTGTGCTCGGGAAACGCAGCCGCGAGGTCCTGCATCAGTTTGCGGGCCTTGGCGGGATCCTTCTTCTCCGCCATGCGGGCAATCAGGTTCGCGAAGTTGAAGCTGATGTCGATCACGCGTTCGTCCTTCTTCGCCATCATCCTGGGCAGGATGTCGCCCATAACTTCATGGATGGTCGGATCGTCCTTGCGCTTGATCAGCAGGGCCTCGACTTTGCGCAGCTTGATCTGCAGCGCGGTTTCGTCGGCGAGCTTCTCGGCCTTGTCGTACCACTGCGCCGCTTCGTCCTTGCGGCCCAGGTCCCACAGCGCATCGGCAACGCCCTTGACCTTGGCGAGGTCCTGCGGCGCCGCGGTTGCAGCCTTGATCAGGTCTTCAAGCTGGCTGCCGTGGCCCAGCTTCTCAGAGATCCAGGTCTCCCACGCGGCTCCGGTCTGCATGGCCGCGCCGACCTGGCGGGCCAGTACCTTGCCGTCGGAATCGCACAGCACGACGGTCGGGTAACCGCGAACCTCAAAGGACTTGACGGCCTCGCGTTCAAGGTCGCCGTCAAGCTTCAGCGCTACGCAGGTCTTTGCCAGCGCCACGGCAAAGTTGTCGTCGTCCCACACCTTTGCCTGCAACTGCTTGCACGGCCCGCACCAGCTGGTGCTGAAGACTATGAAGAGCTTCTTGTCGGCGGCTTTGGCCTGCTTTTTGGCGTCATCAAGGCTGGCGAGGAACTGGACGCCCGCGGCTTTTTCCGCTTGCGCCTCACCGGCCTTCTCAGCGGCCTTTTCTCTGGCTTCTGTGCCACGCCCATCTTGTGCCAGGACGGAAAAGACCGCCCCCATCACGAGTGCCACCGCAATCACCCAGTTACGCATATTGTTCCCCTGTAATTAGTTACGTTCGTCGAATCAATCCGCGACCTATCTCAGCAGTGATTTACCACCGTTAGTGGTTAGTAGCTTACCGCGACAAGGCATTACACTCAAATCCGAATTGGCCAGCCAGGGGAGTTGATTCTTGAATTCGCGAATCGCGGGGTTGGCTGTGCGATTACGAGGGCGGGGCCAGCCGTCCCATCAGGCGCCATAGTGCCCCGAACAGCAAAGCCGCCAGCGCAAGCAGCGCGCCCATCACCAGCATCAAGGCCGCCAGCAACACAATCTGCGTAGTGGCGGCAAGCCAGCCTGCGCCGACCGCGCCTGCAAGCGAGACAAGCGCCGCGACCGCCAGCCGCAGTCGTGCGCGGCCAAGCGCCGCGGCATCAATGCCGCCGCCGGAAACATACACGCCGCGCGAAACAAAGCGCATGGGCCCGATTTGACCCGCGCGATGTGTCTCCACGCGTTGCGCTTGCCCGGGCGTTTCATCGCGCACAACCTCGGCTTCAATGATGCGCCTGGGCTCGGTCATGCTTCGCCTTCGCTGCTGGCGACGATGCCCCGGCGTGATGCCGCGACTGTCAGAACTTCGCGGCCGTTCTTGTAAACCGTGACACGACCTGTGCTTTGCGAAAGCACGAGCGCAATCGCCTTGGTGGCCTTGGTCATGGCTGCGGCCACGCGGTGGCGGGTGCCAAGGCCGGACACAAGCTCAACACGGACTTCCGCCGGCGGGTTCAGGTAGCTGCCGGCGCTCTGGATCACGCCGGTCCGGCCAATGATGAAGGCGCCGTCCAGGCAGGAAAACTCCTTGACGGTCTCTTCCAGTGCCGGGTCCATCAGGTTGCGTTCGTTGTCGCTGTATCCCTTGAACGGGTTGATCGTGAGCTGTTGCGTCAAGGGCTTGACCGCCTCCTCGTCGCCCAGGATGAAGCTGGTGCCGATGCGCTTGCCCTCGCGGCCTTCCTCAGCCAGTTCCACCAGCAACTGCACGGCGCGCTCGAACACTTCAGGCAGCACGCCGTCGCGGCCGCCCTTGCTGTAGATGCGTGAAACCACGTCGCGGGGAGTCTCAATGCGCACCGCGTCAAACACGTCGCTGCCCTTTTCACCGCACACCGCGACGACGCGCGATCCGTTGCCCAGCAGATCACGGGCGCCGGCGGCGAGCATCGCAAGCTGCACCGCGCTTTCAGGGCTGAAGTCGCCGCGCGCAAGGCGTATCACCCCGCGCGCGCGCTCAGCCAGCGCGTCCGGCACGTCCACGCCGCGCGTGGCCAGCACCATGTGGCGACTGATGAACCCGCTGAGCAGCGACTGGTTCCGGAATACGTCGCTGAACAGCAGGATGGCCTCGGCGTCAATCTCGTCGGCAAACCGCAACAGGTTGCGGATCAGCGCCCGCGTCACAGGCGGCAAACGCCGCGAGACCACCACCCGTTTGCGTGCCGCTTCACCTAGCGCTGAGCGCAACTTCTGCGGCGTGTCGGCGCGCAGGGCGCGCTCAATACGCTCGGCGCGGTCATCACCCTTGAAGGCGTTGGCGATCTGCGACAGCACTTTCAGGTAGTGGTCATGAAGCCGCGGCGACATGATCAGCAGAAACACCAGGTGCACGCGGCCCATCTCGGCGCGGCCGAAATCAATCCCCGCCTTGCTGCGCCCGATCACAAGCGTCAACTCGTCGGCGAAATCGAGCATGGCGTGCGGCGCGGCCCATCCGGGCCCGAGCTGCGTGTTCAATGCCGCCTCGCGTGCATGCACCGCCGCGGAAAGGTCAAGCTGCTCGCCGGCATTCAGGCTGAGCGCACGCGCCGCCGTTGACACCAACTGCTCAAGCGCCAGCGACTTGTCGCTACCCCTGAGGTTGATCATGCGGTTCGCCCGCACCAGGCTGCCCAGCGTCGGCGCCTCGGCTTCGGCGGCAGCCGGAGCCGCGGTGTCTTCAACGTTGTCAGGCTTGCGCGCCATTTACCGGAACCTCTCGCCGACCTTAAGCCTCAGCCCGTTCGCGATGTCGCGCCCGGGCCGTGCGGGCTTGCCCTCAAGCTGTGCCTGTGTGATTCGCAAAACGCCCACTGCACATGCAACGGCTATGCCGTCCCCGTTGATTCCGACAATCTCGCCGGGCTGGCCGCTGCCGGCCTCGGCGCGCGTGCGGTGCACGATCAGTCGTACTTCGGGCGTGCGCAGCAGTTGCGCCTCTGCCCGGGGCCAGGGCTGCACGGCCCGCACCCGGTTGTGCAACGCCAACGCCGCCTCGGAACACCTGAGCATGCCGTCTTGACGTGTCAACGGCGGCGCATAACACACCTGCAATTCATCCTGTTCACGCGGCACAATCCCGGGCAAGCGCGCCAGCACGTCAAGCAGCATCGGCGCGCCCAGCTCACCGGCCTGTTCAAGCAGCTCGGCTGCATCCAACGCAGGGTCCATGCGCCACGGTCGCTGCAACAGGATCGGCCCAGCGTCCATCTTGCGCACCAGCCGCATCACGGTCAGGCCTGAATCTGTCACGCCGTCCAGCACCGCGCGCTGCACGGGCGCCGCGCCCCGGTAACGCGGCAGCAGGCTGGGGTGAAAGTTGATGCAGCCGAATCGCGGCAGGTTGAGCACGGCCTTTTTCAGCAGTTGGCCGAATGCCACAACCACGATCACGTCCGGCGCAAGCGCCTGCATTCGTGCCAACGCCTCGCCGCTGTTCACGCTCTCGACCTCGTGGCACTCAAGTCCCAGCGCCTGCGCAGCCGCCCCGACCGGGCTCGGCTCAGGTTTGCCGCGCCGTGAACGCCGCGCCGGGGGCTGCGTGAAAACAGCGACAAGCTCATGCGCGGCAGCAATGGCGCGCAGGGACGGCACGGCGATTTCGGGTGTGCCAAGAAAGACTACACGCATGTCGGCATGAACCCTTGCCAGTCAAACGGACACATACAGGCAGAATGAAGCCGCTAACACCATAGTGAATCTCGGGCAGGATTGCAGAGGTTCCGGCCGCCGCACTCGTGCCGTAAGCAAGCCCGGCCCCCTGCGGGGCCGGGCTCACAGGCAGGCAATAGCTTCTACTTCAGTTTGTAAGTGGTCAGTCCCCCGGTGCCCGCGACGAAGAACTCGCGCCCCTTGGGGTTGATCGTCGTCAGCCCCTGCGGTGCGCGACTCCAGGCATACAGCGTGAACGCGCCTTTGGCGATGTCGGCTTCCAGCACGCCGGCTGGGCAGGCAAAGCGCGCCACGTTGATGTCGCCCCAGTGCAACTGCCCGAAGAAGGGTGAGGCCGCGGTCATGCCGTATGTGCTGCGGCCCGGCAGGTCTTCCGACTTGAAGATCGCGGTGAAGATCGTGTCAATGCCGGACTCACCGGGGAAAATCACCGAGCAATTGATGCCGGTGTAGCCCCAACGGCTGGTCTCGTTGATCAGCACAACTTCTTTCTTCTTGGTCACAAAGCCCGCCACCGCCGTGTCGCCGGTGTAGTTGGTGTCGGCGTCCGCCACGTTGTACTTGACGGTCTTTTCGCCCTTTTCGTTCACCAGGAACAGCTTGCCCTCGCCGACTTCGCGCTCGGTGATCAGGAACTCTTTGCCCTTTTCGTCCACCCACAGGCACACAGCCAGCGTGTCCTTGTACTCACAGCGATACAGGCGCTGCGCTTCGCTGCCGTCAGCCTTCTGGATCATGACGTTGCCGCCCTGGTCCTTGGGCTGTGAGTAGATGATGCCGGAAAGGTCGGGCAGCGCCCGGGCGAATGTGCCGGGGATCGCAGGCAGGGTCGCCTCAAGGGTCGAGGTGGCCACATCAACGACCCACGCGCCCTGGTTGCGCGCGCACGCCATAAGCTTGCGGGCCTTGGTGTCAAAGGTGATGAACTCGCCCAGCGCGTTGGCAGGCAGCGCCTTGGGCAACTGAACGCTCATCACTTCATTGCGCGTCTTCGCATCGAGCACAAAGATGCGGTCGGTCGCCAGTACCGCCACCAGCTTGCCCGCTTCATCGTAGCTCATGGCAAGCGGCACAAAGTCGATCGCCTGCGCCGCGTACAGCATAGTTGGCGTGTCTGACGTCGTCCCCGAGCAGATACCCCACTTGGCCGCGACCACGATCGCGCCCGGGCCAACACTGGTGAACGGCTCATCGTCGCCCTCACCCTGCACCTCGTCGTGCAGCACGCTGGTCTCCCACAGCACTTCGGCGTTCTCGAGCTTGATCGCCTTCAGTGTTGCGCGCTGAGGCGTCTTGTTCTCAATAAACACGCCTATCCCGCCGCTGGGGGCAAAGCCCACGCAGGCGTCGTTGTAGTCGGTCTTGTAGCCGCGCTCCCATGTGCCGCGCTTGACCACAAAACGATGCAGGCCGTCTTCCGGGTGCGCCACAATGTACTGCCCGCAAGGGCTTATGGTCGCGCGCTCGGCGTTGCGGCCGTGCCAGTTTTCAGTGTTGGTTTGCACTTCCTTCAGTGCACCTTTGCGGTCGAACACAAGGCAGCTCAGCTCATGCGCGTTGCCGAACGAGCCCGCCGTCTTGGGCCTCGTCACCAGCACCACGATCTCGCTGTCTGTCACCGCGAACACGCCGTCACGCTTCGGCGGCGGCACACCATATCGGTTGTGGTCCCACGCCAGCGGCTGGCTCTTGATGTCCATGCCGTGCAGGGTGGCGCCGTTGCTGCCGTAGGTCTTGGCCTTACTATCGTAGTCAACGCGCACCGAAAGCGCAAAACGCCCGCCTGCGCTGCCGTGCACGCGATAGCTGCTGGCTGGCATGGACGTTTCGCCGCCCTTGGGCCAGCCGCGATCGCCACCTTTGGGCCTTGGGGCCTCTTGCGGCACCGCAGCGTCAAAGCCGGCAGCAAACTTCACTTTGCCGCTGACTACGTCCACAAACACCGTGGCCGCCTGCTGCGAAATCATGCAAACGTCTCCGCTGTCATAGGCCATGCGCGGGATGCCGTTGAACGCCGGGCACTCGCTGGGCAGCTTGATCGACTTGGTTGACAGCCCGCCCTTGGCGATGTCCAGCACGACAAATTTCAGCGTGTGCGATGGCGGGTCGTAAGAAGCCAGTCGATAGGCAATTTTGTCCGTAACGCCAATGCGCGGCTGGTCATTCTTGGCCGGAAGCAGGTTGAACACCTCGTAAACGCCGTCGGCTTTGATGTCTTCAATCTTGAGCTGGGGCCGGTTGGCGTCGCCCTTGCCGCCCTTTTTCCATGGTGCGGGGCCCGGCGGCCCGCCGCCCTTGCCTTTGTCTTTGCCGCGCTGGGCAAGGCTCTGGCTGCCGGCGGCAACAATCGACAATACGGCCACAAGCGCAAACAGCGCCCATCGGGTCCGGGACATGCGCACCTCCTGTTTTGACACGCGGGCCTTCACTCTTGAGTAGTCTAGGGTTTTGGGGCCTTACAGTTAACCCGAAATGCCGCCACGGGTTGCGTTCTTTGCTGCGAATTTGCCATGGCGCGAACCCAGGGGTTCGCGCAAAGTCAACCGGCCCTATAGCGCAATAGACCCCGCCCACTCGCCCAAGTTCCGGGCATGCTCGAAGTCGCCCAGTTGAGTCCAGGCGTTGACCAGGTTGCTCACCCAGCGCATCAGCACTTCAGAGTCGCGCGCCGCCCGGGGGCCGATGAATTCAAAGTCGTCGCTGTAGCGGGCGACTATCGCTTTGGCCTGCGCTTCCGAGATTCGCGCAAATCCGGCAAATGGGTCAAACCACGCGCCGATGCCGAGGTCCGCGTCGCCATAATAGCCCAGAAAGTGCCCGGGCGTAGAAACGCCGTTGACCGGCAGCTCAAGCCGCCGCCCCACCAGCATCGCGATCACGCACAGGCTGATCGGCATGCCAAGCCCTGTCTCCAGCACCGTTTGCAGATAGCTGTTGCCGGGGTGATGATAGTTTGCCTCGTTGCCGCGCAGCCGATGGCGTTTGTGCAGCACCTCGGCAATCGCCGACAGGCCGGTGTCATAGGCGCGGTCGCCGCTCAATAGCCGCCCCACCTGCTCAGCCAGCGCGTCAAGCCGGGTACTCACTTCGCTGATGCCGCCGGCGCCGGCTGCACGGCCCAGCGCCACAATCGCGCCTTCAAGGTCGAGGCTGCGGCGCATCAGTGCGGCTTGCCAGTGCGGCAACTCGGCGTTATAGCCCGCGCGAATGCGCGCGCGGCGCACGGCAATGCGTACAGCAGTGGGCGCGTTCCGGGCCTGTTCTTCAATGCGGTCGCGCTCGGCGGGATCAAAACCAGCCATGCGGTCAACCAGCGTGCGCGTCAGCCCCGGGTCGGCGTCTTCGAGCAGCCGCAGCAGGCCGGCGAGGTTGGAGTCTGTAAGTGCGGTGCGCTCCATGGGTGCATTGTACGGCATCCGGCACTGTGGCACAGGTGCGGCCGCCCCTTTCAATGCGCACCGTCGCGACTAGATTGTTGCCCATGCAGCCGCGCCTGACACGTCTTGAACACTGTCCCGCCTGCGCCAAGCCATCTGCGGGCGAGTGGGAACGCTGCATTTTCTGCGGCCATTCGCTGCTTTCGGGCGGCATTGAACAATGGCGCACTGTGTACCACCCCTACAGTTATGCCGACGCGATGCTGGCCAGCGCCGCGCTGCGGGCCAACGGCGTGACCGTGCGCGTCGAAACCGGCAACCTGCTGATGCGCCACGGCGGCGTGGTGCAGGTCGCCGCCGACGAACACCCGATCGCACGCGAAGTGCTGCGCCGCGTGCGCGGCGTGCGCACCGATACCGAGTACCTTGAGTGGCAACAACTCAAGCAGAGGCGCGGCGCACGAAGCCGCTTGCTGATCGGCGCGATTGCCGCCGGCACAGCCATCGCCGCCGGTGTGGCGCTGTACCTGTTTCATACCGCGGACGCTGACCGGCCCGCGATTACCAGGACCGCACGCTAGTGCTGGCGCGCATTCGCACCGTGCTGTTTGACCTGGACGGCACGCTGGCCGCCCCGACCATCGACTTTGACGCGCTGCGCCAGAAACTCGGACTGCCGCGCGGAATGTCGATCATGCACGCCCTTGAGCAGCTTGATGCACCAGCCCGCGCTCGCGCCATGCAGGTCGTCGAGGAAGCAGAACGCGAAGCCGCCGCGCGCGCCGCACCCAACCCCGGCGCCCTTGAGCTGGTGGCTGCGCTGCGCGACCGCGGCATCGGCATGGCGATCATCACCCGCAACATGCACGAAGCCGCAGCCGCCACCCTGCGCGCCATCGGGATAGAGGTGGACGTGCTTGTCACGCGCGAGTTCGGGCCGATCAAGCCCTCGCCGGAGCCCGTGCTGCATGCGCTTGAGCGGCTGGGAGCATTGGCGGCGAGCGCGCTGATGGTCGGCGATTTCAAGGACGACATGACCGCGGGCCGGCAGGCAGGCACGGCAACCTGCCTGATCATGAACAACGCCGGGCCGCCGCGCTACGAGGCTGACCTGCACGTGCCGTCGCCGATCGAGCTGCTGCAACTGTTTGAGGAGGCGTGGCAGTAGTCAAATGCAAAGGACAGGCGCCAAGGCGCCTGTCCTTTTGGTGATGCCTCGCTCTACGCCGAGCGCCGCCTGTAAACAGCCAGCAATGCCAGCGGGATCAAACCAAGCAGCATCCATGGAGCAGTTCCCCCACCGCTGCTGCAACCGCCGCCGCCGCTGCCGCCCTTCTTCTTGCCGATTGGGCCCGGCGGGTTGTTGATGACAAGCGTGTAAGCCTGCGGGTCGGTCGCGGCCAGGCTGTCGGTGATGCGAACCGTAAACGGATACGTGCCAGCCGTCGTCGGCGTGCCCGTAAGCGTTGTGCTCAGGCCCGTTGCAGCCATGTCAAGGTTGAGGCCCGCAGGCAGGGGCCCAACGTCCAGCGTCCACACATAGCCGCCGGTGCCGCCGCTGGCCTGGATCGTCTGGTTGTAGCCGACGCCAACAGTGCCGCTGGGCAGGCTTGTCGTTGTGATGATCAAAGTGCCGGACGGCAGCACCGTAAGCGAAACGGCCTGCGTGTCACTGACGGTGCCCTTGGTGATCACCAGGTCGAAGTTGTAAGTGTTCGCGCTTGCGGCAGGCGGCGTACCGCTGAGCGTGGCCGTCAGTGTGGTGCCGGTGATACCCAGCCAGCCCGGGGCGCCGACCAGCGACCACGTGAAGGGCTGTGCCAAGCCGGATGCGGTCGCAGTGACCGGGGTGCTGTACGCCACCAGCTCAACCGCGTCGGGCAGCGTGGTGGTGGTGATGTTCAAGCTGCCGCCCGCGCCGCCGCCCGCGCGCTCGTCAGCGCCGGCGTCAGGTGCGGTACCGATCGGGCGAGTGTCGCCGTCGCGGTCGATCGTGACTGTGCTGCCAACGGCAAGGTCAATGGCAGGCGACGTCGTCTGCAAATGCACGTCGGTGCTGCTGACCAGGTTGGGGTCACTGTCGATGCTGTTGACGTTCAGGCTGGCGTAAGCAGCCCGCCAGTTCGCCAACGTCGCGTACGTCACGGCAGCAATCGGCGCCGTGCCACCTGTGCCGTAGCCGTGGGCCGCGTTGCAGCCGGGGCCGTAGTGCACGACATTGCGGTCAGCAACCGAAGGCATGGTGGTCGGTGTGCCGCTGGCAGCCTGCCGGAAGACGTAGCAGGCCATGCCGTTGCTGGTGACCGAGAACACGTTGAAGCTTACCGTCGGGTTGATCGCCAGGAACA
Organism: Planctomycetota bacterium; assembly: GCA_019636195.1. Taxonomy (GTDB): domain Bacteria; phylum Planctomycetota; class UBA8742; order UBA2392; family UBA2392; genus JADJRK01. Next base: position 293,645 of record JAHBYA010000003.1, on the reverse strand, counting down.
CATTGCCCGCAGTGAATCCAAGGCAGCCGCTGATAGCTGTACCCTGCGCCGCGTTGTGCAGGATCGTGTTGTGCTGATACAAGCCGTTGGTGCCGGGGTGCCAGACTGCAATAGCGCCGCGAAGCGCACCCAAGTATGCCGAGTTGCCGGCGCCGCAGCTGTAAACCATGTTGTTTTCTACGGTCACGTTGTTGTACGAGTAGTAGTCGTGCACAATCGCCAGTCCCGGCCCGTTGCTGATGTTATGAAAGGTGCAGCGCCGAATGGTGGCGTTGCGCGCGATGCTGCCGTTTTCCTTGCTGCCGGTCACGAACAGCCCGAAGTCTGCACCGTTTCGGAAGGTCAGGCCTTCCACGGTGATCGAGGTCAAGCCGTGGAACGACATGCAGCCGGTGCCGTTGCCGGCCAAACCGTCAATGAACGGGCCAAAGCCACCGCCGTCGATGATCGGGTTCGCGCCCGTCGCCGCCTGGATGGTGATGGTGTTGACCGAGCTGTTGCCGTAAATCGGCGTCTTGGCAAGGCTGCCCTGTGAGCCAAGGCCGTAGGACATGGTCGGCGTGTATGTGCCGTCTGCGACTTCGATAATCACCGGGCCAACCATGCCACATGCTTCCAGGTCATCAAACGCCGCGCCGATGTCGGTGTAATTGCCGCCGCCAGCCGGGATCACGGTAAACGTGCCCGTCATGCCGCGCCCGCCGTTTACGGTAAACGCGTATGCCGACTGGTTTGCCGCGTTGGAGTTGACCGTGACATTGAACGAGAATGTCCCGATGCCCGCGCTTGGCGTGACCGGGATGGTCAAGTTCTGGCTTGTGCCAGCCGCGATTGCCCCCGGCAGCGTAATCGAGCCGACGGTGCAGTTGGTCTGGGTGCCGATGTTGACACTTGAGACGGTGATGCTGCCGGTAGGCCCGTGGTTGTGCAACTGCACCACCACGTTGCCAGCCGCGCCCGGCGTGTAGGTACCGGCGTGGATGCTGCCGCTGGTGGGCGGAACGCGCTTGCCCGTACCCGTGGGGTAGCGGACCGAGATCACCGGCGTCGGCGGTGCGGCTGTGTAGCCGACGATGTCGAGGATGATGTGGCAGGTCGGAAAGCCAACCGTGGCCATTGTGGTTGGGACGGTAATGTTGCAGTCCGGTGCAATGATGAAGCTTGAGTTCGTCGGTGTCTCGCCTCCGGTATTTGACCCGAAGTAGAACAGTCCGTCTGTGAGCTGGTTGTTCAGGATCTTGGCTTCGACTAGTACGTTGCCGGCGGGCAACGAGACCGGAGTATCCAGCAGAATGGTCTGGACCGTGCCGTCCCACGTTCCGTCACCCTTGGTCAGGAAGCTGGTCGTGTTGCCGATCTGGCTTCCAAGGACGAAGCTGGCTTGGCCCACAATGCCCGTGTAGTTCCAGAACTTGATTTCCATGGTGTTGATGCCGCCATCGCTTTCGACGCCGATGCGTACCGCTGTGGCGGTCATTGGCGTTGCGATGTTGTAGGCGCGACAGTAGCTGTTGTCGGTGGTGCCCGTGCTGTTGCCGCAAGCCGGCGTGTTGGCTGGCTGAATGTTCACGCCGTCCGTTGATTGCGACAGCGTAATCTGGGCCGCCAGCGGCGCGGTTGCGCACAGGGCGGCTATGGCCAGAATTCTGCTTAGTCCTCGCATCTCCAATGTCCTCCTGGCCCCGGGAGAGGCCGTACCCGAAAAAATCAGCGCATGGCGGCGCTGCGTCGCACCCAGTCGTTGTACTGCAAACGTGATTGGGTAGAAAATGGTTGTCTTGTGTAACGGCATTTGCCTTCACAGTTCTGTCATGCCGCCGCAAACGCACGACTTGCACGCGTTAGGCCGTGACATGACTACCAGTGCCACCTCTGCATCGCTGTGCTGTAGGGAGGGGGGGGCCTGCAAAAGTAAAGAGCAGCGCCCCTCTGCGGCTTCCCGAAGGTGGATGCAGACAGGACTGCGCAAACCAAGGCCAATCCCTCCGACACGCAGCGCATTGTCTGCGCTGATTTGCGTTGATCTGCGGGCCGCGTCGTCATTCCCGGTATGGACTGCGATGGGCTTGACCCAGTCTGGCCACCGGTCATCAACCAGAACGAAAAGCCCCCGCGTGGTCGCGGGGGCTTTGGATTGACGCCTGGTTGACTACGCCGAGCGGCGCTTGCGCAGCACCAGCAACGCCAGCGGGGCAAGGCCGAGCATCAGCCACGCCGAGTGCGAGCCGCCATTGCTGCAGCCGCCACCGCCGCCACCGCCCTTGCTGATTCCGCCGCCACCACCGCCGCCGCCACCCGACGCGATGGTGACCGTGAAGTCCTGGGTGTCAGTTGCGGCCAAGCTGTCTTCAATCTGGATCGTAAAGTTGAAGGTGTTGGCCACCGACGGGGTGCCGGTGATCGCAACCGTGGTGCTGGTTGAGCTGCCCAACGTCAAGCCCGTCGGCAGGCTTCCCGCAGTGCGAGACCAGCTGTAAGGCCCGGTACCGCCGCTGGCATTGATTGTCTGGCTGTAGCCTGTGCCGACGGTGCCGTTGTTGAGCGAGGTCGTCAGGATGATCAAGCCGCCTGCCGCCACAATCTGGACGCCGTATGTGGCGTTGTCTGAGCCGGCAGCGCTGTCAGTGACAGTGATTGTGACCGGGCTGTAGTTGCCGGGCGTGTTAGGCGTGCCGCTGATAACACCGGTGCTGGGCGCGATTGAGAGGCCCGGCGGAAGAGTGCCGCCGTCGCTCCATGTGTATGGCGGGGTGCCGCCGGTGGCCGTCATGGTCGTGTTGGGATATGCCGTGCCGACCGTGCCGTTCGGCAACGACCCTGGGCCGGTGATGTCCAAAGGACCGCCACCGCCACCGCCAGTGCCCGTGGTGTACGTGCCCTCAGCGAACTCGCCGGTAGTGCCGTTGGTTACGCGGATCGTCACAGTACCGTTGCCGGTCGTGGTAACTTGGCCGGTCGTCGGGTTGATGGTTGCCGTCGTACCGGAGACCACTGACCAGGCGTAGTTGACTGTGGGAGTGCCGCCCGAAGCTACCAACGTCTGGCCGTTCGTCAGCGTACCGCTGGCAGGAGTGATGCTCATGCGGGGCGGGGCGATGACTGGCTCATTCGTCACCGCGCCCAACTGGCCGGCGCGCGGGAAGTAAACATTCCAACCGAAGTCGGCAAAGGTTGTGGCCCCGTAAGCGACGTTTTGCAGGTTCTGGCCGCGAACAACCACACGGAATCGCTGCAGACCAGTGCGAGCCGTGCTGGTTGTGTAAGTACCGTAACCCGCGCCAGCCAAGCCAATGGAAGCAGTGCTGCAGGTAGCAGTTGCAACAGGAGTACTGAACCCCACAGCCATGTCGTACAACTCAGCAATGCAGGTGCCTGTTGCGGTTCCCGGCTGCTGGTATGCAAAGTTCGAGATGCCAACGCTGTAAGTCGTGCTGGCGGAACCCAAGTCAAAGTCGATGTAGAACTGGAGCTGATCGCTGGCGTTGCCGAACCGCGCCGTACCCCAAGACACGTTCGAGTGATTGCGCTGGAAATAGTCGGAATCACCCGCGCGTCCATAACCACCAAGAATGCCCGGCGTTGTGGCAGCAACCTGCGTCCACACGTTGTAGCCCAGATTGGTACCGGTCGGAATTGGGAAGCCCGTGTTCGGGATGATCGTTCCGGCAGTCGTCGTCCAAGTCACATTGATGTCATTCGGAAATGTCGAAGTGTTTCGAACGAGGACCGTGAAGTTGAACCGCACGATGCCGGTAAGCGGGTGATTGCCCTGCAAGGGCGCTCCAAGAACAGAGTTTGGACCCCAGATCACGACAGGAGCGGGCGTTCCGGGTGCTGCTGCCGGAGTCGTCGGCCCATAGGCTATCCCGATGTCGTACTTCTGAACGTCCGAAGCCAAGGGCAGACCCGTAAGGGCATCTGTCATCCACATGTCGAAGCCACCCGACATTGCCGCAGTGTGGGAGATGTTGATTGACAGATCGCAGGAAGCTACGCCTGCACCGAAGTCCACATCGAAATAGTATTCGTCAAGCCAGTTGCCGGACGTGCCGTAGTTTTGAATGCCCGTTGATGCTGTTGCTTGCGCACTGAGAGTTGCGCCGAAAAGCAATATGGCGAGAAAAGCAATCGCCGCTGTCGCAAGTGTCTTCATCTTTACCCATCCTCCAAGACGCACCATGCCCAGCGCTAAAATACACAACCGCTCGCACCCACATGCGGGCTGGTTAACCACTTTTGGAAGTGTCCCCAAGCGTGCTTCCATGGTACCCCTCCCAAGGTGCCATGCAAGCATTCCTTACTTGCTGATTCTTACGCCGATACACATCTCTAACGGGTGCCCGGCCTTACGGGTTCAGTAATCCTGCGTGGTTTCATGCGGGTTTCCGGGGCGAATCCCCTGCCCGTCGGTGGTGCTCTGGGCTCCTGCCTCCGGGATTGAGCCGCGGACAAAATGCGGCTACTCGCGCTCGGCTTTGCTCAGCCAGACGCGGATGTGTTCGCGGACTTCTTCATAGTGCGGCTCTTGCTCCAGGGCCCGCTCAAAGTGATTCGCGGCGTCCTTTGGCTTTTCCTTGAGCAACGCAAGGCGGCCCTGAAAGTATGTAGTTTCGAAGCCGTTCGGGTTCAGGTTACGCAGCGTGCGCACGTTGGCTTCCAGCGCGGGAATGTCCCCAGCCTCCAGGTTGACGCGCGTCACCTTGAGCTGCTTGCGAAACTCGCGCAGGTCATCCTGTTCACCGAAACGCGCATCGCGCCGGATGTCGTTGCCGCGCGGCAGGTGAAAGCGCACCGCGCCGCCGGGGCCCGCGCGCAACATCTCAAAAACCGGCACGTGAATGTACGCCCCGTACGTCCACGGGCCGCTGCTGACCCACATTTCGCCCTTGCTGACGTTCATGATCACGCTGTGCGCGCAGATACCGGCGTCAATCGCGTTGCGGTTGCCGATGCCCACATCTTTACCCCCGCGCCCGCCCCGGTCACGGGCGATCGCTGCACACACATCGCGGTTGAACTTGCCCTTGTGCTTGTCCGCCAGTTCTTCCAGCCGGTTCCAGCGTTGCAGGGTGGTTGCACGCTCAATCTGTTCGCGCTGCACCGGGTCGTCTTTCCACGGCTCGCCAAGCAAATGGTTGGTTTGCAGCAGGATGCCGGGCTGGCTGGCCTCGCGCAGCACGCAATGGTTTGGCGATTTTTCAATCACCACGGCGCGTTTCTCGTCGCGGCTGGCGACCATGTACGAGTCGGCGACAAAGACCGTGGCCTCGCGCAGTATGCGGTGCGCGTCTTCAATGCTGCGGGCGTTTTCCAGCACGCGCTTGACCAGCATGCTGACCGGCGTGCCGATGCGGCCAAAGCCGGTTTCGTTGGTGCGGGCGGCGTTCAGGTGAATGCTGATGCCGGCTTCGTTCATGCCGGTGACGGCGCCCGCCATGCCGGCCCATGCAACATGCACATAGGCCAGGCCCGCGTCGGGCCAGACGTAAATGATGCACTTCTCGCGATCGAAGATCTCGCCTGCTTCCCAGTCGAAGTTGCGCGTCACCCAGATGTCGCCGTTTTCACTGGCTTCGCCCCACGCAGCGATGGCGCTGCAACCTACCAGCTCTTTGCGCGTGACCAGCGGGTTGTCGATCAGCATGTGGCTGATGTCGTGGGCAGCGTGGTAGTTCAGCACGCGGTGGTACAGCGGCACGCCTTCGTCGGGGTAGTGATCGACACTGCCCTCGACCAGCCCCAGCACCTCAAGTTGCTCGCGCTCGTTGACATGCTCAGGCAGGCGCCGGTTGTTGACGGCGATCAACTGCTTGACCAGCCAGAAACTCGCGCTGTTGGGCAGAAATTCACGGGCTGTGTAAAGCAGGTGCTTTTCCTGTGCTTCCAGCAGCTCAGGCGTGAGCTTTGCGTTGGCGTAGCCGCGCTGCCATGGCGTGCCCGTGAGTGCGATTTCGTTCACGTCTTCGCGGCGGCGGCGCCAGTTGTTGCCCAGGCGCGTGACGACGCGGTTGTCAAAGCTGACTTCGCGCAGTTCTTCTTTCGCGAGAGTGCGATCGCCGTCAAACGCCGGTGGCTCGGCAATGCAGAAATTCTTGACGTACAGCGACAGGCCCACCAGCAACGCAAGCACGCTGGCCGCCCCGAACATGCCCAGGCGCGTAAGCCAGCCGTGAATGCTGCGCACGCCGGGCTTGGCCTTGGCTGTACGCAAAGCGGCGATTTCTGCGGCCATCCTCTCATGTACATCGGCTTTCAGGCGGGCGGCGTCCATTTCGCCGCTGAGGCCCTTGGTCGAAACCGGCGGCAGCACCTTCATCACCACGTCGGGGTGATGCACGACCGGGCTACCTTTGCGCACACACGCGCCGGTGCCCTCAAGCACAACCGGCACCACCGGCACCTGCGCCTCAACGGCCAGCATGAACGCGCCGTTCTTGAAGCGCTTGAGCTTGCCGTCGGGGCTGCGCGAGCCCTCAGGAAAAAACAGGATGCTGACGCCATCCTTGAGCCAGCCCAGCGCGGTGTCAAAACCCTGCGGGCGCTGCGGGTCGCCAGCCTCGGTGTCATCAACGCGGATGTGCTTTGCCAGCTTGTTGAGCTCGCCCATCAGCGGAATCTTCACCGTCCACGGCTTGATGAACCAGCGCGCGTTGACCGGCAGCATCAGCGCCATTAGGATGTCGAGCATGCTCTGGTGATTGCAAACAATCACGCACGGCACAGGAAAGGCGTCACGCCGGCAGTTGATGCGTCGCTGCCACCCGAACGGGTACAGGCGGAAAAACCAGCGGGCAATCGCGCGTTGCGCCGAGTAAAAGGCATCGCCGCGATGGCGGGCCAGAAAGCGGTCTGCCAGCCAGTACGGTATCTCAAGGATAAACAGCACAAACGCCAGTTGCACAGCCAGCAGGCTGTACGCCGCGGCGGTTCGAAACAGGTTGATCACCGCGTTGCTGGGCGGCGGGTAAGCCGTGGCAGATTCCTGGGTGTCGGTTGCTTGTTGCACTTGCGCGTATCCCGATTATGCCGGACAATACAGATGTGGGTCAGCCCTTTTTCCCCTTGGGGGCGGCAGTATAGGTATGGCAACCGCATCTATCCGCAGTCAGGTGCAAGAAATCGTCGCGCGCGAGTTTGAGCTCGTGGCTGGCGACATCACGCCCGACAAAGACCTGTATGAAGACCTTGGCCTGGACAGCCTGGACGCAATCGACCTGGTCGTGGCGCTGGAGCGCGCGTTCGGCTTCAAGGTCGAAGAAGGCGCGGCGCGCAAGATCCGCCGCGTTGAGCAACTTTACCAGTTTGTCGAAGAACGTGTCGCGGCCTAGGCGTCAGACCACGCGCAGGTTCAGTTCCGCCACGTCCAACTCACCGTCGCGCAGCAGCGCTTTGACGCGGCGCTTGCCCTCTTGCACCGGCTCAATGCTGACTTGCAGCACCAGCTCGCGGCCCGGCCCGGTCGGGTTGGTGAATTTGGCGCGCGTGACTTCGGACAAGCGCAGCGGCTGCCCGGCAATGCGCGAAGCAAAGTCCACGGCGGCGGCGACCTGCACGACAGCAGGCAGAACCGGCTGTTCCGGAAAGTGTCCCTTGAAAAAGACCTCGTCACCGGCAAAGCGCAGGCGGGCCGTGCCTTCGTTTGCGCGGGCTTCAAAGGCGATGGTCGCGCGGGCGATGTCTTCAGCAAGCGTCATAGCGCTTAAGCAAGCAATCCACGGCCGAACGGCAAGCACTATTCGGGGTCAAACACAGCCTCAGGCCAGGGTTCGTCGCGCACCGCGAGGTCTGTCAGCTTGATCGTCAGCATGTACGCTGGCCCGCGCGATTGCACGCCGGGCTCACGCAGTACGATGGTGGTGGGCACAGTCAGGCCGCCAAGCTCGGCCCACTCGTAGTGGTCAACCCGGTACAGGTTGCGGTCGTCGCGGCGAAGGGCATACCAGTCCACACGTGCTGGCTTGCCGACAAGATGGCTGCGCAACTGCCCGTGGCGGCCGCTGAATTCGACGGTTGTGCCCGCCTGGCCTTGGGCCAGCACTCGCGGCGGCAGCGCGACCTGCGCATCACCCATATCCCCCAATGTTGTGCGGTAGCGCACCATCGAGCCGACATCCCCGGTCTGTAGCAGGAACACCCGCCGGATGTCGCGGGCGATGTTCTCGATCACCTGTCCGTCAAACTCCTCGGCGGCGAAGATCACCCGCGTCTGTCCCGCATCACCGACGATGTCGAACAGCTTCAGGCCCTGCTCAGACATGCCCTGCAATCGAAAGCGCCCCGGCTGCTGCACCACCAGATAGCCGACCAGGGAGCGCGTGGTGACACGGAAGTCGATGGTGACGGTCTGCACCGCCTTGAACTGCACCGGCCAGCGATAGTTGAACGCACCGTGCGCGCCGGTTGCGTCATCGGTCGGCGCCGGGTCAAGTCGCTTGTACGGGTCGGTCTGCGCACAGGCCGCCAGCAGTGCCAGCAACAGCATTGCGCTAAGCCTCATCATTGCCTGCCTCCGGCGAGACCGCAGTATCCCGCGTTGCCCTTGCCGGCGCGTCGGGTTCCGGCTTCTTGGGCGCGGTCATCTCAAGCAGCGTGGGCACGACGAACAGCGTGAGCAGCAACGCTGAGCTTACGCCGATCGCCGTGGTCACGCCAACACTGAACAGCGCCGGGTGGTTTGCCAACGCCAGGCTGCCGAAGCCGAACAGTGTGGTCAGCGCCGCCACCACCACGCCCGCGCCCGCATGGCTGAGGCGCCTGTCCGCCTCGGGGGCGTCCTTGCTTCCGCGCCACGTCTGCACAAAGAAGATGCCATAGTCGATACCCAGCCCGGCAATGAACACCGTGACCAGCGTATTAATGATGTTGAACGAAATGCCGAGCAGGCTCATCAGGCCAAGCGTCCAGATCATGCCGCCGGCCACCGGCACCAGCGCGATAAGCACGTCGCGGGCACTCCGGAACGTCAAAGCCAGCACTAGCACCACCAGCGTCAGCGAAAGGCCGCCCATCAGCAGCAGGTCGCCCTGGATAAACTGCACCATGCGCGCGACAAATCCGCCCTTGTTCAACACGATTGCCGAAGTCGCGGCAGCGCGCAACTCAGGCACGCGCGCGGGCTCCAGCGTTGCGGTTGATCCAACGTACGTGCGCTCGCCCTCACTGACGTAGCTGGAAAGCAGCGCCCACATCGGCTTCTTTTTGAGGGAGCCTGCGTCTAGCTCGGCGGGGGGCGTTGCGACGCGAACGGCTGCAAACAGTTCGGCAAAGCGTTGTTCAATCATGTCTTCACTGAAGCCGATTTCGTCGCCGGTGTCGGGTCGTTTGGCGCGGGCCGCCGCCATTTCCGTCTTCAGGGAGCCAATGCGCGTGTCAGACCAGAAGGAGCGCCAGCGCGCCAGATTCTCGCGCTGCGTGCTGCGGGCCGGTAGCACCCACGACAGGCCCTCGTGAGGAATGTTCACGCGCTGCAGCACGCGGGCATTCAGGTCGTTCTCGCGCAGGGCTGCTTCAAGGTTGTCGCCGCCGCTGACCAACAGCGTGCGCGACAACGTCTCCTGCCCGAAGGCCTGCTGTACAAGGGTTTCAGACTCGCGGGTCTGCGCGCTCTTGCCGTCAAGGTTCATCACGTCGCCGTCAAACGCAACGTTGCGGGCGAACATGAAAAGGCCGATTGTCAGCAAAAGCGGAATCACGATCATCCCGCGCCCGACCGCCCGTCGCCATGCGCTGACGACCTGCAGCGCGCTGCGCAGTGCATGAGCGGCGCGCGCCTTGGGCCCCGCAACGCGCAACAACTGCGGGCCTGCCAGCAACGCAAACACCAGCGCGCCCGCGATGCCCGCAATCGCCATCTCCGCCAGTTGGTGCAGCCCGTCAAAGTTTGAAAATCGCAGCATGAACACAGCCGCAATCGTAGTCAGCGCTGCCACGAACGCCGGCCTGCCCACGTGGGCAATGGCGGCGCGGGCGCGCTCGGGTCGCTCACCGCTCTCGCTGCCAAAAGTGGCAATCAGGTGAATGCTGTAGTCAACGGCAATGCCCAGCAGCACCGCTGAAAAGCCCATGGTGATTGCACTGAGCTCACCGCGCAGCCAGCCTTGCGCGCCCAGCGCCATCAGAAACCCGAAGCCCACGCTCAGCAGCGGCAGGACAATCGGCGTCAGGCTGCGAAACACAACCAGGAACAGCAGTGTGATGGCAACGATGCTGGTGGCGATGGTCAGGTGCATGTCGCGGCGCAGCACCACAGCATTATCGACGCTGCTGCGGTGCGCGCCGATCACATGACACGTGACGTTGCCCGGCAGAGCCTGCGCCAGTTCCTCCATGAACTCGCGGCCGCGGCCGGTGTCGCTGCTGGCAAAGTCGGCCTCGACAAACAGTACCGCAAAGCGACCGTCATCGCTGAGAATCCGGCCTTTGCCGTCGATACGCCCGCGAAAGCCGCCATTGAGATGTGCCACACGCTGGTACACCAGTTCGTCCAACCCGAACGGATCCTGCCGAAAGCGGCTTGCGACACTGATGCCTTCACTGCCCGCCTGCTCATCAAGATAACGCTGCAACTGCCCCGCGAAGTACGCACGGTTCAGTCGTGGCGCCAATTGCCGCTCCAGGTCAGCGTCAAACAGCAGCGGCGCCTTTCCCGCGTACTCGTTGAAAAAGTCCTCCTGCGCCGCGCGGTCAACCCGCGACACAACGGACTTGACGCCATGCAGTTTACGCAATGACTCGTCAGCTTCGTCAACAGCGGCAGCCAGCGTGCCTTCACTGTCTGCCTCAAGGGCGATCACGATGCGCTCAAGGCCGCGATAGCGGTCCAGCGCCAGGCGCGTCTCCGCCACACGCGGCTCATCGGCGGGCAGCAGCGCGAAAATGTCTTCAGCCAGGCTGACCTGCACGGCACCCGCAACAGCCAAGCCAAGCAGCACCGCCAGCGCAACGGGCAGGATGCCGCGACGCCGTGCCAGGAAGTGAAAGCTGCGCTCGAATGGCCCCATGATCAAAAGACCACGGAATGTACCGTCGGGCGCCCGATGAAGAAGTGCCAATTTTCAGGCAGTGGGGTCCGTGGCTGTGCGCACTTCGCGGATCAGGGCCTGCGTACCCAGAATTGAGCCCGCCACAGCAAAGCCGGTTACGCACGCGCCAAGTATCCCGGGCGTGCCTGTCCCCGCGCCCGTGACGTACAATCCCGCATAGCGTGTGCGGCGACGCACGCCGTTGCGTCCTTGAGCGTCGATGCCCGGCTCAAGCCCGTAGATTCCGCCGCCGGGATAGCGGGCGTAGTCGCGTAAAGTCAGCGGCGTGGCGGACTCTACTACGGTCACGCGCAGGCCGGGCATGCGCTGCGCGATCATTGCCAAAACATTGTCGGTCAGGCGCTGCTTGAGGGCGCGGTACTCGGGGTCTTTGCGGGGGGTGTGCGTACCTTGCCACTTGTCAAACCACTCCATGCGCGCACTGCTCATGGCGCTGATCAGTTGGGGGTTGCCCGGGGGCAAGTTGACAATCGCGTCGGCTGGGCCATCCAACCCCGGCCGATAAAAGCAGTCCGGGTCATCGTCGCGCAGCAGGTAGTGGTTGCTGCCGGCATAGGCTTCATGCCCTTGCGCAATGCCGTACACACAAAACAGGCCAACGCACTCGGGTGCGCGCTCAAGCCGTCTGCGCAACTCGCTGCGCCATGCGTCGTCGGGCATGAGCCTGGCTGCCGCGTGCGGATGCAGGGCCAGAATCACTTCGTCGGCATGCAGCACTTCGCCGTCGGCCAGTTCAACGCCGCTGACGCGCCCGCCCTCGACCAGTACTCGGGCCACGTCCGCGCGCGCGCGCAGCTCGCCGCCAAGTTCGCGCAGGCGGGCCACCAGCGGCTTTGTGATGGCGTCTCCGCCGCCGACGACATAGTGCGGGCCCTCAATCGCGCTGCCGACGACGGGCGCGTGAATGGCAAGGGGCGTGCGATCTGCGGGCGCGCCGTACAACGACGACTGCGCCAGCGCCAGCGAGCGCAACCGCGGGCTTGCGCCAAGCCGCTGCAACAGGCCGTCGATGGTCAGGTCGTAAAGTTCGCGGTCGTACGCGCCTTCCACGTCGGGGTCCAGCGCGTGCCAGTTAAGCGAGCCTTCGACACGCTTCATGGTCGCGATGTAGCCGTCAATCGCCGCACCTTCGGCGGGGCATTGCCCGCGCATCGCCGCGCCAACGGCATCCCAGCCCACGGGAACTTTAAAGTCGCCGCCGGGCAGGCTGATGCGGTCAAGGCATTCGCGCCGCAGGGGCTGCGTCGGCACGTCGATGCCCAGGTAGCGGAACAGCCGCCACATCAACTGGCCGGGGTACAGCGAGCCCACGTAATGCACGCCGGTGTCAAAGCGGCACAGTTCACCGCCGGGCGCGCGGCGCGCGAACATCTGCATGCAGCCGCCGGCTATGTTGTGCGCCTCAAGCACCAGCGGCCTGCGCCCGTGCAGCGCCAGCACAATCGCCGCGCTAAGGCCGCTGATGCCGCTGCCGACAACAATGACGTTCGGTGTTCGGTGTTCGGTGTTCGGCGTCATGGAAGGGCCCGGCAACTCCAACCTTAGAACACCGAACTGAGGACAATGCTGGCGTTGGTGCCGCCGAAGCCGAAGCTGTTAACCAGCGCGTTGCGCAGCGGGCGCTCAATGGTGCGGGCTGCGACATTGATCTTTGGAGCCTCATCCTCCTGCGCTTCGAAGTTGATGTTGGGCGCGATGAAGCCGCCGCGCAACATCAGCGCCGTGTACAGCACTTCAGAAGCCCCGCTCATCCAGCATTCATGGCCCGTCATCGACTTGGTGCTGCTGACAGGCGTGCGCTCGCCGAAAACCTCACGGATTGCCCCAGCTTCCTTTGCGTCGCCGATCGGCGTGCTGGTTGCGTGGGCGTTGATGTAGTCTATGCTTGACGGGTCAAGACTCGAGTTGTGCAGCGCACCGCGCATGGCGCGCATGGCGCCTTCGCCGCTGGGCAGCGTCAGGTGCTCGCCGTCGCTGGAAAACGCGTAGCCGCGTACTTCGACCAATGGCACTCCGCTGCGCGCCTTGAGGTGGCTTTCACTTTCCAGAATCACAGCCGCCGCGCCGCCGCTGGGCACCAGCCCGTCGCGTGCGCGGTCAAACGGCCGGCTGGCCTGTTGCGGCTCTTCTTCGCGCTTGCTGAATGTGCCCAGCGCGTCAAAGCTGGCCATGCTTTCCCACGTGATCTCCTGCATGCCGCCTGTGATCACGACGTCCTGCATGCCGGCGCGGATCAGCATGAAACCCTGGCCCACCGCGTGCGCCCCGCTGGCGCACGCCGCCGCCAGCGTCCATGCCGCACCTTGGGTACCGAGCAACGTGTTCAGGTTCATGGTCGGGCTGCTGTTCATGGCCTGAAAAATGTAGCCGCTGCCCAACTGCTGGGTTGTGCCGTCGCGCCGGACCGCGTCAGCGATTTCGACATTCGGCGCGCTGGTGCTGTCATTGCCGATGATCAGGCCGGTGCGCGGCGTACGCAGGTGCACGGGCTTCAAGCCGGCCTGCTCAATCGCTTCCAGGGCGGCAAAGGCCTGCCACTGGGTGCTTTCGTGCATCGTCTTGCGGGCCTTGCGGTCAAGCCGCGCCTTGGGGTCAAAGGCCGGCACCGCGCCGGTCAGCGAGGAACGAAACCCCAGCTCGCGGCGACGCTGGTCCAGCACGATGCCGCTGCGCCCGGCGCGCAGACTGGCATCAATCTCCGCAAGGGTGTTGCCCAGGCAGGAGACAGCGGCAAGACCGGTTATGAAGACGCGTTCAGACACAGGAAACAGGTTTCAGGTTGCAGGCTTCAAGCGGCAGGTTGCGGAAAGGGCGGTTTCCTGAAACCTGCCGTTCACATATACATCCCGCCGTTCACGCTCAGCACGTGGCCGGTGATGTAGGCAGCTTCTTCGCTTGCCAGAAAACTTACTGCCGCTGCAACTTCCTCAGGCTTGCCGAAGCGCTTCAGCGGCACAAGCTTCTCCAGCTCGTCTTTCGGCAGGTCTTTCACCATGTCGGTTTCAATGAAGCCGGGCGCCACCACGTTCACGGTCACGTTGCGGCTGGCAATCTCTTTGGCCAGCGCCTTGCACGCGCCGATCAATCCCGCCTTGCTGGCGGCGTAATTGACCTGCCCGGCGTTGCCGGCTTCGCCGCTGAGGCTGCTGATACCGATAATCCGTCCTGCCCGTTTGCGCAGCATGGGCCTCAGGCAGGGCTTCACCACATGAAAGAATCCACCCAGGTTGGTGTTGATCACACTGCTCCAGTCGTCGCCTGACATCATGGCCATCAGGCCGTCGCGTGTGATTCCGGCGTTGCTCACGACGACATCGGGCCCGCCTTCCTCATCAATCAGCGTCTCAATCGCCAGCGCGGTGGCTTCGCCGTCTGCGACGTTGAACTGCGCGGGCCTGGCGCTGCCGCCGGCGGACTCGATCTCCGCACACAGGCCTTCCGCCGCTTCCTTGCTGCCGGAGTAATTCGCCCAGACACGGCATCCCTCGCGGGCCAGGCGCAGGGCGATGGCGCGGCCAATCCCGCGGGAGGCGCCGGTGACAAGTGCAATTCTGGACAAGGACAGTCTCCGATGCCGATGCTTTACCGGCTGATAGTCCTCCGTATATTAGCCCCCAAGCCGCACATCAACAGCAGGGGCCGAAGGGCAAGGATTCGAAGGTGGACGCACTCATCGAAGAGATCAAGACACTCATCATCCAGCATCTGAACCTTGAAGACGTTGACCCGACGGCCGTTGATCCGAAGGCGCCGCTGTTCGGGGAAGGGCTTGGACTCGACAGCGTGGATGCCCTTGAGCTGGTGATGCTGATGGAGACAACGTACGGCGCCAAGATCAGCACCAGCGAAGTCGGCCGTCAGGCATTCGCAACACTTGAGACTCTGGCTGGCTTTGTCCGCGAACATCGCACAAAGTAGGCGGCATGGCTAACCCCGTCGCCATTACCGGCCTGGGTGTCGTCGGCGCGACCGGCATCGGCGTGCCCGCGATGGACGCAGCGATTGCCGCGGGCCGCGACGGCGTGGGTCCGCTGACCCTTTGGCAAAGCAGCCTCAGTTTCCCGGTCGGCCAACTCCGCGACGAGTTGCCCGCCAACGGCGACCGACCGCTATCACGCTCTGACCTGATGGCGCTGGCAGCCGCGCGCGAGGCCGTCGCGCAAGCGAAACTTGCGGACATCACGCACGGCGGCGCGATCATGGGCCAAAGCGTGTGCGGCACACTGACCAGCGAGGCCGTGTACATAGGCGCGCGCGAACGCGCCAAGGCCGGCGTGAAGCGACGGGACTTCGCGGGCTTGCTGGTCCACGAGGGCGCGAACACGCTGGATGCGCTTGCCCGCGAATTCGGCCTGTGCGGCCCGACGTACAACGTGATGACCGCGTGCAGCAGCGCTGCCAACGCGATCGGGCTCGCCGGCGAGACAATCCTGTCCGGGCGCTGCCCCGTGATGCTGGCGGGCGGCGCGGACAGCCTTTCGGCGATTGCGTTCAACGGCTTCTGCTCGCTGAAGGTCGTAAGCCCTGACGGTCCGCGCCCCTTTGATGTCAACCGCCAAGGCATGATGGTCGGCGAAGGCGCAGGCGTACTGGTGCTGGAAAGCGCCGAACACGCCAAAGCGCGCGGCGCAAAGGTGCTGGCATGGCTGGTCGGCTGGGGCCACAGTTGCGACGCCCACCACCTTACGGCGCCGCACCCGGAGGGCAAAGGCGCAATCGCCGCCATGAGGCAGGCCCTTGAGCGCGCGGGGCTTTCGCCCGGCGAAATCGGCTACATCAACGCGCACGGCACAGCCACGCGCGACAACGACAGCACGGAAGCGCAGGCGATCAACACCGTCTTCGGCGACAAGGTGCCGGTCAGCAGCACCAAGCGCTTCTTCGGGCACACGCTGGCGGCTGCGGGAGGTATTGAAGCAGCGGTCTGCGTTCGCGCATTGCAGACGGGTGTACTGCCCGCCAATCTGGGTGTTCGGGATCCCGAGCCGGGAATTGAAGTACTGCGCGAGAACCGCCAGGCGCAAGTGAAGCATGCGCTGAGCAACAGTTTCGGTTTCGGCGGCAACAACGCGGCGCTTGTGTTTACAAGGAACGAGTAATGGACCCACAACTGAAAGCCGAGCTGGACACAGCCTATGAAGCGGTGTTCGTGGCTGCGGACGCCGTGCACGCCGCGCTGGGGCGCGGGCTGGACCCGAAGTTCTACATGAAGTGCCTGGCCCGCGAGCTTGAGCTGAATGCGGCCACCGTGCAGCGCGACGTGGCGGTCCCCGTGCTGTATCGCGACCTGAAGGTGCCCGATGCGCTGGTGCTGCCGCTGGTCGTGAACGGCGTTGCCGTTGTAACCGCGTACAGCGAAAGTTCGTTGACCCCTGAACACGATATCCGCGCGCAGGCACAGTTACGCGTGTCGGGCCTGCCCATGTCGATCGTGCTGAACTTTTCCGCGCCCAGCATCCGTGGAGGAATGCGGCGTGTTTTGAACCCGGCCCCAAGGATCTGACATGGGCGCAGTCGTCACCGGCATGGGCGTGGTCAGCAGCATCGGCGCGGACGTGGCCGAGTTCCGCCGCGCACTGCTGGACGGCACGTGCGGCTGCATGCCGCGCGCGTTCACGCGCATGGACGGCAGCGTCGTGACCGCACCCGCATACACCGCGCGCCCCGCCGAGGCACACGGGTTGATCGAGCCGCGCAAGCTGCGCCGCATGTTCCGCGTAGTGCGCATGGCGGCGGTGGCAGCCAGGCAGGCGCTGGCAGATGCGCAAGTTGACGTCGCGGGCCTTGACCCATCCCGCATCGGCGTGGTCTTCGGCACCAGCCTGGGCGCAATCGAGATCACCCAGAAGTTCGTGGACTCGTGGCTGGACCAGGGCGAGCAACACGCTTCGCCGTTGAACTTCATGAACAGTGTGCACGGCATTCTGGCCAGCCAGGTCGCGCTGGACATCGGCGCGACCGGCGTGAACCTGACCACGGCCCAACGGGACGTGTGCTTTGAAGTCGCGTTGGACACAGCCCGGGCAATGCTCGAGCAGGACCGCGCCGATCTTGTTCTGGTCGGCGGCGCGGATGAGCTGACCGACCTGCTGCACGAAATCGCCAGCGGCTTGCATCTCGTGACGCTGGATCTGGCGCGGCGCGGCCTGGATCCCGGCGCCCGCGAAACAACAACGATCCCCGGTGACGGCGCGGCGGTGTTCGTGCTCGAACGTGAAGACACGCCGCGCAAGCCGCTGGCAAAGCTGCTTGATACGCGGGTCGGCAGGCATGACGCTGGGTGCCGACAGGACCTGCCCGCTGTCGAGCTGGTGACAACCTGCGCCAACGGAACTTCACGCGGCGCACTAGGTTATGGAGGACGCAAAGGCTTGAGCCATCGCGGCAACTTTGGCGACTTTCCAGCCGCCGGTGCGTTGCAGTTCGCGGCCAACGTGCTGATGCTGCAGCATAGGGAAGGTTACGCCCCGCTCACCAACGGAGGGCAGCAATCGGCTCCCCCGCCGCCCGCAAGCATCCTGCACGACGCGCGCAGCATTAGCGGCAATCACGCTGGGTATGTGCTGGCAAAGTAACATCGACCGGAGGTCGATGCAGACGACATGGCCGGGACGGCCATGCTACCCTGTGGTCCATGCAGAGCCCGTTCAAGCTGATCAAGACCTATGCAAGTTTTGTGAAGCTGGCGCACACGGTGTTTGCGCTGCCGTTTGCGTTTGTCGGCATGGCGGCGGCATACGCCGTGCCTACCGGTTTTTTGTATGTGCTGCCCGGCCCCGATGGCACGCCGCCAATGCCCGGAAGTTTTGACCAGCATGTTCCGTTTTACTGGTCGCTGCTGCTGATCATCGTCGCATGCATGGTCGGTGCGCGCAGCTTTGCCATGGCGGTCAATCGCATCCTTGACCGGCGCATCGACGCGCTGAACCCCCGCACAGCCAGACGCGAGTTGCCTTCCGGTGCCATGACCCTGCCGCAGGCGTGGATTTTTGCGTTGGTGATGGCCGCGCTTTACTTCGGCGCGTGCTGGGTGCACGGGCCGGTCGTGCTGGCGCTGAGCCCGATCCCGATCGTCCTGATGCTGCTGTACCCGCTGACCAAGCGCTTCACGGCCCTGTGCCACGTTGCGCTGGGCATCTCGCTGGGGCTGGCGCCGATCGGCGCGTGGGTGGCTGTGCGGGGGCTGGTTGATGATCCCGCATCGTTTGCCGGCTTTGCGGCGCTGTTGGGCGAAACTCACAATCCGGCAGCAGGCTGGTCACAGGTAGCGCTGGGTTGGAATGCGGTCATTGAGCCGGCCCCTTGGCTGTTGTGCGCCGCTGTTGCGCTTTGGGTGGCAGGCTTTGACATCATCTACGCGCTGCAAGACGACGAATTCGACCGCGCCCACAAGCTGCATTCAATACCCGCGAAACTGGGGCGCCGCGGCGCGTTATGGGTCAGCCGCGCAATGCACGCCGCCAGCGCCGCCCTGTTTTTTGCATTCATCTACGTGCTGCTGAACCCGCCCCCGTTGGGCGGCATGGAAGTGGCGTCTTACACGCAGCTTGCCCCGTGGGTGTGGGCCGCGCCCTGCGTGATGCTGGCCGGCATGATCTACCAGCACTCGCTGGTCAAGGCGCAGGACCTGTCGCGGGTGGATATGGCGTTTTTCACGGTAAATGGCGTGGTCAGCGTGGTCTTTGGCCTGGTGTTTGTGCTGGCCTGGAACCTGGCCTGAACTGCGCCGCGGACGGCGTTCGCCACACCTGCCGCGATCTCTTTTTCGCGCAGCTGGTTGCCAGCTGGAGTATGCCTGAAATCGCTCAAAAAGGTCGCTTGCCACTGGGGCCGGCCTCGCTAGTATCGCGGCCCCCTGCGGGGGAAGGTTTCGGCGCGCGGAACGCGCCATCAAGCGCTTTGCACCAAGGAGCGGCAATGCCCGAAGCGGGTAAAATCGTCCAGGTCATCGGACCCGTGGTTGACGTACAGTTTCCGGAAAATCAGGTGCCCGAAATCTACACGGCCCTGAAGATCGTCGATAAAGCCAAGAACATCGACCTCACCCTTGAGGTCCAGCAGCACCTGGGCCGTGACCAGGTGCGCGCCGTGGCCATGGACGCCACCGACGGCCTGACGCGCGGCCAGCCCGTGGACAACACCGGCGCGCCGATCAGCGTGCCCGTGGGCGACGCGTGCCTTGGGCGCATTTTCAACCTGCTGGGCGACACCGTGGACGGCGGCCCGCCCGTGAACACCAAAGAACGCCGCGCCATCCACCAGAAGCCCCCCAGCTACGAAATGCTGGGAACCAAGACCGAAATCTTTGAAACCGGCATCAAGGTTGTTGACTTGCTGGAGCCCTACGCCAAGGGCGGCAAGGTCGGCCTGTTCGGCGGTGCCGGCGTGGGCAAGACCGTCGTGATCATGGAATTGATCAACAACATCGCCCGCGTGCACAGCGGCTATTCGGTGTTCTGCGGCGTCGGCGAGCGCACCCGCGAAGGCAACGACCTGTGGCTTGAAATGAAAGAAGCCGTCATCGGCACCAAAGAAGACGGATCCAAAAAGACCGTGCTTGACCAGGCCGTGCTGTGCTACGGCCAGATGAACGAGCCGCCGGGCGCGCGCCTGCGCGTGGCACTGAGCGGCTTGACCCAGGCCGAGTACTTCCGCGATACCTACGGCACCGACGTGCTGATGTTCGTGGACAACATCTTCCGGTTTACGCAGGCCGGGTCCGAGGTGTCGGCGCTGCTGGGCCGCATGCCCAGCGCCGTGGGCTACCAGCCGACGCTGGCCACCGAGATGGGCGCCTTGCAGGAACGCATTACGTCAACGGACCGCGGCAGCATTACCAGCGTGCAGGCGATTTACGTGCCCGCCGACGACTTGACTGACCCGGCGCCGGCCACGGCGTTCAGCCACCTTGACGCCAAGACCGTGCTGGACCGCAAGATTTCTGAAAAAGGCATCTACCCCGCCGTGGACCCGCTGGCCAGCACCAGCCGCGTGCTTGACCCGATCATTGTCGGTGAAAGGCACTATCGCGTGGCCCGCGACGTGCAGGGCATTCTGCAGCGTTACCGCAGCCTGCAGGACATCATCGCGATCCTGGGCATGGATGAGTTGTCGGAAGACGACAAGATCATCGTCAACCGCGCCCGCCGCGTGGAAAAGTTCCTGAGCCAGCCGTTCTTCGTGGCCCAGCAGTTCACGGGTATTGAGGGGCGCTACGTGAAGCTGGAAGATACAATCCGCAGTTTCGAAGAACTGGTGGCAGGCAAGCACGACCAACTGCCCGAAAACGCCTTCTATATGAAGGGCAGCATCGACGAAGTGCTGGAAGCCGCCAGCAAGAGGTAAGGAGAGCAAGATGGCTGGAAGCCCCCCACCGCAAGGCTACCCGCAGCAGCCGCACGGCGCGAACCCGCAAGCTCCGTACGGCGTGGACCCGCGCACCGGTATGCCCTATTCGGACAAACAGAAGATGATGGTGGCGCTGCTGCAGTTGATCGGGTGGTTTGGCATCGGCGGCATCGGGCGGCTGTATGCCGGCCACACCGGCACCGGCGTGGCCCAGCTGCTGCTCAGTTGCACGGGCATTGGCCAGATCTGGTCGATTATTGACGGCTTCATCATCCTGACTTCCGACACCACCACGGACGGCAACGGCTTGCCGCTGCGCCCGAACTAGGAGAAGTCATGGCAGGCGGCCCGCCAGGCGGAAGTTACAACCAGCAACAGTATCCCCCGCAAGGCGACTATCCGCCCCAGCCGCAGCACGGCTACGCGCAGCCGGGGCACGCACCGCAGCCGGCACACTATCCGCCGCCGGGCCAGTATCAGCAGCCGACGTACAACCCGAATGCCCCGTACGGCGTGGACCCGCGCAGCGGCCTCCCGTACTCTGACAAACAGAAAATTGTCGCGGGCCTGTTGCAGCTGTTCCTCGGCGGCTTCGGCGCCGGGCGGTTTTACACCGGCCACACCAGCACCGCGGTATGGCAGATTGTGGTGACATGGCTTACCTGCGGACTGGGCGGAATCTGGCCGCTGATTGACGGCATCATGATCCTGACTAATGACCAGGAAACGGACTCCAACGGATTGCCTCTTCGACCGAACTAAACCATGAGCGACAAGAACACCCTGCACGTTGACATCATCAGCCCCGAGCGCCCGGTGTACTCAGGCGACGCGCTGTCGATTACCGCCCGCGCCCACGACGGCGAAATGGGCATACTGCCCGGCCACGCCCCGCTGGTGACGAAACTGGGCATCGGCGAAGTCCGCGTCACGCGCGGCACGCTTGCCAACAAGGTCGTTGACCGCTTTGCCATCAAGCAGGGCTACCTTGAAGTCAGCAACAACCACGTCGTGATCCTGAGTGAAGACGCCAAGGCGATTGCCGACCTCAAGGGCGTCAACCCGGAAGACATTGCCCGGCTGCAGAAAGAGATCAGCGAAGCCAAAGACCCCGAAGAGCGTGCAAAACTTCAAGCCGACCTTGAGTGGCTTAAGGCAAGCGATAAACTGCTCAAGGGCGTTTAGTCACAAGGGGCAGTCGTGAGCGGCGGCAACTTTTACCAGCAGCGCGGGCCGCAACAGGGCGGCTACAACCAGCAGCCCCAGCAGGGCTATCCGCAGCAACCGCAACAAGGCTACCCGCAGCAGCCTCAACAGGGTTACGCCCAGCCGCAACAGTATCAGCCCTACGGTCAGGCCTACGTGCAGCAGCCGGCCTATGGCGCGTGGGCGCCGCCGCCGTACCTGACCACCGAGTATTTTGGCGGCTTCTGGATCAGGTTCGTCGCGATCATCATTGACGGCTTGGTACTGATGATTCCATCGATGCTGGTTTCGTTTGTGGTGCTGGCTGTGTTCGGGTTTGCGCCCGGCTCCATGATGAACCCGCAAGTTACGACCACGCCTGAGTATCAGCTTGCCAACAACGTTTCGACCGTGTTCCAGATGCTGTTGGCATGGCCCTATTACGCGCTGATGCACAGCAGGAAGGGCGCGACCGTCGGCAAACTGGCGCTGGGCCTGCGTGTGGTCGATGAAAACGGCATGTACCCAAGCTTTGCTCGCGCGACCGGGCGCTACTTCTCCACCATCATTTCCGGCGTCATCTGCGCGATCGGCTACATCATGGCGGGCTTCCACGGCCAGAAGCGCTCGCTGCACGACATCATTGCCGGCACCTGGGTCATTCGCAAAGAGTACGTCAACCCGCAGCAGGCCGCGCAGGCTTAGCCGCCGGCTGCAACCACGATGCGCTTGATCTGGCGTACATGCGCTTCGATGTGCATGGCCATGAATGCCGCCAGCCCGGCGGCTGTAACATCGTGGCCACCCGAGTGGCGCCCCTTGCGGGCCATGGTTTCCGGTGTCAGTGACTCAATCAGCGCAGTGCTTAAGGCGCCGTTTGACTGCAGCGCATCCAGCGCCAGGCCGTAATCCAGATGCGCGCGCCGGAACAGCGCGACGCCGGACTGCGTGTTCACGCCCGCCAGCTCAGGATAGTCTTCGCCCAGAATTCGGCGCAGGCGAAGGCCCAGCATCTGATCAATGTCCGCGACATGAAACGCGACATCCCGCGCCGACCAGGTGTCCTGCCGCTCGCGCCAGTCCAGCAGTTCCGGGGGCACGGCGCGCATCGCGTCAATGAATGACTCCACCGCGGCAAGATAGCGCTCAGCCAGTTGCTCAGGGCTTTGCACGGCGGCTTCCACTAATTCTCCCGGCGCATTCTGGCGCGGCCCTTAAGCTCATTGACCCAGGCCCACAACGTCGGAATCACGATCAATGTCAACAACGTGCTGCTGGCAAGGCCCGCAATCACCGTAATCGCCAGCGGCTTGCGCACTTCCGCGCCCTCACCGCCGCCGGCCAGCTTCGCGAGGCCCTGCCCGAACCCGAACTTCCAGCCGCCGATCAACGGCCACTCGCCGGGCGCGGTCAACGACCGGCCCATGCCTTCCACGACTCCGGCGATCAAGCGGTCGATGCCCCCGGCGACCGCCTGCGCCGCGGGCATGACCGGGTCAAGCCAACCGGTCATCGGCAGTAGCCCGAGCAGCGTGGTCAGGGTAGTGATCGCAATCGGGCGCAGACGGATGCGCGACGCGTTGACCGCCGCTTCGCGCGCGCTTTGCCCGCGGCTGCGCAACTGGTTGGCGTAGTTGACGAGCACGATCGCGTTGTTCACGACAATGCCCGCCAGCACAATGCTCCCCAGCATTACCATGACGCTGACCGGCAACCCGAACATGCCCAGCGCCAGCACCACGCCAACGCCTGCAAACGGCACCGCAAACATGATCACCAGCGGGTCCAGCAGGCTCTCGAATTGAACGGCCATCACCACATACACGAGAAACACCGCCAGCAGCAGCGCCAGCACCAGGCCGGTAATGCTGCTTTCCATTTCCTCGACTTGCCCGGCAAACGCAACCTGCGCGCCACCCAGGTCAACCCCGCCGCCCTCAAGCATTTCACGCACTTGCGCCGCGGCGGCGGACAGCGCAACGCTGTCGGGCTCCGCGAAAACCACAACTGCGCGCTGGTTGCCCACGCGCCGGATCTCGCTCGGGCCTTCCACCACGCGCAGGTCCGCGCCGTCGTTGACCAGCACATGGCGCAGGCGCACCCCGCGGGCAACCTCAATGTCGCGCACCTGCTCAAGTGTCTTCTTGTCGCCCTTGGACAACTCGACAAACACGTCCAGCGCCTCGCCGCCGCTGCTGAACTGCGTGCTGATCGCGCCGCCGATTTTGTTACGCACCTCGTTGGTCACCGCCTCGGCGCTCAGGCCGTAGCGCTGCAGGCTGACACGATCGTACTTCAGCTGCACCTGCGGGCGCCCTGCCTGCAGGCTGCTGCGCACGTCCTTCAAAAGTGGCCTGCCGCGGTGCTCCAGTCGGCGCAGGGCGCGCACCAGCCGCTCTGCGGCTTCACCAAGCTCGGTGTTGTTCTCGCCGCGCAACTCGATCTCGAGCCCGGTGTCGATCTTGACCAGCGCGGGCGCGCCAAACTCGCTGGTGGACTGAAACAGCGTGCTGTCGTCCGCAGTCTCGCGCAGAGTCGCCTGCGTCGCAGGCAGGGCAGTCGCAACGTCACTGGCGTGCCGCAGCGTAATCACCATCCGCACCCGGTGGCTGCCGACCGGCCGTGAGTCGCCCGCCTGTTCTTCGCCGCCGACTTCAATGGTGATGCGCGAAACGCCGGCCCGGAACTCCTCGCCGGCAAATGCATCCTGCGCGACCTGCAACGCCCCCTTGTCGGTGTCGCTGATCTGCGTGCCGTCGGGCGCTGCAACATCAAGATAGTACTCGTCTTGCTGAAAGCGCGGCAACAGCTCCGTCTCAAGGCTGCTGCCCACCCCCAGCGCCATGGCCGCCGCGAGCGCCACGCCCGCCAGCACAATCAACGGCTGTGCCACCGCCGCGCGCAGCACAAGCGGATAGGTCGCGTCCAGCACCTTCCAGGCGCCGTCAAACAGCAGCGCGATCGGCTTGAAGATCACCTTGAACACGAATGCAACGCCCTTGAACACCCAGCGCCCGACCCAAACGAAGGCATCCGCCAGCGCAAGCAAGATCAGCGGCACCGGCATCACCGGCAGCGTGTAAAGCAGTGTCCCGGTCACGGTCGCCCAAAGGTCAAAAGTCTGCGCGACCTCTTCGCCGTCGCCGGCTTGCGCGGCTGATGCGCCCCGGTACATGACGTAGCCAAGCGGGGCACAGACCAGCAGCAGCACTAGGCCCATGTGTGCGACACGGCGCAGCACGACAAGCGCGCGCCGAATACCTTTCGCTTCCCCCGTCCGGAACGGATAGCCGAAAATCTTGCGGGTTACCGCAAACGCGCCACCGCTGCCCAGCGCGCCAAACCCGACGCCGAACAGCGCCGGCACCACAAACTGCGCGACAATCAGCGAAGCCAGCAGGCTGAACACGACGGTCAGGCTGAGGTCCCGGAAAATCTGCCCCGCCACGCCTTCGACAAACACGATCGGCAGAAACACCGCGATGGTGGTCATGGTACTGGCCAGGATCGCCCCGCCGACTTCACTGATACCGCGGATCGCTGCCTGCAGCGGGTTGTCGCCCTCTTCGCGGCATCTGGCGATGCTTTCGATCACCACGACGCTGTTATCGACCAGCATGCCGATGCCCAGCGCCAGCCCGCCCAGCGACATCAGGTTCAAAGAGACGCTCGAAAGCTGCATCGGGATGAACGTCGTCACGATGCTGAGCGGGATTGCCGCCGCAATCAGCACCGTTGCCTTCAATGACCGCAGGAACAAAAACAGCACCAGCACAGCCAGAATCGCGCCCAGCACAGCGCTGGCGGTAACGTCTTCAACCGCATCTTCAATGAAATAGCTCTGGTCGCTGATGACCTGAAGGCCGAAGCCTTCGGGCAACTGGTCCACCAATGAACGCTGGCCGGAGAAGAAGCTGCCACCGCCGCCGCGGAAAGCGCCCGCCGCCCCGCCGCGCCCGCCGCCCCGCATGCCGCCTCGTGCCCCGCCCTGGCGTGCCTGGGTCGTGCCGCCGCGCACCTCGTTGGGGTCAACCTCGCCACGCTTGGTGCGAATCTCCTTGTATTTGCTTTCCCCGTACAGGGCCACCCATACGCGCCGCGAGGTCTCGACGATGTTGGCGTCGCCTTCTTTCAGGACTTCCAGCAGCACGCCTTCGCGCGCCTCATAGCCCGTCTCCGCGCCGACGAAGCGCGTGATCGTTTCGCGTTCGCGGGGCATGTAGTCGATCTCGGTCGCGAGCTGGCTGAGCGTTACGCGGCCAGCTTCTCCCGTGGCGATCTCGAGGTCGCGCAGTACTTCCAGCGACTCATAGGTGCTCACGACGCGCAGAATCACGTCGCGCCCCGCCAGCTCGATCAGCCCCGCGCTGCTGTCCACGCGGGCTTGGCGTATGCGGGACTGCACCTGCGCCGAGGTCAGCCCGTACTGGTTCAGGCGCGCTTCAGACAGGCTGATGCGGATCTGCCGCTCCTGCCCGCCCGACACCCGCACCGCCGCCACGCCCTCGATTTTGGATAGTTCGGGCTTCAGGATGTCTTCGGCGAAACTGCGCAACTCCAGCAGGTCAACCCGCCGATCCGACGCATACAGCATCAGGCGCATGGTCGGGTCCTGGGCAGGGTCGTAGCGCAGGATCTGCGGGCGCTGCACGTCGTCGTCGTCGAAGTTAATGCGGTCAAGCCGGTCGCGCACGTCCGCTGTCGCGGCCAGCATGTCGGTGCCCCACCCGAACTTCAGCAGCACATCGCTGCTCTCGGCCCGCGAAATGCTGCTGCGCCCCAGCAAGCCGGGAACGTTGCCCAGCCGCTCTTCGATACGCTGGCTGACCTTCTCCTCGACTTCACTGGGCGCCGCCGCGGGATAGCTGGTGCGGATTGTGAGCTGCGGGTACTCAAGGTTCGGCATCAGCGTCGTCTTGAGCTTGCCGAATGCAACACCGCCGAAAACTACAAACGCAGCGACAACGCAAAGCACAGCCACGGGCCGCGTGGTGACAATCTGGAAAAACCGGCTGGGCTTCGCAGGTGAACTGTCGCTCAAAGCAAGTCTCCGCAAACAGTTGTACGCAAAGACCCGCCGCGAAGGGAGCGGGATTCAACAAAACCATAGCTTCGGCAATCGGAAAGTTGAGTGGCGGAGGAGGAGGGATTCGAACCTCAAAACAGTCCGGTGGACTGTTTTGACCGCGTAGCAGACCGGCCAAAACCCGCCAAAAGGCGGGCGACGCCGGGCGTAAGCGAAGCGGTCCCGCAAGAGATCGCGGAACCACGAACGTCAGAAAAAAGTGATGGCGGAGGAGGAGGGATTCGAACCCCCGGATGGGTTGCCCCATCTGCGGTTTTCAAAACCGCCGCAATCGACCACTCTGCCACTCCTCCGCTTTCGTGAGTCTATCGCGCCCGGCCGGATGGGCCAGTGCCGGCTGCTGCGATGCTAACCGCGCGCCAGCCACCAACTCGCTGCGGTCAGCCCTATGCCTGCCAGATACAGGGTGCCGAAAATGACTTTGTTGTTCTGCGCCAGCCAGCGCGGCAGATAGATGTCAAAGTTGGCCTCCCGGTGCTGCGTGTACCTGCCCGCCACGTCGGTCAACGGGCACCGCATCCCGTTGACAACCAGAATCAGCACCTCGATCAACACCACACCCACGAACACCAGCGCGACCGCGTACCACTGCATCAAAGCAGCCAGGTGGATCATGAAGATACAGGCTACGAAGAATGCCCAGATGGCTGTGTGCAGTGCCTTGACGATGCGAAGCTTGCGCTGTTCGGCCGGCCCGGGCACTGCCTGATTCGATGGTGTTGACGACATGGGGCGGCCGCTACCTGAACTCGATGTACTCGATTGTAGCCCGGAAGCCCTCCCACTCCTGGCGGGGTCGCCCCGGATGATTGTTCCACCCGATGTGCATGCCGTTGGGAATGGTGACTCCTTGAAACGTACTCTCGCTGTCAAACTCGCCTCCGAAGGGGTGCTCGCCGAAGCGCTCCACGCCCGGGTTTCCCCAGCGCAGGTAAGCGAGTGAATGAACGCGGCCGTCGGCGTCGATAGACAGATCCAGCGCCACAAAGCTTCCTCCGCTTTCAAACTCTGCGCGCACATGATCGTCCGCACGCGACGACCACTTCACTTGCGGCTGGAGCAACGCCGTCGGCAACCAGATCATCTCGCCTTGCATGCG
Source organism: Planctomycetota bacterium (assembly GCA_019636195.1). Taxonomy (GTDB): domain Bacteria; phylum Planctomycetota; class UBA8742; order UBA2392; family UBA2392; genus JADJRK01. Next base: position 265,885 of record JAHBYA010000003.1, on the reverse strand, counting down.
GCCAAGGGCAGAGCGCGAAATGTCAGGGCCGTCGCCGGAGGCAACGGACAGCAAACCCAGCAGTTTCCACTTCATGGCGCCCGTGCCCTTGATCCAGCGGTCAGACCCGAACACAGGCAGGCCCTTCATTACAACACGGGCGCGCCAGACAAAACCGTCCCAAGCCCGTGTCACCTGTTCGGCTGTGAAGGGACACCACGTGCCCTTAAGCTTGATTTCACCGCGCATGCGCAACTTGAAGGCGGTGACAAGCGGCGTGCCCGGCGCGATCGAGTGCAGCAAATAGCGTCGGGCGGGCTCGGGCAAGGATGCGATGCCGGCAGGCTCAAAGAAGCGCGGCACTTCTGCCGGCGCTTGCCACAGTAGCTTCATATCTCGGTTGGCCATGGCCCGCAGTTTTGATCGCGGCTTCGTAGCGGTCAATGCAAAGGGCGCCCGCACCGGAGCGCCCTTTCAACAGGGGGCTTCCGCCCCGCCTTCACCTCCAGCCGTAGCTCCCGAATTCGGCTGGCGCGATCTTTTCGGTCGGGTGGTCGCTGGCAAGGTGCAGTACATACCCGATCGGGCTGCGTTCGCGGTCGTCTTCGCGTCGGTTGTACTGGGTGGCCCCCCAGCGCGTGCCCAGCACCACGATCTCGAACTTGTCGAACTTTTCGTCCTTCGTGTTGTACAGCGCCTCGCCCAGCATCGTGCCTTCAACGCCGCGGCCGTCCTGCTGCTGCTTGACCTTGCCGGTCAACTTGATGGTTACAATGTTCTTCTTGATGCGCGTGACTTCGCAATTGATCTCGGCATCTTCGACTGCCTCAGGGCGATAGCCTCCGGTCTGGCCGCGCACGTTGTCCACGAGGTGGATGCGCACCAGGCGGCGCACCAGGTCGTCGGGCAGCCTCCACTCCGTCTTTTTGCCCAGCGTCTTGGGCAGCATGCGGGCCACTTCGTCTTTCTTGAACCAAGCGTAATCAAAGTTCCAGGCGTGTGTGCGCCAGTCATTGGGGTCAAGGCCGGTGCGCGGCATGTCCCGGCTGTTGACGCGCAGCACCATTCCGTCAGCGGGATACTTCTTCTCGCTGCGGTCGATCTGCTCCCATGTCTTGACCGGGTCTTCCTTCAGCAGGCGATCTTCCTTCTTGATTTCTTTCCACTTGCGCAGCGCCTCTTTCAGCATGGCCGCAATGCGCCGCGGGTCGCGATGGTTGGCGCTGCCCAGAAACTGGCCGCTGGGCGTGCAGCAATATGTGCCCTGGCGTGTGGCTGTGCGGCCGTCGCCGTTGAGCGTGCCGCCTTCGTCGCACCACTTTTGGAAGTGCAGGCAGTCGGGCTCGCGCAGGTTGTGCAGGCGCCACACTTCGTCGGCGCAGGGCACGAAGCTTTCCAGCAGTTTCATTACCTCAGGATCGTTCCAGACAGACTGTCTGGCTATGACACCGTTGTTTCACGTACAGCCGAACGGGTGGCCGTTCATGGCGAACAGCATGACGGGCTTGTCCTCCTTGTTGGCGTCGATCACGCCCTGCCAGAAGGTGGTGCGCCACGCGTTCTTGCGCCAGGCCTCTTCTTCGGCGCTGGGCAGGACGTGCTTGCGCACTCTTTCGTAGCTGGCGTCGGTCAGCTCGTTGGCGCTGCTGATGGCCGCCAGCGGCAGCAGCAGCAGCAAGGCAATCGCGGTTCGTTTCATGAGCAGCCCCCTACTTCCACTTAGGGTCGATCCCGAACTCAATCCAGTCTATCTCAATGGTTGACTTGTCATCCCACGAAATCACCTGAAACGCGCTGATGATCGCACCCGAAAACAGGGGCTTGTCCTTGCCTTCACCCTTGCCTTCAGATCGCAGCTCATGCAGCGGCACGGTCAGCGTGATCCACTTGTCGTTGATGACGTAGTTGGTGTGGTGCTGAAAGTACTGCCAGTCGGCGTTTTCTTCGCCCTTGACGCCGATGCTGATGCCCTGGCTGTTGCGCACGCGAAGCCGAATGCGCACGTAAGCGTTGTCGCGCACGGTCAGCGGCTCGCGCAGCTTCACGCCGAAGGCCTGTTTGCCCTTGCCGGTCGCTACACCCTTGTCAACTACGCCCAGATACACGCGGCTTGCCGCGCCTTCGTCGTCAAGGTCGTCACGCACAAGCCGGAAGATTGTATCAACCGCGTGCACAAGCGGATGCGAGCGCAACTTCGCGCCTTCGGCCTTGGGCCTGCCAAAACCCTTTTCACTGAGCGAAGCTGAGCTCCCGGCAGTGAGCGTCGCGCCGCCGGATGCAACCTCTCCCGCGAGGCAGCTTACGTTCAGGCGCAAGCCTGACTTCTCGGCAACAACCTCAGCTTGCGTGAACGTGAACGCCGCATCGCCCCGGGCGACCGTAAACACACGCTCGCCATAGGCCTCTATGTAAACCGAATCGCCGGCAACCTCGATGCGCAGCGTCGCGTCATCACCAGCCAGCATCACCTCGCCATCGAAGTACACCCGCGCGTCCCCCACCGCCAACGCCACCGGCTTGCGGGCGCGCAGCCACATGCCGCTTTCGATGCGCGCGTCGGCGGTCCAGTCCTCGTAGCGGGCGGCTTCGGCGCGCTTGAACGCGAGCCTGGCGCCTTCGGTGGCTTGCAACAGGGTTGCCAGCACTAAGGCCTTTGGCGCGGGCGCAGCAGGAACTTCTGTCGGCGGCCGCGCAGACTCCGGGGTTTGAGGCGCTTCCACTTCCTCGCGCGGCTTTTCGGGTTGGGGCTCACGCCCGGGTTCAGTTCCGGGTTTTGGTTCGGGCTTGGGTTCAGGTGCATCGTCCCCACTTGGCCTTGACGGGCCGGTTTCATAGTAGGGAGCAATCTCGTTGTCCGGCTGTTGCGGTGCTGGCTCCTGATTGGCACGAACGGGATTGTCGTTCACAGCCTGCCCTGACGGGCCCGGCTTGGTTTGTTCCTTTGTGGCCCCGTTGCCGCCTGCCACTGGCGTTTGCGGGTGCCGCGGCATGTTCAGCAGAAATGCTGCGGCGGCAATGCCGACTGCGCCGATCAAGGCTACAGCCGCCGCCACGCTGCGCCAATTTGCCGGCTTCGCACCCATGTGCGACCGGCGCGGGGCTGCCCGGTCGCCCCGTACAACGCGCAACTGCGGGCCGGTACCTTCCCCTTCAAGGCGGTCCAGGATGCTGCGCGAAAGGTCCGGCGGCTTGTGGCCGCCCAGACGCTCTCTGAGCATCTGCTCGATCAATCGTTCTTTGCGCTCGTTGGCCAATCCAGCTTTCCTTCCATGCACTCGCGCAGCTTTGCCAAAACGCGTTTAAGCAGTGTCCGCACGCCTTCAGGTTTCATGTCCAGCTTCGCGGCGACTTCGGTTTGTGTCAGTTCGTCGCGATAAACCATGTCCAGCACTGTTGCCGCCTTGCCGCTGACGTGTTGCAGGCACTGCTCCAGCGCAACCACCCCTTCGTCCCAGCCTGTGCCGTCGTTCGTCAGTTGCACCCAGTCGGCTTCGACATCCAGCTCAGCCTCCATGATGCGGCGGCCTTTAGTGCGCACCGCCATCAGAAAGCGGCTCTTGGCGACTGTGCGCAGGAACCCGGCGGTTGCAGCGTCGTTGATTTCATCGAAGTCGCTTTTCCAGGCGGCCAGGAATGTCTCCTGCGTCAGGTCGTCGGCCTCGGCGGTGCTGCAACCCAGAAAGCGCAAATACCTCCAGACACCGGCTTGATGGTCCCGGATGATGCGCTCAAAGACAGCCCTGCGGTCAAGCGAAGCCACCAGCATCCACTCCCGAAATGCCATACACAGTGCAACCGGTTCAAAATTCGCGAAATTCCGTGCCCACGGCCATTGGCCACACAATCCATTCCAGTTTCATGCTGCCGTGAAGTCCATGTGTCCTACAATGCCGAACTCCTGACCCGAGGCTCTCATGCGCTGGATACTTGCCTTGTGCCTTTGCGGCGCCCTTGGCGCGCAGACGTTTGCTGTACCGGACTTCTCGGTCGAAACCGTGGCCACGCCCGGCTACGGCACCATCGCGCTGGACTTTGACCATGCGGGCCGCATGTACGTCACCGAAAAACGCGGGCGTATTTTGCAGCTTACGCCCAACGGCAGCGGCGGCTTCAATGCCCCCACCGTGTTTGCCGACCTGATCAGCTTTGTTGAAGACACCTTTGAATGCGGCCTGCTGGGCCTTGCCCTTGACCCCGACTACGCCACCAACCGCTACATCTACCTTTGCTACACCACGCCCACCGACCAGCGCGTGATGCGCATTCAAGCCAACGCCACCTTCGACGCCTGGACCACCACCCAAACCAGCATCCTCACCGGCCTGCCGCGCGCGGCCGGCAACCACAACGCGGGCGACATCGGCTTTCGGCCCGGCGAGCCGAACAACCTGTACGTTATGCTCGGCGACGACGCCAACATCGGCCAAGCCGACAACCTTGACCAGTACCACGGCAAGCTGCTACGCATCAACAAGTCCAACGGCGAAGGCCTGACGACCAATCCCTTCTATACAAGCAGCACAGCGACAGTGCGGTCGCGCATCTGGGCCTACGGGTTTCGCAACCCGTTTCGCTTTGCGTTTCACCCGACTCTGAGCAACGCGCTCTATACGTCCGAAAATGGCGGACCCGGCGGCGTAAGCCTGCAGGACCGCCTGACCTTCAACCGCGCGGGCTGCAACGGCGGCTGGAACACCAGCAGCAGCACCGGCGGCAGCAGCGGCGAGTTTTACAACCCCGTCAACCCAGCAGGACAGGAGTGCATCGTGATGCACCGCGACCAGAGCAGCCACATCGGCGTGGCCGTGGCTAACGGCGGGGTGTTCGGCGACCCTGCCAACCCCGGCGCAAGCGTGATCTACATTTCCAACTGGCTGCGGCCCAACAGCAGCGGCAGCATCAGCCGCTTTCGCCTGACCGGCACAAATCTGGACACCGCCACGCCCATTGCCGCCGACGGCGGCGCGCGCTGGGTCACGGGCGTGTACGGGATAAGCCTTAAATTCGGCCCTGACGGGCACCTGTACTTCACGCAAGCCACCAACGGCACCAGCGCGGGCACGGGCTATATCATCGGGCGCATCCGCTACACGGGCACGGTAACACTGAACGCGGCCTTTCACGCCACCCCCTCAAGCGGTACCGCGCCCCTGAATGTGCAGTTCACGGACACAAGCACCGGCGCCGCAAGCTGGAGCTGGGACTTCGGCGACGGCGGCACTTCAACCCAACAGAACCCGCAACACGTCTTCGCAGCCGGCAACTGGATGGTGACACTGACAGTAACCGACGGCGGCACAGGCCAGGACACGGCGCAGACGACAATCAACGTCGCAACCGGCACCGGGGGCGGCGGCGGAGGCAGCGGCGGAAGCAAAGAGAAGGGCAGCGGCGGCGGATGCTCGCTGGTGTCTGCCGGCGCGTTGCCGCTGCTGCTGCTCGCCTTTGCCGCAACAAATTGGCGCCGCCGGAAGTAGCATCGCCGTCCCGGCGGCTTCGTACACATGACCCTCCGGGCCATATGCCTCCGGCCAAAGGCCAACGGCAACGCCAGGCGCGGGCCGCACAAGCTACTGCACTCCAAGCACTATCACATCTTGGAATGGCCTGCAGGCGCTGCCCGGGCAGAGTGGTCCCGGATGCCGGCATGCTGCACTTTCACATTTTCAAGCGCGAAGAGATTCGCATAGCCCTTGGCGCGGGTGCAGCCACCGCGGCACTTGAAAAAGCCACTCACGACGCCGCGCAATGGATGAACCAGTATGCGCACGAGATCAACGTCAAGCACATGTCAAACGGGCTGACCCAACCGTTTGCCCATGTAACGGTCTGGTACGAAATGAAGCCCGGCGCTAAGGCAGTTTGACGTCGGCACCCGCGTTCTCCGAGCGCGGGTGCGTTGCCGTAAGCCGCAATGACACGCCCGGCTTTGCGCGCACCACCAGCTCGCAATGCTGCGCGTCTTCGCTGCGAATGCGGGCGATGCGCAGCGGCGCGGGTTTGCCGCGCTGCAACTGGGGCCGTGCGAACATTTCGTCGCACAACGCGCTGCTCACGATCTCGCCGCCGGCAATGCTCACGCGCACAGGCTCGTCAAACTGGCGCTCGACGGCTTTGACACTGTCGGTCGGAAACGCGCCGTTGTTGCGCACGGCAAAGCGCAGCCGGTACAACTCGCCGCCCAGGTTTTCGACGCGCAGGTTTTCGAGCGCGAGTTCGGCAAAGCTTTCGGCGTGGCGCAGCGTAAACAACGCGTTGCGCCAGCCTTCTTCAAGGAACAACTGCGACGGCGGCATGCGAGTCGCAAACTGGTCCCAGCCGCCGATTTCGATTTCGCCGAGCTGCGGGTGATTGAAGGGCTTCCAGTCAATCCACGCGCGCCCGCCCCCGAACTCTTCGTACCAGTCGTGGATGTCCTCCGGGCTGATGCCGGGGTTGCCGTCGATTTCGTGGCCGGTGCGGCCCCAGAGCTCGTTGGTGAACACAAACCGGCCCAGGCCAAGATAGCCGAAGTCAATCTGCGTGCCGTAGGCGCGGTACAAGCCGTCGTGCGTCTGCAAATAGCGATAACCGGGAATGATGCGCTCGCCGCGTCTGCCAAGGCGGTCATAGGTCGCAACATCTTCGCGGGGCGTAACGCCGGCGTCACTGCTGCTGCCGGGCGGCCGCAGAATCATGCGCGCGGCGTTGTGGTAAAACTGCATGCCCGCAATGTTGGAGTGCGCGAGTATGAAATCAACGCACGCCCGCACTTCAGGTTCGCTGCACGGGTAGTCGCCCGCGCCGTACTGCACGTGCCGGGGCCGCCACTCGCTGGGAAAGTTGCGGTTCAAGTCAACGCCGCCGATGTCGTCTTCATTGATCAAGCCGTCACCGTCGTTGTCGATGCCCTCCGTCTGCCACAAGCGGTACTCGCCCTGCTGGCCGGGGCGCTTGCGCACCAGTACGCGCTTGTCCTGGGCCAGCACCCAATCGCCGTTGGGGTCGCGCTTGCGCATTTGTGTGATTCGGCCGTCGCCGTTCAAATCTTCCGGCCCGTCTTCGTCGATGCGGCCGTCGCGGTCGTCATCAAAGGGCCGCAAGTTGTGCCGCAGGCGGTGCGGGTTGTTGGGCGTGCCGAACCATAGAAAGCGCGCGTCGGGGTTGACCACAGGCACGAAGTAAAACGCGCGAGTGTCAATCAGCCTCGTGACCCACGGTTCGTGCCCATAGTTCTTGAGCAAGAAGTGAATCGTCAGGAAAATGATCTCGGTGCCCTGCGTTTCGTTGCCGTGGATGTTGCTGTCGATGTACATCGCCGGCTTTGCCGTATGCGGGCCGGTTTTGTCGTTGTTCAGGGTCAGGCAATACAGCGGGCGCCCGCCCAGGCTGCGGCCGATCTCGCGCAGGCTTACCAGCTCCGGAAAGCGCTTTGCCAGCAGCGTTGCCGCCTCGTCACACTGCTCAAGAGGCCAATAGCGCGTGAAGTCAAACACCGTCTCATCCACGCGCCCGTTCCAGCCCGGAAAGGGGTCGTGCTTGCGCTCAGGCGCCTGCTGCGCGTGCTCGGTGATGCCGGCTGCCAGCAGCACCAGCGCGCAAACGAGTATGCGAAGGCTGCCGCGCATCATTCCTCCTCGCTGAGTTTTTCGCACTTTTCGATGGCTTGGCTGTGGCGAACGCTGCCGGAGCGGCGTGCCTCGATGAGAATGTCCAGGTTCAGCTTGGGATCCGATGTTCGCACCACCCACTCACAAGTCGCGGTCGCGCCGCCTGCAATGTTTTCAAAGCGCTGGCGCCGCTCGCCGCTGAACAGCTCAATGCCCTTGGCGTCGCCCAGTGATACAAACAACGGCAGGCCGATCCTGTTTTCCGTCGCAAACGCGCTGCGGTAATCGAGCGCCCCCGCGTTGTGCAACGTTGCACGCACGCGGTACACGCCGCCGCCGCGGTCCTGAACTTCTAGCTTGCTTACGGCGCTGCGCGGCGCCGAGTTGAGCGTCTTGCGCACCAATTCGGTCAGACGGCTTGCCCCTTCGGCCAGTTCTGCGGCTTTTGCGTCACGGCGCGAGGCGATGGCCCAGCCCCCGATTTCCACGTCGCCCAGTTGCGCATGCTTGAAGGGCTTCCACTCCCTGAAGCTCTCGGGCGAGTACGCCAGCCATGCCAGGTCGGCGCTGCCGGCGTCGGTCGCGCTGCCGCGCTCGCCGCGCGGAGAACTCTCGGTGCCCATTTCAGGCGAATCGTGCTCTTCGTCTTCGTCTTTGTCGTCCGGCTTCTTCGCCGCCGGGATCGAAGCCAAATACACGCTTGCCGCCAGCACACCCCCGCACTCGTACAGCCAATCCACAACGTTGCCGGCGCCATCGGCCTCAGGCATGACCGCGCTCTTGCCATCACCGAACGCCTTGGTTAGCGCGGCGGCAAGCTCGCCATCGCGCTTGTAAGGGTTTGCTCCCCGCGCGGGCGGGCCCTTGGCAAAGCTCACGGCGCCGCCCACGGCCCCAACCTGAAACGCCGCATAAATGCGCGGGTTGCCGAGCGCGAACTCGGCCAATGCCCGCGTTTCAGGCTGCTGCATCGCAAAGCGCGCGGCGCCCGGCTGGCTGTCGCTGAAGCGAATCGACCAATCGTTGCTGAGCGTGATCGTGCCCGGGGGGTCTTCGTTGATGCGACCGTCGCCATCGTCATCCACGCCTTCCCAATACAGGTCGTACTCGCCCACTTGGCCCGGCTTGACCGGCACCAGCAGGCGCGGGTCCTTCTCGCCGACGACATACTTGCCGCCGGCACGACGCACGCGCATCTGGGTGATTACGCCATCGCCGTTGATGTCGGCGGGTCCGTCTTCGTCGGAAACGCCGTCGCGGTCGTCATCGTGGGGCATAGCCGCGCCAGGCATGGCCAGCGCGGGCTTGCCGGACAGGCGGTCGCGCCCGCGCGGGTTGGGCACAGGCACAATGATGACTTCCGTGCTTTCAAGCAGTTTGCGGGTCTCGGCGTCAGCCAGCAATGCGCGCGCGAGTTCAAGACATCCCGTCGCGGGGCTGGCTTCGTCGCCGCGCAGGCTGCCCAGCACCAGCACCGCGGGCTTCTCGCGATTGCCGAGGCTCACCGCATAAAGCCCCGCCCGCATGTCGGTGACACGCGCCAGCGCAGCGTTGTCGGCGGCCAGCTTGTCAAACGCCGCACGCAGGTCGGCGTTGGACTGCGCGCACAGCGGCACAGCCAGCGCCAGCAGCAGAAGCACACTTCGCATGTTTACCCCCGCGTCGGTTTTATCAGCGGCGCGGGCCCGCGTCGTTACTCTTCGGGCCAGAATTGCAGCGGAGTGTCGCCGGCAAGGCCTGCCAGCAGGGCGGATTTCAACTGTGGCGGATGAATCTCCAGCCCCTCCACTTCGGCTAGTTTCACCCATGCCATGCCGGTGACGCCCTTTGCGTTTCGGTCAGCCACAAATGTGCCGAGCTGTCCCGGTTCACGGTCTGCCCCGTCGCCCGTCACCTCGCACAGAAACACTCCGGCAACTACGTGATGATTCGGGGGCATGCCCCGCGTGATACGCTTGTGCCGCGAGGCGATGAACTCGCGCAGATAGACCATCGGCCCGGCCCTCACGCGCACGCCGGTCTCTTCCAGTACTTCGCGCTCGCAGGCTTGACGCAAACTTTCGCCGTGGCGCACCATCCCGCCGGGCAGAAACCAGTACACACGCCCCGGTTCTTCGCCGCGCAGCAGCAGCACGTACCCGCGGTGCAGTACAATGGCGCGGGCTCCAACCAGCGGCCTATCCGCCATGGGCCTGCCTGTTCAGCCAGTCCATGTTGCGCGGGTCCTCAACCGTGCCGTGGCCTACTCCGTTCTGGACAATCCACTCGTGCTCGACGCCGGCCTGTGCGAACGTCTCGTGAAGCATGCGATTGTGCGGGAATAACCCCAGCCCGTCGTCTTCGCTGCTGGTCAGCAGGATCTTGAGCCCGCCCCTGAAGCCGTTGCGAGCGATGCTGAACGGATCGTGCGCCCGGTACTCACTTTCCTTGCGGAAGGCATCCGCCACGTTCTGGCGCCAGCGGCTGGTGAAGCGATGACCATACTTGGCGTCAAACGCCGCGATCTCGGCTTCGCTGTGCCAAGGCGAGGTGTCGAACAGAAACGGGCTGGCTGCCACCACCGCGTCAAACTGCTCCGGGTGGCGCATGGTGACCATCAATGCCGCCAGGCCGCCCATGCTGTGCCCGAAAGCCACGGTCACACCGTTCACGCGGTACTTGCGCCGCACCTCGGGCAGAAGTTGCTGCAGCAGCATACGCTCATAGGCCTTCATGACCGGCTTGAACAAACCGGCGCTTGGGCTGACGACGATGAACGGTTGAAGCTCGCCCTTCTCCGTGCGCTGCGCGACGAGCTCGCCGATCTTGCCCTGGCGGCCCCAGCCCCACTCGGTCTCGCCGCCGCCATGGAACCACACCAGCAGCGGGTAGCTGCGAGTCGTATCCTTGTCGTAGCCGTCGGGCAGCCACACGCGATAGTCCAGTGTGCGCCAGTCATCGACGACGCGGCTGCCTTCGCTGTTCAGGCGTTCACTGGCTGAGCCAAGGCAGCCGGCCAGCAGCAGGGCGAGCAAAAGCAGTGGCAATCCTCTCACGGGTTCTCCTTGTCTTGCCGGGGCATGGTAGAAAACGCGCAGCGTTTGCGGAGTCATCCATGCAAGTTCTTGTGGCGGGGGGAACAGGATTTGTCGGTAGCGCGCTGGTGCCTGAACTGATCCGGGCCGGGCACGACGTGACTGTGCTCTCGCGCGATGCCGGGGCACGCGTTCAGGGTGCGCGCGTGTGCACCATCGAAACGCTGCCGGAACGGCTCGAGGGCGTCATCACGCTGACCGGTGCGCCGATCAACAAACGCTGGACGCAGAGGCACCTGCGCGCGATTCGCGAAAGCCGGGTGGACCTGACGGCCAGACTGCGCGAAGAAGCCGAGAAACGCGGCGCGCGAACATTCGTCAGCACTTCAGCCGTTGGCTACTATGGCGACCGCGGCGACGAGGTACTCACCGAGCAAAGCAGCGCGGGTGACGACTTCCTGGCCAAGCTCAGCGTTGACTGGGAGGCCGCCGCCCAGAGCGACAGGATGCGCGTGACCGTCGTGCGTGCCGGCCTGGTCATGCACAAGACCGGCGGCGCGCTGAAGCAGATGCTGCTTCCCTTTCGGCTGGGACTGGGCGGGCGCATCAGCCACGGTCGCTTCTGGTGGAGCTGGGTCTCGCTGGTCGACATCGCGGGCATTTATCGCCATGCACTCGAGAATGAGCAGGTCCGCGGCCCAATCAACGCTACGGCGCCGGGGCCCGTCACCAACCGCGAGTTTACAAGAGTGCTCGGCAAGCTGTTGCACCGGCCCACGCTGTTCCCGGTGCCAAGGTTCGCGCTGCACATCCTGATGGGTAAAGCCGCGCAGGTCGTGTGGGCCAGCCAGCGGGCATTGCCCGCGCGCACCCAGGAGCTGGGCTATCAGTTCAAGCAGCCCACGATTGAAGAGGGCCTGAAGGCGGCGCTGACGCAGCAATGACGTTGCGCCCATGGCGGGGGGCATGGCCATCGCCGGGACGGCGAAGCGACTTGTGGTGGCCGAGGTGGGGGTCGAACCCACATGAAGGTTGCCCTTCAGGGGATTTTAAGGAGTCTGAGTTTTTTTGGTCTGGCCCTGCTTTGGCGGCGAATGCCGCATTTCTGGGGCTTTCGCCTTGGCGCCCTGTCGGGGAAAGTCCGTGGAAATCCGCCGTGTTAGGCTGATTCTGGCCAAGCAACTGTCCAAGCACTTCGGGCCGGCCGTGCGTGCCGGTGGCGGCCTCTCTGCGCGCCGGCGCGTCCAGGTCAGGCAGGCTCTCGATGGCGCGCACTTCGTCGTCACGGCGCAGGTGCGTGTACGTGCCCATGGTCAACTCGATTGTCGAATGCCGCGCGAGAACCTGCGCCGTTTTCGGGTGCACGCCGGACCGCGCCAGGTTCGACACAAACGTGTGCCGCAGCGCGTGGAAGTCCGCGACCCGGCCTGAGTCATCCTGGTAAGGCACGCCGGCCGCTTTCAGGTCAGCTCGAAGCATCTCGGCCGATCGCCACTCGCCATAGCCCAGCGCGAAGGCCTGCGCCGTTGGCAGCTTGTTCGCCAGGTGTGCCCGCAGCAGCGCCACCAGGGGCGCCCGCAACGGCAGGTCCGCGCGCTGGTGGTTCTTGGTGTGCTCGGCGTTGACCGTGACGGTTGCCCCGTCCAGGTCGAAACTCGCGCGGGTCAGTGATTGCAGCTCGCTCGCGCGCAAACCCGTCTCCAGCGCCAGGCGGTACAGCAGCGCGCGCGCCGGCCCCGTCAGCCTCGTGCGGCGCGGTCCGGCTTCCGCCGCCTGCAGCAGCGCGGAGATCTCGTGCAGCGCAAGCGCTCGCCGCTCACGCGCAGCCGGGCCGCTGAACCGCGGCAGGTTGCGGAACGGGTGGCGTGTCGCGCGCTCGCGGTTGACCATCCACTCGCCGAAGTACAGCAGCGTGCGGCGATAGGACTCCGCTGTGCTGGCGGACAGCCCTTGCCGGCGTTGCTCGCGCAGCCACTCGGCGACTCTGTCCCCGTCGATCTCCGGCCAATGGCTGGCATCGGGCGCGAAGCCCGCGCCAGTCAGCGCGGCCGTAATGCGCGCGACGGTCTTGTCCGCGTGGCGGATAGCTGTGCCCCGTTTGGCACGCCGCCGCGAGGCGGTGCCGTCCAGCATGGCCTGGTGGAATGCCTCCAGGTGCTCGCGCAGCGTCAGGATCGCGGCTTCCTGCGCCTGGTCCAGCAGGCCGATCCGGCACAGGTAGTCGCGCGCGCCCGATGGCAGACGCTCCAGCCAGAACCGGAGATCCTCGGGCTGCCGATCCGCCGTGAGGCGCAGGCCGTCGCGCATCTGTTGCACCAGGCGGCCGACTTGCGCGCCGAAGGCCTCCGCGGCGCCGCGGCTTTCCGCCGCTGGCATGCGCCGGCGCCGGCCGACGTGGTCCCGGAATTCGATGTACCACAGCTCGCTCTCGCGGGGCTTCCCCGCGCGGTCCCTGTACGTCGCCTTGAACACGCGCAGGCTGAACCTGCCGGTTTTGCTGCTCATGGTTTTCTCCTGTGTGCCTGGCCTGGTGACAGTGTACCCGCTTGCCGGACTCGACGGTTTCAAGCGGGTTTGCGGGCGGTGGTAGCGGCCGGCCCCGGGTTTTGATCCAGTCGCCGCTACCAATCCCGCCCGCGTTTATTCGTCGTCCAGGTCCGGGCCCAGCTCGGCAACCAGGTCCACCGGCTTGCCCGTGGCAGGGTCCATCGCCTGGTCGTCCGCCGCGTCTTTCACGTAATGCTTGAGCGTTGTCGCCGGCGAGTGCCCGAGAAACTGCGCCACCGCGAAGTAGTCCAGGGACTTGTCGCGCCGCATGTTGGTGCCGCAGGTCTTTCGCAGCGTGTTCAGGCGAAAGCGGGGCTCGCCCAAGGCCTCTTTCATCGCCCGCACAATGAAGCTCACTTCCGGCTTTGCCCAGCCGCAGGCCTGCCGATCGTCGCGCACCGCGAACAGGAACGGCGCCGGCGTCTCGCCTGCCAGCCGCTCGCTTTCCTGCCGGGCCTGGTACGCGCGCAGCTCCGCCCACAGCTCGGCCGGCACCAACAGCTTGCGCCGGCTTTGCGGCGTCTTGATCGTGTTCACGTGGACCAGGCGGCCGTCGCGCTCGATGCTGTGGTCACGCACCTCCAGCACGGCGCCGGTACCGCGCGGCGTGAAGTCGTCCCAGGCAAGCCAGAACAACTCGCGCGGCCGCAGGCCCAGGGACAGGCCCAGCCGGCACAGCAGCCAGAACGCGCGCGGGGCAAAGTGCACGCACCAGGCGGCTTTGCGCTTGTCGCCTTCCGTGAAGCGCAAGCGGTCCGGGCCGTCGTTGTCGCGGTGCGCCAGCAGCGCGAGCTCCAGCACGCGGGCGGTCTGCGCCGGCGACAATGCAAACTGGTCCGGCGTGCGGGTCTCGCGCACGCGGCCGCGCAGGTACTGGCTACGGATCGCGCCCGTCAGCTCGCGCTCTTCGTTGAACTCGATCCACAGGCGCAGGTCCTGCAAAGCGCGCATGATCGTGTCGGGTTTCAGCGCGCGCGCCGGTCCCTTGCGGTGGCGGCCGCTGCCGTCGTCTGCCTTGCGGTGCGCGACGTACTGGTCAAGCACAAGCGGGGTCACGTCGCGCCAGTCCTGCAGCTCATGCCCGGTGTGGCCGGCGTACCAGGCCAGGAAGGCTTGCACCCTCGAGATCTTCACGCGGCGCGTGCCGACGCACGGGTACCGCTCATGCACGCGGGCGGTGTACGCGCGCAGGTTGTCGGCAAGCCAGCTCGGGGCCTTGCGCCTTGCGGCGGGCGGCCGGGCCGGCGCGGGTGTTGCCGGCGACACGCCGGCGAGCGTGAAAGCCCACTGCGGGCCAACAGTGCTTGCGTCATTCGATGTCAGGGATAGAACGGGATCAGCCATGGCGCCCTCCGCGGCGTTCGTGGTCAGGGGCCGGCTGGTGTTTCCGCACCACGCCGGCTCCGCCTATTTCGGCACTTGGCGGGCGTGGGTCAAGACAATTCCCCTGCGGCCTGGCCTGCAGGGGAGTCAATCACCCTTGGCAATCGCGGGATGGTGCGGGTTGGCCGGCATGCTTGGCGCGCTGCTTGGCGTCGGCAGCCCTTTTTTACCTGCCTACAAAATCGGCCCCCGGCCCCTTTTTTACCTGCCGAACACATCGCCCGTTTTCCCGCACATGGCGGCAAGCACGCAAAAGGACTCGACCAGGCGGGCAGATCGCGTCCAGCGGGGCGCTAATGCGGTCTGGCGGGGTGTTTTGAAGCGGTCGGGACTAGCCGGACCTGCCGGCCATGCGCGCGATGCCGTCGTCGAGCGGCGCGGCGCTTGTTCCCTCGACCCGCCCGTTCTTGAGGTATTGCTTGAAGTACTCTTCGGTCATCGCTCGCAACTGTTGTGTTTCTGCGCCTCCCCACATGCCCCGCGTCATGTGGTCCGCGATAGAACCCGCCGCGTCGTCCCTTGCGGCGTTCTGGAGCCTCAGGGCGGTTGCCTCCGCTTCGAAGCGGTCTTCTTCTTCGCGCCACTTCTGCATTCGGCGCTCGTGCGCCTGTTTGGGCAGGAGTGTGTCGCGCACCTCCCGGTTGGCCTCTTCAAACGCCATGCGCACCGCGGCGCCGTGATAGTCGGACTTCGTGTGTCCCAGCAGTGGCTCGTGGATGGCGGCGTTCATGGCGCTGGCAATCCCCGTCAACACTTCAAAGCCGGCGGCCAGGCCTCCGCGGATTTTCTCGGCCACGCTCTCCACGCCGCTCTTGAGGGCGGCGACCATGAACTTCGGCCCGTGGTCGGGATCGGGAAGTGTGCCGTGTTCGAGCATGTGTTGCAGGTACGCTTGCCGTTCATCGCTCCCCGTCTTCGCTACGGCGAGCATGCCGGCCGTCACGACTGCGGCCGAGACAAAGGCGCCGGGCCTCATCGTAAGGGGCTTATTCGCCAGTGCCGACTCGGCGCCACTGGCACGCGCCGTCCCTTTGCCGAAGCGCGGCAGCAGGTTCACGTGGTTGGCGGGAGCTGTAAACGCCGTTGGGCGCGCTACGGGCATCGTGTTGATCGTCATCGGCCGCGGAGGCGTTGTTATGCCGGGAACCGTCGGCGCAGGCGGCTGCACGAAGGGGGCTCCCTGCCCTGTGTCAATCCGTGCGCGATGACTCCCGGGAGTGCCGGCGCTGCGCAGGTTGTACGAGTCGTGGTAGCGCGCCTGGTCAGGCCGGATCACGATCGGCGGACCGTCGCCGGGGGGCGCCACTGGACCAGGCAGGCGCGGCCGGTCCAGCAGCGTCTCGATGTTGGCTCGCCTCATGGCGCCGGCCTGCTGCGAGACGCGGTGCAAGTCCTGCACCGGCAGTGCGGCCGTCGCCGAGGCGCCGGTGTTGATGGTCAACCGACCAGGGCCCAGTCCGCTCGTTGCGCTGGCAAGCCGGGCAAGGTTCGCGTTTGCGGCCGCAAGGCGGGCCTCGATCCTGGTCAGCACAGCTTCAAAGGCGACAGTGCTCGGGCGAATCTCGATGCGCACGGCCATGGTCTAGCCCTCCTGGTTGTCGTAGTGCTTGCGCAACTTGCGGGTGGCGCTGTTCGCCTCCTGGACCGCAAGCATGGTGTCGGGGTGG
This sequence comes from Planctomycetota bacterium, assembly GCA_019636195.1. Lineage (GTDB taxonomy): Bacteria > Planctomycetota > UBA8742 > UBA2392 > UBA2392 > JADJRK01. The sequence goes on along the minus strand of JAHBYA010000003.1, from coordinate 249,706 downwards.
TGCGGGCCGAGCTGGTCCAGCAGCATCTCGGCGAACGCCGCAAGGGCCTCAGCCTCCAGCAGCTCGCGCCGCAGCTCGGGCGAGACTGGATCTTCTTCGGGCTGCTCGCTGGTGTGGCCCATGTTCAAGTCCTGTCCGCGCAACCAACTTCCCGGTGTCCCGCGCGGCGCAGGATGAAAAACAGGACCTTGGGCCTTCGGCGCCGGGTGCGCCGGTATTCGGGGCATAGCTCGTAGTGCAGCCAGAGTGCCGCCGGCGCGGTCACTTCTTCCCCGTCCGGCAGCGTCAGCACGCCGCGGACGTCGTCGATCTCGCAGTTGTCCAGGTCAAGCCGCATCCGCGCTCCTGGGTAGGACAGCGCGCGCCGCGGGGGAGCTCAAGCTGTGCGGGCCGCAAGGCCGCAACTTACGCTTGTTACTCGTCCAAGCACGCGCTGTTGCAATACTGCTGGCGGGCGACAGCAAGGATTCCTAGACCCTAAGCCGACCCACGTCGCCGGCTCCGCCGCCCGCCTTGTTCATTCGGACTTCTTGCGCTTGCCGGCCTTTCGCCGGTCGTGTTCCTCAAGCGCGGCCAGGAACGCGTCGCGCATCAGCGTAAACCAGGCCTCGCGCTCCTCGACGACTTCCGATCGCCGGCGCTCTTCGCGCTCGGAGTCCTTGCGGGCCAGCTCCGCGCTGTACTGCGTGGCATGCTCTGCCCGCAGACGCTCCGTGCGCGCGGCGATCAACGAGTGGCCGGCGTGGTCCGCGAGCACGTGCTGCGCGAGCTGGTTGCCGGCCGCGGCCAGCTCCGTCAGCCGGTCGAGGTCCTGCTCTGTCGGCGCGCGCCAGGCGGTCCACTTGCCGTCCGGCCCGTGAATGTCGGACCCGGGCTTGCCGGAGAACACCTCGGCCAGAAAGTTTGCCTCCAGCCAGGCGACGTCGGCGGTCAAGTACTCGCCTGTGAATGTGCCTTGCAGGTCGCGCGGCGAAGTGCCGTACACCAATTCATCCAGCAGCATGTCGCTTCCTCCGGTCAGGCCAGGCGGCTCGCCAGCCGCGATTTCAAGCGCTCTTCGGCCCGGCGCGCGGCGGCGCGGGCAATGAAGGCTTCCACCGACACACCCAGCTTTTGCCAGTAGCTTTCGTTCGCGAAGTAGTCCCGCCGAAGGTCCGCCTCGTCAAAGCGGCGCGCCTGCGCCTCCAGCTCCATCCGGCGGGTAGAAGTGCAATCGCAAGACATCTTGGCCTCCTGGGGCCTGCCCCGGCCCGCCAGCTTTGCGCGGGCGGGCCGGGCTTGAAGTCCGCGGTCGTGGGCGGCCAGGCGCACGTCGCGGCGTCTTGATTTCGCTAGGCTGGCCGCCTGTAAAGCTCTGCTCTCATGGGTACTTCGCAAACTGCGGCATTGCAACTTCCGTGAACGATTCGAGGACAACTTTCTGTCCGGCGGGTCGAGTTCGAGTCCTGCTTGCGCTACCAACCAGCGACCCCCCTTTCTGTGGGAACGTAATTCGGCATCCCCAAGCAGCGCCGGCCCGCCTGTGGCACGGGTTTGCGGTCATCCTTTGCGCCGCTTAGGCTCTTCGACTAACACGTTGTAATTGTTGCCCATGCTGAAATCGATCGCGGACGGCAGGTTCGGCCCAAGCGCGCGCGCGGCCTGGATCAACTCTTCCAGTGGGCACTTCTGGTGTTTCTCTTTCTTGTACGCCAGCCATTCCCGCAGCTCGGGCTCGTACTCCTTCAAGTCTTCGGGGAATTCGATCGCTGGCTTCACCCACAGCCCCAGGCGCTGCTTTAGCGCGTTCACCAGCTCGGCGACGTTGGCGCACGGTGGTGCAAGGGCCTGCTCTTCAAGGGCGGTCTGTAGCTCGGCGGGTGTTTGGCTGTCGAAGTGGTCGCAGCGCAGTCTAAGGCCTTTGACCGCTAGTTTGCCTGGTGACAGGCCTTGGCAGTCGGGCAGCTTGGCGAGCAACTGGTCCAATGCCCTTCTGTTGTTCACGCTGATTGCCTTGGCTTCTTTGACCGCTTTCACCCTATCCAATTCAACCCCCACCGCAGATTTTTGCGGTGGGGTACTCTCCGTAAGGAGGTAGTTGTCTTTGACTGCAGTTGCAGTTCTGGCTCTCGTTCTCTTCGGTTGGTTAACTGGCTTTGAGTTAACTGGCTCTAGTTCGTGCGCCGCCGGCTTCGCACTCTCTTGCGCAACTGGCTTCGCACTCTCTTGCGCAGCCGGCTTCGCATTCTCTTGCGCAAATGGCTTCGCATCAAAGCACAGGTCGTACTGGTTGCTTGTGCGCCCTCGCCGGCGTTTTCGCACAGCCCCGACGCGCTCCAGCGCGTTCAGGTGGGCCTGGATGGAACGTCGGGTTAAGCCGGCCTCGCTGGCAAGTCTGGCCTGCGAAGGGAAGCAGGCGCCGGTGTCGTGGTTCCGGAAAGACGCAAGCGCATGCCACACGCCGATTGCCGACCACGTCAGGGCGCCCTGGCCCACGCACCGGCGAAGCCACTCGGGCAGCATCGTGAAGCGGCCTTTGATTGCCGCTGTCGCCTGACGTGGTAAACTCTCGCCGTCGTTGGCAGCTTTGGCTTCACCCTCGCGCCGCCGTCCAGGGCGGCGCTTGGCGTTGGTGCTCATCTCGATCTCCGGCTCCGCCGGCCCCCGGCGGTCACACTCGGAACGGTGCGGAACGGGACTACTGCGCAGCCTTGCGCCGTTCCCAGGCGGCGCGCTCCGGGCAGCCGGCATTCACCCAGGCCAGCAGCTCATCCTTGCGCCACAGCACGCGCCGGCCCATGCGCACGGGCGCCGGGCACTTTTCGTCGCGGTGCATCTCGTACAGCAGCGCGCGCGACACGCGCAGGTACTCGGCGGCCTCGGCGGCCTCCAGCAGCGGGCTTTCCATCGTCTGGCTCATCATTGACTCCTTTTCGGCTCTGCAAGCCGCCATACTAGCACGGTGCCCGACACGACGATTTGCGGTGGACGTGAGTGGACAAGTCTGCCGGCCACCGCATCCGGTCAACGCTCACGTTTTCATGGTGTCGATCAGCGCCAGAATGGCTCTGCGCAAGGCGCGCGGGGCGTTAGGCCATGCCTCGACAATGCGCCGCAGGTCCGGGTCGGTGGCCAAGCTCGCGTCCAAGCACGCCGCGGCCGGCTCCTGGTCATTCCCGGCAGCCGGCCCGGAACCCGCTTGTAGCTGGTGGCCGAGGTGGGGGTCGAACCCACATGAAGGTTGCCCTTCAGGGGATTTTAAGTCCCCAGCGTCTGCCATTCCGCCACTCGGCCACTCTTTACGTGTCAAGATACGAATGTACGTTCCGCCGCATACTCGCGGACACGAATGCCCGCGCTACCCCTGGAAAGCCCCCCACCCGTTGATGCGGCCCCATTGTCCGACAACCTGCCGGCCGCCCTCGACCACGTAGTAGCCGGGGTGAGCAGCCGCGGTCATGCAGATGTGGTTCGGGGTTATGCGCAGGCGCGTGCCGACCGTGATTTTTTCAAACGGCAGCGGGTCGTCGCTGGTCACCTGACCGTGTTCCTGGCTGGCCGCGAACACCCAGGCGTGCAAGGGCTTGGTCACGCTGCCAGTGGCAGCGCCCTCGACCATTACAGCACGGCGGATCGGCTTGTTGTCAATGTCGCATACGACGCCGTACCCGATGTGCTGTTCATGCCGCTGCGCGCTCGTGTCCTTGCTCAGGGCCAAGCCGCCCGCATCGACAATCAGTTTGTTCTGCGCCGGGTACACGCCGATCACGCTGGTCAGCACCGTGCAGGCCACGCGGTCCAGGGGCAGCGACTCAAGCCCGACCTGGTCGAGGTCGCCAAGCATGTACACCCCCGGCCGCATCTCGGTGCAGCCGGCGAAGTCCTCGGCGTGGGTGCACGTCGGGGTGCTGCCGATGCTCACGGTCTCGCACCAGATGCCCGCGTCGCGCAGTCGGTCGGCGGCTTGCACGGCTGCGTCGCGCTCGGCGCGGGCGACGGCCTTGATCTCTTCCATGTTCGGGCAGCGGTAACTATGGCCGCCGTGAGTCAGCACGCCTGCCAGCGCGCCCCGCAGTTCCCGGCCGATGGCAAGCAGCTCATCCCCGCCGGGGTCGACACCTGCCCGGTGGTCGCCGCAATCTATCTCAATCAGTACTGCCAGCCCCGCATCGGCAAGCAGCCGCGCCACGGGCACATTGTCGGTGATGACCTTGAGCTTTGCGCCAAGCCGCGCAAGCGCCAGCGCGCGCGGCAGACGCTCCGGCAGAAACCCGACCGCCAGCGTGATGTCCTCGTAGCCGTGCGAGAAGAAGTACTCGGCCTCTGCCAGTGTCGAAACCGTGATGCCGCCGAATTGCCCGGCGGTCGCCACGCGGGCGACATCCGCCGACTTGGCCGTCTTCATGTGGGGCCGCAACCGGATGCCCAGTTGCGCCGCGCGACCGGCCATGAACTGGCAGTTCGCCAGCAGGCGCGTGCTGTCAAGCACAAGCGCGGGGGTTGAGATGTCGTGCAGCGTCGCCATGGGAGTGCGTTTTCGCGCGCGCACGTTAACCTTCCGCGGTCACCGGGAAAGCCCATGGACTGGGAAACCGTCATGCAGTACGTCGAGCAGTACGGCTACTTCGCCGTCGCGCTGGGCACGCTTGCGGACCAGTCCGGCCTGCAAGCCTTCGTGGTTGCCGGCGGCGTGCTGGCGGGCGTGCGCGAGAACGTCGCGTTGTGGGGCGTTGTGCTGGCTGGGGCGGCGGGCAGCTTCACGTCCGATGCGGTCATGTACGGCATCGGGCGCTGGCGCGCCAACTGGCTTGAGCGCATTGTCCGCAGTGAGAAGGGCCGCATGCGCCTGAACGTGCTGCGCGACGGCATGCGGCGCTATGCCTTCTGGCTGTTGGCGTTCGGGCGCTTTCTGCCCTGGATCGGGCGCTTTGTGCCCGCAGCCGCGGGCCTGCGCAAGGTGCCGGCGCTGCTGGTGCTGGGCTACTCACTGGCGGGTGCACTGCTTTCGGGGGCGTTCTACGCCATGCTGGGCTTCTACGCGGCCGAGTCAGTCAGAGCGCTGGAGGAATACTCACTGTTTGTCTGGCTGGGCGCGCTGATCATCAGCTTCCCGGTTGCCGGTTGGCTTCTGAAACGCTTTGACCGCATTGTGACACTGCGCCTGCAGGAACAGGCTGCGCTCGCAACGGCCCCGCCCAACGGCGACCAGCCGCTGAGCAAACCTTAGAGCCTGTCTGGAAACCCAGAGTGAGACTGTTTCGGTGCGCCGGGCGAGCGATGCAAGGCGCCCGACTGAGGCGTAGCCAAAACTACGCCGCAGGTAGGGTAACGCCGCAGCGCGACGCCCGCCGCCCGAAACAGGCCATGAGTGGGCTTCCAGACAGGCTCTTAGCGGCCCATTTCGCCGGTGGCCTTGGTCAGTTGCAGTCGCGCGCGCTCCAGGCTGATGCGCGCCTTGACCACCTGAAGCTCGGCAGAAATGCGCTCGTTCAGCGCCTGCTTGACCTCGAAGCTGGTGGCAAGGCCGGCGTTCTGACGCTGCACTTCGGCGTCGTGGGTCTCGCGCTGCAACCGGAAGGCCTCCTCAGCGGCGTCCAGCGCGCGCCGCGCCGTGTTGATCGCGCGCACCGCGGACGCTACTTCAAGGATGATGCCGGTCTCGGTATCGCGTGCTGCCAGAATTGCGCTGCGCTTGTTGATCTCGGCCTGGGTCAAGGCGCTGCGCGCCGCGCTGTTCTGGATCGGCACGCTGAAGTTGAGTGAAAACCCGTAGTTCAGGTTTTTGAACTCAAAGAAGTTCTCGAACGACTCCTCAAAGTCCACGCCGCTGCCCTCGTTGCCGAAAGTGCCCGACAGGTCCAGCGACGGCAGCAGCCCGTACTCGCCCATCTCGACACGGATGCCCGCGTTCTCGATGCGCTTGGCGGCCTGCCGGATTTCCGGGCGGCGGCGCAGGGCGGCCTTCACTTCACTCATCAGGCCCGGCTGGTCGCCCGCGCTGCGCGACGGGTCGGTCAGCGTGATCGGGTCGATCATCACCCGGAAGTTCTCGAACAGGGCATAGCCGTGAATCATGTCGGGGTGCACAGCGTACAGCAGCTCATCCGTACGCTGCTCAACCAGCGCGTTGGCCTGGATGATGCGCACTTGCGTCGCCTTCAGGTTCGCTTCCTGGGCCAGCACGTCCAGCCGCGTGCCGATTTCGGCCTCAAGGCGCGAACGCGCAAGGTCAAGCGCAGCCTGTGCCAGCTCTTCCTGGTACTCGAACACGCCCAGTTCCTGCCGCGCCTCCACCAGGCTCCAGTACGCCATGGCCACGTTGAACGCCTGCTCGTTGCGCGCGGACTCAACCTGCCAGTTCGCGATCGCCTGTTCGCCTTCCGCCACCCAGCTGTCGCCGAGGTTGGGTGTAAGGCCCACGCCATTCAACAGGTGCTGCCGGACTGTGACCGTCCCGGCTGGGAAAAACTCAAAGGTGGTAAAGGGGTTGTTGGTGTCGCGGCGTACGAACCCAAGATCAACTTCGACGCTGGTGCCGGTTGCAAACGGCATGTTGGCGTTGATGCCGTAACTGGTGACCTCAGTGATTTCCTTGTCGCGGGTATCGCCGAAGAAGCGCGAGTCAATCTGCGATTCCTCGCGATTGTAGGACAGCCTGGCGCCGACCCGGAAGTCAAGGTTCGCGCGGGCGCCCACCACGCGGGCGGCGGCGGCTTCGGCGTTCAGGCGTTCAAACAGCAGGGCGCGGTTGTGCGCCATTGCAAGTTCAACACAATCCTCCAGAGAGAGTCGCAGGATCACCGGCTCGCGGCGGCGCTCAAGATCGTCGGCCTTGACCTTCAGCGCGTTGGGCTGGCGTTGCATCACTTCGTCCAGCGAACGGCGGAACGCTTCAGACGGCTCAATCGGTTTGATGCTGGTATGGCAAGCGGCGGCAAGCAGCAGCACCAGCGGAAACACACGTCTCATCTGCTCTCCCTCGCGGCGGAGTATGGTAGTCAGGCACGGGCTGCGCAAGGCGCGACACGGCTTACCCTTCCGTCAGCCGCCCCATGCCTTATACTTCAAGGATGACACCAACGCCCCGCGGCGTTATGCCATTCCGGAGCACATGATGACCACAGCCACACCAGCCGAAAACGAACTCATCCACGACTGGAACCGCGTCGGCCATGACGCAATTCTCGACCGCAAGAAGCCGATTGCGTTCGATGACGAAACCCTGCGTGACGGTTTGCAGAGCCCCAGTGCCATCAACCCAACAATCGAGCAGAAGATTGAAATCCTGCGTTTAATGGAAAAGCTGGGCATTGATCGCGTTGACCTTGGCCTGCCCGGCGCCGGGCCCCAACACATTGATCACATCGATGCCCTGCTGGGCGTGATCGTCAAAGAAAAGATGCGCATCAAGCCCGGTTGCGCCGTGCGCACCGTGATCGGCGACATTGAGCCCATCGACAAGTTGCAGCAGAAGTACGGCATCCCCATCCAGGCCAGCGCGTTTCTCGGCACAAGCCCGATCCGGCAGTATGCCGAAGGCTGGACGCTGGAAAAGCTGATGTCCACGATGGAAACGGCCGTGAAGTGGGCCGTCGATCACGACATACCGGTCATGTTCGTCACTGAAGACACCACGCGCAGCAAACCCGCCGACATCAAGGCGCTGTACAGCCGCGCGATTGAAATCGGCGCGTACAGCATTTGCGTGTGCGACACCTGCGGCCACGTGACGCCGCATGGCGTGAAGCAGCTCTTGCGCTTCGTGATCGACGAAATTGTCACGCCCGCGGGCAAGGGCACGCTGGTCAACTGGCACGGCCACAGCGACCGCGGCCTTGGCTTGATGAATGCACTGGCGGCCGTTGAAGCCGGCGCCGACATCATTCACGGCACGGCGCTGGGCCTTGGCGAGCGCGTGGGCAACACCCAGATGGACCAGTTGCTGGTGAACTTGAAGCTCATGGGCCTGATCGACAACGACCTGACCCACCTGGCCGAGTACGTGCGCAAGGCGCACGCATACACCGGCGTGCCCCTGCCCGAGAATTACCCGGTGTTCGGTGAAGACGCCTTCGACACCGGCACCGGCGTCCACGCGGCCGCGGTGATCAAAGCCAAGAAGAAGGGCGAGGACTGGCTGGCCGACCGCGTGTATTCAGGTGTGCCGGCGGGCGAATTCGGGTTGCAGCAAAGAATCCGCGTTGGCCACATGAGCGGCAAAAGCAACGTGATCTTCTGGCTGGAAAGCCAGGGCATCGAGCCCACCGAAGAGCGCATCAACCGGATACTCGAGGCCGCCAAGGCAAGCAAAGCCCTGCTGAGCGACGAGCAACTCAGGAGACTCGCAACCTGAAAGGCCGCCACTTTCACGGGCACTCCGCTAGGGAAGGGGTCTGTGCCGCAGCGGATCATTCGTTACACTGCCGTTGGACTTGGACGACTGGGTGCGGAACCATGCGCGAAGACTTGTTTGTAAAGACCGATCAACTGCGTGAACGAACCAGCAAACTGCTGGAGAGTCTTTGACTACCCCGCACAAACCAAGCGCCTCTCTGAACTGAACAAGCAAACCGAAACCGAAGGCTTCTGGGAGAACCAGGAGGCCGCACAGATCGTCGTTAACGAGTCCCGCGCCCTGCGCGCGATGACTGAGCCGATTCAAGACCTGCTGCACAAGCTCGACGAAATCAAGGCTATGCTTGATCTCGCCGAAGAAGCCGGCGACGAAGCCAGCTTCAACGAAGCCGAAGCCATGCTGACAGAGGCAGAACACCTGTACGACAAGCTTGAGACCAAGGCGCTGCTGAACGAGCCGGGCGACGCGGGCAATTGCTACCTAAGCGTGCAAGCCGGCGCCGGCGGCACAGACGCCAACGACTGGGCGCAAATGCTGTTTGAAATCTACATGCGCTGGGCGCGCAAGCAGGGCTTTGACATCGAAATCATTGATTACAATGAAGACGAAGTCGCCGGCATCCGCAGCGCCAGTGCCCACATCAAGGGCCCCTTTGCCGCGGGCCTGCTGCGCGGCGAAGTAGGCACGCATCGCCTGGTACGCATCAGCCCGTATAACGCAGCCGGCAAGCGCCAGACGGCATTTGCCAGCGTGGACGTGCTGCCGGAAGCGATGGCCGGAGAAATCGACATCGAGATCAAGGAAAGCGACCTTGAACTCAACTTCTCGCGCGCCGGCGGCAAGGGCGGCCAGAACGTCAACAAGGTTGAAAGCGCCGTGCGCATCACCCACGTGCCGACCGGCATTGTCGTAAGCTGCCGCAGCGAGCGCAGCCAGCACCAGAACCGCGCCATCGGCATGGAAATGCTGCGCGCCAAGCTGTACCAGATGGAGCGCGCCAAGCGCGACGAAGAACTCGCCAAGCTGTACGGCGCCAAAGGCGAAGTCAGCTTCGGCAGCCAGATTCGCAATTACGTGCTGAACCCGTATCGACTGGTCAAGGACACCCGTACAGGCGTCGATATCGGCGACGTTGACAGCGTACTGGCAGGCAACATCGACCCGTTCATTGAAGCCTACCTGAAGTGGCACCAAACCCGAAAAACCCAAGCCGCCAAAGCGGGGGCGTAGTTATCCGGAGGCGTCGCATGCGACGGACACTCTTGCTTCTTGCGCTGTTCGCCTCTGCAGCAACAACGATTGATGTGCCCGCCAGGGCAGGCCCGGCGGACACGCCGCCGATCATTGTACCGCTGGCGGAGTCGGAACTTCCGAAGACGCTCGATCCGCACTTGGCTGGCGACACCATCTCGATGAGCCAATTAATGCACGCCTACGAGTGCCTGCTGGAGTATGACCCCTTCCAGCCGGGGATGTTGCAGCCCTGTCTCGCTGAGTCGATGCCGCGCTACGACTCAGAACAGCGCACTTACACTTTCAAGTTGCGCAAGGATGTTCGGTTCGCCGACGCCGCTTGTTTTGAGGGTGCCAAGGGCCGCGCACTGGTGGCATCCGATGTGGTCTGGTCGATCAAGCGGCTGGCGGCGTTGCCTGAAAGCGAGGGGTTCTGGCTTTTTGAGGGCATAATTGCCGGGCTGGACGACTTCCGCGAAGCTGCGCTGGAGGCACACGAAAGCGATGGCGAGGCCGCGTGGCGTAAGTGCCTTCAACGCGACGTTGCGGGACTGCGCGTGATTGACGATCGTACGGTTGCGTTCCAGTTGGCAAAATCCTACCCGCAGTTCCTGCACGCAATGGCAATGGGTTACACAGCCATCATTCCTCATGAAGGCGCACTGGCCCCGAACTTTGCAACTGCTCCTGTCGGCACTGGCCCCTTCGTGCTCGACAAGCTGACACCCGACGTAATAGCCTGGAGGAGAAACCGCAACTTCCGCAAGACGCTGCTTTCGGGCGTGCCGGCCGACTCAAGGCTCAGGCCGTTTGAGGGCCGTCCACTACCGCTGGCCGACGAGATCCGATACGAAATTCTGCCAGACGACGAGCATGTTAGGCGCTTCAAGGCGGGCACACTTGCGGTCCTGGGGTTGACCCGTGAGGACGTCAAAGTGTTCCTCGATGAGGACCTAGTGAAGAAGGGTGAACGGGGCCAAGCCCTGTTGAAGCCAGAGTGGCAGAAACGCAGTATTGTCGTAGTTGACTCGGACGATCCGTACTTGAGCTACATCGCCTTCAACATGCAGGACTCGGTGTTCGGTGCGGAAGCCGCTGAGCGGGGGCGAGCCCTGAGAAAAGCGCTCTGCCTGTCAATCGACCGCCAGGCATACGTGGAGAAATTCCTGGGAGGCCTTGCACGGCCAGCCGACCGCTTGGTCCCTCTGGGCACGCCCGGCTACGAGGCGGCAGGAGCCCTGACAAATCAGCGCCACGACAGTGCCCATGGGCGAAAACTGTTGCAGCAGGCCGGTTTCAAACTTCTAGAGACTGACGGCAAGTGGACCACACTGGATCCGGAAACGGGCGATCAGGTCGTTCTGACAGTCCAGTTGCGGCGCAGTGACAAGCACGCAACGGAGCAGGGTGAGTGGCTCGAGTCCCAGGCGGCGCAGGTCGGCATCAAACTACAAGTTGAGCAGAATTCATTCTCCAAGTGGCTGCAGCGAACTCACGAAGGTGACGGCCAGGCTTTCGATTCAGGTTGGATTCTGGACTATCCCGACGCGCAAAACGTGATGCAGCTGCTGTACGGCCCAAACGCTGAAACAGGGTTGAACTACGCGCGCTTCAGTGACGAAAAGTATGACGCGCTTTATCAGGAACTGGCCCGGCTGGACGATGTGATAGATGAGCAGCGCAGACGAAAAGGCGCGTTGCTTGCTTCCATGCACCAGATTGTTGATCACGAAACGCCGTGGGTAACCCTGACTTTTCATAGACGAGTAGTCCTGCACCAGTCGGACCATATCGCAGCGCCCCCTGATCCATTCAATTTCGCTGCAGCCAAGTACAAGACGATGACGTCAGGCAAGTAGTCCGCATGAAGCGCTAGAAAGCGGGTTGCCTTGGGGTATGATCTTGGTCCCGGTTGGAGACTGCATGCGGTTGCTGCGGATTGGCTTGGCGGCCTTGATGTTGGCTCTCGGGGCTTCCGCCCCCTTGGGCCAGGTTGCGCCTGTTCCTGTGCCTGTTCCCGCCCCGGCTCCTGCTGACTCAACAAGCGGGCCGGTCATTCGCTTTCCCATCGACGGCGCCGCACCTGAGCTAGACCCCCACCGCGCCCGCGCCAACGACAGCTTTCGCGCACTCAGCCTGCTGTATGACACCCTGTATGTCTGGGCACCCGCGACTGACAAACTGCCCGCGCATGTCAAGCCGCTGCTGGCGGAAGACTGGCCCGCGGTCAGCGAAGATGGACTGACACTCACAATCAAGCTGCGCAAGGGCGTGAAGTTTCACAACCACCGCTGTTTCGGCAAAGAACGCACCCGCGACCTTACCGCCCGCGACGTAGTTGACAGCCTCAAGCGCGCCGTGGTCTGCGGCGAAGACGGCATGGGCTGGTTGATGTACGGCTTGATCGACGGCCTTGACGACTACGCGGCCAAAGCCCGCAATAACCTTGACTACGGCGCCAACGACACCGCAGTGGCTGGGCTGACAGCCGCCGACGACCTTACCGTTGTCATCAAGACCACGCGGCCGTTTGCGGCAATCTGCTCGATGCTTGCGCACCCGGGGTTCTCGATCCTGCCGCGCGAAGCGATCAACGGCGACATCGGCAAGTTGTCCGAGCGCGCGCTCGGCACCGGCCCGTATCGCCTTCAAGCCTTTGCATTGCAGGCGCTGGTGATTTTCAAGCGCTTTGAGGGCTATTGGGGCGAGAAGCCGTACTACGCGCGCGTTGTCTGGTCACTCTTGCGTTACTGGGAGCAGTACACGCGCGACTTCAGCGCCGGAACGATCAGCGAAATCCAGATCTACCCGCGCTACCACGACCAGGTGGTCATCGACGGCAAGTTAGCTGGCGACCTCGCCGAAAGCGGCGGCGTGCTCCACAACACGATTGAACACGGTTACTACTTCGTCGCCTTCAACATGGAAGACAAGGTCTGGGGCGCGCGCGACGCCGACGGCCGCAAGCTGCGCCGCGCCGTCAGCATGGCACTTGACCGGGCGGCATGCATCGAGTCCGCGGGGCAAGACCCGCGCTGGCATGCCGCACAGGGCGGCGTTCTGCCTGATGGCACCGTGTTCAACGACAGCGCCGGCCAGCCCGCATACGGCAAGCAGGACCTTGACGCTGCCAAGAAAGTCCTGGCCGAAACGAAGTACAAGGGCGGCATCGACCCCGACACGGGCAAGGCGCTTACCCTTGAGCTCATGAGCACGGACGTGCCCCTTTACAACGCCGTCACCTCCGCGCTTCGCGGTGCGCTTTCAGCCCTGGGCATGCGCCTTTCCGTGCGTTACGTCAAAGGGAATGACTATCGCGACAAGTTGCACGAGACCGAACAGCAGGCTGTGATCGGCGGCTGGTTTCTGGATTACCCGGACCCCGTGAACTTTCTGCAACTGTTCCATAGCCGGAACTCGCGCAAGAACCTCGAGTTCCAGAACATCGCGCGCTACAACAATCCCGACTTCGACAAGGCGCACGACGAGTACACTTCGTTGCCGCCGTCAGCGGCAAACCTGCCCCGCATGCGCGAACTGGTCGTGACCATGACCAGGCTGCTGGCCGAAGACCAGCCCACCATCGCGCTCACGCACGAAAAGCATTGCCACGTGCGCAGCGGAAAGATTGAGTGGCCGGCCGCAGCCCCCCAGTCCCACAGCGACTTGCGCTACGTGCAGGAGAAGCAGTGAAGTTGTTGCGCGCAATCATGCATTGCCTGCTGGTCGCTGTTGTGCTCGCTCCGCTGAGCCTCACCACCACCGCCTGCGGCGGCACAGCCGCCAGCCTTGCGGCGGCAGACCAGGGGTCGATCGTCATCCGCCGCAGCGAGGGCGAAGACCCCAAGACCATCGACCCGCACAAGGCCGGTGACACGCTCAGCTCGCGGCACTGCTCGATGGCCTATGAGAGCCTGCTCGAGTACGACTTTCTTGAACGGCCCGCCAAGCTGGTGCCCTGCACGGCGGCGGACATGCCGACTTACGACCACGCGACACTGACCTATACCTTCAAGTTGCGCGAGGACGTGTACTTCCAGGATGATCGCTGCTTTCACCCTGACGCCACGACCTTTGAAAAAGAGGGCGAAAGCAAGCAGGCCCTGCGCGGCAAGGGCCGCAAGCTGACCGCCCACGACTATGTCTGGAGCTTCAAGCGCCTTTCAGCCATCCCCGACGCGGAAGGCTTCTGGCTGTTCGAGCACAAGATTGTCGGCATTGACGCCTACCACGCCCGCGCCATGGACTTGTTCAGTGACAACCCGGAAGGCTGGCGCGACCACTTGAACAACGGCAGCGTTGAGGGCATTTGGGCGCCCGACGACCACACGTTTTGCGTGCGCTTTATTGAACCCTACCCGCAGTTCCTGTACGCGATCTGCATGTCGTACGGTGCCGCGATGTGCCGCGAAGCCGTCGAGTACTACGGCCTTGAAATCGCGCGCAGGCCCGTGGGCACCGGCCCATTTGTGCTGACGCGCTGGCGCTTCAACATGGAAATCGTCTGGGAGCGCAACCCGAACTTCCGTGACCAGCGCTTTCCTACCAGCGACAAGCCCGAACACGAGCGCTTTAAGCCGTTTATGGGCAAGCGCCTCCCGATCGCCGACAAGGTGCACTTCCGCATCATCAAGGAAAGCCAGCCCGAGTTCCTTGAATTCCTGCAGGGCAACATCGACATCACCGGCATCGACAAGGATCAGTTTTCGACGGCAATCACGCCCCAGAACGAGCTCACGCCGCTACTAAGAGACAAGGGAATTGAGCTGCGAACATGGGAAGACCCGTACATGTCCTACATCGCCCTGAACATGGACGACAAGGACATCGGCACGCCTGCCGGCGAAAAGGGTTTGGCTATCCGCCGCGCTTTGTCCCTTTGCATTGACCGGGACGACCTGATCCGGCGCTATCTCAATGGCCGCGGCTCGCCGGCGCGCCATGTAATCCCAGCCAGCACCTTCGGCTACACCGAAGAGAGCGCCATGAGCTGGCAGCGCTACGACCCCGCGGAAGGGCGCCGGCAGCTTGCGGCCGCGGGCTTCAAGGTTGAGAGCATCGGGCGCGACCTGTACCGCACGACCGACCCAGCCACCGGCAAGCAGGTCTCGATCAATGTGCTGATCCGCCGCAACGACCAGGCTTCTGCCGACTATGCGGTGTTTCTAAAGGCGAGCGGTGACAAAGTGGGCGTCCGCATCGACAGTGAACGCATGACGTTCTCTGAGTGGCTTAAGCGCAGCAACGACCGGGTGGGCCAGGCGTTTGATTCCGGCTGGATCATGGACTACCCGGACGCCCAGAACAATCTGCAACTGCTGTATGGCCCCAACGCCGCGCAGGGCCTGAACTACTCGGGCTACAACTCGGAAGCTTACAACCGCATGTACCGCGAGCTCGCGCCGCTGGACGAAGCCGACGAGGCCCAGCGCAAACGCAAAGGCGAACTGGTCGTGCAGATGCACGCTGAGCTGGACAAAGACCTGCCCTGGGTCATGCTGAACTGGAACAAGACCTACAGCCTGTACCACAGCTGGTACAGCCACCCCGATCCCAACCCCTTTGCTTACAGCTACCTGAAGTTCATTCACTCAGATACGCCCAAGCGCGGCGAGTTGGCAACAAGCTGGGCCAAGATGCCCGTGTTGCCCGCCTTGCTGATGTCTCTGCTGCTGTTCGTGCCCGCAGGCATGTTGCTCAACCGTGTGATAAGGCAGGCGCGCTGATGCTGGCTTATGTCCTGCGAAAACTGCTGTACATGCCGCTCATCCTGATGGGCGTGATCGTCATTACCTTCATTCTGTTTTTCCTGGTCACGAGCCCCGAGGCGCTGGCGCGCCACCGCGTCGGCGAAAAGGCCAGCCAGCAGCAAGTGCTGGAGTGGATGGCAGTCAACGGCTACATCGAGTGGACCGATGCCGGCCGCGCCAAACGCGAAGCCGAACTGGAGCGCACCGAAGACGAGTTTGACAAGGAACTCGGCAAGTCGTTCGACGACGGCGTGGACTACAAGCGCACCTCAAGCCTGATCCTCTTCGGGCGTTACATCCGTGACATTGCCCGCTTTGACTACGGCATGGACCGCCGCGACCGGCCCGTCACGCGCGTGTTGTATGAAGGCATGTGGGCCAGCCTTGCGCTGACCTTGCCGGCGTTCCTGATTGCCGAGTTGCTGGGCGTGTTCTTCGGCTTGATCGCGGCCATGTACCGCCAGACCAAGATCGACCACGTACTGGTGATCAGCGCGATTCTGATTGCGAGTATCAACAACATCGCTTTGTACATGTACGGCCAGAAGTTTCTGGCCGCCGAATGGAACTACTTCCCGGTCAGCGGTTACGGCGACGGCTTCAATGCCGTGCGCTACCTGATGCTGCCGATCCTGCTGTATGTCTTCATTTCGTACGGCGACCAGTTGCGTTTCAACCGCATCGTCATGCTGGACGAAACCAACCAGGACTATGTGCGCACAGCCCGCGCCAAAGGCCTGAACGAGAACAGCGTGCTGTTCAAGCATGTGCTGCGCAACACGTTGATCCCGCTGATCACGCGCTGGGTGGTGGCCATCCCCACGCTGTACCTGGGTGCTTTGGTGCTGGAGAGCTTCTTCGGCATCCCCGGCCTGGGCTACCTGACCGTGGACGCCATCGCCAACAGTGACGTGAACATTGTGCGCGCAACTGTGGTGCTGGGCTCAATCACCTTCATGCTTGCGAACCTGTTGTCTGACGTGCTGTACGCGGTGGCGGATCCGCGTGTGAAACTGTCCTAGCCGACGAACCGACATGCCGTGGAGAGAAGTCATCCGCCGTCTGCTCAAGCGCCGCATCGTGCCGGTCTGCTTTGTGATCATCGTGATGTTCGCGCTGACGGCGGCCACGGCACGACTCTGGGTGCCTGACGAAGACCTGGCCTCCCGCACCAGTGAGAGCGCACTGGACGAGGTCACGGGCCTTGAGCGCAGCTACCACCCGCCCGGCTGGGTGCTGTACTTCGACCCCGAGCACCGCCACTTTGAAAACACCGGGGTTGACGCCGCCACCCGCGAGGAAAACCCGGCCCAATCGGCCGAGCAGCGCGACTGGGGTTTCTTTGACAAGCGCACCTGGCACCTGCCGCTGGGGTGCGACATTCACGGGGTGAGCCTGCTGGCCAAGCTGGTGCGCGGCACCGAGCTGGCCTTCATCATCGGCATTGTGCCGACGCTGATCAGCAGCATCATTGCCGTGATCATGGGCCTGCTGGCGGGCTTCTTCGGTAAGTGGATTGACGACGCCATCGGCTACATGATCAACACGCTGGCTTCGATTCCGTTTGTGCTGCTGTTGATCGCGTTCATCCAGGCCGTCCGCGACAGCGACGCGATTGCCGGCGCCTTTGAGGCTATCGGCTGGGAAAGCAAGGCGCTGCGCAACCTGATTCTGGTGCTGATCGTGATCGGCTTGACCAGCTGGATCGGCCTGTGCCGCCTTGTGCGCGCCGAAGTGCTCAAGCACAAAGACCGCGATTATGTGCAGGCTGCGCGGGCATTGGGCTGCGGGCCGACGCGCATCATCAGCCGGCACATCCTGCCCAACGTGATGCACCTTGTGATCATCATGTTCACGCTGAGCTTCGTGGGCTCAGTGGCGCTGGAGGTGTTCCTGAGCTTCGTGAACATCGGCATTGACGCCACGCTCCCGACCTGGGGCCAGGTGATTGTCAAAGGCCGTGACGAGCTGCAACGTGACCCCAGCGTGTGGTGGCCCCTGACTTTTGCCACGATGACGTTGTTCGTGCTTTCCCTCGCGTTTGGCCTGTTCGGCGACGCCCTGCGTGACGCGCTGGACCCCAAGCTGCGCACATAACCTGCGCACTGGAAATTGCCGCATGCTGTGTTAGCGTTGCCGCCCCATGCGCACCGGCATTTTCATTACCGGCACCGACACAGGCGTTGGCAAGACCATCGCCTCGGCGGGCTTGATTCTGGCGCTCAAGGCCCGCGGCCTCAACGTCGGCTACATGAAGCCGATTGAGACCGGCTGCCCGGTGCTGGACGGCGAGGTCGTGGCCCAGGACACCCGCTTCATCCGCGAGGTCTGCGGTATCCGCGACGACCTTGACCTGATGTGCCCCTACCGCCTGAAGGCCGCCGCCGCGCCCAGCATTGCCAGCCGCCTGGAAGACATCCATGTGGACCTGAGCTTCATCGTTGACCAGTACTTTCAACTGAGCCTGCTGCACGAGGTGGTGGTGGTTGAGGGCGTGGGCGGGCTGATGGTGCCGCTCAATAACAGCGAGGTCGTGACCGACCTGATTCTGCAACTGGGGCTGGAAACCGTGGTCGTTGCAAAGCCGGGGCTGGGCACGATCAACCACACACTGCTGACCGTGAACATGGCCAAGATGATGGGGATTGCGGTGACAGGCGTGGTGATCAACGGCTTTGGCAAAGAGGCGATCGGCCTGCCCGAGCGCACCAACCCCGACGAGATCCAGCACTTCGGCAACGTGCCGGTGCTCGGCATTTTGCCGTGGATGAAAGACCTGGACTATCAGGCCTGCAAGGCACCCTCGCTGCTCAGCGAGTTCATGGAGCGAGTGGACGTAAACACCATGCTCCCCCGCGACGACGAGCAGGGATACTAGGGACGCGTCCAGCGCAGGACGGGCACGGGCTGATCAAAACCCTTGGCTTGCGCCTGCTCGGGCTGGCTTTGCCAGCCCTGTTCGCGCAGCCTTGCGCAGTTGTCCGTCCGCTCGGCCAACTGGCTGGTAACCATGATATCGCCGCCCTGGCTCATCCCCTGCACCCGGGCGGCAAGGTTCACGGTAGTACCAAAGTAGTCCAGCCGTTCGTTCAGTGTCACGGCAATGCACGGACCGCCGTGCAAGCCAATCTTCAGCTGCACGCCCTCGTTGTGGCCGTGCTGTCGGACGTACTCGTCGGTGCGCGCGTGCAACTCGGACGCTGCCGCAATCGCATTTTCGGGTTTGGTGAAGACAGCCATGATCGCATCGCCGATGGTCTTGACGATCGCACCGTGGAACTTTTCGACAATCTCGTGCAGCACATCAAAGTGCGTGCGCACCAGCGCGAATGCCCGGGCGTCGCCCATGGTGTTGTACATGGCCGTGCTGCCGACGACGTCGGTGAACAGGATGGTCGCGTCTTCGACGGCCAGCTTGATGCCGGGCGCCAGCACCTCACTGCTGAACAGATCGCGAAAGCGCTGGTCGGCTACAAGCTCGCCGGCGGGCAAAGCGTCCCTGGCCCACTCGACGCTTTCAAACACCACAAGCACCGTGCGCTTGCTGTCGTTGCGCACACGCACGTCAAAGAGTTGTCCCGCGGGGGCGGACTGATCGGCGCCTTCAATGGCGCCATCGGTGATCATGAAGGCGACTTGGGCAGCAGGGCCCGCGCCCACGTCAATCCAGCGGTACTCCTTGCTGCCGGTGAAGCGCGCGCGATAGCGGCCCTGCGCCAGCCGGATGCGAAACGCATGCTCTTGCCCCGGCATCAACTGGCGCTGGTACACGATGTGCGGCGTGGTGCCGGGCCCGCCTAGGCAATAGTGGGCTTCAACTACTTCGCGCACCTGCGGGTGCGGCGTGAACACAGCCTCAAGGCTGCGATCAAGGTCAACGTCGAAATCGACGTTGCACGCGGGGCAAAACGCGCGCTCGCGCACTTCGGTCAGGCTGGCCAGGTTCATTTTGTCGCCGCGGCAGTGCGGGCAAATCACGTCCCAGCGCATCTTCAGCATGCCCGCGCGCGTCGCGGCTAAAAACAGGTTCAATGTTTCGCCGGGGTCGGCGCGCCACTTGGCGGCGTAGGCGCGCGGCTGCATGCGCCGCAGCTTGTCGTCGGGCTGGCGGACGATGGCTTCGGACAGCTTGTCAATCAGCGGCGAGTCAAACAGCTTGCGGGTGCGTTCGGCGTACTCGCGTACCCTTGCCGCGTCCGCGCCGGTCGGCCTAGGCTGCTCAGTCAAATCCACAGGCCGGTACAGGATGGCGCTGTGGGCGCGCTCGCGCCGTGTCTTCTCGCGCAGGCGCTGGGCGGCCTCGCTGAACACGCGCTGGTATGGCTTCACGCCGTCGTTGCGGGTGCCCGATGTCGCGAACACCCCGAACACGCCCGATGGTTCAAACTCGAAGGTCGTGCGCACCGTGCATCCCGCGTCGGGGTTCCGGGGGTCGTCAGGAATGATCTCGCACAGGTGCCGGAATGTGCTGAACGGACCCTTTGAATAGACGCGGTTGACCTCGTAGCGCTGCTCGTGGATCCACGTAAACGGCAGCTCTTCGTACTCAAAGCTGACAAGCTTGCGGTAACTGCAAAATCGTCGTGAGGTGCCGTCCGGCTGGGGCTCGTCGCGGTAGTTGATGGCGGGCATGCCCGCTGCGGCATCCACGAGGTCGGTATCGCTGACCACGCGCCAGACCTCGGTGATCGGCGCATCGAAGTGAACGTCAAAGGTCAGGGCCTTGGGCATCGTGGGCCATCTTCCAAAGCGGAGTACGCCCCGCGCAAGCGGCCGGATTTGGTTTTGTCGCAATCGCCAAGTGAACCCTGCTGGCAAGGCTAGACGAAGTGCATCGCCACCAGGTCTTTGATCGCGATGTGGCCCTTGATCTTGCCCGCGCCGTCAACCACCGGCAACTCGCCGACGCGCTTCTGCTGCATCAGCAGCACCGCTTCAGGCGCCAGCTTGTCGGTGTGAATGCTCAGGCACGGGCTGGTCATGACTTCGACAATCGGGCGCGAAAGCAGGTCATCGTCGTCAATGTGGCGGCGCAGGTCGCCGTCGGTAAACACGCCCTTCAGCACTCCCATCTCGCAGACAAACGCCGCGCCCGTCTTGTGCAGCGTGATCGCGTGCAGGGCGTCGCCGATCACAGCCGACATGCCGACCACCGCCGTCGCCTCGATCGGCCGCATGACTTCGCTGCACTTCATCAGGCTGCGGCCAAGCGCCCCGCCCGGGTGAAAGCGCGCGTAGTCTTCGCGCGTGAAGTTACGGGCCTTCATCACTGCCAGCGCCAGCGCATCGCCAAGCGCCAGCATGACCGTGGTGCTGACGCTGGGCGCCATGCCGATCGGGCAAGCCTCACTGACCTTACCCATGTTCAGCACAATGTCGCTGTGCGCCGCCAGCGGCGACTCAGTGTTGGCGGTAATGCCGATGCACTTGCAGCCCAGGCGCTTGACCACCGGCAACATGCGCGTCATCTCTTCGCTGCTGCCGCTGTTGCTGAGCGCGACGATCAGGTCATTGGCGCGCAGGCGTCCAAGATCGCCGTGCATGGCTTCGCTGGGGTGCAGGGCGAAGCTGGGCGTGCCCGTGCTTGCCAGTGTCGCGCTGATCTTCTGGCCCACAAGCCACGGCTTGCCGATGCCGGTCAGCACGACGTGGCCCTCGCACTTGAGCACAGCCTGCACGGCCGCGTCAAAGCTCGCGTCAAGCAGGGCCGCCAGGTCCTGGATGCCCCGGGCTTCCTGTTGCAGCACGGATTTGCCGAACTCGCGTATCTCGCTCATGGCAGACTCATACGCTACTTCGCGCCGAAGCCGAAGGTAGTGTTATCGCATGTGAATGCGATGAAGTCTTCTGTAACCGCCAGTTGCACATAGCTGGGGCTGTCGGTCACGCGATGCTCCCAGCGCAGTCGTTCGGTGCCGTCCGCATTCATGACGATCAACCGGAAGCCCCACAGCCGCATCACACCATCCACGATGCGATAGTCGGCATAGGCCAGCGCCACGCCGTCGCTGAAGGCGGCGTCCTGCAGCAGGTCAACGCGGTCGTTGTCGTTCTCGCGCGCGACCGTGTAACTGAAAGCCTGCTTGCCGTCCTTGACGTGATAGCCCACCACGCGCGCGATGTTGCCCTGCGCGCGCGTCGCAATCATCAGCGTTTCAGCCAGCAGGTTTGTCGATGTGACCTGCTCGTTCTGGGGCAGGTCGATCCGCCACTGCGGCTGGCCCGTGGCGGGATCCAGCATGCACGCACTGGTAAGGCCGACGACGACGACATGCTTTCCGCGCGGCTCCACCCGCGTAGGAATCCGGATGCGCGACTCAATCACCTTGCCCGGCGCCAGCGACTCGGCGTCAAACGCCAGCAGGCGACCATCGCGATCAGTGATGATCACCTTGCCGTCCAGCACAAGCGGCGAAACGGTCACGCGGCCGTCAATCGGAATGGCTGCGCGGGCGCGAACTTCGCCGTTCTCGGGGTCAAGCAGCAGCAACGCCGTTTCATCGCCCAGCACCAGCGCGTGCACGCCGTGCGCCGACTGCTGGATCCAGCGTGTCGAGACGGCATCGACGATCGCTTCCCACACCTCGGCGCCGCTTGCCGCCTCACGCGCCGTCACGCGCACGTTGTTGCGCCGCGAGCGATGATTGGTAAAGCCCGTGGCGTACACCAGCATGCCTGCAAACACGCTGGTCGCCTGCGGGCTGCCCGTTGAGGGCGCACTCCAGACCTCGTTGCCTTCATCGTCAAACATGCTCATGCCCTGGCCCAGCACAAACAGCGTGCCGCGGCTGGTGCGGCGCGTATCGGTCAGCGTTACGGGTGTCTGGGCCGACCATACGACCTTGCCGGTTGCACCTTCGCGTGCGACCAGCCGCGTGGCGCCGTCGCCGCTGCGCTCGCCCAGATAAATGCGATTGGTGCTGACTGCGGGCTGGCGCGGCAGGCGCGTAAACCCGCCCGCGTCCCAGCGCGCGCGCCACAGTTCGGCAATTGTACCGGGCAGACGCGGCAGGCTTTCGGCGCCTTCATCGCCCACTTCGCCGCGCAGCAGCGGCTCAAGCAGCTCTTTGTAAGTGCGCTGCTTGCCCTGCAGCTGCATGCTGCCCTGCGGGTAGGTTCGCAACAAGCGCGTGGCCAGCAGCCTTGCGCGCAGCGCCGCGCCGGCTCGGCTGTAGCAAAGCGCAAGCAGCACGTTCAGGTCGCCCACGCGCGCGCGTTCGGCGTACTCGTGCAGCGCCGCGCGCAGCACCTGTGCTCCTGCATCAGGCCTGTGGTTGCCGAGCTCGTGCTCGCCAAGGTTGAATGCGGCCTGGTCCGACGCCGGGCTAAACGGAAAGAGTTCCAATACCCTGCGCCACTGGTCGGGCGAGGCAGTTTCCTCGAACATTAACTGCGCGGCGCGGTCAGCGGCCTTGAACGGCTCGCGCTTGTGGCGCGCCAGAATGTCTTTCAGTGCGCCGAGCGTGTACGCCCGCAGCGGGGTGCCTTCATACGCAAGGCGTGGCGAGGCACCCAGCAGCGTGTGCAGCAGATCGACGCTTTCGGCCGGGGCGGTGTCGCGCTGCATGGCCGCCAGTCGCACCGTCGCGTAGTAGACTGCCGGCAACTCCGGGTCGGCGCCCACCCCGAAGTCCGGATTGGCTTTGATGACGCCGCGATAGAAATCCGCCAAGTCGGACAGGTTGCCCATCGAGATCAGCACGCGCTCGTGCCGCACGAAACACTCTGTGCGCTGGCTGCGAGTCACGCTGAAACTTCGCGCAAGCTCGACCATGGCAAGCGCGTCAATCCACTTGCGGCGCAGCATGGCGGCATCCGCCTGGGACAGGTACTCGGCAACCAGCGCCGTGCCCGCGCGGTCACGCACCCGCGCGTTAGGCGGCGGCGCGATCGCAAGCTCGTAGGCGCGGCGCACCAGCCGCAGGCCCTCGGTGCTGTCGCCCAGGCGCATCGTCAGCAGGCCCAGGCGCAGGCAAGCCTCGGCATCGTTGGGTCTGGTATCAAGCTCTTTGCGCGCGTTGCGCAACAGCTCGGTGGCGTCGTAGCGTACCGCCAACTGCGAGTTGCCCAACGAGTAGTCGCGGCCAGCCACCGTGTAAAGAACGCCGTTCTGGACAAACACTGAAAAGCGCGCTGTGCCGTAACTGGCGCTGACATCCACACTCTGCACGACGCGCATGGTATCCAGGTCAACTTCAGCGATTGCCGCGCCGCTGCCGCCGGTCATGCCGGGCCAATACACACGGTTGGACGCTATGCCGGGCCTGCCGACCAGCGTCATCCGGCCGCCCTTTTCATGCACAACCGCCGTTGAGCGCGTGACTACGCCGCCTGCCAAACTCACCAAGTGCAGCATGCTGGACGCGCCGCCGCGGATGCCGCCGTCGCCGGCCACCACCACGCTGCCTTCGCGAACGCCCACCAGCGCTCGGCCGCCGTACAGCGGCTGTCCCTCGCGGTTCATACGCCAGACGATGGCGCCGCTGACCGCATCAACGGCAAACATCTTCTCTGCATCGGTGGGCGCGAACACGACGTAGGCCCTGCCTTCGTGCTCGGCGTACATGGTCGGCGAGTTGAACCAGCTGACGTCGCGATAATAGGTGTCGATGTACTTGCTGACCGGCCGCGGCGTGTACTCATAGCGCGTAACCCAACGAATGCCGCGGGTGTTCAAGTCCACCGCGACCGCGCCACCGATGTTCGTGCACAGGTACATCAGGCCGCCCGAGAATGCGGGCAGGCTGGGAATGGGCTCACGGGCGGGGCGCCCGAACATTGTAGTCTCCTGCTGGCCGTAGCAAAGGCGCAGGCGCCACAGCACGTCACCCGTCTCAGGTCGCAATGCCACCACGAATATGTCCGAAAGCGCCTCAACCTTGCTGGCGACCGCGTACAACACGCCCTCATAGACCACCGCCGACAGAAAGTTCAGGGTGTACAGCTCATCACCCTCATACTCTCCGCCTACCTTCCACAGCAGGCGCCCGGTGGCGGCATCGACTGCGCACAACGCGCGCTTCACCTTGGGATAGTGGCTGTAAAGCCGGAAGTTGGGGTCGGGGTCGCGGCTGTGGTAGGCCGTGGACAAAGGGTTTTCCAGCGCGGCATAGACGGTGCCCGCGTGCACGCTGACGGGCAGGCTGAGGCTGGGGTCGGGTTCCATGGTGCGCCAGTTGTGGGGCATGGCTGGAAACGGCTTGCATGTCCACAACGGGCGCGTGCCGCCGCTGACCAGGTCATAGGCCAACAGCGCGTCACCCTGGCTGATGTAAACGGCGTTACCGTCGAACACCGGCATGTACGGCGGAACAATCGGCGGGTTATAGCCCATGAAGCGCGTGGTATGCCGTGTGGCCGCAAGCGACGGCAGGTTCTGGACCCATGCCTGCTTTGAGTACGCCGCGGGCCGCTCGTGCAAGCCGGTGTTGGCGTAGTTGCCGCCGGGCCAGTGGGTGCCGAATCGGTCAATCGTCTCGTGGCTGGCGTCGCGCGCCTGCGACATGCGCTGCTTGAGCAGTTCACCCAGCGTGACGGCCGCGTCGCCGATACGGACTTTCTCGGCGTGCACCGGCGTTGACTCATCAATGATCCGGCGCAGGCTCGCGCGCTCGCCGCGTTCGCGGTAGCAGTGGCCCAGCCATGCGTACAAGTAGGCGCGGTCAGCGGCGGGCATGGCTGCCGCGTTCTCGAGCGCGCGCTCAAGCATGCGGGCTGTTTGCGACAGGCCGCCTTCCTCCCAGTACATGCCGGCCAGCGCGACGGCAGCTTTCGCGCCCGCCAGCGTCAAGCCGAAGCGACGGTTCAAGTCCGCCAGCCGGTTGCGGTCGCGGGTGCGCAGGATGTCAGCGAGCTGCAACTGCACGCGCGGGCCGTACAACTGCTCGTACAGGTCCAGACCTTCCTTTCCCAGCGCGCGGATCTGGTCTTCAATGGCGCTGTAGGCGCCCTGCCAGCGCAACGGCAAGTCCGGCACCACGGCGGAGTTTGGCGCGCGCTCAACTACGACAACTCCGGAAGTGTTGGCCTCACGGTTCAACTCACGCTGGCAGATCTCCAGGATCGCCGTCATGTGGAAGCGCCGGTCATCCGGGGTGCGGGCGTCCGCCAGCGCCGCGCGGTTGCGGGCAATCCGGCTCAGCGCGTCTTCCAGGTCGGCCTGGGTGGTGATGCTGAATGCGGTGGGGTCTGCCTCAGGGTATTGCACGCGTGGCGGCAACTGTGCGCCGCCGTGGGCCAGCGCCAAGGCAATCAAGACGAATGCGGCAAAGATGCGACGCATGGGTCCTCCTGTTCCACAATAGTACGCAAAGCGCGGCACAGAAGCCCTGAAAACCAGACGGCATGAGCCAATGGCCCATGCCGCCATGCATACGGGTTAGAAGGCTACTTCAGCGTACGGGCAAGGATGCTCACGATCTCGTCGGTGGCCTCCTTGCTGTACACACAGTCATTCATCAGTACCGAGAAGGCCACCCGGCGCGAGTCCGTGATCACGTAGCCCGAAAGCGCCCGCACGCCCCGGATGTATCCGGTCTTGGCGAACACTTTTCCCTTGATCGCCTTGTCGCCCAGCCGTTTCTCCAGCGTGCCCGTCTCACCTGCTACCGCCAGGCTGTCCCGGAACGCCTCAAAGCTGGGTTCGCTGCTCATGGCTTCCAGCAGCTTGGCCAGCTGCGCAGCCGTTACGCGGTTCTCGCGCGCCAGGCCGCTGCCATCAATGATCGCAGCCCCCGGCGTCCACCACTTCTGCTTGCGCAGGAATTCTTCTACCGCCGCGCTGCTGGTCTTGAACGTGCCTTTGCCGCAATAGCGTACACCCAGTTGCCGGAACAGCATCTCGGCGTGCAGGTTCTGGCTGTTCGTGTTGATGGCCGGCAGTGCTGACAGCAGCGAGGACTTGTGCTCAACCAATACGCGCATGCCCTTCACGTCGTCTATGCCCAGCGTGACCGGCTGTACTTCACCGTTAACTTTGATGCCGCACGCCTCCAGCGTCTCGCGCAGCACGCTTGCAGCGTACAGCGCGGGGTCGTGCACGGTCACGTCAATGAAGTAGCCCCAGGTTGCCTGCTCATAGACGTTGCCCTTGACCGTGATGGTGTTTTCACCGCGCGGTCGCACGATCCCGATTTCGGCGCCTTTGCGCCCGGGCAGTGTCTTTGTCTCATTCACGATCTTCACTGCCGCTGTCGCCGGGGTAGTCTCAATCGTTGCGGGCTGGCCGGCCTTGCCGGGGATCACCCGCACGCCGATGCAGTTGTCGTTGAAGGCAAACGCGCTGACCTCGGCGCAGTACCACTTCACGTACTGGTCGTCCCTGGGCCAGCCGGTGCAAAAGCTCTCACCGCCGAAAATCGTGCTGTCGTAGCGAAGGCCCGCGACCTCCGAGATGCCGGCCTTCTTCAACTGCTCGGCCCAGCCACGGTAGATCGCCAGCACGTCGCCACCGTGGAAGCGGCCGCTCAGGTTCGGGTCGCCGCCAGCCAGCACGTACAGCGGCCCCCCGGCCTTGCCGTGATCCAGCAGCAAGGTCTTGAACTCGAACTCACTGCCCAGTTGCTTCAAGGCAGCCGCCGTGGTCACCAGCTTCATGTTGCTGGCAGGCGCCAGCGGCTGGTCGGGGTTGTGCGAGTACAGCGTGGCCCCGGTGTCCAGGTCGATCACGACACAACCGGCTGTCCCGCGGGCGCCTTCGGCGCGCTTGAGCTGCGCGGTAATCGCGGACTTGGTGTCACCGGGCAGGCCGCTGGCCTGGCTGTGAGTGCCGGTGCCTGCAGCAAGCAACAGGCATGCGCTGGTGATGGCGACAAGCAGGCTACGCGTGAAGGTCATGGGTGTTTGCCTCAAACAGTCGGTATTTGCGGTAAAGTACGCCGCCGGCTTTGTCCGCCAGCGACACCATGGGTTCGTTGTCTTCAAGGACCCAGCTCAGTTCGCAGTAGTCGTAGCCCATTGCGGCGCCGTTCTGGATCACGTGGTCGATCATCAGTGCATCGACGCCTTTGCCGCGGTGTTCGTGCACCACGCCCATCAGCATGGTGCGAAAGCCGTGTACCGTGCGCAGGCCGTTCAACAGCGTCCACCAGCCGGTGGGGAACAGTTTGCCGTCCGGAATCTTGTGCAGAACTTCGTTGATGTTCGGCACGCATACGATCATGCCGACGGGTTTGCCCTCAATGCTGGCCAACGCGGTGATTTCGGGGCGGACAATCGGTCGCAGGTCGGCGGCGATCGTATCGACCTCGGCGGGAGTGACCTCAACAAAGCCCCAGTTCTGCGCCCAGGCTTCGTTGAAGATATCCAGCATGGTCTTGATGTCGGCCCGGAAACCCTTGCCGTCAAGACGTACCGGCCGAATGTCCAGCTTGGGGGCGCGGCGCCGCACGGCCTTCATCAGGCGTTGAAAGCGGTCGTCCGCCACAGTGGCGCGCGTGACCATGTAGGCGAACAGGTCTTTTGATTTGCGCATGCCGGCGTCTTCCAGCAGGCGCCGGTAGTAGCGCGGGTTGTGCGACATCAGAATCAGCGGCAGGCCGTTAGAGCCTTCGTACAGCACGCCGGGACACTCGTCATTCAGGCTGTAGTTGACGGGGCCAAGCATGCGGGCATAGCCCTTGCCCCGGACCCACTCGCCGGCCTTTGCCAACAGGGCGCGACACGCGGCCAGATCATCGTCGCACTCAAAGAAGCCGAAGAACCCGGTGCTGTCGTTGTACTTGGCGGCGTGAAGGCGGTTCTCAATGGCAGCGACACGCCCGACCACCTCACCATCGCGGCGGGCGACAAAAAACTCGGCGCTGCCGTGGTTGAAAAACGGGTACTTGCGGCGGTTGAGCAGCTTGTCAACGGCCATGCGCAGCGGCGGGACCCAGTCGGGATCGGCCTGGTTGACGCGCCAGGGCAGCTCAATGAACTCGCGGCAACGCCGCGGGTCCGGGATGTGTTCAATCTCGACGGCGCCGCCCATGCAATCTCCAGGGCAAACATCGGCAGATTCGTCCGATAAACTGGAGGGTAACAGCGGGCCGGTGCGGCGAAACAAGACGCGGGAGGCGCGTTGCGCCTCCCGCGTCCAAATCGCCTTGCTGCTATTCCTGCTTGCCGACGTTGTAGATGTACACTGCCCCGTCGTCCAAGCTCGTGCCGCCGATTGTGTCGATGCGCAACGGCGTGCCGATCAGGTTGCCCTGGGTACGGTCAAGGTCCAGCCGGTGGAAGCGCAGGTACGACTTGGCGCTGGCGATCGGCGTGCCGGTAAAGGCCGACGAGCCCTCACCGAAGTACAGCGTGTACCGGTTTGAGTTCTGGTACCAACCCATGCCGCGCCCGATCTTGTTGCCCGTCGTGGTCACTGACTGGGCCGAAACAGTCAGGCCCGTCTCATTGTCCGCCAGCGCCTGGATCACGTCATTCACGACATACAGCGTGCCGCCGGCGGCGCCGGAGAAGCGGTAGCCCTCGGCAAAACCGGTGGTTCCCTTCACCACAGCCAGCACCGCGCCGTCGCGTGACGGCTCAACTACCTTGATTACACCGGCGCCCGAAATGTTGGTCACGTTGATGGCCTTGCTGGGCAGCGGGCTGGACAAGCTGTTCATTTGCAGCACATACAGGTCTTCGGCGCCGGCGCTTTCTTCGGCCACGAACATCAGGTACTCGGACGTAAACGCGCTGAGGCCCGGCCCATGCAGCGTGCGCAGCGAGTTGCCCCAGTGCTCAAGGTTGACGGCGCCTGCGGGGTCTGGTGCAAAGCCCGGCGGCATATATGTGTTTTGAAGCGGCGAGCCCGCGGTATCGTTGCGCGGCAGCTTCATGGCGGCGTTGTCGTGGCTGCGGCGCACCGGCTCAATGGCGCTGGTGACGCCGTCACGAAGGTCCAGATACAACAGGTCCGCATTATTCGCGTTGATCAGGAACAACACATGCCCCTGCCGCGACGGAAATGCCCCGAAGTAGTTGCCGGTCACGGCCGACGACGCGGAATTGAACGGCTGTGAAGCGCCGGAGTCGGTGCGGTTGTTGATGATCGGCGTGGCGATGCCGCTGCCGGTAAGCGTGATGTTGGCGGTGAAGATGTGCTGCACTTGGCCGGTCACGCCGGCGCCGGACACCGAAGCTACCGAGAACACGAGGCGGTTGCGCATGCCAGCGTTGGGCACGACCTTGGGGAACCACAGGCCGGGCACCACTGTCATGTCGTTGTGGAACACGCTGCCGATGCCGAAGCTGCCGGCTGTGAAGCTGTTGAGCCGTGCGCACTGGTTCGTGCCCAGGCCGATACGCGCGACGTAAATGTAGTACACGACGAAGGCCGGGGTCGTGCCGTCCACCACGTTGCGGTCCTCACGGGTGACGAAGGCGCAAAGTTCACCGTCGTAGTTCACGACCACATCTGCGCCGGGCAGGTTGGTAGCGGTCGCGAATGAGTTGATACCCGCCATGTAAATGCGGCGGTCGTTGGCGCCGTTATCGACGTTGGCGCTGCCGTAGGTGCTGTTGCCGCCGAGGTCCCACATCACAATCTGCTTGGGGCCGCCCGGCGACGCGCCGAAGTCGGTGACGGCAATGATGTTCGGGTTGCCGTTATGGGCGTTGCGAATCGCGAACACGTTGTGGGTTGAGTACGCGGGCGGATTCTGCGTCGCGGTATTGAAGCGCAGGTTGCCGTCGCCCGCAATGAAGCAGATTGTCGTGCCGTCGCCCGAAAGGTTCAGTTCGTCCGACACATAGCTGTGCGTCAGGCCGCCCGGCCAGGTCTGCGCCACAGCCTGGGGCGCCACGCCCGCCATGCCCGAGTCCACTGGGCAGCGGTACACGTTGCCCGTGCTGGTGGCAAAGTACAGGAAGTTGCCCGCAAACTGCAGGCTCAGGGGCTTGAGTGTGCCCGTCACGGCACTGAGGTTCAGCTCGCTGGTGTTGGTTGCGCTGGCAACCCACGGCTGGCCGTCGCAACGCGCGACAAAGATGCGCGGCGTGGCGTTGTCGTGCGCCACCGCAAAATACGGAAACGTGCCGAAGTGTTCATGAATGCAGATCTCTTCATGGATCGGCTGTCCACCCGTGTCAAACACCTCAACTTGCCCGTTGCTGTATGCGGCGAAGAAGGCGTCCTGCAGGCCCGTTGCGCTGGCGCCCGTCGTCCCGGACTCGGTGCTGGTCACGTGAAACAGCTTGCCGGTGACGGCCTTGTTCACGGGCGCGGCCGGCGGGTCGCCGTCCGGCACCGCCGGTTCATACGTGCGCGTGAACGACGGCAACGTGAAGTGCGCAAACGTGCTGTTGGCGTCGCGGAAGCTGACATCCCCCACCATCATCGGCGACGGGTAGTGGTGCGTGCCGCCGGGGCCAAACAGTGTGGCGCCGTTGTACATGTAGCGGCCAGCCAGCCCGGTCACGGTGTTGATGCGGTTGTAGGCAGGGTCGTACTTGCGGATGGTGCGGATGAAGCTGTCCGGTGCGTTGGCAATGCTGCTGCCCTGCACGCCTGAGACAATCAGGTACTCTTCAGGCGGCGGAGACGGCGGCGTGCCGGTGTGCGTGTACGTGAACGGGTTGCCGGTCGCGCCCTGTGGCGGCGCGCTGGCCACCGGCGTGGGGATCAGCGGCGGCATGCCCTGGTCGCTGAAATAGACGATCACTGACACCTGCAACGTGCCGCTTTGGAAATTCTCCAGGATCGGCACCGGCGGAATTGTGCAGGACCAGGCGTCCGGCACGGTCTGCACGCCCGCTACGTTCACGGTGCCCGTTGAAAATTGGAAGCTCACAATGATCTGGTAGGTTCCGACCGGCACATTTTGGCCAGTCAGGTTCATGGTCGTCCCGCCGAACTCGGTGTCGGTGTTGGGTGTCATAGTCAGCGCCGCCGGCAGCGGCGGAGCGCCGGGCGGCAGATAGGTGAACCCGTTGGGCAGCGTCAAGTAGGGCGGGTTTTGGCCGGTGATGAAAACCTCAACGTCCACGGAGCCCGTGCCGCCGGGCGCCGTGAACATGCCGGTGCCTGAGCTGGGGTTGGTGATGCGCGTGCCGAGGCTGTTGGTTTCGCCATTGAACTGCAGGCTACCGAACGTGACAACCACGGGCGTCAACGGAAGCAGGTTCTGGCCTTCGATGAAGAAATCCGTAGTGCCGGACTCCGGCCCCACGTTAGGTGTGCATGCGATCAGCCGCGGCACCTTGTTGGGGTCAAATACGCCGCCACTGCCCGGCGTAACCGTGAAGCCGCCCCCGACAGTGGTAACCTTCTCAATGCACCCGGAAAGATAGAGGCTTGCCGCCAGGAGCAATGCTCCTGCCCACCAGTTGAACCGCATGTCCCCTCCGCACCTCAAATGACCTCAGTGATGGCCCTGCCCGGGGCGCATCCCGCCTGAGTCTTAGCTCGCCATGACAAGATGTAAGCAAATAACATGCCCCGCAACAGGGCAGTTCTTACACGTCAGGGAGCCATCCCAGAGCGGCGTTAATTCTAGGCTGTATCTGTCGTTACGCAAGTTTTGACAGGCCAACTTTAGGGGGCTGGACGTCTGATTACGGTGTGTAGTTTCGGTACACTGAACGGCTGTGCAGGATACCCTGTTACTCCCACTCCTCGCGGACCGTAACCGCGCCCCGGATGTCCTTCAGCATTGTCGCCAAATCCGGGTCACGCTCGCTCGCGCGCAAGTCATCCAGCAGGCGGATCTCCGCCGGCCGTAGCCGCACAGGCGCGCCAAGTTTGGCTTGCGCGTGCCAGTTACCCACCACACGCAAAGCCTCATCTTCAGTCAGCTTTACTGTGTGCACCGCTTCGCCGTCGGCAACTCGCTTGACCACAAGCTCAAGGTCGCGCTGATAACGCAGGCATTGCAGCGCGGCCGGCAAAAGGCTGAACGTGAACTTGCCCGTTTCGTCGGTGCGGTAGCGCTCGCTGATCATGAAGCCGTCATCCTGCTGCGGCCCTGTAACTTCCACCCAGTGGTCGGCGATCCCACGGTTCTCCTGGGTGGTGCGGGACGGCCCGACCGCCCGCCAGGTGTCAGTCTCTTCGGTCCAACTGCGCGTGGCACAGCCGGCCGCGAACAAGGCGGCGCAGATCAGGGCTGCCAGCGCACTATTTCTTGTCATTGTCGGAGTCTGAATCACCGAACACGGCAAACGCGAACAGGAAGTAAAGCCCAACGCTGGCAATGCTGCCGAGTATGCCGAAGAACACGAGACCGAAGTTGTCCCATCCCATCGCCAGGTACTTCTCTTCGTGGTGCAGGTACAGGCGCTCGCTGGGCGTGGTTGTGACCTGCGCCGGTTCGCGCAACGCAAGCGTCACGTTGCCCAGCGTGCGCTCTTCAGACCATGCGGGTTTGCCCAGCGGCTGCACTTCCACGCGGTCTTCGCGCTGCCAGATCTCCTTGCTGGTGCCCCCGCAGCCGGCGGCAAGCACGAGGCTGGCCAGCAAAGCAGGAATCAGCATCAACGTGCGCATGGCGGCATGCTAGCAATCTGCGGCACAAACACACGAGCCTCGCGTTATAGTGCAGCCTATGGATGAGCCGTGGTACATCCGCGCCTTTGCCGCCGAGTACCTTGAGCTGTATCGGCACCGCAGCCCCGCGCAGGGCCGCCAGCAGGTGCAGCAGATGCTTGCTTCCGGCCTGCTGCCGCGCGCCGGTCGCGTACTGGACCTGTGCTGCGGCGCCGGCCGCCACCTGCTGCCCATGCGCGACGCGGGCCTAAAGGCCTGCGGCCTGGATCTTTCGCAGCAGCTGCTGCACGCGGGCAGGCTTGCCGGCGTAGCAGTGCGTGCCGACGCGCGGGTGATTCCGTTTGCGGATGCAAGCTTCGACTGTGTAACGAATCTCTTTTCGAGCTTCGGCTACTTTCCCGACGACGCCGCCCATCACGCCGTTCTGGCCGAAGTCGCGCGCGTACTTCGGCCAGACGGGCGGCTGGTGCTCGACCACATGAACGCACAGGTAACGATCCGCGAGCTTGAACCGCTGAGCGTCGAAAAGCGTGACGGACTGACTTTGCGCCAGACGCGCCGCTTCGACACCGCCTCACGCCGCGTGATCAAAGAAGTCGAGTACATCCCCGACGGCCTGCCCCCAAGGCACTGGCACGAAAGCGTGCGCCTGTTTGAACCCGCCGAGCTTGACGGGTTTATTGAGGCCGCCGGACTGACCGTGACCGCGCGCCACGGCGACCTCGACGCAAGTGTCTTCAAAGAATCCACAAGCAACCGACAGGTCGTGGTGGCCCGGAAGGGCGATTCCACTTGACGCGGGCCGAAAGGCGAACAAAACCATCACCCGCAACGACGTCGTCAACCCGGAACCCAGAACTCGGAACGCAGAACCCATGTCCGCCCTCCTTCAAACCAACATGCCCGACCTCAAGCTGCTCAACCGCGGCAAGGTGCGGGACCTTTACGATGTGCAAGGCAACCTGCTGCTGGTCGCCAGCGACCGCCTGAGCGCCTTTGACGTGATCATGAACCAGGGCATCCCCGGCAAGGGGCGCATGCTGACCGAGCTGTCATTGTTCTGGTTTGACCTGTTCAAGCCCATTGTCGGCAACCACCTGATTTCTGCCGACGTGGGCGCCATGCCCGCCGAGGTTCACAAGTACCGCGACCAGCTTGAGGGTCGCACGATGTACTGCAAGCGCGCCGAGATCTTTCAGGTCGAGTGCGTGGTGCGCGGCTACATTGTCGGCAGCGGCTGGAAGGACTACCAGAAAACCGGCGAAATCTGCGGCCACAAGCTGCCCGCGGGTTTGCAGCTTGCGCAAAAGCTGCCGCAGGTGCTGTTCACGCCGGCCACCAAGGCGCCCCAGGGCCAGCACGACGAAAACATCGACTTTGAAACCATGTGCGGCATTGTCGGCAAAGACACGGCCACGGAGCTGCGCGAACTCACGATCAAGCTGTACACCACGGCGGCCGACTACGCGGCGAAAAAGGGCATCATCATCGCCGACACCAAGTTCGAGTTCGGGTTGCACAACGGCAGGATCATCCTGTGCGACGAAGTGCTTACGCCCGACAGCAGCCGCTTTTGGGACGCCCGGGCATACAAGGTGGGCACCAGCCCCGAAAGCTTCGACAAGCAGATCGTGCGTGACTGGCTTGAAAAGCAGCCCTGGAACAAAAAGGCCCCGGCGCCTGATTTGCCGCCGGAGATCGTGAAACGAACCGCAGATCGCTATGCAGAAGTTGTAAGACTTCTGAAATCATAAGACAGACGCCGGTGGACTTTGACAGGTTTGACTCGACACTGACAACTGGAGTAGCGATGCCTGACGTTGTCCTGATGATGGGCTCTGACTCTGACTGGCCGACCCTTGAGCCCGTGATTGCCACACTGCGCGAACTTGGCGTGACAGCCACCGCGCGCGTGCTGTCGGCCCACCGCACGCCGGACCAGGCGCGCGCCTTTGTCGCCGAGTGCGAAAAGGGCGGCACCAAAGTATTCATATGCGCCGCCGGCGTGGCCGCGCACCTTGCCGGCGCCGTGGCCGCCCACACCGCGCGGCCCGTCATCGGCATACCCGTTGCCTCGGGGCCGCTGAACGGTTTTGACGCGTTGCTGAGCACCGTGCAGATGCCGCCAGGCGTGCCCGTGGCCACGGTTGCGATCAACGGGGCCGTGAACGCGGCGGTGCTGGCTGCGCAAATCATTGCGACCGGCGACAACGCGCTGCATGAAAAACTTGTAAAGTGGCGCGCCTCGCAGACGCTGAAGGTGTTAGAGAAAGACAAGCGCCTGCAGGAAAAGTTGCAGGGATAAGCGCGCCCCCCTTCGCGCAAGTACGCCATGGCCGAGCACGCGCAGGGAAACGACAAACTGCTCGCGCTGCGCGATTCTTTGCGCCGCGCCGATACGGTGCTTAACTTCGCCCGCAAGGTCTTGGCCGATGGCGGCGCCGTGCCGCCGGGCCTGCTGGACGACTTTGTTGAGGCCCGCAAGCAGATTGAAAAGGACTTTGTCCTGTGCTTCGGCGTGCTGGATGCCGAAGCCACGAAAAGCTTTCGCGACTTCCTGGGCGCCACCAAGGGCATCAGCCAGCGCAAGCTTGAAAAAGGCCTGACCAAGCTCTCGCGCCGCACGCGCAGCCTGCTGAACCGCCTCGTCATCAGCGAAGGCCGCAGCCCGACATCCACCGGCGACGTCGGTGTCGTGCGCTTCCATGACAGCGACCCGCCCCACAAGCCCGCCGACACCGCACCTGAAAGCAGGAGCGACAAGCCTGTTGCGACGCCCCCACCCCAGCCCGCAATCGCCGCTGCCGCACCGACCTCGCCAGCCGCAAGCAGCCCTTCGCGCAGTCTCCGGCGCACATTGGCAGCCGTCGTACTGATCTCGGTACTGGGTGTCGTGGCTCTGGCCGCGGCGTGGCTGGCGGGTGCGTTTGCATCGCCGCCGCCGGACAATGAGGACGGCATTGCCAGGGACAACCGCCCATCCAACGTGCCGGTCAGCAAGCCGGACGACTTGCCGCCCGACCCTGACACCCCGTTTGACGCCGCAGCCAACGGCTACATTGTTCAACCGACGCTGAATGTGCCGGCCAGGGGCGCAGACCCCTTGGAACCGGGGCCGATGGTCCTCGATCAGTTGGGCGCGCTGATGCTCGGCATGGAAGAAATGGTGCTGGTTATTGAGCCCGGCCGCCTACACACCACCCCGGAGGAGACCCGCGCTCGCCTTGAGGCGTTTGCGAAGAGCGTCATCACCAACGAACCGGCGTGGCGCGAGGCTCGCAAGCCATGGC
Organism: Planctomycetota bacterium; assembly: GCA_019636195.1. Taxonomy (GTDB): domain Bacteria; phylum Planctomycetota; class UBA8742; order UBA2392; family UBA2392; genus JADJRK01. The sequence continues at coordinate 213,634 of JAHBYA010000003.1, read as the reverse complement.
TTGAAGCCTTCGTTGCGCACCTGCAATCCGAGTTGCACCTCGCGCGCTACCCCGCCGAAACCAGCAAGGGCGTACTGGTCGGCGACGTGCTGTACGCCGCAGGCGGCGCGCAGTTACCGTTGATCGTTGCCGTACAGGCGCTGGCCCACGCTTGCGGCTACGCGACGCTACCGATTGCGCCTAACGGCAATCTGCGGCCTGAGTTGGCATTGCGCGTGAAGGACCGCATCCTGACCTGGAACGGCGAGTCCCTTGGTCTGCGGACGGGCAGCCAGCCGCCGTTGACACCACAAAGTGCGCTGCACGAGCTGGCGGTGCTGCTGCGCGGCACCATGCTGACCGAGCGCGGCCGACTGCTTGCCGACGCGCTGCTGCTGCGCACGGCGCCCGACTTCACGGCGGCCAACGCCCGCGCCGCGCTGGCCGACTTTGACCACCTGTGGATGCACAAACCCGCCGAAGGCGCCGACGCCCGCGAGCAGCTTACGCACCGCGTGTGCGCCATGCTGCACCCCGTGGTCTGCCGCCTGCTGACCGCGGAGCATGAGCGCGGCACAGTGGATGACGCGCTGAAGCTGTACCGCATCGCCAGCATCGCCGGCGACGAGATTCACGCCCGCGCAGCCATCGTGCAACTGGGCAAACGCGCCGAAAGGGGCGCCATGCTGGACGGCCAGCCGCTGGCCTACGTTATCGCCGAACAGTTTGAGAAGATGAACCGCCGCGAAGAGGCGCAGCATTGGTACCAGCGCGCCCACGACGAGCACCCCGACGACCCCCGCGCAACGCTGAAGCTGGCGGGCTTTGCCAAGGGCGAGCAGCGCTTTGCCCTGCTGCGGCAGGCCTACGCGCGCGGCGAGCGCGACCCTGCATTCATGCGCTCGCTGGCGCTGGCGGCATCCGATGAAGGCGAAGGTTTGCTGGCGCTGGCGCTGCTTGACGAGCTTTGCAGTGGCCGTGGCTTCAGCGCCAGGGACCTTGAAGACGCTGTGTTGCAGTGCCTGGCGCTGGACCGCGCCGAATGGGCCCTTGCCCGCCTGGCGCGCAACGCAGACTTGGTGGCCGGCGACGCGGGTCTGCAACGGCTGGACCTGATCTGTGAACTATCGGTGAACGGGCTGAGCGCGCGAGCCAAAGAACTCGCGGCGGCGTGGCGCCAACGGGGCCAGAAAGACCCGCTGGTCGAAAGCCTGCTGCAAAGGTACGGGGGATGATCCCGAAAGGGAACAAGAGCCCGGAGCGCAAGCGACGGGGTTGATGCAAACATGCCCGACAAACCCGGCAAAATCATCGACCCCGACAGCGAACTCATGAAGCGCGTCGCCAGGGGCGACGACGAAGCTTTTCGCCTGCTGTTTGAACGCCACCACCGGCTGGCGTACTCGGTGATTTATCGCCACATCGGCGTGCAAAGCGCCGCCGAAGACCTGGTGCAGGAAGCGTTTCTGCGCGTGTACCGCAACGCCGCCAAGTGGGAGCCCAGCGCAAAATTCAGCACGTGGCTTTACACGGTCGTGAGCAACCTGTGCCTGAACTACAAGCGCGACAAGGCCCGCGACAAGCTTCGTCTTGTGGGCAGCGACGAAGACGGCGGCAATCCCCTTGAGCAGCTTGCAGCAACCGCCGAGACCGACATTGAGGCGCTCGACGCCGCCGAGCGCAGCAGGATCATCCAGGCCGCCATCAGCGAACTGCCCGACAACCAGCGCATGGCGCTGATCCTGAGCCGCTACGAGGACAAGAGCTACGAAGAAGTCGCCGAGATCATGGAAACCACAGTCGCCGCCGTCAAAAGCCTGACCTCAAGGGCGCGCGAAACCTTGCGCGAAAAACTCGCCCGCTTTTTCGACCAGTGAGCCCGCTCCGTAAGGAGCGGGCGTGTGCCAACCCCGTGGACAGCCGCGATTGTATGCACAAACCCGGCCCTGACAGGCGGGGCTAAAGCAGCCGCGCCCCGTGGCTCTGGATCAGGCTGAGGTGCGTGTGGCCGCTGAACTGGGGCACTTCGGCCGCGAGTTGATTGAATACGCTGGCTGCGCCCACGATGTTCTTTTTGGCCTTGACCGCGATTTCGCCGCTGCCCGCAAGCACCGGGATGGTCGCCGCGCCTTCCCAGCCGCGAACCACCGCGCTGTCGGGGAAAGTGTCTTCGGTGCCGATGCCCAGCGGTGTGCCCTGCGACGTAATCTCGGCCGTTTCGATGCGGCCTTCTTCCATGGCGTACAGCAGCTCTTGCAGAATCTCAATGCCCACGCGGCCTTCGCGCGGGTAGCGCAGCGCCGGTCGAAACGCCTGCAGGTGCATGTCGGCGTTGATCCAGCTGCCCGCGGTTTCAACGTAGGTGGTGCCCGCAAGCGTTACGCCCGCAAGCTCGCTCAGCATGCCGCGCTGAAAATCGACGGCGACAATGCTTGAGACGCCCTGCGCGCCCAACGCCTGCGTGACCGCGCCCGGCGTGCCGTGCGGCAGGCATGACCATGCAAACACGTGCTCAACTTCGCCGCGCCCGCATGCGGCGGCAAAGTCGCGAATGCTCGCTTCCGCGTCGGCAATGCCAAGTATGATCGCCGCGCCCGCGCGGTTGGCGTTTCCGTCGCTGGGCGCCTTGAAGCCCGGAAAGTCGAGCGCATTCACGTCAGGCTCAGACATCAGCGCCACGCGGGTAATGCCCAGCCGCTCAATCAGCTTGCGAAACAGGAACAGCTCTTCGTTGGTCATGTCCGCGCTGGCCAGCGCGTAGGCCTTGCCCGCGTTTTCGCCGGCGGCTTTAAGCCCGGCGATCGCAAGCTCGTAGCCCTTGTCCCAGCCCACGTGGCCGGTCTTGGTCAGCGGCAGGTCAATGCGTCTGGGGCTGTTGATCCACTTGTAGTCAACGCGGCCGCGGTCGCACAGCCAGTAGTCGTTGACGTTGCGGTTTTCGCGCGACATCACGCGCGTCACGTCGCCCTTCAGGCTGTCCACGCGGTTGTTGCAGCCCTTGGCGCACAAGCCGCAGACGCCGGGCAACTGGTCCAGGTTCCAGACCCGCGCGGTGTACAAAAAGTCGCGGTTCTTCAGCGCACCCACGGGGCAGACTTCGACGGTGTTGATCGCCAGAGGATTGTCGATCGGCTTGCCCGGAAAGATGTCGATGACGGTGCGGTCGCCGCGGTTGACAAAGCACAACTCGCTGGTGCCGCTGATTTCGTCGGCAACGCGGATGCAGCGCGAACACTGGATGCAGCGCGTGCCCCAGATGGTGATCTTCTCGCCCAGCGGCTTGATATGCGCGGCAACCTTCTCGAAATCGAACTTGCTGGCGGCGTGGCCATGGTCGAAGGCGTAGTCCTGCAGGCTGCACTCGCCGGCCTTGTCGCACTCGGGGCAGTCAAGCGGGTGGTTGATCAGCTCAAGGTCCATAATGCCGGCGCGGATTTTCTGGACGTCGTCGGTCTTGGTGAAGACTTCAAGCCCTTCCTGCACGGTGTTGGTGCAGCTTGTGGTGTATTGCTCCATGGGCACAAGCTGGTCGCCGCGCTTGACCATCTGGCGTGTCTTGACGTAGCACATGCGGCAATTGCCGCTGACGCTCAGGCCGGGGTGATAGCAGAAGTGCGGTACGTAATGCTCGCCGCCTTCGTTTTGATCGGGGTATGTGCCGTCGGTGTCCTGACCGTGGGTCAAACAAGCCATGAGCAGATTCGTGCCCTTGGGCACCTGGTACGGCTTGCCGTCGATCGTGATGTTGACCATGTCTGCCATGCATGCCCTCGCTGTGGCAGCTATTTACCGTTTATCCCCCGCCCCGACAAGCCAATGCGGGGCCTAGCGTTTGCGCCTGCGGCGCGGACGAAACGGGATGCCTGCGGCCCAGATCACACCGCCAAGCAGCGCCGCAATCGCCATAATCGCAAACGGGTAGTGCATCGCGATCAGTGCGTTCGCCACGAAGCGAAACACCGGGCCGTTGCCGTCGGCCCCGATCAGCCGGTCAACAATCAGGTGCGCGATCAGCACCGCACCGCATACAATCAGCATCCCGGCTGCGCCGTTCTTCAGGTCCTGCCGGCTAGGCGCCATGGTCAACATGAAGCACATGGCGAAGTAAAGAAAGACATACGTGCGCCAGTCGGTCCAGCTGGACGCACGCACGAACAATCCAAGGTCGTCCCACACCAGCGCCACGAGGTCCAGCAAGAAGCGCATCTGGTCCGGCTGTATGCCGCTGGTTTGCACGGTGTAGAAGTTCACGGGCGCGCGCAGCAGCCAACCCAGCAGCAGCAGGCAGGCCGTGCCCCCTGCCAGCGGCGCCAGTGCGATTATCATGTCTCCGATGTACTTGATTTTCGGCGGGCCGTGGCGCACTTCTCCGCTGCCGTCGGGCCGAAACAGCACCATGCTGTGCACCTTCGCGCCTGTCAGCACGCAGGCGAGCGCGTGGCTCAGTTCATGCACAGCCACGCCGGGCGCGATCATCCAGGCCAGCGCCTTGACCGGCAGCGCCCTTACCCACAATGCACGCAATCCATAGGCCGCAAAAATGAAGGCGGCTATGGCGATGACGAGGTTGAGAAAGGCGGCGAGCGTCGGCATTGGCTTGATGGGGCAATGTGCCGCAAATCGCGGTCAACAGTTGACGGTTTACGGTCAAAGGCACGGGCGGCAACCGGGTAATGTCAACCACAAGCGGCGGTCGTCACTTGGCGTTTGCGGGCGGGTCGCTGCTTGGCAGATCTTCGGCCAACTGCACCTGGTTCTTGCCGTTGTGCTTGGCTGCGTACAGCGCCTTGTCGGCGTCGCGCAGCAACTGGTCTTCGTTGGTGACGGCCTTGGTCACGCACGCCACCCCGATCGACACCGTGACGTGCATGTTTTCGCCGGCCTTTTCCAGCAGCGGTATGTCGCACTCGGCGACTTTGCGCCTGATCTGGTCGGCCTTGCTTCGCGCGGCCTGGCCCACGGTTTCGGGCATGATCACGCAGATTTCTTCGCCGCCGTAGCGGCACACGGTATCGAGGTCGCGAAAACTGCCCGCGAGCATGTAGCCGATGCTCTCAAGCACCTTGTCGCCCTGCTGGTGCCCGAGCGTGTCGTTGACCTTCTTGAAGTTGTCAATGTCCATGATCATCAGCGACAGGTCACGGTCGTAGCGCAGCGCGCGCCGGAACTCGGTGCTGAGTTGCTCTTCAAACACGCGGCGGTTGTACAAGCCGGTCAGCTTGTCCAGCCGGCTCTGGCGTTTGATGTGCTCAAGGTTTTCGTGGTTGATGATCACCACACCCAGGAAGTCGGCGATGGTCGAAACCAGGTCCTTGATCGACTGCTGTATCGGCTTGTGGCCCTTGTAAAAGCGTTGCAGGTTCTTGGGCAGGCCCACCTGCAGCAAGCCGCGAACCTCGGCGCCGGCGCGGATCGATGCGTTGTGGGTGCCGTCGTCATCAACAGCAAGTTCCTCGCGTCCCTCCAGGACGGGCTTGACGCGCTCGGACACTTGCGCGGTGCCGCCCGTGCGGAAGGGGTTGGCGTACTTGACCTCAAGCTCACCGGCTTCGTTGCGCAGAAGCACCGCGCAGCTTGAAAACTGCGCCTCGTTCACCATGGTCAGCGCCGTCTGCTTGAACACGTCATTGATGTCCTGCAACTCAAGCAGCCGCTTGGTCAGCAACGGGATCGCGCGCAGTACTTCTGACAGCGCGCCCACGCGGGTGTTGGCTTCCAGCACTTCCAGCGATTTCTTCTGGGCTTCCTGCGCATTGCGTTGCGCAGCCAGCGTGAGCTCGCGATTGAACTCCGACTCATTGCGCAGCTTGCTTTCCAGCTTCACCTGCTCGCTTACGTCGCGGGCGCTGCCCACCTGCACCAACCGGCCCATGTAGTTCAGCAGGGCGTAGCGCACCTCAAGGTGCCGCAGGGCGCCGTCGCTGCGCACGATGCGAAAGCGCATTACGCCGTGGTCGCCCGGGTGCTCGGCGCTTTTGCGTTGCGCGCGCACGATGTCGCGGTCAGCTTCATGGACGATACTGAGCGTGCTGACGGGGCGGCGCGCCTCGACCAGTTGCTCGCGGGTAAACCCCAGCAGCTCGCACATTGCCGGGTTCACCTTGATGAAGACGTCGCCTTCGGGGTCAAGCACGTACTGGCCGTCCACCGCACTGTCAAAGTGCAGGTGCAGCAGGCTGGGTTGAATCGTTGCTGTGTCTTCTTCCATTAACCCGGGCGACGTTCGCTGGGCGCAACGGCCAGGTCGTACACCCGTACGCTGGGATCACGCTGCACCACCGCGTCATTGTACACCACGGTCGAGCTTGCGGCAGCAGTACGTTCCGAATCATCGGCCAGCGTGCGCTCGGACACAGGCGCAAGCTCCACGGCTTCGCAACGCTCGGTATCGTGCACCGCCTCGTGCGGGTTGCTGTCCGAGGCGCGGCTTTCGGCCTCAGGATCGGGTTGCCATTCCTGCGCCGGCTCTTCGTCAACCACAATGTCGCGCACCAGGTTGACCGGAATATCTGGCTCGGGCCGTGCCTCAAGGCGCTGGCTCAGCGGCACCGGCTTGCTGACCAGCCCGCGCCCGGAATCTTCAGGCGCTTCGATCGAAATCTTGACGCGCCTCAGCCGCGCAAGCGCAAGGTCAAGCACCACCCAGCCGACGAGAAAGCCCGCGCCGGCAAATGCAATCCAGGGAATGTACTGAGTGATCATCAGCATGGCTTGTCTCCGTGTCGATTCCGCCTATTCTTCGGGCATGACTGTACTTGCCGTGATCCCTGCCCGGCTGGCCTCAACCAGGCTGCCGCGCAAGGTGCTGCTGGACAAAACCGGCAAGCCCCTCATCCAGCACGTCTGGGAAGGGGCCAAGGCCTGTAGCGCTATCGACAAAGTCGTGGTCGCAACTGATGCAGAAGAGGTGGCAAACGCCGTGCGCAAGTTCGGCGGCGAAGCCGTGCTGACATCGCCCCAGTGCGCCAGCGGCACAGATCGCGTAGCTGAGGCGGCGGCGAAGTTCCCGGATGCACAGCTTGTCGTCAATGTACAGGGCGACGAGCCCGAAATGTCGCCGGAGCCGCTGTCGGCGTTGGTGAATGGGATGCAGCAAAGCAGCGCCGAAATGGGCACCATCGCGGTGCCGTGGCCCCAAGGCGCCCCGATCACCGACACAGGTATGGTGAAGGTGGTAACTGATAAGGAGGGCTTCGCCCTGTACTTCAGCAGGAGCCCCATCCCGTATGCCCGGCAAGGTCAACCGAAGTACCTGAAACATGTGGGCCTGTACGCCTACCGGCCCACGTTCTTGCAGCAGTATGCGCGCATGGCGCAGACGCCGCTGGAGCAGGCGGAATCGCTGGAGCAACTGCGCGCCCTTGAAAACGGGCACCGCATCGCCGTGTTTGTGAGCCGGTACGTCGGGTACGAAGTTAACACGCCCGAAGACTACGATGCCTTCGTCAGGCGCCAAACTGCCAAGAGGTGAGCAACAAGTGACCAGAGCGGATTCCCGGGCCAGCGGGACGTGAAACGCGGGCAACGGGCATTGGCACCGGCTCGTTCTCCGAGCCTTGCCAGCCGCGCCTACGGTCAGCAAGTTTGCGGCCCTGAGCAGCGGCCCAAGGGTTTCACGCTTTAGATAATTATTGAGCGGACAAACAAAGATGTAGTTTCCTCTTTTCGCAATCACCCCTTATAGTGGTAATTGAGATCGCTCAGCTGGATCCTTGACCGCAATCTACCACGAAGGAGACGCCCATGAACCTGCTCAAGAACCTCTCGCCATGCCTGTTGCTGCTTCTCGCAGCCTGTGCCAGCACCGGTAGTCCCAGCCACAACGAAGACGCTCAAGCCTCGGAGAAAGTCGAAACCCACATCGGGTTCAGGACGCCTTGTGAACCGGTACGCGCGTTGCTTGACCTCAAGTTCAACTATCCCCAGACGCGGTTTGTCCTGCGCTCGACTGACATGGGCCCGCAGGATCCACCGGTTGAACTCAAGTTTCACACACGGCGCGACCTTGAGACCACCCTTGGCAACGCCGGCACCGGTCTGCTGTGGGTGGACTGCAAAGTGAATGGTCGCGCCGTCAGCGTCAACGTGTCTCATGGCAGCCTTCAGGTTAGTGCCGGTCCCGAAAACTGGCAGTTGCGCGGGCGCGAACGCGAGCCCGTCGCCGACTTCGTGGCCGCAGTCACCGAGATCTGCGCAAGCTGCGGCTTGCCATCCGAAGGCTGGACTCTGCGCTGGGATCCGATGTCTTTCACAAACGCCCGTCGCCTGTGTGCAGCAGCAGGGATCACCGAAGTCCGCGTAGCCGAAGCCGGCACTGCCAAAATAGACACCGCCAAGCCGGTTGTGCCCGTCGAGAAGCTGAACACCATTCCGTTTCCATACCAGGCCACCGCCGAGGTCGGCGGCGGGAAGCTGCACTTCATCTTCTTCGACCGCGACGTGGCATTGTCGGCGGATGTCACCGATACTGCTGATTTCCTGCGGCTGGCGCAGGCCCTCGAAAAGCCGGCTGGCAATCAGTCCTAGCGGCACGAGAACCCGGGAGCGCAGACGCGGGGCCAAAGGTCAGCGCCAGATACCGGCTGGAGTCCGCGCTCCCGGTTCAAACTGGCGCAACTGTGTGCGCGGAGATCAATCCTGCCCCGGCAGCCTGGCCAGGCGGCCGGTCTCGCGCATGTCGGTGATCTCCTTGACGGCCTCGCTGGCCTTTTGCCGCTGCGGCTCGTACTGGCGGCGCTTGATGTCTTCTTCGTCTTCGGCCTTCAGCCTTTCGGCGGCTTCTTTCAACTGATCACTCAGCGCCTTTCGCTCGGCCTGCGCGGTGGCCACGTCGGACTCAAGCTGTTTGACTCTGGCCTCAAGCTCCTTGAGCTTGGCCTCGTCGGTTACCGGCTCAGGCGGCCCGCTGAGAAACTGGAACAGGATGTAAACCACACACACGAACAGGGCAAAACCCATCGTGCCTACACCGATACCGGGCATCGGACTGCGCCGCGTGAGTGCGGGCCTTGGCGCCAGCGCCGGGTCTTCCCAAGCCTTATACGGCGCTGACACCTGCCCGTTGTTGACAGCCGGCGCCACCATCGACGGCGGCGGCAGATCCTCTTCCAGTGCCAGCGACTCTTCCATGCCGGGCAACGTCGGCTCGCCGCCTGGCACCAGGTCCCACAGCTTGTGCTTGTCCAGGCCGGGAATGGTCTTCTGAAGCGCCGCAACCTCTTTGCCCAGTTCGCGCGCAGGCGGGCGCTTCCTTGGGTCCTTTTCCAGCATGCGCCTGATCAGGTCGCTCACGGCCCCCGGCATGTCGCCCCCTTCAAGGCCGCGCGGTTGCTCTTCGACATGCATGCGCAGGATCTCAACGGGGTCGGGATTGTCGAACGGGATCTTGCCCAACAGGGCACGGTACAGTGTTACGCCCAGCGCATACACGTCGGCCTGGGTGTCAATCTCCGGGCTGACGGCGGTCTCGGGCGCCATGTAGGCGGGCGTGCCCTGCGCGACCATCGGCGAAGTCAGGTTGGTCGCGCCGCTGGGGCGCGCCAGGCCAAGGTCGCACAGTTTTACGCGGCCGCGGCGGTCAATCATGATGTTGTCAGGCTTGATGTCGCGGTGGACCAGGCCGACCTTGGCAATGTAGCCCAGCGCGTCGCCCACGGCGCGCGCGATTTCAATGGCGTCGGGCAGTTCCAGCTTGCCCTTGTTTCTCAGCACCGTGCCCAGGCTCGTGCCGGGCACGTACTCCATGACCATGTAGGTGTGCGTGCCCTTCTTGTTGATGTCCATGGCGCGCACGATGTTGCGGTGCTGCACCTTGCTGGCCACACGGGCTTCACGCAGAAAGCGCTGGATGTACTCGCGGTTGTCCGCCAGCGCGCGACTGAGAATCTTGACTGCAACGACGCGCTTGAGGCTGGGCTGCCACGCGCGATAGACGCTGCCACGACCGCCGCGGCCGATCATGTTCAGCAGAATCAAGCCGGGAAGGTGAGGCTCCAGCCCTTCCAGCTGGTTGTTTCCGATCAGCGTAAGCAAATCCTCGGCGACTTCAGGCGGCACCAGCTTTTCGCGGCCGAGGTACTGAAGCAGCGGCCCGTCCTTCTCTACGCTCCAGCGGGTGTTCACCAAATCCACTTCAGCGGCGGACAAGAAGCCCTTGGCAGCCAGGTAGCGAAGAATCTCGTCAGGTTTGAGGACCGGCATGGGACGGAAGTATAGCGGTTCAAGGAATGAAGGTCAGAGGCTTGGGGCAGGCTTTTTCGCCAAACTGTTCACATTGGACCGCCCTTATGCGTACAATGGAAACCCTTTGTTTCGGAGCCTGTCATGAAGCTTGCCATCCCGTTGCTGCTGTTGTTGCTGGCGGTTCCTGTTGCCGCACAGGCCAAGCCGTGGCTTGGCATCAAGGCCGAAGTTGTCGAAGCCGCCGAGGCAAACCGCCTGGGCATTGAGGGCGGCCTGAAGGTCACGCGCGTGGACAAGGGCAGCCCAGCCGCAGTTGCGGGCGTTGAAGTCGGCGACATTGTGCTTTCAGCCGGCGAGAAGACGGTCAAGACGATTGAAGACATGCAGTCCGTGATGGCAGGTATGCGTGCCGGCGACTTTTTGAGCCTGGGCGTGCGCCGCGCCAACGGCCGCAACGAGCCGCTGCTCGTGACCATGGGCAGCGAAAACGACAAGGACGACAAGTTCAAGGATGACAACCGGGTGAAGGAACTGCGCGAGCGCCTGCGCGAGCTTGATTCAGAACGTCGCCGCGTGCAGGACGAGCTGGACGAGCGCCTGCGCCAGTTGCGCGAAGGCAAAGCCAACCCCGAAACCCAGCCGCAACCGGAGCGCCCCCAGCCCGAAACACCGGAAAGCCCCAAGCCCGAAGCCAAGCCGATTGAGCGCACGGAAGTCAAAGTGACGCTTGGCGCCAGCTTCAAGAACCTTGGCGTAGAGGACGCGCGCAAGATTGGCCTGGAAGGCGGCGTGACCGTCACTGAAGTCAGCCAGGGCGGCCCCGCCGCCGAAGCCGGCTTGCAGGCCGGCGACGTGATCAGCCATGTGGGCGGCGAGGCAGTGACCGGCACGGGCGACCTGCGCACGATTCTGGCACGGCACAAGGCGGGCGACGCGATTGAGCTCAGCCTGCTGCGCAACGGCAAAAGGCAAAAGCTGACGGTCGTGCTGCGGGCAAGGTAGGCTGCTCGAGACTCGACGCCCTGAACCCGAAGTCGCCGACAACCTGCAGGACACTCAGGCGTTAAAACACCATGGTCCAACGCCGCTCACTTGCACGCAGGCGCCGACGCGGTTTCGCGCTGCTTGTGGTGTTGATACTGATCGTGATGCTGGCAGTGCTGGTGTACGGCCTGCAAAGCGACGTGCAGCGCGAAGCCGGTGTTTCAGGCAACGTGCGCGACGACCTGCGCGCCGCCTACCTGGCTGAAATGGCGCTGGTGCGCGCCGGCGCAATGTTGCGGCTGGACAAGTACAGCGACTACGACAGCCTGAACGAAGAGTGGGCCAAGACCTACAGTTGGGAAGGGGAGCGCTTCGGCACAGCCGATGGTGAGCGGCCGCGCGACCCGAGCGTGCTGGTGGTTGACGAAGACCGCAAGTTCAACCTGCTGCTGCTGGTGCGCGGCAGCGAAGAGCAGCAGAAGCAGGCCGCCGAGGTGCTTAAGCGCCTGATCGAGATCTGCCGCCGCACCGACAAGCGCCTGCTGGAAAACAGCGAACGCCTTGGCGAGCCGATTTTGGTCGGCGACGTGCGCCGCTCGCGCAGCGTCGGCGACGCCAGCGAAGCCAATCCCGACACGCTGGTGCGCAACCTGATCAAGTACCTGAAAGAGCGCGTCACCGAAGAATCCGACGAACTGGAGTTCACGGCAGAGGGCGAGGGCGACGTGCGCGGCATGAAGAAGCAGACTCCATTTGAAATGCTCACGCTCGGCGAGCTGATGCAGGTGGAGGGCTGGGCCACCGACCAGAAGCTGGTGTACGGCGGCGTGCGCAAAGCCAACGAGCCGATCGAGCGCCGCAACGACAACGATGAGCCGCCGCCGCCGTGGCACGAAATGACCGAGGAGGAACGCTTTGAATCCACCCGCAGCGCGCTCGAAGCCGACGACATGCGCAGCCGCGACCCCAACCCGATGGGCATCATTCACTTCCTTACCCTGTACACCGTGGGACGTATCAACGTGAACACCGCGCCGCGCGAGATACTGATGGCGCTGGACCCTGACCTTACCTGGGACGTCGTGGACCTGATTGTCACCGCACGCCAGCAGGACCGCGTGGATGCCAAGAAGGCCGAAGAAACCGGCGAAATCCCGACCACCCAGCCGCCCGCCGAAGGCGAAGAAGAAGACAAGGCCAGCTTCCGCGCCGGCGACATCGCCAACTACGCGGCCTTTGCCCAGCGCGTCAACAACCAGCAGGCCGGCGAAGGTGAACAGCCCGCCCCAACTATCGAAGGATTGTCCGAGGAAGTGTTCAACCGGTTCCGCCCGTGGCTGACCGTGCGCAGCACCGTGTACACGGTCGAGGCTGCGGCCACCGTCGGCAAGGTCACCCACAAGATCAGGGCGGTCTATCGCCGCACCGGCACCAACCAGGCGCCGGCACAACCCGGCCAGCCTGGACAGCCCGGTCAACCCGGACAGCCGGCGCCCCCGGCGCCAGCCCAGCCCGCGCCCGCTGAAGGTGAAGGTGACGGCCTGCCGCCGCAGCCGGCAATCAAGCTTACGCTGCTGTTCCGCGATGTCTCAACGAGCTGAGTTTACGCCACGCGCACGGTGTGGAAGATGCTTTGCAGGGTCTTGAGCACGCCCGGCAACTCGCTCAGCGGAATCATGTTGGGCCCGTCGCTCAGCGCCTTGTCGGGCTCCGGGTGCGTCTCGGCGAAGATGCCATCGGCGCCGGCTGCCACCGCGGCACGCGCCAGCACCGGCGCGAACTCGCGCTGGCCGCCGCTCTTGTCGCCTGCCCCGCCCGGCAGCTGAACGCTGTGGGTGGCATCGAACACCACCGGACAGCCCGTCCGCTGCATGATCGGTATGCTGCGCATATCACTGACCAGGTTGTTGTAGCCGAAGCTCGCGCCGCGCTCGGTCAGCATCACGCGGCCTTTGGCTCCGGCTTCGGTCATTTTCGCAACCACGTTGGCCATGTCGCCCGGCGCCAGAAACTGGCCCTTCTTTATGTTCACGACGCGGTTGTGCTTTACCGCCGCCGCCGCCGCCGCTTCCAGCAGATCGGTCTGGCGGCACAGAAACGCGGGGATCTGCAACACGTCGATCGCCTGCGCCGCGGGTTCGCAGTGCTCGGGCAGGTGCACGTCGGTCAGCACCGGCACGCCGAACTCGCGGCCGATGGCGGCAAGTTGCTTCAAACCCTCGTCAATGCCGGGGCCGCGAAAGCTCTTGCCGCTGGTGCGGTTGGCTTTGTCGAAGCTGGCTTTGAAGATGTAGTTGATGTGCAGGGGCGCGCAGGCGGCCTTGACGCGCTCGCAAATCACGCGCGGGATGTCGGCGTTTTCAAGCACGCACGGGCCGGCGATCAAAAACAGGTTTCTGCCATCCAGAGAGACAGGGCCGACTTGCATGGGGTTCTCGTTTGCTCAGCGGCTGACCAATAACCGATTTCCCGCGCCCAATGCAAGGGGCGGGCGTTGATGGCGTCGCTGCCCTAACTTTCAACCGGGTATTCGCCCACGCGTTCGGCTTCAAACACGATCTGGTTGGTAGCGCCTTTGCGGGACTCGACGGTCTTGCCGCCTTTGAACGGGCTGAGCGTGCGCTGCGTCTTCAGCGGGAACTCGCGGCCCTTAGGGTCGCTGGTCCACTCCGCTACCTTGGTGCTGCTGATGCCCGTGCGATCCCACACCTCGACGATGAACTTGTCGCCCACTTTCCAAGCGCACTCAAACGGCCGGTCGTCCCACTTGGCCGTCAACTCGTCCTTGCCGACCGTGGCCAGCCGGTCGCCGTACTGCTTGCTTTCCCAGACTGTCTTTTCCTTGCCTTCGCCATCCACGCGCTTCACGACGACCTGGATGTCGATCTTTTCTCCGTCCCGGAACTCCTGCGGATCCAGCGCCACTTTCATGACTTTCACTTTGTACAAGCCGCTCTGGTCAACGCCCTGGGCACCAGCCTTGAAGAAACTGGCGACCAGCGGCCCGATCACAGGCAAGTCCGGCTTGAAGTAGCCTGCCGCAATCACCCCGACCAGCAGAAGCAAGATGACCAGCAGGATCGTCCCACCCTTGCCCTTCTTTTTGTCCGGCTTGCCCATGGTTTCTCCTGTAGCGGATGATTCAGATTATAGAACTGGCTAGCCCATCCCCCACCCGTAAATCGACGTATAATCTTTACACGACAGCCTCGGACCGGGTGTGACTGGTAACTACGTTGATATCAAGGTTTACGAAAACAGCGACTTACCCTGCCCAGTGGTTCGCTGGTCCAAGACCTGCCAATATGTATATTTTTTGCGCACAAACGCGGCTCTGTTGGATGCTTGCCGACGAAGTGACGGGACTCGCGGGTAGGATTCACGATTGGCACGCCAAACGCATCCTGACCCGTCGGAGAGGACTGTACCAACGCTTTGAGAAACCACGGTTTACGTGGTTACCAACGGTGTAAACGGAGTTGCACATGAAGCTCATCATCACCCTGGACGGCCAGACCACCGAGTTTGAACCAAACCCGGACCTTGGCGTCATCACCTTCGGCCGCGCCGAGACCTGCGACATTGCGCTGGTCGGCGAAAAAGCCGCTTCCAGGCAGCACGGATCCCTTGAGCGCACTGTGGATGGCTGGAAGTTGATCGACCAGATGTCCGCCAATGGCACTTCCGTCAATGGCGAGAAAGTGAACTTCGCCTTCTTGAAGGAAGGCGACGTAATCCAGATCGGCCGCAGCACCATCAAGGTGACCGGTCTGGCGCCCGTTCCCGGGGCGAACAAGGCGCCGGCCCGCCCCGCACCAGCGCGGCGGGTAGCGCCGGTTGCAGCCGTCACGGAAGGCGAACGCCCGATGGCGTACATCCCGCCGCGCAAGAGCCCGGCGCCGGCCATCGTGGCTGCCTGTGCGGTGCTGCTTGTGCTGCTGGGCGGCGGGTGGTTTGTGCTTACGCAGACCGGCGGCAGCGTTGACACGCCAAGCGTAGCAAGCGGTGACCCCGAAAAGCGCAAGGCCGAACTCAGCGACGAAGAAAGGGCCGTGCTCACGCTCGCCCGCGAAATCACCGAGTCTGAGGGCGATACCCTTGGCCGCATCAAGCGCCTTGAGCAACTTGAACAGAGCCTTGCCGACAAGCGCGGCACCGTGGCGCGCGGCGAAGTCGCCGACATGAAGAAAAGCCTGCTTCGCCAGCTTGACGGCGAAGTCGTCATGCGCATCGACAACGACATCGTGATGGCCCAGATGCAGGCGCGCGACCAGCAGTTCGGCGACGCGATGGCGACCATTACCGCGCTGGAGCGCTGGCTTGCCGCCGACACCTACGTCGCCGGCCTTGCCCGCAACGGCAAGTCGCGGATCGAGAAGGCCCGCAAGGAAACACAGGACGCCAACAGCCGCTTCGTCAACGAGGGCCTGCGCGAAGTCGCCCGCCACACCGACGCCCGCCGCTTTGATGACGCGCTGGCGGTGATTGAGGTAATCCGCCGCCAGGCATGGCTGGACGAAGAACTGCGCACCACCCTTGACCGCGAGATTGAGCGCGTGAATGCCTCGCGCGAAGCTGCCCCGAAGCAGCCGGAAGGCCCGGTCGTCGAGGAGAAACCCAGCATCCTGGGCAAGGTCAAGGAAGAAGAAAAACGCCTGCCCGGCAAGAACCCGTTGCTGCCCGACGGCCCGCGCAGCGAAGCCAAGCTGATCGCCGCGCTGCACAACCGCATGATCCAGGCCTGCATCGACAAGAAGCTGACCGACGACTCGTTTGCCTGGAAGGGCGACAAGGCCCGCATCCGCGGCGCGACCAAAGAGCGCCTGCAGTTGGACGTGTTCACGAAGGACAAGAAGACCGGCGAAGAGCTGGGCTTCCGCACGCAGGTCAAGTGGGAAGACATCAAGCCCGCCGACCGGCTGCAGCTGTATGACCGCACGCCGGCGCTGACACCGGAAGACCTGCTGGCTGCCACGATCTACGCCTTCGACAGCGGCCTGATGGACGACGCCGCGATGCGCGCCTGCCGCACCTGGAAGGCCCGCAACGAATGGAAGGAAGGCATCGACAACCTGATCGCGACCAAGCGTAAGATGGCAATTCCGGAAGGCGGTTTCGTCGAATTCGAGGGCAGCCTGATCGCTCCCGAAGAAAAGGAAGACTTCCTGTTCCGCCGCAATCTCAAGGCTGTGCTGGACCGCTTTGAGAAGGGCATCAGCAGCAAGGACAAGAAGCGTCGCGAAGAGGCTGAGACGGCCTTCAACGAGCTGCTGGCCATGGGCGAGCGCGCGGTACCCGGCGCGATCATCATCCTGCAGGAAGTGCTCGACAAGGAAATGGTCAAGGCGGAAAACGCCGCCGGCCTGCTGAGCGCCGACAAGTCCAAGATGGACGCGCTGCTGACCGAGCTTGACAAGCGGCGCGCGCATGCCCTTGAGCTGATCATGGACAGCGTGCGCTACCCCTACCCCTACGGCCCCAACCAGGCCGAAGTACAGGCCGAGGTCAACGCGCGGGTGGCGGCGGTGCGCGAAATCTGGAATGACTCAACCAGCTTCCTGGGCCAGTCCAATCCTGAGTACGAGGCGGTGATTGAGAAGGTCCGCAACATCAGCGAGCGCATGGATCGACTCGACCCGAGCAACGCCTACCACAAGAGCACCAGCGAAGAAACGATCGAGTACCTGCGCGGCGAAGCCAACAAGAAGCTGACTATCCGCAACTACGCCGGCAGCACCAAAAAGTACGAGGCGCTGATCAACTACAACCGCAAGGCGATGGAGTACAACGAGAACTTCCCCACCGGCGAAGGCCACTACGACGGTGACGGGCGGCTGCAGGTCAAGATCACCAACGAATACCGCATCATGTTCGCGCGCCACGCACTGAAGCTGAACGACAAGCTGTTCTGGGGCGCATGGCACCACAGCAAGTACTGCGTCGAACACAACGGCGGCCAGATCGCCCACGTCATCCAGGGTGAACCGCGCGGCGCCACGCCCGCCGAGCGCATGGCCTACGAAGGCTACAGCGGCGGCGGCGGCGAGAACATTCACATGAACAGCGCCGGCCCCACCGCCCAGAGCAGCCACGACGCCTGGTGCAACAGCAGCGGCCACCATCGCAACATTCTCACGCCCGGCTGGCGCGTGCTTGGCAGCGGCAAGTTCCGCACCATCTGGACGCAGAAGTTCGGCAGTACGGATGAGGGCGACGGCAACAGCGTCAGCAAGGGTGGCCAGTAAGATCAGTTCGTCAGGCTGCGGTGCCCAGCGCGGCTTGACAGGTGCGGGGTGGCGGCAAGCCACCCCGCATACAAAAACAAAACGACCGCGGGCGTATCACCCGCAGTCCAACAGTGGTCGTCAGGCGGTGGTGCCCAGCGCTGCTTGACGAAGACGGGGCAGCCCTCCCGAGCTGCCCCGTCACGTTTTCCCGCGCAGTGCTACTTCTTCAAGCCGATCGCGGACAAGGCGTCACTGCCATTGAGCTTTTCCCACCAGTCCAGCGTGGCTTTGATGTCCACCAGCCAGGCGTCGCCCTCTTTCTTCAGCACAAAACTGCGCGCGGCAATCGTGGTGTCACCGAAGTCGAACATCACGCCGATGTGCGCCGTGTTGTCGTCCACCATGTCGGTGCGGTCCATGTCGGGCGTGACAGACTTGACCTGCGAGAAAAACTCCACGTCCAGCAGCTCGTCCAGTGTCAGCTCGCTGGTCTTTTTCCCCGCGCCCGAGATCGCAAGCCCTGAAGACAGGCCCAGCGCGCCGGTGCGCTGGCTTGGCACCACCACCGCCGCAATGGCGGCTTTGTCTTTCGACGTAAAGGCAGCGGCAGCCTTCTTGACTCCGGCGTCGGCTTCAGGCGGTATCCCGCCGCAGCCGGTGACCAGCAAGGCAAGCGCCATCAGGCAAGGGGCAAACAGTCGCATGCAGTCTCCGGTCGCGCGGCGAGTTAGACCTCTTCAAAGAAGTACGGCTTGAGCACCTGGATCTTCTGCTCGTAGCTGGCAGGGTCGATCTGCCACAGCGCAGCCGCAATGCTGCTCAGCAGGCTGTTGCCGTCTTGCGGCGTGAAGCAGAATCCGTAGATGTCATGGCCGCCGCCGTTGACCATCAGGCACTCGTGCGGGATCACGGTCTGGTTCAGGATGCGGCCGAAAAAGCCGTGGTCGCGCCCGAAGCTGAACACGGAGTTCGCGCTCTTCTTGAAGGTCAGGGCCTGGCGGTCGTCTTCGCGGATGGCGGTGATCAGCTTTTCAACCGTGGTGGCCTCTTTGACGCGCAGGTGAAAGCGAACCATGTGCATGTACTGCGTGGGCATCTTGATCGCGCTGCTGAACAGGTTGGTGAACTCCCAGCCCTTGGTCTTGTACAGGTGGTAGGCGTCGCGGGCGTGGTGCGTGCCGAAGCCTTCGTCTTTGTGCTTGCCGACTTCGGGGCTTGCGACAAAGCTGTCGTCCTGGCTTACGTCGTTGGCGCGGCGCATGCAGACAAAGTCGGCGCTGACAAGGTTTTCGGGCGCCGTGTTGTGCCGCGTCGCAAACAGCTTGATCAGCGCGGCCAGGTTGTGGGTGTTGCAGCTTACCACGTGAATGAACTTGTCTTCGCCGGGCACCAGCGTTTCGTCGTTGATGCCGCGCGCGTACATTTTGCCGAAGCCGAACTCGCTGCCCTGCGCGATGTAGCCCTTGCCGCCGGCCTGCGCGGCCTTGAGGTAGTACTGCTCTTTGTTGGCCAGTCCCGCGCCGCTGGGCGTGCAGTCGATGACGACGGTGGCGCGCATGATGGCTTCTTCGGTTTCGTAGGCAGCCTTGCAGCCCATCTTTTCAAAGCCGGCCATCTGGTCGCGGGCGGTGGCGAGCTTTGCGCCGCGCTTGAGCAGGTCAACGACCTTGCTGCGGTCGGTCTTCAGCGGTGTGCGCTTGTTGAAGGTGACTTCGTCAATGCCCAGCTCTTTGCGGAAGTGCGTGAGCATCCCGATCAGGGGCTCGCCAATCGTGCCGGTGCCGACGACATGGATGATGGTGGACATTTGGCCTCCTTAGACAAGAACCGCCTGCGTAAGCGGGCGGCCTGCTCTCGATGGCCGCCGCGCGCTGACGCACGCGGTTCCTGTATTGTATGGACGCGGAGTCATGATTGACCGCGAACCGTTCCTCCCTGCAAGCGCTGGGGCAACAGGCCACCGGGCCGCGCAAGGTATCGACACGCGCAGCGTAGCAACGAAGCGTGGTGATGGAACAGGGAGTGGATGGAAAGTGGATTAGACGTTCTGAGTTCCGACGGACGGTCCGGTGCCGGCAATCACTCTCCACAAACCAGTCAACACGGCAAGGCCCGGAACTCAGGGCCCGGCACGTATCACATCCAGCACCTTGTCCACCGCGCTTTTTGGCACTTCGCCGATCTCGACTGCGCGGCGCGTGAACTCCAGCAAGCCCTTGCGCGCCCCCGTCGTCAGTTCGTGAATGATCACTTCGCTGACGTAGCGCCCCAATTCGGCCTCGGTCCAGCCGGTGTCCATGGCGGCGTACCGGATCACGTCGTGTACCAGTTCGCGGCCTTCTGTCAGCGCATCGCGCAGGCGTTTGTGCAGCGCAGGCGTAAGCGCAGCCGGTGGCCCGGCCCAGACAGCAAACACGAACGGCAGGTTGGTCAGGATTCTCCATTCGGCGGCAAGGTCGATGTACACACGGTCGTGGCCCAGTTTGCGCGCGCGCAGGCAGTCATCGCCGATCAGCAACACGGCGTCTTCGGGTCGGGCATCAAGCTGCTCCGGGCTGACTTCAGCGCGCTCAAACTTCGCCTGCGGCGCGAGGATACGCGCCAGCGCGTTGCTGGTGCGGCTTGCGGAACTGAGCACCACCGACTTGATTTCGGGCAGGTCTTGACGCGTAAACAGGCCGACACTTTCGACTTCGCCGTCCGCGGAGATGCCCAGGTCAGGATAGAACGTAAGGCCCGGCTGGCGCAGCGCCTCAATCACCGGCAGCAGCGCGATGTCCAGTCTGCCCTGCGCCATCATGTCGGCCAGGCGCGCCGGTGTGTCGGGCACCAGCTCAAGGTCGGGCTCGTGCTGCAACGCCAGCCACAGCGGCAGTGCGTTCAAAAAGCTCACGACTCCGACCCGTGTCTTCTGCATGCCGCGCGAAGATAGCTTGCCCGGCGCAACGGGCCACAGGATGGCGTGACCAGCCGTACGGCCGCTGCTATGATCTGCCCAAGGGGGTACGCCATGAAACGAACTCTGCTTTGCCTGCTCGGGCTGTGCGCGCTGTTGTGCGTTGCGTCATGCGGCAGCCGAAACGTGATCCACGAACAGACCCGCGAAAGCCGACGCCTTGAGGCGCAGGGCGCATACGACGTCGCCAAGCTTGAAGTAACTTTCAAGCCGCATCAGGATTGGGAAGTCACGGAAGAAGAGTGGAGCATCTGGGTCACCGGATGGCGCGGCGATTACAAGAAAGAGCTGATGAGTGAGTGCTACAAGGAGATGCACTTCATTGACGCCGCCGGCACAGCCACGCGCCCTGTGGTCACCTGCGAGATCTATGAGATGGATAAGGGCGGCAGCTTCGGCGTCGGTGGTGCGGGGTTTGCGCGCGCCAACGTAAAGATTGTGGACCCGAAGAGCGGCGAAGTCTGGTACGACGGCAAACTTGAGGGCAAGGGCAGCAGCGGTGTGTTCGAGACCGCGACGGCGCAGGGACGCTTCAAGTTCAGTGTGCTCAGCCTGGCCCGCCAGATCGCTGACCTGATGGAGACCGGCAGTCCCCGCAAACCTGACTGAACTCGCAACCGCCCGGCGGTGAAGAATGCTGCGCACCCTGCTTGCCGCGACTCTGGCTGTGCTGTGCCTGCACACACCTGAGGCTCAGGACGCGCCCGCGTTCAAGGCCGTGCTGGTCGATGAACTGGTGCGGCTTTACCCCGACGCCAACGAGCCCGCGCCCTCGCCCACACATCTGCACACGCCACGCGGCAGCCATGCCGGCGTACACGTGTTGCTTGCAGGCCTGACAGCGGGCGCGGAGCTGCAGCTTGCGGCCGGCGGCGCGGACGGCCTTGAAACGCGCTGGTACCGAATGCTGGACGTGCCCGTTGACCTGAACACAGGCATCCATGGCTGGACCACCGCGCGCCGGCCTGACAACGAAAACCCGCACGTCACGCGCAAGGCGCCCTTTCGCACCTTTGACGCCCTTGAACCCGTCACGTCGCCGCTGCAAGCCAATACCGCCACCACCGTGTTGCGCGCCGAGTTCGCCGTGCCCGCAAGCGCCAAGCCGGGCAGGCGCGAAATCACCCTGCGCGTAAACACGACCGAGCTGAAGTTCTCGCTTACCGTACACGCGGCCACGGTGCCGCCCGCGGGCAAAGACACGTTCGGCTACACCAACTGGATGGACTGGGGCTGGGGCGCCGGGCAGTTCGGGCTTGAGCCGTGGTCCGAGAAGCACTGGGACATGCTGCGCCGTTACGTGCGCCTGATGGTGCGCGGGCGCCAGAACGCATTCTGCATCTGGTTATGGATGATCTTTGATGGCGTAACGCCCGGCCCCGGCCCCGGCGAAAACCCGACCCTGAACCGCGAGCGCCTGCGCAAGCTGGTCAAGCTGCTGGACGAAGAAGGCATCTGGTGGCTTGAAGGCGGACACCTGGCCGCGCGCGCAAACGGCGAGTGGTTTGCCGATCACTTTCATGTCTGGGGCAAGCGCGGCACAAGCCCTGAGGGCAACGACTTGCTGGCGCTGACCTGCCGCCAGCTTATGGAAGAAATCAAAGCCAACGGGTGGGAGGCTCGCTGGATCCAGCACGTCACCGACGAGCCGATACCCGAAAACGCGCAGGACTACCGCGTGCTGACCGGCATGGTGCGCAAGTACATGCCCGGCATTCGCACGATCGACGCCGTGATGGACACCAGCCTTGCGGGCAGCGTTGACATCTGGGTGCCCAAGGTTCACGAGTACCAGCAGCAGCGCCAGTTTTACGAAGCGCAGCGAAAAAACGGCGACAGCATCTGGGTCTATACCTGCCTGCACCCCGGCGGCCGCTGGATGAACCGCCTGCTTGATTTTGAGCCGCTGCGCCCCCTGCTGATCGGCTGGGCGTGCGAGCTGTACGGCATTGACGGCTTTCTGCACTGGGGCCTGAACCAATGGAACGCCGATCCCTTCAAAGTAGGCAACCAGGCCCACGGCCCCGGCGTTGAACGCAGCCTGCCCGCCGGCGACACCCACATCGCCTACAGCGGCCACAGCGGCCCGTGGTCAAGCCAGCGGATGGAAGCGCACAGGCTCGGGTTTGAAGACCTTGAGCTGCTGCGCCTGCTGAAGCGCAAAGACGCAGGCGCCGCGCAGGCGCTGATCAAAAGCATCGTGCGCGGCTTTGACGACTACACGCTGGATATCACCGAGTATCGCGCCGCCCGCGAAAAACTGCTGCTGGTATTGCAGTGATTGCCCGCGTCCAGCCCGGCACGCAAGTGCCGGGTCCGCGCGGCGTGGCACCCGCAAAGCGGCCCCGGACTGGCTTCCGGGGCTGTACGCGCGATTAAACTAAACAGCCCGCGGCTTGCGCCGCGGGCTCTTTGACTTTGCTGCCTTACTCGCCGACTTTCACGCGGCTGAACTGGGCCACCCTCAGGTCTTTGCCGACGTTCTTGACGTGCTGCTCTACGCTGACGCTCGGGTCCTTCACGAACGGCTGTGCCAGCAGCGTGTTTTCCTTGAAGAAGGCCGCGACTTTGCCGTCGGCGATCTTTTCCTGGATGTTGGCCGGCTTGCCGCTGGCCTTGGCTTGCTCCAGCGCAATCTCTTTTTCGCGGGCAATCACGTCGGCGGGCACGTCGGCCTGCGTCAAGCCAAACGGGTTGGTGGCCGCGATGTGCATGGCGACGTCCTTGGCCAGCGCCTTTTCGGCATCGCTGTCGCCCTTGCCGCCGGTGATCTTGACCAGCACGCCCAGCTTGCCGTCGCTGTGGATATAGCTGCCGAAAAATCCGTCGCCTTCAATTCCAAGGCGGGCGTTTTTGCCAAGCTGCATGTTTTCGCCGGTCTTGGCCACGAGCGCCTTGATCGCGTCGCCGACGGTGGCTGTGCCGAGCTTGAGGCCGTCAATCGGCCCATCGCCCTGCAAGGCCGCGTTGGCAATGCCCTGCACCAGCGCCTTGAACTCGTCGTTGTTGGCAGTGAAGTCGGTTTCGGTGCTCAGGCTTACCAGCGCGGCGCGCTTGCCGCTGATGGCGATGGCGACCTTGCCTTCCGCGGTTTCGCGGCCGGCGCGCTTGGCGGCCTTGACTTCGCCCTTCTTGCGCAGCTCGTCGATGGCCTTTTCGACGTCGCCGCCGTTTTCTTCAAGGGCGCGCTTGGCGTCCATCATGCCGCAGCCCGTGCGTTCGCGAAGTTCCTTGATCAATGCAACCGTGATCTCTGCCATGTGATAGTTCCTCTTGCGGATTCTCGTCGTCCTGACGTGATTTTGGATTTCAGAATTTGGACTTGCAGGCGTTCACGCCAGTGCCATTCCAAAGTCGCAAATCCAAAATCCAAAATCAGCGCTGCCATCAATCTAACGCCGGCCGGTTGCGAAATCAGCCCTGGGCCTTGGCTTCGCCCGCAGCTTCAGGTTTGGCGTCGGGCTTCTTCGCGGGCGGCTTGCGGCGGACCGTCGGCGCCGGGGCCTTGTCGGCCTGGGTCTCGGCGGCCTTGGCTGCCTCGGCTGCCGTCGCCTCGATCTCGGCCTTCTGCTCGGCGCTGCGGGGCTTGCCGCGACCGGCGCGCTCGCGCTGCGGGCGGCGGGCCGGCTTGTCCTGGCGCGGGCGGGCCGGCGCTTCGTCAAAGGCGCGGATTTCGGCCTTCATTTCCATGCCCTGGCCGCTGTCCTTCAGGCGCTTGCCCTCAACGCACGCGTCGGCCAGCGACTTCAGCACGATCTGCAGTCCGCGCACGCTGTCGTCGTTGCCGGGGATCACGATGTCAATGCCTTCTGGGTTGCTGTTGGTATCGGTGATCGCCACGACCGGAATCTCAAGCTTGTTGGCTTCTTTGATCGCGATGTATTCCTGGCTGGCGTCCACCACCACAACGGCGGCGGGCAGACGGTCAAGGTTGCGCAGGCCGTCAAGGTTGGCCTGGATCTTGCGCTTTTCGCGGTTGATCACCGACTGCATCTTCTTGGGCATGCGGGCGGTCTGGCCGGTGCTTTCGAGCTTCTCAAGCATCTCCAGGCGGCTCAGGCGCCGGCGGATCGTCGCAAAGTTGGTCAGCGTACCGCCCAGCCAGCGCTCGCACATAAAGGCCTGGCCGGAACGCAGGGCCTGCTCGCGCAGCACGTCCTTTGCCTGGCGCTTGGTGCCGACAAACAGCACGACGGCACCGGCGCTGGTGATGTTGCGAAGGAAATGCTTGGCGGTGATGATGCCGCGCAGGCTTTCCTTCAAGTCGATGATGTGGATGCCGTTGCGCTTGGTCTTGATGTAGGGCTTCATGCGCGGGTCCCACTGGCGGGTGCGATGCCCGAAGTGGAAGCCGGCTTCAATCAGCGTTTCCGGGGTGACGGCCGGAACTTTGTCAGACCAGGTGTCCGGGGCTTTCTCGCCGTCAAGCGCAGTCATGGCAGGTTCAGTCATGTGTCCATCCCATGGCGTACCGCATTGGGGCCGTTCAGGCACAGCCCGCGGTGACGCGCATGCGTAAAGGTCTCAAGGCCGCCCGGGCACACGCCCGGGGAAACAGCCAAGGGGCGGGAAGGATAGCGGGGGCAGGTGCCGGGTCAATGGGGAGAACGGGGGCCGACCGCTTACATGAACCTCAGGCCTGACATTCCCGTGACTCTCCGGTAGTGCCCGCGTTAGAACCGTCAGGACAAGGATTTACCCTCTTGACCTGATGCCGGGCAGCAGTAAGTTCATGGGCCTAGCACCCCCCCTGTACGTGAACCGAACAAGCCTGATTCACTCGCAATTTGGCGTGTGGGAGTAGCACGTGCACGTAATTACCAAGGTTCTCATCATCGTTAACCTGGTCCTGTGCCTTATCTTGAGCCAGTACGTCTGGGTCGCGCTCGCCGGCAATGTCCAGTGGCGCGAAAAGTACGAGTTTGAGGTCAACGCACGGCACCAGGACAAGGCTGCGCTCGAAGACGCGTACGCCAGACTGCTGGCCCAGCGCGCCACCAACGCCGAGCGCACAAGCCAGAACAGCGCCGAGGTCGCGGCACTCAATGCGACCAAGCAGGCGTTGGAAGCCTGGAAGCTTGAGGCCAACCTCGCCGCCGCCGACGCCCAGCGCGCCGCCGACGACCTGCTGGCCGCCACCCAGCCGTTTACGCCGATCAGCCGCGGCTATGACCAGGACGTGGTCCAGAAGCTGCAAGGCACTGTCGAGCAGCTCAGCGACCGCAAGTCGGCGCTGTTCCGGCAGCGCGGCGAAGCCCTGTGGAGCGTGGCCCAGGCCCAGAACGTCTATGCCGAAAAGAACGAGCAGTTCCGGCGCGTCGAGTATCACCACTTCCTGCTGCAGGAAGAACACGAGCGCCGCATGGACACGCAGGCCCGCTACCGCTGGCTGCGCCCCGACATCCAGAAGGACCTTGGCGACAACGGCCCGGTGATCTTTGCCAACGTCAACTGGGCGGTGGGTAACAGCCTGCAACTGAACAAAGGAAAGCGTGACGGTGTAGAGCTGTACCAGAAGTACACCATCATGCGCAACGGCAGCACGATCGCGGTGGTCAACGTTGTGGAAGTCCAGAACGAGACCTGCGAGTGCCTTATTGAAGACCTGGTAAGCAACAGCGTCAGGCCGCAGAAGGGCGACGAGGCGGTGACCCGGCTGTTCATGGCACGGCTTACACGTCGCTAGGGAATGCGGACCTACTGAGGGTGAACGATGGGCGTCTTTTCCAGAACTATGCTGATGCTGACGATGGCCTGGCTGGTCGGGCTGTTCGTCACCTTCATGTTCATGAACGGCAGCAGCGAACCGACCTGGCGCGAGAAGTTCGTCGGTGAGGCCAACGTGCGCCGCGCAATCGCGTATCGCTACGTCGATATCATGGGCGGCAGCGTGGCGGAGCGCGGGCACCAGAGCGGCCTTGACTCAAGCAACGCCAGCCTCGCCGCTGAAAGCATCGGGGCTGCGCCCTGGGGCCTGCCCGACGAAGGCCAGAGCGGCGGCAGCACCGACGCGCTGCCCGGCGCAAAGGTGCCACCGGCCAACTCGCTGCTTAAAGAAGAAGAGCGCTCGGGCCAGCAGCAGAACGACAACTTTGAACTGGCCAAGCAGACCGCGATCCAGGACATCACGAACCTGCGCAACGACATCGCTACCGCCCAGCGCAACCGGCGCATCCATGACGCCAAGCTGGCCGAGGTGCGTGAAGAAGCCCGCAAGTTCGCCGCGGAAATGCAGAGCTACCGCTACATCATTGCCAGCTTCCAGCAGAAGGTGTTCAACCTGGACTACGAGATCCAGCGCGTGTCCATTGAAAAGGACTCGCTGATCGCCGAGCTGGCGCAGATCGAAAACGACATCCGCCGCATCAATGAACAGGCGATGAGCCTGGAAGACAGCTACTACGAGTTCACCAAGGCCTATGACCGCACCATCAAAATCCTTGCATGGTACGAACAGGCTGACCCCAACCTGCGCCTGATGGCCGACACAGCCGGCCCCACCTGGCTGCGCGGCAAAGTGGTCGCCGTGGGTGAAGACCCGAACACGGGCGTGGTCAGCATCAGCCTTGGCCGCCACGAAAAGGTGCAGGTAAACCAGGTGTTCACGATCTACCGCAATGACAAGTTTGTTGCGCGTATGGTGGTTGAGCACGTGAGCCACAACCGCGCCACGGGCCGTCTGTTTGAAGAGTACCGCGGCCGCGTGTTTGTGGTGGAAGGCGACAGCGTAAAGACCGCCGAAGTGTTCGGCGGCGCGCTGCTGCGCCGCTAGGACCGTACTGGAAACCAACAGGGCAGGAACCTGACATGGCAAAGAAACCTCTACCTCCACGCAGGGCTGCGGGCACGCCGGGGATGGCTGCTTCCGGCAATGCGCCTGCGCCGCAATCTGAGGCCGTGGGCAAGTTTGACAAGTTCGGCGCGTTTGCGTTGGCGCTGCCGACCACGCTGCTGGCGCTGGTGACGCTGGTGGTCGCCATCGGCTACACGCAGGCCAAGCACGACATCGGCTTCTTCGGCTTTCCCAAAAAGAACAAGCTCAGCTGGGAAGGCGGCAGCGAGGCCGTGGTCCGGGCAGGCGGCGGCGAGGCGCAGATCACAGGCTTTGAGCAGACCAACTACCTCGGCCGCTCCAGCGACGGCGACGTCGATGTGGCGGTGTTGAACGTCGGCCGCGACAACAACGTCAACATGGGCGACGTGTTTACACTCAAGTCCGAAAACCCTGACGTGCGCCTTGAGTTTGTAGTGTTTGACGTGCAGGCCACCACCAGCCGCGCCTATATCCTGCTGGGCCAGAACACCGAAAACAAAAAGCGCTCGGTAAGCCTCAAATCCTCAGAACTTGAGAAGTTCTGCGGAAGCGGCAACAATATCGGCGTCAAGCGCGACTGGCGCGACCAGATCGTCCGTCGCTACGTTGAGCGCCGCAGCGTTGCACAGTGAACAGGCCTGATCCTTCCAGACCCCCGGCCCCGCGCCGGGGGTTTTGCATATTCCCGTGAGAATTTTGGGCTCCCGCTGACCATGCTTACACCGTAGAAGGTGCATGGAAGCGGGGCGCTGCCCCGCCGTTACTTGCGAAAGGATTTTTCTGATGAAGCGCGCATTGTGCCTTATTTGTGTACCCGCGCTGCTGGCCCTGGTGGTTGTTGTCGCGGTGCAGTCCGCGCCCGCTACCCAGGCCGCGCCGGGCAACGCAACCATCAAGTCCCTTGAAAACGAGCGCATCTCGTTGGCCAGGGCGTTGACCCCTTCAATCGTTGCCATCGCCGCCTCCAAGCCTGACATCAGCAACATGGGCCAAACCGGCATGGCCGCCGGCGGCGCGATTGCGGCCACGGGCTTTGTCGTTGACGGCAGCTACGTCGTGACCTGCATGGAAGCATCAGCCCTGGTCCCGGGCGGCCGCCGCGGCAGCGACGACCCCTTCATGAAGCCGGGCGCCGACGTCTGGATGATGGCCCACGACGGCACCGAGTTCGGCGGCAAAGTGATCGGGCGCGACCGCCGCAACCTGCTGCTGCTCGTGAAAATGAACGACGGCCACCCTGACCTGCCGTCACTGAAGCTCGGCAACAGCGACGCAGCCGCCATGGGCACGACCGTGGTGGCGCTTGGCAACACGCTCGACAGCATGCTGATCGACCGCACCGTCAGCTTCTCCTACGGCACGGTAAGCGGCTTCTACCGCTTTGAGCCGATCGACGTGCTGCGACCCGACGATGCTGACCGTCACGGCGACCCGTACAAGGGCAACGTGCTTGAAGTTGACGTTGCCATCCACGCCGGCGACCACGGCGGGCCCGTCATCAACCTGGACGGCGAAGTCATCGGCATGATGAACAGCCACTTCATGACCGGCCGCTACCTCGGGTGCACGGTGCCCAGCAACCAGATCCGGGCCGTGATCGCGCAATTGAAGAAGGGCGTGGGCGAAGGCGACCTGGCGCAGGGTGAGCTCGGTTTTGTCGCCCACAAGCCGGAAAACGAGTCGCGCATCTTCGTCAAGTCGGTACGCAAGGGCGGCCCCGCAGAGAAGGCGGGCATCGCGGTCGGGCATGAGCTGGTACGCGTGGACAACTTCCGTATTCCCAACATGGATCGCCTGCGCGAAATGCTCGGCGCCGGCTACCTTGAAGTGGAGCGGCGCGGCGGCGGCATGTTCGGCGGCCAGACCGTGAAGGTGCCCATCAGCTACGGCCTGCCCGTCGGGACGCACATGCAGTTGACGCTGCGCGACCCCCAGACTGGCAAGGAAAAGACGGTCAATCTGATCGTCGGCGAAAAAGAAGAGAACTTCTAACCAACCGCGGGCAGTAAGCCGCTGAACGAAAGACTGAACATGAAAAAGACCGCACTCGCACTGGCACTGCTGCTCGGGCTTGGCCTTGTCGCCGGCCTCGCGCAGGACTCGCCGGGCAAGACCGCAGCCGT
Organism: Planctomycetota bacterium; assembly: GCA_019636195.1. Lineage (GTDB taxonomy): Bacteria > Planctomycetota > UBA8742 > UBA2392 > UBA2392 > JADJRK01. Next base: position 184,369 of record JAHBYA010000003.1, on the reverse strand, counting down.
CCGCTACGCCAACGTGCCGGCGATGACGCTGCACAAGGAACTTCAGAACCACCGCACCAAGGTTGCCGCGGAAGTGGCTAGCCACACCGTGTCGGTCGAGATTGACTACGACCGCGACGCCGCTGCACAGCCGTCGGGCCCGCGCATCCCCGGCCTGCCGGGCATGGGCGCCGACCCCAATGACCCCTTCCAGCGTTATGACCTTGGCCCGTTCTCGGGGCTGGTGGTCGGACCCAACCACATCCTGATCAGCGACCGCTGCCTTGGCGCGTTCAGCGAGACAGGCTCCAGCGATGCGGTGGAAGCAATCACCGTGACGCTGCCCAACGGCGAGCGCTGGCCTGCCCGCGTCGTCGGCCGGCACCAGCAGATTGACCTCGCGCTGCTTGAGCTTGACTGCATCATCGACAAAACCTGCCCCACGCTTTCGGTCATCAAGTTTCCCGAAAAGCGCCGGGCCCTTGAACGCGGCGAGATGGTGATTGTCGTAGGCCGCGGCCAGAACCCGCTGGGCACGCTGGTCAACGACGGCATCGTCAGCGCCCTTGAGCGCGAAGACGGCCGCGCCTTCCAGCTGGATGCGCGCATCGGCAACAGCACACTGGGCGCGCCGGTCGTCAACCGCAAGGGCGAGCTGGTGGGTATGGTCACGCTGCACAACCACCAGACGTTCGGCCAGGCCAGCGGCGTCAGCTATGCCGCCTATCTGGATGAGGTGCAGGCTGCCTACACCCTGATGAAGGAAGGCAAGTTCATCAAGCGTCCGCCCGCCCCGTTCATGGGCGTCGGCGCCGAAAAGATGTGGCCCGACAAGCCGGGCCTGAAAATCGGCAACGTCGTGGACGGCAGCGGCGCGCAGCGCGCGGGCATCCGCGTCAATGACGTGATCACGCAGGTCAACGACAAGGACATGAACGAGCTGGAAGACCTGCTGGCGGTCATCGCCAAGCAGAAGGTCGGCGACAAGCTCAAGGTCAAGATCCTGCGCGGCGAAGAGGAACTGACCCTTGAGGTCGTGCTCGGGCCCAGGCCGTAAGTGCAGCACAAACGGAAATGAACCGAACCCGCCGGAAACGGCAGGGACAAAGGAAAACGGAAATGAAAAAACTGATCACAACCACGGCTCTGGCGCTCGCGATTGGCGGCTATGCCGCATACACGCCGGCTGTGCCCGTGCAGGCGCAGGAGCGCAACCTCAGCAATGCCAAGATCGACCAGATGGACGAAGAGATCCGCGCGCTGGTCAAGAAGGTGTACCCTGCCTTCGTCCTGATCGGCGGCGGCAGCGGCGTCTGCATCAGTGAAGACGGCTACTTCCTGACCAATCACCACGTCTGGAACGAGGCTGCTCAGCCCGTGCAAACCGTCGTGAAGATGGCGGGCAACAACCGCCGTTTCACAGCCGACGCGGTCGGCGCTGACCCGCGCGGCGACATCGTGCTGGGCAAGCTGCGCCTGAATGAAGGCGAAAAGGTTCCGTTTGCGACCTTGGGCGACAGCGACAAGGTGGTGCCGGGCGCCAAGTGCCTGTGCATCGGCAACCCCTTCCTGCTTTCCGGCCAGGGCAGCGAACCCACGGTTACGCTGGGCACGGTAACCGCCAACCACCGCTTCCAGGGCGGTTACAGCGACAGCATCCAGATTGACACGTCGATCAACCCCGGCAACAGCGGCGGCCCCAGCTTCAACATGGACGGCGAAATCATCGGCATCAACGGCCGCAACATCGCCAGCCACGGCAAGCGCTTCAACACCGGCGCGGGTTACGCCATCCCCGCCAACCAGATCAAGAACTTCCTTCCTGAGTTCAAGGCCCAGCGCGGCGGTGCGCTGCTGGTGCGGCATGGCTTCGTCGGCGGGCTTGAGCTTGACCTCAGCCACCAGGGCGGTGCGCTGGTCAAGGCCGTCAGCGACGACACCGAGGCCAAGGACGTCGGCTTTCAGGCCGGCGACCTGATCATCAAGATGGACCACTACGAAATCTTCAACGCATACCGGTACTACGGCGTGGTCGGCACCAAGCCCCGCGGCAGCGAGTTCAAGTTCACTGTAAAACGCGGTGACAAGACCGTTGAGCTGGTGGCGCGCAACGACGTGCCCACCGAGTCCGGCCAGTTCGGCAACGTCCCCCGTAGCGACGACGTCGCCCGCCAGCAGGACCGCAACCAGCGCAACAACCCGTTGCAGCGCCTGACCAACCCGTTTGCGCTGCCCAACGCCAAGTCGTCACTCGGCTTTACCGGCAAGTACAACCCCGACCGCAAGACCGCCGGCTACATCCTGACCGACGTGCGCAGCGGCGGGCCCCTTGAAGCCGCCGGCCTCAAGAACGATGACATCCTGACCCATGTGAACGGCCGGTTGATCGTGTACTTCTGCGATATCGGCGACATCCTGATCGCGCTGGACCCGGGCACCGAGGTTACGCTGACCTATGTTCGCGGCGGCGAGACCATCCAGGGCAAGGCCACGCTGGCAAAACGCTAGAGCTGCGCGCACACGCAAAGCCCGCGACTACGGTCGCGGGTTTTGCCTTATCGGGATGCGGCGAATCGGCACCGTCGCCGCAATGCCTTTCAACTGCGCCATTTCGCGGACAGCCTCGCGACCCTCCAGCGCCTGCTGCACGCCCGGGTCGCTGTACATGTCGTCGGTCAGGCACAACTCGTCGGCGGCGGCGGCACTTTGGACCCGCGACGCGATGTTCACGGTCTGGCCAAAGTAGTCCAGCCGGTCGTTCAGCGTGACCGCGATGCTGTGGCCGCGGTGAGCGCCGACTTTGAGTATCAGGTCGCGCGTGCCGCGGTGCTGGTTGAACTGCTCGATCTCGCGGAACATCGAAAGCGCGGCCTTCACAGCCTGCTCCGGCTTCACGAAGCTTGCCATCACCGCGTCGCCGATGGTCTTGACGACGGCGCCGTCCTGTTCCATGACCGCGCGCCGCAGGTGCTCAAAATGCTGCTGCACAAGGGCAAACGCGCTCAGGTCCCCCACCCGCTCATACAGCTCGGTGCTGCCCTTGAGGTCCGTAAACAGCAGGGTCAGGTCGCGCACACCCACGCCCTCGCCGGTGGCAAGCGTTTCTGCCCGAAACAGCGTGCGGAAGGTCTGGTTGTTGAGCAGCCGGTTGCCGTTCAAAAACGGGCCCATCTGCACGCCCGAGCCCTTATCGTCGTCCTCGTCGTCCGGACGTGTCATCAACACAATCGGCACGCGCCGACTTGCGCGATTGTTTACTGTGATCGAAACCTTGCCCGGCGCAATGCTGTCCGCTTCCACCTGCCAGCCTTCGTCACTCAGGTTGGCCTGCACTGCGGCGCGCCCCGACTCACGAACCGGCAGGATCACCGTGTGGCTGGCGCTGGCGTCAAACAGCACGGCCGCCCAGCCGGGCGGCATCTCAGCTTCAACGGTGCGGGTGTCTCCCGGCTCAAGGTACTCGGCGAGGCGCGAAAACTGGCGTATGACTTCGCCGAAGGGCCCCAGGCCGGGCAGCATTGCGCGGCGGTCAATGCGGTAGCGCAGCATCAGCTCTTCGACGCTGAGCGACTCAGGCTTGTGCCAGGGCATCTCGCGCACACGGGGCGAAAGGTTGAAGGACACCGCGATGAAGTCATCCAGATTCACCTCAACGCTGCGCTGGCAAAGCTGGCAGTAGCAACGAGACCGCACCGTGGACATCGACTTGCAGCTTGAGACCGTGTCGGTGCACAGCGGGCAGACCAGCCGCCACTCCATATGAAACACGCCCAGGTGCGACGCGTGCAGGAACAGGTCGATGGCCTCTTGCTCAGAGATGCCCTTTTCGGCGGCGAATGTAGGCGGGTCAACGCGGTACACATCCCAGGGGTCGTCGCTGCTGATCAGGGCTTCCAGTTTGCTGATCGTGCGCGGCGTCCAGCGCCGCACGCCCTCAAGCTGCGCCAGCGCATTATCGAGAAACGCCACGTCTGCGGCCGTTGCCATGGCAGAACTCCGGTGTAGGGCGTCGATCATACCACCAACGCCGGATGCACCCAACCGAGTCCTTGAATCCGACTTCTTTTCGGCTGGCCCGCCATCCCTATAGTGCCGGCATGATTGCACGCGCCACGCCACCTGAATTTCTTGCCATCGCCGACAAAGTGCTTGCGGGCAAGCGCATTGACGCCGCGGAAGGCCTGTGGCTGCTGCAACACGCCCCGATTCATGAATTGGCCGCGCTGGCCCACACCGTGCGCGACCGCAAGATGCAAGCCGCCGGGCGCAGCGAGCAGGTCACGTACGTCATCAGCCGCAACATCAATTACACCAACGTGTGCATCACCGACTGCGACTTTTGCAGTTTCTATCGGCGCCCGCTGGACAAGGAAGCCTACACACTTGACGTGGATGCGCTGCGTGCCAAGGCCGAGGAAACGCTCGATCTGGGCGGCACCGAGATCCTGCTGCAAGGTGGGCACAACCCCAAGCTGCCGCTGAAGTACTACGCCGACATGCTGGGCCTGTTTCGCGCCATGGGCCTGCACAACCACGCCTTCAGCCCCAGCGAGATTCAGCACTTTGCGCTGTTCTGGCGCATGTCGCTGCCGGATGTGCTGCGCGAGCTCAAGGCGGCCGGCCTGGACTCAATCCCCGGCGGCGGCGCGGAGATACTTACCGATCGCGTGCGCAACATCATCTGCCCCAAAAAGGGCGGCGCCGACGCATGGCTTGAGCCCATGCGACAGGCCCACAAGCTGGGCATTCGCACCAGCGCAACCATGATGTTCGGCCACATTGAAACGCTGCCCGAGCGCATTGAGCACCTTGAGCGCCTGCGCGCGTTGCAGGACGAAACCGGCGGCTTTACAGCCTTCATCTGCTGGACCTTCCAGGCCGAAGGCAACGCCATGAGCAACGTGCCCATGGCCGGCGCCCACGATTACCTGCGCACGCAGGCCGTGGCGCGGATTTACCTCGATAACTTCGAAAACTGTCAAGCCAGCTGGGTAACCCAAGGCGGGCAGGTGGGCCAGGTAAGCCTGCGTTACGGCTGTAACGACATGGGCAGCCTGATGATTGAAGAAAACGTGGTAAGGCTGGCGGGCGCGGCGTTCAGGATGAACGAGTACGAAATCCGCCGTCTGATCCGCGACGCCGGCTACGAGCCCAGCCGCCGCAACTTTTACTACCAGCTGCGCGAAGAACCCGCCAACCTCGACGCCACGCTAGAGGCCGAAATCAACGGCGAAAAGCGCCGCGTGGCCATTGCCGGCTAGAATCACTCAAGGCACCTGAGCCAACAAGAACCGCCGGCGGCCGGAACTCCAGTACTTGCGCCAAAGCCGCGCGCTTACGCACGCGGTTCTTGTTGGGCAAGGTCTTTGCCCACACACTTCGCAGGGGATTAATCGTCGCTACAATGCCGCGCCATGACGACCGCCCTGCTTGAGATGAAGCTGCTTACGCCTGAGCGCGACTGTCGCGCCTACCTTGTCTGGGACCCCGCCTCGCGCGAAGCCGCCGTAATCGACGTGCGCTTTGATGCCGTGCAAACCACCCTGCCTGTGCTGCGCGAGCTTGGGCTTACCCTGCGCTACGCCATCGACACCCACACCCACGCCGACCACCTGTCGGGCAGCGACCGGCTGCGCAACCTAACCGGCTGCAAGGTCGTCATGTCCAGCGCCACGCGCTCAAAGGTGCCCAACCACCTCGTGCAGGACGGCGCGACTTTAAAACTTGGCGACCACGACCTGCGCTTTGTGCACACGCCCGGCCACACGCCCGACAGCATGTGCATCTTTGACGGTGCGCGGGTGTTCACGGGCGACACCCTGTTCATCAACAGCGCCGCCCGCACCGATTTCATGGGCGGCAGCAGCGAGCAACTGTTTGAAAGCTTCCGCAAGATTGAGGCCCTTGGCCCCGACGTGCAGGTCTGGCCCGGCCACGACTACAACGGCAAGCAAAGCAGCACCGTAGGCGCCGAGCTGCAATCCAACGCCGCCTTTAAGGACAGTAAGCCGGGCCTTGTTGACCGGCTGAACATCAAGGGCATGTTGCCGGCCCACATGGCCGAGATTCTGTCCTTCAACACCGAAGCCGGCTTGCCCGAAGCGCGCATCCTTAAACCTGAGCAAGTGGCCGCCTTGGGCACGCCCGGCAAGGACTTCACGCTGCTGGACGTGCGCTACGCCGACGAATGGGCGGCGGGCCGCGCGCCGGGGGCCGTGTTTATCCCGATGCCGGACTTGCGCGCGCGCTGGGCCGAGCTCGAAAAGCTGCCGCGCCCGATTGTCAGCGTCTGCCGCAGCGGCGTGCGCGCCACCACGGTGATGATGACCGCCCGCCACGCCGGCGACGAAGGCTGGCTGCTGCTTGAAGGCGGCATGCTGGCTTGGCAGCAGGCAGGCCTGCCCCTTGAGTGCGACAGCGGCCAGCCAAAGATCATCGCCAGCAAGCAAAGCGTGGGCGGAAGCTGCCAGGCCGGCGACGGCACCTGCGCGGCGAGTTAGTGGCGGTGATCGGTTGACGGTTGACCGTCAACCGTTGACCATAGACCTCCAGCCAAAGCCCCTTTGCAAACGCACACACTTGCATAAACTCTCGCGACGCTTGGGGGTTTGTCGTGGTCAAGATTGTTGTCGGCACAAACAACCGCCACAAGTTCCGCGAGATCAACCAGATTCTTGGCGGCGTTGCGGGCATTGAACTGGTGGGCCTCAGCGCCTACACCGGCGTGCCCGAAGTCGCCGAAACCGCCGACACCTTTGCCGGCAATGCCCAGAAAAAAGCCTACGAGCTGGCGCAGTTCCTGGCATTGGCAAGCCATGTCGGGTTTGCCAACCGCAGCACGGCAATCGACGACGACGAAGTTGACTTTGAGCAGCTTTCCGCCGAGCGCTACCGCAGCATCAGCGGCCGCCAGCGCAAAGTAAGCCTGACGCCCGAGCGCATGCCGAAAGTTGACAAGCCCAAAAACCTTGACCTGCTGGTCATGGCCGACGACAGCGGCCTTGAAGTGGATGCCCTGGGCGGCGCGCCGGGCGTGCACAGCGCAGTCTATGCGGGCAAGCACGGCGACGACGCGGGCAACAACAACCTGCTGCTGAAAAACCTCAAGGGCGTGCCGCCCGAAAAACGCAAGGCGCGCTTTGTCTGCGAGATCGCGCTGGCAAGCCCCGAAGGCATTCTGTTTACAGTGCGCGGCACTGTAGAAGGGCGTATTATAGATAAACCGCAGGGTACCGGCGGCTTCGGGTACGATCCGCTGTTTTACTACCCGCCGCTGGGCAAGACCTTTGGTGAGCTGCCCGCCGAGGAAAAGAACAAGATCAGCCATCGGTCACAAGCGCTGGCAAAGTTTCGAGAGCAGCTTGAGAAACTGCTCGCAAACCGTTAGGAAGTCACACGGAGGTAGTCATGGCCAACAAGCTCTGCAACAAAGTCTGGCGCAACGGCGAATTCATTGACTGGGACAAGGCCACCGTGCACATCAGCGCCCACGTCATTCATTACGGCAGCGCCGTGTTTGAGGGCATTCGCGCCTACGACTGCGGCGGCCAGCCGGGCATCTTTCGCCTGAAAGACCACATCCGCCGGCTTGTGGACAGCGCCAAGATCTACCGCATGGAAGTGCGCTGGAGCATCGACGAAATCTGCGCCGCGAGCGTGGCGGCTGTGCGCGAAAACGGCTTCAAGGCCTGCTACCTTCGCCCGATCATTTACCGCGACGCCGGGCCCATGGGCGTCAACCCGCTTAAGAATCCCGTCACACTGGACATCCTGACGTGGGACTGGGGCAAGTACCTCGGCGACGAAGCCCTTGAAAAGGGCGTTGACATGCAGGTCAGCAGCTGGAGCCGAAACGCCCCCAACACCACGCCCGCGCAAGCCAAGTGTGCCTCCAACTACGCCAGCGGCGCGCTGATCAAGATGGAAGCGATCAGCAACGGCTACGTCGAAGGCATTGCCCTTGACGTCAACGGCGTGCTCAGCGAAGGCAGCGGCGAAAACGTGTTTGTCGTGCGCGACGGCCGCGTGATTACGCCCTCCACGGGCAGCAGTATCCTGCGCGGCATCACGCGCGACACGATCATGCGGCTTTGCAATGAGATGAAAATCCCGGTGACGGAAGCTACGGTAACCCGGGAAGAGTTGTACATCGCCGACGAAGTCTTTGCCGTTGGCACAGCAGCAGAAGTGACGCCGATCCGAAGCTTGGACAAAATCAAGATCGGCAACGCCGCACGCGGCCCCATCACCGAACGCATCCAGAAAGCCTACCTTGACCTGGTGCAGGGCCGCAGCGAAGACAAGTGGGGCTTTATCACCCGGGTCTAGTCTGAACACACCAGCAGGGCCAACGCAGCGGCGCCGTAAGGCGTGTCGCTGTTGGCGTTTAGGCCGTTCAGCAGATTCGAGCGAAAAGTTCGAAGTAAAACGATCGTTTGGGTGACTCTTTGCGATACATGGGGTAATCTTTTGAATCGCACATAACGACCGTAATGACTGGTTGGTCAGATGCGCCTTGCCTCGCCAAAACGTGAAGCCCGATATCGCCAACTCCTGCAGGCGGCGTTGCGCATCTTTGCCCGCGACGGCATCGATGGCGCGTCGGTCGCCGACATTGCCGAAGCCGCCGGCGTTGCCAAGGGCAGCGTGTACCTCTACTTCGACAGCAAAGAGGCACTGGCCGGCGACCTGGTGCGTTACCTGTTCACGATCGAGGACAACGCCGAGCATAGGTTGTCGCAAGACCCCGACCCGATCGGGCGGATCTTTGCCTTCTGCCAGGAGTTTGAAGACCGTGTGCTTGCGCTGGGCGAGGACTCGCCGGTGGTGCTGCACATGTTCGGGCATGTCGGCAAATCCAAGAACGACCTGCTAGGCCGCGGCATTCGCCAGATCGTCGCCGAGTCTCGTTTCAAGGTGCGCGTGCTGCTGGACAACGCCGCCGGCAAAGGCTTGCTGGGCGCGCAGGCCGATACGCTGACCGGCGCGGCGGCTGTCCTTGCTTCCGCTTATGGGACGATTCACCAGGGATTGACCATGGCCGCCATGAATCCAGCCGGCGGCCTGAAAGTTCGTGAGTCTGTTGCGATTGTGTTGAAAGGTCTTGGCGCGAAGGTTTAGGGGCAGGCATGTTCCGGGCGTTTGTCGCGAGTTCACCGGAGGTTGAGGTTGACGGCCGCACCGTCGTGGCGGTCACCGGCGGCATCCTGGTCGGCGCCGTCGCGCGTGAGCTGCTTGCTTCGTGCGGGCTTGAACGCGTGGAACCCGAGGGCTGGTACCAGCAGCAGGCGTGGCTTGACGTGTATCGCGCGATCCATGAACACCTGGGCGCGGACACGCTGTACTCAATCGGCAGGCGCATCCCGTATTCGGCGGAGTTTCCCGACGAGCAGATGTTCGATGTGCCGTCGGCACTGGCTGCAATTGACATTGCGTATCACAACGCGCACCGAGGCGGCGAGATCGGCGTGTACCGCTTTGTGGAAGTGGGGATGGACCACTACCAGGTCCAGTGCGACAACCCCTACCCTAACGTGTTCGACCTCGGGATCGCCGAGTCGCTGGTTGAGCGCTTCCATGGGCGCATGCAGTTCAAGGTCGAGCTGCACCAGGCACAGGGCGACGACAACGCCTGTGTCATCGACATTGTGCGAGTGTAGCCGTCGGCGGGCGCTACCCTGCCCGAGGGTGGAACTTCAGCACAACCGAGCGCAGGCGCTTCTGATCGACGTGGGTGTAGATCTGCGTCGTACTGATACTGACGTGGCCCAGCATTTCCTGCACGCTGCGGATGTCGGCGCCGCCTTCCAGCAAGTGCGTGGCAAAGCAGTGCCGCAGCGTGTGCGGGTGCACCAGCGACGGCTTGATGCCCGCGCGCGCGGCGTACTCCTTCACCAGGTCCCAGACCCGCGTGCGAGATAGCCGCCGGCCGGTGCGTGAGACGTACACGTGCTCGCTGGGGCGCTTCAGCAGGGCCGGCCGGCCGCCGGTCAGCCAGTGGCGCACCTGTTCGGAGGCGCGGGCACTGATCGGCACGACGCGTTCCTTGTTGCCCTTGCCGCGCACGGACAGAAAGCCCTGCTCAAGGTGCAGTCGGTTCAGCGTCAGGTCGCAAACTTCGCTTACGCGCGCGCCGGTGGCATACAGCGTGTGCAGCAGCGCGCGGTCGCGCAGCATCATGGCATCGTCGCCGACCGGCGCGGCCAGCAGCGCATCGACCTGTTCCACGTCGAGATACTCCGGCAGCGTCTGCATCAGCCGGGGCGGCAGCAGGTGCTGCGCGGGATCCACGTCTGTCTTGAGCTCCACGCTTGCAAACCTGAAGAACATGCGAATCGCCGAAACCCGTCGCGCTACGGTGCGGTCGGCCTTGTCGCTTCGCTGCGTGGCCAGAAACGCGGTCAGGTGTTCCGGCTGTACCTGTGCGCTGTCGTGTACGCCGCGCGCAAACAGGAACTCAAGCAGCAGCTCAAGGTCGCGACGGTACGCCAGCAGCGTGTTCTCAGCCAGCCCGCACTCATAGCGCAGGTAGTCGAGAAACGCTTCAAGCAGCGTGCGAAGTTCACAAGATCCACCACCCATGCAGTCCCCCGGCGTGAGCGCCAATGGGATAGATCGGTCTCGCGGGCGGTTAATCTTGAAAGCGAACTGCAATTCGAGCCGCGCTACTTCACGGGCGGCCAGACACGATCAAACGGGTAGATCCGGAAGATCACGCGGCCCTCTACGCTGCCGGTGTGGACCCACAGCCGATTGATACCTTCGTCGCTGCGCTTGACGTCAATTTCAAGCCAGCGGCGGCTGTCATTGCTGTGGGCACGGTTGTCGCCCATCACAAAGATGCGGTTGGCGGGCACAAGGATCTCGTCGCCCTCGGAAATGTGTGAGCCAAGGTCGCCGAAGCCGTAACTGCGGTATGTGCCGTCATCGTTCTTGAGATCCTCGGCGCCGAGGTAGTCTTCTTTGACTTGTTCAAAGCTCGCGGCGCCCTTTGGCTTGAGCCACAGTTTGCCGTCTTCGAACTTGATGCTGTCGCCCGGCAGCGCAATCAGGCGCTTGACCAGTTCGCTGCCCGGGTCTTCGGGGCTGCGGATCACGATGATGTCACCGCGCTTGAGCGTGGGCGAAACGAACTCGGGCAGCCACCCGATCCACCACTTGTCACGGTTGTTTGCCAGCAACGGCGTCACCCGCTCGACCACCAGGCGGTCGCCCTGCACGAGCGTTCCTTCCATGCTCGGGCCCTGCACCTGGCTGACCTGCACGACATACGCGCGCAGCAACAGCACCAGCGCAAGAATCTTCAACACTTCGGTGAACACACTGGCCGCCATCCCCAGCGGTGTCTTTTTCTTGCCCTTCTTCTTGGGCATGCTGCCGGACTTGGCAAAGCCGCCCTTGGTGGCGCCGCCATCGTCGTCGTCGTCAACCTTGCGCAATCGAAAGCTGTCGCGCACCTTGCCCAAGAATGTCTTGGGCGCCGCTGATGGCTCAGGCGCAGGCTTGGGTGCGCGGCCACCCTTTCCTTTACCCTTGATGCTCTGGTTCTTGATCGCTTCGTCGGTCAGGTCAGCACGTATGCCGACGGGCACCATGCGCCCGCTTTGCGTCTTGCCGACTTTGACCCCGAACTCTTCGGCGGCCATCGCTGGAAAGTCGCCGGCGGCGTACTCTTCCCAGTTCATGTCTTCTTCGTCGTTCTTCTGGCGGCTCTCTTCGTGAAAGTCTTCCGCATCTTCCGGCGTGGACTGGACCTTGCGCACCTGCGACTTCGGCGGCGCCTTCGGCTGATCGTCGACGCGGCGCACGCCGCTGGGCGTGAGCACCACGCCACTGCGGGGCACTTCGCGCGATGCCGGGCGGTCATGGATCACGGGCAAACCCGGGCTGAGGCCCGGCCCCTTCACGGGTTTCTGCGGCTGCGGCTGGGGCGGCGCCGCGCTTCCGGCCGGCGCCAGCGGGTGATCGCCGCCCACCACGTCGTCAAACGGGTCAGGCACGTCGCGAAAGTCTTCGGGGTTCGGGCGCTCGTTCTCAAGGCTGCTGGGCCGCCGCGTGCGCCGCGGGGTGGCAGGCTGGTTGAGATGTCCGAAGAACTCGTTGCCTTCCTCGGGCGCCATGGAAATCCTTTACGCTACCGGCCCGCGCGCAACGGACGCGCACGCCCCACCAAGCTTACCACACGCCCGGTATCGCGGAAGTCACTCGCTGAATGGGTCAAGGTCTTCCGGTCCCGTTTCCAGGCGGCCGCCCCGGGGCGAACCCAGGTCAAGCTCATCAACTTCACTGATGGCGGCGTCATCACCGGCAATACTTGACTCGTCAAGATCGGACTCGCTGACCGCCGCGTGGCGGCCGGTCTCGGACTGGGCGTCAAATCCTTCGTCCAGCTCGCTCATGCCGATGCCGCTGGGCGGCGGCGGCGCGTTGGGATCAATCGGGGCGTACAGGCCGCTGTCCGAGCCGGGCAGCGTCGGGTCATAACTCTGCTCAAGGGCGTCGCCCTCGCCGGTGATCGCGCTTTCGTCGCTTGCATCCTCGTTCCGCTCGCCGGGCTTGGGCGAGCGCAGAGTCGCCGCGCTGGCCGGCGGATAATAGGTCGCAAGCGCGTCTTCAATCTCCTGCTCGGTCACCACAAACAGCTTGACCTTGCTGGCGGTCAGGCGCCGCAGTTCAAGCAGCCGCCGCGGGTCAAACGGGAATGCCGCCGCAACCAGCAGCACTTCGCCGACTCGCGCAATCGGCACCACGCGGTAACTGCGTGCAATCGCCGGCCGCAGCACCGCAAGCGCGTCGTTGCTGGGACGCACACGCTCAAGGTCAACCGGCGACACGCTCTCGTGCCGGGCCAGAAAGCGATACAGCGTGACCTGGTCGGTGAACGCATTGTCCAACAACAGCTCGCGCACTTCGTCGCTGACCTCGCTCACTTTCAGCGCGTCTTCAATTTCTTCGCGGGTGATCACGCCCTGCAGCCACAGCAGATAGCCCGCGCGCTGCTCCATCTCGTCGTGGGCCATCGACTCGCGGGCCTGCGGCTCGCTGTCGGTACCCTCACGCCCGCTGTCGCCGAAATCGACCGGGCGCTCATACCCCAGGTCGTCAGGCGGCGGTTCTTCCGTGTACTGGCCGTAGCCGCCGTCTTCGCCGGCATAGCCCTGTGCCGGCATCGGCGTCTGCACTACGTCCTGCTGCTGTTGCTGCGGCCCGCGCAAAAAGTCCTGCGGCCGCAACTCGTCGTCCGGCTGTACCGACTGCAAGTCCTGTTGCGCGCCGTACTCAGCGGACTGGAACGCCATGCGCGAACTGTCCTGCATGCGCGGCTGCAACTGACCTTGGGGCGGCGGTTGCGGTGCGTCGCGGTCAACAAAGATGCCGCCGTGCTGCTGTTGCGGCGGCGGGTTGTTGCGCGCCTCCTGCTCGCGGCGGCGCATTTCCGCCAGCATGCGCTTGCCCTCTTCGCCCAGCAGCTCTTCCGCGCTGACGCCGGCAAGCGTGTTGCCCCGGTTGGGCGCCGGCGGCGGCGCCTGGTGGCTGCGCGGCACGTTGGCACGCGGCACCGGCATGTTCACGACCGGCGGGACGTTCTGGGGCGGGACATTCTGTTGCGGGCGCCCCTCGGCGCGCGGCGCAACGGGCGGCTCAACGGCGGGCCTGCGCCCGCTGGCCATGCTGTCCAGCGGCGCGGACTCGCCTTGAAAGCCGCCGCCTGCCTTGGGTATGCGTCGCGTGCCGCCGCGGCGCACCACCATCGTTTCCATGTCTTTCTTGTTTGCCCCGCCCAGATCAACCGGCTTGCCGTCGTCGGTGCGGCGCAACCCGGGCTTTGGCAGGTTCGCCGATGGCGCGGCCTTGGGCACAGGATTGGTCTTTTCGCGCCCGATGTTGCCCATCAGGCTGCGGTTGCGCGCGGACTGCGTGCTGGGGCCAGCCAAGCCGTCCATGCGCGCATCGCGCACAACTTGCGGGCCCTTGTTGCGGCGCGGCGGCTCAAGCGAGAGCATTTCGGTGCGGCGCTTTGCGCCGCCCTGGTTCACGGGGCCGGTCTTCTTGCGGTCGGGCGGCGGTTGCTTGGCTTCGCCGGTCGGCGGGCGGCGCTGCTCATTGGTTGGCGGCCGCCGGTTCTGGTTGGATGGCGGGCGTTGCCCGGCTGGACCCTGCGGTGGTGCGGGGCGGCGCGGTGGTGATTGACCGGAGTCTTCAGGAATATCGACCATGATGTGCCGCAGGAGCGTCCAACCCTAGAGCTTTGCGCAATTTGCGCCCAAGGTCAGGACAAAACTAACGCCGCAATTCCGAATGGGTTGCGGCAACCGTACCCGAAAGAATGTCACGGAACCTGTTCCCGTAACTGAAGATTGTAGTTCAAGACATCAGGTGGGCAATGGGGGTCAGACTTGTATCTGCGGGCCACACTTTTCGTAACTATCGTTTGCGGTTGACTCTATGCAATGGGTGATGTATCCATTACAGCCTGACAGTTTACGGTCATATGTGTAGATAACTTGGGACCAACCCTGACTTGGGGTGTGCAAGACTTGCGTTTGAACGAGATTGCACGTCTTTGCACGTTGAAGCAGCGAAGGAGCACCCTTGAACGACCTGCGCTTTGACATAACGCCGATCGACGCACTTGCAAACACTGCCAGGGTTGTCGTGGAAGGCGCGATTGACGCTACCACTGTCATCTCGTTCGAATCGCAACTCAAGCAACTGCAGGAGGACGGCTACACCAACTTTGTCCTCGACATGCAGGGCATCAAGTACGTGAACAGCACCGGCCTGGGCAGCCTTGTCGCCACCGCGGACAACCTTGAGAAAGTGGGCGGCGGCCTTGCGCTGATCCGCGTGCACCCCAAGGTCAAGGTCGTGTTCGACATGCTTGGCCTGAACTCGTTCTTCCGCATCTTCACCAATGAAGACGAGGCCGTGAACTTCCTGGCCACCAGCAAAGGCGGTGAAGTTGCCGCCGCGCCGGCTGCACCCGCGCACCATGCCGCGCCGGCACAACAGCGCGCACCGGCCCATGCGCCCGCGCAACCGCAGCGGCCGCCCACCGGCCAGTACCAGCAACCCGGCTATGGCCAGCCCGCGCGCGGGCAACCGCAGCAGCAGCAGCAGTACGCACCGCCGCCGCCGGCCCAGCCGCCGCGCCGCCCGACCAGCACCGTGCCGCGCCCCGGTACCGGCCAGTACCAGCAGCAACGCGGCGGGACAGGCCAGTGGGTGCCGCCGTCACGCGACAACCCGCAGGTTGTGGCATGCCCGAACTGCGGCGCCAGCTTCAAGGTCAGCCAGACCGGCCGCTACAAGTGCCCAAGCTGCGCCACCGCGTTTGTGGTGGACCCGCAGTTCGGCGTTGAGCTCGCGCCGGCCACCAGCCAGCTGACGCTCGCGTTCACGCCCGAGTGCCGCGAAGGCTTCAACCTTTACCTTGGCGCCATGTGCCGCCGTGCCGGTTACAGTGAAGCTGACTACAACCAGCTTCGCGGCGGAATGGACCAGGTGCTGCAAGGCGTGCTCCAGAACTGCTACCAGGGGCGCATCTACGAAAGCTATGCCGTCGCCTTCCTGCCGGCACGCCGGAACCTGCAAATCAAGTTCATTGTCGCGGGCCCGACCCTGCAGGGCGACCCGCGCGCTTACTTCCCGATGGCTGCACAGACCATGCCCGACCTTGCAATGCGCCCGCACCCCAAGGGCGGCACGGTCGTTGTCATGAGCTTCCGCCGGTAGTCGGCTGCACACGCAAGCATGCGGCGACGGCCAGGGCCGTCGCCGCTTTGTTTTTTGCGCGGGCGGGCGAGCCATTGGCTCAAGGCGCGCAAATCCAGTCCGTTCCATCCTGCTGAACCGTCCTATACTCGGGCCGCGATGACCGACTTCTTTGCCAATCCGGCGGGCTTGTGGGCCGCTTCACTGCTGGCACCGCTGCTGCTGCTTTACATGCTGCGTCACAGGCCGGTGCGCCGACGCGTGCCCAGTGTTGTGCTGTGGAAGGGCGCGGTGCAGGCGCAGGTATCAACGTCGCCGTTTCAAATGCTGCGCAAATCGCTTTCGCTCTTTCTGATGATCGCGGCGCTGCTGTTTCTGACCGCCGCGCTGGCTGGCGCACGCATACCCGGCGCAACACGCCACGGCGTGCCGTTGACCATAGTGGTGGACGTCGGCGCGCGCATGGCTGCGCTGGACGGCGCCGAGTCGCGCATGAAGGCTGCCCAAAGCCTTGCGCGGCGGGCGATCGACGAGTCTGCGGCCGCACGCGTGTCTGTGCTGTCGTACGACGGCGCTGTCCACCCGGTTTGCCCCGCCGACAGCCCCCCGGGTGTGGCCATCGCCGCCCTTGAGCGGCTGACGCCTTCGCACCGCGGCACCGACAGCGCGGGCCTGGCGCGCGTGGTTGAGCAACTGGCGGCCGGCGGGGATCACAACGTGATTGTGATCAGTGACCGCGACCCCGGCGCCGCCGAAAACTCCCGCTTCCTTCAAGTTGGCGCCGCATCGCTGAACGTGGCGATCGTGTCTGCCGGCCTCACTGAACCCACGCTCGGCCGGGTGGAAGTCAGCTTCGGAATCGAGCTGTTCGGGGCGTCCGCGGCGCAGCGCGTGACCGTGGCCCTTGAACGCGAAGCCGACGGGCGCCTTGAACTGGTCGATGCCCGCGACGAAACACTCACGCCCGGCCGCCGCATTGCCAGCGTGTTCACGGTTTCACAGCCGGGCCTTTACCGCGGCGTGCTGCGCGTCGATGACCCGTTTACGCTGGACAACTCCGCATGGGTGCGCGTGACCACGCTGCCCGTGCTGCCGGTGCAGCTCGACGACAGCGCGCCTGAGCCCGTGCGCCGGGCACTGGCGGCAATTGAGCGCGGCATGGGCATCATCCGACTTGACGGCAGCGGGGACAGCGCCGCGGCTGTGCTTGCCGGGGCAGGCTCGGCCGGCGCACAGCCGCGGTTACCGGCTGTGTTCATCGTGCCTTCCCACCCGCCGCGCGGGGGCTTCGGTGACGAAGTGATGCAGGCGCAAACCGCGCGCCCGCTGCCTTCGTTTTTGTGGCGCGGGGCGGGCAACCCGGCCATTATCCCCGGTCGCATGCGGCCGGTACGCTATGACGGCCTGTTGCGGCCGGCGCTTGAGGTTGACGAAGGCGCCGCGATCGCGCTGGCAGAACGCGACAACGGTCTGCGCGACCTGGTGATCGGCATGCCGCTGACGCCCGGCGAGGGGACGTTTGCCGACCAGCCGTCGTTCATCATCTTCTGGGCCAACTGGTTTGACTACGTGCGCGGCCTGCTGGACCCGCTGCCGCGCGGCGCGCTTTCAACGCGCGATGCCCTGCGCGTGCCGTCCCTGGCCGACCGGGGCGCTTTCACCGTGGCTGCGCCCGGGGGGGCCAGCACGCGTGTTTCGCCCGGCGGCGGCTTTGCTTTGTCGAGCGAGGGAGTTTACAGGACATCCGGGCTGGAGACGGCGGTGCCGTCAATCGGCGCCAGTCTGCTTGACGCGCAGGAGAGCGACCTGGCAGTCACCGCCGGGGCCGACAACGACGCTGCCATGGCCTGGGTCCGGGACGGGGCCCTGCACGGTGAGCGCGACGCGCTGAACCTTGCGCCGTGGCTGGCGCTGCTGGCCGCCGCGCTGCTGCTCACGGAGTGGCTTCTGTACCGCCGCCGCTTCCCCCGCGGGCAGCAGCAGCCTGCATCGCCGCCTTCAGCGACTCCGCGTAGTCGTGCAGCCCGCGCTTGAAGTCGGTTGCGCGGTCACGGTCTGCGCCAAAGCGCATGGCGTAGTACATCTCGGTCAAGGGCATCACGCGCTGGTGGGCATCGCCGCCGCGCCGCAGCACGCGCGCCGCAAACTCGCGCGGCGTTTCGCTGGGCCGCTTGTGAAAGCCGTACCGCGCCAGCAGCAGCAGCAGCTGAAAGTACAAGCCGCGCTCGCGCCGTTTGCCTTCGCCACCCATGCCCTGCATGACTTCTTTCTCGAGTTTCCGCCGCCGGCGACGGCGCAGCACCATCCACAACAGCGGCAGCAAAGCCGGCGCAAGCAGCAGCGCGGCACGGAAGAAGCCGCTCCGGGGCAGGAATGACGGCATCCACTCCATGGCATCCAGCAAAGCCGTGTCGATGGCGGCCACCGCTTCGCCGGACTTGTCAATTGCGTCTGTGACCATGCGGCGCTGCTTTTCCGCATCAAAGTCATTGATCCAGTCCGTGCCGCCCTTGTCCGGCTCGGGCTCGGGTTCCGGCTCCGGTTCCGGCTGGTCGGGCGTCGGGTTTTCGGGGTCGGGGCCGGTTCCGCCGTCATCGCCGCCGCCGCCTGCGGCCTGTGCGGCCGGCGTCGGGTCAAAGGCGATCCAGCCATGGCCCTGAAAGTACACTTCCACCCAGGCGTGAGCGTTGGCGGTCGTGGCGTGCCATGTGTTGTCGAGGTCGTGCTCGCTGACGCTGAAACCCGCCGCCATGCGGCACGGCACGCCAAAACAGCGCAGCAACGCGCACATCGCGCTGGCAAAGTACTCGCAGTGGCCAAAGCGTTCGCCGCCGCGTGGGTCGGTATCAAGAAAGCGCGCGATTGAATCCTTCCCGGCCAGAGGCCGGAAGTCCAGCGAGTAGGTCCACGCGGGCTTGTCGCCGATGGTTGCTCCCGCGAACAGCCGCACAATCCACTGGCAGGCTGCGTACAAGCCGCGCTCATCAGCCGGCGCGTTGCGGTTCTGGGCTGTGACACGCTCGCCAAGCTGGTTGTACCAGCGAAAGCGCCTGCGAATCTCCAGCCGCAGCGCGGGATCAATCGAGCTGTACTCAGGGAACTCTTCCAGCGGGCTGGGCGTGCTCAGGCGCAACTCGCGCGACAGCTGCTGCGGCGTCGCGACCAACTGCTGCGCCTCGACGACCATGCGATCGCCGGCGCGCAACGACGGCCCGCGCAGCGAGTGATCAACCCGGTTGTATTGCAGCGCACCGCCGTACTCTCGCACGCGGGCGGCCTCAACGGGCACCGGCACCACGCCACCCTTGCCAAGCCCGGCCTGAAGGATGCGCACTTCAAACTGACGCGTGCGGGCGGGCAGTGTCGGCTGGCCGGGGGCGGATGGCAACGCGCGAATAGCCCCGCCGGGCACCTCCACGACTGTGCCGGGGGTGGCGGTAAGCGGCGACCAGCGCTCGCCATCAAAGCGCGCGTACGTGAAGGCGCGCAGGTACAGCGGCGACGGGCCGCCTTCGGGGTCAAACATCGCGCGCACTTGAAGCGCCGGCGTGTTGCCCTTCTGGATCTGGCCGAAGTCGCCAAGGTCCACGCCGTCCGGCAATCCGCTGACCGAGGGCGGCGGCTTGTTCGGGTCTGTCGGCGTCTTTCGGGGATCCCGCTGCTTGGGAATGCCGTTGCCCTGGTGGTCGCGATCCGGCAGCTCGGATGGGCCCTTGGGCGGCGCGGGCTCGGCGCGCAGGTCCAGGCGCGGCGCGGCGAAGTACAGGAACAGCATGGTCAACACCGTCGCGCTGGCAAAGAACGGTAATGACGCAACGAACGAGCGCCGCAACACGCCCCCGGGCCGGGCCGCGGGCGGCAAGTGCGTCAGACGCCGAGTATAGACGCCGTGAAACAGCATGCCCGGGTGCTGCAACACCAGAAACAGCGCGCTCAAGGCCGCAATGCCGGCCAGCCATGGCCACACCGCGTCGCCCACGGGGCGGCGCACGCCGATCACGGTGCTGAACAGCGCCAGCACAAGAACCACGGACACGAGGCGTGGAGCATCGCGCACGTACAACACCATGATCTGCACGCTGACCAGCACCATCGGCAACGGTGTGTTCAGGACTGCCTTCACGAAGTCACCGCCATAGCTGCGAATCGCGGCGCCGTGGTAAACCACCAGCGCCAGCGGCGCCATTGAGTACGCCACCAGCATCGGGGTGCGGAAGCGCCTCAGCGAAGGCAGGCGCAAAAACGTCTCCTGCAGGCCGATGCAAAGGCCCAGGAAAACCAGCTCGGTCCAGTCCAGAAGCCCGCGACGCTGAAAGAACACGCACAGCAGCACCAGCGCCAGGCCCGTGACGCGGGCCAGCGCGTAGTACTGCGTCTCGCGCGAGCGCTTCATTCGGGCTCCTTGCCCTGCCGCGGCAGGTCCGCGGGCGCTACGCCGCGCCGCCCAAGCGCATCAAAACGCAGGTACTGCTTGAAGTCCGGTTCGCTGGCACTGACGACAATCGCTTCCCGCGAAGCGCCCAGCGCCGCCTCGGCGTGCTCCTTGGCGCCCAGCGTGACCAGCACCGGCACTTCGTGCTGCGCGCCGACCCCGACATCATCTATCCACTCGCCAAGCCGTTTTTCCGCCAGCCCGGCATGTGCCAGCTTCTCCATCACCGCGTGGTAGTGTGCGTCGCCGCGGCCCGCGCGGCTGGTGGAAACGTCGCTGCCGTACCATGCAAACCGGAACAGCACGCCCTGACGCGTGAGGAAGTACGTCAGGCCCGCGAACAACCCGATCGCGGCTTCCAGGCGCTGGCGCAGGGTGCCGGGGTCGCCCACCGGCGCGGTGTCGAGGATCAGCACAAAGCTGGCGTCGTGGCGGCCTTCCAGTTCAAGGATCATCGGCTTGCCGGTGCGCGCGGTTGTGCGCCAGTGAATTCGCGCGACGTTCTGGCCCGGCAGATACTCGCGCACGCCGTACACCTCTTCCTGCCCGCGCGACGCCACGCTGCTTTCGCCAAAAAAACGCGCCGCCGCCAGCAGCCGCTGCTCGAAGTGCTCGGAGAGCCTGGCTGGACGCGGGTACACCAGGATGTCGCTGCGGAATGAGAGCACCCGCGCCATGCGCATCAACCCGAAGGGAAACGCACTGGAAACCGTGCACTGCTTCAAGCGATGCTTGCCCCGGCGACCCATCGCCGCCGAGTAGCCGCAGCGCTGCACATAGCCCGGGCTGACTGCCATCACCAGGTTGGCGCTTTCGTCGCGGTAAAGGTCGGGCAGGCGCGTGTCGTCCAGCTCAAGGGCAAAGCGCGGGATGGGCCCGTGGTTCAACAGCAGCAGGCCGACTTCAAAGTTTTCGCCGGCGTGCGCCTCGGCGGGCAGTTCACGGCGCAGGCTGAGGCCACGCACGTTCAGCCATACCACGATCGCGTTGATCACCAGCAGCGCGAACGGAATGCACGAAAGCAGGATGAAACTGTTCTCGCGGTAGTAGCTGCCAGCCGTGAACAGCAGCAGTGACGCGCCAAGAAAGTACCAACCAAGCCGCGTCGGCACGGGCAGCACTGCCAGCCGCCTGGCCAGCCGGCCAAGCCTTCCCTTCGACAGCGGTTTCATCATGGATTAAACGAACGAAACGGGCTCAGGTTCCATGCGAGTTCGGACTCCCGAACAACTACCGGTACGGAAACCAGCTTACATTGCCGTTGCGCAGGCTCTGCATGTAGATGCGCCCGACTGCCGGCGCGTACAGCAACTCAAGCGGATCGACCGCGACCGGCACGCGCCCTACTCGCCGCCTGGACGCCACATCCAGCTCAAGCAGGTCGCCGGACAGCGGCCGCGCCACCAGCGCCCGCGCGCCGTCCAGGCTGAAGGCAACCTCGCCGATGAAGCCAAGGGCGCGCTCGCCGCGGTGCCAGCGCAGCTCGTCTTCAATCGTGATTTCGCCGATCAGCTGCAGTGTGCTGCGCGAGTACACGAACACGCTGGAAAGCGCGCTCACCCACGCCTCGTCGCGGGTCGGGTGAAATGCCACCCGCGCCAGGGCACTTTGCTCAACAGGCCAGACGATGTCGCCGGCCAGCTGGTGCTCGCTGTCCAGCACAAACAGGTGGTTGCTGTCCCCCACTGTCAGCCAGCGGCGGGCTCCGCCCGGCTCGGTGTACAGCGCGCCCGGCAACGAGGTGGCGTACAGAAACGGCAGCGGCACGACGCGCCAGCTGGCGTTGCGACCGTCAATCTCGTACAGCGCGGGGGGCTGTCGGCCATCGGTGCCTTCGGGGGCAAGACCAGGGATCACTACGTGCTCGCCCCGGATTGCCTCAAACACCGGCAACGGCAGCGCCGCGCGCTCAGCCGGGAAGTTCGCAAGCTCGGGCACGTCGGTCAGCTTTTCATTAATATTGCTGGCGTGGCGCGAAAGCAGCAGCGCGATCCGCTGCATGTCGTAAAAGCGCAGCCGCAGGCCGCCGGGGTTGCGCGGCCAATGGCTGCTTACCACCAGTTGTCCGCTGAGCGTCGGCCACGCCCGCAGTTGCGTCTGGGATGCCGCAAGTTGCGCGTGAAATTCAACCCGCGCAGCGTCAGGCTGAAAGGCGTACAGCATGTCGAGCCCATCGACGCGGCGGCGATAGAACAGTGTGTCGCCCGTGGGTGAAAGGAACATGCCGTGCCCTAGTGGTGCGACCGGAAGTCGTCGATGGCTCTGCCCAGCCGTTCAAGGCCCTGTCGCAGGGTCACGGGCTCAATCTTGTAGCCGACGCGCAGCCAGCCGCCTGACTGAAAGTACTCGCCGGGCACAACCAGCACGCCGTAGTCGTTGCGGCACACGGTGGCAAGGTTGCCGGTTTCGTCGATGCCCTTGAGGTCAAACCACACGGTGATGCCGCCGGGCGGGTTGAAGGGCGCCAGTTCAGGCCGAGTGTCAAGCCACTCGCGCACGACCGGCCAGTTCTGCTCATGCAGGCGGCGCGCGTGGGCGCGAAGGCGCGGCAGGTTTTCGAGCGCGCGATGGGCTAAATTCTGCGCCACGGTCGGCAACTCCGGGTCCACCACATCGATCAGGTCCAGCATGCGTGAGGCCAGGCGCTCAGGCGCTGCTGACCAGCCGAAGCGCAGGCCGGAGAGGCCGTAAACCTTCGTGAGGCTGCTGGTGACGGCCACGTTGTCGCCCAGTTCAAAGGCGCTGTAGTCGTCCCCGGGTTTCATGTGGTCGATGTACACCTCGTCCACCAGCACCAGCGCGCCGACCTTGGCGCAGGCATCCACAATCTGCTGCATCAGCGGCCTGGGCATGAACGCCATGCTGGGGTTGTGCAGGTTGGTCAGCACCACCATCCGCACGCTGTCGTCGAGCATGGACTTGAGCTGGTCAACATCCGGCAGAAAGCCGTTCTCGGCTTTGCGCGGCAGCTTCAGCACCTCGGCGCCTACAAGGCTGGCAAGGCTGAAGAACTGCGGATAGCCCGGCGTTTCAATGATCACCTTGTCGCCTGGCGAAAGCTGGCATGCGTACACCAGCCAGTTGGCGCTGCTGCTGCCTGCTGAAAGCACGATGCGCTCGCCGCCGCATTTGTACTTCTCGGCCAGCCACGCCACGTTGCGCGGGTCGCCGTAATTGCTGCACAGACTGGTCAGGCTGAAGTCGTCCGGGTCGAAGGTCAGCAACTCGGGCTTGGGTGGGCTCATGCCGCTGCCGGCCATGAAAATGCCGTCGGCGTACTCCAGCCGTTTGGCATAGCGCATGTACTGAAAGGGCTCAAAGTCCATGGCGCGCTTTGTATCGGCCCATGCGCGGCATGACAAGCGTCAAAGCGGT
The DNA here is from genome assembly GCA_019636195.1 of Planctomycetota bacterium. Lineage (GTDB taxonomy): Bacteria > Planctomycetota > UBA8742 > UBA2392 > UBA2392 > JADJRK01. The sequence continues at coordinate 160,869 of JAHBYA010000003.1, read as the reverse complement.
GGCCTTCGGGGTTTCGCGAGCCCGGATTGAACTGCCCGTTTCGGGTCAAGTTTGCGATGGACTGCGTCCGATAAACCCGTGGCGACTGTACGCGAGGCCACTGTGAACAGTGAGACAACTACCGGGCTTGCCAAGGTTGAAGTCATCCGTATCGACGAAACCCGCATCGGCGAAGCCGCCGTCGAGTACGTTCCCGCGGAAGCCGAATTCAAGATTGTGATCAACGGGCGCATCGAGACCACGCTGCATTGCGCCCCCCACCGGATCAAAAGCCTCGTCGTCGGCTGGCTGATGGCCGAGGGCATCATTGACCGCGAGATTGACTTCCTGGCTCTGGACACCGACCTTGACCAGCTGCTGCTGCGCGTAACGCTTGCCCGCGAGGCTGCCGTGGCCCTTGAGGCGCGGGCCTTCACCGGCCCGGTCGGCAGCTTCGGCGAGCCCGCCTTTGCGCGGCGCGTGACCACGGAACTTGAACTCAAACCGGAGCAGGTGGCTGAACTGGCAAGCCAGTTCAAAAAGCTGTTCCTGGGTCTGCGCAGCAGCGAGCGCATGTGCTATCTGGCGGCGTTTGCCCAAAATGGGGAAATCCAGAGCTATGGCGAGGGCTTTCACCGCGTGAATGCCCTGTACCGCGCGCTGGGCGAGCTTGTGGTCGCCGGCGTGGCGCCTGCCAACCGCATTGCGCTCACCAACTTCGGGCTGACGCGCCAGATGACCCTGCGCCTTGCGCGCGCCGGTGTGTGCATGGCGATTTGCGCGGCGCCGCCCAGCAGCGCAGCAATCGAGATCGCCAACGACTACTACCTCAGCATTGTCAGCACCGCGATCGGCGGGCGCATCACCGTTTACAGCGCGCCCTGGCGCGTCGTCTAGCTATCCGCCAAAAACGATCCACGCGCCGATCACGTTGACTGCGACCGCCAGCAGCGGCGGCAACAGCGTGAGAAACGCCTTGATCGGCGAGGGCGGCACGTACTGTCCGTCGCGGATCGTTACGCCGCCGGGCAGCGCATCCACCACGTAGTTGCGGTCCGGATTCTTCGGGTCGTACAGCACCTGCTCAAACTCTTCGTCTTCCAGCCGGAAGCCCACGTGAGACTTCGCAATCGCGGTGTGTTTCATGCCGTTCACCTCGAACTCGAAGGTGTACTTGATGACCGGCTGGTTGTTGATGCGGGTGTTGGTCGGCGACTTGTCAATCAGCCGCCCGGGAGCCAGCTTGGCGTGGGCCAGCAACGCGCTGCGACGTACGCCCTCGCGCAATCCGAAAAACAGCAGCACCAGCCCGATTGCCGGGAACAGCCCGACCAGCAGCAGCACCCAGCCCGGCGCCGGCGAAGTGCGCTCGCCGACGATGCGCGAAACCGCGGGGTTGTCGGCCCGGTACTCAATGGGGGCCGGCATGCCGGTGTTGAACTTACTGCCCAGCGTGTAGCCCACGCCCCGGCGCACAATGCCGCTGGCATCGCGGAACTCGTAGTCAACCGCGTAAACGGGCGTGCCCGGCCTGTCGTCGTCTCCGCCTTCGCTGTAGTTGGTGGCGCTGACCAGCGTGACCACGCCGGTAGCCTGCAACAGCTCGCCATGGAAGCGCCACAGCGACGAAACATCAGCCAGCGGCGTCAGCGCCCAAACAGAAATCATGGAAAACCCGAACCAGAGCCAGCCAAACGTCTGCAGAAAGCCCCCGAACAGCGCCACCACGCGCACACCTGCGGGCACCCCGCGCTCGGCAGGACCAGCCGACTCAGAACTGCGGCGGTTGTACTTATCCAGGTTGCTCACGGTTGCCTCAGGGCCAGCGCGGCCTGCTTGAAGCCCTTGACTGCACAGGTAAAGAAAAGCACGACCAGCATGATCGCGCCAAGCGCCGGAAACACCAGCACCAGCAGTAACTCATCGCCGAACGGTGTCGCGCTGGTGCCGACAATGCGCGAAACCGCGGGGTCACGCCGACTGTACTCAACGGTCACGGCCTGTCCGTCCGCATAGTGGCCTTCCGTTGCAAAGCTGAACTTCGTGTACTCGATGCCGTTCACGCTGTATCGGAACGAGATTGCACGCCACGGCGCAGGGTCGTCGGGCAACGGCTCCGGGCCAACTTCGATGACCGTGCCGCCGGTGGACTCGAGATTGCCGCTGAAGTCACCGACAAGGGGCAGGTCGGTGTCGGCCAGCATAATCCAGCTGCCGAAGCACGAGAACGCTACCCACAAGCCGACAAACAGCGCCCCCGGCGAAATCAAACCGCGCAAGAACCCGGCGACGAATCGCCCGATCAGCTCAAAGACAATCACGGCGCGAACCCCGTGCGGCGCAGCAGTTCTTCGTCGATGCTGGATGCAGGCGCCCGGCCCATGGCGCGCCGGACGTACTTGCCCACCATGTCGGCTTCAAGGTTGACACGCGTGCCGACGCGCCAGTCGCCGATACTGGTGACCTTGCGGGTATGCGGGATCACTGCCAGCGTAAAGCTTGACGCGTCAAGCTCTGCAATCGTCAGGCTTACGCCGTCCACGCATACGCTGCCGCGGGGAATGCACTGGGCCGCGAACTCGGGCCCGCAATCGACGGTCACGCGCAGCTCGCCATCCTGCTCCTTCAGCGCGACCACAACGCCCGTGCTGTCCACGTGCCCCTGCACAAAATGGCCGTCAAATCGACCGCCTGCCTTTACCGCGCGCTCAATGTTCACGCGCGTGCCGGCTTTCAACTCGCCCAGATTGGTCAGGCTCTGGGTTTGCGGCACAGCCTCAAAGGTGGCGACGCTTCCATCCAGCGCCGCCACGGTCAGGCAGCAGCCGTTGATCGCGACGCTGTCGCCGTTGCGTAAGCCGCCTGACTCGTCAAGGCACGAAAGATCGATGGCAAGGCGCAGCAGCCCCTCATGCCGCTGCGCGGACCGCACGGGCAGGGCCGCTTCCACAATGCCGGTGAACACGTCTAGCCTTTCGACAGTGCCGCCTTGATTTCGCCGGCCAGCTTTTCGGCGGCTTTGCGCTGCTCGCCGTCCGGGTGCCAGCGCCACTCGGCGCCCAGCGCCTTCTCCGCCCGGTCGGGTTTGCCGCGTTCCAGCTCTTTCTGGGCTTTCTCGACGCTGCCCTTTAACTCCTTCTCAGACTCCGCGGCGCACTTGTCCATCGCGGCCTTGTCGCCCTTGATCGCGTCCATGATCGAGCGCGCCTCCGGCGCGCTGGCCGCAAACTTGTGGGCCGCGGCCTCTGAGGCCTGCAGCCACGCCTTCAGCCACTTCTTGCCCTTGTGGTCGGTTTGCGCCTTCTTTAACAGCTTCTGCGCAGCCTTCTCCTGCTGGTCGGCAAGCTCGGTCTTGTACTGCACAAGCTGGGCGTGAATCGGCAGCCCCTTCCAGCCGTCCAGCGCTGCTTCAAACTCGGCGGTGTCGGTCAGGTCCAGCTTGTGGGCCGCCTTCATGGCCTCGAAGCGATCTTTCAGCGAGGTTTCGAACGGCTGTGCCAGCGCCTCAAGCCACTTTTCCAGTCCCATTTCACGCACCAGGAAGCGCAGTTGCTCAAACGCCGCAAGCGCAAGCAACGGGTCTTTACGAAGCGCCTCGTTGATCGCGTCCTGCCGGGCGCGCAGCGCCCCATACACCGGCGCCAGCAATCCCACCGGCGTTTCGCCCGATGTCAGGGCGCCCGCCAGCGTGCTGCGGTTGGCGGCGTGCGTGTCGCGCCAGCCCTGCGGATAGGGCGTGTACAGCGGGTCACCGCAGAACACCGCCTGCCATGAAAGCAGCCGGTTGCTGATCTGGCCCGCCTGGCCGAAACTCCAGCCCTTGCTCAGGCGATCCCAGAAAATGTTCTCGTAGGGAAAGCCCACTGTGTAGGGCTCATACACCGTGCCGTAGCTGCACGTCGCGTTCCAGCTCAGCAGCGGGCCCACCCAGTTGCCTGTGCCGCGCACCGTGCTTGCGCTGAAGCTGTGCAAGTGAATGCATACTCCGCCGGTGCGGAACTTCACTGTGCCCGCGGGCTTCTGCGTGCCCGCGTACCAGCCGTAGTAATGCAACGTGTCTTCGCGCGTGGAAAGATCGACCACGCCGCCCTCGGTGTCGTGCTTGTACGGCAGGCCAAGGCGCTTCCAGACAGGCTCAATCTGCATCATGATCTGGTCGCGCTCTTTGTAGCCGTCGTCCTTGGTCAAGCCGCGCGTGTCGAGAAAACTCTCGCCTTGGCAGCCCAGTGCCTCAGCTACCAGCGCCTTTTCAATCAGGCCCTTGGCGATCTCGACGGTCGGGCCGTCGAGGCGACTGACGATGAGAATGTCGTCCTTGTCGGTGAGCGGTTCTTCACGATTGAACACCGGGTTTTCGATCGCGCTGTCAATGTCGTAATCGCCGCTGCGAATCAGCGCCAGCTCGCCGTCCACACTGCCGAAATCGCGGCCCTTGAACGCACCGTCCTTCTCGCCCTTGCCGTGCTGCTTGACCTTCAGTGGCACGCCGCGCGTGGGCACAATGATGCGGATGCTCTCGTCGGCCAGCACCGCCTTTTTCACGGGCTCCCAGATTTCGCGGTTGAAGGTATCACGGTCAATCTCTTCGGCGTCGCTGGTCTTGAGCGTCAGGATGCGCTCAGCCTTAATGCCGCGGGCCTTGGCGTACATCTCCGCGATCTCGACGCTGCCGGTGGACTTGTCGTTGGCAACAATCAGCACATTCCCGGCGCCCAGCGCCCACAGCGGCGTGCAGATGCTCACTACCCAAAGGCAGAACCAGCGCATACCTCTCTCCCGATTGGCGTCAGCCGTGTGCGCGAATGCTACACGATCAGATACGTTCCGTGCTAACATAATGAGATGAGAATTGCGCTTTCCGCAACCCTGATGTTGCTGTCGCTGCTTTGCACAGCCGCCCACGCCTGCTGCGTCTGGGACAACGACCTGCTTGAAGACGAGCTGCTGCCGTGGCCGGACGCCCTGTCAATCATGTCCGGGCGCATTGAACGGCAGCCGCCTGAGTGGCACGAGGCGCGCCTGCGCAAGGCGATGCGCCTTGAACTTGACGGCAGCCGAGAGCGCAACCTGCTGGTCGCCGCTGCGGCGCTGGATCAATTGAACCGCCAGCACGAGGCGCTGGAGCTGCTGCTGCCGCTGCTGGATGAACCGATCGACAATGCCGATCGTATGCGGCTGCACGCCGCACTGTCGCAGCTTTACATGCACCTGTGGTGGCGCAAAGACCCGCGCAATGCGCCGGCCTTCCTGCTGGCCGAGGCGAAACGCCACAACGCAGGCCAGCCGCGCGGCCACTACATGGACGCGATCATTGACTGGGCCGGGCAGGACGAACGCGCGGCACAGGACTTTATGCTGCCCGATATGTTCAAGCTGCGCTGGGCCGGAAACAAAATCGCAATCGCCGGCACCACCCAATTGAAAGATCGCAACCTTGACGGCGCCGCCGACCTGCTGCTGGCGCTGCTGCAACTGCACCCGGTCTGGGAAAACTACGACACGCTGTACGCCCTGAGCCTGGTGTGGGCCGTTGACGGCCGCCAGCCGCTGGCGCACATGGCCCGCGCCCGTGCATGGCAGTTGCACGATGAGGGCCGCGGTTCACGCGTGCCGGGGTTTGAGGCGCTCAAGGATGTCCGCGTTGTCACACTGGTCCGCCAGCCCCGCGAAAACATCAACAAGGACCTCACGCCGCTTGACCCCCGCTACCGCCTGGCACTGGAAGATTGCATGCGCGGCTACCGCGACTATGCCGTCGCATGGACCCAGGCCCGCCAGGAGCACGCCCGCCGCTGGTTGGCTGGTGGCAGCGCCGCAGACGACCCGGCAATGTGGGCAGACTTCAAGCCGCCGCGCACCGACCTTCCGCGACTGCCCCGGCCCATCCTGGAGGCGCCAACAACCGACGCCCCTGCCCAGCCGGCGGCAAGCGAGTCAAGCAGCCCCGAAGCGGAAAACGACAAGGCCAGCACCCTGTTGTGGCCGATGCTGGGGGCGATTGTGCTGCTGTTGGGCGCAGGTTTCTTTGTGAATGCACGCGTTGAACGCAACCAGCCGGAAGAAACCCCGTGAGACTTGCGCTCGTCATTGCTGCCGCGCTGTTTGCGTTGCCTGCCGCCGCCTGCCCATGGGATCGCGACCGGCCCGACAACACCGAGCTGGAAGACCTGATCGCGGTACTTGGCGGCCGCTTTGACCGCCCCCAGCCGGCCTTCTACCGTGCGCGCCTGGAGCGTTTGCGCCCGGTAATCGCGGCACTGCCTGAATCGCCCGAAGAAAGGGACCTGCCCGGCGTGCTCGACGCCCTGCCGCTGTACGACGATGCAGCCGTCGCCATGGCCCGGCTGGGCGAATTCAACGAGGCGCTGGTGCTGCTGGATCGCAAAGTGCTGCGCTGCCGGCAGGTCAAACCGCTTGACACTCCCGCCGGCAAGCGCCACCACCAGCGCGCGCTGGCCAACAAGGTGCACGTGCTGCTGACGCGTTACCGCGCTCAGGGTGGCGAAGATCACCTGTCGCATGCCCGCCGGGTCATTGAAGAGTGGCGCGAACTGGACCGCTTTGACCCCGAGCCCGACTGGCTTGCCGATGAAGTGGCGTGGCTTGCCGCGCCGCCGGCATTCGACGAGCGTGGCCCGCTGCCATTCCCGAACCTGCTGGGGGTCACTGCCGACCACCTGCGACTGACGCGCGGGCAGGGCGCACTTGCCCAAGCCGGCCTTGCGGGCGCGATCACCCACGTTGCGCGTCGCATCGTGCACGGCGGCCTCGCCGACGACCCGGACGCCTACCACGCGCTGGGGCTGGCGCTGTGGATCGAGGGCCGCGACGAAGAAGCCATCACGGCGTGGCTGCGCGTGAACGACCTGGTGTCTTCGGGCGGCAAGACGCGCGTTCGCAACGCGCCGGCCAACCCGGTCAGCGCCATGGGCGCGCACCTAGGCGAGTTGCCGAACATGGCTGAGCAGCAACGACTGTTCGCAGAGGTACGGCAGTCGGCAGACGAGTGGGTGAAGCAGCGCAATGAGTTCATTGCCGCAAAGTTGACGGCGGGCAGGCACCCGGACACGGACGAGAACTTCTGGGCCGGGTTTGGCCAGCCGCCGTTGCCGCAGCCCGGCGAAACACAACCCGAGTCTGAGGCGCCTGTCAGCATTGCACTGGTGGTGGGCGGCATCAGCGCGTTTCTGGTGCTGCTGTTCGTGCTGGCGGCCTTCACGCTGTATGTGGGGCGGCGCCACCCCGGCGCGCCAACGGTGGACGAGGCGTAGTTACTTGCCCGGGCCCCTGCCCAAGGGCTGATCCGGAACACCCGAGTTGCGCTGGTACCAGCGCTGCGCGTTGTGAAAGTACGTCATCGCCCGCCACTTGTTGTGTTCGTACTCTTCGTCGGTGACCTGCCGGACGATCTTGCCGGGCATGCCCATCACCAGACTGCGAGGCGGGATCACTTTGCCCTCGGTGACCATGGCGCCCGCCGCGATGATGCAGCCTTCACCGATCACGCTGCCGCCCATGATGATCGCGTGCATCCCGATCAGCGTGCAGTCGCCCACGCTTCGGCCGTGCACCAGCGCGTGATGCGCGACGCTTACGTAGTCGCCGATTTCGTTTTCTTCTTCGGGGTCAATGTGTACGCAGGCAAGGTCCTGGATGTTGGTGTACTTGCCGATGCGAATCGGCGCGATGTCGCCGCGCAGCACACAGCCAAACCAGATGCTGCTGCCCTCGCCCACGCTCACGCGGTCAACGACAATTGCGTTGCTCGCCTTGTACCAGCCCCCCGGCATCAGGTGCACCAAGGGCTCGGCGTTGGATGGGTGCATGAATCTCTCCGGTGTCGCTTACAGCCCCGGCCGCAAGGCTGCGGGTCGATGGCGCACAAACGTCTCCAAACCCGGCGCTCGCACGCCGGGCTTTACGTCAGGCGGGTTTGCGGCCTCTCAAATACACAAACCAGTACACAATGCCCACCATCACGCCGCCGCCGATCATGTTGCCCAGGGTTACCGGCAGCAGGTTGCGGCCGTAGCCCAGCCAGGTGACGGCCTCAAAGGCCGCCGCGTCTTCGCGCCCGCCGAAGTCGCGGATCAGTATTGCCACCGGCACAAAGTACATGTTGGCAATACTGTGCTCAAAGCCCGCCGCCACAAACGCCGTGATCGGCGGCACGATGGCCAGCACCTTGTCGGCAACGCTGCGAGCGCTGTAGGTCAACCACACCGCAAGGCACACCAGCGCGTTGCACAACACACCCAGAAACAGCGCCTCAACAAAGCCCAGCGAGCACTTGTGCTGCGCAATGCTAAGCGCGTTGCGCCCGATTTCGCCGCCCATGAACTTCCAGTGCCCGCTGAGGTACACCAGCACCGCCGTCGCCATCGCACCGACCAGGTTGCCCGCGTACACAATGCCCCAGTTGCGCAGCAGCTTCAGGGTGCTGACCTGCCGGTTGGCCCAGGCCATGACGATGAGATTGTTGCCGGTAAACAGCTCCGCGCCGCCGACCACGACCAGAATCAGGCCAAGGCTGAACACCACGCCGCCCAGCACACGCGTCAGCCCCGGCGCCAAGCCGCCGCCCGCCGTCGCCACGGTGCTGAAAACAGCCCCCAGCGCGATGAACGCGCCGGCCAGCACCGCCAGCGCAAACGTGGTCATAAAGGGCAAAGCGGCCTTCTTTACGCCGATGGCTTCGGCTTTGGCCGCCATCTCGGCGGGCAGCAGGGCGTCGGGGTTGTGGGCAGGGTCGGTCATCCGCCGCTCACGGGTGGGATAAAGGCCACGGTGTTGCCGTCTGCCAGCGGCGCGTCGAGGCCCGCGAACTCTTCATTCACTGCGACACGGCAGGCCGACAGCGCGCCCTTCAACGCCGGGTGCGCGGCTTCAAGCCGTGCAACCAGCGCGGGCACGCCTGCGCCATCGGGCAGTTCGCACACTTCTTCACGGGTGCCGGTGCGTTCGGGCAAATGGGCAAAGTACAGGATCGTCAGGCGCATGGCAGGAATCATCATTGAAACGCGCCTGTCGATCAATGGGGCCTGACCCGCTATTCCATTGTGCGATGATGATTGTTCATTGGTGGGCATGAACGTGCTGGAACGCGTGTTGCCTTACCTGCCCGGCGTCAAGACGCCCGCCCAATACATGGGCGGGGAAGTCAATGCCATCGCCAAGCCGTGGGAGGACCGTGTTCGCTTTGCGCTGTGCTTTCCGGACACGTACGCCATCGGCATGTCCAACCAGGGCTTTCGCATTCTGTATCACCTGCTCAACGAGCGCTTTGACGACATCGTCTGCGAACGTGCTTTCGCGCCATGGCACGACATGGAGCGTGTGCTGCGTGATCACTCGATCCCCCTTTACTCCCTTGAAAACTACCGACCCCTTGGCGACTTCGACGTGCTGGGCTTTTCGCTGCAAAACGAGACCAGCTACACAAACCTGCTGAACATGCTGGACCTCGCACGCGTAACCCTGCGCCGCGGCGGCGACGACAACGGCCCGATCATCATCGCCGGCGGCACAGGCGCGCTTACGCCCGAGCCGCTGGCGGATTTTGTGGACGCCTTTCTGCCCGGCGAGGGCGAAGACGTGCTGCCCGCGTTTTTGCACCTGGTGGGCGTCTGGCGCGGTCGTCTTGACGCGTCAATCCTTGAGCGCTACCGCCTGCCCACCGACTTCAGCGTCAAGGATGTGTACACCGAAAAGCCCTTCACTCTCCGCTTTGCCGCGCTGCCGCAGGATTTGAGCGCGATTCGCGATCTCTCGCGGCGCGACTTTCTGCTGATGTGCGCCGCCGCTTTGCCCGGCTGTTACGTGCCCGCCGCCTATGACGTCGAGTACGGGCACGACGGCACAATTGCGGCACTTAAACCCAACGCGCCGGGCGTGCCGGCCCGCGTGAAGAAAAACGCGGTGGCAAACCTCAACACTGCCTTCTACCCGACAAGGCAGATACTGCCATACGTGCAGGTCATCCAGGACCGCGTCACGATCGAGATCATGCGCGGCTGTACCGAAGGCTGCCGCTACTGCCAAGCCGGCATGATTGACCGGCCGCAGCGCTACCGCACGCCGGAAACGGTGGTGGCTCTGGCCGAGGCGCTGGTGCGCAACACGGGCTACGACGAGATCAGCCTGCTTTCGCTGAGTTCCAGCGATCACCCGCAGCTTGTGCCGATCATCCGGCAGTTGCAGGAAAAGTTTGCCGGGCGGCAGATCAGCGTCGCGCTGCCCAGCCTGCGCGTGGACCAGCAGCTTACGTACCTGCCCGGACTCACCAAGAATGTGCGCAAAAGCGGCCTGACGCTGGCGCCGGAAACGGGCAGCGAACGGCTGCGGCGCGTAATCAACAAGACCATCACGCAGCACGACCTGGTGGAAGGCGCGCGCGCGGCCCTGAATGAGGGTTACAAGACCATCAAGTTTTACATGATGATCGGCCTGCCCACCGAAACCGAAGGCGACATCCGCGAAAGCGCCGACCTGCTGAACCAGATTGCATCGATGGCCCGGCAGATGAAGCGCCACAACTTCACGCTGAACGTGACCGTCAGCCTGTTCGTGCCCAAGTCCTTCACGCCCTTCCAGTGGGAGGGCATGGCAAGCCGCGAAACCCTTGAGCGCCACACAAAGCTCCTGCGTTCGCTGGTGCGGCACAAGAACATCCGGCTGAAAGTGCACCCCTACGAAACCAGTTGGCTTGAGGCGCTGTACAGCCGCGGCGACCGCCGCCTTGGCCGCCTGACCGAGATCGCGTGGCAGATGGGCGCGCGCTTTGACGCCTGGGAAGAATGTTGCGATCTAGCGCTGTGGCGCAAGGCCTGCGAGCAGGCGGGCATCGACGCCGACTGGTACATCCACCGCCAGCGCGGCGAGCATGAATACCTGCCCTGGGACATGATCAGCGTGGGCACCAATAAGCAACACTTGTGGTCTGAGCGTGTGCGCTCAAGGCTTGAGGAATACACCAACGATTGCAGCGGCCACACGCCCGGCTGCATCGCGTGCGGCGTTGAGCCGCTGACGTGCCGGACGGGGCTGGACGCGCCCGCCGATGAAATGAACGCGCAAATGCAACGGCGGACAAGTGTGCGCTATGCCCCGGAGTTCAAGGCTCGCCAGGCGCAAAAGGGTGTGCTCGCGTCTGCTGCCGCGGAGTTCTTCAAACAATAGGGGCGACCCACCTTGGGCCGCCCCGGAATCGGCGCATCGCGCAGCGCCGCTGTTCCCGTCGTGTAATCAGCAGTCGCGGCGCGCACCTTCGCCGTGCAGGATCAGCGTGTCCTCGCGGCAGTCGCCGGGCGCCTTTGCGGGCGCGGGTCTTTCGCGAAGGGTGCTGATCACCACACCGGTGGCGGCCAAGCCGGCGAGGATTACCCCGCCCATCAGGATCCAGTGTGCAATTTCGAAGAACGTCATGGCCCTCTCCTGCCAGACAAACACCTTACCTGCGCAGGGTTATTCCATGACCGCCGGCGCGGATTTCATTTCGCCAGCAGGACGTTCTCAATGTAGCCGGTATCGACGTCGCCCTTGATGAAGTTGGCGTCGTGCATGATTTTCTGGTGCAGCGGGATCGTGGTCTTCACGCCCTCGATCTTGAACTCGCCCAGTGCGCGTCGCATGCGCGCAATGGCCGCCGTGCGGTCCTTGGCAAACACCAGCAACTTGCCGATCATGCTGTCGTAGGTTGGCGGAATCACGTAGCCGGGCTTGATATGGCTGTCCCAGCGCACGCCGGGGCCGCCGGGCACAAACAGGTCGGTGATTTTGCCGGGGCTTGGCCTGAAGCCGTTGTCGGGGTCTTCGGCATTGATGCGCACTTCAATGGCGTGGCCGCGCACTTCAACGTCGGCTTGCGCAAACGGCAGCTTTTCGCCCGCTGCGGCCATGATCTGCGCCTGGATCAGGTCGGTGCGCGTCACCAGTTCGCTGACCGGGTGCTCAACCTGGATGCGCGTGTTCACTTCCATGAAGTAGAAGTTGTTCTTCTTGTCCACCAGGAACTCGGCCGTACCCGCCGTTACGTAGTTCGCGGCCTTGCACAAGGTGACCGCCGCGTCGCCCATCTTCTTGCGCAGGTCGGGCGTCATGATCGGGCTGGGCGCTTCCTCGACCAGCTTCTGGTGGCGGCGTTGCAGGCTGCAATCGCGCTCGCCGCAATAGACGTAGTTGCCCTGGCTGTCGGCGATGATCTGGATTTCAACGTGGCGCGGCCGCTCCAGAAACTTCTCAATGTAAACGCCGTCGTCCTTGAAGGCCGTTGCGGCTTCGCTTTTGGCCTGCAGAAAGCCGTTGACCAGCGCGATTTCGTTGTGCGCGACGCGCATGCCGCGCCCGCCGCCGCCCGCCGCCGCCTTCACGATTACCGGGTAGCCGATGTCGTTGGCAATCTCGATCGCTTCCTTGTCGTCGGCGACCAGGTCTTTCGTGCCGGGCAGCAGCGGCACGCCGACCTTAACTGCAAGCTCGCGCGCGCTGGCCTTGTTGCCCAGCAAGCGGATTGCCTCCGGGCTGGGGCCGATGAAGCTTATGCCGCTGCTCTGGCACACTTCCGCAAAGTGGGCGTTTTCGCTGAGGAAGCCGTAGCCCGGGTGAATCGCGTCCACGTCAGCGACCTCGGCCGCCGCCATGATCCGGCTGATATCGAGATAGCTCTTGGCGCTGGGGGCCGGGCCGATGCAGTACTTCTCATCGGCGATGTCCAGCCAGGGGCCGTCTTTGTCGGCTTCGCTGTAAACGCAGACGACCTTTATGCCCATCTCGCGGCAGGCGCGGATGATGCGAAGGGCAATCTCGCCGCGGTTGGCTATCAGGATCTTTGAAAACATTCGTCGGGTGTCCCGTGTGCCGAGTCCCGTGTCCGTGGCGACCGCTCAGGCGCGGCACCCGGCACACGGCACTCGGGACTCTAGTTTGGTTTGACCAGGAACATGGGCTGGCCGTACTCGACGGTTTGCCCGTTCTCGACAAGGATGCTTACGATGGTGCCTTCAAGCTCAGCCTTGATCTCGTTGAACACCTTCATGGCTTCAACGATGCAGACCACCGTTTCGGGGTTGACCTGGTCGCCCTCTTCAACGTAGGCAGGCGACTCCGGGTTGCTTGAGCGGTAAAAGGTCCCGACCATCGGGCTCTTGATGGCAATTGTGCCCGCGGGCGGGCCCGCAGGTTGCGCGGGCCCAGCCGGCGCGGCGGCGGCTGCGGGATGATGCGCCACGGCGGCGACGGGGGCGGCAATCATGCGCGGCCCGCCGTCGTACTTTTTCTTCAGTCGGATCTTCTTGCTGTCCTCGACCAGCTCAAGTTCCAGCAAGTCGTTCTCGTTCATCAGCTCAATGAGCCGATGGATCTCTTTGATATCCATGACTTCTCCTGCTACCCCCGAAGCGCGGCACACACGGTCCGCCCCGGCGATCACAACGGGGGGAAACTAGCGAGTTACACGTATCAGGACAAGTGGCAGGTATTCAGGCACCGGATTTGCAGTACACTGCCGCGGAGGCCCGGAGGAATGACTGTGCGTAACAAGTTGCTCATGCTTGCGGTATTTGGCGCCGGATTGGCGGCGGCTGTGCTTGGGTTGATCACGCCCCCGTCCGCGGTCGGTAACGACGTCCATGCCCAAGACACACCCGAAAAGCCCGCGGAAGCGCCCAAGGGCGAAAAGACCGACAGCGGCCTGGCGTTTAAGGTCAAGTATGAACGCGGCGAAGGCACCCTGAAGCTCGCACGCCAGAACGGCTTGCTGCGCGTTGACGCCGACATTCGCATCCCCTACCACGGCGGCGACGGCATGCAGGACCGGGGCGCCAGCTTCACGCTGTCGTTGTCTGTGGACGGCCAGCACGGCCGCCACCTTGTGTACAACCCGTCTCCGGTCTGGATGCCGCGCGGCGAAGGCAACATGCCCCCGTTCCGCAGCGAAATCGCCTATAGCAAGGGCGAGGCGCCCCGCCGCATCGGCGAAGACGCCAGTTTTGCCGGCATGGGCCGCATCGCGTACTGGGACCACTACGAAGTCACGCTGTTCATTGACCTGCGCCGCGTGGTGGTGCCCGGCAACACCCCGGGTTCACAGTCCGATGAGTGGCGCTTTGCCGTCACCGCCGGCAGCGCCGCCGGCATGCATAGCTTTCCGGAGGGCGTGGACGCCATGAACCCGGGCAACACGCCCGCCAAAATGGTTGCCTTCAAGCTGTCGGAACTGCCCGAGCTCGATGAACTCGACGACGAGCCGCGCAAGCGCCACAACGACCGCGAAAAGGAGATGTACGACGCCATGCGGGCGGTGCTCGCGCGTCTGCAAGCCCGCGACGCTGCCGGCTGTTTCAAGGAACTGATCAAGGCGCGAAAAGACTACCCCGAGCACCTGTGGGCCCATTACCTGACCTACCTGCTGTCGCGCCAGGCCGCTGAGCAGGGCATCGACGGGATTGAAAAGGACTACCTGCCGTTTCTCAAGGACTACATCGACGCCTGCCCCAGCCAGTCGCGCGCCCACATCGATTACTTGCAGGGGCTGCTGGACCGGGGCGACGATGAAACCGCCTTCAAGCATTTCGCGGCCATTTCCGATTCGCCGCTGTGCAAGGGTCGCGCCGAGACAGCGGCGTTCATGAGCCTTGAGTGGGCGGAAGCGATCATCTCGTGGGGCCACGTCACGCAAGCCTCCGCTATTCTGGAAAGGCTCGGCGCCGACGAGACGCTGCTGAAAGCTGACAGCTTGCGGGTTAACTTCAAGCTGGCCAAAGCTGCGCTGGCTGAGCGGCAGGCGGACTCAAAGAAGGCCGCTGAAGTTTACAAGGACCTGCTGACCACGGAACGCAAGTTCCTGACGCCGCAGCAGCTGGGAAGCATCCAGCAACTGCAGCAGTTTCAGTTGCAGGCCGTCGAGCAGTGGGAAGACGAGCTGAAGTACCGCGCCGAAGACGCCAAGAAGAAGAATCCCCGGCTGGTCATCGAGACCAGCAAGGGCAAGGTCGTTGTCGAGTTGTTTGAAGATGATTCGCCCAACACAGTGAAGTCGCTGGTCAGCCTTGCTAAGAAGAGCTTCTTTGACGGCCTGAACTTCCATCGCGTGATCGCCAACTTTATGGCCCAGGGCGGCTGCCCCAAGGGCAACGGCACCGGCAGCCCCGGCTACCGCACCAAGTTTGAAGAAAACAAGCGCAAGCACTTCCGCGGCACCTTTGCCATGGCCCGCAGCATGGACAAAAACAGCCAGGGCAGCCAGTTCTACATCTGCTTTGCCAACAGCCCCAACGTGCTGAACCTGAGCGGTGAGTATGTGGTCGCGGGCCGGGTGATCGAGGGCATGGATGTCGTGGACAAGCTGCGCATCGGCGACAAGATCAAATCGATCAAGGCCGAAAACCTGCGTGACCACAGCTACGAGCCCGAAAAGCTGCCCGAGTAGGCCGCCAATCCACCCAAAGCCGCTGCCTCGTGCAGCGGCTTTCTCGTTGCCGAAATACCGTGAAACTTACGCTTTCAAAGTGACAATAATGGCTGCACTCACACGGAGACAACGATGAAGCGCACGCTACCCCTGGCTGCCGTCGGCGCCTTGCTGTTGCTTGTCGGCGGCTGCAAAGACCAGAGCGAAGAAGTCGCCCGCTTGAATGCTGACCTTGTCAACCAGCGCAACCAGCTTGATGAAAGCGAGCGCCGCCGCATCGACGACACCAAGCGGCTGCAGGACGAAATCGCGGCGCTGCGCGCCCGCATCGACGGCGGCGAAGGCAAGGCCCCGATGGAGAAGCGGCTGGCCGAGCTTGAAGCGCAGGTCGCCGCAGAAGACGGTGCGGCGCTTGAGAAGAGGGTCGCTGAACTTGACGAACAGGTAAAGGCCGCACGCAAGGAGGCATCCGAGGCCAGGACCGAAGCCCAAAAGGCCGCGGCGGGCGGCGGCGCCGTCGATGAAGACAGGCTGGCTGAACTTGCCGCAAAGAAAGTGGCCGAAGAACAGGCGAACAGCACCCCCACCAAGGATCTGTCGCAGGCCCTGAATCGGCTGAACGTCAGCGACGCCGAAAAGCAGCTGATCCGGCAGGAGATTCTGGATGCCAAGAAGGGCATCCTTGAAACACTGGAAGTTCCTACCGCCGAAGGCCGCAACATGGCCGATGAGCTGGTGGACATGATCATCAAGGTGCAGCACGGCAAGGCGCAGGAGGGCGAGTTCATCAAGCTGATCGCCGACCTGCAGACCGCCAAGCTGCCCGGCGACGCGCGGGGGCGTACTTACTGGCAGGCGATCGAGGACATCAAAAAGGCTAACCGCGAGAACATCGGTCGCATCCTTTCACCCGAGGACCAGAAAAAGCTCGATGCGGCCCACAAAGACTGGTCGGACTTCGAAGTCGGCGACGGCGACCCGTGGGGCCCGCTGTACATGGAGCGTTTGCAGAAGTACCAGGCCGAGAACAAGTAACCAGTGCAGTCACGCAATCGGTTGCAAGCCCTGCGCTACCATGCGCCGGTCAAGCCGCATGATCACGAACGTCGCCACCAGCAGCAGGCATGATGCGGTGACGAACACGGGCAGCAGCGTGTCGGCAAAGACTTTCATCAGCACATAGCCCAGCGGAAACCCGATCATCGCGCGCGCGCCCACCATGGCGGCGTGCGTGCTGGTGTACGCCAGCGCGTTGCCGCCGCGCGCAAACGCCAGCGCGCCCAGGTTCCAGACAAAGTGCACGCCGCTCATGGCAAGCCCGAACACCACAAAGGCCGCGTACGCAAACATGATCTCGCGCGTCAGCGCCGTCACAGTCAACACCGCCGGAAACAGCGCCAGCGACGAAAAGGCCGCCGCGGTCACCAGCGTCACGCGGCGCCCCGAAGACAGCCACGCGACAACCGGCGCCATGATCATCAGCGTAAGCTGCATCGTCACGACGGTCGCACGCGTGAACTCGCCGTAGTCGGCTTCAAGGTAGTTCGCGAACAACACAGGGATGGCGGGCATCATCATCATGAAAGCTATGCCATAAATGAAGAACCCCAGCTCGTAGGTCCGGAAGTGCTTGTCGTCGCGCATCAGTCGAAACGCCCGCGCGTAGCTGTCCTTGATGCGATTGAACGTACCGACCGCCAGGCTGCGCGGCGCAGCCGCAAAGCGCATGCGGATCGTATAAAAGCCGACCAGCGCCAGTGCCCCGCAAAGCGCCGCAACCGGGTACAGGATCACGTGGTTGCCGTAGTTGCTGACCAGCGGCTGTGCATCCAGCACCATGCCGGCAATGAAGGCCCCGGTCATAACCATCAGCATGCTCAGGCTGCTGTTCCAGGCAAAGCGTTTGCCGCGCGATGCCGGCACATAGTTGGCGCCCCATAGCTGGTTCAGCGCCGGCGGTATGCCTGCGCAGATCACCGCCGAAAAGGCCACCAGCCCGACAAACGCAAACGACTGCATTGGCCCCGTCAATGCCAGCACGATCAGCGGCACCGCCATGAACACCAGCCGCCCGAACACCGCAGCAAACAGGAAGTAACGCCGCCGCCCGCGCACGGCGGGGCCGGTGTCGTAGGCCGTGGCAAACACCATGGCCACGCTGGGCAACATCGTGATCAGGGTGGCAACCTCGCGCTCATAGCCCGCGTCCAGCGCCCCCATGCTCTTGATCGCGACGTAGGCGTTGAGGCTCATCAGGCCCTGTGTCAGGCCTTCGCCCGCGCTTGCAAAGGCCGCCTGCCGAAAGGTGCGCTGCTCAATGCCGCGCGACAGCACAAACTGGCGCGCGCGGCGGATTCGTCTGCTGTCGGTTGTAAGCGGCGCGTTCATGGCGGGCCATTCTGTGTGCGGCAGGTATAACGAACAGGGGCGGCGCTTGCGCGCCGCCCCTGTGGGACACTTCTTGCGGCGCTACTGGTTCACTCGTTCAACAAACTCACCCGTTCGCGTGTCCACCCGGACCATGTCGCCCTGGTGAATGTGATTGGGCACCTTCACCTCAAGGCCGGTCTCGAGCGTCGCCGGCTTGGTCACGTTCTGGACCGTGTCGCCGCGCACGCCCGGCTCGGTGTACGTAATCTTGAGCACGACCAGCGGCGGCAGCTCCAGCGAAACCACGGCGCCTTCGTAAAACAGGATGTTGCACTCGTCGTTTTCTTTCAGGTACAGCGCCGAGTCGCCGACAATGTCTTCGCCCAGTTCAGGTTGCTCGTACGTCTCGTTGTCCATGAAGACGTACTTGTCGCCTGACTTGTACAGGTACGTCATTTTGCGGTTATCAAGGTACACGTCCTCGAACTTGTCTTCCGGGCTGATGCGCTTCTGGCTGCCGTGGCCGGTGACGATGTCCTTGAACTTGATCTGAACAATGCCGCGCCAGTTGCCCGGCGTAATGTGCTGGAAATCGGTAATGCGGACGAGCTTGCCGTCCATCTTGATGATCTTGCCCTTGCGCAGGTCTGTGGCTTTCAGCACGCTGGTTCTCCGCTCCTAACGAGCGGCTAGGAATAGCCATTCAAGCCGCATGTGTCAACGAGGGGACAAGCATGGAAATCAGCACTGAGCACGCACCGGCCTTTCCGACCATTCTCAGCCAGGCACGTCGCGCCGGCAACCTGGTCTTCACCAGCGGCACCGTGCCGATGAAGCCGGGCGAAAGAACCGTCAGCGGCACGACGATCGAAGAACAGACGCGCCTGTCGATTGAAAACCTCGCCCACGTGCTCAATGCCGCGGGGGCGGGTTTGCCACAGGTCATCAAAGTCACGGTCTATCTGACCGACATGGCCGATTACCGCGCCATGAATAGTGTTTACAAGCAGCATTTTAAGCCGCCCATGCCGGCCCGCACCTGCGTTGCGGTCAAAGAGCTCGCGCTGCCTGACATGCGCATTGAACTGGACGCCGTGGCGGAGTTGCCGGGTTAGCGGGCAGTGTTTGCACATCAGGCAATCTGCCGGTACAAAGCGACAAAATTGGCCGGAGACAACCATGTCTGCTACCCGCATTGAAAAAGACTCGATGGGCGAAATGCCCGTGCCCGCGGATGCCCTGTACGGCGCCTCCACGGCGCGGTCAGTCATCAACTTTCCGGTCAGCGGCATCACCGGCGCCGCGTTTCCGGACCTGATTCGCGCCTTTGCCTATCAGAAAAAGGCCAGCGCCATCGCCAACGCCGACTGCGGTGCCATTGACCGCAAAATGGCCGAGGCCATCGCCGACGCCGCCGACGAAATCATTGCCGGCAAACACCACCAGCACTTTGTCGTCGATATCTTTCAAGCCGGCGCGGGCACCAGCATCCACATGAACATGAACGAGGTGCTGGCCAACCGCGCCATGCAGCTCAACCCTGAACTCAAGATCAACCCCAACGACCACGTGAATTACGGCCAAAGCACCAACGACACTGTGCCCACAAACCTGCATTTGTCGGCCCTGCTGGCCTGGCCGCGGCTTGACGAAGGCCTGAAGGCCGTGCAGGACGCCTGTGAAGCCAAGGGCAAACAGTGGGCGCGCGTGATCAAGTCCGGCCGCACACACTTGCAGGACGCCGTGCCGATCACGCTGGGGCAGGAGTTCATGAGCTGGCGCAACTGCGTGCGCCACGTGCGCATGAACTTGCAACGCGCAGCCGACGACCTGCTGGAGCTTGCCTTGGGCGGCAGCGCCATCGGCAGCGGCCTGAACACAGCCGACGGCTACCGCGCCAAGGCCATTGAGTACCTGCGCATTTACACAGGCTTGAAAGTGCGCGTGCCCGAAGACCCATTTGAGGCAATCAACAGCCGCTGGGCGTTTCACAACTTCAGCGGCGCGATCCGCGTGATGGCCGTTGAGCTTACGCGCATCACCAACGACATTCGCCTGCTGTCATGCGGCCCGACGACCGGGCTGGACGAGTTCCGGCTCAAGCCGATCCAGCCGGGCAGCAGCATCATGCCGGGCAAAATCAACCCCAGTAACCCGGAAGCCATGAACCAGTTGCTTTACCAAGTGCTGGGCAACGACCACACGGCGTACCTGTGCGCGATGGCGGGCCAGCTTGATCTCAACGTGATGATGCCGACCATGGCGGCGACGACATTGTGGAGCATGAACTGGCTGGCGAACTTCCTGCCCAAGTTCGCGGAAGACAGCATCGCCGGCTGTACCCTCAATGAAGAACGCTGCAAAGCCTACTTCGAGACAAGCCAGGCGCTGGTGACGGTGCTGAACCCGATCATCGGCTATCAGGCATCAGCCAAGATCGCCAAAGAAACCCTGACCACCGGCAAGACCCCCAAAGAGCTGATCCGCGAGCACGGAATATTGACACCCGAGCAGGAAGCCAAGTACTACGACATCGACTACCTGACCAAACGCTACCCGCAAGCGGGATTTGACGGGTAAAGTAGTGCGGGCGTTACGCCCGGCGAACAACGCCATTGTGGCGGATAGAGGCCCGTCCGCTACAATGGACGCATGCGCAGCGGCGAGACCAAAAACAAACGCAAGTTCGTAGTGGCTTCACTGGCCAAGGTGGACGACCCCATTGAGTCTATGCCGGGGGCGCCTTTTGGGGCGTTGGTTGTTCTGGCCGACCCCAAGTTTCCGCTCAAAGAAATGGCCAAGGTTGCAGCGCGACTGCTGGAAAGCGGCTGTGCGTGGGCCACTCTGCACGCGGGCGGCAAGCTTACGGCCAGGCTGCATGACGTGTTCGACAAGGCGATTGTCGAGCACCAGCTCAAGAAAGACCCCGAAGCCGACATGCAGACCAGCGGCGACACCGAAGATTCACTCGAAGAAGCCGTCCGCGACGCCGTGTGGTACGGCCAGCCCACCTACGGCACCCAATACAGCGAGCTGCTTGTGCTCGTGATCGGCGACGACAAAGACAAGCTCGCCGAAAAAGCCGAAGGCTTTGCCAAATCCGTCGAAGAAGACTGACCCTTCGCAAAGCCGTCATTGGCGCTACCCTGCCGTGCCATGCCGTTGGATTTTTCGCTGTCCGACATCACCCTCGAAGCCGTTGCCGGCGGGGTACTGATTGCCGTTGCGCGCGTCTTTGACGTTTCGCTGGCTGTGCTGCGGCAAGCCAGCATCCGCAACGGCCGCGCGAAATCGGCCTGGATGCTTGGTTTCGTCGAGGCGCTGATCTGGGTGTTTGTCGTCGCGAGCGTGGTGAAGAACCTGACTAACCCTGTCTATGCGGTGTTCTACGCGCTGGGCTTTGCCACGGGCACGTTTGTAGGCGTGGTGCTTGAAGGCCTGCTGGCGCGCGGCGAACAGGTGGTGCGCATCTTCACGCACAACGGCGACAAGATGGCCGCGCTTTTCCGAACCAAGGGCTTCCGCGTCACCCAGTTTGAGGGCAAGGGCCTGCACGGGCCGATCCAGTTGCTGTTTATCCATGTGCTGCGCAAGAAGGCGCCGCTGATCCCCGAGCTGGCGCGCGACTGCGACCCGGAGTGCTTCCTTGTGATTGACGACGTGCGCAGCAGCAGCGCGGCGTTTCACGCGGCTGTGCGCAAGTGATTACACCTTGGCCTTGGCCCTGCGGCGCTTGAGCGCGGGCCACATCAGCGCATCCAGCGAGAAGCGCCCGCCGCCGGTCCACATCAGCACGAAAAACATCAGCGCAAACAGCAGCGGCATTTCCTGCCTGACCCACGGGTCGTTGGCATGAATCACGAACGCCGCAATCAGCATGGCAAACACAACGGGCGCAGCGGCCGCCCGCGTCAACAGACCCACGACCACCATGCCCGCGCATACAAACTCGGCGCCCGCCACGGCTATCAGGGACAACGTGGGGCCAAGCCCGATCGGATCCGCGAACTCCCAGTTGCCGTCCAGCATGCGCTTCACTTTGCCCCAGCCGTGGGTCATCATCAGCACGCCTGCCCCGACGCGCAAAATCAGTACGCCAATGGCGCGCAACAACCGTTCAGTCAGTTCGTTCATTACGGACTCCAGTCTGGCAACAGGCTGCGCAGACCTTACATTCCCAGCCGCAATCGGAAATTTGTCTTTGTTCACAACGCGTGTCGCGTATGCTCCGCCCGGCTGGGCAGGCTTTTCGGGATAGCCATGAAGAAGACGCTCCTGATCGTGGGGATCGCGGCGTTCATTGCCGCGTTGACGCCGACACAAACCTCTGCAGACCCGCACATGCGGCCCAGCAACGGCGCGCTGAACGGCCGGCGCATTTTTGTCAGCCCCGGCCACGGCTACTACTGGCACAACACCCTTGGCTGGACAACACAGCGCGGCGTGACGCACGGCGTGGTGGAAGACCACAGCAACGCCATGCTGATGATCGACTTTGTCATTCCGTATCTGGTCAATGCCGGGGCCTATGTTGTAAGCGCCCGCGAGCGCAGCTACGAAACCCTTGAGTTTGTCGGCGACGACGGCGACGCAAGCTTTACGCAAACCGGCACCTGGACCACCAGCACCAACGTCGCCGGCTATCGCGGCACGGGCTACCGCTGGGCCAGCACAGCCACAACCGAGTCAGCCACCGCGCGCTGGACGTTCAACCTTTCGCGCGAAGCAAAGCTGCCCGTTTACGTCTGGTTTACCTCGGCCGGCGACCGCGCCCCGGACGCCCTGTACCGCGTGCATCACGCGGCGGGCGTGGCCGAAGTGCGCGTGAGCCAGCGCACCTTCACGCACAGCGACTACGCGGGCAGCGTCAACACGCACAACGAAGGCGCGCGCTGGGTGTTTATCGGCGAGTGGGAATTCACGCCCGCACAGCCCGCACTGATTGAACTTTCCAACCAGTCCCCCACCGCGGGCAATGTCGTCATCGCCGACGGCGTGAAGCTGGGCGCGGGCATGGGCAGCATCAACAGCGGCGGCGGTACAAGCAACCGCGCGCGCTGGCTGGAATGTTCGCGCTACTGGGCGCAATACGTCGGCGCGCCGTCGAGCGTTTACGACAGTATCGCCGGCGGCCAGGACAACGACGACGACGTGACCTGCCGCCCGCGCCTGATGAACTGGTGGGGCGGCTTTGACCTGTACTTTGCCATTCACAGCAACGCGGCCAGCGGCACGGCGCGCGGCACGGTGACGCTGAGCTACGACAACAGCAGCTCGCCCACGCACCCGGCAGCGCTGGTCAACCTTAGCAACTCGTTTCGCGACCTCATGAACGCCACTGTCGCCGGCGACATGACAGCGGTACATGACAGCACCTGGGTCACGCGCACACCCTACGCCGGCAACTTCGGCGAGCTTCGCCAAAGCACCACCGCGCCAAGCTGCCTGCTGGAAAGCGCGTTCCACGACAACGCCACCGACGCGTGGTGGTTGCGCCAGCCGTTTTCAAGGCACACCATCGGGCGCGCGGCATACAAGGCCATTGTGCGGCACTTCAACCCGTCGGCTACGATCATCCCGATGCCGCCGACACACCTTGCCATGCGCAACACCGGCGCGGGCGAGATCACGCTTTCGTGGCAGCCGCAAGCCGACCCCCGCGAAGCCAGCGCCGTCGCCAGCGGCTATCGCGTGTACCTGAGCAACGACGGATTTGCCTTTGACGAAGGCCGCGCGGCCAACGCAGGCACAAGCCACGTGCTGACCGGCCTTGCGCCCGGCCAGCTTGTGTTTGCCCGGGTGACGGCCACCAATGCCGGCGGCGAGAGCCTGGTCAGCGAAATGCTGTGCGCGCGCACGCCGGATTCACTGGCCCAGGGCCTGGCAACGCCGTTGCTGATTGTCAGCGGCTATGACCGCTGGGATGAGTTCACGTGGTACCAGCAGGGCGGCACGGTGCACACGGGCACACTGCACGGGCGCAATCACTTCAACAGTGTGCGGCGCCACGCGCTGGCGGCGGCGGCGGCAGGCACGTCAGGCGGCGGCACGTACTTTTTTGACAGCGCCAGCAATGAAGCCGTCGAAAACGGGACAGTGCCGCTGGGTGGCTATGCCGCGCTGGACTGGGTGCTGGGCAACGAAGACCAGTGGTGGCTTACATTCAACGCAGCCGAGCAGGCACTGGTCAGCGCCTATCTGGCGGGCGGCGGGCGCCTGTTTGTCAGCGGCACCGACATCGGCGCGCACCTTGGCGGCGGCAGCGCCGCAGATGTCGCATTCCTGAACAACGACCTCGGCGCGGGCTTCGTCAACACCAACAGCGGTGTGTGGGCGGCATCGGGCGCGGCGGGCAGCGTGTTTGCGGGCGTCGGGGCGTTCACGATCGACAATGGCACGGGCAACAACTACACGGTTTTTTCGCCCGATGTGCTGGCGACCCACGGTGGATCCATCGTAGCCATGACATACAACGGCGGCGCAACGGCGGCGATCCAGTCGGGCAACACGATAGTCGTAGGCTTCCCGTTCGAGTGCATCAACGAAGAGGCGGCCCGCAACGCCCTGTTTCAAGGTGTGCTGGACCACATTCTGCCGGGCTACACCGGGATCAATACGGGCGGCGGAGGCGGGGGCGGCGGAGGTGGGTCAGGCAGCGGCAAAAAGAAGGGCAGCAGCAGTGAAGGCTGCGCGTTGTCGCCAGTGTCCGCGTCGCCGTTTGTGCTGGGCTTGCTGGCACTCTGGCCACGTCGCCGCAAACGGGCCGGATAACACCTGCGCCCGGCATGCCATTGCCCGGTCCGTTGCCCGTCATTTGCCCGTCATTGGCTCCGTTCACGGTCAGATCGACAAAACAGCCGGCCCTTCCGGGCCGGCCTGTGACCTGTCCGGGCGTGCCTGCTTCAGTTTGTCGCTTGCGATCCGGGCTCTTGTTCACGGGGCTGCGGCGGGCCGATGATGATCTCGCCGTTTTCGTGCTGCTCGATGCTGATCTCGTTCTGTTTGACCATTTCCAGCAGCGCCAGAAAGTTGCCGATCAGTTCTTCTTTGCGGCGCTGCGGGCCCACCAATTCCGAAAAATCCACGCGGCCATTCGTCTTCAACTGCGCCAGAATCTGCTCGATGTACCAGCGCACGGGCTTGTCCGTCAGGTCAATCAGGTGCGGTTTCGGCGCCTTGATTTCGCCGTACAGCCGCTGAAACACGCGGTACAGGTCAACGACGGTAATGTCCTCTATGTAAGTGTCGTTGCTGGTCTCGGGCGTGTCGCCACTGAGTTGCCCGCCGGGCCGGGGGTGGCGTTTGGCTTGTTCGTCGTAGCGATCGCCCAGCAGGGCCGCCATGTCGCGGATGCGCTTGTATTCAAGCAACTGCTTGACCAGCCGGGCGCGTTCCTGCTCGGCGGCGCCGGCCTGTGTGCTGCGGGCGAGCACGAGGTCGCTTTTAAGCTTCAAAAGGCTGGCGGCCATGGTCAGGAATTCGCCGGCATACTCAAGGTCGATGCTGGGCATGGCCTCAAGCTCGGCGACGTATTGCTCGGCGATTTCCGTGACCGGCAGGTCGTACACATCGACCTCAGCCCGCCGGCACAGATACAGCAGCAGGTCGAGCGGGCCGGTGTAGATAGATGTGCTTACGCGAACTTCGGGCATTACTTCCCCACCAGGTTCATCAGCCAGATTGTGAAGTCCGAAGCAAAGAACAGAAACAGCATCCCGATCGGCTTGCTGAGCAGGAACCACACAACCAGCACGAAGATGATAATGCCGTACGGCCGCAGACTGTTGAAGATCTCGCGGCCCCGATGATTCAGAAAGTAGTACAGCACCGCACCGCCGTCGATGCCGGGAATCGGCATCAGGTTGATCACGCCCAGCAGGATGTTGATCAGCATCATGCGGTACGCCAGGTGCGCCAGCAGCGCGAGCGCGGTGCTGGTTTGCCCGACATGGAACTCAAAGGGGTGCAGCGCCAGCGAGCCGCCGGTGGTGCCGACAAGGAAGATCGCAAGCGCCAGCACCAGCGCGCCGGCAATCGCGCCCACCAGGTTGCCGCCCGGCCCAGCCAGCGCGACAAACGCGTTGTCGCGCAACGGGTGGCGCATCTTGCCGGGGTTAACCGGCACCCACGCAAAACCGATGGGCCAGCCCATCGTGAACACCGTGATCACCGGCAGCAACACGACGCCGAACAGGCTCATGTTGTTGCCCTTGTCGATGTGGCGCACGGGGTTGATGCTGCGTTTGCCCAGCATGTAGGCCGTGTCGTCGCCGCGCCACCATGCCATCCAGGCGTGGCCGCCCTCGTGCAGGCCGATGGTCAGAAACCAGCAGATCAGCCACAGCAACGCGCTGGTCATGTCCACGCCCGCGATGCTGACGGCCAGGTGGTTCATGCGGGCCAGACTCCGGTGAAGACTTCGCGCGCGGGGCCGGTCTTGTAAACGCAGCCGTCCTTTTCGTTCCAGTGCATTTCAAGGTCGCCGCCCAGCAGCTTGATTTTGACCTTGCGGCCGGTCAGGCCGTTCAGGTTCGCGGCCACGCACACGGCGCTTGCGCCGGTACCGCAGGCCAGCGTTTCGCCGGCGCCGCGTTCCCAGGTGCGCTGTTGCAGCACGGTCGGCGACTCGCGGTACACAAACTCGACGTTGGTGCGGCGCGGGAACCACTCGTGGTTCTCAATCAGCGGGCCTATGCCGTGCACAAGCTCTTTGCTTGCGGGCTCGGGCAGGAAAATCACGCAATGCGGGTTGCCCATGCTTACGCAGGTAACCTTGAACTCGCGGCCGCCCACGCTCAGCGGCAGCCCGATCACCTGCCCGTCGGGTTCGCCGGTCAGGGGGATTTCGCGGCGCAGCAGGCGCGGCTGGCCCATGTTGATGGTCACGCGGCGCGCGATGTGTTTGCTGTCGCCCTTGACCTTGACGTGCAGCACGCCGGCGCCGGTTTCAATGGGGAACTCGCTGTCGCGTTCAAGCTTGCGGTCATACAGGTACTTGGCTACGCAACGCAGCCCGTTGCCGCACATCTCGCTTTCGCTGCCGTCGCTGTTGAACATCTGCATGCGGTGCTTTACGCCGGGCTTGGCGCTCTTGCGAATGAGGATCA
The DNA here is from genome assembly GCA_019636195.1 of Planctomycetota bacterium. GTDB lineage: Bacteria > Planctomycetota > UBA8742 > UBA2392 > UBA2392 > JADJRK01. Next base: position 134,007 of record JAHBYA010000003.1, on the reverse strand, counting down.
AGCCGTCGCTGCCGACGCCGAAGTGTCGGTCACTGATTTCACGGGCCAGCTTGTTCAGCGCCCTGGGCGCGGCTTTGCGGGCGTCTATGTAAACATAGTCGTTGCCGATGCCTTCCATTTTGGTGAACGGTATGCCCTTTGGCATGGTGTCTCCGTATCGCAACGGCGCGTGCGCCGCCTGCTATTCCCGGTATGCGGGCAAGCTACTTGGGGCGCGTGATTTCAAGGCCATCCATGGGCTCAATGTTGCCGGCAAACTCAAAGTCGCCTTCGCAGCGGACCTCAAGCTTGCCGCGGCCCTGTCCATCGACACGGGCCCAGCCTTGCAGCACGCGAAACCATTGCGCGCCCTTTTCGCGAGCTGTGGCTTCGTCAAAGCCGGTTGTCACGACGCGTCGCAGACGGCCATTGCGCACGTTGCCCTTGCCGTCCAGTTCAAGAAACAGCGTGTTGATGATCGTGAAGTCGCCGCCCGGACCGCCGCTGTGGTAGTTGACCAGCTTCATGCTGGTATTGTCACCCTTTACCCACTTGGCCTCAAATGCGCGCCCGTCCTTTTCATCAATCTGAAGCTTCCAGCCCTGACCCCACTCGTCCAGCCGGAAATAACTTTCCGTGCCGGAACAACCGCAAACAACAGCCAGCAGCGCGGCACACAAAAGCAATCGGATACGCAAGTTTGGCCTCCGGCCGGATTGTATGCTTGACCTCAGCGTCTGTCACGCAACGAGGAGGGCCGAAGCCCTCCTCGTGGTAACTTAGGATCCTGACTGATTCAGCTACGCCAGACGACGACGGCGCACCCAAAGGATGGCCAGCCCCGCAAACGCCGCCAAGCCCAGCAGGCTCTGGCTGCCGTATGCAGCGCAACCGCCGCTGCTGCCCTTCTTCTTGCCCCCGCCTCCACCCCCGCCACCGCCTCCACCGCTGCCTGACCAAGTCACGGAGTTGTCGGTGCTGGTAGATGCCAAGCTGGTCAAGCCGGTGAACACGCCGGTTGCCGCGCCTGCTGAGATGCTGGCCACGACCGTCCCAGCCGTCGTCATGCCGGTGACGCTGACGGTGTAGGTGCTGCCGCTGCCGGTAAGCGACGCGACAAGGGTGCCGCCGGCTGTGCTGGCGCTGAGGTCAACGCTGGTGTTGGCAAAGCCGGTGACATTTTCACTGAAGACCACCGTAAACGCGATGGGTGAAGTGCCGGTAGGGTCCGTCTGGGTCGTAGCCTGGTTGATCGTGACTGTCGGCGCTGCTGGCGAATAGCTGACAGTGTTGTCGGTGCTGGTGGATGCAAGGCTCGCTTGTGCGCTGACTACGCCGGTCGCAGCGGCCGCGACAATGGATGCAACAACGTCGCCGGCGCCCGTCATGCCGAACACGGTCACGGTGTAGTTGGTGCCGCTGCCGGACACGTTTGCCGTTAGCGTGCCCGGAGCCGTGCTTGCCGCAAGGTTGACGTCAGAGCCGTCAAACCCGGTTACAGATTCGCTGAACACTACATCGAACAGGACGTTGCCGTTTGTAGTCGGGTCATTCTGTGCGACAGATTGATTGATCGTGACCGATGGCGGTGCAAAGTTGTATTCAACCGTGTCGATGCCGATGTAGTTGCTGTTGGCGCCGGAGGGGCCGCCGCCAGTTACGTTGTACCGGAACGCGAACCGCCCGTTTAGCGTGGCGCCCGTGTATGTGTACGAGTAGTACGTCCAGGTTTCGGGGTATCCACCGGAGAGCAGAGTCGCGTTGACCTCAACGGCCACAGTCGTGAAGTCACCCACGTCGGTCGATAAAGTGCCGACGTTCGTTCCGTTGTTGGTCAGGTTCAGCCGCAGTTCCAGGCGATCTGGCCAGAGGCTTCCGGCCGGGGTACGCGTATAGAACGAGATAGTCTTGCCGCTCATGAACTCGATCTCGGGTGAGATCAGCCAGTTGCTGATGTGGCCCGTGCCCGACGCGTTGTTGAAGTTTGCCCCAATGTACTCGGTGCCTGTTCCGCCAGTCTGGGCCGGAAACACGGCCGAGTTACCCTGAAACCAGCCCGTGGTACCTAGGGGCGACGAGTTGTTTTGCGCGACCCAGCCCGATGCCGTCAGCGTCGTAATGTCGTCAAAACCCTCGCTCAATGTAGTGGCCTGTGCCGCAAGACCGCCGCCAGCCAATGAGCCAATGAAGCAGAGAATTGCCATCCACTTACCCATACACGCTCTCTCCTGAATAGTCAGTGAATCAGGCCTACGGACCCACGACCGCGGCTTGATTACGATGAAGCTCAGACTGTGAGCAAGGGGTGCAATTGTAGCGCCGTCTGTACAGCAGACAAGGAGACGCCATGTGACTACAATTGCATCACATGGCAACTTATGCAATTGGAAATGCGCACTCAGATCAATTGCTAGATTGCGTTTGACATATCAAGCAGAGTACTTGGCCAACGCGATCGTGGCGTTATGGCCGCCGAAGCCGAAGCTGTTGGACAGCGCCGCGCGTACCGTGGCCTTGCGCCCTTCGTGCGGCACATAGTCGAGGTCCAGCCCCTCTTCGGGTTGCTCGAGGTTGCGCGTCGGCGGGGCGATGTCGTTGTGCACAGCCAGCGCGGTCGCCACCAGTTCCACGGCGCCGGAGGCGCCCAGCAGGTGGCCGATCATGCTCTTGGTGCTGCTGACCATCAACTTGCGCGCGTGGTCACCGAACAGACGCTTGATCGCCAGCGTTTCGCTGCGGTCGTTGTACTCGGTGCTGGTGCCGTGGGCGTTGATGTAGTCGAACTCTTCAAATTTGCGGCCTGAATCCTTCACAGCAAGTTCCATGCTGCGGCGGGCGCCTTCACCGTCTTCGCTGGGCGAGGTGATGTGAAACGCGTCATCGGTCATGCCGAAGCCCGCGACTTCGGCATAGATCTTCGCGCCGCGCGCCTTGGCGCGTTCAAGCTCTTCGAACACCAGCACGCCCGCGCCTTCGCCCATCACAAAGCCGTCGCGGTCCTTGTCGAAGGGGCGGCTTGCACGGCTGGGATCACCGTTGCGGGTGCTCATGGCGCGGGCGGCGCAGAAGCCGGCCATGCCCAGCACGGTGCAAGCGGCTTCGCTGCCGCCGGCAAAGATCACGTCCGCATCGCCGTACTGGATGGTGCGCAACGCCATGCCCAGCGCGTGATTGGCGCTGGTGCAGGCGCTGGCGGTGGCGAAGTTCGGCCCGGTCAAGCCGTAGCGGATCGCCACGTTGCCGGCCGCCGCGTTCAGCATCATCTTGGGCACGAAGAACGGGTTTACGCGGCGCGGGCCGCGTTCAATCAGGGTCTTTGTGCCGTCGTAGATTTCTTCCAGGCCGCCGATGCCGCTGCCGATGATGCACCCGATGCGGGTACGGTCCTCGGTTTCCAGGTTCAGGCCGGAGTCCTTCAGCGCTTCGCCCGCCGCCACCACGGCAAAGTGCACCACGGGATCGGTCTGACGCGCGTACTTGCGGTCGCCCAGCAGCACGGTGGCGTCGAAGTTTTTGACGCGCCCGGCAATGGTGGTCGTCAAGCCGGCTTCGGCAAAGTCAGGACACAACTCAATGCCGTTGGCGCCCTTGATGGCGCCTTGCCAGAACGTCGGCACATCGTTACCGATGGCCGAGATGACACCCAGGCCGGTGATGACAACGCGTCGGCGACCGTTATTGAACATGCAAGGTTCCCGTCAAAGCCGCGGCCAAGCCGCGGCGGGCAGCCCCCGATTTGGCGAGCTAAGACGCCTTGTTGGCGATCTTTTCCTCGATGTACTTCACGGCGTCGCCGACGGTCTGGATCTTCTCCGCGTCTTCGTCGGGGATGTTGAGCTCGAACTCGTCTTCAAATTCCATGACAAGTTCGACCGTGTCGAGGCTGTCGGCGCCAAGGTCGTTGACGAACGAGGTCTCCATCGTGACCTTGTCGCGGCTCACGCCCATCTGGTCGCACACGATCTGTACTACCGACTCTTCAATTTCTTCTCGTGTCGGCACGCTGCTCTCCCTTTCTCAAGCCCCTGCCGGGGCTGGACTTGCCAAAACACTTGACGCGCCCTGCGGCGCGATGGGGCGAAAGTCTAGCGTTGGCTAACCTGCCCTGCAAGCACCGCTCTGGCGTTAATGGGGCGCCTAATTAGGGGGCTGGGACAGCTCTGTCAAGACCCCGTGAGTCTGCTTTGGGTGAAAGAAGTTCACCAGGCACCCGCCCGCCCCCAGCCGTGCCTCAGGCCACAGCGGCGTGTAACCGGCTTCAATCATCCGGGCGGTCTCGGCGACAATGTTGTCGCATGCAAAGCACAAGTGGTGGATGCCAGGCCCGCGCTTTTCAATGAACTTGCCGATCGCGCTTTCGGGGCTCATCGGCTCAAGCAGTTCAATATGCGTGCCCGGCGGCACGATCAGCTTCAGCACCCGCACCTGCTCGCCGGCTACTTCTTCAATGCCCGGCTCGGTGCCAAGGCCCAAGCCGATTTCATAGAAGCCCCGGGCTTCGGCGATGGTCTTAACTGCAATGCCGATGTGGTCAAGGCGCATGGCGATACCCTAAATGCCCATGCTCTCTTGCAGCACCATGGCTGCACAGGCCCCGCCCAGCACCTTGTTGATCGCATTCATCTTGGTGATGACTTCGGCGCGCACATCCGGCGGCAACGAGACGCGGGCCTCGTTGTTCAGGAACAGCAGCAGGCCGTGGTAGCTGATTACCGGCAGCACCAGCTTGATCACGAACTCGCGCAGGTTCTTGTACCCCGCCGCGTTGACCTTGGTCTTGAGGTCGTTGACGAGGTTGCCCTCGTTCAGCTTCAGGTCCTTGCCGATCACCTTTTCCAGGGCCTCGACGTGTTCATGAAAGCGCGGCAGCCACACATCCAGGTGCTGCTGCAGCAGCAGCGCCGCGGACTGCTTTTGCAGGATCTCGACGGCCTGGTTCATGCGGTCGTGGCGCTGACCGATGATCAACGCGCCGATCTGCCCGCACAGGTCCAGCAGCGCCTTGCGCTCATTGAGCGTTGTGTGGGATGCGGTAGGTTTTGAGTTGCCGCCCGGCTTCTTGATTCGAGATGTGGTGTTGCGCTTGCTGCGCGTGGTTTCGCCCGATGCCATGCTGGTTCCTAACTGTCCCGATACTCACCGAACACGGCGCGCATGGTATCGCAGACCTCGCCCAATGTCGCCTTGGAACGCAATGCCGCGAGAATTTTCGGCACCAGATTTCCGTCGCCTGTGGCTGTGTCGGAAAGTTCAGCCAGTGACTTTTTCACCAATGCCCCGTCCCGGCCCGCCTTGAATTCGGACAGCCGCTTCAGTTGCCTCTTTGTGGCCTCGGGGTTGATGCCCTGCAATTCGGGCTGGGCTTCATCGGCGGATTGAAACTTGTTGACGCCCACGACAACCTGCTCGCCCCGCTCTATGCCGCGCTGGTACTGAAGCGCCGCACGGGCAATTTCACCCTGCATGAACTTCTGTTCAATGGCGCCCACGCTGCCGCCGCGTTCATCGACGGCGGCAATCAGCGCTTCTGCCTTGGCTTCAAGTTCGTCTGTCAGTTGCTCAACCAGATAGCTGCCGGCCAGCGGGTCCGGCGTGTCGGCGACGCCTGACTCGTACGCCAGAATCTGCTGCGTGCGCAGCGCAATGTTGACCGACTTCTCGGTCGGCAATGCAAGCGCCTCGTCATAGCTGTTGGTGTGCAGGCTTTGCGTGCCGCCCAGCACAGCCGCCAGCGCCTGCAACGCCGTGCGCACGATGTTGTTTTCAGGCTGCTGGGCCGTAAGCATGCTGCCCGCGGTCTGGGTGTGAAAGCGCAACATCAGCGCCTTCTCGTCGGTGGCACTGAAGCGCTCGCGCATCAGCTTGGCCCACAGGCGGCGCGCGGCCCGATACTTGGCGACTTCTTCAAGCAGGTTGTTGTGGCCGTTAAAGAAAAAACTCAGGTTCTTGCCGAAGTCGTTGACATCAAGCCCGCGCTTGACTGCGTGCTCGACGTAGCACAAGCCGTTGGCCAGCGTAAACGCGATTTCCTGCGCCGCCGTGCTGCCCGCTTCACGAATGTGGTAGCCGCTGATGCTGATGGCATTGAAGTTGGGCACTTCGCGGGCGCAAAACTCGATGATGTCGGTCGTCAGGCGCAGGCTGGGCCGCGGCGGATAGATGTACGTGCCGCGCGCAACAAACTCTTTCAGCAGGTCGTTCTGCAGCGTGCCGCGCAGCTTTGCCCAGGGCACGTTCTGCTTGTCGGCTTCAATCAGGTAAAACGCCAGCAGGCACGCGGCGCTGGAGTTGATGGTCATGCTGGTGCTGGCCTGGTCCAGCGGTATGCCGTCCAGCAGCACAGCCATGTCGGCGCTGCTGCACACGGGCACGCCGACCTTGCCGACTTCGCCCAGCGCCATGGCGTGGTCGCTGTCGTAGCCGATTTGCGTGGGCAGGTCAAACGCGATGCTCAGGCCCGTGACGCCCTGTTGCATCAGGTAGCGATACCGCTTGTTGCTTTCTTCGGCGTCGGCAAAGCCCGCGTACTGGCGCATGGTCCAGAATCGCCCGCGGTACATGCTGGGGTACACGCCGCGCGTGAAGGGGTATTCGCCGGGAAAGCCAAGCTTGGCGGTGTAGTCGGCTTCACCGTGCGGGGCAAGGGCGCCGGGCGCGGGCAGAGCCAGCGGCGGGATTTCGCAGCCCGAAGAAGTCTCAAACTTCTCGCGCCGTTCGCGAGCCTTGGCGACAAAGGCCTTGCGCGGCCCTTCAAGCCAGCGGATGTAGTCTTCCTGTACGCTCATGGCTGCACCGGGCCGAGCTTGATCATCACGGCGCCTTTTTCGAGCACTTCGTTGGGTCGCACGAGTACGGCTTCGACCACGCCCTCGCGCGGGCTGCGGATGTCGTTTTCGAGCTTCATGGCATGCAGGCTGAGCAGGCTCTGGTTTTTCTTGACTGTGTCCCCCACCGCCACCTTGATCGCGACCACCATGCCGGGCATGGGCGCCTTGACCTCAAGCTTGCCGGCCGCGGCTTTGCGTGCCGTGACGGCTGACAGCCGCACATGCTCAAGCTCGCGCACGCGGGCGCTGTAAATCACGCCATCGAGCACGATGTCGGTGCCTTCTTTGCTGTGGTGATAGCCAAAGCGCACGTTGTCGCCGTTGAAGCGCGCCACCTGCACCTTGCTGCGCAGGGCCGTCTGCGCCGTCACCGGGTAGGTGCCACCCGCGTGCTCAACGTGCAGCGCCCCGTCGCGCTCAAAAAAGCGCACGCGGTGTTTCTGGCCGTCAATTTCGACTTCGTACTCCATATTCTTGCACGCCGCGCGCTTACGCACGCGGTTCTTGTTCACCTCAGCCGGGGCAGGCTGCTGGAACTCCAGGGGTCAAAGTGTGTTTCGCCGGCTTTGCTTTGGGCCGCGCGCACCTTTTCCTGCCTTCGATACTCCATCAGTGCCGCCAGCACAGCCGCGTCGGCTTCACGGCCGCGTTTTGTCAGCTCGGTCATGTGCTTTTCGACCCAGTGAATATCGAACTTGCCGGCTTGCACATCCGGGTGGTCCAGCAATGCAAGGTGAAACGGCACCGTCGTTGCCACCCCCACCACCATGAACTCGCACAGGGCCGCCCTGGCGCGCGCGATGCAAGCCGCACGATCGTTTTCGTGCACGATCAGCTTGGCCATCAGCGAATCATAGAACTGCGTCACACTGTCGCCGGCTGCGTAGCCGGCATCCACGCGCAAGCCATCGCCGGCGGGCGGCTCAAACGCTTCGATGTAGCCAAGGCTCGGCATGAAGCCCGCGTAGGGGTCTTCGCTGTTGATGCGCAGCTCGATGGCGTGGCCCCGCTGGCGGATGTCCTGCTGCTGCAACGTAAGTTTCTCGCCGCTTGCGATGCGCAATTGCCACTCGACCAGGTCAACGCCTGTCACCTGCTCCGTGACCGGGTGTTCCACCTGCAAGCGCGTGTTCACTTCGCAGAAGTACCACTTGTCGCCATCGAGCAGGAACTCGCATGTGCCGGCGTTGGCGTAGCCCGCGGTCTTGGCGATCTTCACGGCGTCTGCACAGATGGCGGCGCGCATAACCGGTGTCAGGCTGGGGCTGGGTGTTTCTTCAAGCAACTTCTGATGCCTGCGTTGCAGGCTGCACTCGCGCTCCCACAGGTGCATCGCATGGCCGTGCTCGTCGGCAAGCAACTGCACCTCGATGTGGCGCGGAGTTTCCAGGTACTTTTCGACCAGCAGGGCGTCGTCGCCAAAGCTGGCTTTGGCTTCGCGGGCGGCCTTGGGCAGCAGCTCGGCCAGGTCGGCTTCGCTGCTGGCCTTGTGCATGCCTTTGCCGCCGCCGCCGGCAGCGGGCTTGATCATTACCGGGTAGCCGATGGCTGCGATGGCTTTGACGGTTGCAGCATCGACCTTGCCTTCGCACTTGATCCAGGGCGTCACGGGCACGCCTGCTTGCTCGGCAACGGCTTTAGCGTTGCGCTTGTCGCCAAGGCGGTCAATGGCCGCGCTGCCGGGGCCGATAAACTTCACGCCGCTGTCTTCGCATAGCTTTGCAAACGCCGCGTTCTCAGCCAGAAAGCCATAGCCCGGGTGAATCGCCTGTGCACCGTGGCGCTTGGCAAGGTCAACAATCGCCTGCATGTTCAGGTAGCTGTCGGCAGCGGGCGATGGCCCAAGGTAGTGGGCTTCATCGGCCTGCTGCACAAAAGGCAGGTGGGCATCGGCGTCGGAAAAGACCGCAACGCTGGCGACACCAAGTTTGCGGCAGGCGCGAATCACGCGCAGGGCAATCTCGCCGCGGTTGGCAATCAGAACCTTGCTGAACATTGCGGGACTTTAGGCAGCGCGCCAACAATTGCAAAGGGCGCGCAGTCGCTCGGGACGGAGAGGGAAACATGAAAGGGGCGCGCATGCGCGCGCCCCTTTTGAGTTTCAACCCGGACTAGTCCTTGGGCTTCTCAGGCATCTTCTTGTCGATGTTCACTTCCACGCCGGCCAGGTACCACAGGCCGTTCTCGCGCGTGCAGCCCACTTCAATGCTGTCGTTGTAGCGGTTGCGGAAGCGGAACTCAGCTGTGCCCTGCCCTTCAACATCCAGCTTCACGTTGCGCGACGCCATGTACCAGCCGCCTTCCTTCAGGCGCTTCTCCCAGTCGTCCGCGGTGTAGATGCGGTACAGGCCCAGGAACACCGCGTGGCGCTCTGCGTCAGAGGCGCCAATCCACTTCTCTTCGCCGCCGGTGATGCCGGACTTGTCCTTGGGGTCGAGGCCGTTGTCGCCTTCAAAGCGAGGCTTAAGGTCCTTCCAGCGCTCCCAGCCTTCCTTCATGCGCCAGGTCTTGGCTTCTGCCTGGCCTTTGCCGATGTCATGCACATGCGCGGGGTAGTAGCCCCAGATTTTGCTGAAGCTCTCGCCCGTGATCGCGTCAACGACGCCCTTGGCGATCGGGTCCGGGTCCGGCGTTCCGCCGCCCCCGCCGCACGCCGACAACATGAAAATCAACGCCAGTACCGGCGCTACCTTGAACACGTTTCTCATTGCCCACCTTTCCTATGTATGGGTTTTCGGATTCTTATGAGCGACTCTTACCTTGAAGCCTGTCTCGCCTCTTCAAGGGCGCGCAGCATGCTAGGAACGAGGTCAAATTTCCAGACCCCACTGTGACGAAACCATGAATACTGCCGGGGGTCGCCGTGCTTCAGGGTCACCGTTGCCCGGTCCACGTCAAGCTCAATGCGCTCAATGTTGTCCCGCGCGAACAGCCGGCTCTGGTTGGCAATGTTCTCCGGCGTCAGCTCCTTTTGTAACCGCCAGGCGTGGTAATCTTTAGGCGTCATGTTGTCCGGATCTTCCGGCATAGTCTTGAGAAAAGCTTCCTTTTGCTTGCGCAGCTCGGGCGAGATCATGGAACCAGGGGCAAGTGCCGCTTTTTCAAGCTTTACGGTCGCGCGGACACCGTTGGGCCCTGCTAACTCGAGGCGGTAAAATGTCTGGGCGTCAGGACTCAATAGCTCCCACAATGCGTCCGTGTCGCGCTTTTCGCACGCGCGGCTCCAGGCCTGCATCGCGTCGTACACACCCTGTTGCTGGGCATTGAATGGCTGTGCCTGCTGCACACAGCCGGCCAACATTACCAGCAGCAGGATGGTCAGTTTGCGGATGGCGGATTGGGGATGGCCCACTTCGTTGGTCCTCGCTTGCATCGAATCCAGGATCGACAGAAGACTACAGCGGTATGTTCCCATGCTTGCGGGGCGGGTTGCTGTCACGCTTGTGGCGCGTGACCTCAAGGGCCCGGATCAGCTTTTTGCGCGTTTCGCGCGGCTTGATTACGGCGTCAATGTAGCCGCGTGCGGCCGCGTCGTAGGGGTTGCTGAAGCGCTCGCGGTAATCGGCCACAAGCTCGTTGCGGCGCGCGTCTGCGTCCTTGCTTTGGGCCAGCTCTTTGGCGTACAGGATGTTGACGGCCCCCTGCGCGCCCATGACCGCGATTTCGGCGGTCGGCCACGCAAGGTTCACGTCGCTGCGGATGTGCTTGCTGCTCATGACGCAATAGGCCCCACCGTAGGCCTTGCGCGTGATCACGCACAGCTTGGGCACGGTCGCTTCGCAGTACGCATACAGCAGCTTGGCGCCATGCTTGATGATGCCGCCGTGTTCCTGGTTTACGCCCGGCAGGAAGCCCGGCACGTCCTCAAAGGTCACCAGCGGTATGTTGAACGCGTCGCAGAACCTGACAAACCGCGCGCCCTTCAAACTGGCGGCGATATCAAGGCAGCCCGCCAGCACCGCCGGCTGCTGTGCGACAATGCCGACGCTGTGGCCGCCAAGGCGCGCAAAGCCGACAATCAGGTTCTGGGCGTAGTTGCGGTGGACCTCAAAGAAGTCGCCGTCATCCACGACGGTTTCAATCACGTCGTGCATGTTGTAGGGCTTTTCGGGGTGGTCGGGCACAACCCGGTCAAGCCGGTCATCCTCGCGGTTTACGTCGTCGTCGGGCTCAAGAAACGGCGGCGGCTCAAGGTTGTTTTGCGGCAGAAAGCTCAGCAGCTTCTTGATGGCGGCAATGCTTTCGGGCTCGGATTCATGGCTGAAGTGGCTGACGCCGCTGACTTCGCCGTGCACCGTGGCGCCGCCCAGGCCTTCCATGTCGATTTCTTCGTGCGTGACGCTCTTGATCACCTGCGGCCCGGTCACGAACATGTGGCTGCTGCCTTCAACCATGAAGACAAAGTCGGTGATCGCAGGGCTGTACACCGCGCCGCCGGCGCAGGGGCCCATGATGGCGCTGATCTGCGGTATCACGCCGCTTGCCAGCGTGTTGCGCAAAAAGATGTCGGCGTAGGCGGCAAGGCTCGCCACGCCCTCCTGGATGCGCGCGCCGCCGCTGTCGTTGAAGCCGATGATCGGACAGCCATTTTTCATGGCTTGGTCCATGATCTTGACGATTTTGGCGCCGTACCTTTCGCCGAGTGAGCCGCCGAACACCGTAAAGTCCTGCGCAAACACATACACCGGGCGGCCGAACACGCGGCCTACGCCGGTGATGACGCCGTCGCCCAGATAGGACTGGCTGGCAAGGCTTGGCACGTTGTGGGTGACGAAGGCGTCGATTTCTTCAAAGCTGCCGGGATCGCACAGCAGGTTGATGCGCTCGCGGGCTGTTAGCTTGCCGGCTTTGTGTTGTTTGTCGATGCGATCCTGCCCGCCACCGAGGTGTGCCTGCTCGGTCATGCGGTCAAGGCGCTCAAGGGCTTCGCGCTGGGACTGCACGCCGGCCGGAAGGTCAGGCCGCACACGTGAGGTCGCTTTGCCGGGCTTGTTCATGGGATGTATCAAAGCACGTCGGCTTGGCGACCGCTAGGCTGTCATCCCGCCGTCGATTACCAGAACCTGGGCCGTGATGTAGCTGCCGGCGTCGCTGGCCAGATACACCGCCGCCTGCGCGATGTCTTCCGGTTTGCCGAAGCGCCCCAGCCGTATGCCCTTCAACGCCTCTTCTTTGACCTTGGCGTCAAGGCTTGCGGTCATGTCCGTTTCAATGAAGCCGGGGGCGATCACGTTGGCCGTCACGCCGCGGCCAGCCAGCTCTTTGGCCACAGACTTGGTAAACGCGATCAAGCCGCCCTTGCTGGCGGCGTAGTTGGCTTGGCCCGCGTTGCCGACAATGCCGACGACGCTGGCAATGTTGATCAGGCGGCCGGCCTTGGACTTCATCAGCGGGCGCGAGGCTGCGCGCGTAATGTTGAACGCGCCGCGCAAGTTGGTGTCGAGCACGGCGTCGTAGTCTTCGTCGCTCAGCCGCATCAGCAGGTTGTCGCGCGTGACACCGGCGTTGTTCACAACAATGTCCAGGCCGCCGAATTTATCCACCGTCGCCTTGACGGCGGCTTCGCAGGCCTTGGGGTCGCGCACGTCAAGGCCGAACATGGCCACGTCCAGCTTGTTTTGCTCCTGGCACATGGCGGCCGTTTCGACCAGCCTGTCGGCGGATGTCGCCGCCAGCGCCACCTGCGCGCCCTGCTGCGCAAACGCAATTGCAATCGCCCGGCCAATGCCACGCGACGCCCCGGTAATCAACGCTTTGCGACCGTTCAACTGCACGGCAATCCTCCACGGAGTTCACGGAAGACACGGAGAATCACAGCACGATCGGCTGAAACTCGAGTTTCCCGTGGCTGCCAAAGTTGATCAAGATACAGACGCGAAAGCCTGACGCACGCAAGTAGTTCAAAGCAATCGCCTGCTCCTGGCTGGTCAAAGCCTTCATGGCCTTGATTTCCACTACAACTGAGCCAAAGCACAGGAAGTCAGGTACGTACTCTTTTTTCAAGGTCCACTGTTTGAAGCGCATCTTCAGGGGCTTCTGCGGCTCAAAAGGGATGCCGCGCTCTGCAAGTTCCAGTCCCAGGGCCTCCTGGTACACAGCCTCAAGAAACCCGGGCCCCAGAATTTTGTGGACTTCGATTGCGGCACCGATGATTGCAGATCGTTCCTGTTCAAGAATCAGGCCGCCCATCACTTCCTCCGTGCCTTCCGTGACCTCCGTGGACTAAGCAGTCGCCGCGGCAACCTCGGTGGCTTTGCCTATGCTGGTGCGGGTGGCGGTCTTGGCCACTCGCTTCAGCAGGCCTGCGAGTACGGTGCCGGGCCCGAGTTCAATGAACTCGTCATAGCCCTGCTCGACCAGCTTCTGCATCGACTTGGCCCACAGCACGGGCGCTGTCAGCTGCTGCACGAGGTTGGCTTTCATGATTGCCGGGTCGCGGTGCTCGGTCGCGTCCACATTGGCAATCACGCCGGTGTTCGGCGAATTGAATGTCGTCGTCTCGATCTCAGCCGCCAGTCTCTCGCGCGCGGGCTCCATCAGCGGGCTGTGAAACGCCCCCGCCACCGCAAGCGGCACTGTCAGCTTGGCGCCCGCCGCCTTGGCCAGCGCCATGGCGTCCTGCACAGCCGCTGTTTCGCCGCTGATTGCGACCTGACCGGGGGCGTTGAAATTTGCCAGCACAACCACGCCCTTGTCGCGCGCCGGGGCAATCGCCGCTTCCAGCGCTTCGTCGTCAAGGCCGACGATGCTGGCCATGGTGCTGGGCTTCAGGTCGCAAGCCTGCTGCATGTACTGGCCGCGCTTGCGCACCAGCCGGCATGCGTCTTCCCAACCAAGCGCGCCGGCGGCCGCCAGCGCCGAGTACTCGCCAAGGCTCAGGCCCGCGGCAACCTGCCCGCGCGCCAGCAACTCACGGCCCCTGTCGGTGGTCTTGAGCACTTCGACAACGGCCCACGAGTGCACGAGAATTGCCGGCTGGGAAACGTCGGTGCGGTTGAGCTCGGACTCAGGGCCTTCAAAGCAGACGCGGGTCAGTTCAAAGCCCAGCAACTCGTCAGCGCGGGCAAACACATCGCGCGCGCGGGGGTAGGCGTCACACAGGTCTTTGCCCATGCCGATATGCTGGGCGCCCTGTCCGGGGAAAAGCAGTGCAGTCTTGGCCATTGGGTTCACGGTCCACGGTTTACGGAAACAACTGGTTTCACGGCAGTCACGGTTGACCGTCGACCGTCAACCGTTGACTGCAGCTTCCTACCACCGAATCAGGTTATAGCCCCAGCTGAGGCCGCCGCCGAATGCCAGCAGCAGCACGTAGTCGCCGCGCTTGATGCGCCCGTCGCGCAGCGCTTCGTCCAGCGCAATCGGGATGCTGGCGCTGCTGGTGTTGCCGAAGCGGTCAAGGTTGATCAGCACGCGGTCCATGCCGATACCGACGCGGCCCATCGCGCTTTCAATGATGTTGACGTTGGCCTGGTGCGGCACCACCAGCGCCACCTGGTCCGGGCTGATTCCGCCGCGCTTGCAGGCCTCGTCTGCCATTTCCATGAACTTCTGGACCGCAAACTTGTAAACGGCGCGGCCCTTGAGCGCGATTGTGTGCAGGTTCTTTTCAACTGTTTCATGGCTGGCCGGCATGCGTGAACCGCCGGCGGCGATGTTCAGCGCGTCGTAGTCAAAGCGCGCGCCGTTGCGGCTGCACAGCACGGTGCCGCGGCCGGGCGTGCGCGTGACCACAGCCGCGCCGGCGCCATCGGCAAACAGGATGCAGCTGCCGCGGTCAGTGAAGTTGGTGACCGACGAAAGCTTCTCTGAGCCGATGACCAGGACGTTGCGGTAGCTGTCGGTGTTGACCAGCGCGGCGCCCAGTTCAATGGCGTACACAAAGCCCGCGCATGCCGTGCTGATGTCCAGCGCGGGTATGTCACCCATCTGAAGACCCTGCTGCACCCAGCACGCGGTGTTGGGGAAGGTGTTATCCGGGCTGGCTGTGGCGACAATGATGTAGTCAACGTCGGTCGGCTTCATCTCCGCGCGCTCAAGTGCCTGGCGGGTGGCGGCGATGGCCATGTCGCTGGTGAACTCGTCGGGCCGGGCAAATCGCCGCTGGCGGATGCCGGTGCGCTGGAAGATCCACTCGTCGTTGGTGTCAACGATCTTGGCAAGGTCGTCGTTGGTCACGACGCGCTCAGGGACGTACGCGCCGATACTGAGGATACCCGCACTGGTGGTGTCACTCACTGCAATCCCCAGCTAAGCCTCCGTGGCTGCGCCGGCCTTGCTGTTTTCCAGCTTCAGCGCGTCCACGATTTTCTCGTTCATCTTGCTGTCACAGCAGAATGCCGCGGTGCGTATGCCGCTGATGATGGCCCGCTCGTCGCTGCGGCCGTGCGCGATCACGACCACGCCGTTCACGCCCAGCAGCGCGGCGCCGCCGACTTCGCGCCAGTCCACGGCCTTGATCATGTCGCCGACCGTTGCCTTGAAGCGGGGCTCGTCGGCCAGGCCGTTCCTGGTCGCGTGGCCGACAAACATCTTGATCAGGATTTCCGAAAGGCCCTCGGACATCTTCAGGATAATGTTGCCGACCATGCCGTCGCACACCACGATCTCGCACTGGCCTTCGTAAATCTCGTGGCCCTCGACGTTGCCCTTGAAATCAAGCTCGCACTGCTGCAGCAGGGCGTGGGTTTCCTTGGTAAGCGCGTTGCCCTTGCCCTCTTCGCTGCCCACGCTGATCAGGCCTACTTTGCATGCCTTGCCGTCGTGGATCACGCTGCGATAGAACTTGTCCGCCATCACCGCGTACTGCATCAGGTGCAGCGGCTTGGCCTCGACGTTGGCGCCCACGTCCATGATGACGATGCGGCCGCGCAGCGTCGGCAGGGTGGTCAATATGCCTGCGCGCTTGACGCCCGGCAGCAGGCGCAGCCCCAGCGTGGCCGATGCAACGAATGCGCCGGTGTTGCCCGCGGAAAGCACGGCGTCGGCGTGGCCCTGCTTGACCATGCCGACCGAAATCGCGATCGAGGATTGTTTCTTGCTGCGCAGCGCCTCCACGGCGTGCTCGTGCATGCCCACGGCTTCCGGCGCGTGCACCACGGAAATGTTCGGCAGCGGCGCGCCGCAGGCCTCAAGCTCGCGGCGGACTGCGGCTTCGTCTCCGACCAGGATGTGCGGCCAGTCCGCGTGTTCTGTCGCGGACTTGTACGCACCGCGTACCACAACGCCGGGCGCATGGTCTCCGCCCATTGCATCAATGGCAATCCGGGGCATAGGTGCTTCCTCTCGGGTTGATCCTGGCGCCGCCTACAGCCGTTCTTCGACTTCAAACACTTTCTTGTCTTTGCCGTAGTAGCCGCTGTCTTCGCAAACGCGGTGCGAAAGCTTCGGCAGGCCGGTCTTGGCGCATTTGCTGATCTTCGGCAGCTTCAGCGCGTCGTGCGCGCGGCGGTTGTTGCGCCGCGAGCGTGAGGATCGTTTTTTTGGTGTGGCCATGTCTCGTCTCCGGGCGCTATTTCAACGCCGCCTTTATCCCTGCGCGCCCTGCTTCAAGCGCATCTGCCAGTCCTTGCGGGTTTTTCCCGCCCGCTTGCGCTGACTCGGGCTTGCCTCCGCCCTTGCCGTCCACAAGCCGCGAGATTTCAGCAATCAGTTTGCCCGCGTGAAGCCCCCGGCTGACCAAATCTTTCGTAAACGCCAAAAGCAGCAACGCGCGACCTTCGGCGCGACTCCCAAGCAGGACTGCCGCAGGCGCGCCATCCTGCACGAGGGCCTCCTTGATTGTCAACAGATCGGGGGCCTCAGCGCCCGCAACCTCGCTCACATAAACTGTGACCCCGTCAACAGTTTCCGCCGACTTGCGCACAGCCTCAACGCCGCCCGTCGACGCACCGCCGCCTTTGCCGGCCTTGCCCTTCAGGTCTTTCACTTCCTTGACCAGCGCCTCGACCTTTTCAAGCACTTTCCCCGGCTGGGCCTTGGTGGCGGCATGCAGTTGCGCAAGCAAACGTGCTTCTTCGGCGGCAAGGGCGTAGGCGTCTTGCCCCGTAACGGCCTCAATGCGCCGAATTCCGGCGGCGCTGCTGCCTTCACTGATGATGCGAAAGTAGCCGATGTCGCCGGTACGCTGAACATGCGTGCCGCCGCAAAGCTCCTTCGAAAAACCTGCCGTGCCCATGGTCAGCACGCGTACTTTGTCGCCGTACTTTTCGCCGAACAGGGCCATGGCCCCCTGCTTCTGGGCTTCTTCCGGCGCCATTACGGCTGTGCCGACATTCGTGTTGGCTTGTACCTGCTGGTTGACAAGGCGCTCGATTTCCTGCCGTTCTTCGAACGTCACGGCTTTGGGATGGCTGAAGTCAAAGCGCAGCCGGTCAGGCAGCACAATGCTGCCGCGCTGCACCACGTGCTCGCCCAGGACTTTGCGCAAAGCCGCGTGCATCAAGTGCGTGGCTGAGTGGTTTGCGCGAATGCGGTCGCGGCGCTGCTGGTCAACGCGGGCGGAGACGGTGTCGCCGACGCGCAGCTTGCCGTGCAGCAGCTTGCCTTCGTGCAGGTGGTAGTCGTCGCGCTTGAGCGTATCGACGACTTCGAACACGCCCTCGCCGATGTGAATGCTGCCGCGGTCGCCGACCTGGCCGCCGCTTTCACCGTAAGAGGGCGTGCGGTCAAGTACGACGGTTGCGGTGTCGCCCTGTTCGATGATGTCGAAGCTCTGGCCGTCGCGGACGATGGCGATGACCTTGGCATTGGCTTCACAGGTTTCGTAGCCCAGAAACTCGGTCGGCCCGTGTTTGGCCTTCACGTCCTGGAACCAGCCCTTTTCGAAGACGACGACGTCTTTGTCGCCCTTGCTGCGTTTGCGGTGTTCTTCTTCGGCTTGTTCATAGGCGTGCAGGTCAAGGACCATGCCAACGGCGGCAAGCTCATCCTGCACGACTTCGCGCGGCAGCCCCTGGGACTGGTACAGGTCAAAGGCCTGCTTGCCGTCGAGCGTTTTGTCGTCGCGGGCCTTGTGCTCACGGATGAGCCCAGCCAGCAGTTGCAAGCCGCGCTCAAGGGTTGTGCTGAACTGCTGTTCTTCCTGCTGGATGGTGGCGATGACGGCTTTGGTGTTGCGTTGCAGCTCAGGGTATGCGTCGCCGTAGTGCTCGACGATGACCGGCACCAGCTTGTGCAGGAACGGCTTGTCAAAGCCAAGCGCCGTGCCGTCACGAAACGCGCGCCTTAAAATGCGGCGAATGACGTAACCCGCGCCATCGTTCTTGGGCACGATGCCGTCCGCCATGGCGAACGTGATGGCGCGAATGTGGTCAGCGATACGCTTTTCGCGGATCGTGTCTTCCGTCCCGGTCTTGGCAGTCCGGGCTGTAAGCGAGTTCAAGCGTTCACGGACCGGCTTGAACAGGCTGGTATCCAGTGTGGTCTTGGCTTCTTCCTTCACCATGACCAGCCGCTCGAAGCCGCCGCCGAAGTCGATGTTCTTGGCCGGCAGCGGCGTCAGCGTGCCTTTGCCGGGTGTTGGGCCGCTCCGCTCAAATTGCGTAAAGACGATGTTGCCGATCTCCATGAAGCGGTTGCCGTTGGTCGCAACGTCGCCCTGGCCGTACTCGTCGCCGAGGTCGTAGAAAATCTCGCTGCACGGGCCGCACACTCCGTTGGGCCCCTGGCTGGGCGCGCCCGCGGGCCAAAAGTTGTCATGCTCGCCAAGCCAGAAGATGCGCTTTTCGATTTCGGCCTTGGGCCAGTATTGCGCCAGCACTTGCCGCCAGATGTTGGCGGCTTCTTCGTCGCGGCCAGCGCCGGTTTCGTCGCCGCCATAGACGCTCACGTACAGCTTGCTCACGTCCAGGCCGCACCACTCTTTGCTGGTGTAGAACTCCCAGATCCAGCGAATGGCCTCGTTTTTGAAGAAGCCCGTGCTGCCGTCGGGGCCTTTGAGCTTGTCACCAAAACTGAAGAAGCCGAGCATTTCAAAGAACGTGTGGTGGCGCGCCGTGCGCCCGACGTTTTCAAGGTCCGGCGTGCGCATGCACTTCTGCACCGTGGTGGCGGCGCGGGTGCCATGCACAAGGTTGCCCATGAAATCGTCTTTGAACTGGTGCATGCCCGCGCTGGTGAACAGTGTGCTGGCGTCGGGCGGTTGCAGGCTGCTGCTGGGCAACGGCTTGCAGCCCTTAAGTTCAAAGAACTTCAGGAAGTCTTTGCGAAGTTTGTTGGCGTCAATCGTCATTGGTTTGTACTGCGGGCGCGTGTTGTGCGCGTCCCGCCGCGGGCGGGCGCAACGCCCGTGTCAAATTACTCTTTGGCGGGCGCTTCTCCTGTCGGCATGTCCAGCGCCTTGCGCACGGCTTTGTCAATCTTGTCGGCGACGTCGCCGTTTTCCTGCAGGAAGGCCTTGGCGTTTTCCTTGCCTTGGCCCAGCTTCAGCTCGTCAAACGTCCACCATGCGCCGCTGCGCTTGACTATGCCGGTCTGGCTGCCCAGCTCAAGCATGTCGCCAAGCCGGCTGACGCCCTCATTAAACATGATCTCAAGGGCGGCCTTCTTGAACGGGGGCGCGAGCTTGTTTTTCACCACCTTCACGTTGACTTCGTGGCCGACCACGTCGTCGCCCACCTTGATGGGTTTGCCCTTGCGCACCTCAATGCGCGCGCTGGCGGCGAATTTTAACGCGTTGCCGCCGGTGGTTGTTTCGGGGTTGCCGAACACGATGCCGATTTTCATGCGGATCTGGTTGATGAAAATCAGCGCGGTTTTGGCGCGGCTTACCGCCGACGTAAGCTTGCGCATGGCCTGGCTCATCAGCCGGGCCTGGCTGCCCATTTGCGCGTCGCCCATGTCGCCTTCAAGCTCGCTGCGGGGCACCAGCGCGGCCACGCTGTCCACGACAATCACGTCAAAGGCGTTGCTGCGCACAAGCGTTTCGCAGATGTCCAGCGCCTGTTCGCCGCTGTCGGGCTGGCTGACGTACAGGTTTTCGGTATCGACGCCCAGCTTGGCAGCGTAGCCGGGGTCCATGGCGTGCTCGGCGTCAATGAATGCGGCGATGCCGCCCCGCTTCTGGGCTTCGGCGATCACCTGCAACGCGATGGTGGTTTTGCCGCTGCTTTCGGGGCCGTAGATTTCCGTGATTCGGCCGCGCGGTATCCCGCGGCCGCCCAGTGCAAGGTCAAAGCTGAGTGCGCCGGTGCTGATGCCGCTGATTTCAACTTTGGGGGCGTCGCCCAGCTTCATCAGCGAGCCCTTGCCGTGGGTCTTTTCGATCTGCGCAAGCGCCATTTTTACGGCTTCGGCGCGTTTGTCTTCAACGGCGGGGGCTTTGGCCACGGGAATCTCCTGAAAAATCAAGCGCGGCGCATGCTAGGCGCCGCGTCGGTGTGCCACAAGTATGTGGATGGACGCCGCTACTGGTACCAGGCGCGGTTGTTGCGGCCATCCCGCTCAATGAAGTAGTGGTCGCGCACCCACTGCTTCATGCTCACGCGCGGGTTGTCTTTCCGGAAGTCTTCGTACATACCGATGAACTCGTCCAGCTTGTGGCCCAGCGCGAAGTGCCCGTACGGCAGAAACGCCAGGTGCCCCCGCGCTTCTTCAAAAGACACGCCCTGATAGTCATGCAGCCAGATCACGGTCACAAGCCCGGTGCGGTCTGCGCCGTGCTTGCAGTGCACCAGCACCGGCCGCTCAGCGGGATTCGCGGCCAGCCGGTCAAGCGCCTGGAACAGCGACGCAAGTTCGCTGCGGTGCGGCAGGCGCGAGGTCGGCAGCTTCGTCACCACAAGCCGCGCGCCGGTCTTTTGCGTCGCGTTGGTGTCCGACTGGTAGCTTTCCGTGTTGCCGTCGTCTGTGCCGATCAGCCGCAGCACGGTCTTGATCTCGTGCTTGTGAATGTAGTCCGTAAGCTGACGCTCGCTCATTTGGGCGGCGCGGTACCACTGCTGCGGCTGTACTTCATGGGCGTTGGTGCCGGCAAACTGCGTCAGCAGCCACGCAACCACGAACAGTACGATCACGCCGCCGATGGCAACGGTCCAGCCCAGCGCCTTGCGCTTGCTGTCATAGCGGCCGTGAACGAAGCCCCAGGCCTCGATGCTGTAGTTGACGCTTTTGGGGGCGCCCGCCTTGTTGATGCCGCCCGGATCAGCCTTTGCCACCATGTTCAGCCCTTCAGCCACTCAACGTACGACTTGACGCCCTTTGCCAGATTGAACTGCGGAGTATAGCCAAGCTCGGTGATACTGCGCGAAAGATCGGCCTGTGTAAACGGCTGGAAGAATGTGTACGGGTTGTCGATGTATTCGGGCTCAAGTCTTGTACCCATGGCGGCATTGAGCTCGCTGATCAGGTCATTGAAGCTGCGGGCCTCGCCGCTGCCGGTGTTGAAAATGCCAGACTTGCCGCTGTCCATCGCCAGCAGCGTGCACTCAACGGCGTCGTCGACGTACACGAAGTCGCGCTTGTGTTCGCCGGACTTGAACACGCGGGGCCGCTGGCCTTGCTTCATTTGAAGATACAACTGGTACACCATGCTTGCCATCGCGCCCTTGTGCGCCTCGTGCGGCCCGTACACGTTGAAATACCGCACCGCATTGACCTTCCAGCCGGCGTTGTCCGGCGTGCTGACAAACTTGTCGGCCAGGTTTTCGAGCTGCACCTTGCTGAAGCCATAAACGTTGGCGGGCTTGCGCGGATCAGTCTCGTGGTTGGGCTTGTCGCTGATGCCGTATGTGGCCGCGCTACTGGCGTAGGTGATGGGCACGCGGTTGGGCTGGGCGTACTCAAGCAGGTTGCGGAAGCTTTCAATATTGTCGTTGCACATCTGGTGCTGGTCGCAGACGCGCGTGTCGGTGATGCTGGCGAGGTGAAAGATGCTGTCGAACTGCTTGGGCTTGAAGTAGCTTCCCAAGTCAACGCGAGCCAGGTCGGCGGTTACCAGGTCGCCGCGGAAGCCCTCAAGATTCTTGAAGTGGCCGCTGCGGAAGTCGTCGAGTACGGTGACTTCAGCATTGGGCCACTCCGCCGCTATGCGCCGAACAAGGCGCGAGCCGATGAAGCCCGCGCCACCGGTGACCAGCACACGCCAGATTGCATTTTTACCGGGGAGCGCCATGGCCGCAGAGGATGGCAACGTGCCCGCCGTTCGGCAAGCAGTTGCACCGCCAAGGGCCGTAAGGAGCCGCCAAAAGAACAAACCGCGCCAAAGGCGCGGTTTGTGACTGGCAGTACTTCGCGGCCCTTGGCGGTTAGCCAACGGCCACGGGTTGCGGCTTGTTCCCTCGCTGGCGCTTCGGGCTCTTGCTTCCCTTCTTGGCGGCCTTCTTTTTGCCGAGGAACTTGTCGCCTTCAAAGTACAGCGACAGCTCGCGGGCCTTGCGGCTTTTGTGCGCGCCGCGGTGATACACGCTGCCGGCCAGCAGCGGCAGGGTAATCGTGGCTTCACCAAACACCATCTGCTCGTAGTTCAGGCTTACCTTGCCCCAGCTTGAAGCCTCTTTGAGGGTGCTGCCGCTCAGCGCCCCGTCGCGCTCGTCGGCGACAGTAAGCTGGATCGCGTACTTGTGCATGGGCGCGTCGTGCTGGCCCAGCACCTCGGCGGCGACCACGGTGTCCTGCACAAAGTTCTTGGGCACGCCGCCGCCGATCATGACAATGGCGGTGTCTTTGCTCGCGAACATTTTCAGGTACGTGAGCTCAAGGAAGTCGCGGCCGCCATCCAGCGTGACCATGGGCTTGCCGGACTGCAAGCGCTTGTGCTGGTGCAGCACAATGCCGAAGCCCGCGCTGCAGTCGGCGAATGCCGGCACGAAGATCGGGATGTTCTTCTTGTAGCAGGCTTCGACAAAGCCGTCGTGCTTCTTGCCGTGCTTGACCAGATACGCGCCCATGGCGTGAATCACTTCACGGCTGGTGTAGGGGCGCGGTTCAAGGCCGTCAAACAGGCGGGTCATGGTGTCGTCGCACACGCGCAGCTCGTCTTCGTCGATGTAGTGGTCGTAGATGCGGTCGATCGCAAGCTCGCGCAGCTCGGCGTCATTGACGAAGGGCGTGCCCTTGTAGTGGCTGAAGCCCAGGCCTTCAAAGAAGTCCTGGTCAACAATGATCGCGCCCGTGGAAACGATGGCGTCAACCATGTTGGCGTTGACCATGTCGGTGATGACCTTCTTCAGGCCCGCGCTGACAAGGCTGCCGGCGAGGCACAGCACGACATTGCAGTTCTTGTCGCGCAGCGCCATGTCAAAGATGTCGGCGGCGCGCGACAGGTTGCGCGCGCTGAAGCTGGTGTCGCCCATGGCGGCAACCAGCGTGTCGATATCTTTCAGCTTGGTGATGTCGATGTGCTTGACGAGTTGCTTCTTGTTCAGGTAGTCGGACTTCTTGGCCATTGTCATCTCCTGCGGCGGCAACAACGCGAGAAGCACGCGAGTGCATAAAAGTGCGCGGTACCAGCCGTAGTTGGTGGGGCGACATCGCCCCGAGAACGTCGTGGCTACTTCGTTTGAGCCCCCCGGGGCCAAATCCCCGAAAGGCTGAACCGCAGCGGCGCGAACGCGCACTCACGACGCGCAAAATGTATCACGCGCGGCCGCGACGAAAAGTTAAACCCGCCCCCTTGGTGAAAAATTCACGCGGGGGCGGGTCATTGCACACTACGCAGCCAGTTGCGCCTCGCGCGCGCCGCGCGCCAGTTCTTCGGCAAAGGCCACAGCCTGCGGCGGGGCGCCCTTGCGCAGCGAATCCAGAAACAGTTCGCGTTCCGGTTCGTTCACCGCGGGCACCATCCACGTCAGGTACGCCGCAACATCGGGCGGCGCAATGCCCGCCACGATGCTTTCATTGACCGCAATCAGCTGTTCATCGGTCATGTGCTTCCACAGTTCCGCGATGATCTCGGTTTCTTCTTCGGACATGTGCGCGAACTGCGTCGCCGCGTAGCGCGACAGTGCCAGGTACAGGCGATAGCCGTCGGTCGGGTTCCCGGCCGCGGTATGGGCCAGCGTCAGCACCTCGGCTTCGTGCTTTTCCAGCACGTTGTGCGTTGCCAGCACGCGGCGCGACAGGTGCGGGGCAAAGCCGCGCATCCAGGGGTCAATCACCAGGTCTTCGTGGTGCGCGTGCTTGTTCATCAGGCGCAGCGATTCGCGCAGGCGCTTGATGTAGGCTTCAGCGGCCGGCAGGTCGACAAAGTCCAGGGTGCCGCCGGCGGCAAGCAGTTCAGACAGTT
Organism: Planctomycetota bacterium; assembly: GCA_019636195.1. Taxonomy (GTDB): domain Bacteria; phylum Planctomycetota; class UBA8742; order UBA2392; family UBA2392; genus JADJRK01. The sequence continues at coordinate 109,977 of JAHBYA010000003.1, read as the reverse complement.
CGCGGCGGATGCCCTTGTGGATGAAGGTGTACAGGTTGTATCGCGTCGGTTGCATTGCTCTCTCCGTGGGTTGGTACTGCACACAGAAAGATACGCCACGGGCGCGGGCGCGCGTTCCTAACTGTTCGCTACACACTTGCTAAATGATTGCTAAGGCTTTGCTTCCAGCACCATTTCGCTGTCGCGCTCAAGCATGAAGCGGCCGCGCCGGACCGGCACAAGCCGCACGTCCGGGCAGCGCTCGGCCAGCCGCTTGCGCAACAGGATCAGGCGGCTTTCCAGGTTGTCCTTGTACGGCGGCAGGCCCAGGCCGGCGTCCATGCGCAGCTCGCGGTTCGTGAACTCGCGGCGGCCCTGCGCGTGCTCGTTGAGCAGCTTCCATAAAATGCGCGCGGGCACGTTGCGAATCAGGTATTCGCCGTCCACAAACACGCTTTCGTCGCCCGCAAACCACGTAAACACCCGCCTGCGCGCGGGCAGCGGCGGCGTTTCGGGCGGCGCGGCTGCTTCTTCGGTGTCGTCGTCGCGCTCGGCCAGCATGGCGATTGCCAGCGCGGCCTGGTTGGCAAGCACCGACAGATAGGCCTCGTGCCAGGCCTCAAACGCCAGCGGGTCGCGCGACTCAAACATCAATACCCCCACCAGCCGGTCGTGCGCCACCAGCGGCAGCGCAAGCTGCGCCTGCGCGTCGGCAAGGCCGGGCAGCGGTATCTCGTCGCACACGTCGGCGCCTGACTGCTGCGCGCCGGCGCGCGCGGCGCGGCTGTAACGCAGCGTGTTTCTCATTCCGCTGACGCGCAGCACACGGCGCGACTTTGCCACGGTGCCGATCAGCCCGTCACCGAGCTGCACCTCGGCGCCCGCGCCGCTGGTCTGGTAGCCCCTGCTTTCGACGGTAAACAGGCGGCCGAAGGGCTCGTCGTGCATCAGCAGCATGGCGTGCTGCACAGCCAGCAGCTCGCACATCGATTCCAGCGTGGTTCCGATCAGTTGCTCCAGTGTTTGCGCGCGGCACATGCGGTCGCTTAGCACTTGCAGGCCCGCAAGCTCGAAGCGGCGCTCGGACAGGTCGGCGACCCACGCGGGCTCGGTGCCTTTGCTGGGCAGTAGGTGGCCCGGCACTTCTTCGATGTCCAGCACCTCGTACACGTCGGCGGACAGCAGCTTGAAAATGCCCTTCATGCCGGTCTGGCTGGCGATGGCTTCAATGCGCAGGTCCATGCGTTCAAACAGGGGCCCGGACTTTTCCTCGCGGATGTACTTCACATGCACCTTGTACGCCGCCAACGTGGCCGGGTGCAGCAGCTTGATGCAGGCGTACGGGTTTTGCAGCACGTTGTGCTTAGTCTTGTTGAAGAACTGGCAGCTCAGGGCAACGTGGCGGTCATCCACGTGATCGACCTGGCTGACGTAGGCGATGTTGGGCACGCCGCGGCTGTCGCAGGTGGCGACCGCGGACGGGATCACGCCCTGAAAGCACGGCATAAGCTCGGGCATGCGCACGCTCATGCCACCGCCTTGCCCGCTTTGGGGCCGGGCGTGGCCTCAAAGACGCCGGTGACCTCAAACTCGATCGCCAGCAGGTCGTCAAAGTTCCAGCGCGCTGCCAGGTGCGGCGCGATGCCGACGACGACAATGGACTCGCGGGCCATCTGGGCCAGGGTGGCGGCAAAGGCCTGGTCGGCGCTGTCCAGGGCGCGGGTGGCGACGGCGCTACCCTTAAGCTGGATGGTGCGGTGGGTCATGGGCTCGCAGATCACAAGCGCAAGCTGCCCGTTGTCGCGAATGTTGGCGATGCTGCGGCCGCTGGTGTGGGTGCAAAGATAGACGACGGCGCGGCTACCCAGCACGCGCACGCCCACGCCATGGCCCCAGTCAGGCCGCAGATTGGCATCGCGCGTGGCCACGGTGCAAACGTAGCCGCCCTCAAGAAACCGCTTAAGCTCGCCGTCAATCAAGGTATGTGCCCCCGGTGTTCAGCAGTGATATACACGAGAGCGGTTTTCTTCGCACTTGCAGGGGATGGCCTTGCAGCGGGGGCAGCCCTGGCCATAGCGCTGCGATGCTACTTCCTGCAAGTCAACGTTGGCGATGCTGGCCAGCGTGGTCAGCCAGGCCAGCACGTCGGCAAACTCGTGGCGCAGGTTTTCGCGGCTGCTGCGGCCGTTCACGGCGCGGGCAAGCTCGCCCACTTCTTCGCTGAACCACAGCCACGTGGATTCAATGCCGCGCTTGCGGTCTTTGGTGCCGTAGGTGTCTTCAATCAGTTTCTGAAACTGGGCGATGTTCATGCGTCCATTCCCGTCTTTCGTCGGGACGCGATGCGTCCCTGCGGTTCGGCCACTTCGCGGCCCGCTGCGGGCTCTTGTTCTCTGACATGCCCGTGTGCCTTAGTATAGTTGCAGCGCGCATGCCGCCCACTGCCGAGGCCAACTACCTGTTTCGCCACGCCCTGCTGCGGCAGGCGGCGTATGACCTGCTGCCGCCGACCCAGCGCGCCGCCATGCACCGCGCCGCGCTGGAATTGCTTGAACACACCGCGCCCGCCATTGAGCTTGCCCACCACGCCCGCGCCGCACAGGACGGCGCCGCCGGCCCCGCGCTTGCCGACTTGCAGGCCGCCGAAGCCCGCTGGTGCGACATTGCCGCCGACCATGCCATTGCCACCTTCCGCAACGATGAGGCCGCCCGTCTGCTTGACCGCGTGCTGCTGCTGCCGGGCGTTGATAAAGCGACACAAATCAAGGCCCTGTGCCGTCGCGCCACGGTCGCGCACACGCTGGGGCGCACCCATGAGCCGCTGGAGTTTGCGCAACGCGCCCTGCATGCCGCCGAGGCGCTGGACAATCGCGCCCTTTTGGGCATGGCGCTGCGCGTGTGCGGCAACGCCTGCCTGGACAGCGCCCACAACGCCAAGGCGCTTGACTACATGCGCCGCGCAGCCGAAGTCCTTGATGGCACGGGCAACACCCGCGAGCTGGCATACGCCCTGACCCGGCTGAGCAGCGCCGAGTGGCTGGCCGGCAACTTTGACAAAGGGCTTGCACTTGCCGGCCGCGCCGAGGCGATGGCCCGGCAAGCCGGCGACCGCAACCTTGCCATGCGCGCGCGCATGAACGCGGTGAACCTGCTGGCGCAGTCCGATCGCAGCGCCGACGCAACGGCCATGCTTGAGCAGATGGGGCCGATCGACGGGGCCGACCTTGCCACACAGCTCAATTACTGCGCCACGCGCGGCATCGTAAACCACTACGCGCAGCGCCTTGACGAAGCCGCCCGCTGGTACGCCGAGGCCGTGGCACGCGCGCGGCAGGGCGGCATCCAGCGCGAGGTCGCGCGCGGCTTGACCAACCTGGGCAACCTGAGCAACGGGGCCGCCCGCTACGCCCAGGCCATGGAAGAACACGCCGGAGCCGAGGGCATCGCACGCGAGATCGGCGACGTGCGCGTGCTGTGGTACGCGCTGCGCGGGCAAGCCGACGTGGCGTTTGCAACCGGCGACTATTCGGCCGCGCTGGAGCGCGCAATGGCTGCGCTGCGCGTGGCCGAGCGTTCCAACCTTCCGCAACAGTTGCAGGATTCACTGGTGTTTGTGGCGCAGGCCCACGGCGAGCTGGGCCGCCACTCCGAAGCACTGGATGTACTGGCGCGGCACCGGCCCGAAACTTCAGGGCCCCTGCACCGCACAATCCTGTATGGACTGCGCGAAGCGATCATCGCCTGGGCGCACCACCAGGCCGGCGACACCGACGCCGCCAAAACCCCCGCCCGCCGCGCGGTGCGCGAGCTCAAGGGCAGCCACCCGTATGCCCGCTGGCGTCAGCGCGCGCTGGCTGTGCTTGGCCGCGAGAACTGACGACGACAGAACGTCGTAAAGCAGCCACAGGGAAACACGGAGTCTCACGGAAACGCCGCAAGGTAACAGGACAGTCAGGATGCTCCGGACAAGGCTCGGCATCCTGTTCATCCTGTTGCTTTTCTCAGTGAACTCTGTGACTCCCATACATCTTCGGCATTGGTCAGCCGGTGCCTCCGTTACGCTTCCAGCCCGACACTTGCGTGCCGGGCTGGAAGCGAGTTGCAGCCTTGCCTGCAACAACCGCGCAACACCTGCGCTACTTGCGCTTGAGCTGGTTCAGCAGCTCTTTGACCGCGCGCTCGGTCTGTGCGTCGACGCCCTTGTCCAGCGCGTCGGGGTGATTCTCGACGGCGATGTCGGGCTTGCGCCCATTGTTTTCAAGGTTTTCGCCGTCAATCGTGAACGCGCCCGTGCTGGGCAGCCGCATGCTGCTGCCGTCGATCAGCCGGTGGCTGCCGGTGCCGATCACGCCGCCCGCCGTTTCCACGCCGACGATCTTGCCGATGCCCAGCCGCCGGTAGCCCTCGGCCATGATCTCGGCATTGCTGAAGCTGTGTTCGTTGATCAGCAGGATGCTCGGCTTTTCCAGCGCGACGCTGCGATAAATGTTCTCGCTTACGTCTTCGCGGTCGCCGTACTGGCGCTTCAGCCACGGGCGCTTCATCAGTATTTCCAGCAGGTCCACCGCAGTGCTGCCGCCTCCGTTGAAGCGCACGTCCAGCACCACGCCCTCTTTGCCCAGCATCGCGTTGCCGAGGTGATGTTTGAAGTCGCGTACCGCTGACTGGTTCATGGCGCGGATGTGCACGTAGCCCAGCCTGCCTTCGCTCAGTTTTTCAACCATCTCGCGCTGCCACTCGACCCAGCGCTGGTACCAGAGCTGGCTTTCGGCGCCGCGGCTGATCGGCTTGACCGCCACCGTGGGCGCGCCCTGAAACACCAGTTGGTCGTTCACCGTCAGCACGGTGCGTTTGCCGATTGTGTCCTCAAGGTGCTGCGCGAGCGTGTCGCCCGGCTTGAGTTCCTTGCCGTTCACGCCCACCAGCCAGAATGGCGTAGGCGGGCGCTGGTCGTACAGGTCAAATGGGCCGCCCTTGACCACTTCAATCACCCGGTAACGCCCCTGCCGCAGCTGCTCGGCGTCAAAGCGCACGCCCAGCCAGCCGCAGCTTTCGGTCATGCCGTCGCTGCGGTTGTCCCATGCGCTGAAGCCCTGGTGGCTGCTGTTCAACTCGCCCAGCAGCTCGTTCATCAATGAGCCGAACTCCTGGCCCGTGCTTACGCTGTTCAGCGCCTGGCCGTAGCGTTCACAGGTCTCATTCCAGTCAATGCCATGGTGGCCGCGGTCGTAGAAGTAGCGACCCATCACGAAGCGCATCTCGCGGAAGGCTTCGCGGCGCAGGGCCAGCGCGTCGCGCCGCTGGGTGACGCTGAAGTTGTAGGTGCTGATCTTGCCGCCCGCCACCGGCATGCTGGTGACCTTGCCGGCCTCAAGCCACCACAAGGTCTTCTCGTCTGTGCTCAGCGTCAGCGCGGACTTGGTCGTGCGCGATTGTGTCAGCTGCTTCAGGTCCGGGCCCTTGTCGGGGTCCAGCACCAGCTTCCAGATGTTGGCCTGCCCTTCCACGTTGCCGACGAAGCAGAACGTCTTGCCGTCGGAAAGCGCCACCGGCCAGAACTCGCTGCCAGCCAGGCTGCTGATGCGCCGCACCCGGTCTTTGATGCCGTCCGACACCAGCCGCGTTTCAGGCGGCGGCTTGGGCCCGCGCGCGGCGGGCTTGGCCTCGTCTTTGGCATCTTCTCTCTTGAACAGCTTGTCGAGCTTCTCTTCCTTGAACTCGGGTAGCTTGGGCTCGAGCTCAACGACATAGACATCGTAGTCCTGCTCCTGGTTGTTCGCGAAGACCACGCGCTTGCCGTCGGGTGCAAAACGCGCGGTGGTTGCGCTGCCGAACAGGTGGCTCACGGGGTGCACCGTGCCCGTGGCGATCTCCGCCAACACGACCTGCCCGTTGTACAGCTCATTAGGCTGGGTGTAGAGAATCCACTTGCCATCGGGCGAAAACTCTATGCCGCCGCGACCCAGCGCCCAGCCATAAAATCGGCCGTCAAAGCGCGCGTGGGCGGGGGCCGGCGCGTCCTTGGCCGCGCCCCATGCGGGATCATTGCGCAGCATCACGATGCGCGCGTCGTCCTGCACCGACCACACCCGGCCCGCAGGATCGACCGCGAGGCTGGAGTTGTGAAAGGCATTGTTCATGATGAGGGTCGTGATGCCGGCGCCGGGGTTGGACGCGTCCACCATGTGCAGGCTGCCGTCGATCGCGGTCGTGAACAGCACGCGCGTGCTGTCGATTGACCAGGCCAGGTTCTTTTCTTCCTGAAGTGTGTCGGTCAGTTGCAGGGGCACGCCCTCTTCGTCGGCGGGCATGACGAACACGTCGCCGCCTGCCGTGAACGCAAGCTTCTTGCCGTCAGGGCTGACGGCATACTCGCCCGCCGTGGTGTGCGTCAGCACGCGGACGCCAGCATCGCGACGGTCGGTCGCCAGCTTGATCGGCGGAATCATCACCTTGCCCGCGCCGCCGCGGCCCAGCTCACCGACGTACAGGTGCCAGCGGCCGTTGGCGCCGCTGCTGTACACGAACTTGCCGCCCCCCACCGCCAAGTCGCGCGCATCGGTGTTGGCCGGCAGGTTGAACCCTGCCGCGGGCCTGCCCACCGTGTTCATGCACGCAAGCTGCGCCACTCGCTGGCTGGCGGCCCCGGCGCTGTACGTCACGTACATGATCTGGTCCGGCGCCACAAACACGGGCGAGTGGTTGTGGCTGCGGTTAGCTGTGAGCCTTGCGTGGTTGCGCGTGGTCGCGCCGTCAAAGTCGCAGATCCAGACTTCGCTGTTGGATGTGCCATTGTACCCGCGGCGGTACAGCGGGTCGCCGCCGCGGTTGACGTAGGCGATCTTCTTGCCGTCGGGGCTGATGCTGGCGCCAAGCTCGTGCGTGCCGTAGCCGCCGCCGGTGATCGGCCATGGCTCGCCGCCGGCAAGGCGCACCACCCACAGGTCGCGGGCGCCTTCGCGACGCGCGCTGGAGAAGATGATGCCCGTTGAATCCGGCAGCCAGCAGCAGGGCTGGTCAGAGCTGTCACCCCACGTCAGCCGCCGCGCCTCGCCGCCTTCGGCGGGCATGACGTAGATGCTGTCGCTGCCGGTGCGCGCCGAGCGAAAGGCCAGCCACTTGCCATCGGGCGAAAACGCCGGGTCGCCGTCGTTGCCCGCGGTGATGGTCAGGCGCCGGGCGGTGCCGCCGGTGCCGGGCACGCTCCAGATGTCGCCGTCATACACAAAGGCCAGCGTCGCGCCGTCGGGGCTGAGCGCCGGCTGGCGCAGGATCTGTGAGGCAACGGCTGCGGGCTGGGTGCGATCATTCGGCCTGATGTCCGGGCCGCGTTGTGCCAGCGACAGATTGACAAGTAGCAGGCACAGGACAGCGGCCAGCGCGGGCGCGTACTTCATGGCAGGCTCCGTGAGATCGACCGGACCTTCATACGAAAGTCCGGTCCTCAGCGGAACCAGATAACGGAGTTCGCGGTCGGGCGTACGGGCATCGGAAGTGCGGCCCGGCTTTACTTCTGGCTGGCGGATTCCTGCGGCGCGTCCTTCTGGCGCTCGGGCAGGTCCCAGGCTTCGCGCATGCGCTTGCCGCGCTCCACGGCGTCGTCAACGCCGCGGCGCATGCGGGGCAGGTCGTCGTCTATGGAATGCTCGGGATGGAGTTGATAGAAGTACGCGCCGGCGGCGATAAGGCCGCAGGTGAAGAAGAAGATGTAACCGACGATCCCGCGCACAGGGTCTCCCCGACCTCAATCGGCAAAAGGGGTGTGCTTTCTGCACAGCAAGGCAAAAGGGCGTGGAATCAGCCACACGCAAGGGTTTGCGGAGGATGCACCGGCTGGAAAACGTGTGGAAACGTCACGGGCAGGTCAAAAAGATTGTCAAGAAATACTACTGTGCCGTGAAACTGCCGTGATAGTCAAAGGTTACCTTCACGCTCGTTGCGAAAGCAACCTTGACACAAGAGCAAAGGCCGCTGTGGGAGATGTCGCTAGTTAAGGGGGGGCGGTATCTCTATAGGCCTTGCATCTGGCGACGGCGATCGGGCAACCGATCGCCGTCGTCCTTTTTCACGTCAGCCGCCAGCCCATATCCGGCGCGGGTCCGGGCGTTCCGCCAATTCGCACCGGGGCTGTGTTACATCCAGCCAAGGCGTTGCTACAATCTGCGCCCTGACAAGGAGTTGCGCCCGGGACTCATGGCCTACGTCAGCACCTTTCGCGTTGAAGTACGCAGCTACGAGCTTGACGTGTACGACCACGTCAACAATGCCGTTTACATCAACTGGCTTGAGCACGGCCGCAGCAAGTTCTTGCAGGACAAGGGCTTCAACTACATCAGCATTGTCGATCAATGGGGCGTGCGCTTCATGACCGTGCGCACCGAGATTGACTACCGCAAGGCCCTGCGGCTGGGCGACAGGGCCGAGATCACGACCACCGTCGAGCGCTTCGGCAACACCAGCGTGACTTTCCGCCAGGTCATCACCCGGGCCGGCGACGATGCACCCGCCGCCGAAGCCCGCGTTGTGATCGTCTATACCGAAAAGGATTCCGGCCGGCCTGTCCCCGTGCCGGACCACTTCAAAAGGCTGTGCGCGTGAGCCAGCCCGGCGATTGGCAGCAGCACTACCCGCAAGGCGTGGCCCGCGCCTATGAGCCGCCGCGCAAACACATCTGGCAGTTCCTGGAAGAAACGGCCAAGCGCTACCCCGAAAAGCCCGCCCTGCTGTTCAATGAGCAGACCATTCCCTACGGCAGGCTCTGGAACCGCGTGCGCATCAGCGCTTCGGTGCTGCGCTCGCGCGGTTTTGCCAAGGGCAAGCGCGGCGACCGCGTGATGCTGATGCTGCCCAACTGCCCCGAGTTTGTGGTGCATTACTATGCCGCGCTGCGCGCCGACATGATCGTGGTGGCCGTGAGCCCCAAGCTTACGCGCGACGAGTTGATCCCGCTGATCATTGACGCCGAGCCGCGCGCCGCCTTCGTGCACGTCGATTGCGCCGGCGAATTTGAAGCCGCCCGCGTGGCCGCCCACATCCGCGAGCCCAAAGTCTTCTATGTCCGCAGCGGCGCCGAGTTCAAGCCCGGACGGGGCGACAGCAGCGTGATACCCCAGGTTCTGGGGGACGTTGAAATGCCCCAGGCCCGCCACGACCTCGATGTCGCCGTGTTGCAGTACACCAGCGGCACCACCGGCGACCGCAAAGCCGCCATGATCAGCCACCGCAACCTCGTCGCCAACGCCGAGCAGAACAACCGCTGGTTCGGCTGGACCGAGCGCGACATCGTGCTGGGCGCGCTGCCACTGTGCCACACCTGGGGCATGTGCTGCGTGCTGAACGCCTCAATTGCGGCGGGCGCCACGATCGCGCTGGTGGAAGACTTCAACCCGATGCGCGTGATCGAAGAAATCGAAAACCACGCCGTAACCGTCGCTTACGGCAGCGGCACCATGTTCAACCGACTGCTGGATTCCGCGGGCGACACAGCCGCCGATGTGTTTGCGTCCCTGCGCTATGTCAAGGCCGGCGCGATGCTGATTGACCGCAGCCTGAACGAGCGCTGGGCCAATGCTGTCCCGGACGTGCCGATGATCAACGGCTACGGGCTGACCGAGGCCTCGCCCGAAGTCACCAACAACCCGCCACAGCGCGTGAAGGTCGGCACTGTAGGCTTGCCCTTGCCCGGCACCGAGATCCGCCTGTGCCACCCCGAAGCGCCCGAAACGCTGGTCGAGCCCGGCCACGAAGGTGAAATCCAGGTGCGCGGGCCGCAGGTGATGCTGGGGTACTGGAGCGAGCCCGCGGCTACCCGGCTGGCGATTTTGCCCGGTGGCTGGCTGCGCACCGGCGACGTGGGCGTGTTTGACGAAGACGGGTACCTGCGCATCGTGGACCGCATCAAGGACCTGATTAAGTTCCGGGGTTACAGCGTGGCGCCCGGCGAAGTTGAGCGCGTGCTGCTGAGCCACCCCGGCATCAAGGAAGCCTGCGTGATCGGCCGGCCCGACCCGACTGAAGGCGAAGTGCCCGTGGCCTATGTAGTCATGAAAGAGGGCGCGCCGCTGGACACAGCCGACCTGCCGGACTTTGTCGAGCCGCACCTGGCCAGCTTCAAGCGGCCCCGGCGCTTTCACATCGTCCACGAGATCCCCAAGAACCACGTGGGCAAGCCGCTAAGGCGCGTCCTCCGCGAAATGCCCGAGCCATAGGGCGCGCTGCCGGTACGGCTACGCCTTGGGCCAGTATTGGCGCAGCTCTTCGTAGCTTGGCGGGAAGGTGCCCGTGTACTTCATGAACTGCGGTATCGGGTAGCGCACGCCGCCTTTGTGCGTGCCTTCAAGGCCGTCCACCAGCGTCTGCGCGAAGCTCCACGGCATCGCAAATGCCATTTCGTGGTCCTGCGTCTGGCCGAAAATCCGGTCGCCGTAGCAGGGCAGAATCACCTGCGGCTTGCCGGTTTGCATGGTCTCAATGACTTCGTCGGCGCAGTCGGTGCGGCCGCTGAACCTTGAGTGAATGTATCCCCCACTCTCCCACAGCGCGCCCGTCACCAGCCGCATCACCTGCGCAGGGTTGCCGAACACCAGCACCACGTCGGGCGTAAAGTCGATCCGCCCCAGGGGCCCGCTGACCATCGCGAAGTATTCGCCGAAGTTGAAGCACGGCGCCGCCGCCTCGGTCTTTGCGCCCGCGGCGGCATCCTTCGTGTACATGCCTGCGCAGCAGTGGCCGTTGTCAAAGTGCGGCACCCGCGGCTGAAAACCGAACAGCGTGGCGCCGATCGGGCAGCTTATGTCTTCGCGGCTGACGGCCACCGTCCAGCCGTAGTGGCGGCTGATACTCATGCCCTGGCACAGCGCGGAATCAACTTTCATGTCGCGGCCGGGGCGCTTGGCCTTGGCGGGGATTTCATCGGCGTTGCGCACCATCTTGATCGCCAGCGGAAATGTCGCGGGGCGCACGTGCAGTTCAATCGCGTCATTCAGACTTTTTGGGCTGATCGCTGTCGCTGTCATCGGCAAGCTCCTCAGTAAGCTGCGTATCGGCGCCGTGGGGGCCGCCGGCTTTGGCCTGTTCGGCGGCGTGCTCGGCGTCCCACTCAACTTGCTTTTTGGCCAGCGCCTCGTGGACCTTTTCAATGCCCGCAATCTCGCCGGCGCCGGTGCTGCCGCCCATACCTGTTTCAATCATCGACGGCGGAGGTGTCTTGGGATCTTCCCTTTCCGGCGGGTACATCTTCATGTCTGCAATCACGCGGCCAAAGCGGGCATAGTAAATCATCGCGCAAACGCCGAACGCGGCCATGCCAAGGCTGAGCAACTGGCCCATGCTGAGCCCGAAAATCACTGTGCCCAGCTCATTGCCCTGGCCTTGAAACTGCACGTCCGGCTGGCGCCAGAACTCGCCGATGAAACGCGCGATCGGATAAAACGTGAAAAAGCCCGCCGCCACAACGCCCGAGCGCTTGACCCGCCGCCGCAGCCACAGCAGCAGCAACAGTACCAGCACGCCTTCCAGCAGCAGTTGGTAAAGCTGGCTGGGATGGCGCGGCGTAGTGACGACATCAAAAACACCGAAAAAGAGGTGGTTGGGGTCGGTGTGCGGAACAGTCTGGATGCCTTCGGGCGCACGCACGATCACTTCGTAGGGTTGCAGGTACGCTTGGGGATTGCGGTACAGCACGCTGCCGCCCTGATCGACGACGCCGCCGGGGTTGGCCTGCTCAAGCGCAGCCATCCACTTTTCGGCCTGTGCCTCGCTTTCCGGCTTGGGCATGACTTCCCACAGCTGGCGGTCGGCAAACACCACGGTGTTGCCCTTGCCGCTGCGGACCGGAAAGCGCATCGCCCACGGCAGCCACGAAGGCGCCTCGCGCCCGTACAGTTCGCCGTTCATGAAGTTGGCCAGGCGTATCCAGATCACGCCAAACGCGGCGCTGATCGTGCCCACGTCGCAGATGATTGACAGCGGCGCCTTGCGCTGGCTGCGCAACCACCACACCAGCGCCATGAATGCCGTGCCGAATGCGGCGCCGTGGCTGCTCATGCCTGACCAGTTCAGGAAAATTCGTCGCAACTGGTCGTCGGTATCGACAGGGCCGTAGGGCGGCGGGCCGAAATAGAAGTCAGGGTTGTAAATGAAAATGTAGGCCGTCTTGGCGCCGACCAGCACGCCGATCATCGCCAGCAGCAGCGCGTCGTAGGCGACGTGCGGCTTGATCTTGATCCAGCCTTGCTTGCGAAAACGCCCGAACCAGAACAGCACGCCGATGAACGCGATCAGGTAGCAGAAGTAGTAGAAGTCGAGCAGGATCTCGCCGCCGCCGCCCTGCCATTCGCTGAAGCCGCTGAAGTTCAGCAGCCACGTATCGTAAATCACAAGCCCGTCCGACCAGCGAAGCAACGTGGTCGAAAACCAGTCGGCGGCAATGCGCGGATGATCGAGCGATCCAAGCATGGGTTGCAATGGTCAATGATCAGCGTTCATTGGTCAATGACGATTAAAGTCGCTCAGCCGCGCAACTCCCCGCTCAGATCGCGCCTCACCGCGTCGATCGCCGCGTTCATCTGGGCAGTGATTTCTTCGTTCGTGAGCGTCCGGTCGTCGCGGCGGAAGCGCAGCGTAAACGCCAGGCTGCGCTTGCCGGCGCCGATCGCCTTGCCCGTGAACTCGTCAAACAGTTCCACCTCGCGCAGGGTGTCGTCGCACGCCTTGCGCACGGCGGCCACCACCTGCGCCCATTGCACCTGCGCGCCCAGGATAAATGCGAGGTCGCGCTCGGCGACGGGGTAGCGCGGCAGCTCGCGCATCATCGGCACTTCGTGCCACGCCTGCTCAAGCCTTGACATGTCAAGCTCGCCCACCGCGCACGGCCCTTCCGCGCCGTGCTCGCGCAGCGCCGCCGCGGATGGCTCGCCGATCACCCCCAGCAGCCCGCCGCCCAGCGACAGCATGGCTGCCCGCCCCGGCGCAAACGCGGCGTGCTCCAGCGGCTCAATGCGCAGCGCGTCGTGCACGCGCAGCACCTCAAGCAGCGACTCCACCGCGCCCTTCAGGTCGTAGTAGTCGCGGCCCAGCAGACCCACCAGCTCACGCTCGCCGGTCGCCTTGCCGTCCGGCGCCGGGTGAAACACGTTGGCGCACTCGTACAGCCGCGCGCCTTTGACCTGCTGACGCTCGTTGGTCGCCAGAGCCAGCAGCAGGCTACCGACAAGGTTCCTGCGCAGCGATGGCAGGTTGGTGTTGACGGGGTTGCGCGCTTCAAGGCGCGCGGCGCCATCACTGAACAACGTAAACTGCGCGCTCTCGCCGGGTTTGACAAACGTGTCCGTCAGCGCCTCGCTGAAGCCCATGCCGCGCAGTGACTCGGCAATGTGGCGGCGCGCGCGCTGGCGCCGCGTGGGCTTGCTGGTCTCAACGGGCATGCGCAAAGGCGCCGGGATACGGTCAAGGCCGTATACGCGACCGACTTCTTCCACCAAATCGATCGGCGTGCGCAGGTCGCGCCGATAGCTTGGCACACTGACCGTGACACTCTCGGCTGTCCGGCTCGCCACAGGCACATCCAGGCCCGTGAAAATCTCTGCCGCTGTCTGCACGGGTACGTCAATCCCCAGGCTGCGGCGGATGTCCTGCACGGTTACGGTCACGCTGTAGCTTGACGCGTCAATACTTCCGGCCTCCAGCACGCCGTGCAGCACTTCGCCGCCCGCGACCTCAAGGATCAGCGCGACCGCACGCCGGCTCGCCGCCAGCACACCGCCCGCGTCAACGCCGCGCTCAAAGCGGTAGCTGCTGTCGCTTTCCAGCTCAAGCCGGCGGCTTGTGGCGCGGATGCCGGCGGGCTCAAAGTATGCGCTTTCCAGCAGCACGTCGGTCGTCTTGCCGGTTACGCCGCTGGTCAGCCCGCCCATGATGCCGCCCACGGCCTGCGGCTTCTCGGCGTCGCAGATCACCAGCGTGTTGGTGTCGCACTTGACATAAGGGCGCTCAGGCTCAGGTTTGTCGCGCTTGCGGTCCACCAGCGGGTCAAAGCGCTCGCCCGCCCTGGCCATGCGCACGACAATGCGCCTGCCCGCCAGCGCGTTCAGGTCAAACGCGTGCAGTGGCTGGCCTGTCTCGAACAGCACAAAGTTGGTGATGTCCACGATGTTGTTGATCGGCTTGAGCCCGATGCCTTCAAGCCGTTTGCGCAGCCACGCGGGTGAAGGCCCGACTCTCACGCCGCGAATCACCTGTGCGGTGTAGTAAGGGCAGGCCTTGAGCGCGTCGGGCTCAATCACGACGCTGCTGACATCGGCGGCTTTGGCTTCAGCCGGCGCATAGTCGGCCTTGGGGTGCTGCACGCGCCTGCCGGTGGTGGCGGCAAGCTCGCGGGCAAGCCCGATCGCGCTCAGGCAGTCGGTGCGGTTGCTGGTGACTTCAAGTGTGAAGCACACGTCGTCGCCGACTTCTTCAAAGCCTTCGACCTCGGTGCCGGCCATGGTCAGCTTGTCCGCCACTTCGCGCGGCGACAAGCCGCTGTGCACATAGCTTTCAAGCCACTGGTGAGTCGTCTTCATCATGGCAAAGCTCCGGCAAAACGCGCGTTTTAGAAGAATTGCCCCGGCGTGAAAGAAGCAGCACCGCCAAAGTGAACCGGCAGCAGCCACGCAAATCGGCGCAGCATCTAGCCGTTGCAAGCCCCATCTGCGTAATCACCGGACAGCCGATGCAGTTCTACACGCTTCTCCGTGTCCTCCGTGGCTAAACCTGAAACGGTGTTCACGCGAAGACGCCAAGGTGTCGCGAAGGCCGCGAAGAGTTGACGGCAGTTTAATGCAAGCCTCTCGCAGACCTCGCCCAAGTACGCCATTAACTGCCTTCAAATGGCGAACATGGCGAGAGGCCGCAGTTTACGGCAGCCACGGTGCGCACGGAGTGACACCGAGTAAATCATCAGGATTGGCAGGACAAGCAGGATGAACTTCATGGAAGTGAATCCTGTCTATCCTGCTCAGCCTGATGTCCTGCTTTTCTCCGGGTTTCTCGGTGGCCACCGTGGCTGAACCTGAAACTGATTTCGCGGCAGATCCAAATCAACGCAGAGACGCAGATAACAGCCTTGTGGGCTTTACCTGTGTAGTCTGCGGAAGGTCGCGGAAGGCAGGCTCGGCCCGTGAGGGCCGGGTCTGTGCGAACGTCATGGAGCATACCCCGCCAAGCGGGCCTGTTCGCGATTTGAAAAGACAAAAGCCCCGGCTGAAAAGCCGAGGGTGCCCCGACGCGGCACAACGAAAACGGGCGTAGTCGCGGACTGCCGTCCGCGACCCCCGGTTCCTGGAAAACGCGTTGCGTTTCCTGCGGGACGGTCGCTTCGCGACCTCTGCCGGGGCTTCTGTTTGCGCCAGGGACACGTCAGGGACAGCCACTGAAGGTGCCTGTCCATGGTACCTGTCCCCGTTCAATCGCCTAGATGTTCCAGAACGGTCCGCTGCGTTTGGCGCCGCACTTGCCGAGCAGCCAGTGCCAGATCGGGAACAGCAGCACAGCCAGCGGGCCCGTTGCGACCGCCGTGCCGGCACAACGCGCCAAGGCGCGCGACCAGCCCACGCCATCGCCGGCCAGCGCAAGCATCACGTGATACCCGAAGTTGACCAGAAACGTACCGATCACAGCCATGATGAAGACGTTGCCAACGCGCTCAGGGTCGAACTTTTCGCGGGCGCGGCCGGCGGCTTTGTGCAGCAGGCTGTACAGCACGGCATAGCTGCCAAGCAGGCCCAAACTGAAGAAGTCGCGAATCAGGCCGAAAACAAGCGACGGGCCGTATCGGCCATGGCGCGAAGCAAACAAGCCCAAAAACAGTGCCGCGACCGTGTACAGGTCCGGCGTGAAATCTTCCAGCTTCAGGTGATGCAGCAGGGCGGCGTGCACAAGCGCCAAAAGAACGCCGCCGCCGATCACGATGCGGCCGCGCCACTTGATTTCGCGGTTGCGCGGGTAGGCGGCACGGGCTGCAGCGGTCACTTCTTTCTCCGGATCAGGGCCAGCGCCTGCTTCTCCAGCTCGGGCCGCTTGTGCAGCAGCACCTGCAGGACCTCAAGGGTCAGCAGATCAAGGTTGGCCTCCATGCGCACCTGCAGAAAACCCGCCTGGGGTATCGTCTCGCGCACGACGCCGACGGACAGGCCAACGGGGTACTGACCGGAGTAGTCGTTGGTCACGACGTGCATGCCCGGCTTGACGGGGGCGCCCGCCGGCACATCTTCAAGTTCAAGACGCGGAAAGTGCGGCATGGCTGATCCGTCGCCCCGCAGCACGGCGCGCACACGCGAAGCAGGGTCAACGTGCGGGTCGTCGGGATCGACGATGATGCAGGCGGCGGCGAAACCGGGGTCGGTCAGCAGTTGCACGCATGCGTGCTCGTCGCCAGCCATGAACACGCGGCCGACAAGGCTGCGGCCCGCCACGACCGGCATGCCGTCTTCAATGCCGTGCTTGCGTCCGCGGTTGATCCAGCAGCAATGGCGCCAGGTGCTGGCGTCGCCCTTGAAGATTACGCGTGCGGTAACCGCGGCCGGCAACGGCGACTCGGCAAACGCGGGCGCAAGGCTGCGCAGGGCATCGTGCTGAGAAATAGCTTCGCGCAGGCGGGCGTTTTCGGTTTCAAGCAGCGACACGCGCTCGCGCTCGCGGGCGAGGTCAAGTTGCGCGCGCTGCTGCGCTGACAGTTTCTCGTAGGGGGTTTCGGCAACGTCGCCCGAGGCGCGGGCCACCGGTAGAAAGGTCAGCAGCTTCAGGCGCTCGCCGACACGCAGGTACGGCAGCGCGATGGTCAATGCCAGCAGGATGCAGGTGGCCACCAGGGGGTGCCGAACGAGCCAGCCGAGGGTCAATTTTTCGTGATTGCGCTGCATGGGGCGTGTCCCGGCTCCCGGGTCCGGTGTCAAAGTGCAATGGCCCGCACCACTCATCGGCAGGCGGGCCATGATTTCTTGTGTCGCAGTTGAACCGGGACGCAGACCCTCTCTAGATATCCTCGGCGCTTTCCAGCAGGTCGGTGTAGTCGTCGATGTCGGCCAGCACGGCCTCAGTGCCGCGCACCACTGAGTACAGGGGCTCGGTGGCGACGCGCACGGGCAGGTTGATTTCGTGCTCAAGGTAGTACGCCAGGCCGCGCAGGCTTGCGCCGCCGCCGGCCAGCATGATGCCCTGGTCCACCAGGTCAGCGGCGATTTCGGGCGGCGTGCGTTCAAGGGTGCGCTTGATGCTGCCCGCGATCTGCGTGACCACGGGCATCAAGGCCTCGCGAATCTGGATGCTGTTGATGACGGCTCGCGCCGGCAGGCTGGTGGCGATGTTGCGGCCGCGGATTTCCATCTGCATCTCCTCGGCGCCCAGCAGCTCAAGTGGTACCACGGAGCCGACGGCGATTTTGATTTTTTCGGCGGTCTGTTCGCCGACCAGCAGGCCGCACTGGTCCTTGATGTAGGTGACAATGCTTTGCGTAAGTTCATCGCCCGCGATGCGCAGCGTTTCGTACGTCACCACACCCTGCAAACTCAGCACAGCCACGTCGGTCGTGCCGCCGCCGATATCGACCACCATGCTGCCCGCGGGGTCTGAAATGGGCAGGCCCGCGCCCAGGGCGGCGGCCTTGGGCTGCTCGATCAGATAGACGCTGCGGGCGCCGGCGCGCTCTGCACTTTCGATCACGGCGCGTTTTTCGACGCCGGTGATGCCCATGGGCACGCTGATGATCAGGCGCGGCTTGAGGCCCCAGGTGCGCTTATGGACCTTCTTGATGAAATAGCTGAGCATCGCCTCGGTAATCTCGAAGTCGCTGATCACGCCGTTCTTGAGCGGCCGGATGGCCTCAATGTTGCCGGGGCACTTATCAAGCATGTTTTTTGCAGAGTTGCCGACGGCTTCACCGCCATTGAGCACTTCGGTGGTGCCTTTGCGGACAGCGACCACGCTGGGCTCGCACAGCACAATGCCCTGGCCGCCCACGCACACGGCGGTGTTGGCGGTGCCGAGGTCAATGCCCATGTCCAGGCTGAAGACGCCCAGGAAACGTTCAATCAGGGTTGGCATGGCGATTCCGTCCGATAGGGCCAGTGACGGCAGATGCCGCCAAACGGGTATCGGGCAAACACGCGCGCTACCTTGAGTTAAAGAAGAAAGTTGCACGTTTCGCACGGGGAAAGCGCGACAACCGGCTATTCAAACGGTGCCACGCCGGCCTTGGCGCAGGCGTGGCGCATTTCTTGGATCTTCTCCGATGCGCGTCTTGCATCACCGATCCGGTTCAGGGTCGCAAGCGAGTTTTCCCATAGCTTCTGTCCCTTTGGCCGGCGGTCCGTCTGGGCAAAGAGAATCGCCATCTCAATGCCATGCAAGGCTTCAAACCGCCGGTTGCCCGTGCGCGCGTGCAACGCCACCGCCTGTTGCAGCAGCGCCTCGGCATCCTGCAGGCGGCCAAGGTCACGATAGATGCTGCCCAGTATGCCCAGGCTGGTCCCCTGCTGGCGCAGGTCGCCCACTTCGCGCAACAGCTCCAGGGCTTGTCGCCCGGATGCAACAGCTTCTTCCAGGCGACCCATGCGATGGCAACAACTGGCGAAATTTGAAAGTACGGTGGCCCGTGATCGTATGTCGCCAGTCCGGGCAGTCAGTTGCAGGGCTCGCGCATACAGCGACGATGCTTCGTGCATTCGATCAGCATTGCCAAGCAGGGCTGCAAGGTTGCTGGCCGCAAACGACTCGCCGCGCGGGTCTTGCAGTACATGGCTGTCTTCCATTGCCTTGCGCCCCATTGCAATAGCTTCTTCAAGTCGTCCGGTCTGCGCCAGCACTACAGCCAGGTTGCCTTGCAGCGACGCCGCCAGTCTGGGCTCATCGTGGGCGCGCAACATTTCGATGGCCTGCCGATACATATGCCCTGAGGCCTCCACATCGCCGGTCTCGTAGCGGGCATTGGCGATGGCGGCGACGGCGCGGGCGGACCCAACTTCGTCGAGATGGGTCCTGGCTGTCTGCAGGGCCGCTTCAGCGTACTCTATGGCCTTCGACGGTCTGCCCGTGCGACGGCATATCTCGGACATCAGCCCGTAGGCGTCGCGCGTACCGGGAGTGTCGATCTTCAGCGCACGTGTGGCCAGTTCTTCCGCCTGCGCCAGTCGGCCGCTGATGTACTCGGATTTTGCGGCTCGCCCCAGCGCGATCGCAAGGTCTTCGCCCTCGCTGATTTCGGCCTGTCGCAAGCTTAGCAGCACAACCTGCGCGTGAAGGTACAAGGTTTCGGCGCGGCGGGCGGCAATCTCAGTAAAGTGACGCTCCGTCGCCAGGTTGCCCGCCGCGGCACCACAAAGCCGCGCTGCGTGAAGGTGGTCGGCGATCTCGACTGCAAAGGCGTCCACATCCGGACCAAGACGCTGGATCAGTTCGGCGGCCAGCAAGTGCAGCTGCCCGCGCCCAGCCGGGGGCTGCAACTGGTACGCCGCGTCGCGCAACAGCGCGTGGCGGAACAGGTAGGCTGTCTCGGCGCTTTCAGGCAGACTCAGGATTGGGTTTTCCGGCATCGCGCTAATACAGGCCTTGCAGGTCGCGGTTTTCACGCTCGGTCTTGCTGATGCCCATGACGCGGTCAACGTCGGCGCGGCCCATGCGTGCGGTGTGGTCCTGCCGCTCAAGCTCACCGCGCAGGCGTGCCACGAAATCGCGGCCCCACCTCTTGGTGTATTCGCGGCTGGTGGGGTTATGCTTCAGTTCAATCTTCAGGCCCTGTTGCAGCACCTGCGCGCCGCACTCAATCAGCCGCCCTTCGATCAGCTCAAGGGCGCGGCCGAAGTTGCGGTACGCGCGGTCGCAGCCGACAAAGGCCGCGGCGCCCTTGCCCGCCAGCAGGCGGCCCGGCGCAAGCACTTCGGCCATGGCGGCGTCAAAGCGCGCGAAGTCGGCGTGATGGGCGCCGTCACCCCAGGTCGGCTCGCCGATCAGGATGCCGTCGTGCTCAAGCAGCACGCTGGGGCTGAAGGCGGCGGCGTTGTACAGGGCGACTTCAGCCCCTGCATCGGTACAGCCGACGGCGGCCATGCGGGCGGTTTCAAGCGTATTGCCGCCGCTTGTCGCGAACACGATGGCGATGCGCGTCATTGTTCAAACACCTTGCTGGGCCCCGTCAACTCCGGTGCCAGGCGAAGGTCAAGAATCACGGTGATGAAACCCAGCGCGCTGCCATGGTCGATCCATGGCCTTGACACGTCAAGCACCGGCACAAAGCCACCGTCCACCGCTACCAGGCGGTAGCGCGCGATACGGGCGCCGCCGGTGGTCGCCACCAGCTCAGCCTGGCGGTCAACGACGTCAAGGTCGTCCGGGTGCACGACGCTGTACGCCGAATAGCGCCGGTTGTTGATGAAGTCTTCGGTCGTGTAGCCGAGCATCTTGCCCGCTTCGGCGTTGGCGAACTTGACGGTGTAGTGCTCGTCGTTGGATACAAAAATCGTGATCGCGGGCAGCGCATCCACGAACTTGCGGACGTCGATTTCGGGGGCTTCCGCCACGCCTACACCGCTTCAGGTTCTCGTACCGCCAGCACCTTCGACTTGCCGTGCAACACCGGCAGGTCGTGCAGGTACACCGCCGCCCCCACCAGACCCCGCCCGCCCGGGAATGCAGTGTGCCGGGCGCCGCGCTGCCCACACAGCGCCTGCACCGAGTCGCCGCTTTCGTGCACCAGCCGCACACGCACCCACATCTCGCGGCCTTCGACGGCAGCCGCCTGCTCCATCAGTTTGTCGGTCATGTCCACGTCGGATGGGTACACCACGCTGGCGATGCTGTAGCCGGGCTTTTCCAGGAAGCGTGTGATGTCGTAGCCCAGCTCGTGTTTCAAGCTGGCGCTAATGTACACGGGCGTGTAGTGCTCGTCGTCGGTCGTTGCGTAGCTCACGATCGGCAACTGGGGCAACAGCCACTGCGGCGTGATCGTGTCCGGGCGTCCGTCCACAGTCGGCGCCACATCTTCGCCCGGAATCTTCAGGTCAGTCAGGATACCAGCCGGCCCCTGCAAGTCGGGTATGCCGCCGATGTCAATGATGAAGCCCGCGAAGCCCAACACCTCGCCGCGATGCGATCGCACCGCCCTTGCCGTAATCAGGATCGGCACTTCGCGGCCCTCTGAGCGCACCAGCCGGTAGCGCGCCGCAACCGGGCGCGGGTGGGCGACCATAAGCTCAGCGAACTCGTCCACGAGGTCAAGGTCGTGCGGGTGCACAACCGAAGCGGCAAAGTAATGCTTGTTATCCACAAAGCCCTGCAGGTCATAGCCGAAGTCGTGGCCGCTGCCGCCGCACAGAAAGCGCATCGTGTAGCGCTCGTCGTTTTCGCAGAAGTACGAGATCCCCGGCAGGTGCCGGATGATCCAGTCGTCCAGACCAATTGACGAGTTTGGTGCGGTCATTGCCCATTTCGCCTATGCAATGCTGCGAGAATAGTCACTGGCAGTTGTTTGCACAACCCCGTAAAGCCCACCTATTCTGCCCTGGCCTCAATTGTGGCTGTGCCTTGTTCGTCCCAACGGATCGTCAGGAGATTCGGGGCGCAGCAAACAGGACAGTCTTCCACATACTCCTGCGTCCCGGCGCTGGGGTCGATGGATGCCTCAATCTCTTCACCACAGTGATCGCAGAAATATGTGGCCGTTTCGTCCATGCGTCAAGCCTTGAGGTAAACGCGCAGCACCCCGACGTCCGCCGGGCCGATACCGGGGATGCGTGCAGCCTGTCCCAATGTCAGCGGCTGGCTGGCCTGCAGTTTCTCGCGTGCTTCCTTGCGCAGGTTGGTCATTTCGATATAGCGCAAGTCGCGTGGCAGGCGCACACGTTCCAGTTCCTGCAGGCGGGCGACTTCGGCGTCTTCGCGCTCAATGTAGCCCGCGTAGCGGGCGTCCACCTCAAGTGTGCGCAGCGCCTCTGTATCAAGCCCGGCCAATTGCGGCAGCCTTGCTTGCACTTCAGCCCACGGAAACTGGGGCGACCGCAACCGGTTGTAGATCGACTTGCCCTCAACGCGCGCAGCGCGCAGCAGCGCCTCAGCGGTGCTGTAGTCGGCCAACTTGGCGGCCAGCCGCCGGGCGCGTTCCGGCTGGCAGATGCCCAGCGCTTGCGCCAGCGGCGTAAGTCGCCGGTCGGCGTTGTCGGTGCGCAGGCGCAGGCGGTACTCGGCGAGGCTCGTGAACATGCGGTAGGGCTCGTCGGTGCCGCGGGTGGTCAGGTCGTCAATCAGCACGCCGATGTAGGCCTGGTCGCGGCGCAGCACCAGCGGCTCGCGACCAGCCAGTGTCAGCGCGGCATTGAGGCCAGCCATCAGCCCCTGCGCGGCGGCCTCTTCATAGCCGGTGGTGCCGTTGATCTGACCCGCCAGGTACAGGCCGCGCACGGTCTTGGCCTGCATGGTCGCGTCGATCTGGGTGGGCGGCACGAAGTCATACTCGACCGCGTAGCCGTAACGCACGATGCGCGCGCGCTCAAGGCCGGGGATCGTGCGCACCAGCTCGTCCTGCACGTCGCGCGGCATGCTGGTGCTGATGCCGTTGGGGTAGATGGTGTCGCCGCCCGCGGTCTCGGGCTCCAGAAACACGTGATGGCTGTCCTTGTCGGCAAAGCGCTTGACCTTGTCTTCAATGCTGGGGCAGTAACGCGGGCCGACGCCGACGATCTGGCCGCTGTAAAGCGGGCTGCGCGCAAGGTTGCGGGTGATGACCTCGTGCGTGCAGGCGTTGGTGCGCGTGATCCAGCACGGGTGCTGGACAAGTGATAGTTGACGCGTCAAGAACGAAAAGGGCTCAGGCGGGTTATCGCCGGGCTGCTGCTCAAGCCCTGCAAAGTCGATGCTGTCGCGGGCCAGGCGCGGCGGCGTGCCGGTCTTGAGCCGTCCCAGCCGAAAGCCCAGCGCGCGCAACTGGCCCGACAAACCCAGCGCCGCCTTTTCGCCGGCGCGGCCCCCGACAATCTTGTCCTCACCATAGTGCAGCAGGCCGCCCAGGAAGGTGCCGGTCGTGAGCACCACCCGCGACGCGCGGACCTCGCGACCATCGGCGAGGCGAATACCGGACACCATGTCCGGCGTGCCGGACTGGCTGGTGTGGGTCAGCAACTCCACCGCTTCGCCTTCAACGACCGTAAGCCCCGGTGTGGACTCAAGCAGCGCCTGCGCAGCTTGCTGGTATGCGTGCTGGTCGGCCTGCGCGCGCGGGCTGATCACTGCCGGGCCCTTGCTCCGGTTGAGCATCCGGAACTGGATGCCTGTGGCGTCGATAAGTTGCCCCATCGCGCCGCCCAGTGCGTCAATCTCGCGCACGATCTGGCCCTTGGCCACGCCGCCGATCGCCGGGTTGCACGACATACGGCCGATGCCGCCGCGCTCAAAGGTGACCAGGCAGACGCGCGCGCCCGCGCGCACGGCGGCCAAAGCGGCTTCAATGCCCGCATGTCCCCCACCAACAACAATGACGTCGCTGTCCATGTAGCGAGAGTATCAGTCTGTAGGGAGTGCAACAGCGAGCGTAGCACCCCTCTACACAATCAAACAAACTCGCTAGGATGCCTAGATACCCGGAACCACTGCCATGACTACCACCATGCCGTCCATCCAGATGACCGCGGCCAAGCCGGGGTCGATGGAAGTTCGTGAAGCCCAAGTCCCGTCCATCAAGCCGGACGAAGTGCTGATCAAGGTGCGCGCCGCCGCCGTCTGCGGCAGCGATCTGCACCTGTACCAGTGGGACGAGTCAATCCGCCCCAAGCTGCTGCGGGCCAGCGACAACTTTCGCCACGGCGTGATCGCGGGCCACGAGTTCTGCGGCCACGTGGTCGAAATCGGCAGCGAAGTCGGCACCATCATGGACGACCCGACCGTGAAGCTGTCCGTTGGCGCCTTTGTCAGCGCCGAAAGCCACGTGGTCTGCGGCAAGTGCTACCAGTGCAAAGCCGGCGAAAAGCACGTGTGCGTGAACGACAAGATCATCGGCTTTGACCGCGACGGAGCATTTGCCGGCTACATCGCGCTGCCGGCAAGCTGCGTCTGGAAAAACGACGCCGACCTGCCCTTTGAAATTGCGGCCATCCAGGAGCCGCTGGGCAACGCCATGCACGCGGCGGCGCACTTTTCGCTGAAAGACCAGCGCGTGGCGATTTTAGGCCTGGGGCCCATCGGCATGTTCAGCGCCGTGATTGCCCTGATGCACGGCGCGCAGAAAGTCATCGCCGTTGAGCTGTCCGAAACGCGCGCCAAAATCGCCCGCGAAATCGGCGTGCATGACGTGATCATGGGCAAGCCCGCCCGCGGCGAAGCCGAACGCGCCGCCGAGCGCGCGCGCATACAGGGCCTGATTCGTGAAGCCGCCGGCCACGACGGCCCGGACGTGGTGCTGGAAATGAGCGGCCACCCCGACGCGATCACGAACGCGATTAAATGCGTGCGGCGCGGCGGCAAGGTAGTGGCGTTTGGCTTGCCCAAGGACGCGGCCTACACCTTTGACGACTACAGCAAGGACGTGATTTTCAACGGCATCACGGTGCAGGGCATCATCGGGCGGCGCATTTACGATACGTGGTACAAGGTGCGCGACCTGGTGCGCAACGAACAGGCCCGCGCCAAGCTGCGCAAGATCATCACTGAAGTCCTGCCGTACACCGAGTTCCGGGGCGGCATCGAAAGAATGCTGAAGGGCGAGACCGCCAAGATCGTCCTTACCTTCAACAGCGGCCACTAACAACGCTTCGGCCAAACCCACTGGTCATGGCATGGCTTCATCCATACAATCCCGGCCCTGCCGGGGGGACTCCTTGCTGCGCTGGACGTTGAAACTTTGCCTGCTGCTGATTGCGCCGTTTGCCGTGCTGGCTGTGGTCGCGGCGCTCACGGACGCCCAGAAGATCGACGTCGGCACCGAAGGCGTGGTCATCACGGCCATCGAGTTGCAGACCTTCAGCGAGGGCCAGGTCTTTGACCGCGCCCCCGACAGCGCCCGCCGCCACGAAATCCTCGGCGTCATGCGCACACGGCAGGGGCGCGCCTTCAAGGTCGCCGACCTTGAGCGCGACGTGAAGTACCTCACCGATACCAGCCACATGTTCCGCCGCGTCGATGTCCGCGCCGAGCTCGTCACACTGGCCGGCGACGCAAAGGGCGTGCGCGTGCGCCTGATCGTGACCCAGCCGCTGGTCAAACGCGTGCGCTTCGTGGCGCCGACAGCCGGCAAGTGGTCCGAAGAGGGCATGCGCGACCTTTACCGCTTTTTGGGCAAGACTGACACCGCGGAAGGCAGCGAGTTCAGCCTGGACCGCGTTGATGGTGACGTGCGTCGGCTGTACGAGACGGCGGCGTTCATCGACGTTCGCGCCGAGCACAAGTACACCGTGGGCGGCGTGGATGTGCTGTTCCGGGTGATCCAGAACGAGCCGCTGGCGCTGGTCACTTTCAGCGGCATCTACCGCACCGGCTTCCGGACGGACCTTGAGCGCGTGATCTCGGGCATTGACCCTGTGCGCAAGATGCCGGGCATGCCCGACGATGGAAGCCTGCCGTCGCCGGTGTACTTTCCCAAGGGCGCATTCAGCGGCGACGTGGTGACCGACGCCAGCGCCGCCAACATCCTGGGCGCGAAGCAGCAAACCCGGCTGTTCTACCAGGCGCGCGGCTACCCCTTTGTCGAAGTCACCGAGCGCGTGCTGAGCCTGCCGACAACCTTTAACGAAGCGCAGATTGTCGCCGACTACGGCCGCATGCGCGAAAACATGCTCAGCACAGTGCGCAACCTGATTGAAAGCGGCTACGGCGGCCGCACAGTGCTGGTGTTTGAGGTGTTCGAAGGCGAAGAAATGAAGGTCGGCACGGTGCTGTTCCGCGGCATCGAAGAGATTGACTCACCGGGCAACGACGCCCTTTCAACCTCACGATTCAGCGGCCTGTTCGCCCCGATTAACCAGATCTGGTACGGGCTTTTCGCTTCAACGCCGGATCGCAAGGCGGCTGTGCTGGGCGAAGTCATGCGCCTGAAGCCGGGCGAGCTGTTCGTTGAAAGTGACGCGATCCGCGACGCCGAGGCGCTGCAGGCCTATATGCGTCAGCGCGGCTGGCTTGACGCGCGCGTCAGCTTTTCAGGCTTTCAGCTCAACCAGGTACGCTCGCGCATCAACGTGATCTACCACGTCGAGCCGGGCTCGGTGTACGCCGCCACAGACCTGCGCATTGAGTACGCCACGCGTGCCCCCCGGGTGCCCCGCGGTGCTGAGCCGCGCGAGTACGACAAGCCGGTGGCCGAGTTCAGCGATTTGCTGGACGCCATGCTGGTCAAGGGCCGGCAACTCACGCCCGAAGAAGCCGCCGAGCGCTATGGCGACTCGTACGTCGGCCCGCTGATGAATCCGTCCGAGGGCAAGTACTTCACGGCGGTTGAACTTACGACCCCGATGCCGTGGGACGACTTTGCGCTGACGGGCGCCCCCGGCGACTTTGCCGAGGGCATGGCAGGGCGCGTGCGCATCCTGCTCGCGAACAAGGGCTACAGCAACGTCGAGATCGAGTTTGACCGCGTGGAAACTGAGGGCGAGTTCATCCAGACCGACTGGAAGTCGCCCTGGCCGGTGCGCCGCGTGAGCATGATCCTGCGTGTTCAGCAGGGCTACCAGAGCGTCGTGGGCAATGTGCGCTTCCGCGGCAACATTGAAACCCGCGACGATGTGCTGCGCCGCTACGTCAACCTGTACCCCGGCGAAACCTACGACCGCAACCGCCTGCGCGCCTCAACCATGCGCCTGCAACGCACCCAGTGGTTTGAGCAGGCCGCGCCCGGCCAGGGCGTCCAAAGCCGCACCAGCCCGCGCCTGGTCGTCAGCGAAGGCGAGTACGTTGAGTACACCGACGTGGATTTCGACGTGATTGAGGGCCGCACGAACCGACTCAACTTTGCGGCCGGCTTCAACAGCAACACCGGCTTTACCGCCTCGGTTGATTTGACACTGATGAACTTCGACATCAGCTCGCTGGTCAGCTGGATCTGGGGCGAGCCCAACTGGAGCTTCACGGGCGCAGGCCAATCGCTTTCGTTCACGGCACAGCCGCCGCTGGACCGGTACCAGATTTACCGTATCAGCTTCAACGAGCCTTGGCTGTTCGGCTACCCGGTTTCGGGGGGCATCAGCGGCGAGTACACGTCGATCAACTATGCGGACTACACGCGCTCGCGGCTTGGCTTTGACCCATATGTGGGTTGGCGGGTTTTCCCGGACGTGCTGTGGAGCTTCGGCTACTCCTACTCGATCCTTGAGCTCAGTGACGTCGGCCGCAACGCGCCGCAGGAACTGCGCGACGAGCAGGGCGAGGACATTATCAGCACGCTGTGGTCCGAGATCGCTTGGACTACGACCGACAACCCCGCGTTTCCCACCCGCGGCTTCAACCTGACCTATCGCTTCAGCTACACCGGCGGGCTGCTGCTGGGCGGCACGGTTGACTTCTGGCGCATGCGCGCGACGGCTGAGTACTACCTGCCGCTGGTTGACATCGATCTTACGCGCACGCTGGTGCTTGCGTTCAGCGCCACCGCACAGTGGCAGGACGTGCACAGCGAGACCGAGGCCATCCCGTTTGTTGAACGCTTCCTGCTGGGCGGCAACGTGATCGGCGGCCGCGGATTGCTGCGCGGGTTTTCCTACTCCGGCGTAGGGCCCAGCCGCAGCGGCGTGGCGCTGGGCGGCAACTTCATGGTCAACGGGTTTGTTGAACTGCGCTTCCCGGTTTTCCCGGGCACGCTGTGGCTGGTCGCGTTTGTTGATTACGGCGAGCTGTCGCCGACCCTGAATACGTTCAACCCGACGGGCTGGACGGTCAGCGGCGGCTTCGGGTTGCGGCTGCTGTTGCCGATCTTGCCGGTGCCGTTCGCGCTGGACTTCGGCTTCCCGATTATCAACCAGCCGGGCAACCGCGAACAGGTAATCAGCATCAACCTCGGTTTCGGGTTTTAGCACCCTTTGACTTGACGCCTTCCAGCTGATAGCGCTCGATCTTGTTGTACAGGCTCTTGCGGGCCAGCCCCAAACGCCGGGCCGCCAGCGTCTTGTTGCCGCCGCAATCGTGCAGCACCATGCGGATGACCTCGGCTTCAATCTCATCCATGGTCATGCTCAGCCAGCGGCGCGAGATGTCCTGCTGCTCAAAGCTGAGCGCCATGTGCTTGTCCAGCGCGTTCAGCGCTTCTTCGCCCAGCGAGATCCAGCGCACCACAAAGTTTTCAAGTTCGCGCACGTTGCCCGGCCACGGATAGTCCTTGAGCTGCTGCATGACTTCGGCGCCAGGCGCAACCGGTTCAATGCCGAAGCGCCGGCCGTGGCGTTGCAGAAAATGCTCCACCAGCGCCGGGATGTCCTCAATGCGCTGGCGCAGCGGCGGCACCCGCAGCTCAAAGGTGTTCAGACGGTACAGCAGGTCGCTGCGAAAGTGGCCCTCGCTCACGAACTGCTCAATCGGCGCATTGGTCGCCGTAATCACGCGAACGTTGATTCGAATGGCATCGGCGCTGCCCAGGCGGCGCACTTCACGCTCTTGCAGCACGCGCAGCAGGCGCTTCTGAAAGCTGAGTGGGATGTCGCCGATTTCATCCAGGAAGATCGTACCGCCCTCGGCCTGTTCAAACAGGCCGATCCGGCGCTCGCGCGCGTCCGTGAACGCACCCGCCTCAAAGCCGAACAACTCGCTTTCAATCAGTGCTTCCGGGATGGCAAGGCAGCTCTGCCCGACAAATGGCGCATCACGCCGCGGGCTCAGTGCATGAATCGTGCGCGCCACCACTTCTTTGCCGGCGCCGCTTTCGCCCAAGATCAGGACCGGGAACTCCGCCGCCGCCACCTGCGCGACCTGTTGCTTCAACTCCCGTATGCGGGGGGAGTTACCAACAATGCTCGCCAGCGGGTCGGCCATGTGTATAATAATAACACGTGCAATTGTCGGGCGCACCTGCCCTGGCACAGCTATTCTTCATTTGTGAGTGATCCCTTCATGGACTTTCTGCAGGAGCCCAGCCTTGAGTCCTTCATGGCTGTGCGCAAGTTTGTGCTGGAACACCCCGCTTACGACCCGTACTCGGCGGAACTGCAGGAACTGGACGCGCTGATTGACAAAGAGGAGTACCAGCAGGTGCTGGACCGGTTTCCGGAGGTGCTGCCCAACCTGCTGCTCTCGCCGCGCCTGCACCTGATGATGGCCTACGTGCGGCGCCAGACCGGCGACGCGGAAGGCTCAGAGGCCGAAAGCGCTATGGCCCACCTGTGCGCCAGCAGCATCCTCAAGACCGGCGACGGCACCCGTGAAAAGCCTTGGGCCGTCTTGCGCACCTCAGATGAGTACGATGTGCTGTTGTTCATAGACAAGAAAATGGTGCGTCAGGCGCTGGTCCAGCAGGACGGCCGCAAGCTGGATCGCCTTGAGTGCGAAGACGGCACCGAGGTCTGGTTTGACGTGACCGACCCTTTTGCGACTTTTGGCCGCAAACTGCCCGACTGAACCCCCGAAATTTTCAGTTGGATCGACACAACGGTGATGTAACCCCGTTAGTATCCGTACCACTAGTAGTGAGGCCGCAGGAGGACAGAGCATGAGACCGCCGCGAACTTTCGTCGTGGCCGCCGGTTGCGTTGCCGGCGCGATTGCCTTGGCTGGCGTTGTAATGCTGGCTGCGTCGTCGCGTGATGCATCCGCCAACCCGACCCCGCCCGATCCCATTGAGACCGCCGTGCAGCAACCCGAACCGGAGGCTGAAAACGAGCAGCCCCAGCCGGCGCCTGAACCGCCGCAGCCCCGCGTGGATGAGTCAACCCACGCATTCTTCAACGCCAGTATGGAAGACCTGCTGACCGGCTTCTATGCGGCGCTGGACCGCGAAGACTACGCGTGGGTGGCGCGCGCCTTTGAAAGCACACACGGCCGCGAACTGCACGAAGGCGACATCCAGAGCGCCTTCCGCAACGTCATTCACCACGACTCCGCGCGGATGTGGAACCGTGCCCGGCAAGCCTGGGATACACGGGACTTCGAGACAGTCGAAGACGGTGATGTAACGATCCTGAAATTCAATGTCGGCGGCAACCTGGGCACCATGTCGTTCAGCCTAAAGCGGCTGGACAATGGCTGGTACCTGGCGGGCCTGTAAGGCGGAGAGCGACCATGCGCAAGGTTCAAGTTGCGGCGTTTGTGATTGTCGGGCTGCTGGTGCTTACCGCATGCGGCGGGGGCGGCAGCAAGAGCAAGAGCATCGCCGGTGGCGGCGGTGCAGGGCCCTTTGACATGCAGGCGGTCGGGCCAGCCGGCGGCATTGTCGGCCTGAATACGCCGTTTTCCGTGACTGTGAACTTCTTTGCGCCCGGCACGACCACTCCACGGTCTGTGTCTGGCAGTGTTTCAGCGGCGGTCATGTCAGGCACCGGCGCGCTTTCCGGCACGACAACTGTGAATGTAGGCGGCGCCACGAGCGCGACGTTCAACAACCTGATGCTGAACGCGACGGGCGCCCACGTGCTGCGCTTCACCAGCGCGTCGGCCACCGCCCCCGCGGACACAGCCACCTTCAACGTCGTGAACATGTACGGCCAGGCGGGTGTCTGGTCGATGCTGAGGACCGGGCGCGTCGGCATGTACTATACGGACAGCCTGGCATCCGTGGGCCCGGCGGGCGCGACGGTGTTCGCCATCACGTCGGGCAGCTTGCCGGCAGGCCTTTCACTGAACACGACCAATGGCGCCATTGACGGCACGCCGACCACGGCGGGCACTACCGAGTTTTCTGCGATGGTGGCTTCCGCGACCGTGGGCATGTCGCTGCGCTGCATGATCACGATTTTCACAGCCAACGAAACCGAGATCACGAGCGGCCAGAACTTCAAGGCAACCGGCCCGTTCGCGGTGGCGACACCGATCATTGAGACGTTTACTTTCACGTCCAGCTTTGACGGGATTACTTGGCCTCAGGCGTCAACAACTCCTTGCCGGATGCAGATCTACCACCCCAACTTTTCGGCGGCTTCCCCTCCGCCAAGCCCGGCGCCACTGCTTGTGCATCACCGAGGCCGCGGCTTCAACTACCTTGATTACGACGCGCTGGGCGCGCATGTGGCCAGCTACGGATTCGTGTTCGTTAGTGTGGAAGATTACCAGTCCTTCGTTCAGAGCGGTGGCCCGAGCCCCTATGGCCCATATGACAACAACGACATCGCCCGCTGCCACACGTCTGCCTCGGCGTTCCAGGAAGGTGCAATGCGCCATGTGTTGACCAAGAGCGCAACCCAAGGTGACCCGCTGTATCAGCGCATTGATGCAGACAACATCTTCTTTTCAGGCCACAGCCGCGGCGGCGGCGCGACCCACTATTCGCATCACCGTGCGGCTGAACTCGGCATCAAGGGTGTCATCTACTTCATGGCGTATGACCTTCGGTGCTTTACGGAGTTTGTGAATGGCTCATCGGTCAACCCGCGCTACTCAGCAATCCCGACTGCACAGCCCCGGCTGCCAAGCTTGATTGTTGCCTCGGAGTGCGACGGCGACCTGATTTATCCGCTGTGCGATCAGCTCATTGACCGCGCCACAGGTCCCGCGACCTTCATGACGCTGTATGGCGGCAATCACAACTTCCTTGGCGACAACAACGCAAACGAATCGGGCACCGTGTACATTAGTCGGGCGGAGCAGCACTCGCGGATCTTCAACTTTGTTGTGGCTTTCCTCAAGCGCTGGGGACGCAACGATCTGTCGCTGGAGGGCTTCCTGTACAACAATGAGCACGCCGGCAGCACCGAAGTCGGCGTGACTGCATGGCGCGGGATGACCGGCCAGAAGTTGCTGGACAATCACCAGGGCGGCAACCCGGCATCGAATACCCTGGGCGGCGCCAACAGCATCACCGGCGCAAACTACTCGACCGCCGCCAGCACATATCCGGGCACTCTTCCTTGGCCCTATACCACCAATCAGCCTTCGATGAATCTGAGGCACAACATCATCACCATTCAGTCCAACGCCAACGTCACTTACACCAGCACCATCCCGGCGGCACAGCAGAACATGTCGGCCAACCGCCGTTTCATCTACCGCATCCGGGGATTAGTACCTTCGGCTGTGGCTGCCAAGGGCTTTGACTGGGTGACCGTGCGCGTGCGCCTGACTGACGCGCAGAACGACCAGGCCACAATCACGCTGTTTGACCGCACAGCCCAGAACAACACCTACCTGCCCGACTATCTGGGCACGGGCAGCCACGCCAACAACTACTACAGCCGCTTTGTTGAAGGCAACATCCTGCTCAGCGCCTTCACCACCGCCAACCCGGCCCTGAACCTGAACCAGTTGACGCAGGTGCAGTTCATCTTCGAGTCCGGTACCACCACGGCATCGGCCCCGTACCCCGAGATCGTCATCGACGACACGCGCTTCGAGTAGCATCGGCCACCGGCCGATGGCGTCCCGGCGATGGAACGCCATGGGCGAGGACGCCAGTACACGGGTGACCACGCGCTTACGCGCGGGGCTTTTGTTTTGCTATAAACCGGCATGCGCGGCACACTTCCATCGCAAGCCATTGAAGACCTGATCGCAAAGGGCTGCGTTACCAGCAGCGCCAGCATTCAACCCAGCCAGATTCAGCCCAGCAGCCTTGACCTGACCCTTTCTCGCCGCGCGTTTTCCATGCCCGGCAGCCTGATGCCGCTGGCCGGCGAGCGCGTGACCGACCTGATTGAACGCTACTCGCGCTACCCGATCGACCTGAAAGAGCCGGGTGTGTTGGTGCGCGACAACGTGTACTTGATCCTGCTGGCTGAGCGCTTTGCCCTGCCCGCAGACATTGGCGCATACGCCAACAACAAAAGCAGCACCGGCCGCATTGACCTGCAAACCCGCGTGCTGGCCGACGGCACCCCGCGCTACGACAAGATTCCTGAGGGCTACCATGGCGAGCTGTGGCTTGAAGTCATTCCCAAAAGCTTTGACGTAAAGGTGCGCGCCGGCGACAGCCTGAACCAGACCATCTTCTACGCCGACCGCCGGCTGCTCAACGGCGACGAAATGCGCGCCCTGTACCAGCAGTCGCCGCTGTTGTGGCAGCAGGACGGCAACCCGGTGCCGATGCAGCACGCCCTGTACGACGGCGGCGAAGGCGAAGCCCTGCTGATGACTCTTGACCTTGACCAGCCGATCGCCGGCTACGTCTCGCGCAAGAACTTCCGGCCCGTTGACCTCGCGCGCATCGGCCAGCACGACCCCAACGAATACTTTGAACCGATTGAGCGGCCCAAGGACGGCACGCTGTTTCTTAGCCAGGGCGCCTTCTACATCTTCAGCACCTACGAGTATGTGGCAGTGCCGCCCGACTACGCCGTTGAGATGCTGCCCTACGACACCAGTGCCGGCGAGTTCCGCGCGCATTACGCGGGCTTCTTCGACCCCGGCTTCGGCTATGGCAGTAAGGGCGAAGTCAAAGGCACACCTGCAGTGCTGGAAGTCCGGCCCTACGAAGACGACTTGATCGTGCGCCACCGCCAGCCGGTCTGCAAAATGGCGTATGAAAAGCTCAGTGCACGGCCGAGCAAACTGTATGGCGTAGGCCTGCAAAGCAACTACGCCCAGCAGCGCGGCCCGCGGCTGAGCAAGTTTTTCCAACCATAGCGATTCAGGGGGCAAGCATGCTGACAGGAATGATCCCGATGTTGATTTGCGGCGACGTGCAGTCGTCGATCAAGTTCTACACCGACGTCGTGGGCCTTGACGTTGCCGACCGTCAGGATGAACAGGGCAAGTCCGGCTGGGCGATGCTGCAGAAGAACGGCGTAAAGCTGATGCTTGCCAGCCCGCACTACTTTCCCGAAATGCCGAAGGTGCAGGATCGCTACTTCCAGGCCCAGTACTACTTCTACACCAGCGACATCGAGGGCCTGCGCGCCCGCATTGAAGGCGGCGGGCACGAGCCCAGCGGCATCGTCGAGCAGCCGTGGGGCATGCGCGAGTTCGAAATGGCCGACCCCGACGGCCACCTGCTGGTCTTCGGCCAGAGCATGAACGACTAGGCAATCGGCGTTGGCGGACCGGCGCGCTATGGCGTAAACTCAACGTCACCTTAATGGCGATTGACTTCACAGGCCTGCCAAAGACCGAGCTGCACATCCACCTGGAGGGCGCGATCCCGGTGGAGTCGGTCTTTACGCTGGTGCGCAAGTATGGGCGCCTTTCCGAGGCCCCGGACATTGAGGCCGTGCGCCGCCGCTACGAGTTCGACGATTTTGCCCACTTTCTGGAAAGCTACCGCTGGACGGTCAGCTTTCTGCAGTCGCCCGACGATTACGAATACGTCGCCTACGAAGTCGCGGGCACGCTGGCGCGCCAGAACGTCTGGTTTACCGAAATCATGGTTGGCCTGGGCAGCGGTGTCATGGATGTCGGCCACGACAGCGCCGACATTGTGCGAGCCGCGTGGCGCGGGCTCAAAGCCGCGGAAGTCCAGTTCGGGATACGGGCGCGCCTGCAAGTCGCAACCGGGCGGCAGCACGGCGTCGAGTTTGCCCAAGAGCGGCTGCGTGACATTGAACCGCTGCTCGGTGAAGTGGACATCTGCGCCTTCAACGTGGCCGGCGCGGAGCACACCCACCCGCTGCCGCAGTATCGCGGCCTGTTTGAGCGCGCCCGCGCCATGGGCCTGCGCACCACCATGCATGCCGGTGAAGTCAGCGGCCCGGGCGACGTGTACGACGCGCTGGACATGGGCGCCGAGCGCATCGGCCACGGCATCAAAAGCGCGCTGGACCCGCAACTGATGGCTGAGCTGGTGCGCCGCGACATCGCGCTGGAGGTCTGCCCGGTCAGCAATGAGGCGACCGGCGCTATCACGCGGCTGGCTGACCACCCGCTGCCGCGGTTGCTCCGGGCCGGGGTACCGGTCACGCTCAGCAGCGACGACCCGGCGATGTTTCATACCAGCGTGGCACGCGAGTACGAAGTTGCGCACGAGGTGCTGGGCGTGGACTGCCCCACCCTGGTGCGCATCGCCCGCGAGGGCTTCAAGCGCGGCTTCATGGACGAGCCGCTGCGCGCCGCGCTGCTGGCGCGCTTTGACGCACAGGCGCGCGCGTGGTGCGCCGCCCGCGACGTGCAATACCCCGCCTGAGCCTTGCGCACCGCCCCGCGCGCGGGTGATATCGCGGCGTGCTGCTGCTGATCGACAACTACGACTCGTTCACGTTCAACCTCGCGCACTATTTTGAAGAGCTGGGCCAGCCGGTGCATGTCGTGCGCAACGACGCCGCCTCGCTGGACGAGTTGGTGCGGCTTGGGCCCGCGCGCATCTGCATTTCGCCGGGCCCCGGCCGCCCCGCCGACTCCGGCGTCACGCCGGAGCTGTTTGAGCGCTTCGAAGTGCCGATCTTCGGCGTGTGCCTGGGCATGCAGGCACTGGCAGAGCACTTTGGCGCGCGGCTGGTGCATGCGCCCACGCTGATGCACGGCAAGACCAGCCAAGTAAGCCACGAGGGCAAGGGGGTCTTTCGCGGCCTGCCGTCGCCGTTCACGGCCTGCCGCTATCACAGCCTGTGTGTTGACCCGTCAAGTGTGCCGGATTGCCTTGAGGTCACAGCACGCGCCGAAGGCGTGATCATGGGCCTGCGCCACCGCACGCGGGCCATTGAGGGCGTGCAGTTTCACCCGGAAGCCATCCTCACGCAGCACGGCCACACCATACTGCGCAACTGGCTGGAAAGCTGACCGCGCGGGTCAGTCCTTGGGCGTCTCGGCTGGCTTGTCTTCTTCGGGTTTGACTGGGTCTTTGGGCTTGGGCGCGACCTCTTTCTCGAACTCGAAGTGCAGGTCTTCCTGCAACAGCCCGACATCGAAGCCCTCATCCGCCTCAAGGTCCTTGCCCACGAAGCGGTAGCAGAACACCGCGCCCTTGCGCAGCTCTTTCAATTCTTCCACGGGGTCTGCCAGCTTGCGCACGCTTTCCGGCAGCTTGACGTAGCTGGTCTGCCGGTTCTTCTGGTACAGGGTTTCGTCGATCTGCTCGGCGACCTTGATGCCGAAGCGGCTGCTCTTGGTGATATCAACCGCCTCGCGGGTGATCAGCCACAACTCCAGGTCAAACTCGCCGCGCTTGTCGTTGATCTTCAGCGGGTACACCGGGCGCGGCGTCTTGAAACTGATCTGCAACGGCTTGGCGCTTGCATCCGCGGGCAGGTCGGCCTCGCCCGCCCACTTGATCGCCAGCCAGTAGTACTCGTGCTGCAGGTAAAACCGCAAAATGCGGTCATCCACTTCGCCGAAGTCATTGTCCTTCAGCCACGCCGCCAGCTCTTTGCCGCCAAGTTCGCCCTTGGCCTTGATCGGCTGGATGGTGTAGGCGCCGACTTTCACAGCCTCATGAAACTCAACGCCATCGGCGCTTTCTTCTTGAATGCCCAGCGCGCGCTCATCGCCTTCGTTCTCGTCTTCGGCGGGGACGCGGGGTTCAATGGCCGTGAACTTGTGCAGGTCTTCAAACAACGCCGGCTCAAGCTCGGCGTAGCGGTCGGGAAGCGCGGGCAGCGGCACCAGCCATGCGAACGAGCGCAGGCCTTTGACGATGCCGTCGTTCGTGACTTCCGCGCGCTCAAGCTTGTGAATGTTCACGCGGTAGCCGGCCTGGATGACCAGTTCCTGCCGGCCGTTGTCCCAGAAGATCAGCCCGCGCTGGGCGCCTGAGTCAATCGGGGCCAGAAAGCCCTTGGGCGGATGGATGCACGCGCCCGCCGGTACCAGCGCGGCGGCTGCCGTGATGGCCGCCGCCGCGAAAATGTATGCCAGTGCCTTCATGCCGACTCCGGTTCAGTCCTGCGGTTTGACTTCGGGCTTGAACTCAAAGCTCAAGTCGCCCATCCACTTGGAGAGGTCAATCTTGTCGTTCACGCCCGTGGCAAAGAATCGGTAGCAGTATAGCTTGCCTTCCTTCATTGCGTTGAGGCCTTCTCTGTCCTGGGCCACCTTGCGGGCTTCCGCGGGCAGGTCGGCAAACTTCGTTTCACGGTTGGACTGGTGCATCATCGGGTCGCGCTGCTCGATGGTTTTCAGCCCGAACCCTTCACTCTTGTCGGTGTCGATCTCTTTGCGCGAAACAACCCACAACTCAAGGTCAAACTTGCCCGCGCCCTCGTTGATGCGCACCGGGTACACCGGCTTGTCGGTCTTGAACCCGATTTGCAGCGGCTTGACATGGCCGTTGGCGGGCAGGCCCTTGGGGTTGTGCAGCTTGACTGCCAGCCAGTAGTACTCGTTTTCGGTGTACCAGCGCACCAGCGACTCTTTGGGCTCGGCAAAGCCGTTGTCCTTGAACCACGCCTTCAACTCGACCATGCCCAGCTCGCCGCTGGCCTTGATCGGCTGAATCGTGTAGTCGCCGGCCTTCACCTGTTCATGGAACTCAACACCGCCAGCAGCCCGCTTGCCATGCGAGCGGGGCGACTTCTGGCCGTCTTCGATCCCATTCGCGCCCCACTCCTGTTCGGCCCTCGTGAACTCTTCAAGTTCCGTAAACAGTTTGGCGTCCACCTCTTTGTAGTTGTCGGGCAGGCTCGGCGTGGGGATGAGCCATGCGATGGTGGTAAACCCCGCGATCGCGTCGTCTTTGGCCTTCATGCCCTTGGTATCAAGCTTGTAGCCCGGCCGAATCACCATTTCCTGGCGGCCATTGTCGAAGAACAGGATGCCCTTCTGCGCATCGGCACTGATGGGAACCTTGAACTCGCGCTCGGGGTGAATGCAGGCCTGTGAAGTCTGCGGCGCCAGGGCGTAGCTGCCAAGCAGTATCGAAACAGCGGCTGTGGCTGCAAGGGCGCAACGGAGTGCACTCATGGTAGTCCTTTCCGGGGCACTGGGGTCATCATTGGACGCGACAAACCGGCTCAGGTTCCGGAAAACTCCTGCTTGCGTTAACTATGTTTGCACAATGATTTGCGTGGTGTCGGACGTTGCTAAAACCATGCCATGTACGAGTACCTTCGCGGCAAAGTTGTTTCCGCGTTGCCCGGTGTGGCAGTGATCGACGTGGGCGGCATGGGCTATCGCGTGCTGGCGCCCTTCAGCACCACGTCGCGCCTGAAGCCGGGCAGTGAGGCCACGCTGCTGTTGTTTCACACCATCAGCGCCGAACAGGGCGAAGAACGGCTGTACGGCTTCGGCACGGAAGAAGAGCGGCGCTTGTTCAGGGCGCTGCTTGAGGTCAAGGGCATCGGGCCAGCCACCGCGTTGCAGGTGCTGTGCGCCGCGGACGCGCCGCGGTTGGTCGAATTGATCGCTAATGCTGACGTTACGGGGCTCAAGAAGTTCAAGGGCATCGGGCCCAAGAGTGCCGAGCGCATTGTGACCGAGCTGCGCGACAAGGTTGCCCCGTGGGCCAAGGGCAGCATTGCCCCGACGGGCGGCACGCCAATCAAGCCGGACTCAGCCGCTGCTGACGCCGTGCTGGCGCTGATTGCCTTGGGCTATCCGCCCGCGAAAAGCGAAGAGGCTGTGCGCAAGTCAGCCGGTACGCTGGGCGACAACGCAAGCACGGAAGACATCGTACGCAAGGCGCTGCAGCTGGTGTAACTAGCCCTGACGTCGGCGGCGTCGCGTCAGCAGCAAGGCCAGCAGCATCGGCGTACCGGCCGCGCCGAGGTTGCTGCACCCACCGCCTTCGCCGGACTTCTTGCCGCCGCCTCCCCCACCGCCGCCCGCATTGCCGACCGTCAGTGTTGCCGTTGCACTGGTGGTGCTGCCGAAAGCGTTGCTGACCACGCAGCGATATTGCGCGCCGTTGTCGGCATCGGTCACAGTCGGGGTTGCATAGCTGTCGCTGTTCGCACCCGAAATGTCCAGGCCATCGCGCTGCCACTGGTAGGTCAGAGTGCCCGCCCCGCTGGCGCCGATGCTGAACATGGCTGTCGCGCCCGCCGCGACGGTCTGGTCTGCCGGCTGTGATGTGATCACGGGCGCGCTGCCCGTGATGGTCACGTCGGCAAACACACCGGTTGCAAGATTCTGGTAGCTGCCGCTTGCGGTGTTCTGCATCGCCAGCGCGCGCACCATGTACCACCAGGTGCCCGCGCCCGGCGCGGCGTCAAGATAGCCGGTGCCGGTGACGGCGCTTGCCGTGATGCGTGTGTACGGGCCACCTGCCGCACTGGCTCGATACACATAGTAGCCCAGCACGGAATCCGGGCTGGCGGTCCAGCTCAGTTGCACGTCATTGCCGGCCTGTACCGCCGCCGGGGCGGAAGCCGGCGCTACATAGTGCAGGCGCAATGTCGGGTCACCCATCAGGTTGACGTGTACACAGCCGTTGAAAGTACCGTTCAGGGCGGGCTTGTTCTGTGTGTAAAGGGCGCTGTCGCCGATCGGCTCGCCCATGGCCATGCCGTGGAAGTACCACCACGGGCGGCCGGACCACGCGCAGGTCAAACCGCGTCCGCTGCACAGCGGCGCGCGCAGGAAGCTGTTGCTGTAGTCCCAGTCGCCGTGATAGCTCCCGAACAGGCAAGTGAAAGGCGCCTGGATGTCGTTGGACGCAAAGTTCGCGGTGGTGCCGACCCCCCCTGCGCTAGTGTAAGTGCCACCGCCACAACCGTAGGCCCACAGATAGCTGCCGGCAGTCAGCGTCGTGAAGAACGTCCCGCTGGCGATCGCCGTGACGTTGGCAGCGCCCACCATCGGCGCGAAGCTGCGCCAGCCGCTGGCGGCAAACGCCTCGCCCGAAAATGCGCCAAAGTTGTCGCGCACGACCGCGCGGTCCTGCGGGCGCCAGATGGCATGTTTGAACTCGTTCAGCTTGGTCAGGTAATCACGCAGCAGTTCTTGCTCTGACTTTGCAAACGCCGGCATTTCAGACAGGTCCACACGCCCGACCATCAGTTCAATCGCGCCGGGGGCAACGTCCTGGTCAAACTTGCCGTCGCCCGGAATGTTGTGGTTGCGGGTGTTGGCGCTGCTGGTGTTGTTCACGCTGCTGTCGGTCCATGTGCCGTTCATGTCGCCGTAGTAAAGGTCGGCTGGCCACGCGCCCACATGGTCGGTGTGCGCATCCGGCGCGTAGTTGCCCGAATGCGGCACCGCAATGTCGCCGAACAGCAGCACTGCCCGCGTGGTTGACGGGGCACTGTTGTACGCGGCGACAATGGTCGCCTTCACCTGCGCCACAGTCGCAGAGGGGCTGACCTCGTGGCGCACGACCGACCAGCCGTCGCCGACAAGGTCGCGCTCAAGGGTTGCAAGCTCGGTTGCCAGCGCGGTGGTGTGGCTGTTGTCAACGATCAGGATCAGGCGTCCGCGCGACTCGGCGGCGGGCACGTCAATGCCCGCAACAATGAAGCCCCACGAGTTGTAGCTGCCGCCAAGCCGCCCGACGCCGTACTCATACCGGGCGCCGATGGTGACGCTGGTGTCCGTCCACGTCAGCACATTGCCGAGGTTCGCCACGGGCGAGCCCCATGTGCTTGCGCCCCAGGCGCGCTTGTACACCGCGTAGCTGGTGCCGCTGCCGCCGGCTGTCCAGTTCAAGGTGATGGCGGGCGGACTTGCCTGCACCGTGGCCGACAGATCGACCGAGTAGTCACGCGAAGTCTGCGCGGCAAGGCCGCACGCCAGCGCCAGCGCGCATAGCACGACGAAAGTGCGCATTCGTACTCCATTGGGGTGCGCCCAGCATAGCGACGCCTTGCGCCGGCACGAAAGGCACCTGCCGGAATCCTTCCGGTTTTGACAATGACGAAGCGGTGATACTCGATTTTGAAATCAGGCGCCGACCGCCACGCCCGCCAGCGCAAGGTGCCGCGCGCGAACCTTGCTGAAAAACTCGTCGTAGCGGCCCGCCGCGAAGTCCGGAAACGTGTAGTCGCGCTTGAGCCACTCGCCGCTACGGAAGCTCATCGTCACTTCGGCGTGGATCCCGCGGCCGATGTACACCCGGTGCGCAAGTCCTTTCACGCTGGCCAGCACCAGCTTGGCGCCGTTGATGTAGCCGGGGTCAAGGTTGATCGGGCGGTACTCGCCGAAGCGGCTGGCGGATTCTTCTTCAAGGCGGTTGGCCTGGATTTTCCAGTCAGCCAGCATTTCGGGATCAGCCAGGGTCTCGAAGCTGTAGAAGCGGCGCTTGAGGTCGCCGCCCATCTCAGGTTCATAGTGGTCCGTCAGGTCAAACGGGTAGTCGGGGCTGACAAGATCGGGCTCGCCGAGCAACCGCTCAATCCAAAGCATGGCGTCGTCCACCACCACCGGGTCACGGAACAACACGCCCAGAATCGGCGTAACCGGCTGTACGGGAACGATTTTGCCCATCCGGCACCCCTGAACTGAGCGATTCTACCATTTGGGCAGGTCTGTCACGCCAGATTACTCCAAACGAAACAGGGGCCAGCCATTCGGCTGGCCCCCGCCCCCCCGCATCGCCGCGATTCAATCGCGACGCAAGTGCACCAGCCCAAGCCGCGCCAGAAACGCGAGCTCAGCCAGAATCGCGATCGGCAACAGCCACAGCTTGCCGCCCCCGGCGCTGACACATCCACCGCCGCCGCCGGACCGCTTGGCGGCCGCAGTGCCACTGGGGTTTTCCGAAGCGGCTTGAACCCCCTGAAGGGTGAACGTGAAGGGGTTGTTGCCGGCATCGTCACTGTTGATCGTGACCAGCAGGCTGTACGGGCCCGCGCCTTGGCCTGTCATGCGAACCATGAACGTGGTCAGCCAGTTGGGCGTGACGATACTGGCCGGCTGAGTCTCTACGGATGCGGTGACGTTCTGCTTGTTGCTCAAGGTGACGGCGGTTGGCGCCGGCAGGCTCAGGTCTGAGTTGCCGGAGTTGCGGATCGCAAAGCCGGTGATGTGGGTCGTGCTCGCCTTGAGGTTGAAGGTCACCGTCCCGCCGTTGGTGATCAGGTTTGAGTCATACTCGACCTTGATCTGCGGTGCGGCAGCAAGCGTGCCCGCGCCCAGCATGACCGCCAGCAGCATGGCGGCGCGGAGGATTGCGAAGTCGCTGCGATTGCGCGTGACGTTGCGGTTGGTCATGGCATTTCTCCTTGTAGGCCCGTGTATGCCCAAGGCTACCGTGCGCTTTCGGATACTTGAAATGCGTTCAGGCTTTTGCTCAGATTACCTTTCGTAATTTCGAAAGGCTGTTGTGGCGAACTCGCAACCTGATTCGTCATCTACACTTGCGCAAAGGCTCGCGATGGTGGCAGAGCGTCACACTTTGTCCGAAATTGCGCGCCGGACCGAATGCCCGGTCTCTTCCATTCATGGCTATCTGCACGGCACGCGCATACCCGCCGATGTGCTGGCGCGGATCGCGGTGTCCTTTCAGGTCAACCCCGCATGGTTGTTGACCGGCGACGGCGCTCCATGGACTGCGGATGTCGCACCCGGCACAGCCACGATGGCCGCCGATGTGCTGCAGCTTGTCGCAGCCATGGAAGGCGTGAGCAAGCTCAAGCTGGGCGCGATCAGCGGCAAACAGCCCGTCGTGCGTGAACTTGATGACGCGCTGACTCGTCACGAGCAACTCAGCGCGCGCTTGAACCGCCGCAGTAACGAAGCGCTGGAAGCCCTGATCAATGACGCCAACCGGCGCATCGGCGACCGCGACCTCGACGGCGCACAGGCATTGATGCACGCGGCTTCCCGCCTGCTGCGACTGAGCGCGGACCCGGCGATGCGCGTGCAGGTCGGGAACATACAGGCCATTCTCGCACGCCTGGCGGGTCGCCCCGCCGAAGCACTGGAACGATACCGCGACGCGTTTCTGGCCTCTCTGCCCGCCCGCGCGCAGTTGGGCCAGGACTCGTTTGTGATCGCATGGAACTACGCAAACGCGCTTTCGCTTTCCGGCCAGGTGCATGAGTCCAGCCAGGTGTGTCATGCGACGTTGCTGCTTGGCGACGCGGCTGTGACGTCCAAGCCCGCCACGCTGGCCTTTCAACTGGGCTGGAACGACCTTTGGCGCGGCGAGATGCGCAGTGCGCTGGCGCGGATGGCCGAGTGGCTGCCCCACATCGGCGGGGTGCAAAGCCAGCGCGTCGAAACCCCCAAGTACATGTACGCGCAGCTGTTGGCAGGGCTGCTTGAGCCGGCAACCGCGATGGAGACGATTCCGGACTCACCGAACAAGGGCGGCATGCTTGCGGCCTGGGGCTTTCTGCATGAAGACGCGGAGCTGTTGTCCGCCGTGTACCAGAGATTCTTCGGCGGTGACCCGCGCTTCACCGATGACGCGGGCGGCAAGCTGGGCGGCAAGGCCACTGTGGCGGGCTTCACGGAAGCAATGCTGCGCGTACTGAAGCGAAAGGATCGCAAGGCGCCTGCGGCCTATGAGCAGGGCATCGACTACACCAGCTTCCCCGGCCGACGCGAGTACCACGAGTTCACGGTGCTGGTGAATGCCTGCCAACTGGCGCGATTGGCCGGGCTAAAGTCCCGGGCGCGCAAACGCCACGAGTCGGCATCTGCCGCGCTTGCGGCGATGGACCGCTCCCTCACGCCGCCGCCGCACGACGTCGCACGACACTGGCGCAACGCGCTGGCGCTTGACACCCCGGATGCGGCACAGGCGAGGGAGTGGTTCAGGGACTGGTCGTCGCGCGGCTACCTGTGCTTCCGGCCTTGGGCTGCTTGACACGGGCGCCTTGATAGTCGACGCATTCGCTGTCCCCGACCTCAAGTAACTACGGTCACCCGCGCGTAAATCTTGCTGGGGCAAGGGCTTAACTTTCGGCGCTTATTACTTGATAACTCGATATATATAGCTTAATATAGTAAACGAAGCACCGAGAGGAGGCTTGCCATGTTCTACTTCGCGCTTTGGATGGTCCTGATGTTCGGCTACGGCGGCGTGCTGTACGGCCTGGTTTACCTGCAGGCCCACCGCGACAAGAAGGCCAAGGCCCCGCGCGCCGAAAAGGCGCCCGAGCCACGGCTGGTGCACGCGCACGCTTAACCGGCTTGCCGGATGCGGTAGAGGCAGCGGCGGCGGCCGCTCAGGATGTGTTCTTCGCGCTCAACTTCCGCGCCGAGCACGGTGCGGAAAAGCCTGAGCTCGCTGGTGCAAAGCTCCTGGCACGTCTGCGCCGCCGCGCAGATCGGGCAGTGGTTCTCGATCAGCAGCAGGCTGCCGTCGCTTTCGCGGCTCCATTCCGCCATGTAGCCCTCTTCGTCGCGGAGCCCCGCAAGCTCCGCGACCTTTGCTTCCAGGCCGCGCCGCTTGCCCACGCGCGACTCGTAGCGCTCAATCTGGTCCAGCATCCGGCGTTCAATCAACTTCGACATACCCGCTTCACCGAACGCCTGGCGCGCGGCCTGCAGTATGCCGACCGCCAGCTCGCTGTGGCTGTCCGGAAAGTGCCCGGCGGTTGCCGCTGACAAGCTCCAGACACGAGCAGGGCGCCCCACCTTGCGGCGCTCGTCCATGTACTGGACGTCGCCCTCTTCGCGCAATGCGTACAGGTGCTGGCGCACAGCCATCGGGGTCACGCCCAGTCGCCGCGCCACTTGTGCCGCAGTCTGCGGGCCCTTGGTCTTGAGGAAGAACAGGATCTTTTCGCGCGCCTTGGCGGGTATGTCAGCCATACCGGAATTAAACGTGAATTGCCGGATTACGCAAGGCAACGCTTGACATATTATGTATAGATTCATCTATACATAAAGGGACGCGATGCACGTCAAACAACTCGATCACC
The DNA here is from genome assembly GCA_019636195.1 of Planctomycetota bacterium. GTDB lineage: Bacteria > Planctomycetota > UBA8742 > UBA2392 > UBA2392 > JADJRK01. The sequence continues at coordinate 65,248 of JAHBYA010000003.1, read as the reverse complement.
TGAACCTGTCCGTCCGCGACTTCGACGAGACCGCCGACTGGTACCGCCGAGTATTCGGCTTTGAAGTCGTCGAGCGCGGCACCTACAACGGGCAGCCCTGGGGCGTGCTGAAATCAGGCGACGCCATGCTGTGCGCCTACCAGCACCCTGAGCTGGACAAACAACCCGACGCTGACGAGGTCGCCGCCGCGGGCTTTCATCGCATTGCGCACTTCGGGCTGCGCATCACCGACCGCAAGCAATGGGAAGAAACCGTGCGCCGCGAAAGGCTGCATGTGCACTATGGCGGGGCATACCCGTGGCCCAACAGCACAAGCTGGTATGTGGATGACCCCACCGGCTACAGCATTGAAGTCGCGCTCTGGAACGACGACACGCCGCGCTTCTGATCACGCGCGGGCCACGCGCTTGAGCTTGATGTTGGTGTGCCCGATCGGTTCCGCGTTGGGTTCGTCCTTCTTCCAGTAACTGGTCAGCAGCAAACCGCTGTTGTCTTCAATCAGGCTTACCACAACGTGGTTGCCGGTCACGCTGGTGCCGGCAATCGCGGCTGCACCCGGGTCTTCGGGCGTCAACTGCATGACGATGCAGCCGTGAATCGTGCTGCACACGGACATGCGCAACTGCCCGTCAGGGTCAACCGTCATCAGCGCGACTACGCCATGAACCAGGGCGCCGGTATCGGCATGCTGGCTCATGATTTCAAACTCAAGCACTTCTTCGGCAAGCCGGGGCCTGAGCACCATCCGGGTAATGACGGACACGCCCTTGCCGGTCCACTCGCCGATCCAGTTGCTGAAAGGAGCGAACTCCTTGCGCATGACCCAACTCCCGAAGTCGTGACTTTAGTCCAACGTATAACCGATCCGCGCCAAGTAACCAAATGGTTCCGCATTAAGATTCACGGGAACCTGAAGTGCACCCGGTGCGTCCCATCGCAGTTGAAAAGGAGCAAACCATGCGTTGGCTGATCCCCGCACTGATGATCGCGCTTGCCGCCCCCGCTTTTGCCAAAGAAGAGCTGGTGACGCTGCCGACGCGCAACACCGTGCAGCTTACTATCTACAACTCGGTTGACCTGACGCTGGTGCGTGAGACCCGCAACCTCACGTTCAAGAAAGGCAACAACCGCCTCCAGTTCTCGTGGGCCAACACCCTCATTGACCCCACCAGCGTTGAGTTCCGCGCGCTTACCAACCCGGACAAGATCGAGGTGCTGGACACCAGCTACCCCGCCCAGAGCAACCAGATGTTGATCTGGACCATCAGCGCCGAAGAAGCTGTCAGCGCAAACGTCGAGATCAGCTACTTCACCAGCGGCATCAGCTGGAGCGCCGAGTACCACGGCGTGCTGGCCGCCGACGAAGGCAGTATGACTCTCACCGCCTATGTGACGGTGCACAACCGATCGGGCGAAGAGTACGAAGACGCCAGCGTGCGCCTTGTTGTCGGCACGATCAACATTGTCGAAGAAATCGCCCGGCTGGCGGGCGGCGCATCACAGGGCCAGCGCGAAGAAGCCTACCGGGGCATGCGCGACGCCGCCAAGTCCGGCGATTCCAAGAAAGACATCGTCAAGGAAGGCCTCAGCGAGTACTACATCTACACCGTCGAAGGCAAAGAGACGATCCCCGACAAGTGGTCCAAGCGCCTTGAGAGCTTTGTCCAGCCTGGCGTGCCGGTGCGCACCGTCTATACGCTGGACCCCATGAAGTACAGCGGCCTCACGCGCCTGCTGACTTTCAAAAACGATGAGGCCCACAAGCTGGGCAAAGAGCCGTTGCCCGCGGGCATTGTCCGACTTTACAAGCAGCACGCTGGCAACCGCCTGGGGTACGTCGGCGCGGTGGCCACCGAATACATTGCCAAGAAAGACGAAGTGAAAGTCAACGCGGGCGCCGACCTTGAAGTCAGCTTCAAGCACACACGCCGCAGCCTCAAGAAAGAGAACCTGGTCTTCCAGTGGTCCGGCAACCGCCAGTACCTCGCCGGCTGGGACACGGTGGAGACGTTCCACATCGAGCTCAAGAATTTCCGCAGCCGCAACAGCGAGTTTGAGCTGAATCTCGTCTTCAACGGCGACTTCACGTTCACCAGTGAAATAGCCAGCACCAAGGTGGACTACCGTACCCAGCGCTTCACGCAGACGGTCAATGCCAACGGCAAGCTGGAAATCACCTACGTCGTCAGGACCCGCAACGGCAGCAACGCCAAGAAGTAGCGGCACGTCGTACGGCAGCGCCCTGGAAACGCACGATCAACCCATGAAGGATCAGACCATGAAAACCAAACTCCTCCTCACGCTTGCCGCCACCGCCGCCTTCACCAGCTTCATCGGCGTCGCCACCGAGCAGCCCGCGCACGCGCGCATCAAGCTGGCCACGCTGCCCGACAAAGAGGCGGTAGTCGTGCGCTTTGACCACCCCAACGTCGTGATCGTTGAAGAAGAGCGCACGCTGACGCTGCAAAAGGGCGTCAACAACGTGGACTTCTCGTGGGCCGGCACCAACATCGACAAGGGCAGCATCATCTTCCGGCCGGTCGATGAAAAAAGCACGACCGTCGTGCTGTCCACCAGCTATCCGCCCGGAGAAGCAGCGCTGACGTGGCAGATCAACGCCACCGAGGCCCGCAGCGAAAAGTTCCGGCTCAGCTACCTGATGGCAAACATCCAGCGCGAAACCGACTATCGCGCGGTGGTCAGCGCCGACGAAAAGACCTGCACCTTCCGGCACTACTTCAAGATTCGCAACTGGTCCGGCGGGCAGTTTGACGAAGCCGACTTCATCACCCGCGACGGCAAAACATTCGAGAAGGGCCTGGCCAACGGCGAAGCCAAGCGCGTGCTCGTCAACCGTTGGGACAACGTCAAGCTGGTCAAGGAGTACAACTACGACCCGCAGCGCCAGAGCGAAGGCAAGATCCTTACTGACTACGTGCTCAAAAACGCCAAGGACCACGGCTTGGGCGCGATTCCGCTGGAATACGGCAAGGTGCGCATCTACCAGCAGGACAGCGCCGGCACCACCGCCTTCACCGGCGAAGACTGGGGCCGCTTCACCCCGATCGGCGACGACATGCGCCTGAACATCGGCATCGCGCAGGACATCAAGGTCGAGTTCAAGAAGATGGTCAACGACATCGAGAACCGCCGCGGCAACGTCTATGACACAAACGAAGTCGATGAGTACGAAATCAAGAACTTCAAGGACGGCGAGGCCGAAGTCATCTTCACGCTGCGCGTTGACGGCGAATGGGAAATGCAGAACAGCAGCAGCGGCTACACCAGCTTCGAGCGCATCGACAATGAAACCATCAAGTTCAAGGTCAAGGTTCCGGGCAAGGGAGAGCCGGTCAAGCTGAAGTTCCACTACAAGCGCCTCAACAACTGGTAGGCGCGGCGCGCGCAGCACGACACCGCAGACGGCCAAGCCGGAAACCGGGAACACGGAACTCCAATGAAGTATGCAACGATCATCTTTGCACTGCTGCTCGCCGCGCCGCTTGTGGCCAAAGAAGAGCTGGTGACGCTGCCCTCTCGCGACTCGGTGCAGCTCACGATTTACAACAGCGAAGATTTGACCTTGGTGCGTGAGGTCCGCACCCTCAGCTTCCGGCAGGGTAACAATCGCCTCCAGTTTTCCTGGGCCAACACGTTGATTGACCCCACCAGCGTCGAGTTCATGCCGGTAGGCGCCGAGGCAGCCAAAGAGCTGGAGCTTCTGGACACCAGCTTTCCCGCGCAGGGCCACGAAATGCTGATCTGGACCGTAGCCTGCACCAAGGCAGCGGCCTACAAGGTCGAGATCAGCTACTTCACCAGCGGCATCAGCTGGAGCGCCGAGTACCACGGCGTGGTCGCCCCCGACGAGCGCAGCATGGAACTCACGGCGTTCGTCACCGTCCACAACAACAGCGGGGAAGATTACGAAGACGCACAGGTGCGCCTTGTTGTCGGCACGATCAACCTGGTCGAAAAGATCATCGACCTTGCCACGCCGCCGCAGCCGGGCGGTGGCGGCGCACGGCGCCCCGGCCCGCCGCTGCCGCCAAGCGCCGCGCGCAGGGCCGCAGGCCCGCAAGACGACGCAGACGCGGAGGAAAATGAAGACGGCATGCGCCGCCCCAAGGAGATCGAGAAGGTCGGCTTGAGCGAATACTACATCTATACGGTCGAGGGCCGCGAGACCGTGCCCAACCGCTGGAGCAAACGCCTGAAAAGCTTCACGGTCGCCGGCGTGCCGCTGAAAACCGTGTATCGCTACGAGCCTGCGAAGTTCGGCTGGGAGTTCACGAAGGTGCTGGAATTCAAGAACGACGAAGACCACAAGCTGGGCAAAGAGCCGCTGCCCAACGGCATCGTTCGTCTTTACAAGGATGCCGGCGGAGGCCGACTGTCATGGATGGGCGCGCTCGCCAGCAAGTACATCCCCAAGAAGGACGAAGTGAAGGTCAACGTCGGAGCCGACCCTGAGTGCACCATGAAGCTCAAGCGCACTCGCACGCAGAAGAAAGACCTGACCTTCAACCAGCGCTGGCTGCAGGGCTGGACGCAGGTTGATACCTATGAGCTTGAGTTGCGCAACTTCCGCGACCGCGAAGTTGAAGTGGAAGTGCACCAGGCCTTTGGCGGCGACTTCGACTTCAGCGGCGAAGGCTGGGAAAGGCACGACGCCCAGACCCACAAGTGGAAGCTCACGCTCAAGGCCGCCGAAACCCGCAAGGCAAGCTACAGCGTCACCACACGCATGGGCACCAACGCCCGCAAGTGAATTGAACGCCCGCGCCAGATCGAAGCCGGGCGCCTTTCATGCAAAGGCTTGCGCCACCAGCGCGCTGACGGCCGCCGCATCGCCCGCGCGGCTTGCATTCGCAATCTGCTCATACAGCGGGCCGATCTCGCGCCCCGGCACAGGCAGCGCGCGCAGGTGGCTGATCTTCAACTGCGGAAAGGTGCGCTGCCGCGCGTCACGAAAGCGTGCCGCGTGAAGCGCCGCAATCGTGTCGCTGTTGAACACTCCCACCAGAAAGTCCGGGTCGTGCCCCGGCGCGCCGAAACACGCCAGCACCGAGTTGCGAAACAGCCCAGCCGGCTCATGCCGCGCCGCAACCGGCCGCGCCGCCGTCTGGCGCAGCACGATCAACGCCTTCGCAAATCGTGCCTCACCGGAAATGCGCGCATACTTGCCGGGGGGCAGCGCAACTTGCCGCAACCAGTGCGAAGGCGCCGCAAGCCGGTACGGCTTAATATCGCGGCCGACGCGGATCGGGCGCGCTCCGGCCTCCGGCGCCTCTGCAATCAGCAAGTCGCCCGCGTTTCCGGTGTGCACGCCAATGTCGCCGAAGCACTCCGGCGGCAATGGCGTGAAGCGCGACGTCAGCTGCGCAACTGCCGGCGCATGCCACGGGCCCGGCCCGGCAACGCCCGGCGCCAACACGAACATGCCCACCGGCTCAATCACGCCGTCAAAGGCCTTCTCGCCCAGTTCAATCACGTCCTCAACCTGATGCCGCGCGCACATGGCTTCGCGGGCGGCCTGATAACCGGCAAGATCAGCCACCTGCATCGGCAGCAGCAGTCCGCACCGGCCGTCTTGACGCGTCAATTCCGGGCAGCGCTGCGCGAACGCGGCGTGCAGGGACGGCCAGCCGCGAAATGCCCAAAAACGCCGCTGCAAGTCAGCCCGCGCCCCGGAAGGCAGGTCGTCGGCATGGCGGCCCGAAAAGCTCACCCATGGCGGATTGGCCAGCACCACGTCAAACGCGGCATCCGCATCATCGGCCAGCGCGTCCCGCACAATGGCAATGCCGCGCGGCTTCAAACCCAGCTCTTGTGCCGCAACCCGCAACGCCTCGTTGCATGCGTTCGCGGCCGCCGCCGAAGCGTCCCAACCCGACATGCCCCCGTCAAACCAGTGCTCAAGCCAGCCCGGGCGCTCGCGGCTGGCCCACTCGATCGCCCCCAGCAACAGCGCTCCCCCACCGCACGCGGGGTCCAGCAATGTCGGCGCCCGCTCCAGCGGTGACAACACGGCCTGTGCCAGCCGCAACGCGACAGCGCGGGGCGTGTAAACGCAGCCCGGTTTGCCGCGCTGTGCCAGCGCTGACCTGTCGTGGACCTGCCAGGCGGGATCAAGTGTTGTTGCGGCACGGGGCATTGCAGCAACGATAGCGCAAAGGCGGCCCCGGCACACTACTTCGTGCGCTTGCGCGAAATGTTCTTCGGGTACAGCGCCTGCTCGTGCGTCGGCTGGCCGCCGGACTTTGTGCCGCGGCCGCTGTGAGTGCCCTTGATCGGGGGCGGCGCGTGCTGCCGCAACGCGTCTTCCTCGGTGCCCTTGAGCACCTTGGCGTTGCCCCCCACTTCGTGCCAGTTGGCTTGGCGCATTGCGTTTCTCTCAGGGCCCGGCCTTTACTGCTTTGCGGGCTTCAACTTGTCGATCGGACAGCAGCCTTTCGGCGGCTGGTAGCGCCATGGCGGATTCCGGCCAGCGAGCACGCTGGACAGCACCTTGCGCAGGTACTCAACCTCGACGCTCTGGGGGTTGCGGGCGTCGTCTATCGCGCCGCGGTAGCGCAGCTCACCGCCGGTGAATATGTACGTCTCTGTGGTGACGCGCGCGCCAAAACGGTCTGCGATTGCGTTGCCCTCATCCTTGAGCACTCGAATCTTCAGGCGGTTGGCGTCGCCATCTTCAAAGTGCCGGATCAGCTCAGGCACGCCTTCCATGGCACTGCTGTTGATCGCAAACCACTGCACGCCGGGAAAGTCAGCCGCCAGCTTGTTCAACCGCTCTTCGTAGATCTTGCTGGTCGGGCAGTAACTCGAGACCCAGACGACGGCAGTCGGCTTCCCGAAATCGATGGTAACGGGCACACCGTGCAGGTCCGGCAGCGTGATCGGCTCGGGCTTGTCACCGATGCGCAGGCCGGGCACGGAGTCAGGCAGCCCTCCGTCGTCGCGGGCCTGTTCAATCGCGGCGTGCTCGACGCCCGGGACCTCGCTGACGCCTTCGGGTGCCAGCAGGCCAAGGTACTCGCAGCACTCTTCAAACCCTTTGGGTGCAAACAGGTAGGCGCCATACACCGAGGCCGCCACCATGCCGGTGATCACGAAGGGGGTCAGGTATCGCCAGGAACTTTTCACGCTACCCTCTGGTCTGTCAGGTGTTGCATTATGCAACCTAACATCGGGCAACCAAGGAGCCATCCATGAAACGCGCAATGATCCTCGCTGCATTCCTTGCCTTTGGCTTGCCGCTGGCTGCCCAGGAAATGCCGGAAGGTGAGAAGCCTGCCGAGAAACCAAAGCAAGAGAAGAAGGAAGACAGCAAGGAAGAAGCCCGCCCCGAACGCCCGCGGCCTGAACGCCCCAACCGCATGCAGCGCGGCCAGGTCACGGAACTCGCGCGCGTGCTGCGCGAGCATGACACCGACCAGGACGGCAAGCTGGACAAGGCCGAGTTGGGCAACGACGAACTGTTCAAGAAACTGGACAAGGACGAAGACGGCTTCCTGACCGTGCAGGAAATGATGGCTGACCGCGACGCCGTCATCGCGGCCACGAAGGCCAAAGCCAAGGCCGTTTACACCGAGGAGTTCAAGATTCTGGACCGCGACGACAACGGCAAGCTCAGCAAGGAAGAGCTTGGCGAGAAGTTTGGTACGTTGCTTAAGGACGGAGACACGGACAAGGACGAACTCCTGAACCTCGATGAATTCGTCGCTGCCCGCGAAAAGGCGGCGGCAAGCGCCCAGCCGGATCGCGGCCCCGGCGACAGGGGCCCCGGCGAGCGCATGCCGGGCAACCGCGGCGGCATCGACGAGATGCTCAAGCAGTGGGACAAGGACGGCGACGGCAAGATCAGCAAGGAAGAAGCGCCGGAGCGACTAAGGGGCCAGTTTGACAATCTCGACAAGGACAAGGACGGCTTCCTGACCAAGGAAGAAGTTGAAGCCGGCCGTCAGGGCGCGCAACGTCCGCAGCGCGAACGGCCCGGCCGCACGCCCGAAGGCGAAAAGAAACCCGAAGGCGAAGAAAAGAAGCCCGAACGCGAAAAAGAAAGCGGCGGCAAGAAGGAAGACGAGTTCTAGTCTGTCGCCGCGTGAACAGAAGCCCCGGCAGAGGTCGCGAAGCAACCGTCCCGCAGGAAACGCAGCGCGTTTCCGAGGGACCGGGGGGTCGCGGACGAATGTCCGCGACAAGCGCAACACACTGTGCCCCTTCGCGGCGCCCCCGGCTTTCCAGCCGGGGCTCTTGTTTCACCGTGAAGCGCTATTGAATGGCCACCGGTTTCAGTTTCCTTCACTGGCCGAACCGGCAGGCCCGGCGCGCTCAATTGCCTTGCGCACAAGACCCGCCGCCTCAGGCGGGCCCTCGCGTTCAGCGTACTCCAGCGTTTCATGCAACAGGGCTTGCAGGTCGGCTGGGCGACTGGCGCGGGCGTACCCCAGATAGCGCGCGGGCGTCAGAAACTGGTGGTACCACTGGGCAATGCGCACCAGCCCCTCGCGCAGGCGCTGCTCGCGGTTGTCGGCGCTTACGCCAAAGCCGTTGGTCTCGGCGTTGACTTCGGCAAGGTTATAGCCGTACTCGGCGGCGTACTTTGCCTTCATCTCCGCGACCAGCGTGCGGTGCGCGTCGCCTGCGCGCACATAGCGCTGGACCTGTGACGTGCAGTACGCGCATTGCGCCAGCATTTGCCGCTCGGCCAGCTCTACTCGCGCGCCGCACCCGTGGCACACGGCGCTGATTGCGCCTTGCTCGTGCGGCGGGCCGAAGTCGCGCGCGCAGTAACAGCCGGGGCAGGTCATCCGGTCCGTGCCGACCGCCTGCGGCGAAAAAAGGCCGCATTGCGGGCACTCCCAGTCAAAGTAAACACCGTAGTCTTGGCCGGGCAGGCTTTGCGGTTGCTCGCCGTAGATCGCGACGAGCACTTGCGACTGCAACTCGGGCGAAACCAGCCGCATGTACGAAGCAACCATGACTGCCGCGTTCAGGCGCAGGCGCCCCTTAAGCGACAAACCGTCAGGATCAGGCGGCGAGCCCAGCCGCTGACGCGTCTGCAGCAGGTCACGCATCACGGCCAGCATTTCGTTGAAGGCCGGCAGCGGATTCTCGTTGGCGCCGAAGCCGATTGCTGCAGTCGCTTCGTTCAAACGCGCGTACAGATCGCGAATCTCGCCGGGCAGGCGATGGTGCAGCAGCTCAAAGCCCAGCCACTCGCGGTACGCGGTGCGTCGTGCCGGGTCTGCCAGCGATGCCGGCGGAAACACCCATGGCGTGCTGGAAAGTATGAACTCGGCTTGCTCGGCGGCGATTTTCAATGCAGCCGCGGGCGAGTCGGCATGCAGCGTCGCGGCACGCTCAAGCTCTGCGTTGTGATGCTCCCAGCGCCGCATGTAGCCCTGCGGGTCGAGCATGGCTTGCCGCTGGAAGTCCAGAAACTCGGGCGACTCGGTGTAGGCGGTAAAGTTGAAGGCAGCCAGCGCGCCGCAGCTTGCGCAGTACACCCACAACGCCGCGCCGTCGGTGGGCGCGCCGCAGCGGTCGCAGCGCAGATGAATCACGCGTGCCATGCGGCCTCAGGGCAGGAACTTGGTGGCGTCTTCAACAATCGCGCGGGCAATGCTCCAGGGCTTGTCGTCGCGGCCGCCGCGCATGCCGTTCCAGTCCGCTTGCAGGTCCTGCTGCGCGCGGTACAGGGCGGTCTGCTGTTCAACAAGTTCGGCGTCTTCGATCTCGTCGCCCGGCTTGAAATTCAGCTCGCAGGCCATGACGCTGGCCGGCTTGTCGGGATTGAAAATCGGCACACCGAACTTGCGGCACATGATGGGCCGCGCGTCGTACATGCCGCATGCGCCCTTGGATGTCAGCGCGGGGCAGGGGTTGCCGCCGCTGGCCAGTGAGTCCCCCCAGCGTTCGTTATCATTGAACAGCCAGTTGCGGCGGCGCAGGTTTTCGCGGGCGCGGGCCTGCAGCGCCGCGCGCTCCGCTTCAGGCAGGGTTGCCACGTGCTGTGAAATGCGGGCGGCTTCCACTTCCGTGATCTGGAAGATCTGCGAACAGCACGAGCTGCAACCGGCGGCGCAAAGTATTCGCGCGCCGTGCACGCGGCGGCCGCGTTCGAACTCGGCGTCGGCTTGCGCGCACACTTGCTTGAGCTGTTCAATCAGCGGGTGCGTTTGGTCGGCCATGGCGCTATCTTTATGCCCGAACTCGATATCAGCAAGCGGGAAGGAAACGACTGATGCAACCCAAGAAAGCCTCCGAAAGCGAAAGCCGCCTGACATGGATCGTCGCGCCGCAGGACCTCAACCGCCACGGCACCCTGTTCGGCGGACAGTTGCTGGCGCTTGCCGACCGCGTGGCGGCGATGGCAGCGCTGCGGCACTCGCGGCTGGACTGCGTGACGGTCAGCATTGACAAAGTGGATTTTCTGGCGCCGGTGCGCCACGGCTACATCCTGGATATGACGGCGCGCGTGCACTTCACGGCCCGCACCAGCATGGAGATTTACGTCAGCGCGTTTGCTGAAGAACCGAACACGGGCAACCGCGAGCTGGTGTGCGAGGCATTTTTCAGCTTTGTGGCAGTGGACGCAGACGGCAGGCCGATCCCCGTGCCGCAAGTCGAGCTGGAAACCGAACAGGACCGGCGCCTGAACGCCGAGGCTCACAAACGGTACGAGGCCAGAAAGGCCGGCAAGTCAGCCACCCGCACCGCCCGCAAGTCATAGGCCGATTCGCTGCACGCGCTCGAATGCCTCGCGCACGGCCGGGTTGTGGTGGTCCGGCCCCACCTGCATAGACTTCACTACTTCACGGAAGCGCGCTGCGCAGCGCCCGGCGCCGTCAGCGTCGCCAAGCCGGAACAGTGCATCCCCGTGCACAGCCGTAACGCCAAGGCGCTCAAATCCCATCGACAGCCCCGCGGCATCCATGATCTCTTCCGCTTCACGCACCGCCGCCAGCGCAGATTCGTGCTCGTCCCGGTCCAGCAGCACCATGGCGCGTTTGGAGAGATTCGTCGCCAACAGCTCGCGCTGGCCCAGACGCCTCGCCATCGCGATACCCTCGTTGGCACAGCGCAACGCGCCTTCTAGGTCGCCGAGCATGCGGCATGCCCCGCCGCGGTTGGTGATGTTGGCCAGCACGCCCAACTGGTGGCCGATCTCGCGGTTGATTGCTTCGGCTTCGGCGTACAGCCTCAGTGCCGCGTGCGGGCGCAGAGCCTCGTATTCCGAATTTCCGCGGTTGCCTAGAAGGATCGCAATCATCCGCAGATTGCCGCACCGGCGCGCCAGATGCTCGGCCTCGCCCGACGCACGCTCCGCCTCGGACTTAAGCCCGAGGTCGTCCAGGATGATCGCGTGGCGCGCGATCGCCGAAAGCGCCTGCATGCTGTCGGTGCCTTCCCGAAGCGTCGGAAGCGCGCGCTCAAGCTGCTCGCGCGCCTCTGCAAATCGGCCCATGCGGTATAGGCTGTCACTGCGGTTGGCCAGCGCGCTGGCAATCAGGGCGCTGTCGCCAAGCTGCTCGGCGGCCTGCACAGCCGCATCATAATGCCGTACGGCGTCGGCGTGGCGGCCACGCATGGAGTACGACACGCCCAACGCGCCAAGCGCCTGCGAAACCGCTCGAGCATCGCCCCGGCGTGACGCGTCATGGATTAGCAGCTCAAGCAGCGCTACGGCCTGATCAAACTGCATCAGGTTGAAGTGCGCCTTGGCCCGCAGCAGTCGCAATTGGTCGCGCGCGGCGTGACTGGCGTTTTGCAGGGCCTTGTCCAGGACTTGTCCCGCCGCTTCGTAGCGGCTGGTACCAAGCAGCAGTGTCGCAAGTTCGTGGTACGCCGACTCCAGTTCGGCCTGTTGCAGCCGGCCAACTTCGATCGCGCGTTCAAGGCAACGGGCAGCCTCTGCCTGGCCATGCCTGGCTTTGGCGGCGGCTGCCGCCTCGCGCAACCACAGGGCTTCTTTGCGCTGCAAGAGCTCAAGGTCAGTGCCGGCAAGCCCGTGGGCAGCGTGGCGTGCGTGGTCAGCCAGATCTGCTGCCCATGCAGCGCGGTAATCAGCGGGCAGTTCTTGCAGCAGCGTCTCGGATAGTTCCAGCGCCAATGCGTGCAGCCCCGCACGCTCGTCGGGCATGTGCAGTTGCAGCGCGGCATCCCGCAACAGCGCATGCCGGAAAAGGTATGCCCCTTCAGCGTCGATCGCGGTCACGCGCGCAGCATACTGCGGCAAGGGATCGGCGTGTACGACTTTGCAAGGGCCGCGGCTGTGTGTCGCCTAGTTTGCCCGCACCCTTGTCAATGTCATGATGTGCCCCAGCCGGGACCTTCGTGGCAAGAAATTGCGTCCAATCAGTGTGGTCGCTTGATGCTCTGGAGCGGTTGCTCTGGAAAGGGAGACAGCATGAAATTCACGTATCTGTTTGCGTTGTGCGCGGCGTTGCTGGCTGGGCCCGTGGCGGCCCAGGAAGAACCCGCCGAACCTGAAGGCGTGTCACGCGAAGTGAAGTTCAAGAACACCGACCTCGACGGCGACGGCAAAGTCACCTTCGAGGAAATGAAGAAGGTGCACCACGACTCCAACAAGCGCATGCGCGAAGCCAAGGAGTCGCTGGACGAAAAGAAGATCGCGGAAGCGGACAAGTGGATCAGCGAGCGCCTGTTCCTGTTCGAGTTCCTGTTCCGCGACGAAGACAAGAACCGTGTGCTGACCAAAGACGAGTACATCAAGAACATTCCCGAGGGCCTCGAAATCACAGAGAAAGACCACATCGACCAGGAAGACGTCGAGTTCGATGACATGCTGCGCTTTGACGGCAACAAGGACGGCAAACTCTCCATCGACGAGCTGCAAAAGGCCGCGCTGGCTGAGCTGCAGCGGTACAAGAAGATCGCGGGCGACGACGCCGATAAACTGGAGAAGCTGCTGGATGTCCAGAACTTTTACATGGTCGGCTACACGCTGCTGTGCCGTGACGCCAACAACGACGGCACCCTGACGCGCGAAGAAAACAAGTCCTACGCCGAGAAGATGGTAAAGGGCGAAGCGGGCTACCTGCTTTCCAAGGAAAACATCAAGCGTTTCGGCTCCTACATGGCTGAAACGTACTTCAGCCTGTACGACAAAGACGGCGACAAGGCTTTGACAATGGAAGAACTCAAGGCCGCCAAGAACCCGCCCACCGAAGAAGAGTTCAAGAAGATCGACAAGAACGGCGACGGCAAAGTTACCGGCGACGAACTGGCCCAGGCCATGACCGAAGACATGCCCGCACCCGACGATGACTCCGACGGCAAGCCGCCCACGCCTGACAAGGAAGGCAAGTAGCGCAAGCGCAAACGGCGGGGGCCCAAGCCCCCGCCGTCTTGCTTACAGCTCAAACGGATTGGCGGGCACGGCTTTGCGCGCACCCGGCGCGTTGCCCTTGCCGTCATGAACCGGGCACTCCGGCAGGCTGCGCAGGATCTTCTTGCCGTAAGGCTTGCGCACCACGCGGCTGTCCAGGATCACGACAGTCCCGAAATCGTCTTTGCGCCGGATCAGCCGCCCGAACCCCTGGCGCAGCTTGATCGTCGCCTCCGGCACCATGTAGTCGTTGAAGTCGCTGCCGCCGGCAGCCTCCACTTCTTCCATGCGCGCGGCCACCAGCGGGTCGCTGGGCACGGGAAACGGCAGACGCACCAGAATCACCGTGGTCAGCGCCTCGCCGGGCACGTCAACGCCCTGCCAGAACGTCTCCACGCCGAACAGCACCATCTTGGTGCCCGAGCGAAAGCGCTCGAGCATTTTTCCGCGCCCCAGGGATTCGCCCTGGCGCAGCAGCGTGTACCCCTGGAACTCAAGCTCGTTGCGCACAGCCTCATGCACCTTGCGCATCTGGGCGAAGCTCGTGAACAGCACGAATGTTCCACCGCGGCTGCGTTTGATCGCGGCCACGACTTCTTCGTTGATGCGCCTGTCGTAGTCTTCAGCCTTGCCGCCGCCTTTGGGCGGCTCAGGCACGTCGGGCACAACAATCTGCGCGCGCGCCTTGAAGTCAAACGGGCTGCCCACCTGCAACTGCTGCACGCCTTCTTCGGGCACGCCCAGCCGCCCGCGGATGTAGTTGAAGTCGTCGGGGCCGGTCGCAAGCGTGGCGCTGGTCAGCACCACACTCTTGCAGCGCTGCCACAACAGCTTGTCCAGCAGCGCGCCGACGTGCACGGGCGCCGCGCGCAGCTCAACGTTCTGGTCGCGGCCCGCTGTCTCGACCCAATATACCTGCCCTTCCAGCGACTGGCGATTGAAGGCGTCAATCTCCTCGGCGTAGCCGCTCACGCGGTTGACGTTCGCCTCGATCTCAAGCCGGTCTTCCTCGTTGCGCGCCTGCAGCATCCCCTCTTTCAGCGACAGCGACAGCGCCCGCAGCGCGTCGGCGGCCTCGTGCGGGAACTGCTCGGCGCGGTGCATGCGCGCCGGCTTCTGCGGCTGGTCCGCCAGCCAGCGCTCGACCAGCACAAAAAAGCGTTCGCCCTCGTCGCGGGCGCGCCGCAACGCGTCGTGGGCGCCGCGCAGAAAATCGTAGCGCGTGAGCAGGCCGCGGTTACGGCGTGCATTGTAAACCTGTGAAAGCGTCCAGTTCAGCCCGGCGTGACTGATGCGCAGCCCCAGGTGCTCACTGGCGTAGCGTTCGAGGTCATGTGCTTCGTCAATGATGACGTAGCGGTAATCCGGCAGGTAGTTCACGCCCGCGGCCTTCAGTCCAAGGTCGGCGCACAACAGCGCGTGGTTCACCACCAGAATGTTGGCATTGTAAATGCGTCGCTTGGCGGCCTGGTAAAAACACTTTTTCTCGTAGTTGGGGCACTCGCGGCCCATGCAGTTGTTGCGGTCGCTGACAACCAGTTGCCACGGCTCTTTGCTGGGCTCAAAGTCCATGCTGGCTTTGCTGCCGTCGGGCGTCGTCTCGGCCCAGTCGCGGATGCGCTTCAGCTCGCGCATTTCGTCGCTGTCGAGCACGCCCTCCGCTTCGCCTTTCAGCGCGCGCTCAAGCCTGCGCAACGACACATAGTTGCTGCGCCCCTTGGCCAGCACAGCCGTGAACTCCTGCCCCCACACGCTGCGCAGGAACGGGACGTCCTTGGCGTACAACTGCTCCTGCAGGGCAATGGTGCCGGTGCTGATCACGACCGGCTTGTCATCGACTTTGCCGGACACGGCGCGCTGGATTGCAGGCACAAGATAGGCAAACGACTTGCCGACGCCGGTGCCGGCTTCCACCACCAGGTGCGTGTTGCCGGCCAGCGCCAACTCAACGGCGCGCGCCATCTCAAGCTGCTGCGGCCGGTCCTCGTAGCCTTGCAGCTTGTTCGCGATCAGCCCGCCCGGGCCCAGGATGGAGTCCGAAAAGCTCATGGCGGAAGTGTAGCAAGGGTGGCGACAGGGGTCGCGCCTGCATGGACCGTGGAAATCCTGTTAATGACAGGCGCGGACCGGAGGTCCGCGCCCGGTGCAGGCCGGAGGCCTGCGCTCCTACTTGCGGCCTTCTTTACCCATGCGCTTGACCAGCTCGGTCGTGACTTCCGACAGTTTGCCGTCGCTGGGGTACTTGGGCGAAAACCAGTAGGCCATGCCCAGCAGCGCCGACTTTCCCACGCGCCGGCACTTGCCCTCGCCCTTGAAGTAATAGACCTCAATCGCCACGCTGACGTGAAAGCCGCGCGGCTGGGCTTCATCACAGGTGTAGATCACCTCTTCGCGCTTTTCGGTGGTTGTCTTCTTCTTCTCGGCGGTCACCTTGACGCCGGCTTCACTGAACATGCGCTGCCAGCCGCTGTGGCTGACGGTTTCACTTTCATAGCTGCTGTGGGCCTTGTAGGTGACCTTTTCTTCTTCGGTGATTGTGACTTCGACGGGCACAATCCGCGGCGGCGCCGGCGCGTCCTGTTCAATGGTGTAGTAGATCATGGCTATCAAGCCGGCTTCGTCGGGCTCTTTGGTGGGCCAGTTTGAATTGCTCTTGAACTGGGCCTGCGCCGCGCGTTGCAGGTTCATGGCGATGATGCGGTCGCTGATCGCGCCCAGGTCGCTCAGTTCGTTGCCGCACTCGCCGTAGTCGGGGTACAGAATGCTGGCCATGTGCCCGTTCCATTTGTAGTCGGCGTCGGCGGCTGTGCGATACACGACTTTGAGCTTCTCTTCATCGGTGCGCCCCTTGCTGCTCTGGTTCCAGCCGTCGCTGTGCATTTTCTGGACCAGCGTGCCGGCGACTTCGGCCATGCGTTCGTCGCCGGGGGCTTTCTCGGCGTGGTAATAGGCCATGCCGGTCATTGCGGGGGCGCCGACCTTCTTGCGCCTGCCTTCGCCGGTCAGGTAGTAAGCCTCAATCGCGATGTTGACGTGCCAGCCCTTAAGCTCACCGCGCACCTTGTACTCGGGGTATTCAACGCGGGTTTCGGTCCGGCGATTGACGATCTCGACTTCCACGCCCGCCTCGGCAAACGCCGCTTGCCAGCCGCCGGCGGAGACCATGCTTGATCCGGACTTTTCGCTTACCTTGACTTTCACGCGCTCTTCTTCAACGGTCTCGATCACGATCGGCGCGATGCGCGGCGGCTCAGGCCGGTCTTCCGTCACTGAGTAATAGATCATCGCGGTCATGCCCGCGTCGCTGATCTTGTCGGTCGGCCAGTTGGCTTTGCGCTTGAACTCGGCTTTGACGGTGGTTTGCAGCTTCAAGGCCGTGATCTTGTCGCCGATGGCGTTGGCGCTGACCAGCGCTTCGCCGCATTCGCCAAGGTCCGGGTACCAGATGCTGGCCATGTGGCCGTTCCATTTGAAGTCAGGGTCAGCGGCCACGCGATACGAAACGCGCGCCTGGCCTGCGTTCCGCCGCGCCTGCGTTGCATGCGGGGTGGAGTTATCCCGGTGCCGGCTGATCTCATGGACTTGACGCGGCGAGTCGTGCCGGTCGGCTTCGACGGCTGAGCAACCAAAGAAGAACACAATGGCAAGAACGGCAAGCGCATTACGCATGGAAGTCTCCGGGGCCCGCAGGATTCTACACGCCAACGTGTGCCCGCAAACCGCCAAAGATTCGGCACCGTTCCAGATTCAAAACGGTGCAAGCCTTGCGTCGCAGTTCAGGAACCGGCAACCTGCCCGCCGGAACTGCACAGCCGTGCGGTCTTCTGATCGAGAAACTTCTGCCGGTGCGTGTGGGATGTTACTGCCAGTCAATTGTGGTCAACGCGGCAAATCCAAGACGCCGTTGCACTTGGAATGTGGACAGGCTGTGAATGCGCATTTTAAGCGGGTTTGCCCTTGATTGCCTTCAAACGCTTGCTATGTTACGGCCCCCGTAGCGGGAACACACAGACCACCCGATACACCAACTGAGTTGCCTACCCGCCACAGGCGGGCGGCTGCTTTTTTTGGTTTTGTGGATTGCTGCCGGAGACCGAGACCATGACCGACCCTGACAAGCTTCACCCTGAAGGCAAATCCGTCGCCGACGTGATGGCCTTTGCCAAAGACCGCGGCGTGACCATGCTGGATGTGCGCTTCATGGACCTGCCGGGGCTGTGGCAGCACTACAGCTTCCCGATCCGCCGCCTCGACAAGGACGCCTTTGAAGAAGGCTTTGCCTTCGACGGCAGCAGCCTGCGCGGCTGGAAGACCATCAACGAGTCCGACATGCTGGCGATGCCGGACCCGGGCACGGCCTTTCTTGACCCGTTCATGAAAGAACCCACGCTGGTGCTGATCGCCAACATCCTTGACCCGATTGAGCGCACGCCCTACCCGCGCGACCCGCGCAACGTGGCCCGCCGCGTTGAGACGTACCTGAAAAGCACCGGTATCGGCGACACGATTTTCTTCGGGCCGGAAGCGGAGTTTTTCATCTTCGACGACGTGCGTTTCAGCACGGGCATCAACCACGGCTACTACCACATCGACAGCAAAGAAGGCGTCTGGAACAGCGGCAAAGAAGTCGAAGGCGGCAACCTGGCCTATCGCCCGCGCGTGAAGCAGGGCTATTTCCCGTGCCCGCCCATGGACAGCCTGCACGACATCCGCACCGAAATGCTGCTGACGCTGGCGCGGCTGGGCATGGTGCCGGAGCTGCACCACCACGAGGTCGCCACCGGCGGCCAGTGCGAGCTGAGCGTGCGCTTTGACACGCTTACGCGCGCAGCCGACAACCTGATGATCTACAAGTACGTGGTCAAGAACGTCGCGCACAAGCATGGCAAGACAGCGACGTTCATGCCCAAGCCGCTGTTCGGCGACAACGGCAGCGGCATGCACTGCCACAGCAGCATCTGGAAAGGCAACAAAAACCAGTACGCCGGCGACGGCTACGCGGGCCTGAGCCAGACCGCGCTGTACGGAATCGGCGGTATCCTGAAACATGCGCACGCGCTATGCGCGATCACGAACCCGACGACCAACAGCTATCACCGGCTTGTGCCGGGCTATGAGGCGCCGGTGAACCTGGCGTACAGCTCGCGAAACCGCAGCGCGTGCGTGCGCATCCCGATCACGGGCGACAGTGCCGCCGCCAAGCGCTTTGAGTACCGGATACCTGACCCAAGCTGCAACCCGTACCTGGCGTTTGCGGCGATCACGATGGCGGCGCTGGACGGCATTCAAAGCAAGACCGACCCCGGCCAGCCCATGGACAAAGACCTGTACGACCTGCCGCCCGAGGAGCTGAAAGAGATTCCGCAGGCGCCGGGCAGCCTGGATGTAAGCCTGAACGCGCTGGCCAAGGACCACGCGTTCCTGCTCAAGGGCGACGTGTTCAGCGAAGACGTGATCAAGGAGTGGATCAACTACAAGATGAAGAACGAGGTGGACGCCATGCGCTTCCGCCCCCACCCCCACGAGTTCGAGCTGTATTTCGATATCTAAGCGCGAAGCAGGAGCCTGGAGCGCAAGCGAAGGGTTAGACATTCGAGCGTGAAGAAAGCCCCGGGGAAAGCAGCACCGGGGCTTTTCTATGTCGGTTCAGCCTGCGGACTTTCGATGTACGGCGTGGAGGCTCCGATGCGCTGGATCATAGTATTGGCCGTACTGCTCACCGGATGTGTCGCAAAGGACACCGGCAAGGCAGACCAACCCCCAACAACGCCACGGCATATTCAATCGCTGCCCGCGCCCGTTCATTCACCGCTGCAGTCGCTGGAAGAACAACTCCTGGCGGACGACCCTGAGCACTGGGGAACTGAGTTTGCGCGATTCGAGTTGTTTCCCATTCCGGGTCCGGTCGAGCGCTATGCCGCAATATGCGACCGCTGCTTCATGTGGGGAGGAACGGCACTGGTGTTCGACGTTGTCGATGGCCGGGTAGGCAACATCCTGTGCCTCGGCCAAACGGAGCAGTGCATGTACCAGCTACGGGTCATTGCCATTGAAGGCATCAAGGGTCCGCTGCTGGAAGCCTACGGAATGACGCACATGGGCCATGGCCATTACTATCTGTACCGGGTTTATGCTGACCGCGTTGAAACCCTCATCGATACGTTTGCCGTAGACTTTCACCACGACGAAGACCTTATTGAGGGCGGGCTGCTGCGACCTACCTACAATGACGTTGATGGAGATGGATACCGCGACGTAACCCTGGCTGGCACACGCAGCTTCAGGGCCGAAAACGAAGGCTATGATGCGCCGTGGACTCACAGCGAGCCGGTGTCCAAGTGTTTCCTGTTCGATCCCGACACCGGGTCGTTTCGCGAGGACAAGACACGGCGCGTCGGAGCAAGGTATCACAAGTCGTAGTCGCAACTGCCCCGCGCCGGCCCTGACCCGTCGCTGGCGCTCCGGGCTCCTGTTCCCACTTCTCGCGCGTGGTATCCTGCTGGCCTTCGATGAAACGTTCACTTGCATTTGAAATCTCTGCACAGCCGGACTCGCGCTCTTGCGGTGTTACCTGTCTTGACGCGGTTTACGCGTACTACGGCCTAGAGATACCCGTGCGCCAGCTTGCCCTTGAGGTTGAACACCTTGAAAGCGGCGGAACCCTGGCGGTCATGCTGGCTTGTGATGCCCTGCGGCGCGGCTTCAAAGCCACCATCTACACCTGCAACCTGCACGTGTTTGACCCGTCGTGGTTCAAGGGCAAGGTCAGCATCCCCGAAAAGCTGCTGCGGCAGGCGCAGTTCAAGCATGACGACCCCAAGCTTCAGGTCGCCACGCGGCGCTATGTCGAGTTTTTTGACCTTGGCGGCAAGCTGCGCTATGAGCCGCTGAAGGGTCGCCTGATCCGCGACATCCTGAACGACGACAAGCCCATCCTCGTGGGCTTGTCCGCCACGTACCTGTACGGCACGCCCCGCGAGTACGGCGTCACCGACGAATACGACGACATCAAGGGCACGCCGTCCGGCCACTTTGTGGTTCTGACCGGCTACAACCGCGACGAGCGCACGGTGCGGGTCGCGGACCCCCTGCTGCCCAACCCGATGACCGGTGACAAGCAGTACTACGATGTTGACATGGATCGGCTGATCTCGTCTATCCTGTTGGGCATCGTGACCTATGATGCCAACCTGTTGATCATTGAACCGAAGGAATAGTTCGGTGTACGGAGTTCGGTGTTCGGCGTTGAACACACATTCCACACCCAACCCTGAACACACAACGACTGCTTGACTACGCTGATCGTCGTCAATCGCCCCGAAAAGTGGCCGCTGCAGATTCCCGGCGTGCAGGTGGTGGCTGCGCGCAACTACCTCTCCGACCGTCGCTACTCCGACATCAAAGGCGCCAAAGTCTTCAATCTCTGCCGCTACTACACCTACCAGCGGCTGGGCTACTACGTCTCGCTGCTGGCGGAAGCGCGCGGGCACCGGCCTTTCCCCGATATCGCAACCATCATGAACCTGCGCACGATGTCGATGCCGCGCCCGCAAGCCACTGAGCTTGACGAAGAAATGCAGCGCGCGCT
Organism: Planctomycetota bacterium; assembly: GCA_019636195.1. Lineage (GTDB taxonomy): Bacteria > Planctomycetota > UBA8742 > UBA2392 > UBA2392 > JADJRK01. The sequence continues at coordinate 44,302 of JAHBYA010000003.1, read as the reverse complement.
GAAGCCGCTGAAGGGTGACGAGTTCACGCTCAGCATCTACTTCGGCCAGAACATGGCGCAGCGTTACCGCAAGCTGGCACTGCAGATCTTCAACCTGTTCCCTGCGCCGTTTCTGCGCGCGGTGTTTAAGCGTGAGGACGAATACTGGACCCTGCACGACGTAGGCACGATCAGCTTTATCGAAGTGCCCGAAAACCACCGCGAGTACGTGGTGCAGTGCACGCAGGAGTTCATGAACAAGCGGCACCAGCGCCCGCGACGCAAGCAGACGCCGTACGACCTTGCGATCCTGCACGACTACGACGAGGAAAACGCGCCCAGCAACGAACGCGCCCTGAAGCGCTTTTCTGACGCATGCTGGGACCTGGGCATTGCCACCGAAAGCATTGACAAGAACGATTACGGCCGCCTGGCCGAGTTCGACGCGCTGTTCATCCGCGAGACGACGGCGGTCAACCACCACACCTACCGCTTTGCGCGACGCGCGGCGAACCTGGGGCTGGTGGTGATTGACGACCCGATCAGCATTCTGCGCTGCACCAACAAGGTCTATCTGGCGGAACTGCTGGACGCGCACGACATACCCGCGCCGCGCACGATTATCGCCCACGAGGACAACCTTGACGACGTGATCGTGCAGCTGGGCCTGCCGTGCGTGCTGAAGCGGCCCGACGGCGCTTTCAGCCAGGGTGTGATGAAAGCCGCCGACGTGAGTGAGTTGCGCGGCGCGATCGAGGCCATGCTGAAGGACAGCGACCTCGTGATCGCCCAAGAGTGGATGCCCACCGAGTACGACTGGCGCATCGGCGTGCTGGACGGCCGCCCGCTGTGGGCATGCCGCTACCACATGGCCAGCCGCCACTGGCAGATCGCGCACCGCGACGGCACCGACACGCGCTACGGCAAGGTCGATGCCGTGCCCATCGAGGAGGCGCCGCCCGAAGTCGTGAAGGCCGCGGTCAAGGCCAGCAACCTGATCGGCAACGGACTTTACGGTGTGGACCTGAAAGAAGTCAGCGGCAAGCCCTACGTCATCGAAGTCAACGACAACCCCAATCTCGACGCCGGCTATGAAGACGCGGTGCTGAAAGAAGAACTGTGGCGACGGCTGGCCGGCGTGTTTCTGCGACGCATCGAGGCCGGCACCAACGGAAAGCGGGCATGACTCTCCATCTTTGGCAGGGTTTCGGCGTTGAGCTTGAATACATGATCGTGGACCGCGACACGCTTGCGGCCAAGCCGATCTGCGACACGCTGCTGCGCCAAGTCAGCGGCGGCCTTGACGACGTTGAACGCGGCGACGCCGCCTGGAGCAACGAGCTGGTGCTGCACGTTGTTGAGTTCAAGACCAACGGGCCCGCGCCATCGCTGGAGCCGCTGCCCGCGCTGTTTGCCGACCAGGTTCGCACAGCCAACGATGCCCTGCGCAAGCACAACGCCATGCTGCTGGGCGGGGCGATGCACCCGTTTTTTGATCCCGTCACGGAAACGCGCATCTGGCCGCACGACTACAATGTCGTGTATGAAACCTACAACCGCATCTTCGACTGCCGCGGCCACGGCTGGAGCAACCTGCAGGCCACGCACTTGAACCTGCCGTTTGCCGACGACACCGAGTTTGCCAGGCTCCATGCCGCCGTGCGCTACGTGCTGCCGCTGCTGCCGGGGCTTGCCGCGGCTTCGCCCGTGGCCGAAGGGCGCGTGCAGAAGGCGTTGGACTTCCGGCTGGTGAACTATGCCGGCAACAGCGCGCGCATCCCCAGTTCAACAGGACAGGTGATCCCGGAGCCGCTGTACACGCGCGATGAGTACTACGCGGGCATTCTGGAGAAGATCTGGGCTGACACCGCGCCGTTTGACCCCGACGGCAACCTGCAGGGCGAGTTTGCGAACGCACGCGGCGCCATTGCGCGCTTTGACCGCATGGCGATCGAGATTCGCGTGCTGGACATCCAGGAGTGCCCGCTGGCGGACGTGGCAATCTGCGCGGCGATTGTCGAGGTTTTGAAGGCGCTGGTCTGCGAACGCTGGCTGCCCATTACTGAGATTGCACGCACCGAAGTAGCGCCGCTGGCGGCAATCCTGCGGCAGGGGTTTGTCGAGGCCGAAAACACTGTCGTCAGCGACCTCGCCTACCTGCGCGGCTTCGGCATTGATGAGCCGCTGCCGGTCAACGAAATCTGGCACCACCTCGCGCACGAGACCGGCTTGGCACAGCCGATGCTCGGCGTGCTGCGACACATTGAAAAGCAGGGCACGCTGGCCACGCGCATCGTTCGGGCACTCGGGTCAACACCAACGCGATCGGGCATTGAAAGCGTGTACCGCGAACTGGCCGATTGCCTTGCTGCCAACCGCCTGTTTGAGACGGTGTGAGATGCCGCCACCCGGAATCGTGGTTTCCTGCGAACACGCGAGCAACTTCGTGCCGGCCCGCTGGCGGCGGGCCTTTGCGCACGATACAGGTGTGCTGCGCACACACCGCGCATGGGACCCCGGCGCCGCGCTGCTTGCCGCAGAACTGGCGCAGTCCCTGGGCACGTCCCTGCACTGCGGCAAAGTCACACGCCTGCTGGTTGACCTGAACCGGAGTCTCGATAACCCCGGCCTGCACAGCGAGTTCACGCCGGAAGGCTCGCGCAACGTCCTGCAGCAGCGTTACTGGCTTCCCTACCGCGCCGCTATACGCGCGGGTGTGCGCCGCGGCTTGAAGCGCGGCGCGGTGCTGCACCTGTCGATGCACAGCTTTACGCCCGTGCTGCACGGCAAAGTGCGGGATGTCGATATCGGCCTGCTGTACGATCCCGCGCGCAGCAACGAGAAGTCCTTCGTGCTGCGCTTGCAGCGCCTGCTGAAGCGCGCGTTGCCCGGCATGCGCATCCGACTGAACAAGCCATATCGCGGAACAGATGATGGCTGCACGACGGCGCTGAGAGCCGAGTTCGGGCCGCGCTATGCGGGCATCGAGATTGAACTCAACCAGTCGTTTTGTGCAGGCCCAGCCGCCAGGTGGCAAGCTGAGCGCGACGCAATTGCGGCAGCGATCAGCCGCGCTATTGAGCGATGAACAGGAAAAGCGCAGTCAGCAGCACGGCGCCAACCGCGAACGCATACAGGTAGTGGCGCACCAGGCCCGTTTGCATGCGGCGCGCCAGGTCGCTGCTGGCCTTGACCGCCATCGCGCTGCCGTTGACGAACAGCAGGTCAATGATGATCACGTCAATCACCACAAACAGGATGTCGCTGGCGATCTTGGTCGGGCGCACGATGATCAGGTCATACAGCTCATCAACGTAATACTTGTTCAGCAGCACCTTGTACCACGGCGTCATCTGGCCCTCGCCCGTGAAGGCAAGCTTGTGAACCTTGGACAGGTTGCCCGGGCGCGAATAGATCACGAACGCGAAGAAAAACACGCCGATTGCAATCAGCGACGATACCGCGATGTTCACCCACTCGGCCATGATGTCTGCCGCTGTGTGCTCAAAGGGGATTGCCAGCCGGCTGCCCTCGGGCAGCGCGGCCTGACCTGCGGCCCAGATCGGGGCAAGCCAGGTCTGGAACGGCGGGTAATGCACGCCAAACGCGGGTGGCAGCAGCAGATAGCCGACGCCGATCGCACCCAGGGCCAGAATGATCAGCGGAAGCGCCATGCTGCGCGGCGACTCATCGGCGTGGGCATAGGTGTGTTCATCGCCGCGCCACTTGCCATGGAAGGTCAGGCCGATCAGCCGCGCCGAGTAGAAAGCCGTGCACACCGCAGCCGCCACGCCCAGGCCGTAAATCACCCACCCAAGCATGTCGCCGCGATGGAACGCCGAGTACAGGATCGCGTCCTTGCTGTAAAAGCCCGCAAGGCCGGGAATGCCCGCCAGCGCCAGCGCGCCTACCCACATCGTGTAGCAGGTGATGGGCATCTTTTCTTTCAGGCCGCCCATCTTCCACATGTCCTGGCTGTCGGGGTTGCCGTGGCCCAGCGTGTGCTCAAGGCTGTGAATCACCGAGCCGGAACCCAGGAACAACAACGCCTTGAAGAATGCATGCGTGAACACGTGAAACACCGCAAGATGAAACTGGCCCAGCCCCGCGGCCATGAACATGAAGCCAAGCTGGCTGACCGTGCTGTACGCCAGCACCTTTTTGATGTCGCGCTGCACCAGGCCGATGCTGCCGGCAAACAGCGCGGTCGCGCCGCCCGTCACGGCGACGATGGTCATCGCGGTTTCGGCATGCACAAACACGAAGTTCATGCGCGCGACCATGTAGATGCCCGCGGTCACCATGGTCGCGGCATGGATCAGCGCGCTGACCGGCGTGGGGCCGGCCATGGCGTCGGGCAACCACACAAACAGCGGGATCTGCGCGCTCTTGCCGCACGCGCCGATGAACAGGCACAGGCACGCCCAGTTCAGAAGCGTGGTATCAACCTTGCCCGCTTCAACGGCCGCCTGCATGCCGGACATCAGGCCGGTGTCGCCCGCATAGCTGAGCGTCCCGAAGTGCCAGAACACCAGAAACATGCCGACCATGAAGCCGAAGTCGCCCACGCGGTTGGCGATAAACGCCTTCATGCCCGCGTTGGTGTTGTTGAGGTGCTTGTACCAGAAACCGATCAGCAGGTAGCTGCACAGGCCCACGCCTTCCCAGCCCAGGAACAGCGTCAGCAGGCTGTCGCCCAGCACCAGCATCAGCATCGCAAACACGAACAAGTTCAGGTACGCGAAATAGCGGGCGTAGCCCTCGTCGTGGCTCATGTAGCCGATGCTGTAAATGTGGATCAGCGCGCCGATACCGGTGATGATCAGCATGTACACGGCGCTGAGCCGGTCCAGGTAAAGGCCGAAGTTGACCTGGAAGCCGCCGGACTGCATCCACGTGAAACCCGCGTTGGCAATCACGTCCTTGCCGTCCATGTTCATGTGGTAAATGAACAGCACGGCTGCGCACAGGAACGAAATCACCACGCTGGCGGCGGCAATGCCGCCGCTGCTGGCGATGCTCATGCGGCGCCCGAACAGGCCGTTGATCATGAAGCCGATCAGCGGCAGCAGCGGCACGGCCCACAGCAACACTTGCGGATGTTTGAAAATGTCCAGCATGTCAGCCCTTCAACTCCGCGGCGGCGTCGCTGTCAGATGTCTGGCGGCGCCGGTAAAGCGCAACAATGATGGCAAGACCGATGCCCACTTCGGCTGCGGCCACCGCCATCACCATCAAGGTAAAGAACTGCCCGCTGTGCGCCCCGATCAGCCCGGCGCCCTTGCCGGCCCAATGGCGCGAAAACACCACCAGCGCGATGTTCACGGCATTCAGCATCAGTTCAAGGGACATCAGTAGCATGATCAGGTGCCGGCGCGAAAGCACACCGTACAGTCCGGCGCTGAACAACACCGCGGCAAGCAGCAGCACGACCTTGGGCTCAAGCATGGTCATGCTCCTTGCGCACAGGCGCCAGGTGCCTGCGTGCCAGCAGCACCGCGCCCAGCAGCGCCGCGAAAATCAGCAAGCTCACAACCTCAAACGCCAGCGGAAAGCCCTCAAAGATCGTCTTGCTCACCGCCGCCGTCGTGCCGTATTCAAGGCCGGGGCCCGTCCCAGCCGCAAGCGCCTCGCCTGAATAGCCGGCGGGCAGCGGCTCAAAGCTGTTGAAGTCGGCGGGCAGTTTGAAAATCGCCAGCGCAAAGCAGACGAAAAAGGCCAGCGATACCACCACCGCCATAGGCTTGGGCAGGTGCAGCGCATCCAGCGCCGCCGCCAGCGGGCCGGGCAGCGTGGGCGCACCCTTCTTCTTCTTCGGCTTGGCGACCTCAAGGGAGCGCGGGTCAAACACGGCGCGCGAGCCCACGGCAGGCGGCAGTCCCGCCGGCTCGGCGCTGCTGCGCGTATCCGTGAACATCAGCACGAACAGGAACATCACCGCCAGCGCGCCCGCGTAAATGATGATCTGGGCAACGGCGATAAATGGTGCGTCCAGCGCTTTGAAAATGCCAGCCGAACCAGCAAACGCGATAAGAAGCCCGATCAGGGCAAAAACCGCGTTCTTCTGCGTGATCAGGATCAACGTGCCAGCCAGTGATACCAGCGCGCTTAAGAAGAAAAGTACTTCCATTGATCCGTACCCTGAGCGACTAGAGGGCGGCACGTTAGCAGTGGTGGTATGCCCGCGCAAGCGCCCCCAAACCCGTGCCGCGTAAGGGGTTTCGTCACATGCAAGGGGCCCCGGAGTACCGGGGCCCCACTTGTCGCGGACAGCGCCTTAGCGCCTGCGCGCCGGCTGCTGCGTGGTGCGGTTGGGCTGGTTGTTGGGCCGCTGCTGCGTGCGCGGCTGCTGGGTGTTGCGGCTGGGCGTGCTGGTCGTGCGCGGGCGTGAAGCACTGCCGCTGATGCCCGAGCTGAAGCGCGGCTTGGGCTTGCCTTCGTACATGTTGGCGGGGTCAAGGTCCGGGTACTTGGTATAGAAGAACTTGCGCCAGCGCTGCTGGTCGTTGCCAAGGTTGCTCTGGCGTGTCACGCGTTCAAGGCTCTGCATCGCGCTGATCTGCACGCCGGGGGCCTGGTCAGAAAGCAGCTCAACCAGCGGGTATGCCTCTTTCTCGCGCTCCGGCGAGATCAGCAGGCCCAGCGCGGTCGCCGCGGCTTCGCGCACGACGGCGGTACGGTCCCCGGTTGCCTGCAGCAACGGCTCAATGGCGCGCTCGTCGCGGATGCGGGCAAGCGCCAGCGCGGCGGCTTCACGCACACGTTCATCGAAATCCGCCAATCCTGAAAGAACGCTGACGTACACGCGCTCCGGGTCGCTGCCGTAATGGCGTGACAGGGCGTCAATCGAGTGCCGGCGCACGTTGGCAACCTCATCCAAAGTGGCGCCTTCCAGCGCCGGGATCACGCGCTGCGGGTCTGAAATCTTGCCCAGCGCAATCGCGGACGCGGCGCGCACCACATGGTCAGGGTGGCTCAGGCCGACAATGCTCAGGTCGTTGACCGCCGCCACGTCACCGATGTCGCCCATTGCGTTGATCGCGGCAACCTGCACGCGCGGGTCGTTGTCCGCAAGGAAGCGGTTGCGCAGCGGGAGGATCGAGTCGTTCTGCACGCCGTCGTAGGCGACGGCATAGGTGTAAACCGCGGCGCGGCGCATGGTGTACGGCGCGTCCTTGTCTTCCATGTTGACCGTAAGCGTGCGCATCAACTCTTTGTGCTGCGGGTAGTCGCGCAGCTTGTCGCCCATGGTCTGCAGGCCCAGCATGCTGTTCAGGCGCACGCTGATGTGCTCGCTGCTGTCGTTCACCTTTTCAAGCAACGCCGGAATCACCGCGGCATCGCCCGTGAAGCCCAGCATCACGCCCGCCAGCGCGCGGCGCGGCGTGCTGTGGTTGTCGTACAGCGCTGAAAGCAGCGCCTTCTGGTACATGCGCGACGTCTCACTGATCTTGGCGCGCATCGCCATCTCGGTGTCGGCGTCGGCACGCTGGATCGCCAGCGACAGCTCGCCCAGCGACCGGTCGAAGTTTTCCAGGGTCGGGTCGTCGATGTAGGTCGGCTGCCCGTCGTTGTCCACGGCCGATGGCGAGCTTGAACAGCCAGCCAGCACGCCCAACAGCAGCATCCCGAGCGCCAGCGGCATTTTGAAACTGCGCATGAGTAAACCTCGTAAGAATCGCAACGCTTCTTTCCTTTATACGCCGTTGGAGCGCAAGGGGTTGAGCTTTTTCGTCCAAAGGAACGCAGGGTGACCAAGGGTTACGGGTGTGTCACTTGCGAGGTGGCAGTCGGAGACCGCGACTCGCCCAAGTCCGAGATGCAAGTCCACGCGCATCATGCACTTACAACACCGCGTCCCAACGCGCGCTGCGGATAACGTGTTGATGGCACCATTGTTGCACTCAGGAACCTGCAACTCAGGTTCGCGGCGGTCCCGATCCCCCCCTTGGACAAGCGCCGCACAATGCAGGGGTGTGCGCCCTAAGGGTTGCAATGGGCGGGACTTGTGATGGAATGCGGGTCCTATGCCAATGTGCCGGAAAGGCTTGATTTCGACCCGCGGCTGGGTCATTGCGCTGGCGCTTGTGCTGGCTTCGGGATTTGCAGTTGCCCAGGACAAGCCAGCCGAAGGGCCTGCCAAGTCAGATGAAGGCGGCAGCAAGAGTGACAGCAAAGGCGGAGCTGGCAAAGAAGAGAACGGACCCCCGAAAGACACTGACGGATACGATCGCCCGACCACGTACCCCCGGATCCGCTTTGGCGGAAAAAAGAAAGAAGGCGACGCTGAGGCAGCCCCCCGCAACAAGTCTCGCGTCTTTCTTCTGGATACAAGCGACCTGATGGCTGGCAGCATCACCATTGACGACACGCGCGAAACCACCCGCATGGAGCACATGCGCGAGGTGCTGGGCCGCACACTGGACCACCTGTCCACGCGCCGCAACCTTGATTTCAACATCATCACCTTCGGTGCGGTGAAAGACTTTGCCAAGGGCGGCGACCTGCTGCAGGCAAGCGCCGAAAACGCAAAGCAGGCCAAAGAGTGGATCAGCAAGCTTGAGCCGGGCGGCTCGCCGGACCTGCACGCGATATTGATCGAGTGCTTCCGTCAGGAGCCGGACAGCGCGGCGCTGATTGTCGGCAGCATGCCGGGTACGCCGGCGACCCTGGACAAGCAGGCGCTCGATAGGCTGCTTGAGAAGCACAAGACAGTCGGCGAAATCATTGTCCAGCAGCTCAAGGATTTTCGCACGGCGGGCAAGAAGACCACGCTCGACATTGTCGGCATCGGCTTGACCCGCACTGAAAGAGAGTACTACCGCCGCCTCGCTGAAGCGGGGGGCGGTGCATACATCGACGGCTAGTTCGTATCTGTCTCGCATGGAGATCTGACGTGAAACAACCAAGGCGCACAGTGATGTGGAACCCGCGCGCAAGCCGCCGGGGCACACTGTTGGTTGTCGTGCTCGGATTGCTGGTGGCGTTGTTCGTCATCGGCACTTCGTTCAGTTTCGTGACGCTGGCTGAGCGTCGCGCAGCCGAAAACTACCTTGACCGCCAACGGGCGCTGGACCTTGCCCTTGACGGCATCGAGTATTCGGTCGCGCGGCTGCGTGCGGAAGCCGCAGTCGAGCACTATGAGGGCATCAAGCCCACCCACGCCGGCGTGGGCAAGACAAAGGACTACGACCCGCGGCTGTACTCGCTGCGGCCGCTTGACGCCGCCAACCCGTCGGTCAGCTGGAGTCGCTCGACTTCCAGCACGTCCATCGGCGGCGGCGCGGACGCCAACTGGATTGACTTTGACAGCGACGGCGCCAAAGGCGGCAACGAGACCACCTACGGCACGGACAAGATCCAGGCTGCACTGCCGCTGGGCGCGGAAGGTTTTGCCGCGGGCGTCACCGGCTTCGGCGGCGACGGCATAAGCATGAACCAGGTGCGCAAGCGCAGCGGTGAAGGCGACCAGTCGGGCGCTGCGCCCTCGGGTACCTACGAAGCGCTGGGCGATTACTTTCGTGTGCGCACGGTCGATGCCGCCAGCCTGTTGCCCCTGAACAACTTTGCCGGCGACCACCTGTCGCGTGTGCTGCTGGTGCTGGGCGATGCGATTGACGCGTGGCTGAACAACGGCAAGCCCGGCGGCAAGGACAACCCGTTCACGCCGGACATCGTGGCCGACATCCGCAAACTGTCCGAGGAAAACGGCAACATCATCAACACCAAGGATGACCTGCGCCCGATTTACGCCGGTTACTCCGACGGCGACCGCCTGTTCGAGATCGCTGCCAACTTCATTACCACGGAAAGCTGGATCGACATGGACTATCGCGACTGGGCTGATTCCAACACCAAGGTCGCCGAGGGCCCGGAGAATCCCAAGCGCCTGACCGACCAGGAGCGCATGCGCGCCGGCTGGTCCGACACTTCCAGCAGCGGCATGGACGGCTGGCCTGACTGGCAACCCGTAGCCAGCGGCTTTGGCAAGTCGCCGATCAACATCAACACTGCGCCCAAGCCGGTGCTGGTGGCGCTGCTGGCGGGCATTGAGGCCAGGGCCCGCCTGATGTTCTACCAGAAGCAGGACCTGATCACGGCCAATGACCAGCTGTACTTCGACAACTTCACGCAGGCGGTGCCGCAGCAGACCACGGGCACCACCGACCTCGGCCGCCAGAACAACCACGCTGACGTCGCAGGCGTGCTGCTTGAGACCAACTGGTACCCCAGCGGCAGCAACAGCCGCGGCATTTTCCAGATGGTGCCGATCGGGCCGATCGAGACCATGTACGGCAAGAAGGGCCAGACCAGCGCGCAGGGCGGCGGCGCCGCCGAGCACGCGGGCATGCTTGCCGACCAGATTATCCTGATGCGCACGCAGGCCCCGTTTCAAAGCTGGCAGGACTTCGACGCGCGGTTCATGCGCGAGATCCTGTTGCGCATCCCCAACGAAGGCCGGACCGGCATGCGCGTTCCCGACGTGGTCGGCGTGAACCGCGGCGACCTGAACGCAGCCGACAGCTCGGCGGTGCGCGCCCAGTACCCCGAGAACCTTCTGCCGAAGCCGGAAAACTGCCAGCACGCCGCCAACCCGCTGAAGTCGGGCGATGCGGCCATGAAGGGCGGCGACTTCCGCGCCTGGTACTGGAAGAGCTGCGTGGACATGCTGCGCGCCGCGTTGTGCCCGGTAAACATCACCAACCGCTACAACTCGGACTACCCGTACCACACCAACGTGGACCGCATGGACCTGACGGTCACCAACGCCCCGATCTGCTTCAGCAGCATGGGCGTCTATGAAGTCGTCAGCATGGGCGAAATCCTGGCACCGCCAAAACACCAGAACGTCACCACCACCGGCAACGCCGCCGATCGACTGCCGATTGCACGCCGCAAAGTGCGCAGCGTGATCAAGATCTACGACATCTGGCGGCACAGCAGCCAGTCAGACTTCATGACCCCGCCTGACCCGATCATTTTCAACCGCACTACCCAATCTTCGGGCGCGACAGCCCCGCCGGTCTCAGCATACGCCGCGCTGACCAAACGCAACACAAAGTCCGGCCCGTACTCGGTGGATGAGAAGTCCGCGGGCATTTGGGACAACAACAACGCCGACGAGACCGCGGCCATGGGCCGTGCCGAGGATTCGCGCAACCTTGGCTATCGGCGCGACCCCAGCAACCCCAACGTCTTTACCGACGGGCGCGACCGCTGGAAGGGCCACAATGAGTACACCGCGGCATCGCGCGAGTTCGGCTGGGTCACAATGGACCCGCAGGACCGCACGCCGTTCACATACACCGACGGCCGCAGCTATCCGCTCAATTTCCATGCACGCTTCAATGAGGGCCTGCGCGCCCGCACGGAAATGCTGCAGGAAACGGACTCCAACATCACGATTGACGGCGTGTGCAGCGACAACCGCGCCCGCGCCCAGAACTGGGGGCACTTCCCCCTTGAAACCAACGCGGTGTTCGACGACTTCATCTCCAGCGCCACGCCGCGCGATACCGGCCACGCGCTGAAAACCCCGGGCGGCGCCCCGCAGGAATTCTCAAGCAGCGCCGACGGCGATGAAGCCACCCGCTACTCCACCCTGCTGCCGGACGGCGCGCGCCTTTCCGGCCAGAGCCTGCGCTTCCGCGCCCGCAACTCAATGGTCGGCACCTACGGCATGCGCGGCCTGTCGCGCATGGCGCGCCTCAAGATCCTGCGCTACCCCTGCGGCAGCCATTACTCCGAGTACCCGTTCATGCCGATCCAGCCCACCGACAACAGCTACCCGCAGGGTGTAAAGGACAGCGACCTGCCCGGCAGCGTGTGGGACGGCAGCAGCAACGAGCAGATGGCGCGCCTGCGCCTGCAAGGCTCGGCGGCGCCGTACCGCGGCCACGACGAGCACAACCGCGCCGTTGAAAATCACCGCCAGCGCCGCAGCAACATGCCCTACTACGAAGGCACGGTGGACTTCTGGATCAAGTGGGACCTGCCGCCCCAGGGCAGCGAGCGCAACAACGTCGTCGTGGCAATGGGCGAGGTTGACCCAGCCAGCCACAACTTCTCAGGCCTGTTCGGCGCCACCGCCTACGGTCGCTTCCGTGCTACGTCACGCGGCATGAGCGGCGGGCCGGTGTCAGCCACCGACGTGACCACGCCCTTCCACGCAGAGCCGTTCATCAACAACCCCGGCAGCAACGACCGCGACGACTCGGCGGACTTTGAGGGCGTGCAGTTCTTTGTGTACAAAGAACCGGGCGGCCTGCTGCGCTTCACCCGCATGTACTTCAGCGAAGCGTTCGGCTCCAACGTCACCAGCGGCGCCACCGGCACCGGCAGCATGACCATCAACCGCTTCGGCAACGCGCTGCGCCGCATTGTCGGCCCGCTGGGCACAGCCGATGGCGGCCCCTTCACCAGCACCGACCCGTTCAGCCCCTACACCGGCACCAACGAAATCTGCAACGACACCAACAGCGACAAGGGCTTCCTGTTCAGCCGTACCGACTCGTGGATCGACCTGTCGTTTGCCACCTACGTCAGCGGCGGCAACCGCGTGACGCTGCGCCCCCACGACTGGCACCGCTTCACGCTCAGCTATGCCAGCAACGCGCCCAACAGCAACAACGCGGCGCCCTACCGTTTGTGGCTGGACGGGCGGCAGGTGTCCGGCGTGCAGTTCTTTGATGACCCCAGCGGCGACGCCGGCTTCCGTAATGACGGCCGCCACAAGGGCCCCACCGGCGCCTACGACGAGCCTATCCCCGTTGAATCGGCCAGCACGCCCAGCTACCTGATCTACCGCACCACGGTCAAGCTGCTTGAGATCAACCCGGAAGACCGACTGACCGTCGGCTGCATCTTCCGGCGCCAGCCCGACATCAAGGACACCAACTGGTACAACGTGTACTTCGCCCAGGGCCCCGACCCCAGCAACGTGACCAAGGCGCCGCGGCCGGTATTCAAGTTCGACAGTAACTTTGTGGCGGTCGCCAACGCGACGATTGACGACTTCCGCATTTCGGCCCAGGTCATTCCGGCCACGGTGCAGCAGGTCAACACGGCGGCCATGGCTGCCAACAGCCGCTACATCGGGCCAAGCGACCCCAACGCCGCGAACTGCTACTTCGAGCACGGCTTCTGGCCCATGCGCGAAGACAATGAAAAGCTGCTCGGCAGCCCGGTGCGCGTGGGCACCATCAGCTGGACTGAACTGCGCCCGGATTTTGACCCCTACGCGGTGCGCGGCCTCGACCTTTCCAAGTCGGCCCGCGTGCGCGTGGAATGGGCAGTCTTTGAAGACTACCAGTCCATTGATCCGGGTGGCGGCGTGAACGACATGCGCAGCCAGAAGTACAAGGGCGAATCCGAGGACATGAAGGACTCGGCGCTGGATTCAACGGCGTACTGGGCGCGCGGCGGCATGAGCCTGCGGGGCGCGGTGGTCCCGTCGGGGTCGCGCGTCGGGATGCTGATGTACCGGGTGCACTTCCAGGCCGGCGATGACCTGACGGTGTGCAACGTGACGCCCTTCCTGCTGGAGGTGAAGGTGACTGTGTTTACGCCGCCGAGGAAGGTATGGTTCAAGATTGAGTACTAAGGCGGAATCGGCGCACTTTGACGTAAGGTGCGCCGCCCGCCGGGCGTAGAAGTAACGGGGTCTTGAGGAGGACCGACATGAAGGCTATCTGGTTCGCGCCGCTGCTGGCGCTGGTTGTGCTTGCGCCCGCGGCATTCGCGCAGGATTACCCCGCAGACAACTATCCGCGCGCCCGTGTGCGCATGAACAAGGGCGAGTGGCACTCACCGGACCCGTACTATGTGACCAACCGCGTGCTTTTGCGCACCGTGCGCCTGGCGTCGGCGGGCGCCGGCATGCAGATCACCGGCGACATCCTGACCGACTTTGACGCCGACCGCGTACCCCCCGGCGACACCCAGATCACCCGCGGCCAGCAGCGCGTGAATGTTGAGATTGAACTGGTGCACTACGCCACTCAGCTCAAGCGCCGCAACAACCAGGTCGTGGACCCCAACATCAACCCGACCAAGCAGGACAACCCGGGCGTACAGGTGCCAGGCCAGGTCATTTCAGTCGCCGCAGCCGGCCGCATGGACGACTTCGGCCATGCCACCTTCCAGCTGCCGGTGATGGAGCGCCCGCTGGCCCCCGGCATCTATGTGCTGGTTGCCCGCGTCACGTTTGCCAGCCAGGCCGCCAGCGTGCAGCGCGCGTTGCGCTGGTGCAGCGACTGGTACGGCTCGGACTACGTCGGTGCGGACCCGGATACCGGCGAGTCACTGTTCAAGTCCGTGATGACCGACAAGGCGCTGCATGACCGCTACTACGACGAGATCATGTACACGGCCCGCAAGGCCGAAAGCTACTGCATGATCTACATCGGTGAAACACTGGTGCAGGGCCGCGTTGAACTGGCGGCACCCGGTGAACGTCGCGCCGCCAACTATGTGCTGTGGACTCCGCACCACGAAATGGCGCGCCAGGTGCAGCAATGGAAGTACCAGCTTGATAACGCCGACAAGATCGTACAGGAAGAACTGGACCGCAAGCTGGCCCTGCAGGGCGCCACCGAGGAAATGAAAGAACGCTGGAGGCGCGAAGCCGAGCTTGAGAAAATCGCGATGAAGAAGAACAACAGGGACCAGCTCGAGACGTGGGGCGGCGCACCAAGCAAGGCCGAGGCCGCCATGGTCCAGTCCGCGCTGGCCGCACAGCCCGCGCTGTTGCAGCAGATGATCACCTTTGAAGAGTACCTGTCGCACCGCTACTGGGTGCTGTGCGACGGGTACCTGCTGTATGCAGGCTACCACACGGTCAACGCGCCCGGCGCAAACTGCTGGCAGGCTGTATCAGACAACGACTTGCGCGCCTACGGCAACCAGCGCCGCGACAAGCAGGACCAGATGCGCCGCGACCGCAAGGCCTACGACGAACTGTGGGCAACCCGCCAGACAGGCTGGCGCTTCTTTCCGGCCGAAGTCAAGAAGGTCGTGTTCGACTACCTGCGCACAAAGGAAGAAAAGGACACCTTCGACCCGGAAAAATTCTGCGTCGTCAACCGCGAGACCAAGTCGGTCGAGCTGGACATCGACAAGTGGCAGGACTACCGCAACAAGTTCATCGAGACGTTCTTTGAAGCCACGGACAAGATCTTCGACGAGCTGATCACCACCAAGCGCTACATCAACCAGGTCTGGCCGGACGCCTTGAACAAGGCGCTGGCGGCACGCGACACCGTGGTCTCGGTCGCGTACTCATGGGAGTACCACACGCGCACCCAGAAGATGGGCCACACCGCATCCGACGTCGTGCGCCAATGGCGCGAAGAAGACGCCCGCGTGACCAACCGTCAGCTTGATCGCTTTTTCAACCGCGCGCAGGGCGCGCCGGGCACGGTCAAGGTTACGTTCGACTCGCTGATCCGTGAAATCAAGGCTGCCACCAACCAGGTGGAGTTCGCGGTCGTGTACCGCAGGGCGATTGAGGCCAACGTCGCAGAGAAGGACCTGCCCGGGGGCAAGAAACCGAACTAGCGACGGGGCCGGAAACGGCCCCGTTTCAATCCCCGCTTTCCCCAGATCTTGAGGAAGACGCCATGGGAAGCGTCTCCTAAGCCGCTGCCGCGGCGCAAAATCCACGTACCCACATGCCCAGGCCGGGCACAGGCGCACCCGGCCGCGCAGGGCCAACCGGCAGCACTGAAGGTGCAATGGGACAGCCACCTCAAGACCATCCAGCGTGAGACTGGCCGCGCCCATGTCCGGTTCATGTACTCCAAGACAATCAAGGCCAGGGAAAAGTAGTCACAGTCCGGGCGACGGGGCGGCTGCCAGGCCGCCCCTGTTGGCGGCTTTACTTGTGGGGCTTGATTGGCACACTTGGGGCCCCATGGTTCATACGGTCAAGATTCTGCGCTATGTGCCGCGGGGCGCCTCGCCCGGGCAGCTTTCCTTTGAGCTTGACGGGCGCGTCTTCAACGCACGCTGCGATGCTGACCCCGGGCTCGCCGACGGCCTGCTTGTCGTGGGCAACAGCTACCCGATTGCCCTTACCGTGGAAGCGCAGGGCAAAGTCGAATACGCCGATCCCGGCCAGGCTGCCCTGAGCGTGGTTCAGGCCGACCAGTCCGGCGATCGCGTCAGCGTACTGGGCCGCACCTGGGACAGCATGGACCACCAGGTGATCAAGCTGGATGCGAACCCGACTGTCGGCGTGAAGTTGAATCTGCCGCAGACAGCCACCGACTATCGCGGCGGAAGTTGGCTTGCCGCGCAAGGCACACTCTGCGCCGACCTTCCTCCTGAGGAACACGACTAACCGGGATGCTCCTGCTCGATGCCATCCCCGCCGACGCCCTGGCCGAAGTCGCCCGCGAGGCAGGCTGGCTGGAGATCCTGTTTTCCACGCTGTTCAACCCGGAATGGAACCAGCAGCACGCGACCACCATCTGGCCGCTGATATTGACTGTGCTGGTCCTGACGGGCGTGGGCCTGCCGACGCCCGAAGATATCTGGCTGACGCTGGCCGGCTTCAGCGCATACAAACAGGCCGGCGACCGCTTTATCTGGTACTACTTTGTGGCGGCGTTCTTTGCCTGCACGACCGCGAACCTGATTGGCGATTCCGCGGCGTGGTACATGGGGCGGCGCTGGGGCTTCGGCATACGCGACCGTTTTAAACTCATGCGCCGCGCGCTTAACGAAAAGCGCATGCGCCGCGTGCAGGGTTGGTTCGACAACTACGGCAACTGGACCGTCTTTCTGGGCCGCCAGCTTGCGGGCGTGCGCTTCGTGACCTTCTTTTCGGCGGGCACCATGCGCATGCCGTGGCACAAGTTTGTGCTGTTCGACTTCCTGGGCTGCTTTGTCAGCATCCCGGTCTGGTTTGTGCTCGGCGCGCTGGCGGCGATCTACGGGCAGGAGTGGCTGGACAAGGCCTCCAAGACGGCGGGCGGCGGCCTGTTCGCCGCGGCAGCCGTGGCGATTGTGATTTTCCTGATCGTGATCAAGGTGCGCGCCGCCAAGCGCGCCAAGCGCGACGCCGAGCTGATCGAGACCGAAATCAAGCTTTCCGCCCGCACCGCCTCTCAGCCGGATCTGCCCCGCCAGCCCTGAAAAGGGGTCCGGCTCGCGACGTGTGCCCAGCCACCCGTCAGATTCGCGCCATTTGTCGCAATGCTTGCTACACTTGCGGGCCATGCCGGGGGGCATCGACAAAAGCGAGCGGCAACTCAACCTGATCAGCGCGCTGTTGAAGTCGCGCCAGGGTCTGGTCTGGTCCGACATACTGGACATCAACGGTTTCGACGACAAGACCAGCGAAAAGTCCCGCCAGCGCCGCCTTGAGCGCGACCTGCATGACCTTGCCGCGATCGGCCTGATTGTCGAGCGTATCCCCGAAGACAAGATGCGCCTGCGCTGGGCCATCCACCGCGACAGCGCGTTGCTGCCCAGCCTCGGGCTTTCCGGCGAACAGCGGGTGCTGCTGTTCCGGATCGGCATGGCGTACGTGGACGCGCCCGGCGCGCTCGGTCGCCACCTTTCCACAGCGTTGATGAAACTGCAGGCCGGCGCGGGCCGCGGCCGTCTGCCCGTTGAGCCGCCACCCGACGTGATCCGGCGCAGCCTTGAGCGGCTGCCCGGCGAAGCCAGCACGCTGCAAGCCGTCGTGGACGCGTTTCTGAACCGGCGCCGCGTGACCTTTGATTACCGCTCGCAGAACGGCACAAAGAAGCGTGTGGTCGCGCCTTGGGCGCTGATCTGTCGCCGCGGCGGCTGGTACCTGGTCGGGCACGACGAAGGCGCCGGCGCTGAGCGGACGTTCCGGTTGTCGCGCGTGCGCGGCAAGGTGCGCGTGTGCAACCCGCGCGCCAAGGGCCCCGAGTACGAAGTGCCAGCCGACTTCGACCCGGAGCGCAGCTTTTCGTCGCAGCCGTTCGGCGGCGGCGACGGCGCGTACACGAACGTGAAGATCGCCTTTGACGCCGAGGTGGCGTTTGCGGTGCTGAACGAGTTTGAGGGCACATACAAGTTTACGCGCCGGCCCGATGGCGGCGTAGTGATGCACATCCCGCAGGCATGGCCGGGCGAGGTGTTCCGGTATGTCGGCGAGTTTCCCGGGCACTGGAGCGTGCAGGCGCCGGACGGCCTGCGCCAGGTGATCGTCGAGCGCCTGAAGGGCGCCTTGAAAATGGCGCAGGGGGCCGGGCCATGAGCGAGCTTGCCGACCTGGTCAACCTGGTGACGTTCCTGTCCGCCAACCCCGGCATCCCGCTGAAGCAGGCGGCGACAGCGACGAAGCGCCCGGTCAAGAAACTGGTCAAGGACCTGAACCGTTTGCTGCTGGTGGGTCTGCCGCCGTATGACCCCGGCAGCTACATCAACGTACGGCTGGTGGGCCCGCAACAGCAAATTCACTTGCAGCTCAGTGAGCATTTTTCGCGCCCGCTGAGCTTCACGCCGCAGGAGGCGATGGCGCTGCGCTACGCGCTGGAGCATTTTGAACCCGGCGCCGATTCCGAGACAGCCGGCCAGGTAGGCGAGCTTTCGCGCGTGCTGGGCGAGGCGCTGCACGGCCGCACCCGCGAGCTGCTGCGCGAAAAGGCGCCCGGCTTTGTGGTGCCGCGCCGCACCGACCGCATGCGTCGCATGATGTCACAGCTTGCCCGCGCGTGTGAGTCACGCACGCAGGTTGAAATCGAGTACTACTCGGCCCACCGCGCGAAGCTGCAGTTGCGCCGCGTGCATCCCTTTGAACTGGTGGAGATCGGCGCGCACTTTTACGTCTTTGCGTTCTGCGAACTCGCGGGCGACACCCGCCACTTTCGTCTGGATCGCGTGCGCGAGTTGCAGGTCACGCGCCACCCTTCGACGCGCAAGCCGCCCAAACAGCGCCCGACCGGCCGCATGGAGTCGTTGTTCGGCGGCCGGCCCAAGGACAACCTGCGCGTGCGCTTTGCCCCCGAACTGGCGCAGGAAATCAGCGACGAATGGAAAGGCTCACCGCAAGCCAAGGTGCAGATCACAGGCGACGGCCACGCCGTGCTTGAAACGCCGCTGTACAACCAGTTCTGGGCCATCGGCTACATCATGCAATTCGGCGAACACGCCGAGTTGGTTGAACCAAAGTGGCTCCGCCATGAACTGGCCGAGACCATCAAGAAATCCCTCAAGGCACACAGCCGGTAGCCGTACAGGCAACCTCGGCGTGCTTGACCAACGTGTCGCATCCTGCCAGCGTAACAAAGTCGAATTCTCATTGACACGACCCCCCCCATATTCTGGAGAACTGGGGATTCACGGGGGTGGTATGCCTGTCACCAATGCCGACCTGCTTGCTGACGATCTGCTTGCGCTTTGGCTGGTCGAGAACTCGCCCGTCAAGATTCCGTTTTATCAAGCGTGGATCTGGCAGGAGGTCGCGGGCAAGTCGCTGACTTATGCGCGCACGCCCCTGTTGGCCCCAGCCACGATTTTCACGAGTTGCGCCGGCGTGCCCGAACAGGAAGCAACTGTATCGCAGGCTGAGTTCCAGTTCGTTGACTTTGCCACGCGCTACGCCATCTGTGCATCCGACCTTGACCGATTTCGCAATCCGCAGCTCTTGCAGACCGTCCTATATGCTATCGCCAAGCGGCGCATTCTTTACTCTTATGCGCAGCGCCTTGGCACAGCCACCGGCAACCCCGCCCAGGCCGGCTTGCGCGACTTGGCTGACCCTGCGCGCGTGATCGACCTTGCAGGCGGTGCGCTGACACTGCCTTGTCTTGACGAAGCCTACGAGCGCGTAGCCGCCGGAACCGGGCGCCCCACACTGATCATGAGCCACTCGCGCAGCCTGCGCACCTACCGCAACCTGTGCCGCGCAGCCGGACTTAAGCCCGAACGTGTACCGTACAGGTGGTACAATCCAACCGTCGGCGGCATGCAGGAGGGCAGCGTGGATGCGTTCAATGGCACGCCTTGGCTAGCCAACGACATGCTGGGCAGCACGCCAGAGCGTACGTACTTCATGGTGGTCGGCGACGACGGCGGCGCGGGCCCGACGCGCGGTGTAAGCTCACCCCGACATCACCAAGGTTCTGGATAAACATGAACCCAATTGGGGAACCGACGAATTGGCCATCCGCGACGCCTACCACGCAGAGTTGGAGTCATTTCTCTTCAATCCCAAGGCCAATCCTTTCAAGAAAGAAGAGATCGACAAGCGGCGGGCTGAAGAAGCAAAAGCGAAACCGGAGCCAACACCTGACAAACCCGATAAGAAGGATGATACCTCGAGGGAACCTGGCAAAGACAAGTAGGTCTGAAGTGCTCCACTGGACTCATGCCGCCAGTTCTGCTTGTCGGGCCCGGAACCGGGGCGCGGCTACTTGGGTTGCTCGAGAAACTTCAGGGTGGCGTAGCGGATGTTGGCGTCGAGCTGGTCGGGGATCCATTTGTCGTTGGTCCACATCAGCCTGATGCGGTGCACGCCTGACAGCGCGCCCAGGCTGGCGCGGCCTTCGCGTACCGTGATGCTGTCGGCCATGATGTTCAGAGTGCGTTTCTTTTCATCATCGATGTAGATATCAACGACAAACTGGTACTCGTTATCGACAATGCCCTGGTTGGTGCAGCCGAGCACGATGTCAAAAAAGCCGCCCTGTTCGCCCTCGGCGGGCGCGTCACCGAAATCCACCTCATACTCAATCCAGTGGTGCGACCATGCCGTGTAAATTCCCGGCCCGTTGTTCGGGTCCGGGAACCAGCGGTCGGCCTGCTGTACACTGGTGTAGTTGCGCGGCGTAATCTCGAGCTTGCGGCCGGGGCTGAGTTCAATCGCGATCTCGGTGCCGTCCGCCGCCGGCTTGCTGATCAGCTTTGGAAAATAGCCCAGCTTCTCCAGCGTGATGTTGCGGACTTCCACAGGCCATTGCAGCGTGTACCTGCCGTCGCTGGCCGCCAGCTCAACCACCTGCGCGGGCATGGCTTTGCCCTTGTCCTTGCCCCACGGGTGATTGCCGACCACCTTGATGCTCAAATCGGTAATCGGTTGCGTCGTCTGTCGGTCAATCACGTGCAGCCGGATCAGCGGCCGCTTCGGGCCCAGCGTGATCTGCACGGTGGTGTCGCCCGGCTGTGCGCTGTGCAGGACTTCGATGTACTGGTCGTGCGTGACCAGCAGGGCGTTCGTCTTCTCGTCGGGGTTCTCCATAAAGAACCAGCCGCCGGCGTCAGTGACTGCAACGTGCTGGATTGCGCCGCCGCGCGTGGCGACCACGGCGCCCTGCACCGGCATGCCGTCCGCGTCGCTGACCATGCCGCCCATGGGCTTGTAACTTTCATTGAGAAACACCAGCGTCTCGAAAGGCTCCGGCAGCGGGCCGCTGCTCTTGCTGCTGACGACGCTTGCGTTCTTGGGGCGCTGGGTGCGCAGCAACTCGGTGCCGTCGCGCAGCGAGATGTATGGCATCGTGCCGGGTCCCCAGGTGCCCACCAGTTCGGCAAAGCCGGGGGCGGGCTTACCCTCTTTGGCTTCGGCGTCGCGGGGCGTGACCGGAAACGCGGGAAACGAAGCCAGAAACTCGGAGCGCTTGAGCTTGTGGATGCGCTGGGCATTCAGCTCGCCGCTGCTGACAACGCTGAGCGCGCCGTTGAATTGCGTGCAATCGCACGTGAGCACGAAGGGAATCTCCGGCGCCCAGAAAATGCCCAGTGCGTTGTTCTGGCCCACGTCCAGCACCTTGATCGGCATGGCGGCCAGGATGCGTTTGCCCTCCCAGCTCACGCCGATGGCGGCGATCGGAAAGCCCTGCGGCGCAAGCTTGCTGGCGGGCACGCTGCCCGTAAAGTTGCCTTGTGCGTCGGTCTTGAACTCGGTGACCACCGGCAGCAGCGGCCCGCCCGCGACGCCATCGAGCGGAAAGAAGGTCATCAGGTGGACGCTGGCTTCGGCAAGGCCTTCGCGCGCTTGCTCGGACATGATCTTGCCGGTCACAGGCGTGGGCGTCATCGGTGGCGGCGTGATGCCGTCGGCGCGCCAGCCCTCTTCCCACTTCTCCTGCTCGGGTGATTTCTGCAGCGACGACTTGACCCCACTTGCGCCGGGCGTGCGGGCCAACCGCTCGGCCAGCGCGGGCCGGCCAGTCGAAACGCGGGCCGCCTCTTCGCGCTCGCGCGGCGTGGGCTGGCGTGGCTGCTGCGCCGCGCCGCGATCGCCGCCCTGCGGCTGTGTTTGCGCGCCGCTGCCGGGCGTGTTCCTGCCCGCAGGCGGAGTGCCCTGCGCACCGTTGCCCTGCGACGGCGATGCACCCGGGGCTGCGGCTCCCGGCTGTGAGGCGTCGCCGCCATGCGGCTGCTGTTCGTCAGCCGGGGGCGACTGTGTGTGCGTGCTTGTCGGCTCGGTCGTCGGCGCTTGATCTTCGCGCGCCTCGCCGGTTTCAGCGCCATCGGCAACAATGCCAGGAACAAAGGGCTTGCCCGCGGCTTCGTCGCCGGGCTTGAACACAAGCCACGCACAAGCCACAGCCAGCGCCAGCAAAGCCAGCAGCAGGAACAATATCCGTGATTGCCGCAAACCGCCCTCCGGGTGCATTGTGCCACAACGGGCGCCTGCGACCAAACGCAAACCCGGCACTTGCGTGCCGGGCTGTATGCGGAACTTGCGTTGCTGCCGCTACTTTGAAGCCGCGGTCTCCAGGTCGGCGGCCACGTCGGCTGTGACGTCGGCGCCGGTGTAGGCGTCGTTGACGTTGATCTTGGTGGCGCTGCGCTTTTCCTGCTTGACCATGTTGACGTTGCCGCCTTCGCCGAACTTGTTGGCGTGCAACTGCTGGTTGGCTTCGGTCAGGGCGTAGTCGAAGCGATACTGCTTGGCCACCACGCGGTCGGCGTATTCGCGCAGGTGAATGAAGTAGGCCATGTAGTTCACGGTCTGCAGCAGCGCGCTGGGCGCGTACTTGAGCGTGTTCCAGAGCATCTTGAACGCGAAGCGCCTGCGGTCGCGCCCGTTGGCAAAGTAGTACTTGAAGATCATCAATGTGGCCAGCACAAGCTGGAACTTGAAGCGCCCCAGCGGCGCCTGCAGCCACTTGCGTGTGGGGTCGTCGGCGGGGCTCTTTTCGCCGGCCTTGCCAATGTGCGCGGGCACGTCGCGATGCTTGCCCCACTGCTTGACGTTGCTGATCCAGCGGTCGCCCACCGCTTCCCATGTGTAAATGCGCGCGAACAGTTCGCGGTAGCCGTTGATCAGCTCTTCGTAGCTCATCTGCAACGGCTCAAGGTTGGTGAAGCTGAGTGTGTTGTTGCCCTGCGCCGCGCTGCGCAGGCGGCCCGCCTTTTCCAGCCGCTCATACAGCGGCGTGCGCGGGATGGCCTGCAATATGCCCAGCATGACGATCGGGATGCCCGCCTTCTGCAGGAACTTGTACTGGTCTTCAAAAATGCCCGGGTCGTCGTTGTCAAAGCCGACAATCATGCCGGCCACGGTCACCATGCCGTAGCTCTGGATGATCTTAATGGCATCGACCAGCGGCGTGGCCGCGTTCTGGAACTTCTTGGTTTCCTTCAGCGAGCTTTCGCGCGGCGTTTCAATGCCCAGGAATGCTTCCGTTACGTTGGCCCAGCGCAGCAGCTCCAGCAGTTCAACGTCGCGGCAGGCGTCCACGCTCATCTCAATGTAGAAGCTCATGGGCACTTTGCGGGCGCGGTTCCAGTCCCCCACGGCCTTAAGCATTTTCTTGGCGTACACGCGGTCGCCGACCAGGTTGTCATCGGCGATGGTCACGAAATCAACGCCGGCCTTGGCCCAGTTTTCAAGCTCGGCGATCACGTTTTCAATGGGCTTGGCGCGCACCTTGCGGCCGTAGGTGACAATGATGTCGCAGAACTCGCAGTTGAACGGGCAACCGCGCGTGGTCTGGATGCAACCAAGGCGGTACATGCCGGTCTTGAGCAAATCAACGCGCGGCGGCGGCGTGTCGCGCATGTCGATCTTTTCTTCCTGGCAGTAGTAATCCTTGTGCGAGCGTGTCTCGTATTGCTCAAGGAAGATTTTCCAGTTGTATTCGCCTTCGCCTTCAAACAGCACGTCGCAGTGCGGGCGGCAGCGGCCGGGCAGCACGTTGCAGATGGGCCCGCCCATGCACACAAAGTAGCCGCGGCGCCGGAACTCGTCGGCGACTTCAAACAGGCGCTTTTCCTGAATCGCCATGGCCGACAGCGCAATGATGTCGGCGTCGATGTCGAAGTCGATGTCTTCGATATTCTCGTCAACGATGACAACGTCATACTCGGCGGGCGTGAGCGCCGCCAAGGTGGCAAGACCCAACGGCGGCATCACAGTCTTGAAGCCGCCGATGTCCTTGATGAAGCCGAAGCTCCAGAACGACGGCGGAAACTTCGGGTGCACCATCGCGATGCGCTTTTTGCGCGCAGGTGTTTGTTCTGCCACGGGTTACCTCACTGCTGGGGTCTCGGTCTCTGGGTCTGTGACTCGATCAAGCCGTCCATCATAGCCACATCTTTGCACAAAGCTTGTACCAATTATCCCCTTATACATCGCAATCGCCCAGCACGCACCGGCCTATCTTGCTAAAGCCCGCGGCGCCCGCCGGCCGAATTCCATTGGGTTTCGCGTGCCGGGTTTGCCCGGCCATCGATCGCGGAATTACGGAGAACAACCATGGACAAGAAAAGCTATGTCGCCGAGTTGCTGGCTGACGGCACGACCAACGCCGGCGAGCTCAGCCGCAGCGTGCGCATCAGGTTCGGCAAGGGCTTGAACCTGATGGACGCCCGCAAGCTTGTTGAAGCGCACGAAGCAGGCCGCCTGTCCCGCGTGTGGGACGAGATTTTCGCCACAGAGCAGGACGAAACGGAAAGCGCAAAGGGCCTGCGCGACAAAAAGTCGCGCGGCGAGCGCCGCCGCAAACTCAACCTCAAGGGCCGCCGCGGCATTGACCGCGACAAGATTGTGCTGCGTGAGTTCGCGCCGCACCTCGTGGTCTATCGCTCGACCGAGGGCACATTGCACAGCCAGGCCTTTGACAGCCGCAAGCGCGCCGAAGCGCTGGTGCGCGAGCTGCTTGAGCTGGGGCTTGAGGTCACGCACTACCGCCGCAGCGACACCGAGCTCGCGCTGGCTGCGTAAGTCCGGCGCTTCAACGAAACGGGGAGGCCGGCGGCCTCCCCGTTCTATTGACGTGTCAAGATGCCTACTTGCCGCCGGGCGCCCACGGGTCATCGGGCGGAAGGCGCTCGCCCTCGGGTTCTTTGGGTTTGCGCGGCGTGGTGTGCGGACCTTCTTCGCGCCAGGACTCAAGCGCGGGCACGGGCTTGTCCTCTGCGTTGAGCTTGAGCGCCTGCTTGAAGGCGTTGGCGCTCAGCCACCCCACTTGCCCGTCCGCGTACAACACGATGTGCCCGTCCAGCGAGTCCGGCTTTTCCTGGTACGCGACTATGAAGCCCGTGCGGTAAGCCTTGACCGTTGCCGCCACGTCGCCATCCACCAGCTTGAAGCTGCGCCAGCCCGCGGCCTCGTTGGCTTCAATCATCTCGGCGGCTTCCTTGTTTACCCACTCGGGCAGGTTCCCGTCCTTGTCGCGCTGCACCTGGTCAAGGGTGATCCAGCCGATCTTCTTGATGTCACCTTTCCACCGGGCATCAAACGGCACCTGCAGCGTACCCCGGCGGATCAGCTTGGCTTCAATCAGCGCATCCAGCGTCACGGGCTTGCCGTCGTCGGCCTGCTGGCGCATGGCGGCGGCAAGCTGGCGCATGTTCTCCTCGCTGTAGCTGTATGCGTTGCGCCGGGGGTTGCCTTCAAACAACCCGGCGTCGCCGTCAATGAACTGCCACACATCCGGCAGCCCTCCCACGCGCAACGCAAGCTCAACGCCGTCCTTGTACTCTTTCAGGCGTACCGCCACGGTCAGGCTGTCCATGTAGCGCGTGGGGCTCTTTTCAAGGGGCGGCTGTGCATAGCGGTCGAGCTTCTCGGCTTGGTGCATCGCCAGTTGTTCTTCGATGCGCGAAAGCGCGCCGACATCGACTTCAATGAACTTGCTGCTGTTACTGACGAAGGTCGCGCCGCCGGTCTTGCGCGATGCATCCACCATCGCGGTCAACCCGGCGAGCACATGCTTGGTTGCGTCGTCCTCTTTCAAGCCTAGCGCCACGTTCAGGACAAGCGCGTCGTCGGTGAAGCACCAGCCGAACGGATGCTCCGAGCTGACCATCAGCGCGCGCCCCTGGTAGCCCAGCTCTTCAAACCCCCGGAATGCGCCGCGCGGGTCCTTCTCGCGGGCAGTGGCGATGATCTTCTTTGCCGCGTTGACATCCTTGAGCGCGATGATGATGCCGAGGTTGCCGTTGCCCAGCACATGGTTCATGCCGGGCGTGCCGTACACGGCGGCCTTGGCGCGCTCCAGCTCAGGCGTCAGGCAGAAAATCACCTCGGTGCCGAGCACGCCCAGCACAGAGTCAAGCGTGGTGCCGAACTCGCCCAGCATCTTTTCCACCTCACCGAGCGCACGATCAACCTGGCTATCCGGCTCGCCTTCATCTTCCTGGTTGGCCAGCTTGATCAGGTCCGACAAGCCACCGGGCAACACGGACTTGGGTTCAACGTCGTCGGGCGGCTTGACATCGGGGAACTCGCGCGAGCCGCCGAAGCCCTTCATCACTTCGTCGGCCCAGCGCTCCACGTCATAGGCCAGCTCTTTCAGGTTGGTGTAGGTCTTGCGCGCATCGCCCAGTTGCATGCCCACGGTCAACACGGCGCTGCCGGGCACGAACTTCAGCAGCTTGAAGTCGGCGGGCTCAATCGCCAGCTTCTCCAGCAGGCGCGTCTGGCGGCGAGTCTTGAAGCTTGCCGCCACCGTGAACGCGCGGGCGCTTTCATCGTAGTCGAGGTCAAACACGATGTAGCGGTACTCGCGCAACTGCAGCCAGTCATCGACGCCGCGATACACGCCCTTGGCGTCCATGCCGGCCTGGTCCTTGTCGGGCAGCACGCGCTCAATGGCGTTCTGGAGTTCGCGGCCGACGATGAAGACCGACAGGTCGTGGGGCTTGTGGTTCTGCTTCCACTCCTTGAACTCCGCCCGGCCGGAAAAGCTCTCGCTGTAGTCGCCCGTGGCAAGGCGCTGGATGCTTTCACGGATGGAGCTTTCAAAGTTCGCCATCAGCACCCCGCCGCCGGGCATGGAAGCGACGTACATGCGTTCAATGCTGGGGACGGCTGGGCGGGGGGCCTCGTCGCCCTTGCGCGGCCCCTCGTCTCCATCCTCAGGCTTCTTCGGGGTCTCGGTTGCATCGGGGCCCAGGCGATACTCCTGGTACTTGATGCCGTGAAACTCGCGCGTCTCCACGACATGTTTGGCCAGGAACGCAGGACTGGCGTCGATGCGCCGGCCCTGCTTGACGTGCAGCACGATCACGAACTTCGGGCCTTCCACCGTGACGTCCAGCAGGCCGACCTCGGTGCGCGAGATCGAGTCGTACGAGTTGAAGATATACTCAACAATGCTGCGCGCCTCGCGGGCTTCATCACTGTCCAGCCGTTCCGCGAACTCTTCTTCCAGCTTCTTCTCAAAGAAGGCGCGTAGTCGCCACTTGCCGCCCGCATCACGCCCGAACAGGTGCAGCAGCGCCTCGGGCCGGTCGCTGAGCATGTACGCCAGCGTGCCCGCGCGCGGGATCAGGTCGCCGTCGGCGGGCGCGACCTTCTGGCTGAACAACGCGGGCGCCAGCAGCAGCGCCACAAACAATGGCAGCAAAATCCGTTTCATGCGTGTCTCCGTGTTCTCTGGTTGGCCCTTGGCTCACTTTTTCTCGGCGTTGCGTTCGTCAAGCAGGCGCTCAGTTTCGGCACGCATGTTTTCGCGGTCCACTTCTGCTTCCACCTCGTCGCCGTTGTCGTCAATCACGACCACCCGGATCCGTTCCTGCGGCCATTCATCGGGCACGCGCACGCTGCGGCCGCTGTCTTCATGCAACGGGCGCAGGCGGTTCGCGTACTGCGGGTCGTCAATCGCTTCGCCTTTCCTGGCGCGTTCCATCGCGTCAGCAAGCTGCTGCGGCGTAAGCTCAACGACATGCTGGTTCCACAGCACGCACAGGTGGTTGCCGCGCAAGCCCGGGCTGCGCTGGTATGCCAGCAGTACGGCCTGGCGCATATCAAGATTATCCGGCACCTCCGCCAGCGCGTAGGTCTGCTTTCCGTCACTGAACGCGTCGATGGCGTCTTCCTCGTCGCGCAGATACCCCAGCTTGAGCAGCTCGCCGGTCTCGCGCGCGATCTTGCCCTTGATGGCAAAGTGGGCGACCGCCGCCTCGCGCACCTTCAACAGGTCGTCGCGCACCATGCGGTTGCGGCGCACATCACGAAAGTGGCTTACCATCGCCTGCATCGCGTCGCGCGCCGGCCAGCCCGCCGCCGCCATTCGCAGCCGGATGCCGCTGTCATGGCTGATCGCGCCGCCGGCGATCACCGTGTGCTCGAACATGCCGGCAAGGTACGGCATGGAGTCGTCGTCGCGCGTGGTGTCGTCGCGGTCGAAGCTGTCTTCGCCTTCCTCTTCCCACATCCACATCGACGAGAACATGCGCGTGTAGCGGCCAATCGCCGTCAGCACCGCGCCCGCATTCAGGTAAATGCCAAGGCTGGATGTCGCGGGCAACTGGCTGCCCGCCGCCTGCCATGACGCAAGCCCGGCCACGCTGCCGCCGCCGGCTCTCGCCGCCAGCATCCGGCGCACCGCCTGCGCGTCGCCCAGCAGCAGCACGCCGCTGCCGTCTTCGCGCGGCGCCAGCGCAAACGCGATGCTGCCGTCGGCTGACTCGTGCAACTCAATGCCTTCTACTATGGTTGCGCGCGTGAGCCCGCCTTCGGCGGGGCGCAGAAATGCGCCAAGCTGGCTGGGCAGAAACCGCTCGTACAAAAACTTCTCAGCTTTGGCGTGGTCCTTGACGGACAGCAGGGCGCCCCACGCCGCCGGCTGGAAGTCCCAGGGGCTGGTGGGCGCGTCGGCCTTGGGCACGAGCACAAACGCCTGCTCGCCGGCAAGCAGCCCCAGCACTTCTTCAAGGTCTGAGCCGTCATCAATCAGGCGCTTCTCCCACTCGTCCCAGCCGTCGGCCAGCTTGTCCTGGCCGGCGTTGCGGGCGCGCGTCACGACAAAGTCCTTGAAGCGCCGGTACAGCGCCATCGGGTCCTTGATGCAGTCGGTGATGGCCAGTGTGGTTTCGTTGGGGATGAACTCGGTGAAAGGCCGTTTCGCGGGCTCAATGCGCAGCGCCTCAAACCAGCCGGGCGCGTGGTGGAAGGCCACGTTCATGTCCACGCGTAGCGTGCCCTTGGCGTCGTCGAGCCACATCGCGGCCGAGGCGCTTTTGAACTGCTCGTACTGCAACAGCCGCACCATGAACGACACCGTTTCATCGTCGCCGTCCATCGGCAGCCACATGCCGAGGATCCACCACCACATCATGCCGCGGCCCTGGTCGCCGCCCAGCCGCTCGGCGGCGTTGATGATGGATTCAATGCTGGCGTAGAACAGCGCGTCCGGCTTTTCGTACTCGTTGACGGCTTCGCGGTAGCGCGCGCTGGAAAGCAGCGTGTCGGTCGTGTCATCCGGGAACGACAGAAAGTCAAGCGCGTCGGTCACGG
This sequence comes from Planctomycetota bacterium, assembly GCA_019636195.1. GTDB lineage: Bacteria > Planctomycetota > UBA8742 > UBA2392 > UBA2392 > JADJRK01. Next base: position 14,646 of record JAHBYA010000003.1, on the reverse strand, counting down.
AACTCAGCGCCGTGCCGACCACCAGCCGCTTGTTTTCATGGACTGCAACCCAGAACTCCTGGTTCCGGAACCAGTCCCCCATCGGGTTCATGCGCATGCCCATGCCGGGTGGCGCCTGATCCGGCGCTTGCGGCACGCTGATGAGGTACACCAGCGTCTCGTAGTGTTCCCTGACCTCAGGCACGGTGCCGCGCTTTTCGGCGCGGGCCTGCTTCAGGGCGCGCGAGACTGCGGAAAGGTCGTCGTGCTCAATCACCACCTGCAGCTTCGGGCCGCTTACCGTGATGTCCAGCAGTCCGAAACTGGTGCGGCGTGTGCCGCGCACCAGCTTGCGCACTTCTCCAGGTGTCAGTTTCAGCTCAAGGCGCTCACGCAGGAACTCGGGCAAGCCGGGCAGGCCGGCTTCGCTGCCCAGTGACGTCAGCAGCTCGTCCAGTTCCAGCCCCGCAGTAAGGCGCGAGTTGTCGGCGGTCGCGTACAGCATGGTCGTGGACGGGTAGGCCACGCCAATGTCAATCTTCTGGTCCTGCGCGTGCACTGCACCGGCAAGCACCAGCAAGAAGATTGCAGACATTCGCGCCATGCGGTCGCTCCGGCTGGGCCGGTTATTGTAGGACAGGCAAAGCTGCGGCGCCATTGGAGATATGCGCCCGGCGCCCGCAACCGCCCACCCTGCTGCCAATGAATACGGATTGGCCGCCGCGTGCTGCCTTGCAAAGTAAGCATGATTCAAGGGCCTGAGGCAACGCCTTGCCGGTTTTCATTCTGCTGCAATACTCTGCGCGCATGGACAAGCTCAAGACCGGCATCCGCCGCTACCGGGTTGACATCTTTCCCAAGCTCAAGCCCAAGCTCGAGAAGCTGATGACAGAGGGCCAGCGGCCGGAAATACTCGTCATCGCGTGCAGCGACTCGCGCATCAAGCTTGACGAATTCACGCAATGCGACCCGGGCGACCTGTTCATTGTCCGCAACGCCGGCAACATTGTGCCGCCCTGGGGCGTGCACCCCAGCGGTGTCGCCGCCAGCATTGAGTACGCCATTTCCGTGCTGCCCATCCGCGACGTGATCATTGCCGGCCACACCGGCTGCGGCGCCATGGGCGCCCTGTGCCAGCCTCACACCATCAAAGATCTGCCGGCTGTGCGCGAGTGGCTGAACTACGCGCCGGTGACCATGCCCTGTGAACTGAACACCGAGTCGCTGGCAAACGTCACGCGCGAAAACGTGCTGCTGCAAGTTGAGCACCTGCGCGAGTACCCTTGCGTGCGCGATCGCGTGGCGGCGGGCAAGCTGCGCCTGTACGGCTGGGTGTATTGCATCGAAACCGGGGAAGTGCTTGAGCACGGTAAAGACGGCTGGCACGTAATCGACTGAGCCGCCTACTCAAACACAAAGAACTGAAGCGTCACCACCAGCGCGTTGTGCAGCGCATGGATCAGCACCGGCGGCCAGATGCTGCGGCTGTAGGTGTAGGCCAGCGTCAGCACCACGGCCAGCCCCGCCAGCGGCAGGATGATCACCGGGTACTTCCATGGCTCATGGGCCAGCACGAACAGAAACACCGAGATTGACCCCGCAATCCACAAGCCCGCCGTGCCCGGCAGAAATGCCCGCGCGGTGCCGAACAGCACGACACGAAAGGCGAACTCTTCACGCAGCGGCGCGCCCATGGCGGCCACCAGGTACCACCCGACCACCCAGTGCGGCGAGTCGTCGCTGCGCAGCAGCTCAAGCAGGCTTTGCTCGCGCACGGGCTGTCCTGCCAGCACCAGCGCCGCGGCACTGGCGCTCATGGCGGCAATGATCACCGGGTAGCACAGCAGCCATGAAGGCAGCGCCGGCAGCAGCGTCTTCGGCTCAAGGTGCACCCATGGCTGGGGCGCGCGCGGCTGATCATTGCGCAGCGGGTTGATGGCCAGCATGGCGATGCAACCCAGCGCCGTCAGCACCTGCACGCCGCCCGCCAGCAGCGGCTTGGGCTCATGCGCCCCGCCGCTGACCGCAACGAGAATGTCCGGCAGCAACATCACCGTGAAGCCAAGCGCCAGCGCCAGCGGCACGTCCTTGCGCTCAAGCCCGCCGTCGGGCTTGCCGTGCCGCCGCCACAGCCGCCACACCGCCAGCAGCGCAATCAACGCGACCGGCAGGCCGGCCAGCAGCAGCCACGCGTCGGCGTGCGCCGGCGGGTGGCGCGCGGGGTCCAGCAGGTTATGCCAAGTGACGGACGCCAGCATGCAACAAGGATACTAGCAGCACAACGCGGGCAAGTGGCAACGCGGGACGGCCTAGTGCCGGAAGTGACGCATGCCCGTCAACACCATCGCCACGCCGTTGTCGTTGCAGGCCTTGATCACGTCTTCGTCGCGCACGCTGCCGCCGGGCTGGATGATCGCGGCGATGCCGGCCTTGGCGGCTTTTTCCACGCTGTCCGGGAACGGGAAGAAGGCGTCGCTGGCCAGCACCGCGCCGCGCGCCTTTTCGCCGGCGCGCTGCAGGGCGTGGTCGGTGGCATCGACGCGGCTGGTCTGGCCCGCGCCGTAGCCCAGCAGCGCGTTACGCGTGGTAATCACAATCGCGTTGCTCTTGTAGTGGCGGCACAGCGCCCAGGCAAACAGCAGCTCTTTCATCTCCGTGTTGTCAGGCATGTGCGACGTGACCACTTTCAGCTCGGCCTGGTCGATGCGCTGCACGTCGCCGGTCTGGGCCAGCATGCCGCCCGCCACGCTGCGGTACTCAATCGGCGCGCCGCGACGGCTGGCCCGCGCCTGCACAAGCCGGATGCTCTTGCGCCACTTCTTCTTGCTTTTCTCGACCAGCGCTTCCACCGCATCGGCGTCAAACTCGGGCGCTACGACGGCCTCAATAAACTTCTCACCCTCAATGAACTGCTCGGCGGTGGCAAGGTCAAAGGCCCGGTTCAAGCCGACTATCCCGCCAAAGGCGCTGAGGGGGTCGCAGTCGTAGGCGCGCGCAAAGGCTTCAGCGGTGTGTTTGGCGGTGGCGGCGCCGCAAGGGTTGGTGTGTTTGATGACGACGGCAAATGGCTCGTCTTCAAAGTCGGCGGCCACGCGCATGGCGGCGTCAAGGTCAAGCAGGTTGTTGTAGCTGAGTTCCTTGCCGCTGAGCTGGGTAAGGTCTCCCAGCCCGGTCTTCACGCGCCCGGTGGCGTAGAAGGCCGCCTGCTGGTGCGGGTTTTCGCCGTAGCGCAGCTCCTGCACCTGCTTCAGAGCGATCAGCTTGCGCGGCACGAGCTCGTCGGCGTCGTCTTCAAGGTGCTGCAGGTGCTCGGCGATCGCGTGGTCGTACCAGCTGGTGACGCGAAACGCCTTCAGCGCCAGCTTGCGCCGCGTGCTGAGCCCCAGCTTGCCCTGTTTGGATTCCAGCTCATTGGCAAGCTCGGCGTAGTCCGCGGGATCGGTCACGACCGCCACGGCGTCGTGGTTCTTGGCGGCGCTGCGCACCATGCTGGGGCCGCCGATGTCGATGTTCTCGATGGCGTCTTCGCGCGTGACGCCGGCCTTGGCCACGGTCTGCTCAAACGGGTACAGGTTCACGATCACCATGTCGATCGGCGCGATGCCGTGCTCTTTGGCCGTGGCTTCATGCTCGGGCAGGTCGCGCCGGTACAGCAGCCCGCCGTGGACCCTGGGGTGAAGCGTCTTTACCCGCCCATCCAGCATTTCAGGAAAGCCGGTGTGTTCACTGATGTCCTTTACGCTCAGGCCGGCTTCGCGCAGGGCCTTGGCTGTGCCGCCCGTTGAAATCAGCTCTGCGCCGTGCAGGGCCAGCGCCTTGCAGAACTCGACAATGCCGGATTTATCCGAAACCGAAACAAGAACACGCCGGATTGCAACATGGTCCATGGCCATCTCCACACCGGGCAGGGTTGTAGCAAGCACGGGCGCCGATTACAGCAGTGTGGGCGGCTGTCAGTTGTTGCTGCCGCAAGCGCCCGTGCTAGCGCCCGAACCAGTCGAGAAACGACCGCTCCAGCGCTGCCACGTCGCTGTCGTAGGCCAGCCTGAGGGCTGCCTCGCTGTCGCCCTCGGCCTTGAAGGCCGCGCAGAAGGGGGGCAACCCCGCCGCCTTTTCGCGGCACAGGTACTTCACAAAGAAGTAGGCGACAATCGCGCGCGACTCGTCGGGGTCGCGATCCGCCACCACGTACTCGAGTTCTGGCGCGCTGCCGGCCTCAAGCTGCTGACGCAACTGGCGCTTGAAGCGGCCGTGCTCTTTGGGCCCGGTCGGCTCGCCGGAAAACTCGATGCACGACACACGGCCGGTCAGGCGGTGCGCCATCGTCGCCGCGTAGCCGACCTCAAACCAGGTAAAGCGCGCCTCGCCGCAACGCTTGCGCACCTGGCTAAGCGCGGCGGCGTACGCCACACGCTCAAGGCTCTCCTCGCGCTGGTCCGTGATCAGCACGCCGATCTCGGTGCCGGCCACGACCATCCAGCCGTCAGCAAGGCCCGGCGCGCCGGGGTGGCGCACTTCGCAGTAACGCCGGAAGTCGTCGCGGCTGGCACATGCCACGACGCGAAGGGTTGCGTCACCGCCCAGCAGCCGGCCCGACAATGAAAGCACAGCCGCGGCATGCTTTGTCAACGCTTCGTGCATCGCGCCGGTGCCGAGCAACTCAACGCCGCCGCCGGTCAGGCCCCACGCGCCCTGCTGGAACACGCGGGCGCTCCAGTCCGGCAGCTGGTCCAGCGCCTTGGTCCCGACTTCCAGGGCCTTGCGGGTGGCGTCGGCTTCGCGTTGCTCGGCGGGGCTCAGCCACACGCCATCGACCTTGGCCCAACCCGCGCCGGTCAGCGCTTCCTCATTGGCTGGGTCGTAGCGCAGCGCGACCTCAAATGCGGCGCGGGCGTGCGGCGCAAGAGCCAGCCGCTGGCCGGTTTTGCCAAGCTTCACGAACTCGATGGCTGCCTCGCGGCGCATCTTGTCGCGGGCGTCGGCGTGTTTCTTGCGTGCGGCGGGCGTGGCGCTTTCAGCGTCTTTTTCGGGCAGGGCGCGGCGCTCATCGGCCACCCACTTGTCCTCGCCATCGACTTTTTTGCGGCGGTAGCCCAGCTCTTCCATCGCGTCCTTGAACTCCGGCGCCAGTTCAAGGGCCGCGTCCAGCTCGGCGCGGGCGGCGACGTTCAGACCGGCCTTGCGGGCGGACTTGGCAAGCGCGACATGGGCCGATGCCACGGCGGTGCGGGTCTTTTCGGCCTGCTTCAGAAACTCGGCTTCTTCGGGCGACGCATCCGCGTGGGCAATGGTCGCAAACGCCAGCAATGCGACGACGAAAACGGCATGACGCGAAGAAACGAAGAAACGAAGCAAGACCATGAGACCTGCAAACGAGGACCTTCGCTTCATGGCTGCTTCGTGCCTGCTTTCAACATGCCGCATGTACGTTGCCATGGCGTGTTTCCCGTCGTATGCGCTCCGGGCTCCTGCTTCTCGGCCGGCGCCCGGCTATTTTACCTTGCCGCTTTTCTTGTGGCGGCCGGAACTCTTTGCCGACTTCTGCGGCGGCGGCGAGACGGGATAAGACTTCACCTGCGTCACCTGCTGCTTCAGCTTCTTGGTGCGGCGGGCTTCCTTCAGTTTGCGGCGCTCTTCTTCGGCCTGCGCGCTGACTTCGGCGGCGCCCGAGACACAGTTGCGTCCCCTTTCCTTGGACAGGTACAGCGCCTCGTCAGCGATGCTGATCAGCGAGGCTGCGTCTTCCGCATGCTTGGGGAAACTTGCCACGCCAAAGCTCGCTGTCACGCCGATCTTCTCGCCTTTCGGTCCGGAAACCAGCACCTTGCGCTCAACGCCCACGCGCAGACGCTCGGCCAGCTCAAGGGCGTGCTGGTAGTCGGTCTGCGGCAGCAGCAGCGCGAACTCTTCGCCGCCGTAGCGCGCGGGCAGGTCGGTCACGCGCACCAGCGCCGAAAGCAGCAGCGCCGTTGACTTCAACACGCGGTCGCCGGTCTGGTGGCCCCACGTGTCGTTGAAGCGCTTGAAGTGATCGATGTCGAGCATGATCACCGACAGCGGGTTGCCGTAGCGGCCGGCGCGCTCAAGCTCGCTGCGCAGCGCCTCTTGAAAATGGCCGTGATTGTACAGCCGCGTCAGGCTGTCGCGCTGGGCGCGATCCAGCACGTTCTGGAAGATCATGCCGTTGTTGATGGCCAGCGCGGCCTGGCCCGCGAACATCTCCAGCATCGTGAGCTGTTCCGGCGAGAACTCGCGCGGGCGGCGGCTTTCCACCAGCAGCACGCCGATGGCCTCATTGTCGGCCATCAGCGGCGTGGCTGCGAAACTCTCCAGTTCAAAGTGCTGCTTGATCGCGGGGTGAACGCGCAGGTGCGCCTGCGCATCCAGCGTGCGGTGCGTGACAGTCTCGTGGCTTTTCAGCGCGTGAATCAACACGCTCTTGGGGTCGCTCAACGGCACTTTCACCTGCTTGATCATGTCCGTCAGGTCGCCCCAGCGACGCGCCAGCACGGGCTGCATCGTTTCCAGCGACTTCTGCAACGGCGCATCGTGGCTGGTGAGCCCGCGCCAGATGCTCCAGACTTCACTGAGTTTCAGGCTGTCCACGCAGATGCGGCCCACCAGGTACTCGCGGTCCTGGTCAACCGTGAAAATCATGGCGTGGTCGTAGCCGCCCTCGGCGCTGGTGAGCGCGCTTGCCGTAATGAAGAAGGCTTTTTCCAGGTCCATCGTCTTGCGCAGCCAGTCACTGACCTGCTGCAGCGCCTTGAGGTCTTCATTCTGTTCAGCCAGCTGGCGCCTGAGCTTGGCGCGTTCGGTTACGTCCAGGCCGACCAGGCTGATGCCCGCAATCTGGCCGTCATCGCCCATGATCGGGTCGATCACAAAGTCAAAGTAAAACGTCACGCCGCTCTTGGGCTCACGGATCTCGACCTCTTTGACTTCGCCGGGCACGCCCAGCGCCAGCGTGCGTTGAAAGACCTGGCTGCGGTTGACCTCAGCCAGCGCGGGCACGCTGTCGGCGTAGGGCCGGTTCAGCACGGTGTCGAAGCGCTTGCCGAAAAGTCTTTCGGCGGCGCGGTTGTAGCGCACCACGGTCAGGGACGTATCAAGCACAATGGCGACAATGCTGACCTGGTCAAAGATGCGCCGGGGCGCCGGCCCGCCCAGGTCAACAGTACGCGTGGCCTTGGCCAGACGCTCGGCCAGCGCGGTCTTGGGAAGCTTGGAGGTGTCGTCCGCAGGTGTGTCCATCAGTTCCCGCTTGCGTACTTCTGCTTGGCGTTGCGCAGGAACTCTGCGAACTCTTTGGATGACAGAGAGGCGATGTTCGTGGGCGGAACAAATCGCGCGAGCTCTTTGCCGTTGTGGTCCGCCACGATGTACAGCGGCACGGCAAAACTGCCGCCGCCCGTGTACTCGCTCAGCTTCTGGGCGGGCACAGGGTCCTTGGGATCGTCGGTGTATTGCGCGACCAGCACAAAGTCATCCTTAAGCTGATTGTAAACCTCGTCCTTCGGAAAGATGTCTCGTTCCACGAGACGGCAGTTCTTTCAGTTGAAGCCCGTAAAGTCGATGAAGATGGGCTTCTTCACCTGACCGGCTGTCTCGATGCCCTTGGCCAGGTTCTTTTCCCAGGGCAGCTTCTTGGCGTCGTTGCGCTGCCCCTCGCCGCCGCCAAGGCTCAGCTGGATGCCGCCGTTTTCAGGCGGCAGCGGCAGGATGCCCTCCAGCGTCGGCCCGAACTTGGCGCCGAACAGACCCGGCACCAGATATAGCGCAAAGGAAATGAACGCCACGGCAAACAGCGCGCGCACCACGCCGATCTGCTCGGTCTTTTCATGGTCGTGCGGCATACGGAAGAACCCGAACAGGTACAACCCGCTGGCAAGGCTGACCGTGATCCACACCGCCAGCACCACATAGCGGTTTACCCACTCGGCGGCGGGCATGCTGCCAAAGGCCTGCTCGGCGGCGCTGAAGTACATGATTGCAAGGCCGATCTCGATGAAGCCGAAGACAACCTTGAGCGCGTTCATCCAGCCGCCGGACTTGGGCAGCTTCTTCATCACGCTGGGGAACTGGCCCATGATGAAGATCGGCAGCGCCATGCCGGTGCTGAACGCAAGCATGGCCAGCGTCGGCAGCCAGATGTCGCCGCCCGCCGCGCCGGCCAGGAATGCGCCGGCAATCGGGCCGGTGCATGAAAAGCTGATCAGCGCAAACGCCGAGCCGCTGAAGAAGGCCTTGGCGTAGCCCTTGCCCTCTTTCTGCGCGCTCATCTGCTTCTTGGTGAACCACGCGGTCATGAACGTCGGCACGCGCAGCTCGAACAGGCCCAGGAAGCTCAGCGCGAACACAAGAAACAGCAGGCCCAGGAAGCTGTTGACCCAGCCGTTGGTGGAAATGTTCTGCGCGCCGGTGGCGCCCAGTGTCAGCGAAGTGATCAAGCCGAACAACGTGAAGCTGGCAACAATGCACGTGCAGTAGATCCATGCCGTCAGCAGCGGCGAGCGGCCCTTTTCGGCCTGGCTGACAAAGAAGCCGATCGTCAGCGGAATCACCGGCAGCACGCACGGCGTAAGCAGCGTGATCATGCCTGCAAAAAACGCCAGCAGCAGGAACCACAGAAAGCTGTCCTTTTCGGTCTCCGGCTTGGGTTCAATCGGATCAATGATCGGCTGGATCACGCCGGTGATTGCGCCATCGGCGGCGACTTCAAGGCTGGCGACCCAGCCGAACATGCGGTCCGGGGCGCTGGGGTCGTCGCGGTTGAACTGGATGCACCCGGCGTCGTCACAGTACTGGCCTGAAGCTGTGCCCCACACCCGGTAAGTGCCAAGCGGCGTGTTGTCGGGAACCTTGAACTCCTGCACGACAATCACGTGGCCGAGCAGTTTGTGCATCGTGCCGACACCTTCTTCGGTGACGACCTTGGCCTTGGGGTACTTCCACTGGCCCACAGGCTCAAGCCCCTTGTGGCTGAGCAGCTTCAGAATCAGCGGAATCCCGAACTCGGTTTCAGGCGTGTACAGGTTGTAGGGGCCCGCGTCCGGGCTTTCCTTCAGCTTGAAGTGCAACTCAAGGGTGACACTTCCGCCCGGCTTGATCTTGCTGGTCGTGAACTTCGCCTCAAAGTCAAAGCCCTGCTGCGTTGCGGCGTAGGGCGGGCCGATCAGTCCTTCCGGCCAGCCGCTGCCGTTGCTTTCCGCGGCGGGCTTGCTGGCTGGGTCGGTGGCTGTGGGTTGGGGCTCGGGCTTGGGTTGCGAGGCCGGGGCTTCACCTTTCAAGAAGGCCACAAACTCGTGGCTGCGCTTGTCGGCAGGCAGCGTGGACCCGATGCCGCGGACGACCTTGCCGTCGTGGTCGATCACCGCGTAGTAGGGCACGCCGGCGTTGGGGGCGGGCTTGTACTGTTGCCAGAGTTCGTTGTAGCGCGCGTCGTCAATGTCGTTCTGGACGCTGGCGATGATGAAGCCTTTGAACAGATCCTTCACCTCCGGCAGCGTGAACACCCTGGCTTCCATGACCCGGCAGGGCGGGCAGTTGCGGCCGTTGAAGTCAACCAGCAGTGGCTTGCCTTGCAACTTTGCCTGTTCAAGCGCGTAGTCAAAGTCCAGATAGAAGCCGTGGCTGTCCGTGCGGGTGCGGTCAACACCTGCTGCGACTTCCAGCACCGCGCTGAAGGTACCCTTGTGCGGGATGCAGACTTCGTCGCACAGCAGGATGTTCCAGGTACCTTCAATGCTGATCTTGCCGTGGGCGCCGGCGGGCACCTTGAACGTGTAAGTGGCCACAACCAGTTTGCGGTACACGTTTTCAAAGTAGCCGTCGTAGCTTTTCTGCACTGCCTCTGGCCAGCTCTCGCCCGCAAGCTCCAGCCCGCCGAGCTGCGTGAACACGATTTCAGGCCCTTTGCCCGTGCCGCCCTTGGCGATGTTCTCGGGGTGATAGGTCACCCATTCGCCGGGCAGCGTGATGCTGAGGCTGAGCTTGGCCTCGCCGCCTGCCTTGGCCGCACCGTCAAAGCCGGCGACCACGGTCGGCTTGGGGTCAAGGCGCGGGGTGCTGCCGCTGTCGGCGGCCGGCTTCACGTCAAGCTTGGCTGTGAACTTGCCGGTGCGCTGGTGGCAGCCGTCGTCGTCGCACACCTGCACGTCCCATGTGCCTGCAAGTTCAAGTGCGCCCTTGGCGTCTCTGGGCACGCTGAACGTGTAGGTCAACGTGAACTCGTTGCTGTACTCCCACTCGACCCAGTCCTTGTCGTACTCTTTCTTTTTGGGCTCGGGCCAGGTCTCGCCGGTCTTGGTCAGGCCCGCGGTCTGCGTGAACTGGATGATCGGCGCCACGCCATAGCCCGGGTTGTCCTTGTGGTAGGCGTGAAAGCCCTCGCTGATCTTGAAGTGCAGCTTGAACTCGGCTTTGCCGCCGGCGTCAGCGCTGCCGGCAAACGACGCGCTGAGCTTGACCCACGGCTTTTCCAGCGTGACTTCAAGGTTTGCGCTGAACTTGCCGTCGGCCATCAGGCAGAACTCGTCGGTGCAGAACTGCGTGTCGTGCTTGCCCTCAACCGCGAGTCTGCCCTCCGCGTCGGCGGGTACATCAAAGATGTACTGGACCGTGAACGCGCCCTCCAGCAGCCACTCTTCGCCCAATTCATCTTTCTTCTTCTTGGGCTCGGGCCACTTCTGCTGCGCGAGTTTCAGGCCGTTGGTGTTCGTAAACGTCACGTCGGGCGCCAAACCGATGCCCGGGTTGTCCTTGTGGTAGGCGTGATACCCTTCCGGGATCGTGAACTTGAGTTCCAGCGTCCACTGCTGCCCGGCTTCGGCCTTGGCGGCGCCTTTGGCTTCGACCGTAACGGTCGGCTCCTGGGCGAGCAGCGCGCCGCAAATCAGCAGCGCGATGACGGGCACAATTGCCTTCATGTAACGTCCTTCAGTGGTTACCGCACCTGTACATGCTACGCACAGCCGACTGCAATTGGGACCATTTTATCCCACAGCGCCGAAATACACAGCGGGGCGCAAGCTCTTGTCCTGTAAACAGTACGGGCGCAACGCCGGTTCGGATTTCTACACCATTGCGCCGACCCCACCTGCCTGTATCGTCCTTACCGAACAGCCGCCCCTGCGGCTTTATTCGTGAATAGGGTATGCGCTACCTGCTGGTCCTGATTGACGGGCTTGCCGACACACCCCTCAAGGAACTGGGGGGCAAGACACCGCTGGAAGCCGCAACCACCCCTACCCTCGACAAGATTGCCACTTCCGGCCGCCTTGGGACAATCCGCACCATTCCACGTAACGAGCCGCCCGAAACCTTGGCGGCGCTGTTTACGCTGCTGGGCTATCCGCCCGGCCCGTACCTTACCGGCCGCGGTTACTACGAAGCACTGGCGATGGGCCTGATGCTCAGCGAAGAAGAGTGGTGCTTCCGGCTGCAGTTTGTGACCGCGGTCGATGGCAAGATTGTCGATACCCGTGCCGGCGGCCTGAGCGAACAAGAAGGCCGCGAACTGCTGAAGGCCCTTGAGCTCCACTTCAAGCAGACCCGCATGCGCTTTGTGCAGGGGCGCGGCCACAGCCACCTGATGGTCGTTGACGGCGTGAACTTCAACGGCCTCACCACGGTCAGCCCGTTCAACGTCGTCAACTTGCCGATGAAAGAACACATGCCCGAAGGGCCGGGCGCAGAGACACTGGCCAAGGTCATCAACGAGGCGCCCGCCGTGCTGGCCAAACACGAAGTCAACCGCGTGCGCGTTGACCTGAAGCAGAACCCAGCCAACGGCGTGTGGCTGTGGGGCGGCGGCACGAGCGTCGATGTGCCGGGCTTTCAAAAGACCTTCGGGCTGGACGCGGCGATGATCAGCTACAGCGACCTGTTTCGCGGCGTCGCGGTGGCCACCGGCATTCGCGTGATCAACCCCGGCGATTCACCCTTTGTGCGCGAGCCCAGCGGGCGCATGGCCGCCGTCAACCCGGACAAGGAAGCCAGCAAAGCCACCGAGACGGAAGAGATCAGTAAGGTGCGCGAAAGCGTGGTGGATGCGCTGGCCGGCAACAACCTCGTGATCGCCCACTTCGGGTTGCCCGACGACTACAGCCACCAGGGCGACGCGCAGGGCAAGGTGCGCAGCATTGAGCTGATCGACAAGCACTTCTTCAAGCCGCTGCACAAGACACTGACGGAACTGGCCGACGTGCGCCTGACGGTCGTGCCGACGTTGATGAGCCGCGTGGAGACACGCCAGCACGACGACCGGCCTGTGCCCTTCCTGATGTGGGGTCAGGGCGTTGAAAGTCGCTGGAACCTGACGTTGACTGAAACCAACGCGGGGGATACAGGCATCAAGATCGACGACGGCACGCGCCTGATCGACTACATCATGAACGGGCTGTGAGATGACGTACCCGATAGTATTCAGTGAAGAACAGGTCCAGGCCCGCGTGCGCGAGGTTGCCGCGCGCGTGTCCGCCGACTACGCGGGCAAGCGCCTGCTGTGCCTGGTCGTGCTGCGCGGCGGATTCTTCTTTGCCGCCGACCTGATCCGCAACATCCACGGCGTGAACATTGAGCTCGAGTTCGTGAAGCTTGAAAGCTACGTCGGCCGGAGCTCCAGCGGGCGCCTGCGCTTACACGGCCAGTTGCCGCGCGTCAGCGGCTACGACGTGCTGGTGATTGAAGACCTAGTCGATACCGGCCTCACGCTTGCCAACCTGCACGAGGCGCTTCAGGCCCAAGGCCCGCACAGCCTGCGCTACGCGATTGTCGTCGATAAGAAGGCCCGCCGAAAGATTCCGTTCGAGTGCGAGTACGTCTGCTTTGACGTTGCTGCCGACAAGTTTCTCGTAGGCTACGGCATGGACGACAACAACAAGGGACGCACCCTGCCGTACATCGGCGAAGTCGCTTAACCCAGCCACGCCAACCCATGCAAGCGCCTGTTTTCTGGCACCCCGTTGCCGGAACTTTTGCGCATAAATTCTTGATTTCACAGGGTTTACTAGGACAGCTCGGGACGACTGGCGTCCCTCAACAAGGGGCAGCAAACAAACTCTGGAGAATGCCATGAAAGCTCTACTCACCGCCTGTGCCGGCATGCTGCTGATCGGGGCAGTCGGCGCATCTGACCTGAACGCCCAGCGCGTCAGCGTGCAGATCAACAAGGGCAACAAACAGGTCGAAGTCAACGCCGGCCGCGGCGCCGAGGTTCGCATCACCCGCGAACAGCCCAAGCCCAGCGGCCACTACGTCACGGTCAAGGAAAAGGTGTGGCACCCCGGCCACTACAAGACAGTCACCGAGCGCGTGTGGGTGCCCGAAGAACACAAGATCGTGATTGAGCGCGTGTACGTGCCCGCCGAGACGATCACCGTGCGCGAGCGCCGGGTGGACCACTGCGGAAACGTGTACTTCGTCAATGTCTGCAAGACCATCCCCGCGCATTACAAGAACGTCGAGAGGTGCGTTGTGATCCCCGGTCACTTCTGCGAAGTCCGGAAACAGGTCTGGGTCGAGGGCCACTACGACATCATCGAAAAGCAGGTCTGGGTTGAACACAACAAGCCCGGCAACGGGCACGGCCACGTCAGGCACTAACCCGGCGGCCGATGGCGCCCAGCCCCCCAGGGCGCCCCGCCGGACCGACCGACCCCGCGGAATCATCCGCGGGGTCGTTGTTTGCCGCCACTGTCCCCCACCGCGGGCCGTTGCACAATGCGGACATGGCATACTGGCTTGTGAAATCTGAGCCCTGCGCGTACTCGATTGACGACCTTGCCCGTGACCGCAAGACGTCATGGGAGGGCATTCGCAACTACCAGGCGCGAAACAATCTGCGCGCGATGGCGCCCGGTGACCTCGTGCTGTTCTATCACTCCAGCGCCAAGCCGACCGGCGTTGTCGGAGTCGCCAAGGTTGCAAAGGCCGCCTACCCCGACCCCGCAGCGTTTGACCCCAACCATGAGTACTTTGACCCGAAGTCAAAGCGCGACAATCCCACGTGGTTCCTGGTTGACCTGGCGTTTGTCGAAAAACTGCCTCGCGTAGTCACGATCGAAGAAATCAAGGCGCACCCAAAACTCAAATCCATGGTGCTGGTCAAGTCGGGCCGCCTGTCCGTACAGCCCGTGACTGCCGACGAGTTCAAGCTGATCACCCGGCTTGCGGGGAAGGGCTGATGCGCTTTCTTGACCGCAATTGGGCTGAGGGCTTGCACGACGACTTCACGACCGGCTTGTACCTGAGCGTGTACATGCAGCACTTGGCCGATATCGGGCCGGAACTGCCCCACGCCGCGCGCGCGCTGGCTGTGCAAAGCCGCGGCATGCTGCTGTCAGAAGCTGAGTTGCTGGCGACGCGGCTTGACGACAAAGAGGGGGCGTTTTCCCTGGTGCTGAAGTTCAGTGGTCACGGTCTTGAGCACTATCTTGAGCTTGAGTACCTGGGTGTCTCGCGCGACACGAGCGAGCTGGACGCGTTCGACCTGGCGGAGCAGATCTTGACCGACGAGTTCGACCTCGGCCCGGACGGGACATTCGAACATCGCTTGCTGCTTGCACCGGAAGGCGAAGCGGTGATCCGCTTCAAAGACATGCGCTTTCACGCCAGGCACGAAGAAGAACCCGCCGAGAAAGACGCCGAATAGCTTGCCCCGATAGG
>JAHBYA010000026.1 GCA_019636195.1 Planctomycetota bacterium | reverse complement strand
CGCGACGCACAGGGCGCTGGTTCCGGAGCAGCGGAGGTGCCTGACGCTGGAAGGTGCACACCAAGAGGGACAGGCACCACAGGTGCCTGTCCCTGGAAAGTGCACACCAAAAGGGACAGGCACCGGAGGTGCCTGTCCCTGGAGATCAGCGGGCGGCTAGTCCTTGGGTTCGTACACGTCGTGGCAGGCGCCGCAGGTTTCGTTGATCTTGTCGCGGCTGGCGGCGGCTTTGTCCCAGTCGCCTTTGCGGGCGTGCTTGGCGAAGTCCTCGGCGTGCTTCTTCAGGTCATCGACCCACTGCTTGTAGTCTTTCTGTTCGCGGGCGAGCTTGTCTTTGTTTTCGCCCTTGAGCACCTTGCCGTCGTAGCGCAGCATCTTGGGCGCGGCCTTGGCGATGATGTCGGCGGCCTCAGCGGCGCGCTCGCCCATCTTTTTGCGTTCGTTGATCTTCAGGCGGTTCCAGGCGTCCTTGACCTCCTTGTTCATGAGGTCATCGAACTCGGCCTTGGTCATGGGCTTTTCTTCCGCCTTCTCAGCCCCTTCCTTGGCTTCTTCCTTCTTCTCGTCCTTCTTGTCGTCCTTGGCGGGCGCCTTCTGGCCGATCACAACACCCACGCCAAGGCACGCCACACAGCACGCCAGAAGCAGCAGTGCAAGGTAACGCAACGCCATTATCCACTCCCTTTCAAGCCCCATGGCAACCCGAAGTGCCGGCTGTATATTACGCCAACCTCCATTGGCTGGCAGCAGGAATCGCTAAAGGGCTGACGATAACGGCAAACGCGGCCCGGGCTTGGGCCGATGGGCGAAAGTGGCGTGCGGGCAGAATCTTTCGCACAATTCCGTTAAATTGTCGTAAGATACACCCATTGCGTGGGGAACGTGCATGGCAAGCAAGAAGGAGCAGTCCGCCGGCAAAGTCAGCGAACCAACCCCGGGCATGGTCACGCGCATCTTCGACCGCGTCCGCCAGATCAAGCGCTCGCACCCTGAGCTTTCACGGCGCGTGGACGCGCTTGAGCTGGAGATTCGTGACCGCCTGATGTCGATCAAGGACACGATCGACGAGTTTCCGCAAATGGAGCGTGAGCTGATCACGGTGTTGGTGATCAACGGGGTTCACAAGATGTGCGACGAGATCCTGATTGACGATCTCGAGGACGCCGAAGATGGCGAGTAAGCAGGAAGTCATGCTGATGGCCCTTGCCGTGAAGCAGGGGCTGATTCAGAAAGAGCAGGTCCAGGAGTGCATGGACCTGCAGACCGCCCTTGCCGAACAGAAGGGCGTGGACCTGCCGCTTGTCCAGATCGCCCTGAAAAAGAAGTACCTCACGCCCGAGCAAGCGGGCAACCTCGCGGGCGGCAGCATTGACATTCCCGGCGTGGGCGACCACGTGACGGTGCAGATGGCCAACGCCATCAGCATCTACGACGTGCACAAGGAAATCGGGCAGGGCGGCATGGCCACGGTGTTTCTGGCCACGCACAAAGAAACCAAGCGCAAGTGCGCGCTGAAGGTGCTGTTTCCCAAGCACGTCAAGAACGAGAAGTTCGTACAGCGCTTTCTGCGTGAGGGCCGGCTGCTCAAAGAGTTCCAGTGCGAAAGCATCGCCAAGGGCTACGAGTACGGCAAAGCCGGCAAGGAAAACCCGCTGTACTTCATGAGCATGGAATACATCGACGGCCCCAGCATCCAGGACCTGCTGGACCGCGACGGGCCCTTTGACGAGCAAAAGGCGATCTACGTGATCACCGAGGCCGCGCGCGGCCTGGCCTACATGCAGGAGCGCGGCGTGGTGCACCGCGACGTCAAGCCCGACAACATCATGTGGGCCGGCGACGGGCGCGTGATGCTGGTGGACCTGGGCTTCGCCACCCCGATCCGGAAAGACCTCGCGGGCCAGTACGAAGACGAAACCTGCGGGACAGTGCAGTACATCTCGCCCGAGCAGGCCAAGGGGCAAGCCGACCTCGACATCCGCGCCGATATCTACAGCCTTGGCGCGACGCTGTACCACATGGTGGTCGGCGAGCTGCCGTTTACGGGCAAAGACAGCATGGAGGTAATGGCCAAGCAGGTCATGGAAGGCCTGAACCAGCACAGCCTCAAGGGCGGCAAGATCAGCGTGCACATGCACTACTTTATTGAAAAGATGATGAGCAAAGAACGCGACTTCCGGTACCAGAGCGCGCGTGAAGTGGTGGACGACATCAGCGAGGTGCTGGAAGGCGCCGCTGACCTGCAATACAACCCGGCCAGTGACCCGAACAACCCGTTCCAGTTCAAGCTCGGCGGCGGCAACCCGCACAGCACGCAGCGCCTGACCGCGGTCGGGCACTCGACCGGCAAGTTCAGCCCGGTCTCGGGCAGCAACACCAGCATCCGCATGCGCCCCGACGGCCAAAGCGTGCGACTGCCAGGCGCCGCCACCGTCAAGAGCAACACCAGCAGCATGCGCAAAGCCGTGCCCGGCAACAACACCAGCAGCGTGCGCAAGCCCGTGCCCGCGCCGCCAAGCCTGCGCAAGCCGCCGGTCAAGCCCGGCAGCAGCCTGAAGCTGCCCAATGCCACGCAACCGCCGCCGACCAACCCCGGCGCCAAGCTGCCCGGCAAGAGCGTGCGCCTGCCCACGCCCAAGAAGAACGGCGAGTGAACCGGCTTCAACACGAACCAGCCGAGTTGCAAAGGGCTGTCTTCACTTCTTTCTGTTCACCTCACCGGCACACGAACGTGAACTCGCGGGCGCCGATGCCCAGCTTGTCGCCGTCACGGATCGGTTGCGGCGCCGCGATCCTTGCGCCGTTCAGGCGCGTGCCGTTGGCGCTGCCTTCATCGCGCAGTTCAAAGCCCGCGCCCTGCATGGTGATGGTCGCGTGGTGGCGCGAGACCTTGGCGTCGTCGCCCAGCACCAGGTTGTTGTCGGGGTGGCGGCCGATCTTGAACTGCACGGTCACAATGCGGTGAAAGGCGACGTCGCCGTTGACGCCCGTTTCTTCAAGGCCGACCTGGCGCATGTCCATGCGCGTGGGCGCCGACGCATCATCGGCCCGCACATCGAAGCTTGACTCCATATCTTCGATGCCGATGTCGTCGGGTTTGTCGTCACTCGGCAATCGTTGGTTGCCCGGCCCAGCCATGGCTCACCCCGCGCTGATGCGAACCAGCGTAGCGCAAACGCATGCCGTTGGGATGGAAAAACGCCCTAGTCCTGCACGCGCACAAACTCGACCCAGTCAAGCTCAAGGCGTGTGCCGTTGTGGTGCAGCTTGAAGTTGCGCAGCAGCTCGCCGGCTTGCAGGCGGCGGCCGGCGTTGTCGCGCGCCGGCACCTCGGAGAGCTTGAACTCCGAAACAAGCCACGCGCCGTCTTTCTCGGGCTTGAACACAACCTTGAACAGCGTGTCGTCGGCCAAAAACTGTTCAAGGTCGATGCGGTCGGCGCCGGTGCAGCGCCAGCGCATGCGCACGCGCATGCCCGGCAGCACAGCCAGCGTGGGCGCGTGACGAAAGCCGATGTACCACGGCTTGCTGTCGCTGACCGCCACGCCGTCTTCAAGGCGCTCGCCTTCGTTGTACAGGTCGGTGTTGCCGTCCATTTCGTAGCGGGCGATCACGCGGGCGGGCGCGCCGGTCACCAGCGCGTCGGGCTTGTACTCGCTGGCGACCCTCACGCCGCGGTCGGTTGCGCGCCGCTCGGTGCCTCGCTGAACCGCCTCGCCGTCGATGCGCACCTCACCCTCAAGGCACGCGGCCTTCATGCCGCCGCGCACCGCGGTAAACACGCTTGCCCCGGCGCACGCGCCCTCAATGCCGTTGCAGCGCACCAGCAGGCGGCGCGACAGCCCAAGGTTGTCGGCGTACAGCGACTTTTCGGCCAGTTCAATCAACAGCGCGCCTTCATGCAGCGACGGCGTGATCTGACCGTCAAAGCGCAGCAGTTCGCCGCCGCCGAGTTGCAGGTCAACGTAGCCGCGCCGGGCCTGCAACGGCGTGCCGCCCGCAATCTCGTCGCCCTCTTTTGCTTCACGCCAGTTGCCGCCCTGCATCACATTCAACCGCGCGCCGGGCGGCACCACCGCCAGCACCACGCGCTCGGCGGCCTTGGGTGCTTCCGTTGGCGGCTGTGCGGGCGGGGCCTCGGGCTTGGGCTCCGTTTCCGGCTGGGGCTTTTCGACGACCTCGCCCTTGGGTTGCGGTTGGGGTTCCGGTTCAGGTTGCGACTCAGGCTCGGGTTGCGGTGCTGGGGTATCCTGCTCAGCTGGTGGCAACCCCTCCGGCGCCTCGGGCGCCGTCTCGGGCGCGGGTTTGCGCGGCTGGTTCGCCGGCAACGGCGCCGGCGCGCGGTTGCTTGCCGGTTTGGGGGCTTCGTTGCCGCTGGCGGTTTCCGGTTTGGCGGGCGGCGTAAAGTCAACGTACAGCACCACAAAGACAATCACCGCAGCCGCAGCCGCCACCGACACCGCGGCACGAACCCATGCCAGCCGCGCCTTGCGGCGCGTCGCGCTTTCGCTTTGCGCGCGCAGCCGCACACGCCCAGCCAGGCCGGGCACAGCGCCCGGGGCATGGCTGATGCTCTGGCGCACAAGTTCGTCGATCGGGTCGTTTTCGGGCATAGTCTCACCGGGGTAACACCGCCGGGGCGGCTGGGGTCAGGGTGAATCTCCGAATCTTTCCCGAATCTTTTTTCGAGCGCTGAGCACAGCCTGCTTCACCGCGCCCTCGCTGGTGGCCAGCACGCGGGCGATCTCGTGCTGCGACATGCCCTCCACGGCAAACAGCACCAGCGCCGTGCGTTCGGCTTCGGGCAGCGTGTCGATAAACGCCCGGACTTGCGCCAGGCGATCAGCCCCCGCGACTTTCAACGCGGGGTCGCTGGCTGGGCGCGTGGCAGCCCTATCGTGTCGGGCGGTACGGCGGCGGGCGGCGCGCAGCTCATTCAGCGCAACGTTGCGGGCCACGGTGATCAGCCATGCGCGCAGAGTGCCGCCGACAAAGGCTTGCGGGTTGCGCCACAGCCGCACAAACGCCTCCTGCGCGGCGTCGTTGGCGAGCGCGTCGTTGCCGGTGACCACGCGGGTAATGCGCACCAGCGCGTCCTGGTGCCGCGACACAATCGTGTCCAGTGCGCCAAGGTCGCCGTGCGCAAGGCGCGCAACCAGCATGTCATCGGTATCAATCACGGGCGCACAGTTTCAGCGGCGGCTGGCCGCGTTGGCAAGGGCTTACCGGTACTGCGCGAACTCCCACACGATAAAGGCGCACTGCACCGTGATCACAGCCAGAATCGCCCACAGCAGCGTGCGATGCACAGCCTTGGCCACGTCGTCTTCGGTGTTGGCCGGAGCCAAACCGAACATCGCGGCCAACGAGCCGCCAACGAAGCCGCTTGCCAACACCTTGGCCAACAGAAACTCCTGCCACCTGGGTGCGTAGTCAAGCCCATCCGACATCAGTTGCAGCGCCAATCCCAGCGAAGCGCCTTCATGGCCAGCCACGTAGATCAGCGCGGCTAAAGCTACACCGCTATAGCACGCCACGACTGTGGCGACTGCAATCGCTGCCGTTTGCGCCAGCACTGCAGGTACCAGTCCGAACGACTCCACAGGCCATCGCGCCAGCGCCAACGTTTCCAACGCGCCCCCGCGCACGCTGCTGGCAAGCCTTGCCGCCTGCGCGGCGCCAAGCTTGCCGGTGATCAAGGCTGCAGCGCCCAGTGGTAGCACCACACGCACCAGCGTGTGGCCGGTGGCTTGCAGGATTTCTTCAAGCAGCAGCGGCTCGACCAGCTCAGGCCGCGGCAGTTGCTCAAAAATGAAGTACGCAACCGTGCCGCCGATCAGCAGGCTGCCAAGCCAAGAAAACAGGTGTGTGCCGGGGTCGCCGGCATCAGCCAGCGTCTTGCGCAGCAAGTACAACGGCCGCTTGATGCGCGCCAGCCCCCACAGAAAGGCCAGCGGCGCCAGCACCGCCCCGCCGATCATCGCAAGCATCTCGGCAAACCGGTTCTTCGCCGCCTGCACCAGCGGGTTGGCTGGACGGCCCGCTTCAATCTTGAGCTTGCCGATTTCAAGCTGCTTTGCTTCATCGCCGGAAAGGTCGCACTCAAGCATATGCACGGTCTTGTGCGCTCCAGTTTCCGGCGGCTCTTGACCTGTAAACACCTGCGGGTCGTGCGTGATCACTACAACAATGCTGTCTTTACGCTGCGCATAGTCGATCAGCTCACGGGCGAGACTGCGCGCTGCAACTACGTCCAAGCCTGCAGTCGGCTCGTCAGCGATGACCAGCGTGGGCGGTGGATCATTCTCGCCGCGCTTGAGCAGCGCCCGCACAGCCGAAAGACGCATGCGCTCGCCGCCGCTGGCATGAGCAAGCTTGTCGGGAAGCTTCATCAGGTGAAAGCGGGCAGCGAGATGCTCGGCTTGCACCTTCGCAGACTCACGCAACAGCTGGCCAAGCAGCCGCAGGTTCTCAAGGGTGCCGAGGCCATCGATGAACCCGAGCCGGTCAGATTGCGGCAGGAAAGCGATCTGGCGGCGGGCGGCGGGGTTGTAGCTTTCGCCCTGCCACAGCGGCCACTCGACACCCGCAGAATCTGTCAGTGTGGCTTCACCACGCGCGGCAATGCGCGGGCTTGCCAATTCGCCGAGGCCCAGCAGCGCGCGGACGAAGCTGCTCTTGCCGCTGCCGGAAGGTCCCCACAGCACGTAAAGCCGCCCGCCGCGCAGGTGTACGGGTGCCTGCAAACGCAACACGTTGGGGCCAAGCGTTACTTCAAGCTCGGCAATACGAAGTTCCGGCCCAGCCAGCGATGGCGCCGGCGCCTTTGACTGCTCTTTCATCGTGGCCGCGTCGGTCACGCTATCCATCCTTCTCCAGCCGCGGCATGATCCATTCAAACTCGACTTTGCCGGTTGCCTCAGGCTTGATTACCAGCAACGGGTCCTGCGTGATGCCTAGGCTTGAGCGCAGCGCGTAAGCAAGCAGCAGCCGCGGCCCGCCCTCGGGTGTCAACAGGCGGCGTTGCGCGAAGTCGTTGGCGTACTCTTCGGCGGCCTCCAGCACGCCTTCTTCGCCTTCAAGCCAGCTTGGCACCAACGCGTTTTCGTAAAGCTTGGGCCCCCACTTCGTCTCAAACTTCTCGACGAACTCGGCGCGGCGGTTGTTCAGCACCTTGTTGAACTTTTCCTTGATCTCTTTGTCCTTTTCCTTCAGGAACTTTTCGACTTCTTCTTCCAGTGCGATGCGCAGCGCTGCTGCGCGCTCTGGCGTCAGGAAGTCGCTTTCTTTGCGCTTGGCTTCTTCCTTCTCGCCCCACCAGCCCTTCACCCAGCTTTTGACCTTTTCGTAGGAGTTGCCGGCTGCGTCGCCGGTTTTGCGCAGCACGCCTTCAGCGACGCCGCTAACGCCAATGACTTCCCAGGCGCGATTGGCAAGCCGGTTCAGTAGTTCCTCTTCGAGGGCTGCCATCTCAGTGCGCAGCTCTTTGACGCTCTTGTCAATCAACTCGCGATCATCGTCGTCGAGGTCATCAAAGCTTTCGGTGACTTCCTTGGTCACGCGCTCTTTCAGATTGGGCAGCACGTGCTTCTCAATCGCGGGCCAGATTGTGTCGCGCGCAATCTTGGCTTCTTCGCGCGGGATGTCCGGGCTGATCAGCAACCGAAACGCGTGCTCGACGCTTGTGGTCGGCGACGCGCCCCGCAGCTTGCCGCCGCTGAGCATCGCGCCCTTGCTTCCCGGCGTCAGCAGCACCGTAATGCGCTGCACGTCGCCACGAGGCTCATCAACTTTGATGACCCTGCCCACGATCTCGGCTTTGCCGCCGGCACCTTCGCGATACACCAGTCCGCCCTTGCGCACAGCCAGCTCAAGCGGCACATCGCAAGCCAGCGTACTTTCGGAATCAGGGGATGCTTCGCGCGAGATTTCGCGCACGCCGTCAGATGCGCGGCTGGCGGCTTCTGTCTGTGAAACGGTGACAAGCCCGATCACCACCACGGCAATTGTGACAACGCCGGCAATCACGCGCGCCAGCCGCTGCCACCGGAACGAACGGTCCCACATACGGCACCTCCGCCCCCCAGTGTAATACGGAAATGCCGGCTTGGAGTTACAAAGCGGCGCGCGAATTAAAGCTCGGAGACCCGGCCTTCAGGCACATCACCCCGCAACCGCATACACGTCAAAGCGTACGCTCTTGCCCTTGAACACATGGCTGGGCTTTGGCGCGGGCGCCAGCGTCGGCGCGTGCACCGGCCGCTTGACGACGACCCTTCGAGTGGCGCAGGCCAGTGCGGGCGCAAGCAGGTCGTCGGCGCTGTCATCGCCAAGCAGCGCCTGCATGTACTGCATTTCTTTTTTCACCTTGGCGGACTTGCGGCGTTCGGGAAACATCGGGTCCAGGTACACCACCTCGTACCGTGCCCGCTGCATTGCGTCGCGCGCATCCCCCACCACCAGCCTGATCCGTGCAACTGCGGGATCGCCTGCCGCCCGCGTCAGCGCGTCTTGAAGCAGAGCCGCCACGACCGGGCTGCGCTCAACCGCGGTCACGTCGCAACCCAGCGCCGCAAGCGCGTAGGCGTCACGGCCAAGGCCTGCGGTCGCATCCAGCACTTGCGATGGCTGCTTCCTGATGCCGACTGCCTTTGCCAGCAGCAGGCCCTTGCCCGCCTTGCGGCGGTTCTCGGCGGCGAGCGACGCAAAGTCGGCAAAGATCGGGCCCGGCGCACCGTGGCGCGTGTCGCGCAGTTGCAGGCGGCCTGCGGCGTATTCAAGCACGAGAACCGAGCCGCCGGTCGCCAGACCCAGCGCCTGCGCCAGTGCGGGATCGCTGCATGCCGGGCGGATCAACCGCCCTCCGCAAGCTTGCTGGCCTGGTCCATGTACTCGGCGCGCTTTTCAGGGCTTGTGGCGTACTCAATCGCCTTGGCAAAGTCACGGCGGGCCTCGGCCCGGTTGCCCAGCGCCGCGTGGCAGTATGCCCGCCATCCGTAAATGTCGTTGCTGGTGACGCGCTGGTTGATCAGCCCGGTGTAAACCTCAACTGTCTCGGCGTACTTTTCCTGCGCGAACAACGCCTGGCCCAGCCAGTACAGCGCCTCACGTTTACGCGCGTCATTGAACAACTCGGCGGCCAGCCGAAACGCGCCCTCAGCCTCGGCGTATTCACCGCGCACCTGCTGCACATAGCCCAGCAGCAGGTTCATGTCCGCGTCGGTGGGCCGCAGCTTCAGGCCGTCGCGCACATGTTCAAGGGCGACCTTGTACTGCCCGGCGCGGTAGGCGTCGTTGGCAAGCTGGTGGCTGCAATACGCGGCGCGCTCTTCGGCGGCCAGACGGTCGGCGCCGGGCGCGCGCTTGGCGACGTTGACGTAGTGGCCGCGCGCCTCGGCAAAACGCCGCAGCGTCTCATAGGCCTTGGCAAGGCTGAACTGGATGCGCCAGTCGAGTTGGTCCAGTTCGGCGGCTTCCTCAAGCAGCGGCAGGGCCGCCTTGGCATCGCCGGCATCAAGCAGCTTCTGGCCCCTTTCAAGAAGCGCAAGGGCCTTGGCAATGCGGTCTTCACGGTCCACCACCGGGGCAGGACTGTTGTTCGCAGGTGCGGGTTCAGGCGTGTTGTCGCCGCCGCCGCAAGCGGCGGGAACAATCAGCAAAGCCAAAGCAGCCAGTCGCTTCATCGCAGGCCCGCATTGTCCACATAAACCACTCCAACGGAAGGGCTTGCCGGTTGCGTTGAACTGTCGCGAATTTTCTGCCCCTGCGGGCCCGCTGCTTCCA
>JAHBYA010000025.1 GCA_019636195.1 Planctomycetota bacterium | reverse complement strand
TGGCGGCCTGTCCCTGGCGGCCTGTCCCTAACGGCCTGTTGGGATTAGTGTGCGTCGGCGGTCTTGGCTGTGAAGACTTGCTCGATGAGTTCCAGCACGAAGTCCAGCTCTTGCCGGGTCGCCACAATCGGTGGCGTGAAGCGCAGCACCCACTTGTGCGTGTCTTTGAGAATCGCGCCCAGCTTCAGCAACTCGACACTGAAGTGGTGGCCGTCCGGCCCGTCCTGCGTCAGTTCAATCCCGAACATCATGCCCTTGCCCCGCACCTCTTTGATGCGCGGCGACTGCTCGGCGATCTCCTGCAGGCGCTGCCAAACGTGCTCGCCCTTTTCCTGCGCCTGCTGCACCAGGCCCTCGGCTTCTATCGCCGTCAGGGCCGCGTACGCGATGCAGCTTGAAATCGGGCAACCGCCGAACGTGCTGCCGTGGCTGCCCGGCCCGAACAACTGCATCAACCGCTGATCCGCCAGTATCCCGCCCACCGGCGCGTACCCGCCGCTGACGCTTTTGCCGATGCACAGGATGTCGGGCCGCGCTTCCGGCCCCTCGTGCATCCACGCAAACATCTCGCCCGTCCGTGCCCAGCCGGTCTGGACTTCATCAAAGATGACCAGGAACTTCTCCGCCCGGCCCAGCTCAATCAGCGCGCGCAGGTAGCCTTCGTCGGGCACGTTGATGCCGCCTTCGCCCTGGATGGGCTCAACGATGATCGCGGCTGTGTTCTGGTTCAGGGCATCCTTCACCGCCCGCAAGTCGTTGTAGGCGATGCGCTTGAAGCCTTCCGGCCATGGGCCGAATCCGTCGCGGGCCGCGTGTTCTTCAAGGTCGAACATCTGGGTCACGGTCAGGGTGCGGCCGTGAAAGCAGCGGTTGGCGTACAGGATTTCAGGCTTGTTCTTGCCCTGTTTGTGGGCCCAGCGGCGCGCCAGCTTGATGGCGGCTTCGGGGCCCTCAACGCCGCCGTTGGCGGGCAGAAAGCGCTCAAAGCCCGTCATCTCGCAGACCTTGCGCCCGAACAGCGCCAGCCACGGGTCAGGCATGAAGCGCCCAAGCACGGTGGGCGCGTGGCTGTCCAGAAAAGCCTTCAGGGTCTCGCGGACCAGCGGGTGGCCATGGCCGAGGTTTGCGGCTGAGTAGGCCGCCACGCCGTCGAAGATTCGGCGGTCTTTGGTGTAAAGCCAGGGGCCCTCGGCGCGCAGCACAGGCTCGTGGCACAGCAGCGAGTAGTTGCGCGCGACATGGCTGTCGAGCAGCGCAAGTGTGTCCTTGGCCGACAGTTGGGCGGCTTCGTCGATGATGCGTTTGGCCAGTTTGCGTGCTGTTTCGTTGTCCATGGGGGCAGTTTAGCAGTGCCGCAATGGCGCCAGTACCCCGGGGCGCAGATTGCCCAAAGTGCGAACTTTCCACGCGCGGGCACGTTCATAACATGATTCGGGACAAGCTTTTAACGAGGCAACTATGAGCACCATCACCTGTGGTTCCTGTGGCATGCAGTATGACGGGTCAGGCTTGCAGGCTGGCGTGCAGTTCCAGTGTACGCAATGCGGCTCCATGGTGCAGGTCGGCGGCGGCGCCTCGCGCCCCACCGGCGTCCAGCGCAAGGGTCCGGGCAAGACTGCCGGCCCCAAGGCCGCAGGTCGGCCGCGCGCAGCGGGCGGCCCGCCGCAGCGCCGCGCCGCGGGCCCGGTAATGGGGCAGCCCGGCCACGACCCGAACCAGCAGCAGGCGCCGTACGGCGCGCCGCGAAAGAAGAGCAACGCCGGCCTGTTCGTCGGCCTGGGCGTGGGACTGGTTGTGATTGTGCTGATCGTGGTGATTGTGGTTGCCAGCAGCGGGCCTACGCCGCAGCAGGCGCAGCAGGCTTCGCAGGATGACGCAAAGAAGAAGCGCGAAGAAGAACAGGCCCGCCGCGACGCCGAGACCACCAAGAAGAACGAAGAGCTCACCAAGTCCATGCAGGCGTCCAAGGCGATGGGCCGCAAGATTGAAGCCGCCCTGCGCGGCAGCGACGCGGCCGGCCTTGAAGGCATGTTCGACTGGCGCACCTACGCGCTGTACAACGGCGACCTGGTAAAGAACAACCCCGACTTCATGAACAGCTCACCGCTGATTGTCGATGGCGACTGGGAAAAGCTCGACAACGGCAAGTACAGCGGCAAGTACGTCGGGCGCGCCGTGCGCGGCCCCGACAGCCTGAAGTCGCGGCTGATGGGCTTTTTCGGCAACTACTTCTTCGGCGCCGAGATCACATGGGACGAAGAACGCACGAACCACGAGAAGTCGGCGTTCTCGCTCAGCATCGGCGGCACGGACTACCTTGGCGTCAAGGTGTTCATCGACGTCAAGAACCGCGGCAAGCTGAAAGAGTTCTGGGTCGGCGCGCCGCGCGGCAGCGACCAGGCCAAGGTGATCAACTTTGTTGACCCGGGCGCACTCAAGACCCTGCAGGAGAAAGAAGCCAAAAACGAGCGCGACCCGCGCACCGACGACCGCGACCCCACCAACCCTGACCGTGACCCCACCAACCCCAACCGCACGCCGCGCGACCCCGGCCCTGACGAGCGCACCGACCCTACCGATAACGACCCGGACGCTGACCTGCCGCCGGTGGCCAAGACCGGCGCCAGCCCCAGCGACCCCGCGCTGGCCAACGCGGTCAATGAGCTCAAGCGCAACGCCCTGAACGAGGCCCGCAAAGACACCGTGCGCAAGCACACCAGCAAGACCGACAAAAAGGCGACCATGGGCGCGATCATCGACGTGCTGATTGACGCGGTCAAAAGCGGCGACCGCAACCTCAAGCACAACGCCAGCAAGACGCTGTACGACATCTGGAAGAGCTTCAGCGCCGCGGACTGGAAGCGCGAAGACCTGGTGTACGACCTTGAGTTCGGGGGCGGCCAGAACGACAAGGACGACATTGTCCGCCGCTGGCTGTGGACGTACCAGAACTACCCGACGAACTAGCGGGCCAGGGGAAACGAGAAGGGGAAGCGTGCGGGCGCCGCGTGCCTCCCCTTTTCTTTTGTTCTGCCGGCCAATCTTCCCGCCGAAACTTCCCCTGATTCCGGAACACAACGGCCACCGACATCCGTTACAATGGCGCCATGGGAGACGCCGGGTTCTTTATCCTGCTGGCGGTGGCGACGATTGTGTCGTTTTCGGTCAGCGAAGCCCTGAACGCGCGCCGCCGCGCGCGCCGCCGCGCGCTGATTGACTCGCGCGCACCCGAAAGCGACGACGTGTTTGCCGCCGGCGTCAGCGCGCTGGCGCCCGTGCCGCAGTCGTTCGCGCGCGCCTTCCGCTACGCCGTGGGCCGCGCGCTGGGTGTGGACGCTTCGCGCCTGCAACCCGGCGACCGCATCGCGCGTGACCTGCATGCCGTCAACTTCGACGCGTGGGAACTCTCGGCTGTCCTTGAACGCACCTTCGATATGCGCGTGCGCGTGCTCGACGTCGTCCGCGCCGGTACCCTGCGCGAGCTGTGCAAGCTGCTGCACCAGCGCAGCGAGGAAGTCAGCGAGGCCCAGCCGCCGCTGCACCGCGACCCCGTGCCCAAAGTGCGCGCCCCCGAGCCCGAGGTCGTGCACGAGGTGGAAGCCCGTGAAGTGCCGCCTGCCCCCGCCGCTTCCGACGAAAGGCACGATGCCTCGGTCTAGTACACCGTACCTGCTTGGCGGCGCGGCGCTGGCGATACTGGTGCTGGCTGCGCTGCTGTTTTTCGTGTTCGGCGGTGACGCCCCGGCCACCCAGCCGGCCACCAGCCGCGCCGCGCCCGTGAACAACCGCAAGGGCGACACCCCGCCCCTTGAGCAGCCGCGGCAAACAGCGCCGCCGCCGGGCAACACGCCTGCTCCCGCGCCCGCTGAAACGCCCCCGCCCGTGCACGACTGGGGCCCGAACGACCCGCGCCGCACCCCGCCGATTGAAGTGCCCGCGCCCCCGCCCATTGAGAAGCGCCCGCCCCATGAAGGTGAAGAAGGCGAGACCATTCCGCCCAGCGCCCGCGTTTCCGACCTTTCCGGGCAGGCCATGCAGGCGCACCGCGACCTTGACCTGACCATGCGCGTCCTGCACGACCTGATGCGGTAGCCGTTGACAGCGGCGCATCGCCGGTCAACAGTGGGTTGCAGCCATGTCCGAGCTCATGCACAGCCGCCTTGAGTTCAAGATGCCCAGCCCGTACACGCTGGCGCTGCCGCGCGGGCTGAAGCATGACCGCGAGTGGCCGCTGGTGATGTGCCTGCACGGCATGGGCGGTCACCACGACCTGATGCGCCGCTGGATGGGGCCGCTGCTGAGCCACCCGTGGATCTTCTGCTTTCCGCGCGGGCCGCTGCCCTTTGAGCAGCGCCTGCCCGACAAGCGCCGCATCGGCTACGCGTGGTACGTCTTTGACGGCGACCAGGAGGCCCTGCGCGAAAGCATGCAGCTTTCCATCGAGCACCTGCACAACATCCAGGACCTCGTGCGCAAGCAGTACCCGGTTGGCCGCACTGCGATCATCGGGTTTTCGCAGGGCGGCTACCTGGCGCCTGTGGTGGCCGGCAACGCGCCCGGGCGCTTCTGCGCAGCCGCCAGCATCTGCGGGCGCATCAAGCACGAGTTTCTGCCGTCGGGGGGCGGCGCGCGGCTGGCGCAGTTCAGCGGCGGGCGCGACGGCAGCATAGCCCCCGAGCTTGCGTCGGCGGGCGCCCACGGCGCGCGCGAAAAGGGCTACACGGTCAACGAGCATCTTGATCCTGAGGCGGGCCACGAAGTCACGCCGCTGATCCTTGAGCAATTGCGCGCATGGCTGCAGGAGGTGCTGGAATGAGCAAGGCGCTGCTGCTTGCCTGTGTGCTGCTGGCGGGTTGCTCAAGCAGCCCGTACCGCACGGCTCCGCGCTACGCCGAGCCGGAGACGCGGCAGCTTGCAGCCCGTGAGCTGGTGCGCGCGGTGGCTTTCGGCGGCGTCGGCACCAGCGAGGTGCACGGCAACGAGCGCGTGCTGCAATGGCACGAGCGCCGGCCGCTGGCGGGCGCGCCCGCAGCGCTGCTGGCCCGGGAGCTTGACCTGACGGCATTGCGCGCCGTAACGAAGGCCGCGCGCCACGGCGAAAACTGGGAAGTCAAGGTGGATGCCCCCGGCGGCGCGGTCACGTTCGTGTTCAAGAACGGCCAGAGCGCATCCGCCGCCGAGGCATGCTTCAAGCGGCTGATGCGCCCCGACTGATACTCCCCGGGCCTACTGTTCGCGCCACGACAGGCGCACGCCCTTGGGCGCGGCCTCGGCCCACAGGCGCCCGCTGGTTTCGCGCGCGAACACCCCTTCGTCGCTGGTCCAGATGCGCAGGTTCGCAAGGTTGTACGGGTACTCGCCCCGCTCCGGCTCTGACGCCTCCCGGCCCAGCAGTTTCATGAACTCCTCGATCGTTCCGCCGTTGAAGTCGGGCTTGAACTCGCGGCCCTCGCGGCGCGCGTCGTCAACCAGCATCTGCAAGTGCTCGCGCAGGTCGCTCAAGTGTTGGCCCTGGCGACGCAGGTCGCGCCATTGCACCCATTCCGGCGGCTGCGGCGTTGGCCGGTCGTGTTCGGCAATCGTGAACTCGCCGCGGCCGTTGGCTGTGCGCAGCGCCTTGAAGTCGTCTTCGTGCATCCAGCGCACGCGCAGGTCCCTTTCCCACTCCATCAGCACCAGGCGGCCGCCTGCCTGCCACGGCTCGCGCGTGGCGGCAACAACCCAGCCTCGCACGTCGCCTTCGTACCAGTACTCACGGCGCGGCTCGCCGTCTTCGTCCAGCTCAGGCGCCGGCCAGCGTGCGGGCATCAGGCCGTACCACGCAAAGCCGGCCTCGGAAAGGTCGGCGGGTTTGTCGCGCCCGATGCGGTACTCGCGCCCGCGCTGGGCGGCGTCAAAGCGCTCCGCAAGCTCGGGATCGTGGGCGCTGCGCAGACCGTCGTAAGGCTCGTAGAAGGCGTTCTCGATCAGCGCCTCGGGGGCCAGCGCCGCGACCAGCTTGCGGTACTCGTCGGCATCAAGCTCGGCCAGTGCGGCCTTGTGGTGCACGCGCCAGCGGCTGATGCCCTGGCTAAGCTCGTGCAGCTCAAGCTCGTCGTGCTCGCTGGCGCGCGCGCGCAGCATGGCGTCACGCACCATCTCCAGCGGCTTGGCCAGGTCGCGCACCCCCGACAGCGAGGCGCGCGCGCTGATCGCGGTGGCGGTTTCATCCAGTTGCACGGATACGGCGGCCCCCGCCGGCAGGCCCAGCGCGAAGTCGAACAGCCAGTCAGTCGGGTACATGTTGCGGCGCGCGTAGGCCAGCTCATCGTTTTGCAGGCCCTCAAACAGCGCCTTCAGGTCAAACCAGCCCAGCTTGCTGGCGCTCAGCCCGCCCGTGACGCGCCGTGTGTCCATGCGGCGGGTGCCGTTGGCGGCCTCCAGCACGCGGTGCGCAACGTACTCGCTGGCCGCAAAGCCGACCATGCCGTGGCCCGCGAACATGGCCCAGTCATCGTAGCCGCGCGAGTCGGTCAGGATTTCGCCGCCGTGGACGCGGTAGTGCGTCATGCGCTCAGCCGTCTGCGTCAGGCGGCGGCGCTCTTTTTCAGGCAGGTCGTCGGGCAGGTTGCGGCCCAGCAGGCGGTCCAGCATGCGGTTCTTGACTGCGTCGAAGTTGCCGCCGGCCTCAACGGCGACAAACCAGGCGCTTTCCAGTGAACGGTCGTAGCGCCCGCGCGCGGGGTCCTGCAGGTGCAGCACGCCCACGATGCCCTCGGCGCCCAGTGCGCCCGCGGCATCGCGGCGCGTGACGCCCAGAGTGTTCAGGAAGTCGTCAAAGCCGTCCAGAAATTGCTCGGCTTCGCTGCCTTGGCCCTTGCGCAGCGACTGGTCAGCCTCGAAGGGGCGGGCCTTGGCGGCCGCCGCCAGCTCGGCTTTCAGGCGCGCGAGTTCATCCTTTTCGTTTTGCAGTTGCTCCTTGAGCGACTCGATCCACTCCTTCCTTTCCTCGTCGGTCAGGTCGGGGTCCTTGCTGATGCGCTTGATGTCCTCGGGGATACTCGCGATGCGCCGCTCGCACCACGAAATCTGGCGCTCAAGGTTTGCGGGGCGCGAAGTCTCGTCCACGTCGTGCACCACGCGCAGCACTTCAAGCAGTGTGGCTTCGTGGTCGGCGCCCAGTTGCAGCGCGGCAAGGCCCAGCAGCTCTTCGGGCATCAGCGCCGGCAGGCGGCACGGCCCGGGCGGCCGCATGAACGCGCCCAGCCGTTTCAGCGGCTCGGTCATCGTCAGCGTGGCCTGAAGTTGCACGCCGTTGCTGAGGCTGAGGGCGGCGCTGAGCTGGTCCCACTTCTGCCATTCCGCAAAGTCGAGCAGTTGCTTGACGCCGCGGTCGAAGTCTTCGCCCATCTTCTCGACGGTGTTGCGCACGGCGGCCATGTCGGCCCACGCGACGACATCGCCGCGCGCGGACTTGTTCCAGCGCTTGAAGCGTTCGCTGCCGCTGAGACTGTTCTCGGTGTCGCCTTCGAGCACGTCCCGCACATGCGTCTCGGCTGCACCGCCGATGGTGATGATGTACAGGCCCTTTACGATGCGGATGCACAGGTCGGGTGTGCGCAGCTCGGTCGGCGTGCACGTGAGTTCGCGGTCGCTTCTGCGCTTGATGTCCTCGACAAAACTTTCGCTGAAGGCTGTGGGCGCGCCGTCTTTCAGGCGGGTGACTTCAATGAGTTGTACGTGCGGCGCGCGCACCATCACGTCGGCGATGACCAGTTCGGTTTCGCCAAGATAATCAATGAAGCGTCTGGCTTCGTCGATGCCGCCCGCCTGCTGGTCCATGTTGTCAGGCACCAGCCGCAGCAGGTCTTCGGCCTGCTTGATCCAGTCGGGTCCACCGAGTTTGCGCAGTGCGCCGCTGACATCGTCGCAGCGAACGTACACCAGGCTGCCGCGCGGCGCAAAATCGCCCTGTGCCTGCGCGCACAGGGTCAGTCCACTTGTCAGCAGCAACAGCAGGCCAAGAGTTCGCGTCACCATGGGATTTCCTTGAATCAAAGGTAAGAGCATACTCGTTATGACGGGTTTCAGGTTGCGGGTTTCAGGTTGCGGGGACCACCGGGGCAGTTCATCCGTCATTGGCGCCGTGTCACCGCAAGCTGCCGGTGACATTCACCGATTCCGTCCAGTCTAGCAATGCCAGCGGGGCAAGTGTGGTACGCAACTTTCTGAAAATGGTTGGCTATGCGGGGCCGTACAAGCGGCTTTACATAACCGGCATCGCGGCGCTGCTGCTGGTGGACGTGCTGGACACGTTCACGCCCAAGCTGGTGCAGTGGGCAATCAACCACCTGTACCTGTGGCGCTTTGAGCAGGGCTACATCACCGACCCCGCCGAGGCCGCACAGTACACGCCCGAGTATATCGAAAAGCTGCGCAGCCCGGTCAGCGACCTGCTGGGTTCAAGCCTGCTTGCCGGCGACAGCTACCTTGCCGGCATATGGGTGTTCGCCGTCGGCTACGTAATGGTGGTCGCGCTGACCGGCGTGTTTCGGTACTGGATGTCGCTGGACTACGCCAAGGCCAGCATCCAGTTGACCCACGACCTGCGCTGCAAGTTTTACGCGCACGTGCAACGCTTGCCCATGAAGTTTCACGACCGCGCCAAGACCGGCGAGATGATGAGCCTTGCCACCGCCGACATGGACGCGGTGCGCATGTTTTACGGCTTCGGCCTGCTGCTGATTCTTGATACGGCCTTTTACTTCGTGATGGTGCCGCTCTACATGACCAGCATCAGCTGGAAGCTGATGCTGGCCAGCATGGTGACGCTGCCGCTGATCCCGCTGATTGTGGCCAAACTTGCCCACGCCATTGAAGACCGCTACGAGCACACGCAGGAACAGTTCGCCGTTCTGGCTGAGCGCACCCGTGAAAGCTACGCCGGCGCCAAGGTGGTCAAGTCGTTCGTGCAGGAAGACAGCGAAGTGCGGGCATACGCCAAGCTTTGCCGCGAGTACTTCCGGCGCGGCATGCGGCTGGCCAAAGTCGTCGCACTGGAGAACCCGCTGTTGGTGCTGATGCTGGGCTTGGCTGACCTCGTGGTCGTCGTGTACGGCGGCTATCTCGTGATCCAGGGTGAAGTGACGGTCGGCGGCTTCTTTGCGTTCTTTCAGTATCTCATACGCCTGTCCGGGCCGATGATCGGCCTTGGCTGGGTCGTGATGCTGTACCAGCGCGGGCGCGTGAGCATGAATCGCATCCAACGTATTCTCGCGATTGACCCCGAGATCAAGGACAGTGACTCGCCCGCGCCCCTGGATCGACTGGCAGGCGGCATCGAGATCAAGGGCCTGAACTTTCAGTACTTTCCGCACGCGGAAGCCAGCGCCGCCCGCGAAGACGAAGACGCTGAACCGATCGACGACACGCCGCCGCCCGTCGTGCTGTCCGACATCAACCTTTCCGTCAAGCCGGGCCAGACCGTCGCCATCGTCGGCCCCGTCGGCAGCGGCAAGAGCACGCTGCTGAACATGATTCCGCGGCTGTACGACCCGCCCGCGGGCACGGTGTATCTGGACGGGCACGACGTAAGGAATATCCGGCTGGACGTGCTGCGCACGCAGATCGGCGTGGTGCCGCAGGAGACGTTTTTGTTCAGCGAGCCCATCATCGACAACATCGCGCTGGGCACGCTGGGAAGACAAGAGGCGGGGAACGCCGAGCACGGAACACCGAACGCCGAGCAAATCGAGTGGCTCAAGACCTGCGCACGGATTGCGCAAGTTGAGCAGGACATTCTCGAGTTCCCGAACCAGTACCAGACGCTGCTGGGCGAAAAGGGCGTGAACCTGTCGGGCGGCCAAAAGCAGCGCGTGGCGATTGCGCGCGCGATTGCCCGCAAGCCCGCGATCCTGCTGCTGGACGACTGCCTGAGCGCGGTCGATACGCAAACCGAAGAAGCGATTGTGCAGGGCCTGAAAGAAGTGATGACGCAATGCACCACGATCATTGTCAGCCACCGTTGCAGCACGGTCGAGCACGCCGACGAAATTGTCGTGCTTGAGCGCGGGCGCGTGGCCGAGCGCGGCACACACACGGAACTGCTGGGCAAAGGCGGCTACTACGCCGACCTGCACCGAAAGCAACAACTGGAGAGTGAGTTGGCAAAAGAGTGAGTTCGGCGTTCGGCGTTCGGTGTTCGGTGTTCGGCGTTGTTGCCGCATAGCGCGAGACAGGGGGATCGTAATGGCAACGTTTGAGTCGTATCGCGAGATCAAAGCCTGGCAGAACGCGCGTGTGCTGGTTCGTCATGTTCACGGCATTTGCAAGGAGCTGGATGCTCGGCGCGAGTGGGTGCTCAAGGACCAGTTGTTTCGAGCGTCGCTGTCGATCATGAACAACATTGCTGAAGGGTTCGGGCGCTATTCGAACCCCGAGTTTCTCCGTTTCCTCGGCATCGCGCGGGGGTCGGGCTACGAGACCGGCTCGTGTCTTGACCTTCTGGAGGACATTGGAGTCGTGGATGCGCAAATGGTTGCCGCCGCACAGAAGATGCTCGACGACACCATGGCGCCGCTGGGCGGGCTGATGAACTACCTGCGAAACAACATGGACGAAGAGCCGGGCAGAAAACGGACGGCAAAAGACAAACCGAAGCACAAAACACCGAACACCGAACACCGAACACCGAACGACAATGTCTGACACCTTCGAAGACGATCTGCTGGAAGACCGGATCAAGACCAATGTCTTTGATCTGGCGCTTCTGCGCCGCATGCTGGGCTATTGCCGGCCCTATGTGCTGCGCAGTGTGGTCGGCTTTTCGCTGGTGATGGTGCTGGCCTTCTTTGCCATCCTGCCGCCCGCGCTGATCGGCAGTTTGGTCGATGCTGTCTTCAACCAGGACTCAAGCTGGCTGGCGCAACGCGTGACCGGCGTGCTGGCGGTGTTCGTGCCCGGCCTGATGGAGATGTCGCAGACCGAAAAGCTGTACGTCTTCGCCGGCCTGTTTCTGGCTGTGCGCCTGTCGGCCTTCTTTCTGGAGTGGGGCAACGGCTACCTGCTGGCGGGGCTGGGCCAGCGCATCATCTACGACATTCGCAAGCAGGTGTTCGCGCACGTGCATTCGCTGTCGCTGTCGTACTTCCACCGTCAGCCGGTGGGGCGGCTTGTCACGCGCACCATGAACGACGTATCCAGCATGGAGGAAATGTTCGCGACCGCGCTGGTCACGATATTGAAAGACATCTGCATGCTGGCGGGGATTGTCGTGTTTCTGCTGGTGATCAACCTGAAGCTGGGTTTGATCGCCATGAGCGTCATCCCGTTCATGGTGGTCGCCACGCTGATCTTTCGAAAGTACGCGCGCGAGGCCTACCGCCGCTGGCGCGCGGCGCTCAGCCGCATCAACGCCTTCACCGCGGAAACGCTGGGCGGCGTGCGCGTGGTGCAGTTGTTTCACAAAGAGCGACTCAACGACGCCACCTACGACGACATCAACCAGAAGTACAAAAAGCACTTCATTGACCAGCGCGTGGCGTGGGCGATCTTCCGGCCCGTCAACACCACGCTGTCGGCGACCGGCATCGCGCTGGTGCTGTGGTTCGGCGGCGCGGCCGTAATCGGCGACCTGGAAGTTGCCCGCACCATGACCGAACCGCAGGCCAACCTGTTCACGATCGGGCTGCTGTTCGCGTTCATCGGCTTTGCGGAGTTGTTCTTCACGCCCATCCGCGACCTGACGGAAAAGTTCGACGTCGTGCAGGGCGCCATGACCAGCGCCGAGCGCATTTTCACGATCCTGGACGAGAAGCGCGAGATCGTGGACATGCCCGGCGCCAAAGACTTCGGGCGCGTCACCGGCCGAGTTGAGTTCGACGACGTGCACTTTGCGTACAAAACCGCCGAGCCCGTGCTGCGCGGCGTAAGTTTTGCCATCCAGCCCGGCCAGACAGTGGCGATTGTCGGCCACACCGGCGCCGGCAAGACCACGATCATCAACCTGGTCAGCCGCTTCTACGACGTGCAGGGCGGCCGCGTGCTGGTCGATGGCCGCGACACGCGCGAGTACACGCTGGGTGCGTTGCGCCGCAACATCGGCGTGGTGTTTCAAGACGTGTTTCTGTTTGCCGGCACGGTACTGGATAACGTGCGCCTGGGCGATGAAAGCGTGCCGCGCGAGCGCGTGATTGAGGCCTGCCGCTACGTCGGCGCTGACGACTTCATCCGGCGGCTGCCCGGCGGCTACGACGCCAAAGTTGAGGAAGGCGGCAAGACCTTCAGCGCCGGCGAGCGTCAATTGCTCAGCTTTGCGCGCGCGCTGGTGTTTGACCCTGCGATCCTGGTACTGGACGAAGCCACCAGCAGCATTGACACCCACACGGAAGAGATCATCCAGGCCGCCCTGCGCAAAATCACCAAAGGCCGCACCAGCATCGTGATCGCGCACCGCCTCAGCACCGTGCAGCGGGCGGATAACATCATTGTGATGCACAAGGGCAAGCTGGCTGAAAGCGGCACGCACCAGCAATTGCTGGCGCACAAGGGCATCTACCACCGCCTGTACGAGCTGCAGTACAGCGCCCTTGAGGGCACGCCCAAACAGAAGCCGCCCACCGATGAACTGGCGGAGCTGCCCCGCACCAGCAGCGGCGCGCTTCGCACAGCCGCCGCCGCCACCCACGGCAACGTGCGCCGCGCCGCCGAAGACGCGGGGCACGAACGCCCCGCCGGCCCGTAGCAAG
>JAHBYA010000024.1 GCA_019636195.1 Planctomycetota bacterium | reverse complement strand
ATTGCCGCCGGTGCCGGTGTCGTTGGCATACACGTTCTGGCGGGTCGTGCCGGTGGTGATGCCGCCAACGGTGAGCTGCGGGCCCTTGTTTCCGCGCATGCCGCAGACGAAGTCGTACCCCCATGCCTCAGGTGCGGTGTTGTAGCCAACCGCATACATGAGTGAATTTGAGTTGTTCAAGGCGCCTACGCCGTTGGTCCCGCTTGTCGTGCATATGTAGCAAGGGCCCGTAGCCGAAGTGCTGCGAGGACGGACGTTAATCCAATAGGTACCGGGCGAGAGCACAAAGCTGGTGGTCAGCGTTCCGTCAACGCGATACTCAGAGTACGAGTAGGCGCCGGCACTGACGTAGCTCCACGTTGCGTTGATTGTCCCGGAGTGCAGCAACGTCCCGAAGTTGCCCGCGCTCATACCCTGGCGCACTTCATAGTCGAGGCTGTTCACCGTCGTCAGGTTGCAAAGGCTGTTGCAGTACACTTGCGTGACGGTCCACGTCTCGCCGGTGGGAACCTGAAAGTCGCAGTACACGCGTGCATCCGCAACAATGCCCGAAAAGTTGTAGCCGTTGATGAGGCCGTCAACGAAGTCGAAATCGCCGCTATACCACAGCACTTGTTGCGCACGCAGCGAGCCGCCAAGCATCGTGAAACAAAAGACGAGAGCGGCTACCGCCGTGAACAAACGAACCTTTGCTTGCATGAGAGTGCGCTCCGAACACGGTCTCGCAGTGCAAACCAGGAACAACCGGGTGCACTGTGGACTCACACAGGTAGAGAATGTGAAAAATGCTACAAATGTGCCGGGTCGATGCAAGTCAAGTATAGAAACTACGCATCGATTGCACTTCCTTGTGCGCGGTGAGTTGGACTTGAGGCCGGGTTCGGTAAAGT
This sequence comes from Planctomycetota bacterium, assembly GCA_019636195.1. Classification (GTDB taxonomy): domain Bacteria; phylum Planctomycetota; class UBA8742; order UBA2392; family UBA2392; genus JADJRK01. Next base: position 23,375 of record JAHBYA010000024.1, on the reverse strand, counting down.
AGCGGCTGGTCGTTAGAGGCGAGCTTTGGGCTCCTCTTCAAACTCTGCCGACCCACGACTCGAAATTCTTCCGTTGTTGGGCGGTCTGCTTTTTGGTTGGCCTGAGCAGCAGTTTGCCTGCCGGCTGGGATTGGGCGGTTAATGTTGCGTTGACCAGCCTTTCGCGGCGGAACAGGCTAAGCTGCACCGATTCGCCGGGCCTGAGCCCGTGGATGTGATCCTCGAGCGACTTGCCGCTGACTTTGTGGCCGTCGAAAGCGATGATCTCGTCGCGCGGCTGCAAGCCCGCCTTGCGGCCCGGGCCTTCCGCATGGACGGCGGTTACTTTCTGGCCGTCCAGCTTAATACCCAGGTCGGTCGTCACGCCACTCTTGTCGCGCGCGAACTCAAGGCCGTACACTTCCAGAAACTCGCTGTAGTCAAGCTCTTTGGTGCCGCGCACGTGGTCGCGCCAAAACTGGGTAAACCGCGTGCCCGCCACCTCTTCGCACATGGCTTCAAAGCCGCGCTCGGCAAAGCCGGGTTTGGGCCAGCCGTGGCGCTGCATGGCAAGGCGCATTACGTCGTCGAGTGATCTTTTGCCGGCTGTGGCTTTGCGAATCTTGGCGTCAAGCAGCAGGCCGACCTGCGCGCCACGCGAGTAGTAGCTGATGCCGGTGTTAAGATAGTTTTCATCGGCGAGGTAAAGCTTGGTCCAGGCCAGCCAGCTTGCGTTCTCCAGGCTCATGACCTTGCGGCCGGGGCGGGCGTCTTCACGCTCAATGGTTTCGGCATAGCTTTGCAGCAGGGTTTCAACGGGTGTAATGCCGGCGCGGGTGCACCACAGGCGCTCATAGTACTGCGTAAGGCCCTCCATGACCCACAGCGCCTTGGTGTACTGCTCTTTGCTGTAGTCGAAGGGGCCAAGCACTTCGGGCCGGATGCGCTTGACGTTCCAGACGTGAAAGAACTCGTGGCTGACCAGCCGGATGAACGCCTGGTAGTCTTCTTCTTTCTTGAACTTGAAGCTCTTCCAGCCGCAGACGCAACTGTTCAGGTGTTCCAGGCCGCCGCCGCTGTCGGGCGTGATGTGGTGAATGAACAGGTAGTAATCATAGGGCAGGCCGCCCATGGCGTCGGCTTGCGTTTTCACGACCTTGCGGGTGTCTTCAAGGATGCGCTTGATGTCAAAGTTGCCGTAGCCGTAGATGGCAACGTCGTGCCTGATGCCGTCAACCTTGAAGCTGTGCACGCTGTGGGTACCGATTTCAAAGGGCGTGTCGCCAAGTATGTCGTAGCTTGAGGCGCGCCAGGTGTTGGCCTGGCCCTTCACGGGCGGCAGGCTTGTGGCGACCTGCCATTTGCGCCACGGCTTGATGTTGACGGTGTACTCGCAATCGGCGGGCAAGCCGTGGGGGCCTTCAATGAATGGAAAGATGTTGGTGCCAAGAAAGAAGCCATGGCTGTCATCCAGGTGCGGCGTGCGCACGGACAACTCGTCGGCGTACAGGGTGTAGCTTGCGGTGAAAGCGTCCTTGTCGGCAAACACTTCAAATCGCTGCTTGTCCAGCATCTCAAAGCTGCCGCCCTTGACGGTGAACGCGCTGACATTTTTTGCAAACTCGCGCAGCTTGTAGCTGCCGGGCGTCCAGGCCGGAAAGGCCAGTACGGCGCGGCCGGCAGCGCCTTCAACGCGGGCTTTCACGTGAAAGGTGTGGCTGGCGGGGTCGGGCATGCTGACGGTGTAATGCACGCGCAATGCGGCGCCCGGCTGTCGGCTTTTGCCGCGTGCGGGTTTAGCGCGAAAGGATGCCTCGTGGTGGGTTGCGCGGTCAGCCATGGCTTTCTCCGGCGTGGGTTATCGCGTATTCGATGGCCCGCTGGTAGCCCCGGCCCGCGTTGTCCCACGTGAACAGTTTTGCGCGCTCGCGGCCGGCGTCGCCCATGCGCTTGCGAAGCTCAGCATCGCCGAGCAGCTTGCGCAGCGCGGCGGCAAGCGCAGGCGTCATGTCGTCGCCGCGCGGCACAAGAATGGCGCTTTCCGGGCCTACTACTTCAGTTTGGCCGCCGCGGTTGCTGGTGACCACGGGCAGGCCCGCCGCCTGCGCCTCAACAAATGCGTTGCCGAAGGCTTCAGGGTACACGGGTGCCAGGCAGAAGATGCTTGCATGGTGGTAAAGCCAGCGCCAGCGCGCGCCGGTGACTGTGCCCGGCAACAGCACCCGATGCTTAAGTTTCATGCTTGCGAAGCGTTCTTTGACCCAGGCCTGTTCGTGGTCGCGGCCGCCGCCGGCCATCACGCAGAACCAGGGCAGGTCGTCCATGGTGTCCAGTGCCTGCATCAGTCGGTGCTGGCCCTTGGATTTGCGCAGCATGGCCATGCACAGGATAACCGGCTGGTCTGTCGGCACGCCGGGCAATGCCTCGGTGTCGCCATCCAGCACCGTGGGGTCAAAGCCGTTGTGCACAGCCGAAAAGCGCCCGTCGCGGGGCACGCCGGTGGCCTGACACCAGCCCTGCACCTCGGTTTCGCTGATGCCGACAAATGCGCCGCAGGCCTTGACGACGGCCACGTCGTGGTCGTACTTCCAGTTGCCGGGCTTGTGGGCAATGCGCGAGCGCGGGTTCAGCACAAACGGCACGCCGCACTTGCGCTTGAACAGCGCGGCGCCTGCGCCCACCCAGGTGCCCATGGCCAGCACGCAGTCAACCGGGTCACGCCGGTGCAGCGCGTGCAACTGGCGCGCGCAGAAGCGGTGGCGGCCGTAGCGCACCGGCAGCACCTTCCACGAGTGCTTGGCATGCACGACGTCGCCTATGCCGTCCACGGGTTCAAGCCCATTGTGGCGTGAAAGGTTCAGCACAGTGACGCGGGCGCCCAGGCGCAAGAGCGCCTTGCTGATCTGGATGGCAGAAAGCCTTGGCCCGCTTGGGTTTTTGTGGAAGTGCTCACTGTACACGGCAACGTGCATGGCGCGGAGTGTAGCCTTGGACAGTCTTTGGGGTAGGGACTCGCGCAGCGGTTGCCAGTCGTTATATTGCGCGCGCGATCAAGGAGCACACCCATGGCGGAAGCAAAGAAGAAGGGCCTGCCTGACGGCGCGGAAATGCTGATTTTGGCCATCGCCCTGTTTGCGGGGTCGGTCGGCCTGATGCTGTTCATGACCGCAATGGCCCCCAAGTAGTCCCCAATCACCAAAGGGGCCGGGCGCCGCTTGGCGGGGCCCGGCCCCTTTTCCGTGTAACACACGCCGGGTGGACCCTGTAACCTGTGTACCGAGGGGTGGATGGCGCAGGACGCGGACAAAAAGGCGTCACTGAGCAAGCTGGCTGTGCTGCATCACGGCCCGCTGTTCGGGTATTGCCGCCGGCGGCTGGGCACCGAGGCTGAGGCCGAAGACGCGTTGCAGGAAACCTTCATGCGTGCCTTCAAGTACTTTGACAGCTACGACCCCGCGCGCGATGCCCGCAAGTGGCTGTTCGGGATCGCGCACAACGTGTGCGTCGAGATTGCGCGGGCGCGCAAGAAACTGACGATCAGCGACGACCTGCCAGACCCCAGCGACGGCGGCGCGACCGCGGTGGCGCTTGAGCGGCTGGCCCACGAAGAAAGCCTTGAGACGGTGCGACGCGAGCTGGAAGAATTGCCGGACCGTTCAAGGCGTATCCTTGAGCTGCGGTTTTTCGGGCAGCTCAGCAGCAAAGAGATTGCCGACCTTGAGGGCATGAAGGAAACCGCGGTGCGCGTGGCGCTGCACCGCGCACTGGAAGGATTGCGGGCAAAGCTGGCGAGATAGCGCCGGAGCAAGGGCATGACCATGCAACACCCGGAACCTCACGACTTGACCGCGCTGGCCTACGACCTGCTGGAAGGGCCGGAGCGCGAACAACTGCTGACGCACCTTTCCCGGTGCGACACATGCCGCGCGACCTATGACAGCTTTCGCGAAGAGCAGGCGCTGGTGCGTGACGCCATCGTGCGCGATGCCCGCAGCGGCCCGGCCGAGGCGCGCGCCCTTGAGCGCACATTGGTCATGCTGGGTGCACAGAGTGAAACCGCCGCCAAGCCGCAGGCAAAGCTGATCGCGTTGCCCGCCTGGGTGTGGGCGGCGCAGGCGGCTGCAATTGTGGTTGTCGCGCTGACCCTGTTTTTCGTGTTCAAGCCCGTCGAGCCGGAGTTCCTGCCCGTCGCGGAAAACCGCCGTGGCGCCGACGTGCGCTCCGGCACTGCACTTGTCGTGGACAACGGCGTCTGGAAACCCGCCGAGGCGGTGCCCTACGACACCTGGACCAAGGCCGGCAACGAGCTCACGATCGAGTTGCCTGACGGCGGGCAGGCAACGCTGGCGGCGGATTCCGTCTTCAGCATTGCGCTGGATGCGACCGTGAACGCGCCGGTGCTGACCGTGCTTGCCGGCCGCGGCGAAGTGCATGCCGACGCAAAACAGGTGCTGGTGCGCACCGGCGACGCGCGCATCCACACCCTGCCGGGCGGGCGGCTGCTGATCACGGTTGAAGGCGACGCGGGTGACGCCGCCGCGCTGCGAAGCTGGAGCATGCCGCGCGACGCCCAGACGCAGGTCAAGCAGGGCGATGCGCTGGTGGTGCCGGCTTCACGGCGCTACGGCAGCATTGCGTTGCGCGACGGTGAAAGCCTGCGCTGGACGCCCCAGGACATTGAGGCCCGCGACGCTGACGGCAAGGTGGTCAAGCTTGCGCTGGCGGCAGTCCCGTCAGCCAACGAAGACGACATGCGCCGCCTGCAAGTGCAGCTTGGCGAGTTGAAACTGCGGCTGGACCACCTGGCTGAGCGCCACGACCTGCACCGCGAAAAGTGGTTTGAGGAATTGTTTCAGTCGCACAACCGCGGGGGCGCCTTCCAGGTCAAGATCAATGTTGAGGGCGCGGGGCTGGTGTCCAGCATTGCGCTTGCGTTGGGCGAGATCGGCGTCGCCGCGTGGACGACAGAGCTTGAGGTGGGGTTTGAGATCACGCGCGATCACAGCCGCCTGCGCTTCACCGAAACCACGCCCGAGGGCCTGCGCAAGATGGTGCCGGGCGCCGAGCACGAGTTGTTTGAGCTGGTGAAGTTTGAACGCGAAGGCAAACAGTACAAGGCGCTGAAAGACAGCACCCGGATTGCCGAGTACTGCCGCAAGCACAACCTGCCCCAGCCCCGCTAACGGATCTGGACGGTCGCGCGCGTGCGCATGCCCCCGACTTCGAACTCAAGCTGCAACTGGCCGGTCCATTCCCCCGGCAGTTCAAGCATGCGCGGCTCGGCATCCACCAGCGGGTTCAGCGCGCGGCTGCTGTTGGCGTAGCCGGTGCGTTCCGCCACGATCTCGTCGTTGCGCACGGCCTTGATGTGCCAGAACACCGAGTCCTGCCGCCACAGCACCTGTGCGCGGCGCGCGTCATCGAACAGTGCACCCCAGAGCACGCGTCGGCCGTCCTGCCAGGCAACGATGCGGGTGTTCTGGGCGGTACTGAAAGGCATTGGCCAGGCGGTTGCGCCGCCGCCCAGGTCGAGCGTGGTGATGCTTGAAACGAACTGTTCGGTTTGCAGCGCAAGCTGGTCGCGCACGCTTTCAGGCGCCTGCAGCAGCGCGACCAGGTAGCCGCCGCCCAGCTTGGCGTACAGCACGCGCTGGACATAGCCGTCGTTGCGGAAGTACTCGCGCAGGAAGGCCGTCACGCCAGCGACAAGCGGGCGCGAGCCGCCGGCGGGCCGGAAGTTTGCCGCGGTCAGGTCACCTTCCAGGCTGCGCAGCAGCGCATCCAGCGAGTCGTGGTCGGCGTCGGAGACTTCAAACAAGCGCAGGCCGACCCAGCCGCCGTTGACGTCGGTGTAAAAGCGCGAGCCCACGCGCCGCCAGCCGGGCAGCACGCAGGCATAGCGGCCGTCCATGATCAGCGGCGCGCATGAGCCGTCCACGGCCCCGGGCAAAATCACCATGTCGCGCAGCAGAGTGTCGCGCGCGGTCAGCAGCGCGCCGCTGCCGCCAGCCTCGCCGGAAAACAGCAGCGCGAACGCCCGCCCGTTGGCGACAAAGTCGAGCATCGCGCCAGCGCGACCGTTGCCAAGGTCGAGGCGCGACCAGTTGCCCTTGATCTCGCCGGGCATGCCGCGAACCGGAAAACTGGTGCCGGTTGCTGCCTCAAAGCGAGCGCCCTTTGCTTCCAGCCTGCGTTTCAAGGCCGCAACGCCGTCGGGGCCGAGCTCCCACAGGCCGGTGGCAACGGGCTGGCCGTCGGGCGCACTGCCCGCCAGCAGCCGCGGCAGCTCGTTGCGGCGCGCGGCGGGCGCCAGCTTGATGCCGATGCCGCAGTCTTCAAGCCAGGTAAAGGCGCCAACGCGCGCGGTCTGGCCGGCGGCGGGCTTGAGTGCGCGCTCAAGCACCTGCGCCGCGGATGGCGGCGTTTGCTCAAGGTCGGCGGCCAGCAGCAGGCCCAGCGCGACAGAAATCAGCAGCAGGTTCTTCAGCATAGGTTTGCGGGGGACCGGATTATTCCCAACCCAGCCGCCAAATGGAACGGCACACCGGATAAACCTTGAGCGGCGGTGCGAACACGTCCGGGCAGATACGTCAGGGAAGATGTTGGAGGTGGCGGCGGGAGTCGAACCTCAAAACAGTCCTGTGGACTGTTTTGACCGCGCAGCAGGGCGACGGAAGCTCGCCCGCAGGCGAGCGCCGTCGGCCGTAAGCGAAGCGGCGGTGCGAGTCACGCCGGGTAACGAACGTCAGGGAAGATGTTGGAGGTGGCGGCGGGAGTCGAACCCGCGTGTGATGGTTTTGCAAACCATTGCCTAACCACTTGGCTACGCCACCCCGGGTTGAGGCGGCGGCGGAGCATGCGCCCCGCCGCCTTCGTTGGTGACCCCTACGGGATTCGAACCCGTATCGCTGCCTTGAAAGGGCAGTATCCTAACCATTAGATGAAGGGGCCCTGTTTTCAAACCTTCGCGCCCTAGGCGCGGCGCAATAAATACACCACCTCTTTTCCCGCCGCAACCCCGCGTCACTGCGGCTGTGACTGCCGGTTGTCCAGCTCAAAGGCCGGCTCCTTTCCTTCTTTAACGCGCTGCAGATTCACTTTCAGCATTTCGGACTTCGGGCGCTTTTCCAGGGCGCGCAGCAGCACCTTCTCGGCGGCGCCGGCATGGCCGCCCCGCACCAGTGCCAGCGTCAGCGCAATCGTCGCCGACAGGTCCTGCGGGTACCTGGCTACAAGCCGTCGCAGCGCCTCAGCCGCGCTGTCATTCAAGCCGCGCGAAAGCTGCAGCACGCCGATCGCCCGCAAGGCAGGCGCGAAGTCGCCGCAGCGCCGGTACAGCACCAGCGCTTCGCGCTCGTTGCCCATGCCTTCGTGGGCCACGCCCAGCGAAAACAGCACCGGCTGGGGCGCCATGCGGTACTCAAGGAAGCCCGCAAGCTCAAGCAGGTGTACCTGCGCGGACTGGTAGTCTTCGCGCTTGAGCGCGGCTGCCGCCTCGCGCCACAGCCGCCGCATGCGCCTGCGCCGCGCAATCCAGAACACGAAAAACGCGCCCTCAAACACCGCCAGCGCCAGCGCCGCCGCCAGCACCAGCGCCGCGCGGGGGCTGCCCGGCTCGCTGGCCCACCACATCGTGCCGGCGTAGGCAAGCATGTAGCCCACGCCGCCCGCGACCAGGCCGTGGGCGAGGTGCAGCAATCCGGGTAACCAGATCGGCGGTTTGGGAAGGGGCTTCACGTTGCCTTTCTCGGGGACTGCTACTAACGGCTGCGGGGGCGCGGTGTTCAGCGCCGCGTGCGCAGGTCATACGCCGCCCGGATGCGCTTGTGCAGCGTGTCACCGGCGGCGTCAACAAATGCCTGCATCGGCGCGGGTACGCCGGCGCCGACCCACAGCAGCTTCGCGAAGACTTCGGCGGCAACATCCGCCAGTGCCTCGTGTCTAAGCAAGGGCGCCAGTTCGCTGACGGCAAGCTGTGTGGCCTCGGGCGTCATGTCGTTGGGGGGCTGCCCCATGGTTTCGAGCGCGGCCTTGCGTGCTTCCGGTGTGCGCAGGCGCGTGACCTGGCGGACGCGGGTTCGCCACTGCTCAAGGTCTTCGGCGTTGCGGCACGGGCGCAGGGCCTTGGCCAGCGGCTCAACCAGGTCGGGGCGCTCGCTGACCATGTCATCCAGCAACTCCAGCACCTGTTCACGGTGCTGGCGGTAGCCTACGTCAAACTCAAGGCGCACATGGTTGATCAGCCAGTCGGCGACCTGACCGTGCACCAGCGGGATACGGTCAATCAGGATCTGGTTGCACAGGTGGCGGTAGTCGCGCTCACGGCCGACGGCTGTGCGCACGCCGATCAGCGCTTCTTTGGCGTAGTCGGCGTAGCCGTGCTGGCTTGCCCACTCAGCGATTTCCAGCAGCAGCTTGACGGTGCCGGCGTCGCCCAGGCTCAGGGCGAACAGCAGGCCCCTGCTGCCGGGGTGCGCAAACCCGTAGCGCTGCCCGGCGCGGATGGCGAGGTTGCGCAGCTTGAGCTTGTCACTGCAGATCAGCTTGCCGACGATGCCGCACATGGCCTTGTCGAGGTCGGGGTGTGCCGTGAGCATGAAGGCCACGTAGTGCGGCAGCAGTCGCCCCATGGTTTCGTTGACGTGGGGCCACTGGTCGAGCGCCTTGGCCATTGCAATCTGCTCAGCGAGTTCGCTGCCATTGAGAATGCCCCACACCAGAGCCTCGGTGCCCCAGCTGTTGTAGTCCTTGCTCGGGTCGATCGGCGGCTTGGGCGGCGGGCCGTCGGGCAGGTCGGGCTCAAGCACGCGCAGGCGGCGCACGATGCGGCTTTCGGTGCCGCAGTAGCGGCACAGCACGATGCGCTCAAGCTCCGCCAGCTCAAGCGCGGCGCCGCACCCGGGGCAGTGGGCGCGTTCAGCGGACTCTTTGTGTTGCAGCTCAGCCATGTTCAGTGTTCGGATCATAGCGCGCAGCAGGCGATATGGCTAAAGTGGCGCCGCTCGTCAGGAATGGGGTGCAAATCCCCGCGGCCCCGCCACTGTGAAAGCCAGACCTTGCCGAGACTGCATTGCCCAAGGCCCGAGGGAGGCGTTGGGGCGCGCGCCGCGTGCTCGCGTCCCCCGCGAGTATGCACAAACACCCGTTGCTGATCGTGGTTGCACTTGCCGTGCTGGCGGCGCTGGCGGCGCTGCTGGTGGCGCTGCTGCACCAGCCGGCTGCGCGGAACACGGATGGTGAAAGCCCGCGCATTGTCAGCCTGCTGCCCCAGGCGACGGAAACCCTGTACGAAATCGGCGCCGGCGACATGCTGGTCGGGCGCAGCGACTACTGCTTTCACCCGGCGCGGGCGCAGGGGCTGCCGGTTTGCGGGACTTCGCTGACGCCCAACGGCGAGGCGATCGTGCGGCTTGAGCCCACGCTGATCCTGGGCGACGGCAGCCACGCCACCGACCGTGAAAGGCTGCGCGCGCTGGGCAACGCCGAGTTTCTGGACTGGCTGACTGCGCAAGACGTCATCGCCAGCACGCGCCGGCTGGGAGTTTTGACAGGTAAAGAGGAGGCTGCCAACCGGCTTGCCGACGAGCTTGCGGCCGTGCTGCTGGTGCCTGAGCCCGCGAGCGGCCCGCGCGTGCTGGTGGCGATGGCGCACACGCCCGGCCAGATGAAGGGCGTGACGTTCATGAAGCGCAACTCGCTGCACGGCGAGATTCTGCACGCGGCGGGGGGCCGCAATGCGGTTGATTACCACGTGAGCGGCGTGCCCACCCTGAGCATCGAAGAGGTGCTGCGGCTTGACCCCGATATCATCATTATCGTCGCGTTTGCCGACGAGATGCCGGGCGGCACGCGGGACATGATCCTGTCCGACTGGGACAAGCTCAGCCCGCTGCGGGCTGTGCGGCAGGGGCGCGTCGGGCTGCTGCACGGGCAGCACATGGTGCCGGCGGCGCGCCGGACCTTTACGCTGGTAAAGGCCCTGCGCCAGGAGATTGAGCGCCTTGGCCGCTGACCTTGAGCTGATCGGCGTGACGGTGCAGGCCGGCGAGAAGCGGCTGATCCGGGACGTGTCTTTACGCGTCAAGAGCGGCGAGTTTGTCGCGCTGCTGGGGCCCAACGGCGCGGGCAAGACCACGCTGCTGCGCGCGGCGCTCGGGCTGGCGCGTTGCACGGGCAGCGCGTTGCTGAACGGCCGCCCGGTGCGCGAATTCAGCGGCCGTCGGCGCGCGGGCCTGTTGGCGTGGCTGCCGCAGCAGGCGCTGGTGACCGAGCCGCTGGAGGTGCTTGAGCTTGTGGCGGGCGCGCGCTACCGCTTTGCCGAGACGCGCGCGGCAGCGCTTGAGGCTGCGCGCCAAGCCTTGCAGCGCGCGGGGGCGGACGGGTTTGTCGCGCGCATCGCCAGCACGTTGTCAGGCGGTGAGCAACAACGCGTGGCGATTGCGGCGCTGCTGGCCCAGGACGCGCCGCTGCTGCTGCTGGATGAGCCGGCCAACCACCTTGACCCGGGCCAGCAGATCGCGATTTACCGGCTGCTGGGCGAGTTGCGGGCCCAGGGCCACGGCGTGCTGTGCGTAACGCATGACGTGAACCTGCTGGCGCACATCGGCGGTGAGGTGCGGGTGGTGGGCATGGCGGGCGGGCGCGCGCGCTTCGAAAGCGCGTTTGACGCTGCCGAGCTGGCCGCCCACCTGGGCGAGCTTTATGGCGTGCCCTTTGACGCGCTTGCGCACGAGGGCCGGCGTGTGCTGCTTGCAAGGGGCGGGCCATGAATGCGCGCGTGATCGTGATGTGCGTGCTTTGCGTGGCGGCCATTGCGGCGGCGCCCTTCATCGGCGGCGACCTGGGCGGCGAGACGGGCGCGTTTGTGCTGACCAGCCTGCGCATCCCGCGCGTGCTGATGGCCTGCATGGTAGGGGCCGTGCTGTCGCTGGTAGGCGCGTGCTACCAGACCATCTTTGCCAACCCGCTGGCTGCGCCCAGCACGGTCGGCACCACGGCGGGCGCGACCATGGGGGCGATGATTGCGGTGCTGGCTGGCGGCGCGATCGGCGGGTTGCCGGGCGGCCTGCCGCTGGTGGCGGTGTTCGCATTCCTGGCGGCGCTGGGCGTGAGCCTGTTTGTGGCGGCGCTGGCGGGCAGCGGCCGGGCGCGCGTGAACGACGTGCTGCTGGCGGGCATTGCGATTTCGCTGGCGACGGGCGCGGTTTCGGCGGGGTTGCAGTTCACGGCCGACCAGATGCAGCTGTTTGCCGCCGTGCAGTGGTCGCTGGGCCACCTGCCGCAGGTGAACTACCGCGGCGTGGCCATGATCGCACCCTTTGTGCTGGTCACGCTGGCTGTGCTGCTGGCGCAGACCCGCGCCTTGCAGTCCCTTGCCGCCGGTGAAGATCGCGCCCACAGCCAGGGCGTAAACGTGCCGAAGGTGCGGGGCATCGTGCTGGGCGTCGGCGCGCTGGGCGTGGCAGCATGCGTAGCGTGGTGCGGGCCGATCGCGTTTGTGGGCCTGATCGTGCCGCACATGGTGCGCATGGGCGTGGGCTCGTCGCGCCGCGTACTGCTACCGATGTCGGTGCTGCTGGGGGCGGCATTTTTGACGGGATGCGACACAGCCGCCCGGCTGGTGCTGCCGGGCCGCGAGCTGCCGGTGGGCGTGCTGACGGCGGGCATCGGCGCGCCGCTGCTGGTATGGCTGGTGGCGCGAGGGCGGCGTTAAGCGAAGCCACGGAGAACACGGAAAAACACGGAGAAAGACAATCCACGGTCAGGACGCTGCGGGTGTGTGTCCGATCCTGTCCCTCCTGTTGCCAGGCAGTCCTCCGTGACTTCCGTGTACTCCGTGGATGGCTCCGTGGATGGCTTTGAACTGCAACCGCCGGTCCACGGAGAACACGGAGAAACACGGAGAAACACGGAGAGAGGCAAACCACGGTTAGGACGCTGCGGGTGTGTGTCCGATCCTGCCCCTCCTGTTGCCAAGCAGTTCTCCGTGATCGTCCGTGCCCTCCGTGGCTGGCATTGAAGTTCACAACGCGGCAGCCCGCCGAGGTTTGGCCGGAATTTTCCCGTCGGGTTGCCCCGTGGGTCGTTCCATCTATGATCCCGCAGGAGGTTTGCGTGGCATTCATCGACGAAAACGACCTCAAACGTGAGGCGCCGGCAATCGTGCAACCCGCCCGGCGCAGCCTGCTGGTCCCGGCGCTTTTGGTGACCCTGAACATCGGGGTGCTGGCGCTTTTGTTCGCGTTTGCCGCGCCGCGGCTCGGCTTGCTGGACGAGGCAACCAAGACACCTGAAGCCGGCACCGCGCAGCTAGACCCAGCGATGCTGGTGACGCCGACCGGCCGGCGGCTTGACGTCAAAGAGTTCGGCGGTTTCGTTTTTGAAGTCACCCGCATCACCTACAGCGGCGACCCCGGCTTGCGCAGCGTTACCATTACCGTGCCCGGCAACCCGCCGCGGCAGGGCGTGTTCCGCATCCGCGACAGCTTTGCCGGCGGCGCGATCCGCGTTGCCGACATCGGCTCGGCCAGCGTGATCCTTGAGCATAACGGCGAGCAACGCACCTTCATGGTCGATGGCAGCGACCCCGCCGAGGTATGGGACCGCCAGCCCAGCGGTTTGCAGATGATTCCCGCGCGCAACTCGGGCGCATTTCCTGACGTGCCGCGGGGCCAGAACGCCCCGCCCAAGGCCCCGGTGCTTGAGCAGCCGGCTGTCCCCGCCGAGCCCGCCAAGGCCGGCGTGCCCGAAGGGCTTTCGTTGGAGGAGTTGCCCGACGAGCGCTTCTATGCGCTGCCCGCCAAAGAGTTTGAAGTCATGTCGCGCACGATCGTGGACTTGCTGGAGCGCGACTTTGTGCTGGGCAAGGCGATTGACCCGGTAAGCAAAGTCGCCTACGCCGCGCGTATCCTGAACCTGCGCGGCAGCAGCGTCTTCTACACGCACGGCATGCGCGCCGGTGACGACATTGTCTCGATCAATGACGTCGAGGTCCGCAACCCTGAAGAAGTCCCGTCCGCCGCCCGCCAGGCTGCCGGCGCCCGCGAGATTCGAATCGTAGTATGGCGCGGCGACGAAACCATCGCGTTCATCTTTCAGACCGGCCCGTCGGACTAGCACGGCGGCTGGCAATCCGGGACTCGCCAAAGCAGAATGCTCCCACTTGGGGGTTGGTCGAATCGCAAGCGCCTGCGGGCGCCGATCAACCATGTTGGGGACCCATGCGCTACCTGCTGCTTTCCCTGCTGCTTGCCGCTTCGTCGCTGGCAGCCCAGACTGAATTGACCAGTTTCGCCCAGCCGGCGGGCGGGCCCGTACAGCCGGGCACGGCCAACCGCACGGTGTTGCAGTTCAGGCTCTATCGCGCGACCGGCTCAGCGGCTGCGACTTGCACTGAGGTGCGAATCTCGTTGCTGGGCAGCGCCACGACAGCGGATTGGGACAACATCCGGATTTATCGCGACGCGGACTTCAGCGGCGGCATCAGCGCCGGCGACCCGCTGCTGGCTTCCACCAGCGTCACGCTGGCGGGCAAGGCGGCGTTGAGCGGCATGTCTGAGCCGGTGCAGGAAGGCTTTTCGAACGGGCGTGACTACCTTGTGGTGGTGGACGTGGCGGCGGCGGCGACGGTCGGGCGCACGTTTCAGTTCCGGTTGCTGCCCGCGGACGTGATCGTTTCGGCGGGCACGGTCGGCGGCGGGTCCACCGGCGTCACCAGCAACACACACACCGTGAAGGTTGACTCGGGCGCGGAGATGGACGTGTTCTTTGCCGGCAACCCCGTGTATGCCACCGGCACCAGCAGCACCAACATCGGGCAGATTCCGCCGGGCGGCGGCTCGTTCAACCTGACCATCGAGAACAACGGCGCCAACGCGCTGGTCTTCACGAACAACCCGATTGCCGCCTTCTCGGGCGCTGTCAGTTGCACGCCGAGTCTGGGCGGCTCGCCGCCGGCCAGCGTCGGGGCCGGCGCGAGCATTATGATTACCGTGAACATTGCGGTGACGCTGCCGCAGGCCTTCAGCTTTCGCATGGACATCGCCAACAACGACTTTGATGAAGACCCGTACACCATGTACTTCCACGGCACCGCGGCCTATGAGCCGATCATGGCGATTGAGTACAACGCCTCGCCGATCGCCGACGGCGACAATGAAAACGTCGGCAGCCTGACAGCGGGGGTGGCCACCAACCTGACTTTCACGATCTACAACACCGGCAATGGCGCGCTGAACCTTACCGGCACGCCGCTGGTTGCATTTCCGACCCAGCTGGCTGTCAACGTCAACGTCGTCTCGCAACCCGCCACCCCGGTAGCGGCCACCAGCGGCAGCACCACGTTCACGCTGGCGGTGACGCCGGTCGGCAGCGGCAACTGGCTGTTTGAGTTCGCGATCGCCAACAATGACCCGTACCGCAACCCGTACAACATCGTCATTGAAGGCAGCAGCCCGGCGGTGACGCCATCGGCGATTCGTGTGTTCACGCAACCCGCGGGCGCCTATCGCAACAACCCGTTCACGACCCCCGCAGTGGTGGCTGTGTGCAACGCCGCCGGCGCCGTGGACCACAGCAACAACACAGTGCAGGTGACGGCAAGCATTACTCCGGGCACGGGCGACCCCGGCGCCACGCTCGGCGGCACGCTTACGCGCACAGCCGTCAACGGCTACGTGAACTTCAGCGACCTGACGATTAACCGCAACGGCACCGACTACACGCTGACCTTCACGCACGCCAACGGCAGCTTTGCACCAGTCGTGAGCGACCCGTTTGATGTGGTCGATCCGCCCAGCGCGCCCAAGAAGAAGAAAAAGAAAGAGTCTGAAAGTTCCGGCGGGTGCAACACCGGCGATGATCAGTTGCCGGCTTGGGCAGCGCTGATCCTGCTGCTGCCAGCCGCGCTGTTTTGGCGGCGTCGCGCACATGGTGCCAAGGCGCGCGCCACGACACGGTCTTGACGGCCCGCCGAAACGTGTCACACAGGCGCTGCGCCATCCTGCGACAAGGCACGCCCGGTGAGCAACGACCCACGCAAATCGCCGAATCACCTGCCGCCTGAAAGCGCCGCCGACGCGCCGACGCCGCCCGGCGGCACGCCCAGCGCGCGCCTGCGCCGCGCGACCAGCGGCGTCACCCGCACCGTAGCCCAAGAGCGCCCGCGCCCGTCGCGGCCGGTGTATCCACGCCGCCGCAACCGGGCGGCGATCGTGATTGTCGCCGTGTTCTGCCTGGTGTTCGCGATTGCGCTGACGCTGTTCATCGCGCTTTCAGGCGAGCCGGAACACGTTGAGCTGCCGGATGCCGACGCGCCGCAGGCAAACGACGGCTGAACGCCCGCGCATTGAGGCGCACAGCGGCTGTTGCGAATCGGTTAGGGAGTTGCCCGGCCTTTCATTTTCGTGAAGGCGATTGGCGATTGCGCTGTCAACGGTTTCACTCCGGCGCGAAGATGGGGGCGCAAGCCGCACCCGCATCTCCCGGAGGTCACATGGTCCGCCTTCTCCCTTTGCTGCTGTTGCTGCCCGCGCTGTGCGCCCAGTCGCTCGACTTTTCACACGTCTATGCCCACGCCGGCGGTGTTTGGGGCGCAGCCGTTGACGCCCAGGGCAACTCGATCGTCACCGGCAAGTTCAATGGCACGATCGACCTGGCGCCCGGCGCGCCTGTGGTGAACGCCTCTGCCGCCAACGGCTTCTTTGTGGCCAAGTACTCGGCGGCTGGGGCGCTGCTGTGGCACCGTACGTTTGAATCCAGCAACGGCAGCAACGACCATGCAGGCAGCGAAAAGCTGGGCGTGGACGGCGCGGGTAACATCTACATCGCGGGCGCCTTCCGCGGCGCCATGGACTTTGACCCCGGCGCCGGCACCTACATGCTGAGCAGCGTTGACTGGTTCAACAACCCCGGCGCGAACAACGCCTTTCTGCTGAAGCTCGATGCCGGCGGCAACTTTGTGTGGGCCCGCAACTTCCGCGGCGACGCCGCGGTTGGTTGGGCGCTGGCGGTCGCGCCCAGCGGCCGCGTGTACATCGGCGGCGGGTTCAACCTTGACATGGACTGCGACCCGGGCCCGGGCGTCGCCACCGCCACGGCGCTCGGGTATCTCTGGAACTCGTTCGTCGTTGCGCTGGACGACGCCGGCGACTACCAGTGGCACATCTACTGGAACAGCACCGTCGCCGAGATGATCGTGGACATGGCCTGCGACGCCCAGCACCGCCTGTACGTCACCGGCATGTTCGCCGACACCGTCCAGTTTGACCCCAACGGCAGCGCCGCGAGCGTCACCGCCATCGGCTTCATTGATGCCGTCGTCGCATGCTATGCCGCCAACGGCAACCTCGCGTGGGTCAACCAGTACGGGCAGGCGGCGACCAACAACAACTCGGGCCGCGCCATCCGCCTTGATGCCGCCGGCAACGTATGGGTCACAGGCCAGCACAAGGGCACGCTCGACTTCGACGCCGGCCCCGGCACAGCCATGATGACTCCGCAGGCCGACATTGACGGCTTTGTCCTGAAGCTCGCGGCCAACGGCGACTACCTTTGGTCGGGCGGGTTGCGCAGCCCCAACCATGCGGTCGCGGGCATGTGCGCGCTGTTCGTGGACAGCACGCATGTGTGGGTGGCCGGCAAGTTTGTCGGCAGCCTTGACGCGAACCCGGGCACAGGCGTGCACACGCTGACCGACAGCACGGGCAACGGCTTTCTGGTCAAGCTCAACCACTCCGGCGGGTTTGTCGCGGCGGCGACTTACGGCTGTACCACAACGTTTGTCCCCAGCACCAGCGCCAGCACCGAGGCGAGCACTGAGCCAAGCTGCCTGGCCGGCAGTGACGCGGGACTGCTGCTTGCCGGCACCTTCAACAATGCGGCCGCCTTCTGGGGCGACAGCTACCCGGTCAGCGGCCATCACACGTTCTATGTCAAGCTGACGACCAACGGCCTGCAGCCGATCCAGATTGTCACCACGACCCTGGCTTCCGGGGTTGAAGGCGTGCCGGTCAGCGCGGGCATTGCGTCGCAGTACGGTGCAGGCGGCAACGTGTGGGCGCTTGATTCAGGCACATTGCCGCCGGGAGTGACAGGCATACCCGGCTCAGGCACGCCGACCGTAAGCCTGTCGGGCACGCCGACCAGCGCCGGCAGCTACCCCTTTACTGTGCGCGTGACCGACAGCCTGGGCGGCTACGACACGCAGGCCTACACCTGGGTGATCGCGCCCGCGGGGACCACGCCGTTGGCCATCACCACCAGCTCGCTGGACGCCGGCGTGCAGGGCGAGTTTGTCAGCCGTCAGGTCAGCGCAAGCGGCGGCACCGGCGCCGGATACCAATGGAGCCTGCTCAGCGGCAACCTGCCGCCGGGCGTTGGCGGCCTGCCTGCCACGGGCACGCCCGCGGTCACACTTTCGGGCACGCCGACGGCATCCGGCACGTACAGCTTTGCCGTGCAAGTTGAAGACAGCGGCGCCAATAGCCACTGGCGGAGCATTCTCTGGCACATTGCAAGCGCAACGACCGGCGGCGGCGGCGGCTCAGCCAAGGCTTCAGGCGGCGGCGGTTGCAGCTTGCCGGGCGGGCCGGCCTGGGGCCTGCTACCGTTGCTGCTGGCGGTGATGCGACGCCGTGCCTTGCGAAAATGAGAAGGGGCCCAACCCCCCTTTCATTTCCGGCATGGCAATTGGTCGGCGGCAATTGCGGGCCACGCCGCAGGTGCAACAATAGGCGCGCGAGGCATGCACCGCGCACAATCCCGACCGCAAGGCCCGGACCCCACGCCGGTCTTTGTGAAGCGGCCCGGACCCCACGCCGGGCCGCTTACCATTTGATAAACTCTGCGCCATGCACGATGCCTGGGATCCGGAGTTGTACGAGCGCTTCAAGCACCAGCGCGCCCAACCCGCCCGCGACCTGATGGCGCTGGTGGCGCGGCAGCCGGGCATGCGCGTGCTGGACCTGGGCTGCGGCACGGGCGAAATCACCGCCGAACTGCATGGCGCGCTGGGCGCGGCCTCGACGCTTGGCATTGACAGGTCAACGGCCATGCTGGCGCAGGCGAGCGCACGGCAGGCGCAGGGCTTGAGGTTTACGGACGCCGACATCCGCACGTTTGCGCCCGACGGCGCGCTGGACCTTGTGTACTCGAATG
This sequence comes from Planctomycetota bacterium, assembly GCA_019636195.1. Classification (GTDB taxonomy): domain Bacteria; phylum Planctomycetota; class UBA8742; order UBA2392; family UBA2392; genus JADJRK01. The sequence goes on along the minus strand of JAHBYA010000024.1, from coordinate 5,240 downwards.
CCGCGCTGCAGTGGGTGGACGATCACCCGGCGCTGCTGGCGCGCTTCAAGGGCTGGCTGGCGCCGGGCGGGCAGCTTGCAATCCAGGTGCCCTGTGCCGACGGCCACCCCACGCACACGGTGGCCCAAGAGCTGGGCGAGCGCTACGGCACCGGCAGCCTGTACCACGGCGGTTCACGGGTGCTGAACGCCGAGGGGTATGCAGCGCTGCTGTACCGGCTCGGGTTTGAGCAGCAGCAGGTGTTCACGCGCGTGTACGGCCACGTGCTGCCCGACATTGACGCGCTGGTGACGTTCTTTTCCAGTACGCTGCTCAACCCGTACAAGGCGGCACTCGGTGAGCCGCGCTTTGCCGAGTTCCTGCGCGACTACCGCGCCGGGCTGGCCAGCCACCTCGGCGAGCCCAAGCCGCTGTTCTTTCCCATGGCGCGCACGCTGCTGTGGGCGCGAATGCCGCAGACGATCAGGCCTTGAACACGGCGACAACGTCGGCGGGTGTAGCGGCGGCAAGGATGCGCCTGCGCCGGTCTTCGTCGCGCAGCACCTGCATGACCGCGGCCAGCACGCGCAGGTAGGTGTTCTGGTCGTTGTCGGGCGCGGCAATCGTGACGATGATCTTGACCGGCTGGCCGTCAAGGCTGTCATAGTCGATGCCCTTGTGGCTGCGGGCGATACCCAGTGTGAAGGCCTTGACGCTGGCCAGCTTGGCGTGGGGCACGGCGATGGTCAGGCCCACGCCGGTGGACATGATTTCTTCGCGTTCAAGGATCGCGTTTTTCAGGGCTTCCACGTCGGTGACAGCGTCGGACTTGCCAAGGTCCTGCACAATCTCGACCAGTGCGTCGCGCTTGGTGCTGCTTTTCAGGTCCATGAGCACGCGCTCAGGGTGAAGCATGCCCGAGATATCCATGGTCGCTGTCGCTCCTGCCTGCCGTGGCACGGGTTTACAACCCCACGTCGCGCTTGCAATGGCCGGGGCCGGGCGTACACTTGAAGCAGATTCAGGTATTGGGAAACGCCCCCCGTTCCCCAGATGGGCGAGCACGCAGACGCGTGCCGTCTGGTCATCACCCCTTAGGGGAGGCACGCCAGAATGCCAATCTTTGCCTACGAAGCCATCAACGCCCAGGGCCAGAAAGAAACGGGCGAACTTGAGGCTGCAAACCGCAACCAGGCTATCCTGGACATCCGCAACGCCGGCCTGAAGCCGACCAAGGTTGCCCAGCGCGCCGAAACCGCCGCCAAGAAGGCCGCCGCCGGGCCAGCCGCCAAAGAAGCGCCGCGCAGCAAGGACGGCAAGATACGCGGCAAGGCCACCGCCCAGCAGCTGACCGACTTCACCGCCCAGATGGCGGTGCTGATCGACGCCGGGCTGCCCGTGGTGCGCAGTCTGAAGGTGCTGGCCAAACAGCAGAAGCCCGGTGCGTTCAAGGCCATCATTGAAGACGTCAGCGAAAGCGTTGAGCAGGGCTCAAGCCTGTCTGAAGCATTCGGCATGCACCCGCGCAGCTTTGACCGCTTGTACGTCAACATGATCAAGGCCGGTGAAGCGGGCGGTATTCTTGACACCATCCTGCAGCGCCTTGCCGACTTCATGGAAAAGGCCCAGCGCCTGAAGAAGAAGGTCGTGGGCGCGATGATCTACCCGATCATCGTCATGTCGGTCGCCGTGATGATCCTGACCGGCATCATGATCTTCGTGATCCCGGCCTTCAAAAAGATGTTCGAAGAGCAGGGCCTTGAGCTGCACATCATGACCCGAATCCTGATCGGCATCAGCGAAGGCATCGCCAGCATCTACGGCGTGATCTTTGCCGTGCTGGTCATCGCGGCGGGCTTCGGCATCATGGCTTGGGGCCGCACGCCGGGCGGAGAGCGCGTCGTTGACACCATCAAGCTCAAGCTGCCGATCTTCGGGCCGATCATCAAGAAGGCCGTGACCGCGCGCTTTACCCGCACGCTGGGCACCCTGGTCACGGCAGGCGTGCCGATCCTGGAGTCACTGAACATCTGCAAGAACGCCATCGGCAACGTCGTGCTCGGCGAAGCGATTGACCGCGTCGCCAGCAGCATCAAGGAAGGTGAAACCATCGCCGGCCCGCTGTCTGAAACCGGCCTGTTCGACGACATCGTGGTCAACATGATCGACGTCGGTGAAGAAACCGGTGAGCTTGACAAGATGCTGCTCAAGGTGGCCGACACGTTCGATACCTACGTCGATATCGCGGTCGAGTCGCTGGTCAGCATCCTTGAGCCGATCCTGATCGTGTTCATGGGCGGCGCCATCGGCTTCATTGTGATCGCGTTGTTCCTGCCGCTGGTCGGCTTGATCGACGCTATTGGCGGCGCGTAACCGCAAAGGAAACTCGCAGTTGGGGGCAGGTACATCAGGTGCCTGCCCCGATTCTTTTCGTATAATCATCCCGGAGGACAACCGGGCACATGGCACGGCCTGATTCAAACATAGGCATGTTTGCCGGCGTTGCGGTCGTGCTGCTGATCGCGATTGCCGCGCTGGCCACCATCCAGTTCAACGTGCTGGGGGTGCGCGACTGGCTTTTGGCCGCCGACGAAACGGGCCGCGATCCCATTACCCGCGGCGGCGCCGATGGCGGCACCAAGGGCACCGGCACCGACGACCCCCGACCGCGCTTCAACCCCGCGCCACCCGACCCAGCCAGGTACTACGTCAAGCACGAGCGCGAACTGCCCAGGCGCCTGACCATCCACCGCAAGGCGGGCGGCAGCATCATTGAGCTGCATATGCTGCTGGTGCCGCAGGGTTGGACGATCATGGGTGAAGACGACGGTGTGCATGCCAACATGCCCAAGCGCTGGGTGTGGCTTGATGACTACTACCTGTCCGAAACGGAAGTGACGAACGAGCAGTACTACGCCTTCGTGCTCGGGCGCGGGTACGAAGACGCGCGCTACTGGTCGCCCACGGGCTTCAAAGACATGGAGCCCGGCGTGCGCATCCGCGGCAGCCACTACATTGGCTGGCGCGCGATCAATGAGCCGCTGCGGCTGTGGGCGCTGGCTTCGCCCGGGCGCGACACCACCGTCGAGGTGCTGGATGCGGGCCGCATGCTGGGCGTGCCGGACTGCAAGGTGCTGGTGCTGCCGCGCAACGGCGCGTGGCGTGAGTGGCTGTGGATCAGCCCTGAAACGGGTCGCGTGCACCTGAAAGACTACTCGGGCCAGTGGTATGAGTCCTCGGGCGCCGACCCCGCGCTGCTGGACAAGACGCGCACCGCCAAGCTGATGCACCGCACCGACACGGAGGGCCGCCTCACGCTGAGCGAACTTGGCGAGCGCTTTGACGTGATCATCGTGGCCTGGGCCGACGGCGACCATGAAACCCCGCAGGTCGGGTTTGTCACCCGCGGCGAAGACCATGTGCTGCGCGCACCCAACATGCCGGTGGTGGGCGTGTCGTGGTTTGAAGCTGACGCCTGCGCCCGCTACTTCGGCGGCGCGCTGCCCAGTGAAGCACAGTGGGAAAAAGCCGCCCGCGGCGACAAGGGCGGGCGCTATCCCTGGGGCAACGACCTGGACTGGACGCTGGTCATTGAAGACCACGGCCGCCGCACCACCACCCCGCAATCCAACATCAACCGCACGCGCGTCATGCCCGTTGGCAGCTTCCCCGCCGACAAGGGCCCGTGGGGCCACCTGGACCTTGCCGGCAACCTGAGCGAGTGGTGCGCCGACGTGTATGTAGAGCTTCCCGACTGGACCGAACACAACCCCGTCAACCGCGGCAGCGACCGCGGCCGCCGCGCCGAGCGCGGCAGCAACCACCAGGACGGCGAGTGCTTTGCCGCGTGGCACCGCCGCAGCAGCGACCCGTACGCGCGGGGCAACATGCCCCGCGGCTTCCGCATTGCCATGAAGCCCGCCGACGCGCAGCGCCTTGCCGCCGAGTAAGCAACCTGCCATGCCTGGACCTCACGATATCCGGCAGCTCCCCGCCGACCGTGAGTCGCTTGCGTCCCTGATCGCGCTGCACCACCTGTGCCTGCCCTCGCGCCTTTATGCCACCCCGCAGCAGCAGGCGGCTTTCCTTGACGAGGTGCTTGACGCGCTGGCGGGCCGTGAGTCGCTGGTGCTGGCAAGCTTTGCAGACGCTTCGCCGGTCGCGTACAAGATCGCGTATCGCACCGGCAATCGCCATGAAACGCTGTACTCATGGCTTGGCGGCGTGCACCCCAGCCACCGCGGCAGGGGCCACGCCCGCGCGCTGCTGCTGTGCCAGCACCAGCTCGCGTCGGCCATGGGCGTAACACAGGTTGAAACGCACGTCTGGGGCGACAACACCGCCATGCTGGTGCTGAACCTGCGCCAGGGCTTTCACGTCGCGGGCACGGTCGCCGGGCCCGACAAGCCGGGAGTGCGCGTGATCCTGCGAAAGTCCCTGGTCGCGCCCACGCTGCCCCGCTAACTGGAAGGCCCTTAACCGCGCAACGCATTCGCGCTAATGTGCGCCCAATGTTCGGGGGCGCATTCATGCCGCGGCTGGTGGCACTGCTCGTTCTGCTCACGCTTGCGGGCGTCGCACACGGCATGGACCTCGGGCACTTCAGCCATGGCCCGCGCGCTGCGGACCTGTTCAAGGCCCAGTCCGAACAGCCGGCCAAATCCGAAGACCCCGTCCGCGACATGATGGAAAAGTCGAAGTGGCGCAACTTCAGCGGCGAAGTCTGGGGCGGCATCGTGGCCAGCAAGTTCCCCGCGTTTGAAGGCGGCCTGGGGTTTGCTTTCAAAGTGTCGGGCAGCATCGCGGTCTCGATTCGCGTGGCGTATGACCAGCAGCTCGGTGACCCGCGCGACTACCGGCCGCAGCTTCGCGGCCTGTACCTTGAGCCCGGCGTGCGCCTGCACCTGGACTTTCACCCGAATGTCGCGCTGTACTCAAACCACGGCCTGAGCGTACACGCCGGATTCGCCTACTTTCAGTTGAACAAGCGCATCGTGAAAAGCGGCCTGGGCGAAGTGTTCCAGTTTGGCGTCGGCACAGCCAACGTGATCGGCCTGGAGTTCGGGGATGACTTCATACGCGGCTTCGCCGAGACCGGCCTGCGCACGCAGTTCATGATCATCCAGCAGGCAGACCGGGAAGTGCGCGGCTATCAGGACGACCTGCGCGAAGGCCTGCGCTTTCAATGGCTCGCGCTCAGGGGCGGCATTCGCCTGTATTTCTAGGCAGCAAGGCGATCCTGACCCTTTCCAGCACATGCC
>JAHBYA010000023.1 GCA_019636195.1 Planctomycetota bacterium | reverse complement strand
GGGGGGGGGGGGGGGGGGGGGGGGGGAGGCTGGGGCGAGTCGCCTCTTCGAGTACCCAGTTCTTCTCGGCATGAAAAGTGAGGACTTGAATGAAGCGCTTCCTTCTTGCTGTTGTAGCTATCGGTGTTGCTTGCACGGTCGTACTCGCCGCCGCCCGCGCAACTCTGGACACCGGAAACGTCGGCATGGGCTCAGAATCCAGCCCGATTTTCATAAGTTCAGCGGAACGCCTGAAGATCGAGTATGCTGGTGGCATCAAGGTTCGCGTGTACGGAGACGGCATTCTCGACCCGCCAACGGCTACACGAGAGTGGTTTGCTGTTGCACAAGACGGTGCCTGGTATCGCGGACAGATCGTGGACGCCGACCCGCGGTGGGAGGTCGTCCTCACCTGGAGCGGCTATGTTTACGCTTACGGCGACGGAAGCGGCAACTCAATTCATTGGGCCCTTGCCGCCACATGGGGTGCGGTTACGGGCGACGTCTCTGATCATTGGGGCCGCGAAGTGCAGGTCAAGCATGACTACAGCGGCAGCGCGAGTTACAGCACAACATATGGATATGAGGACGAAAGCGGGTATGTCCAGTTTTCCGCGACAGGAAGCGGCAAGACGAGCGGGGGATACGAGATCATTCCAACTGCGCATTGGGTGCATATCGACAAGGACGATATCGAAAAGGCCGAATTGAAGTTCCGAATGAGGAACAAGGGCTGGATGGTGCTCTCTGGCAACACATCCACCACGAAGGCTGAAACGCGGGTAATGAACGGGATGAGCTACGGCCACTGGGACGGAGTAGTCCGAGCGTGGGATGCCGGCAATCCCAACACACCAATCCAGTCATGGACCATCGAGTAGGAACGAATGGGTACCGCCACCGACAACAAGCGCCGCACTATCGCGCTGCTTGTCATTGCCGCAGCGTTGGCAGCAGTTGCCGGAAATCTGTGGTATGGCCGGTACTTCGCGTCGCCGGAGACACCTACTGCTACACCCTCTCGGCCGGCCGTCGAGTGGCTTGCACGCGACCGCGCGGGCTCTCAGGCGCCGCCTAGAGCAGAAAACAGCGAGAAAATCGAAGCCGGCATTGAGGATCCCCGGCCCGACGACGACAGGCGCTACGTCAGGTTCGTGTTTTTCGCCGACGAGGGTAGCCATGTCGGCGCGATGCGTTTCCGGCTGATGTTGAGACGGCCCCACTTCAGCGAGGAATGGGCCGAGCACCAGACCGACACTCATGGTATTGCCGAGGCCCTGATCGATAAACGCTTCGTACAATGGAAAGTCGTAGTCATCGACGAAGACTGGGAAGCGAACGAGCAGGGCGACACGTTTTCAGCGATGCGCGAAGAATTGCGCATGCGGGTGCAACCGTTGTGGAAGATTCACGTCACGGCGTACTTCGACGACGGCGAGCCCTACCTTGGCCATGTCGGCGTGTCCAACGACGCGGGAAAGGTCTTCCCCGACAACCCGGCTGATCCGCGCGGCGAGCGCATCCAGCGGCAACCCACGCCCGATTCGCCCACGCGGACCATCGCGCGTATCCGGCCGGGACGCGACGTTGAGTTGGCGTTCAACGCGAAGTTTCGCCCCGGGTATGATCCGTACTACAAGTTGATTCCCGCGGCGGAAGTTTTCAACGGCGCCGTGTTTCAAGTGACGATTCCCCGGGCTCAAAAGCCCAAAGGCAACCTGATTGTTGACCTTCGCAATCTGCCTCAAAGACACGACTCAAGACCAAGCATTGAGATTCGCAAGATTGACGACAATCGACGAGTACTTCGCCAGTTAGTCTCCGTGACCCCGGCTGGTAAATTTCACAATGAAGGCATGTCCGTCGGCGCATACAGGGTGATGGTCTTTTTCGACGACCAAGTCAGCCGCGACATCGTTGAGATTCGCGACCGGGAAGAAACCGTGATTACGCCCGTGTTCGCTACGGGCGCGTCCGTGTCCGTCATCGTCCTTGACGAATCCGGCAAGCCCTTGCGCGACGCCGTGCTTTACACGCCGGTCAATTTCTACTGGGCCTGGCCCGTTGACGCGGCGCAGGGTGCCGTTGCAGTCAGCGACCACAAGGGCCGCGCCGAGTTGTCGCCGCTTCATCCGGACCAGCGCATGCTCCGGATTGAGGCGCAGGGTTACGACCCCGTGGAAGTGCCTGTATCACTGGCGCCGGGGAAGAAGACCGACCTTGGCCAGGTTTCGCTGACGCCGGCGCGGGGGTGCATCACCGTGCGGCTTCTGAACTGCCGCGAAGGCAAACAGTACGACGTGCAGCACTGCGCGCCGGGCGTCGGCGGGCCCGGCAGTTGGCGCAACATGGTCAAGACCTGGGGCGATGACGTCGTGTTTGCCGGGCTGCCGCTGCGAAAGTACTCCGTCTTTGTGACCTACACCGGGGGCGGCACAACCGCCGGCGGCCTGGTTGAACTGACCGCCGAATCACCCAACATGGTCTTTGAGATTGATGTCGGCAATCTGCCGGAAAACGAGCCCGTGCCCTCTTCGGCCAAGTAAGACGAAGCCGCCACGCGCGCGCAAAAAGTCACGCAGGCCTGACCCGCCTTGCACGCTTGCCGTGCGGGGGCTTGTTCGCATAATGATCTGCCCCCATAGACTATGGCGCCTGCCTTGCGGTCGGCGTTGCCATTTGCGCGGAGACACCGATGTCGATCGGCATGCAACAGCTTCTTGACTTCATGGTTTCGCAGGGCGCGTCCGACTTGCACTTGTCTGTCGGTCGCAAACCCACCATCCGCAAGTCGGGCCACCTGAAAGACGTCAATGCCCCTGAGCTGACGCCCGCCGATACAGTGCGGCTGTGCAAGGAAATCATCCCCGAAAAGAACCTGAAAGAACTGCAGGAAGCAGGCAGCAGCGACTGGGGCTACGCGTTCGGCGACAAGGCACGCTTTCGTTGCGCGGCCTTCAAGCAGAAGAACGTCGTCGGCATGGTCATGCGCCAGATCCCGAACAAGCTGCTGACGTTTGAACAGATCGGCCTGCCTGAAAACGTAAAGCGCATCCTTGACCGGCCGCGCGGGCTGATCCTGGTGACGGGTCCCACCGGCAGCGGCAAAACCACCACGCTGGCGACGATGATTGACTTCATCAACACCAACATGGACCACCACATCATCACGATCGAGGACCCGATCGAGTACTACCACCCGCACAAGAAGAGCATCGTCACGCAGCGCGAGCTGCACAACGACGTGCCCACCTTCAGCGAAGGCCTGCGCCGCGCGCTGCGCCAGGACCCGGACGTGATCCTGGTAGGTGAAATGCGCGACCTTGAAACCATCGGCAGCGCCATCACCGCCGCCGAAACCGGCCACCTTGTGTTCGGTACCCTGCACACCACCGGCGCCACCCGCACCGTGGACCGCATCATCGACGCCTTCCCGACCAACCAGCAAGAGCAGGTGCGCGCCCAGCTTGCCGTGTCGATCATCGCCATCATTTCCCAGGCGATCATGCCCAAGGTCGGCGGCGGCTTGATTGCGGCCTTCGAGATCATGGTCAGCACCAGCGCCGTGGAAAACCTGATTCGTGAAGCCAAGACCTACCAGCTGAACAGCGTCATCCAGACCGGCAAGAAAGAGGGCATGGTGCTGCTGGATGACTACCTGTGGGACCTGTACAACGCGCAGAAGATCACGCGCATGGAAATGTTCCGCAAGTGCAGCAACCAGAAAGAAATGCGCGAAAAGTTCGAGGCCTACCGCAAGGGCAAGGGCAAGCTGTGGGACGACCATCTGGTGGCCGAAGAAGAGGGCCGCATCTCGGTGGCTGCGCCGCCGCCCGCGGCAGCGGCTGCCGCCGCCCTCTCGACGCGGCAGGTGAAGAAGTAGAATCAGGGTCTGGCGGGCACGGAATTCAACGGGAAAAGCAGCACCGGAGATGCAAATGGCCAAGCGCCGCAAGTTGCTGGGACAGATCCTCAAGGAAATCGAACTCGTCAGCGAGGGCGACATCCAGGAGGCGTTGGCACGCCAGAAGAAGCAGGGCAACCTGTTGGGCAAAATTCTCGTCGAGATGGGCTGCTGCAGCGACGGCGACATCACCATGGCGCTGGCTGCCCAGAACGACATGAACTTCGTGGACCTGGCCGAGCTCGATATTCCGATCGAGTTGCTGGACATGATCACCGAGGCGCAGGCCCACACCTACCGTGTGGTGCCGCTTGAGTACGACGCCGACACCAAGACGTTCACGATCGCGATGGATGACCCCACCAAGATCGTGGTCTTTGACGAGCTTCAGTTCGCGCTGCAAAGCCGCATCCCCGGTGTGCGCATCCAGGGCGCACTGGCCAGCCAGGAAGACATCGATGCCGCGCTGGAAAAGTTCTACGGCGAAGGCGGCGCGATGAAGGGCCTTGGCGGCGACCTGGCCGAGTTTGTCGAGGAGGGCGTCGTCAGCAAGAATGCCGTGGCGGTCGATGCCGACGACCCGGACGCGCCGCAGGTGGTTAAACTGCTGAACTTCCTGCTGGCGACAGCGATCCGTGACCGCAGCAGCGACATCCACCTTGAACCGTTTGAAGAACGCTTCCAGGTGCGCTACCGCGTGGACGGCGCGCTGCTGGCCATGGAAAACCCGCCCAAAGAGCTTGCCCCGTCGCTGATCAGCCGCATCAAGGTGCTCAGCAAGCTGGACATCGCCGAGACACGCCTGCCGCAGGACGGGCGCATTGAGCTCACGATCGAGGGCCGCAGCGTGGACTTGCGCGTCAGCACCCTGCCCACGATGTTCGGCGAAAGCTGCGTGATGCGTATCCTTGACCGCAGCAACGTCAGCCTGAACCTCGACAACCTCGGCATGCGCCCCGAAGAAAACGAAATGATCAAGGCGCTGATCGCCAAACCCAACGGCATCGTGCTGGTCACCGGCCCCACCGGCAGCGGCAAGACCACCACGCTGTACAGCTGCCTCAGCTTCATGAACAGCCCGGACCTCAAGATCATCACCACCGAAGACCCGGTCGAGTACGACCTGCCGGGCGTGATGCAGTGCCAGGTGAATGAAGACGTGGGCCTGACCTACGGGGCTGCGCTGCGCAGCATCCTGCGCCAGGACCCGGACATGATCCTGGTGGGCGAAATTCGTGACCGTGACACCGGCGGCATCGCCGTTGAAGCGGCGCTGACGGGCCACCTTGTGCTGAGCACGCTGCACACCAACGACGCGCCCAGCGCCACCACGCGTATGCTGGACCTCGGGCTTGAAGCGTTTTTGATTGCCGCAACGCTGGAGGCGATTGTCGCCCAGCGCCTTGTGCGCAAGATCTGCCAGTCGTGCAAAGAGTACTTTGAGCCGGAAGCCGAGCATTGCATGGAACTGGGCATCCGGCAGGAGTCGATCCGCGGCAAAAAGTTCGCGTACGGTCGTGGCTGCTCGCGCTGCAACAACACCGGCTACAAGGGCCGCATGGCGCTGTACGAAATGTTCCGGGTTAACGACGAAATCAAGCAGATGATCATGGACAGCGCCGGCGTGGCCGCATTGCGCGAAGCCGGCCGCCGCCACGGCATGCGCACGCTGCGCGAGTCCGGCCTGCTTGCGATCTACGACTGCAGCACAAGCGTCGATGAAGTGCTGCGCGAAACCCTGGTGCTCGAGTAAGGCCAGGTCCCGGGTGCCGTGTCCCGCGTCCCGGGTCGGCGCAGCTGACACGGGACCCGGCACGCCGGACTGATTCTATGCCCGAACCCGGTGACAATCCCGCCCGCGCGCCACGCGGCTTTCCGGTCCTCGCCGTCACCGGCTTGACGCTGGCATCCATGACTGTTGCCGGCGCGGTGCTGCGCCACGTGTTTGACGACGCGCTGTGGACAGCCATCTTTTTTGCCGTCTCGATCGGCGGGCTGGTCGGCTTTGCGACCAACTGGGTTGCGATCAAGATGCTGTTTCATCCGCGGGTCAGGGTGTTCGGCGTGCAGGGCGTGGTGCCCAAGCGCCGCCTTGAACTGGCCCGCAGCGTCGGCGAAACACTGGAAGAGCACCTGATCTCCGGCGACCGCATGCACAGGCTGCTGCTGGACAGCGGCGCCGTTGACCAGGCCATTGACCGCATTGCCGCCCACATACCGCAACTGCTGGCCGATGAAGACGCACGCAAGCTGGTCGAGGCCGAGGTGGACCGCACCATCCACACCACCATGGAAGACATCATCCGCGCCTCCAAGGCGAGCCTGAAAGCCAACGCACGCAGCACGGTCAACGCCGCGCTGGCGGGCGGCGGCGCGGCCGCGATGTTCGCCAAGCTGGGGCCGTTGGCAGCCGCGCTGGCGGGCGGCCTGACCGCGGGCGGCATGAAGGCGGGCCTGCTGGACCCGGTGATCGACAAGGTCGTGGACAAGCTGGCCGAAGACCTGGTGCAGCACGAGTCGCTGGGCGCGGTCGGCAAGCGTTTTGTCGCCACGCTGCCCCAGCGCACCGGCGAGGTGCTGAGCAACGACAAGGTGCGCGCCAGGTTGCGCGGGCTGATCGGCGATATGGCCGGCGAGCTGGTAAACGCCGTGGATGTCGCCGGCTTGATCGAATCCGAGCTGCTGGCGCGCGACGAGGGCGAACTTGAAGCGCTGATCGACCGCGTCGCCGCCAATGAGCTCAGCTTTATCCAGGTCGCGGGCGGCGGGCTTGGCATGATTGCCGGCCTGGCGCTGATCTGGCCGTGGCTCTTGATCCCGATCGGCGCTGTCTTCGGCCTGATGGTGATCATTGCCCGCATGGCCGAGCGCAAGCACACCAGCAACCGCAAGGCCGCCATGCCGCCGGCCCTTGAGCCGCCCCAGCCGCCGCCGCCCCCCGCCGGCGAGACCGCCCCCAAAGAAGCCGAAACCGTGACGGCTTAGGCCCCCGCCCTTCCGCGCCGCGGGTTCCCTTGCTAAGAACCTGCCATGGCAGGCTTGGACGGCAAACAGTTCGTGATTATCCGCGTGCCCAACGTGGCGGAAGAGGCCGACTTTTTCAGCCGGCTGTACAACGCGGCGGCCATGGTAGTCAGCGACACCATTCGGCAGGTCGATACCGGCAAGTTTGTCGTGCGCATTGAGAAGGCGCCCGGCGACCGTGAGCGCACGCGCGGCGTGTCGTTCGAGATCAGCGTGGCCAACGTCAACCGCTTCGCCGAAGAGGTCTGGAACCGCGGCATCAAGTACGCCAGCCGGCCCCAGAACAACGAAGACGGTATGCGCCGCGTGGGGTTTGTCAGCCCCAACGAGATCCGCGTCAACGGCGTGGGGCCGCTGAAGCTGGACTCAACCGGCGCGTTTCCTGCCTTCGGCCGTGACAAGCCCAAAGCTGAGTAGTGAAGGTTGAGCCATGGCCGACGCGCCCAAGCCGGAGAGTCTGGAGACGTTTCCCAACCCCAACCCGTCGCGGGACTACGAAATCGCGATTGAGGCGCCCGAGTTCACGTGCGTCTGCCCCAAGACCGGCCACCCTGACTTCGCAAACATGAAGCTGCTGTACGTGCCTGACCGGCTGTGCATTGAGCTGAAGGCGTACAAACTCTACATCCACGCGTGGCGCAACGTCGGCATCTTTCACGAGGCGGTAACCAACCGCATCGCCGACGACCTGATCAAGGCCATGAAGCCGCGCTACCTGAAGTTGACTGCCCAGTTCCATGCCCACGGCGGCATCACCACCACCGTGACCGTCGAGCACCGCGCGGCCTAGGGCGCGTTGGCGGCACAGCCGTCTTGCGTCAGCCTTTCCCCTTTCCTTTCCCGGTTCCAGTTTGCTTACATGGCCGCCATGGCGGGCAAACTGGCGGGCAAGCGGGCGCTTATCACGGGCGGCGGCACCGGCATCGGCCGTGAAATCGCCCATACGTTCCTTGAGCATGGGGCGCGTGTGATCATCTGCGGTCGCCGTCACGGGCCGCTCAAGGAAACGGTGGATTCCTTCAAGCCGCAGTACCCCGATATTCACTTTGTTGAGTGCGACATCAGCGACCCCGAAGATGTGGCGGTGCTTGCCGCCAAAACCCGCGAGTTGCTGGGCGGGCTGGACATTCTGGTCAATAACGCCGGCGTCAGCGAGCGCGGCGACCTGGAAAGCACGGACCTGAAGGTGTGGGACCGTGTGTTCAACGTGAACCTGCGCGGCGCCTTTGTGGTGACGCAGGCGATGCTGCCGCTGCTGAAAGACTCCGGGCGCGGGGCCAACGTGCTGAACATTTCGAGCAACCTCGGGCGGCAAGCCGAGCAGCACCAGGTTGCGTACAGCGCCAGCAAGGCGGGGCTGGACATGTTCACGCGCTGCTGCGCGCTGGATTACGCCGAGGCGGGCATCCGCTTCAACACGATCAGCCCGGGCGTAATCGACACGCCGATGCAGGACCACAACAAGGGCGAGCTGGGCTACCAGGAGTGGCGCAGCGCCACCGAGCAGATGCACCCACTGAAGGCGATCGGCGCGCCGCGCGACGTGGCGACCGCGGCCCTGTTTCTGTGCAGCAGCGACGCCGAGTGGCTGACCGGCGTAAACCTGCCGGTCGATGGCGGCATGTGCGCGCGTTAGGGCAGGCGTGCCAATCCCGGCGGGAAGTTGTTAACGTCACGGCATGGCGGAGTCTCCGGCACAGTGGTGGTCTTCGTGCGAAGCCAATGATGGCCGTTTTGGTGACGGCCATGCGCTGCTGCTGGCGCGGGCGCAGCTTGCCGTGGACGCCTTCGACACCGCGCGCGCCGCCGAGCTGCTCAAGGCCCTGCCCGCCGACCTGCCTGCGCCCTGGGACGCCGTTTCTGAGCTGATCAGCATACGCCTTGAGCTGCGCCGCGGCGACAGCGCCGAGCTGGGCGCGCTGGAAGACCGCTGCGACGACCTTGCCGCGCGGCTGCTGGACACAGACACCGCCACAGCCGCGCGCGCGCTGCACACGCTGGGCGTGATCCGCATCCGCTCGCGCCGGCACCTGGAAGCCGAAACCGCGCTGATTGCGGCGCTGGAGTTGATCGACGACTCTCCCTGCAAGGGCTGGATTCTCGACTCGCTGGGCCAGGCCCTGATGTGGCAGTCGGCGTGGCGCGAGGCGCGCCGCACCTTCCTGCGTGTGGCGGACCTGAAGGCCGCGCGCGGCGACGCGGTGGGACAGGCGATCACGCTGGGCAACCTGGTGCAGCTTGACTTCAACCTGGGGAACTTCGCGGCGGCCGTAGAGTTCGCGCGGCGCACCCTTGAACTGCCGGGCCTGCCGCTGCTGACACGCATGCGCATACGCAGCTTCCTTGTATCCGGCCTGCTTGAGTCGGCCAACCTCAAGCATGCGCAAGTGGAAGCACAGGCGCTGCAAGCCGAGCTCAACGAACTCGGCGACAACAAGCACTACCTTGCCGGCTTTTCCGCGCTGGCGCTGGCGCGCGTGCACACGGGAGAATCAGGCAAGTGGCTGGGCAAGGCCGCCGAAACCCTGAACCAGCCGCAGGACAAGGCGCTGCTCGAGTACTGGCGGCGCCGCATTGCCGGCGCCGACCCCAGCGCCAGCACGATCATGCGCACCAGCACCAGTTGGCTGGGCGACATGGAGAAGCTGTTTGCCAGCGCGGGCGTACCGCTGGAGGCCGAGGTGCTGACGCGCCTGCACGTGGCCGAGCAGCTTGCCAGGACCGACGTGCTGCGCCGCATTGAGCAGCTTAACAAGGCGCTGCACGTCGCGATGGAAATGAACAACCCGGTGATGGTCGCGCGCGTTGACCGGGCATACCGCGAAGCCGCGCCCGAGGAGTTCCAGAAGCGCATCCTTGAGCGCTTTCTCGGTGACTCAAGCGACCGCGACTTCGCACCGCGCAAGGAAAGCGTGACCAGCATCTTCTGCGACCTGGTCAGCTTTACCGATCGCTTCAATGACCTGCCGCCCGAGGAAATCCTCGACACCGTCGGCAGTGTCTATGAGCTGGCAGTCCCGCTGTTCACGCGCTTTTCCGTCCAGCCGTTACAGCACCACGGCGACGGCCTGGTTGCCATGTGCCGCGGAGCCAACCATGAGCAGCGCGCTGTCGATTTTTCGCGCGCGCTGGTTGCGCGTATTGAGCGCGTGAACCTGATGCGCACACGCGGCTTCGGCGAGTCGTGGGGGATGCGCATCCGCGCCGGGGTCGCCAGCGGCGACGTGCTGATCGGCCTGCTGGGCACGCAGCACAAGCTTGAGTACCTGTGCATCGGCGCAAGCGTGAACCTCGCGGCGCGTTTGCAGGGCACGGGCAGCCCCGGCTGTGTGGTGATCAGCGGCGAAACGGCGCACGCCATAGGCCACAAGGACGGGCGCACCGACGTGGCGCTCAAGGGCTTCACGAAAGCGCAGTCGCGCCATGAGTTGAAGGCCAACCCGCTGAAACCGCTGGGGTAGGGTCACTGCACCGGCCACGGCCGCTGGCCGACCTGCACATCAAGGTCGAACTCGCGCCCGGCGCGGTTGATCGTCAGCTTGACCGTGCGGCCCGGCGGCAGCGAATCTTCCAGGCTCAGGATTTCGTGCAGCCCGAACACGTCCGCGCCGTTCACCTTGAGTATCACGTCGCCGGCGGACACACCTGCCCGCATCGCCGGCCCGCCCTGCGCCAGTGGCCCGAACACCGCGCGCAGCCGCCCGTAGCCCTGCGGGTACATCTCGGTCGCCTGCTTGTAACGGTGCGCGCCAAGCCAGCCGTGGGTAATCACTTCGCCTCGCAGCAGCGCGTCGGCGACGCGGCGAATCACCGGCGAAGGCAGCGCGAACGCCACGCCGGAATCGCCGGGTGTTTCGCGGGTAGTGGTGATCAGCGCGTTCAAGCCGAGCAGTTCACCGCGGTCGTTGAAAATGCCGCCGCCGCTGTTGCCGGGGTTTGTGGGCGCGTCGTGCTGGATGCCGTCGAGGTACAGGCGGCCCGTATCCTCGTTCAAGTAGGTGCGGTGAAGCGCGCTGACCACGCCGCGGCCCACGCTTGCGTCGCCGCCGAAGCGCGAAGTGCCGAACGGGTTGCCCAGGTTCCAGACCGTGTCGCCGGGGCGCGGCAGTTCTCGGGCGAGATCGGCGGGGCGCATGCGCTCGGGCAGAAAGCGCTCGGCGCGCAGGATCGCGAAGTCATACACGGGGTCGATCGCGACCACGTTGGCGCGCAGCGTGTAGCCGCCGGGCAGCAGCACCAATATGCGCGCCGCGTCTTCAATGACGTGGTGCACCGTGATGATGTGTCCCTGCGTGTCGTACACGACGCCCGCGCCGTAGCTGTCGCCGTTGCCGCCCTGCTCAACGACCAGCGCCACTACCGACATCTGCGCGCGCCCAAGGCCCGATGCAGCCGCGGGCCCCGGCTCCGCGGGCGAAGGCGCGGTCGAGCACGCGGCAAGCAACAGCGAAAGGGCCACGGCCGCAAAGGCGGGGGCCAACCGCCGGCCGCGGTACGCGCGATTGGCAGCATGCAGTCTGCTGTCGCTCATGCCTTTGCCTTCATGCCCGATGCCAGTTGCACGATGATCTCGTCAAGCACAAGCATGCCTGCGTGCGTGCAGCGCACGTGGGTCTCGTTCAATTCCAGCAGGCCGCGCTCAATCAGGTCGGCGGCGGGCCCGGCGCACAGGGTGTGAAAGCTCTCGCCGGCAAACTGCCGAAAGCGCCGCAGCTCAACGCCGCGCGTAAGGCGCAAGCCCATCAGCAGCAGCGTTTCCGCGCGCTCGTGGGGCGGCATGGCGTTCTCAAGCCGCAGCGGCAGGCGGCCCTGCTCAATCGCGTCGGAATACACTTTCCAGTCGGGCGGGTTGCGGTGAATCACGCCGTCAAGCAGCCCGTGCGCCGCCGCGCCCACGCCGTGCCATTCACCAAGCTGCCAGTACACAAGGTTATGGGCGCACTCGGCGCCCGGACGCGCAAAATTGCTGACTTCGTAGCGCGGCAGCCCGGCCTGCGCCAGCAACGTGCCAACAGTATCAAACATTTCGCGCTCAAGTTCTTCGGGGCAGGGCTGAACCTCACCCGACTGCAATTGACGCGTCAAGGGCGTGTCATCTTCATAGGTCAGCGCATAGAAACTCAGGTGCTCGGTGCCGTGCTCCAGCGCGGCCTGGACGTCAGCGCGCAGCCCCGGCAGCGTCTGGCCCGGCAGCGCGAACATCAGGTCCATGCTGATGCGCGTGATTCCCGCGTGCCGCGCCATTTCCACGGCGGCGGTCGCCGTGCCGGCTTCGTAGGCGCGGCCCAGGCCCTTCAGGAAGCGCGCGTCAAAACTCTGCACGCCGAAGCTGGCGCGATCCACGCCTGCCTGCCGCAGGGCGTCTGCCTTGTCCGGCGTCAGCGTGCCCGGGTTGATCTCGGACGTGAACTCGCGGCAGGTTGACAGGTCAAGGTGGCGGCGCAGCGCGGCGCCCAGC
Organism: Planctomycetota bacterium; assembly: GCA_019636195.1. GTDB lineage: Bacteria > Planctomycetota > UBA8742 > UBA2392 > UBA2392 > JADJRK01. Next base: position 17,740 of record JAHBYA010000023.1, on the reverse strand, counting down.
GTGCGCCACTGCCCGGCGGTAAGGCGTGTCGGCGTGCCGCCGCCGACAAACACCGTGTCGGGGGCAAATCCGTCAGGAAAGCGCAGCGCCAGTTCGCGCTCCAGCGCGGCCAGGTAGCGGTCAATCTCGGCCTCGCCGGCTACGCCGCTTACGAAGTCGCAGTATTCGCACTTGCGCACACAAAACGGGATGTGGATGTACAACGACGCCATGCCGCCAGCATAGCACCCGCCTGCCCGCCGCCCACGCCTTGCCGCGCCCTGCGCGCGCCCGTACAGTCTCGCCGATGAGTGAGGCCCTTACGCCAATCCAGCGCGCGTTCACCCGCAAGGGGATTTTCTGGATTGTAATGCTGGCTGGGCTGGTCGCCGATATCGCTACCAAGGCGTGGGCCGACAAGGTGGTGCGCCCGACCGAGCCGGAGGTCACGCCGTTCATCGGCGACTGGTTTGCCTGGAAATGGGCGGAAAACGAAGGCGCGGCGTTCAGCATACTCGCGGGCAACACCGGGCTGCTTGCGCTGATTGCCGCCTGCGTGCTGGGGGCGCTGTTTGTCTATGTCTATCGCACGCGGCCGCAGCGCAAGGTATTTCTGTTTGCGCTGGCGCTGGTGGCAGCGGGCGCAATCGGCAACCTGTACGACCGCCTGCTGCTGGGCCATGTGCGTGACTTTGCGTACTTCAACTTTGACCTGCCGGGCCATGGCACGAAAATCCTGTTCTTTGAAATCCCGCGCCGCTGGCCGGTCTGGAATGTGGCCGACGCCTGGATCCTGTTTGGTGTCGGCATGCTGCTGGTCATGAGCTTCAAGAAAGAGCCCAAGAAGCAGGCAGCGCCAGAGCCCGCCAAGGAGCCCGCCAAGGAGGCCGCCAATGCCGCTTGACCTTTCCGTCAAGCTGGGGCCGCTTGAGCTTGCGTCCCCGCTGATGACCGCAAGCGGGTGCAGCGGCTACGGCAAAGAACTTGACCGCTACCACGACCTGTCCGTCTATGGCGCGCTGGTCGGCAAATCCATCAGCCGCAACCCGCGCCTTGGCAACCCGTACCCCCGCACAGCCGAAACGGCGGCGGGCATGATCAACGCGATCGGCCTTCAAAACGAGGGCTTTGACAGCTTTGTCAAAGAGACGCTGCCCAAGATGCGCGGCTTCGGGCCCAAGGCGGTCGTCAACATCGTGGGGCATGATTTCGACGAGTATGTGTGGTTGACCGAGCGCTTTGACGCCGAGCCCGGGATAGCCGCACTTGAGCTGAACCTGAGCTGCCCCAACGTCGCGGGCGGCATGCGCTTTGCGACCGACGCCGCCGAGTGCGAGAAGCTGGTGCGCGCCTGCCGTGAGAAGACAAGACTGCCGGTCATCGCCAAGCTGTCGCCGAACGTAACCGACGTGTGCGAGATTGCCCGCGCCGCCGAGGCCGCCGGCGCCGACATCCTGTGCGCGATCAACACGCTGGTCGGCATGGCAGTGGACTGGCGTGCGCGCAAGCCGCTGGTCGCAAACGTGACCGGCGGCCTGAGCGGCCCCGCGGTCAAGCCTGTGGCGCTGCGCATCGTGCACCAGGTTTCGCGGGCCGTGAAAATCCCGGTGATCGGCATCGGCGGCATCAGCAACGCCGACGACGTGCTGGACTTCATGGTATCGGGCGCAAGCGCCGTGCAGCTGGGCACAATCCTGTTCGTTGAGCCTGATGCCGGGCAGACCATCTACAACGGCTTGAAGTCGCGGCTGTTAGACGCCGGCGTGCAGCGCATCGCCGACATTGTCGGCACACTTGAGACCGGGCGCTAAGCGTTCAGGATCGCGTGCTGCAACGCGGCGATTTCACTGATGCCCTGCGTCGCGAGGTCAATCAGCTGGTTCAACTGTTCGCGCGGAAAGCTGTGTTCTTCGGCTGTGCCCTGCACCTCGACAAAGCGGCCCTTGCCGGTCATCACGACGTTCATGTCCGTCTCAGCCTTGAAGTCTTCTTCGTAGTCAAGGTCGAGCACGGCCTGCCCGTCCACAATGCCGACGCTGACCGCGGCGACGCTGTCGATCAGGGGCCAGTACTTGAGCTTGCCTTCGTCCTTCATGCGCAGCAGGCAGTCCCACAGCGCGACGTACGCGCCGGTCACGCTGGCGCAGCGCGTGCCGCCGTCGGCTTGCAGCACGTCGCAGTCAAGCCACAGCGTGCGCTCGCCGATCAGCTTTGTATCAATGATGGCGCGCACGGCCCGGCCGATCAGGCGCTGGATTTCAACGCCGCGGCCATCAACCTTGCCGCCCTTGTCGCGGGATTTGCGGGTGTGGGTGCTGCCGGGCAGCATGCCGTATTCGGCGGTAAGCCAGCCCTCGCGCTGGTCTTCAGGCTTCTTGAAGTTGGCCGCGCGCAGCCACGGCGGCACGGCGTCTTCGTACATGCAGGTGCACAGGACTTTCGTGCGCCCGAATTCAACCAGCACGCTGCCGGGCGCATGCACGGTAAACCAGCGCGTGAACTTGATGGGACGGGTCTGGGTGGGCGTACGCCCGTCGTGGCGCGGCATCAGGCGGCGTCTTTGTCGGCTGAGTCGAGATTAACAGACTGGACCAGGAGTACGTCTATGATCTCAATTCCCTCAGTTGTCTCTATAAAGCAAGTGCGGCCGCCCTCGGCCAGCCACAGGAAGTCCGGATGTCCGGCTTCCACGCGGCGGCCATCAGCCAGGTTGACCCGGAAAGAACGAAACGGGCGCGCGCGGACGATGTCTTTGAACTCTTCAACCTTCATCTTCAATGCCCCTGGCCGATCACCTGGTTCTTCTCATTGAGCAGAAGGACTTTGGGCTGGTGGTCCTTGATCTCGTCGCGCTCGAAAATCCCGAAGGCCACAATGATCACGCGGTCGCCGACGCTGCACAGGCGCGCAGCCGCGCCGTTGATGCCGATCACGCCGCTGCCGCTCTTGCCGGGCAGGGTGTAGGTGCTGAAGCGGTTGCCGTTGTTGATGTTGTAAATGTCCACGCGCTGGTACGGCAGGATGCCCGCCGCCACCAGCAGGTCGCTGTCAATGGTGACGCTGCCCTGGTATTGCAGGTCGCACTGCGTGACGGTTGCCTTGTGCAACTTCCCGATGAACATCTCAATCTGCACGGCTGTCTCCTTAGCGCCATGAATCTAAGGCGCGCGCGCGGTGTCGTCAACCAAGGGAGAACGCCGACCCGCCCTTTGTTATTGCACATAGTGACTGTTGCCGTTTGAAGGTTTCGGTCGTTCAATCCTGCGATGGAACAGCTTGCAAACATCCAGGCCCTGCGCGCGTGGCGCGGCAACATCGCCGGCAGCCTCGGCTTTGTGCCCACCATGGGCGCGCTGCATGAAGGCCACGCCGCGCTGATCAACCGCAGCACCGCCGAAAACGAACACACGATTGTCAGCGTCTTCGTAAACCCCACACAGTTCGGCCCCGGGGAAGACCTGCACAAGTATCCGCGCACCCTTGAAGCCGACATTGCGCTGTGCGACCGCCACGGCGTTAGCGCCGTCTTCACGCCCAACAGCGCGTTGATGTACCCAGCCGGATTCACCACCTGGGTCACGGTGGAAGGCCTGACCGACAAGTTGTGCGGGCGCACCCGTCCCGGTCACTTTCGCGGCGTGGCAACAGTGGTCGCCAAGCTGTTCAACCTTGTCCAGCCCACCCGCGCCTACTTCGGGCAAAAGGACGCCCAGCAGGCGCTGGTGTTGACGCGCATGGCCCGCGACCTGGATATGCCGCTTGCGGTAATCACGTGCCCGACGGTGCGCGAGCCCGACGGGCTTGCCATGTCAAGCCGCAACCGCTACCTCGACGCGCGCGACCGCATGCGCGCCCTGAGCATTTACAGGGCGCTGCAAGCCGCTGAGACCGGTCTGGCGGCAGGCGAGGCGGACGTGCCTACGCTCAAGCGCACGATGTGGACCGAGCTTGAGGGCAACGTCGACAGGGTTGACTACGTCGAAATCGTGGACGCCGCCGACCTTGGCAGCATGGAAACGATTGACCGCCCGGCGCTGGTCGCCATTGCGGCGTTTGTCGGCAGCACAAGGCTGATCGACAACATCATCCTGTCGCCGTAACGGCCGGCAATGCGTTGTCACCACAGAGACCACAGAGTACACAGAGCAGACCTTTACTGCATAAGGGAGTACTCTGTGCTCGCTGTGGTTGATTGCAGTCGCAGTGCCTTTACGCGAGACCGGGCAGTTCAATGAGTGACGCAGACGAACAACTGCTGGATGGGCACTCGCGACGGCTTGAGGTCGAGTACGAGACTGCGCTGCGCCCGCGCACGCTGGCTGAGTTTGTGGGCCAGCGCGGCGTGATCGAAAACCTGTCGGTGTTCATCGCCGCTGCACGCGGGCGCGGCGAGCCCCTGGACCACATCCTGTTTTCCGGCATGCCCGGCCTTGGCAAGACCACGCTGGCCAACCTTGTCTCGCACGAGATGCAGGTCGGCATGCACGCGACTTCAGGCCCGGCCCTTGAGCGCGCGGGAGACCTGGTGTCGCTGCTGACCAACCTCGGGCGCGGGGACGTGCTGTTTATCGACGAGATTCATCGCATGCCCAAGGCCGTCGAGGAATACCTCTACTCCGCCATGGAAGACTGGCACATCGACATTGTGCTCGACACCGGCCCAGCCGCCCGCAGCGTGCGCGTGACCTTACAGCACTTCACGCTGATCGGCGCGACCACGCGCGAGGGCCTGCTCAGCGCGCCGTTCCGGGCGAGGTTCGGGGTGCTGGAACGGCTGGACCCCTACCCGGTGGAAGACCTTGAAACGATCGTGACGCGCAGCGCCAAGCTGCTGGGCACACCGATTGACGCCGCAGCCACCATCCTTGTGGCGCAGCGCTCACGCGGCACGCCGCGCGTGGCCAATCGCATTCTCAAGCGCCTGCGCGACGTGGCGCAGGTCAAGGGCGACGGGCGCATCGACCGGGCGGTGGCAGAGCAGGGCCTGCGCATGCTGGGCATTGATGCGCACGGTCTGACCGAGCTTGACCGGCGCATCCTGCAATGCCTTGCGCGCAGCGACACGCCGGTGGGGCTGAAGACTGTGGCGGTCGCGGTCGGCGAAGAAGAAGACACGATCGAAGACACCTATGAGCCGCACCTGATACGGCAGGGATTGATCCAGAAAACTCCGCGCGGGCGGGTGATCACCCAAAGCGGCAAGCAAGCGCTGGCTTGAGTACCGGCGACACACCGGGGGGGCTGACCCCTTCTGCCACGCCGGCCGTTACTCACAACGGCATGGAGACCAAGCCCATTGCGATGCGAAGAAGGCCTCACTGCGAAACAAAAGCCCCGGCTGGAAAGCCGGGGAGTGCCGCGCAGCGGCACAACATGTCGCGGCTCAGGTCTATGTCGCATCGCGTGGCATAGCCACCGAGTTCGCAGAGAACTGGCTTCTAGTCCTCTGTGGGCTCTGGGGTGAACGCCGTTGCTGTTGCAGTTGAATGGCTGGCAGTAAGGCAGAACTGCAAAGCAACAAGATAGACAGGATTGGGCTCCGCATCCTATCCAGCCTGGTAACGCTGTTGCTCTTCTCCGTGAGTTCCGTGGCGGCTTTGAGGCCACTTGCCGCTTTCATTAAAAGGTCAGGGGACCGGCCCCCAAGGTGCTGGTCCCCCGCGTTCAGCCCGCATGTGGGGTACGGGCTAGAACTCGTCGTCGCCGCTGGGCGTCTTGCCCTCGGGCGTCGCGCCCTTGGGAAAGTCGGCATCCTTCACGTCGTCGTTGATCTTGGGCTCGGTGATCTTGAACGCCGCGGGAAACTCGGCGCCCAGGCTCTTGAGGCCGACAGCGCCCTTGAGCTCAAGCGCGATGTCGTGGTCGCCGGCCTTGCCCCACTTCTCGACGGTGATGCTGCCGCTGAGGGTGTCGCGGCCGCCGCCGGCGCGCGGTGCGCCCGGGTTCTTGGGGTCGTTTTCGCCGGGAATCTCGGGCATTTCAATTTCGGTGTCGCCGGTGACCTTCTTGGGGCGCAGCTTCTTGCCCAGGTCTTCGTACTCGAAGGTGAAGGTGATCTTGGCCTTCTGTTCCTGCTCGGCCATGCCGATCACGGTGTCTTTGGTAAAGCTCTGCACCATGTTCTTGGCGACCTTGAAGGTTTCGACGCGGCCATCGCCGTAGGTGACTTCGACGACTTCAACCTTGTCCGCCGCCTTTTCTTCCTTGGCGCCTTCTTCTTTCTTGGCTTCAAGCAGCTTGAACTTGGCTTCCTTGAAGCGCACGTCCCAGGCCTCAAAGCCCGTGACGTAGCCGAGGTACGGCTCGAACACCTGCTTGGCGATCGGCACAATCATGGCCAGCATCGGGTTCTCGCCGCCGCCGTCGTCGTTGGCCTGCCACATGGCGGGGCTGCCGCTCTTCCACCACAGCGAGCCGTCAAACGCCTGTTTGCCGGCGCCGAAGGCGCTGATGTCGATTTCAATGCTGGCGTTGGCCTTGAGCTTCTTCAGGCCGTCGGCTTCGGCGCTGTGCACGCGCGTGTACGCGCGCTTGAGCAGGGCCTCGGCCTTGGCGTCGCCGCGGTCGGCGGCCTTGGCGTCTTTCTTGGCGTCGCCCTTGCCGTCGGCGGGCTTGGATTCAGTCTTGCGTTCATCTTTCTTGGCGTCCTGTGCGACGGCAAAGGGGACCACAAGGCCCACAACCGCCGCAGCCACAATCATTCGCATCCAGTGCATAGCTTCTCCAGTTCACCTGAGTGTGGGGATAGTCGGGCTAAGGCACGGGTTCTCACGAAAAAACCCCGAAAAGCGATCCCCCGCAAATGCAAAACCGGGAGGCAAGCCTCCCGGTTCGCGATTGCGTTGTTCCAGACTTAGCCGTTTGACGCGGCGTTGGTCGGAGCGGCGTTGGTCGGAGCGGCGTTGGTCTTCGTGTTGGAAGCCTTGTTGTCCGGGCAACCAGCAAGCATGACGCCACCGAAAGCAAGAACCAGCGCGAGCAGAGCGAACTTCTTCATAGCATAACTCCTGTCGGTTGAAGGTTTTGAATTCCGAGCACTTCTGGACGCACCAAAGCGCCCAGCGTGCCAATCATCGGCGGGCGATCTGGGCAATACTCAACCTTTTTGAAAATAAAGAGTTATGTCGATTCACCCAAATCCGCCCGCTAAGCCATACGGTAAGAATTGAACACACATGTAACGGAACATTACGCGAAGGCGAGCTCTAGAACGGAGTTTCCGAGAAACTGTGAGACTTCGGCTGTGCCCGTCGCCTGGCAACAGGCCGACGCTTAGGCCGCAACAGCATGAACGCCGGCTACTCCGTTGCTTCGTGTTCAATCAAACCACGCCCGCCGCCGCGTTCACGCAGGGCTTCCAGCGTTCGCTGCATGTCAGGCGGCAGCGGCGCTTCAAACGTCATGCGCCGGCTGGTGCGCGGGTGCTCAAACGTCAGGCGGCTGGCGTGCAGCGCCTGGCGCGCGATCAAGGGCGCTTCGCCCGGTTCCGGCTCGCGGCCTTCAATTTCACTGCGCGTCAGCGGCGGTTTGCGCGAGTACAGCCGGTCACCGACAATCGGGTGATTGATCGCCGCCAAGTGCACCCGCAACTGGTGCGTACGACCGGTGCGCGGCGTCAGGCGCAGCAGCGAAAAACGCTTGAACGTCTCCAGCACCTGCCAGTGTGTGACGGCGGGCTTGCCGTCGGCGTGCACGCGCTGCATTTCGTAGTGGTCGGGGTGGCGGTCAATCGCGAGTTCGATGACGCCGCTTTCTTCTTTCATGCGGCCACGCACGATCGCCAGGTACTCTTTCTCGACGGTGCGCTGCTCGAACTGCCGCGAAAGCTTGAAGTGCGCGCTTTCATCCTTGGCGCACACGATTACCCCGCTGGTGTCGGCGTCCAGCCGGTGCACGATGCCGGGCCGCACCGGGTCAGGCGAAAGCTTCTTGACATGAAACAGCAGTGCGTTGGCCAGCGTGCCGCCGCGGCCCGCTTTGGGCGGGTGGACGGGCAGGTCAGGCGGCTTGTTGATGACGACAATCGCTTCGTCTTCGTACAACACTTCCAGCGGGATGTCCTCAGGCTCAAGCGCGGACTCGACCAGCGCCGGGCGCTCAAGGGTGAGTTGCATGCCTGCTTCCAGCTTCAGCGCGGGCTTTACGCGCGTCGGCGCAAGCCCGGCGATGCTGACGTGGCCGTCTTTCACCAGTGCCGCCAGCAACGTGCGCGAGTAGTCGGGCCACTGCTCAGCCATGAACCGGTCAAGCCGTTTGCCCTGGGCGCTTTCGGGCACGGTGACCTGTTCGCGGGTCAGTTGCTTGAAGTCGGGTTCCATGGTCCCTGAACTACAACGCGTGCTGCGACGAAAGTCCAGCGGGCAGGACAGGTTGTGCACTGCCGGTTTTGTGGCGCTTGCGTGCCGGGGCGCGGGCTGTACCCTGTGAAACGCTCAAGTGGGGCCCACCTAAAGGAAACGACCATGCGCAGTCTGTTGACGATTCTTGTGATGCTCGGTTTTGTGGCGTTTGCCAGCGCTTACGGAAGCGGCTGCCAGCAATCGACCCGGGTTGCCGTTGACGACGACGAAGAGGGCGTAAGCCACAGCGGCCCCTACGCCGCCGACGCCAAGGAAGTAACGGCCTACATCGTCAAGGAAGTCAAGCGCCAGAAACTGATCGAGAACTTCAAGGCCAAGTACAAAGAGCCGCCGATCGTCGCGCTGATCACGCCGACCAACAACACGCGTTTTCCTGAGATCACCGAGTTCTTCCAGGAAGACCTGCTGACCGCCCTGAACGAGGTGTTCACGCGCGACCAGATGCGCTTTGTGATTCGTGAAAGCGAAGTCCTGTCCGAAGTGGACCGCGAAAAGATTGAAAAAGAAGCGGGCGAGTACACCGACCGCACCGGCCGCCGCACCAAGCTGGGCGCCGACTACTTCCTGCGCGCCAAGTTCACGTCGCTGTCCGTCACCGACGGCGCCAAGAACGACGACACCGTCAAGTACAGCTATGAGTTCATTGACACCGAAACCAGCGAGCTGATGTTCAAGAGCAGCAAAGACATCCGCCGCGTGTCCAAGACCAACGCGGTGTATCGCTAACAATCAACACGGGGCCGCGCACGCGGCCCCTGTTTTTTCCCCGGGGCCGGGGTGAACCATGATCAAACTGCAATGGCTGGTGCTGCTGGCTGTGCTCGCGCTTGGCGCGGGTTGCAGCTCAGTTTACGACGCGCGCAAGGCGATGTCGGAGGGCGGCTATCAGAAGGTCATGACGGACACGCAGGACATCAACCAGTTTCCTGAGCGAGACCGCACGCTGGTCCTGAACTACCGCGCCCACGCCAAGATGGGCCTGGGCTACTGGCAGTCGGCGCGCGATGACTACCTGCGCGCCTGGAATGCAATGAACCTGAGCGAAGGCGGCGGCGTGGCCGCGGCCCACTGGTTCAGTGAGCGCCAGAAGTTCTGGATGGGCGACCCGTACGAGCGCATGTTCAACTCGTGGTACCTGGGCATGATGTACTTCATGCTGGGCGACCGCGAAAACTCAATGGCGTGCTTCCGCAACGCCCTGTACGTCGATACCGGCGACCTGAAGCAGGGCGAATACGCCGCCGACTGGCTGCCCACCTTTATCATGCGCATCCGCGCCTACCTCGCGCGCCAGGACGAGGCCGGCGCCAAGGCCATGCTTGACGAGCTCAAGCGCCTGCCCAAAGAGCCCGCCAACTTTGACGCCTCGTGCCCGTGGCTGAACATGGACGCGCAGAAAGACGCCAACACAATCATGATGCTTGAGCTGGGCGTGGGCCCGTTCTTCACAGCCGAAGGACACCACGGCAGCACGCGGGTGATCAACCAGGGCGAGTACCGCGAGAGCTTTGTGGAAGTCCTGGTGAACGGCGAAACGCTGGGCCGCGCCTACAAGATCGGCGATACATTCTTTCAGGCGATCACGCGCGGTGGCCGCGTCATGGACGACATTCTGAAGGGCAAGGCCATCGCCAAGACCGCGAGCATCGCGGCGGGTGCCTCCGCCATGCACATCGGGCGCATGCTGGTCGTGCACGGCAAGGGCAAGGGCACCAAAACCGCGGGCGCCATCGCCATGGGCGTGGGCGCGGCGGTGATGGTGGCAGGCCTGCTGGCCAACGCCGAGGCCGACACGCGCGGCAACGTGCTGCTGCCCGGCGAAACGCACCTGATGATGGCCAAGCTGCCGCCCGGCGAGCACAAGGTGGAACTGCGCTTCTTTGACAGCAACGGCCGCGAACTTGCCAACTTGCGCCAGCGCGACATTCCCCTGCGCGTGCCCGAAACCGGCGACGCCGTGCTGCTGGCCCGCAGCCAGCCGCGATACATTGTGCCGCGCACCCTTGAAGAAGCGCGCATGAACCCGCTGCCCGCTACGCCGGTCAAACAATAGCTTGACGGTTTGGCAGTTCCCAAGCGCGGAGGCGGCAATAAAATCCCGGCCATGGCCAAGGCGGAAATTGTCTGCCCACACTGCAAGCGGCTGCAATCGGTGCCCACGCGCCGGCTGCATGAGCCTTGGCGCTGCCTGATTTGTGAAGGCACGATCGACGACCCGTTTTTGCACAAGAAGAAGTCGGCAACGCCGGAGCTGGCAATCCCGCTGCACGGCAAAATCATCAGCGCCTCGGGCATCACCAACCTGAGCGAGATTGTCGCGGCCAGTGAGGCCTACGGCGGCGGGTTCGACAACGAAAGCTGGGCGCCCGGTAAAATGCAGGTCGGCGACTACTCTGCCGAGTACCAGGCGCACAAAGACGACGAGCGCCGCCAGAGCATGCTGTGGGTTGTCCTGCTCGTGCTGTTCATCCTGGCGGGCCTTGGCGCCATCGGCTGGTTTGTCGTGCTGCCGCTGCTGTAAGCCGGGACATGAAGGCACATTCCTGTACCTGTAACATCGCGGAGTCGGTTGCGATGACAGGCAGTGGTGCCTTCCCTCTCGCATTCAAACCAACAGAATGCACAATATTGGGCTTGCTGAGATGGGGGCACCGGGGTACTTGCCTGCGTAGGGCGGAGGCTTCATTGGCGGCAGTCAAGATCATCTGTCCTCACTGCAACCGCGAACAGAAGGTTGCCCAGCACCGCCTTGCCGACACCGTGGTCTGCATGCTCTGCGAGCACACGATCACCGACGTGTACCTTTACAAAGTTGCCGACGCACCCCCCGAGCTGGATATCGCGCTCAAGGGCCGGCTGGTCACAGACAGCGGCAGCCACAACCTGCAGGAGATTGAATCCAAGGCCGATGCGTACAGCGGCCGTGAAGATTCGCGCGACATGCAGGCGATGCGCGAAACTGTGCGCCTGATCGGCAGCGGCATGTACAAGGCGCCGCCCCAGCGCCGGGTCAGCACTGCCACCAAGACCTGGGCCACCGGGATCGCGCTGATGGTTTTGCTGCTGGTGGCGTTTGCAATCCTGGCTTGGCAGGTGATGTCCAGTGACAGCCAGTCCGGCAAGATTATCACCGCCGCCGACGAAAAGACGCGTATTGAGCGCCACCCCAACGGCACCATCGCCGCCGAGTGGGGCATCCGGCGCGACGGCGGCAGCGAGGTTCTGCACGGGCCCTTTCAGCAGTGGTACCCGACCGGGGCGCGCAAGGCCGTAGGCGCTTACGACAACGGCCTGCGCACAGGCCAGTGGCAGGAGTGGCACAGCAACGGCCAGATGGCCATGCAGGGCCAGTTCAAGGATGACCGGCCTGACGGCGACTACCAGGAGTGGCACAGCAACGGCGAGCGTGCGGTCAAGGGCCGCTACATCGACGGGCTCAAGGACGGCGAGTGGCTGTCGTGGCACTCAAACAAGGTGCAGGCCTCCATTGAGCACTGGAAAGGCGGCGAGCCACACGGCGACTGGTTCATGTGGCACGCCAGCGGCAATACCCGGCTGCGCGGCGCGCACAAAGACGGCGAAAAGGAAGGCCGCTGGGTCACATACTTCGACAACAGTGTCGAAGAGCTGGTGGAAGTGTGGGTGCATGGGCGGCGGCAAGGCCGCAGTTTCGGGCATTTCTTCAATCGCCAGCTCAGGTTTGAGGGCGTGTGGACCGACGGCATGCAGACCGGCCAGTGGTCGTGGTGGCACATCAACGGCGAGCTGCAGACGCAGGGCATTTTCGATCACGGCCTGAAAGAGGGCAAGTGGCAGGAGTGGTACGCCGACAAGACGCTGAAAGAAGTGGGCGAGTACCGCGCCGACCTGCGCCACGGCACATGGGTCGAGCACGACGAAGACGGCAGCGAGTGCGCCCGCCGCGAATACAGCGGCGGCTCGCTGGTCAGCGAAGAACTGCTGTTCCGGGGCGAGACCGTCGCCCGCAAGTCCGGCCCCGAGGGCGAAAAGGGCCGCAAGGCCGAGTGGACAGTCAAGCCCGGCACCAGCACCCGCCACGGCATCTGGCGCGAGTTTCACGAAAACGGGACGGTCGCCGTGAAGGGCTACTTTGTGGAAGGCCGCGAAGACGGCCCGTGGAAGACCTACGACACATCCGGCAACCTGCTGCGCGAGGTGCAGTGGCAGGAAGGCAAGCGCGTGCAATGAAAAGGGCGCCCGCGGCGCGGGCGCCCTTGCTTCTGCACCAGCTACTTCAGGCGTTCCAGCACGATCACCACCAGCTCGCCGTCAAGGCCGGCGGCAGGGCTGATCGCGGCCATGCGCTCGCCGACTGCCAGTTCATCGACAACCCTGATCTGCGTAAGGGAAGTCTTTGAACGCTCAATGCTGTGCGGGTCCTTCGGGTCAACGCGTTCCACTTCTGTCGGCCCGACCGTGACGCCCGCCCGCATCTCGATTTGCAATTTGCCGTCATCGGCGTGGGTGGCGACCCAGCGCAACTGGCTGCCCAGCGCAAGTGTGCCCACCGTCGGGTCGGATGACGCCACGCCCGTGGCAGTCACGGAGCTGTAGTCGCGCAACATGGCAATCATGCGCAGGTCGATCTGGTCAATCGCCTGCCCGGTGCGGCTTGCCATCAGGCGCACGCTGGTGGGCTTGCCGAGCTGGGCGACGTCGGCGCCGCTTGGCCGGCCAAGCAGCAGGCCCGCCGGAAGCTCGGTGCTGTCCTTCAACTGGAAGGTGCTGACACGCACCGCCACGCCCGCGTGCGGCGCGCGGTGCAGGTTGATCATGGCAAGCTCGTGCTGCTGCTGCGGGGCATCGCCGTCAATGTCCGCGTCCAGAACCCGCAAGCGCACCCCCAGGTAAGGCCCAACCACCGCCATGTGCAACGTGTCTGGGTTGATCGACTCGCACAGCATGATCGCAGCGTCGTTGTACGGGCCATCCACCGGAGGCTCAAAAAACACCTGCGGCAGGCGGCCGTCGCCCAGCCACTGCTCACTGTTGGGCGACATCACCCAGGCGTCGGCCAGGCCGTGGCCGCGCAGCGCGGCTGCGACGTTCAACAGGCGGTACACGGTGCCGTCTGCGTCGGTGTATTCGTGGTCGCGCACGGTGCGGTCGCAACGCGCGACCAGCAGCAGGCGGTTGCCGTCGCCGCAGTCAAGCAGCACGCCGCCGCCGTTTTCAATCTCGGCGCTGACCGGCGCATAGCGGTACGAGGTGTCGGGCAATTCAAGCTCGCCGACGCTGCTGGTGCGTTTGCGCAGTTGGTTCAGGGCCATTTCGGCGTGCCAACCCTGTACCCAAAGGCTGCCGTCCGGCAGCGAAAGCACGCCCGCCACCACCTCGGTGCCGGTATTGAGCGTACTGAGCTGCGGCTCCGCGATCGCCGCCTCGGTGGCAAGTTGCATGTCAATGTCGGCGACGTAGCTCGTGTGTTGCGTGCGTTGCAGCACCAGCGGGTCGCCCAGCCCGCCGGCCAGCGTGCCGACCAGCCGCGCGCCGCGGGTGCGGGCCGCGACTTCGGCGGCGGGCACGATCGGCGAGTCAAAGCTGCCCTCGACGCGGTACACGGCCAGGTTGACGCGCGCCGCGCTGACATCGTTCATGGCCTGCAGCGCCCACTGCATGCGCTTGTGGGCTTCTTCGGTGCCGGTCATGCGGAAGCGCGACTGCGACAGCACGTTGACGTTCACGCTGTCTTCGATTCCGACAAACTCCGCGATTTCCTCCAGGGCTGTGTCGAGCCCTTCCCAGCAGCGCGCTTCATCGCCGGAATCGCGCATCCACCAGGCGTCCCACGGGCGCTCGTCACCCGTGGCGGTCAGCGCCCGGTCCGGCGCCAGCACGTCGCGGATGCTGTTGGTGCGCGTGCCGGGCAGAATCTCGTACGTCGAAAGGCCGCGTGCGCTGTACTCACGCGTGACCAGGGCGGGCTCGTCACTTTCGGCGCGCGGCGAAACAAAGCAAAGGTTCAACAGCGCGGCGGATACGCACGCCGCGGCGGCAAGGCGAAAGACCGGTTTCATAAACGCTCCTGCGGGGTCATTCGGGGTAGCTGAAGTTTACCCCGCGGTGCGCGCTGTTGCGGCGGGAGCATCCAGCCCACCTTGCCTATCCGCGATAGGCAGCCTGCTTTCGCGTCCTTGACGCGCGCCGTAAGCACCCCACAATCCGGGCCGTATGCGCTACCTGCCGTTGATCGCACTGCTGCTGCTCGCGTCATGCCGAAACGTCCCGCAAGAGCGGCGCGAGGGCATCCGCGCCACCACGCAGGCGGCAGACCCCGCACAGCACGAACAGTTGCGCGCGCAGTACACCAGCCTGCTGCTCGGCGATGCCAGCCAGCCCGCCGATGAAGACCCGCACGTGCGCGCCGCGGCGGCCCAGGCGCTGGGCAACCTCGGCTATCCCGACGACACGGACACATTGATTGAGGCCATGGCGGGCCCGCTTGCCGACGAGTCGGTGCAGGTGCGCCTGGAGTGCGCGATCGCGCTGGGCAAATTGCGCTTTGCCGGCGTCAAAGACGCGCGCCGCATTGAGGCCATCCGCGTGTTGCGCGGACGCGTCGCCTTTGACCGCGACACAGCCGGCCGCCCCATGGAAACCGAGTTCATGGTGCGCAGCGCCATGCTCGACAGCCTGGTCAACATGGGCGGGCGCAGCGCGGCGGTGGCCATCCATGACGTCGCCACGCGCATCAACGCCGACCTCGAAAGCATGGCATCGGCCCTGACCGCCGCCACCGACAAGGGCCTGCTTGATCGCTGCTTTTCAGGCCTGTGCGACATCACCGGCGTGCCGCCGCGCGATGCCGCCGCCAACCGCCTGACCAACGAAGACAACGTGCGCCATCTGCAATGGTGGGCCGACCAGATTTCCAGGCTGCCGGACAGTTAGCATGCCAAGCGCTCTGAAGCTGCTGCTGCTGTGCGCGGGGCTCGCGCTGGCGGGCCTTGCCGTCGCGCTGCCCGGCTACTGGCAAGACTACAGCATGGACATCGCCGTGTACTGGGAAGCCGCTGAACGCATGCGCAGCGGCGGCGAGCACCTGTACGCCGATGCCGAAGACCCGCACAACCGCGTCGGCTTGTACATCTACCCGCCGCTGCTCGCGGCGCTGATGGCGCCCGTCACATGGCTGCCGCGCGGCGCGGGCTACGCCGTGTGGGCGCTGGCGCAGTGGCTTTTCGCCGCTGGCGCGCTGCTGGCCGTCGCGCGCATGTGCAGCCGCGCGGTGTGGCGCCAGGGCCGCATGGACCCGGGCCTGCCCGCGTTTCTTGCGCCGCTTGTGGTCGCGGTATTCGGCGCGGCCTGGATCAACTTCAGCGAGGGCCAGGTCAACTTTCTGCTGCTGCTGCTGCTGGCGTCGGGCCTGTGGCAACTTGAAGAAGGCCGCACCCTGCGCGGCGGCTTGCTGCTGGCGGCCGCTGCGCACCTCAAGGTCATACCAATCGTGCTGCTGCTGGTGCTGCTGGCGCAGCGCCGATTCAAGGCTGCGCTCGCGATGCTCGCCGGCTGTGCGCTGTTGTGGCTGCTGCCGCTGGTCTGGACCGTGCCCGCGCACGGCCTTGACGGGCTCGGGCGCAACGTGCAGCTCAGCCGCGAATACACCGAGCTGATTGTCAGCCCGCACGCCCGCACCCAGTCGCCCGACAACCTTGGCGGCGTGCGCGCGCCCAACAACTCGCTGGGCGCCGTGGTCAACCGCTACTTCGGCGACGGCCAGCGCCTCAGCAACGACCTGCCCGAACGCGCGCCGTTGCTGTTCACGGCGCCTGAACCGCTGCGTAAGTGGGGGGGCTTCGGCCTGGGCTGCCTGCTGTTTGGCGCGGCGCTGGTGCTGGCGGCGCTGCGTCGCGACACCCGCCACAGCCGCAACGCCGCCGCCGGCCTGGCGCTGCTGTCAGCGGCGCTGGGCAACCTGCTGTTCTGGCCGCACCATTTGGCGTTGCTGCTGCTGGCGCTGGGGCCGCTGCTGGCGGCGGGGCGCACACGGCTGGCATGGGGGCTGTGCGCTGCCGTGCTGTTGTTTTGCTTCGTGCCGATGATCGACCGCTGGGGCGGCCCGCTGGCGTGGGTGCAGGTGGTAGGCGTGCCGACCGCGACCGTGTTGTCAGTCTGGACCTGCGTGTGGATAACCTTTGCAAGGCGCGGCATTGCAGGCCAAGCCGCGCCGCCTATACTCCCGCGCCATGAAGAAACGCCCGCCCGGGATCCTGCTGCTTGAAGACGGCCGCGCCTTCCGCGGCCGGCTTTTTGGCGGGCGAGCCAAGGGCTTTGGCGAAGTGGTGTTCAACACCGCGCTCACCGGCTACCAGGAAATCATCACCGACCCCAGCTACGCCGGCCAGGTCGTGACCATGACGGCCACGCAGATCGGCAACTACGGCATCAACACCGAAGACGACGAGTGGGAAAAGCCATGGCTCAGCGGCTTTGTCTGCCGCGAGCTCAGCGGCATCGTCAGCAACCAGCGCAGTGAAAAAAGCCTGCACGAGTTTCTGCTTGATCACGATGTGCCCGCCATCGACGGCCTTGATACCCGCGCGCTGACCCTGCACCTGCGCAAGCACGGCGCCATGCGCGGCGTGATCGCCCCCGACGGCGACGAAAACGCCCTGCTGGCTGAAGTCAAAGCCAGCCCCACCATGGAGGGGCAAGATTTGGTCAAGGTGGTCAGCAACCGCCCGCCCTGGGACATGACTTTCGGGTATGACTCAGAATATGCCGAAACCACCTTCCTTAAGCCTTCCGGCGCGCCCCTGAAATGCGCCGCCATCGACTACGGCGCAAAAAAGAACATCCTGCGCTGCCTGGTGCAGGTTGGGTTCAATGTGCGCGTGTTCAATGCAACCAGCAAAGCCGACGAAATCCTGGCCTGGGGCCCTGACGCGGTGTTTCTAAGCAACGGCCCCGGCGACCCCGCGGCGCTGGACTACGCGATTGCCGAGATCAAAAAGCTGATTGCAAAGCGCCTGCCCATTTTCGGCATATGTCTTGGCCATCAACTGTTGACTTGGGCCTTTGGCGGGCGCACGTATAAACTCAAGTTCGGGCACCACGCCGCCAACCACCCGGTCAAGGAACTCGCGACCGGCATGGTCGAAATCACAAGCCAGAACCACGGCTTTGCGACCGACCCCGCCAGCCTGCCCGACGACGTTGAAATCACGCACATGAACATCAACGACAACACCGTCAGCGGCATACGACACAAGAAACTTCCGGTGTTCAGTGTGCAGTACCACCCCGAGGCCAGCCCCGGCCCCCACGACAGCCTGCACCTGTTCCGGCGTTTCCGGCAGATGGCCGACCAGCAAAGCAAGCAGCCGCAGCGCTGAACCCGGCGCCGAACACGGCGAACATGGCGTGAGGCCGCCGTTTAC
>JAHBYA010000022.1 GCA_019636195.1 Planctomycetota bacterium | reverse complement strand
GCCCGGTGTCGTTGGCATAAACGTCCTGGGCCGTGCCGGCGGTCGTGGCCACCGTGAGGGTCGGCCCAAGAGTGTAATACATCTCTACACGGCTGATTGAGCTGGCTTCAGTCCACAGTTCTTGGGCCGGCGTGGTATTGAGGTTGTACTGCATGCCCATACGATGCAGCGTTACACCGAAGCTCCCTATCGCAGTATTGTAGGGCCCAGTGCCATAAGAATTGGAAGTGCCGCGCCAACCTAGAATGCCGATGACGTCACCGCTGGCGACCGCAATGTTCACAGTGAGAACATTAGTCGTCTGATTATCCACCACCCGGTAAAGCTGTGTAAACGAATTGGTCGTAGTGGGATAGGCCGGTGGAGCGGCAGTCAGGCGTACCACCTCAATGGTCTGCCCTGCGGTACTTGCATCTGTCGGAACGCGCAAACCGGTGATGGTAAAGTCAGTCGGCGCGGTAAAGTAGTAGCCTCGGACGCTTCCGGAGAACGACGAGCTGTGCGCGGGCAGTCCCATCATGGTCTGAGCAAATGCCAGCGGCGCGAGCGCGAACAACACTGCAAGTACAATCAACCTTAGTGCCATACGCCACCCCAATGCGCCGAAAAGGCGCAACTTCGACGCCGAGACTCCAGAGTCTCGGCAAAGCCCAGCAACCAACCAGCTGCGAGTTTACCTGCTCTGGCACGGGCATCAACATTGTCTCGATCGCACACCGTGTGCGCACGCAGACTTGCCGATGCTCGACGCAGCGTGGTACGCGCCAAAGCACACAACCCACGCAATTCGCGTGGGTTGTGTGCTTTGTTCGTGGCGCACTCTACTTCTTCTTTTCGCCTTCTTTGCGGCGTTCGGGTTCTTTCTTTTGTGCGTTTTCCTGTTCGCGGGCTTTGCGTTCTTTCTCCTCGGCTTCTTTGCGCTTGCGCTCTTCTTCTTCGCGTTTCTTGGCCTCGCGGGCGCTTTCCTTGCGTTTGGGCTCTTCGGCCCGCTTTTCTTCGTTCTTCTCGTTCTTCTTGGCGGCTTCGCGCTCGGCCTCTTCGCGCTTCCTGGCTTCACGCTCCGCTTCTTCGCGCTTCTTGCCTTCCATCTCGCGTTCTTTGCGGGCGCGCATTTCGGCTTCTTCGGCTTCGCGCTTGGCGCGCTTTTCGGCCTCGGCGGCTTCGCGGTCGGCCTTTTCGCGTTCGCGCTTGGCTTCGCGCATCGCTTCTTCAAGATCTTCGCGGCGCTTGCGCTCGGCGGCTTCTTCTTCAGTCTCTTCGCGTTCGCGCTCTTTGGCTTCGCGGGCCTTGCGCTCGGCGGCTTCCTTTTCTGCCGCGTCCTTACGGCGCTGGGCGTTGCCGTCTTCTTTCTTTTCGACTTCGTTGCCCTTGCGCTGGGCAATACGCTTCTCGACGCTCTCGATCTGCTTTTCCTTCTCGACGATCGCGTTTTCAATGCGCGTGATGCGGGCCTGGCTTTCCTCGCCGTCTTCCATGTTGCGAGTGCGCTCAAGCTTGGCCTTCAGTTCCTTCATCTCCGCGCGAAGCTGCTCAAGGTACGCCTCGGGCGTCTTTTCTTCGCGCACTTTGCCTTCGCGGTCCTGGGCCTGCACCAGCGTGTCGTTGACCCACGCGCTGCCCCACACCACACACAGGGCCATCGCCCCGGCCTTCATCCATTCCATCTTCATGAGTTGTGCCTCCGTAATGTCGTTCTGATACAGGAACGTGCCCATTGCACGCACCTGCGCCTCCGAGGGGATGCCTCCTACCACCACCACCGCCCGGCCCTTCACGTCCTCCACGCTGTGCTCCCCTACCCTCAGTGACGGCGCGTCCGTCGTCACGACGTACCAGCCCGCAGTCGCGGTCAAGCCGCCGCCCAAAGCGGCCTGTGCATAGTTTGCGTCCGGGGCGGCTGTGATGCCCTCCGGCAGCGGGGGTTTCTGCGCGACGACAGGGGTTTCTTCGCGCTGGGTAGCAGGTTCATCAGTCGGCGCCAGCAGCAGCACCAGTGCGGCCGCCACGCAGGCAGCGGCTGCGCCTTCAATGGCATAGCGCCACCAGGGGCGCCGTGGCCGGTGCGCCGCAAGCTCAATCAACTGGCCCGGTTCATGCCCCGCCGCGGAGTCCTCGGGTGAAGGCCCATGCGGGACCTCCGCCTGCGGGGCAGAAACCGACGCTGCCTTGAGGATGCTGTCTGCCAGCCCGCTGTCGGGCCCGCCGTGGAACACTTCCTCAAGGGCAAGCTCAAGGTAGCGATCTCGGATTGCGGCGTGGTCGCTCACGATCCCATCCTCCGGGAAACGCAGTCGCGCAGCTTTTCGCGGGCGCGTTGCAACAGTGTTTTCAGTCCGTTTTCTTTCAGGCCCATGCGCTCGGCTACCTGCGATGGCGTCAGTTTCTCGCCGTACACAGCCAGCACCGCCAGACGGGTGCGGCCGCGCATCATCTCAAGGCAGCGCTTCAGGGCTTCCACGTATGCATCGCCGCCGTCCTGGGCGTTCTGCTGCATAACCAGTTCCGCAGCCTCAAGGTCTACTTCGCGCCGCGTGCGGTCCTTACGCTTGGCATGCAGAAAGATGTTGCGTGCGGTGCGGCGCAGCCATGTGGCCGTCTGGGCGTCGGTGTGATGCTCAAAGTCGCTGCGCATGACGACCATGAAGGTTTCCTGCGTCAGGTCGTCCGCTTCCTCGCGGGTGCAACCCAGCAGGCGCAAGTAGCGCCAGACACCGGCGTGGTGTGCCCGCACCAGTGTCTCAAGGTCAATGCCCGTCATGACGGCTGTGTCCATGCACCTAGACTGCCCGAAAGGTGCGCTGGCTATTCAAGAAAATCTACGATTCAGGATAGCTTGGCGTGTCGCCAGTGCTGATACGCAAAGTCAGGCCTGGTCTTGCGTACCCGCAATAACCGGCTCCGGGGCTTTGGCGGCGCCCGCGCCCGCGTCGGCGGCGGTGTGGGCGTGCTGCGCAAGCTCTTTGCGCTTCATTTCGCGCAGGTGGTGGCTGGTGCGCCACACGTGGTAGGCCAGACGGTCAAGCCAGCGCTGGGCCGCAAGCTCAGCCAGTGCCTGGTCGGGGTCGATCTTGCGGGCGGCGGTGGCTTCAAGGATGGCGGGGCGCGCGGTGCGACGCTCGTCGGCAAGGCGCTGGCTGAAGGCCTGTGCGCGCTCCACGTCGGGCTCGACCAGCGGCTCGCGGACCTGTGTGGCCAGCAGTTCAAGCATGGCGGCAAGGTCAACGCAGGTGCTGTGCAGGGTTTTGTCTTTGCGGGCGATCTCAAGGCGGGCCTTTTCGCGGGATTCAGCGACCAGCCGCTCAAGGTGGTCTATGGCGTGCATGGTGCTGATCTGGCGGTGAAACTCGTAGCCCTGCACGTCGGGCGGGGGGACTTTGGCCAGAAAGCGGCGTATCTCATCCAGGGCGACATCCAGCTCATCGATCAGTTCGTCGCCGGGGCCCTTGCGGTCGCCGCGCAGGTGGGCGGCCAGAAATTCATACAGCTCTGCGCAGCCAACCTTCAGCGCACGACGCACCGCATCAATCGCAAGCGGCGGCACAGCCAGCAGGCTCGTGTCCAGCTCGCGGGTCAGGCGTGGGCCCTTCATCTTGAAGACGCGCTCGCTGATCTTTGCCAGCGTGCCGACAAACGGCAGAAACAGGATCACGCCCAGCAGGTTGAAGCCGGTATGAAACGCGGCGATGGTCAGCGCCTGGTCGGTGAACACGCCGGGAAGCTCGTGCACCAGCATCATGTACAGCGGCAAGACCAGAAACGCCACGGCCCCTGTTGCGGCGTTGTAGGAAATGTGCGCCATGGCTGTGCGACGGGCCGGGGTTGTCGCGCCAAGGCTGGCAATGCCGGCAGTAATTGTGGTACCGACATTGGCGCCGATGACGATGCTGGCCGCCTGCTCAAGGTTGATGGTGCCGCCCGCCAGCGCCGCCAGCGTGGTCGCAACCGCCGCGCTGCTGCTTTGCATGATCACGGTCATGCCGATGCCGATCAGCCCCAGAACAATGCGCCCGCCGATCGTGGCCTGCGGAAAGCGCTCCGGGTTGAAAAGCTCGGACAGCTCTTTCATGCCGGCCTGCAGCACGTCAATGCCGACAAAAATTACCCCAAAGCCGGCCAGCGCCATGCCGGTCTGGGCCAGCTTGCCCTTGCCCAGCAGCTTGGCGAGCGCGCCAAACCCGATCACGGGCAGCATGATTTTGCCGATGCTCAGCTTCAGGCCCAGCAGGCTGACAATCCAGCCGGTGCTGGTGGTGCCCAGCGCCGCGCCGATGTTGACGCTGATTGCATTCTGGAACGTCAGCAGGCCCGCCGACACAAAGCCGATTGTGGCCAGCGTGGTCGCGCTGGACGATTGCACCAGCGCGGTAACGCCCACGCCCGTGGCCAAGGCGCTGAAGCGGTTTTTGGTAAAGCGCGCCAGAATGCTGCGCAAAGCGTCGCCGGCCAACGCCTTCAGCCCGTCGGTCATGAGAATCATGCCCAACAGGAACAGGCCGATGCCGCCGATGACTGTGCCAAGAACACCGATCACGGCGGCTATTCATTGATGCGGCAACGGCCTGTCAATCCCCGAAACCCGGAAGCAGGAACCTGCAACCTGCCAACCCCTTTGCTATGCTCCGGCCCATGGAAAGCGCCGACGACTACTTTCGCAAAGAAAAAGACCGCAGCACCAGCGCCATCCGCCGAAGCGAAACGAACTTGCGGCGCGTGCTGGACAGCTCGCCTTTCCCGATCATCGTAAGCACCCGCGCCGACGACAAAATCCTGTACGTCAACAAGCTGGCCGCCGAGATGTTTCATGTGCGCCTGGCAGACATTGAGGGCAAGCGCACGCCAGACTTCTTTGTTGATCCCGCCGACCGTGAACACGTGGCCGACGTGCTGGAAAAAGTCGGCGAAGTCGATGACTACGAAACAACCCTGCGCGACGGCGGCGGCCGCGAATTTCCGGCGCTGGTAAGCGTCACGCCCGTGGATTACGAGGGCAAAGCCGCCAGCTTTCTGACCTTCAATGACATCACCGGCCGCAAGGAAAAAGAAACCGAGCTCATGCGGCTGGCGACCATCGACCCGTTGACCGAGCTTCTGAATCGCCGCGCCTTCAACGAGCAAGGCGAGCGAGAGCTTGCCCGCGCGCGACGCTACTGCAAGCCGCTTAGCGTGATCATGCTGGACATTGACTGGTTTAAACAGATCAACGACACCATGGGCCACGCTGCGGGCGACCATGTGTTGAAAGAGCTGGCGCGCATCATGCAGCAGACCCTGCGCGAAACAGACATCTGCGCCAGAATCGGCGGCGAAGAGTTTGCGGGGATATTGACCGAGACGCCGCTTGGCGGGGCCATGGAGACAGCCGAGAGAATCCGTGAAGCCATCGCCAACGAACAGTTCACCTATGAAGGCGGGCCGATCCGCATCACCGCAAGCATCGGCGTCGCAGAGTTCCGCACCGGCGACAAGAGCATCGAAGACACCATCAAGCGCGCCGACGACTACCTGTATCACGCCAAGCAGTCCGGCCGCAACCGCGTGATGAACGACTAAAGCGGGCTGGCTTTGCGGCCGCCGCGGCTGACTTTGGCCGACGAAGCATCTGAGCCCAGCAGCACCTGCGCCATGGCCACGGACCGATCCACCAGCGCGCGCACGCCTTCACGCAACTCTTCGCTGTGCTTCACCTGCCGCACGTTTTCGTCCATGTCTTCGGCGTCCCAGCCGCGGGTGTGCGCGACGTACGGAAACTGCGGAAAGGCGCAGCCGATCTCGGCGAAAAAGCCCAGCATCTGGCCCGCGACGCCCTGCACGTTGTCCTGGCCGCCGGTAATGATGAAGCTTGCGACCTTGTTGCGCAGCATCACGCGGTCGGCAATCGTTACCTGGTTCTGGATGCAGTTCATGCGCTCGACCATCTTGTAGTACAGCGCGCTGGCGGCCCCCCACCGGATCGGCGTGGCGACCAGAATGATATCGGCCCAGTGCACGAAGGCGTCGTACACCTGGTCAAGCTGGTCTTTGCTGTCCATCAGCGTGATCGAGCAAGGCCAGGTGCAGGCGCGCGCGGCTTTGGAGTAGTAGCCTTCACAGTTGCGGAATTTTAAG
Organism: Planctomycetota bacterium; assembly: GCA_019636195.1. Classification (GTDB taxonomy): domain Bacteria; phylum Planctomycetota; class UBA8742; order UBA2392; family UBA2392; genus JADJRK01. The sequence goes on along the minus strand of JAHBYA010000022.1, from coordinate 33,258 downwards.
GCGCTCAACCGGATGTAGCGTGTTTCAAACCCGCCTGCTTTGGCGTGTTCCAGCCCCGTTTCAAGCAGCGCGTCGGACGTTGAATAGCGCGGGTTGCGCTCGTCCATCGCAGTGGTCGAGATGCCGACAATGCGCACCGGGCCATCGCCGCGCTCAATCTTGCGTGACAGCGGGTGCGGCTCGTGGGGCTTGCGGTTGCGTTTGGTGCCCGAGTTCAGGTCAACGAACAGCTTGCCGCCTTCTTCTTTGAGCGTGAAGCCTGGCACCTTGTCGGCTTCAAAGCCGGGCTCGCCCTCGCCGGTGCAGCGATGAAACTTCCAGTGGTGCCAGGGACAGACGACGTACTCACCGTCCAGCCGGCCCTCACCGAGTGGCCCGCCCACATGGTTGCAGGAGTTGTCAATCAAGCCAAACTTGCCGTCCTTGAACGACAGCGCGTACTTGCGCTTGCCGATTTCAACAACGCGCAGAGCCTGCCCGCGCAGATCATTCAAGTCACCCAGTTCAACCCAATTCGCGTCGCTCATAACCGCGTATGCAACCACGAAGCACCGGCAAGGGCCACAAAGAAAGCGCCGCCAATGCAAGGCCACGAAGTTGCGGCCCGGCTGGCGGCTGCGCCTGCGGCTACTCCCAGGGGTTGATCACCATGACACCGGTGCGGGTGAAATGCTTCTTGTTGCGGGTGACAACAGGCAGGCCGTGAACCAAGGCTGTAGCGGCGATCAGACCATCAAGGTCTGCCAACGCAAAGCCCTGCTGTCTTGCCTTGGCCTTGAGTTGCCCCCAGCGCTCGGCCACAGCTTCGTCCACCGGCAACACCCGGCCTTCAAAGGCGGGCAGCACTTGCGCATACCACCATTGGGTCAGGCGACGGCGCGCGGCGTTGTCCTTCATGATCTCAAGACCGTGCACGACCTCGCCGACCGTGATTGCGCTAAGGTAAAAGTCTTCAGGCGCAACTGTCTGCATCCACGCCGCAACCTTGGGGTCGCACTTGGCACGGCCGGATTCGGCGATCACGTTGGTATCAAGCAAGAGTGCCATCACCCACCCGCCCGATCAAAGTCAACCTCGCGGTGCCTTGCGTCGCGGCGTTCCGCAGGGACTTTCAGGCCTTTCAGCGGCCGCAGCAGCTCCCACAGCGTCGCGTGCTTGCCGGCCGGTTTGTCGTGAACGGCCGAAATGACCACAGTGTCGCGGCCGCGCACGGTGATGGTCTGAGGGCCTTCTTCAATGGCGCGGCGGACAACTTCGCTGAGCTTGTTCTTGGCTTCCTGCAGTTGCCAGCGGCGTTTTCGTGCAGGTGTTCTCGTGGGCATGGCGGCACTCCTATCCAGACTGTCTAGGTTGATATTACCACAGTTTGAAGGGCCCGCCTATGCAACGAAGGAGCCCCGACCTGACGGTCGGGGCTCTCTGTCCACCTTGTTTAGATGCCTTTGAAGCTGGGGGTGCGTTTGCTGTTGAAGGCATTTAAACCTTCTTTGGCGTCCTGTGAGTCGAACAGGGCCTTTTGCAGTTCGCGCTCCAGCGCCAGGCCGTACTCGAAGCTGACCTCGGTGCCGCTTTGCACGCTGCGCTTGATGTTGCCGATGACCTTGGTGGCCTTGTTGGGCAGCGTGAATTGCTTGCAGTAATCAAGCATCTGTTCACGAAAGCTCTTGGCGTCGCCGTCGTAGATTTCATTGACGATGCCCCAGTCCAGCGCCTCTTCAAAGCTGAACAGGCGGCCGCTGCACATCAGTTCGATGCTGCGGCTCTTGCCGATCATGCGCGCAAGCCTTTGCGTGCCGCCGGTGCCGGGCAGCACGCCCAGGTTCACTTCAGGCAGGCCGCAGCGGCCCGCGTCGCGCCGTGCAATGCGGATGTCTGCCGCCATGGCGATTTCAAGGCCGCCGCCGACGGTGTGGCCGTTGAGGCCGGCGACCACCAGTTTGGGCGATTGCTCAAGGCGGCTCAGGGTCTCGTTGGCGTGCAGGCAGAAGAAGTACTTCCAGTGCGGGTTGCTTTCTTCAAGCATCTTGATGTTGGCGCCGGCGCAAAAGAACTTTTCGCCCTCGCCCGTGATCAGGATAACGCTGATCTCGTCGTCAAAGCGCGCTTCCAGAATGGCGTTGTCCATCTGGCGGAACATCTGGTGCGTGTACGTGTTCGCGGGCGGGTCGGACAGTTCAATCATCAGCACGCCGGGGACCGGGCGGCTGGTCTTGATGACCTGCATTGACTCGCGTTCTTTGTCCACGCTGGGTTGGCGGATGGCCATGGCAGTCTCCTAGGGTTCAGGGCGAATATTGCCGCAGGCGGCTCAAAACGCAACAGGCTGGCCGTCCACAGATGGCGCAGATTTCGCAGATCAACGGCGGTTTCTGTGCCATCTGCGTAATCTGCGGACGGTCGTTGTCCCTACGTGGCCAGCCGCTCCGGCACGATCACGAACCGGAATGGGGTGGCTTTGCAGTTGGGGCAGCGGCGCTGTTTGGCGAACTTGGCGCCGTCGGCCCGCATGCGCTTGTTGCAGTTCAGGCACAGCACCTTCACCACGCTGTCGGGCAGAATCGGGTTGCCGTCCACGTCGCTGGCGCGGGGGCCCTTGGCGGCTTCCATGGCAGTGACCTGTTCAACGGTCATGCGCTTGATGGTCTGTTCGCTGGGGCGCGCGCTGCCGGGGGTGTCGCTGACGGGCAACTCGGGGTGCAGCGGCGTGTGGTCGTCGAACTGCGGCTCGGCGGACTCAGCGGGGCCTTGCCAGGCGTTGGGGTCGCCCATGGCCGGCTCGCGCTTGCGCAGGCGCAGCACCAGAAAGATCACGATCGCCGTGCCGACTGTCAGGCACGCGATGCCGCCCAGCAGCAGCATGAAGTTGAAACTGAGGGTGAACTCACCAGCCGCCATCATGGCTAAAGCGTACTGTCTGATGGCTGATTCACAAGCGAGGCCAGAAGGCGGTGAAAGTGATGGGTGCCGGTTTCGCGCGCCCGTGAGTAGCGCCCGCGCCGGTAAAAGCGGCCTTTTAAACCGGCTTGCACGGCTTCAACCACGGCTTCGTCTTCCAGTTCAACGTGGTGCAGGTCGGCGCCGGCGCCCTGGGCCAGTTTTGCGGGGTCGTGTACGTAGCTGAGATAGCGCACGCGGGTAAGCTCGCGGTGGATTGGCTCAATCACGTTGACGCTCAAACCCCACGGGTAGAAGTTCAGCATCGTGCACGGGAACAGCCAGAAGTACCACGCGGCCACGCGCCGGCCGTGGTCGGGGTGGCTTGGCGGCGGCGTGAAGCAGGGCTCGCCGGGTTTGGCAATGCCGACTTGCAGCACGCCCTGGGGCAGCAGCTCGGTGGTGTATTCGCCGTATTCAAGCGCGGCGTTCAATGATGCGTGCACAAAGGGCACGTGAAAGCCTTCAAGGTAGTTGTCGCAATACAGCGCCCAGTGGGCCTTGACGGTGTAGTCGCGGCTGCGGGCTGGATCGAGCTTGAACGACTCCACAGGCAGCCAGCCGACGCGGCGCTCAAGCTCGGCTGTGAGTTGCGCAAAGCCCTGGGCGGGCTTGATCGACACGAATCGCAAGCCTCGCCATTCGGCCATCGGAACGCGTGAGAGGTTGTCAGATTCGGCGGGAAAGTGCTTGCAGCCTTCGAACTCGGGCATGTGCTTGAGGGCGCCATCAAGGGCGAAGGTGCGGCCGTGATACCTGCAACGCAAGGAGGGCCCGGCTTTGCCCGGCGCTTGCACCAGAACTGTCCCGCGATGGGTGCAGACGTTGGACATGCAGCGCAGGGTGCCGGATTGATCGCGCGCGAGCAGCAAGGGCTCATCAAGGCAGCCGGGCAGCAGGGTAAACGGGTGCAGGTCGCCGGGCGCGGCGCAAACGGATGTATCGCCGACAAAGTGCCAGCCGGCGGCCAGCACACGCTCGCTCAACGCCGCAAAGGCCGCGGGATCAGTGTAAAACTGCGCGGGCGGCGTGTGGGCAAGCGTGATGTCGGGGTGGATGTCCAGGCGCATGGACCCAGCCTATCGAGCGGTAGTCGTCGCGCCAACAACTGACAGTTGCAGACCCGTCGGCGCATGCGCATCTACCAACCGGCTATTCTGCGTCGTCATTCAGCGGCATCAGGATGGCCCGCGCGGAATCCAGCAGTTCAGGTTGCTCCACAAGTTCGGCAAAAGACTGAACTCGTGAAAGCAATGCGGCACGATCAATTCCTTGATTGGCCTTGAGGACAGCCACAGTGTCCGCAATGTCTTGTGGGCGCGCGGCGATCAGCTTCAAAAAGCAGAGGTCGTCAACCTGCACTACTGGAACAGCCAGGCCGGAGACTTTCAACGTCACTGCGCGGTCGACCATGTCTTGCTGGTATGCGAACCGGGCAAAGATCAAATCCACAACCGCACCCGAAGGGGAGTGTCGCAGAGGCAACACCCCGCTGATCGCCGCAATTTCCGCGGACTCGGCAAACGCGGGGACAAAGTTGCAATCAGCCAATGAAGCTAGCAGCGTTGCGGGCCGGGCATTAGTGGCTACCGTGATATCAATGTCCTTTGTAGCGCGAGGCGTGGCATGCACGCCAACTGCCAAGCCGCCAATCAGCGCAATGGCGACACCCTGACCCGAGCGCCACTTGAGCACGTCCGCAAGCGCTGACGCAAACCCGGACCAATCAGGAGGCTGCTTTTGCGTGGGTTGCTTTGCCAAACTTGCTCCAACGCTCGCAAACCACAAGGTCAACCCAGTCTTCATACCGTGTCAAGAGCGGCGGACTGAACTGGCTGGACAACCTAAGCGCCTCTGCAAGACGTTGCTCGGGTGACATTGCGCGGGCTTCAGCAAACTGCAACTCTGCGACACGACGCAGGCCATCAACTTGCGCGCGGTAGGCGCGTTTGAACGTCTCGTCGCCGGTGTGGCGCTGTTTGTTCGCCGCGTTGTCCATGGCCGCATTGTATCTTGTTTGCGCGCGCCGGCACATGCCGCGTACTGCAACACCCGGCGCTTGCGCTCCGGGCTCTTGCTGCTTACCGGGCTACAACTGTACCCACACGCTTTTCTGCTGTGTCATGGCGTACAGGCCCTGGATGCCCATTTCGCGGCCGTAGCCTGACTGCTTGTAGCCGCCGTACGGCACCGCGCTGTCATACCAGTTGTAGCAGTTCACCCATACCGCGCCCGCCTTGATGGCTTTTGCGTAGCGGTGCGCCTTGCTTACGTCGCGGGTCCATACGCCCGCCGCCAGGCCGTACTCGCTGGCGTTGGCCTTGGCCACGAGCTCGTCAAACTCGCTGAACTTCTGTACCGCCAGCACGGGCCCGAAAATCTCTTCGCGGGCGATTGCCATTTCGGGCTTTACGTCGGCGAACACGGTCGGCTTGACAAAGTAGCCCTTGTCGCCCATGCGCTCGCCGCCCGCCACCAGCTTGGCGCCTTCGGCCTTGCCTTTGGCAATGTAGTCCATGGTGGTCTTGAACTGCTCGGCGTTGTTTTGCGGGCCGTAACGCGTTTCGTCGTCCAAAGGATCGCCACCCACAGTCTTGGCGGTGCGGGCCGCGAGCTTTTCCACCACTTCGTCGTGGACCTTGTCTTCGACAAACAACCGCGAGCCTGCGGTGCAGACTTCACCCTTGTTGTAGAAGATCGCCGCTTGCGCGCCCTTGGTGGCGCTGTCGAGGTCGGCGTCGGCAAAGATCACGTTCGGGCTTTTGCCGCCCAGTTCCATGGTCAGCTTTTTCAGCGTCTGCGCGGCGTCGCGCACCATCTTGATGCCCACGCTGGTGCTGCCCGTGAAGCTGATGGCCGCGATTTTGGGGTGCTCAACTATCTGCTGGCCGACTTCGCTGCCCTTGCCCGGCAGCACAGCCACCACGCCCGGCGGAATCTTGGCGGCTTGTATGCATTCAGCCAGCAGCAGCGACGTCAGCGGCGTGGGGTTTGCGGGTTTCAAGATCACGCAGTTGCCGGCAGCAAGCGCGGGCGCAATCTTGCGGCAAGCCATCAGCAGCGGAAAGTTCCAGGGCGTGATGCCCGCGACAATGCCCAGCGGCTCGCGCAGCGTATAGACAAACATGTTGTCATTGACCGGGATCGTCTCGCCTTCCAGGCCGCGCAGGATGCCCGCAAAATACTTGAAGTGATCGGCGGCCATGGGCACGTCGATGCTTGCGTTTTCGCGAATGGGCTTGCCCGCGTCGGCGGCTTCCAGCGCCGCAAAGGCGTCGCGGCGCTTGCTGATTTCTTCGCCGATCTTCCAGATCAGGTTGCTGCGCTTGGATGCGGGCATGGCGGCCCACGCCGGAAACGCCGCCTCGGCGGCGCTGATGGCGGCCTCAAGGTCGCTCTTGCCGGCCATGCCAATCGGCGCGATCACCTGCTCATTGGCTGGGTTGATGGAGTTGTAGGTGCGCTTGTCGGCGGCATCGACAAACTCGCCGTTGATGAACAGCTTTGTGGGGAAGGCTTCGGGCAGCGATTGCAGGGCCATGGCATTTCCTCTTCAGTGGTCCGGAAGTCGGGCGCAATCTAGCAAGACAAACCCGCGGGGCTACGGGCTTACGCCCCCGGCTGCCGGGCGCGCTCTTCGACCGTTTTGGCCAGCACGCGGCGAAAGTAACGCGGCTCAACCGGCTTGCGCGGCAACGCGGCAAGCTCAGCATCGGCAAGCTGGCGCACCGCCTGCAAACCCACACTGGACGGCTTGACCTCAAAGCCCGCGATATCTACCAGCAGGTGGTTGTGGTCGAACTTGCCCTCATAGGGCGGAACGCCGCTGCCGAACACAATGGCCTGTCGCTGCGCCTGCTCGTGCAGCTTTGCCGGGTCAACCAGCACGTCGCCCGTCGCGCGCTCAAGCCGGCCGCCGTCGTACAGCATGCGCGCGGTCATTACTTCGTTGCGGCGCGCGTCCAGCACGGGCCACAACTCGCGCTTCAGTTCAATTTCAAAGTCATCGCGCATGACGTACTGCACAGCCATCGCGTCAAAGCAGGGCACGCCGATCACGGGCTTGCCCAGTGCAAACCCGATTGCCTCGGCCGTTGCGATGCCGATGCGCAGGCCTGTGTAGCTGCCCGGGCCGCAGTTCACGGCCACGACGTCAATTTCGTTGCGCTGCAACTTGGCCTGTGCCAGCGCGCGGTCGATGCAGGGCATAAGCTCGCTGCCGTGCTTGCGGGGCCCGCTGACTTCAACTTCCGCGGCAACTTCGCCATTGCGCAGCACGGCGGCGCCGCCGCCGTCGCCTGAAGACTCGATTGCGAGCATCACGCCGTTCACGCAAGATCTTTCTTGGCAGCGTTGGCAAGCGCCGCGCTGACGCGTTGCAGCGTCGGCTGGTCCGGCGCTTCGACCATGATGCGCAGCAGCGGCTCCGTGCCTGAGTAGCGCACGTTGATGCGGCCCCGGTCGCCCAACTCGCGCTCGTGCTGCGCAAGCAGCTTGCCGAGATTTTTCAGCGATTGCAGCGGCGGCTTGGCTGGGGCCTTCACGTTCACGATGGTCTGCGGAAACTTGGTGACGGCGGCACACAGCGCGCTGAGCGGCTTGCCTGAATCCAGCATCACCTCAATGACCCGCAACGCCGTGTACAAGCCGTCACCGGCCACATGGCCTTCGTCGCGGATGATCACATGTCCGCTTTGCTCGCCGCCCAACACTGCGCCGTGCTGTTCCATGGCCTCGGAAACGTAGCGGTCACCCACGTCGGTCAGGACTACGTTGACGCCCATGGCCTTCAACGCCTGCTGCAGGCCGAGGTTTGCCATAGTCGTGGTTACAACCGTGTCGTTTTTCAGTGTGCCGCGCGCCTTCATGTCAGCAGCGAGCACCGCCAGCATGTAATCGCCGTCGCGGATCGTGCCTGTTTCGTCGATCAGGATGCAGCGGTCACCGTCGCCATCAAACGCTACGCCTAGGTCGGCCTTCAGTTCCTTGACCGCCGCGGCGCACCCCTGCGGATACAGGCTGCCGCAGTTGTCGTTGATCAGGTGGTGCGTGTCGGGCTGGCTGGGCGACGCTGCGTTAAGAAAGTAAATGTCTAGCGCGTTATCGGCTGCCTCTCCGCCGGCTTGCAGGCTGCTGCCGACGCGGTACTCGGGCACGGTGCGACCGAACGCCAGGCTGTGGGCTAAGCGAGAAAGCACCTGCAGGTCAATGCTGCGCGCGCCGAATGCCGCGTCAAACACCACGCCCAGCGCGCGCTTGCGCAGGGCGGCAAAGCTCTTGCGGAAGGTCTTGACGATGTACTCTTCGTAGTGGCGCTCGCGGCCCAGGTGCAGCCAGCCGGGGCGACCCCGGCCCACCGCGTCGCCCTGCGCCTTGCCACTGAGCACAGCCCGCTCAAGTTTGCGCTCAATGCTTTCGGGCAGTTTCAAGCCGTCTTTGCCGAAGATCTTGATGCCGTTGTCGCCGGCCGGGTTGTGGCTGGCTGTGATCATCACGCCTGCGGCAAATGGCCCGTGGCCGGTAAGCCATGCGACTTCGGGCGTGCTCATCATGCCGGGCCAGTGCACGTCGCAATGCTCGGCAATCAGGCCCGCTGCCAGGGCGGTGCCGACCATGTCGGCGCTGGGGCGCGGATCAACACCCAGCAGCACCACAGGGCGCGCGCCTTTGCCCGCCTGCTCGTGCAGCCAGGCCCCCAGGGCGCGACCCAGCGCCAGCACCTTGTGCGGCGCCAAGGGGCCGGTGCCTGCCGGTGCGCGCACCCCGTCGGTGCCGAACAGGCGCTGGCCGGCGGGGGCCGCCCTGCGGGTAATGACCTTGCGGCGCGCCTTCTTGGCTGCGCGTTTTGAGTCGCGCGGCTGTTTGCGCCCTTGCGGCTTGACCGGCTTTCTGCGCTTGGCCATGGGGCGCGAGTTTGCTTGCAAGTGCCCATGGAATCAAGGCAGGCACATGCGCCAGCGGTTAAATACAATCAACGGATGTCTGCAAGCGCTATCGCGTCGGCGGCACCTTGATGACCCACTCGTTGTCTGTCGGCTTGCCTTCTTCGTCTCGGTCAACGCAGGTGACGATGGCGATTTTCAGCTCCGGCATCAGCGCCTTCAGGCGCTCGACTGCCCCCAGGCCGCCCGCGCTGTGAAAGTTGCCGTTGATGTGCATCACGCGCCCGCCCTTGTTGGCTTTCAGCCAGTCGGCAACGCTTTCAGCCATGGTGTCGTCCTTGATGCACTGGGCGGCGTACATGTTTTCAAGCCGTTCGTTATGGCCGTCGGACGCGCCCATCACTTTCATGAACTTGTCGCGGTAGGCGCCGGGGCCGGCGTTGAGCTTGCGGGCGGTCCAGCGCCTGTCTTCGTCGCTGAATTCTTCAATTACTTGTGGCCCTTCGCGGTGCACGCGGCCGGCAAGGCGGCGCGGGATGTTGGCGGCGAGCACGGGCAGTTTGCGCTCGCGGCACAGTTCAACCAGCGGGCGATAGTCGGCGTAGTTGGGCCACGGGCGCGAGTCTTTAAGAAACGCCGTTTCGTCGATTTTGCCCGCAAGGTACTGGTCAAGCACCGCCTGCACGTCGCGCTCGAACTGTTCGGTGGCCAGCGCCAGCGGGCGCCTTTCGGCGGCGAACACGCGCAGCATTTCAAGCTGCACGCGGTGCGCGGCGGGGTTGCCGTGCAGCTCGCCGACGAACACCACGTCAAAACCGGCAAGTTTGCGCGCAAGCTCGGTCGCGTCTTTGATGTCGCCGACCACCTTGTAGCCGCGTGTGTGACTGGACAGCTCGGCAATGCGCTGTTGCAGGCTGTCGAAGCGCCGGTGGCTGTCGATAATGCGGGCGCTTTCACCCCAACTGCCAAGCAGCGACTTCATCTGCTCCCAATCGCGCTCAAACTCGGCGCGTGAACGCGCGTGCAGCAGCACATCCACGGCCACGCGCCGGGCAATTTTTCCGACTTCGGGCAGGTCGGCTACGGGCGGATCAATCATCATTAGGCCGCTGACGTCGCCATCGTTTGCCATGGACAGTTCCAATGCATCAACACAGCTTTCGAACACGCCCATGCTCACCAAACGGGTAAACCGTGCATTGAATGCGGTGCTGCGCTTGAGCTCGTCCAGCGCGTCGCGGATCGCCCCTTTGCGCACGGCGGCGCGCTCTTCACCTGTGAGGGCCGTATCCTGGGGAATGGCGGCGTCTATCACGGCCACGGCCGTGGTGTCGCTTGCTTCGGCGCGCAGGGCGGCCAGCAGGTCGGCGGCGGGCAGCTTGCTGTAAATGGCCGCGTTGTCGGGCGCAATGGCAACCCACAACTCGCGCATGTACGTCACGCGGTGCAGATGGATGGTGGCAGTGACCACGGGCCGGACTTCAATCTTTTCCGGCTTGGCCTGGGCGGTTGCGACAACGGCGGCGCACAGCAGCGCGATAGCGGCGATGGCAAGTCTCATAGGGCCTCCGGCAGGAGAATACGGGCGAGGCGTTTCAACCGGAAGGTGTAATTGCGCGCCAACGCCAACCCGGGCCTTGCGGCCCGGGCGGACTGGCGAAGAGGACTATCGGGTGGCGACGCTGGAGTGCGGAACAAAGACCCGTGTCACGCTGCCCTCAAGCTCAAACTCCGCGCCGCTGGACAGCAGGCCCACCAGCCGGCCCTTGCGTCCGCCGGGCAGCGGAAAGTTGAAGTCCGGGCCGTGCAGCACAAAGATGCGCTCAGAGCCTTCGGGCAGCACAAGCCGATCGGGGTGAATGACGCTGCCCGCGGGCAGCGTGGCGTCGCCGGTGCTTACGTTGCGCAGCTTGGCATCCACCACGGCGTTGCCCATACCGCGCGCCCAGACAAACGTGCGCTCCGGCCGCTCGGCGCCCGGCAGCGCGCCATCGCGTGTGAAGGCAATGCTGGCCGGCATGGCCTGACGGGTGTTGCCCTGCGAGATTTCGGCGGCGCCATTGAGCAGGCTGACACTCAGCAGCGTATCAAACTCGGTGTCGTCCACGCGGTGCGTGGTACCCGCTTCGTACAACAGGCGGTTGCCCGACAGTCGCACGCCGTACACTGAGGCCGCCTGCACAAAGCTGTCCGCGAACTCGCGCTTGCCCAACTGCGTGCCAAAGAACGTCACACGGCGGCGTTTCACTGCATCAGGCAGCAGCGAGTCGTCGATGTGCATGCCGTACGCCTCATTCGCGGCGCGTACCACGTCTTCGATGGCTGTACGCTGGATTTCAACGACTGCGCCGCCATCCATGATGCGGGCGTGTTCACGGTCAAGGTCAAGGGCAACCACGGCGCCGGGCTCAAGCTCAAGGCTGCGGCCGGCTGCGCTCAACTGCACTGGCGCGCGGGCGGCGTCAACCACTACCCGGCCGCGGTCCACTTCAAACTGCGGGGCCTTGTACGGGCCCTGTGCCGAAACACGCACAGCCGCGCCGCCATCCAGCAGCAACTCGCCGGTTTGGAAGCGTATCCGCAGCGGGCTGCCGATGCGCGCTTCCACCAGGTCGCCATCCGTAACGGCCCAGCCGTTGCCGTCCGCGGCGACCACGGTCGCCACGGATGCTTCCGGCCCCGCCGGCAGGTAGTGCACGGCGTAGCCGACCATCAGCACAAACAGGGCAGCCGCAGCGATGCGCGGCAGGTAAACGTTGATGAACGTGCGAAGCGTGATCACACGTGCAAGCTGCACAGCCTCAGGCTCTTCATGGAAGTGGCGGGCCGCCTCAAGCACACGGTCAACGGCGGCCTGCGGGATGTCATCGTCGGGCAGGGCCCGCATCGCCGCTACCTGGCGTTGCAGGCTGTCGCGCTGCGACTGCAGCGTGACGTCGCCGGATACCTGCGCCTCAACGCCCGGGATTTCGTCCGGCTGCAGGTCGCCCAGCACAAGGGCAATCAGTTTTTCGCGATGGCGGTCCATGCTGTCTCCGGCTTTGTAACGTCCGGCTGTACGGCCCGTTGGCTGTTTCCTTACTTCAGGCCCCTTCGCTCAAGGTATCGGGCCAGGGTATTCACGGCCTCGTGAACCCAGTACTTCACGGTGCCTTCGGGGCTGTTGAGAATCTCGCTGATTTCGGCATAGGGCATGTCCTCGTACATGCGCAGCACCAGGGCTTCGCGCTGGTTTTCGGGCAGGCTTTGCAGGCCCTTGCGGACTTCGGCGATCAACTCTGCGTTCTGGATAATCTCGTGGCTTTCGGGGTCGATGCCCTGCAGCAACGACGCCATGCTGTGCTCTTCGTTGCCCGGGGTGCCGGCGTCGATGCTGGCGTGCTGGCGCAACCCTTCACGCTTGAAGTAGTCCAGCGTCAGGTTGCGCGCGATCTGGAGGCACCAGGTCGTGAACTTGGCGCGCGGCGTATAGGTGTGCGCGTTTTTCAACACACGCAGGAAGGTCTCCTGAAAGATGTCCTCTGCGGCTTCGGCCTTGCCGCACATCTTGAAGACAAAGTTGTAAACCTGCCGGCGATGGCGGTTGACCAGCGTCTCGAAGGCCGCGTGGTCCTTGGACTTCACGAACAGCTTCAGCAGATCGTAGTCGGTGCACTCAACCAGCGGCTTGGCGGTGTCGGGCTTTCCGGTGGTGCGGGGCACGCGCTCGGTGGCGACACTGATTTTTCGTTTGGCCACCGTAAGTCCCCCAAGGTGCGCGCATGTTAGGTCAACCGACAAGTGCCACAAGGCGCACCGTCTGATACGTCTTAAGCGGGGCAGGGTTGACCTGCCTGCCTCGCCGGAATCCGCACATGAAGTTTGCGTATGTTCAGTTTGTGGGGTAACTTAGATCAGCAACCGAACTGTTGTGTAGTTTATCGCTTTGCATGATTCCAGCGGCAGGTAGGCCGATTTGTCATGTTCAGCATTACATTTCAGGGTAAAACTTGACACTGCTTGGCCAATGTGTAATATTCCTGCTGTCGTGGATTCCAACAAAGGGGTTCCCATGTTGAAGCAACGCATGACTCGGCGCGGCAGTGCACTGGCAGCGGCGCTGATCTTCTTTGTCGTAGTAACGATCGCGGGCACTGCCCTGATCACGATTTCGGGCTACCACCAAGTGCAAACCGTCCGCAACGGCTTGGACGTGCGCCTGATGATCGCCGCCGAAGCCGGCATCGAGTCGGTGCGAGGGCGCTTCACGGTAATCCCGGTGATCCAGGAAGACTGGAGCGCGTTGCTGCCAAACCCTGCCCCGGCATGGAACAACGTCGGCAACTTCACGATCAACGGCATCTCCGTTGACGTTGACGCGCGCAGCGTGGGCGGACCTTCGGTGCCGACCGCGCGCGTGCGCAGCACAGCCACCTCGGGCAACCGCTGGCGCACCGTTGAGTACACGATCAAGGTGGCCAGCTTCAGCGACTATTGCGTGTTCAACTCGGGTTCCGGCGGCAGCACGCTGGGCACGAACTACAAAGCGGTGGGCAACACCTACTTCGGCGGCAACGTGAGCATCCCGAACCCGGGGGCCCAGCTTTGGGGCAGCTCGTACATGGTAGGCTTTGTGTCGCCGACCTACGGGGCAGGCAACAACGGCACTACCGGCCAGCCGTGGAACCCGCCGCCCACCAGCACCGCCCACTTCCCCGTTGAGCCGCCGCAACAGGGCCAGCCGGCAATTCCCATCCCGACCTGGGCGGCGCCATGGGATGCATTGGAGGCACAGGCCCAAAGTTCGACGGGCCACTATTGGGCCGAAAACACCATCGGCATTGAGCTGATCGGCACGCAGTACCGGCGGTGGTACGTCCGCCGCAAGAGCGCGGGGACAACGCCCAGCGGCGAAAACTGGCTTGACCTTCGCAGCGGGATATCCGTAGCGCCGGAAGTGCGGTTCTTGAACAACGCAACTTCTATCACCGGCGGCGTTGCCGCGCCCAATGAAGTGTACGAGATTGCCTCGCAAGTTTACAACATTCCGAACGACAGCGTGATTTTCGTGAAGACGGGCAGCGTGGCGGCCGTCGGCCCGACAGTGAACGGCGCGGCGGTCACGGACGCCCTGACTGGCACGAACACCTGGGTCCAGACCACGAACTGGAACAACAACACAATGGTCTCGACCATTACCAATGGTGTCGGCACCGACCGTGAGATCGTGCGCAACAACGGCATGCCCGGCCAGCCCTACGCCAAGGTGCTGTTGCTCTGGGGTACGCTTCAGGGCCGCCGCATCTCGATCGGCTGTGACCACAAAGTCATCCTGGCAGACACCATTCGTTACCAGGCTCTGCTTGATAACCCTCAGTGGCGAGCTTTCCACGGCGACGGAGTCAACGGCAAACAGTCAATGGGTGCGCTCGGCTTTGTTGAAATGCTGGGCGTGATGTCGAAGCAGGACTGCATGTTGACCCCCACCTGGTGGCGCCCGATCCCCGCCGCGCAGGCTGCTGACACTCAGGTCGGCGAACTGATCCCGACGCCGCACTTCCCTGCAGCATCCTTCCCGATGGATGGCGTGTTCTTCTCGGTTTACAACACCCGCCCCCACCGCTTTAGAGACCAATATGTTGGCCAGGAGTTCTGGGGCCACGGCGGACTGATTGCCGGTGGTGACTACGCAGCCGGCATGGGCAACCACTTCAACCGCCGCAATTACGACTGGGACTACCGACTGGCAGAAACCACCCCGCCGTACTTCCTACGCGCGTACAACGCCTCGGCCACTTTCATCAACGGCTCATGGCGCACATACGGCAGCTAACCGCGCCACATGCAAATCAACCGGGGACGCAATCGCGTCCCCGGTTTCAATTGCTGCCGCATGCTAGCGGACTTTGACGGTGACCGTGTGGTTGGACTGCGGGCCGGTCACGTAGCTCTGGCCGATGGCTGGGCGGATGGTCAGGTTCAACGTGTAGTTGCCGTTGGGTGTGCCGGGCGCGACGGTGATGCGCCCGTAGTCCTGCACATCTACCATGCCCGGCGCCGTTGACGTCCACAGGTACTCGACGAAACTGGGGCCGGCGCTGTCGCCGTAGGCTTCAAAGTTGATGCCGCTGCCAAGCTGGTCCAGCGTGATAATGAACGTCTGGGCTTGGCCGCCATCGCCGATCGTGATGCTGCCCGGAAGGCGCAGGTTCGTGTCGTACACCACCGTGCCGCTGCCCATGGTCCGCGCGCTGTCCAGCACAGCCACCAATTGGCCCAGCGAAGTGCCGGGGCCCGCGCTGTTGCTGGTGGTGCTGATCACGCGCTCGCTGTTGGAAGGGTCCAGATAGTTCATCAGCGCGTTGCCGACCAACGCCGACTGCGACAGGTCAGGCATCACCACGCCGGTGTTGGGCACGAACCCGATGCTGCCATTCAGTTCGCCGTCGTCGCCAGCATCCAGCGCCATTCCCAGCCAGAAATCCCAATAGTTGCTTACGCCGGCATCCTTGGCCACCTGCGCGAGTGCAGCCAGGACATGCGAGTACAGTGTCTGATCGCCGAAGCTGCCGGACTTGGCAAAGTCCCTGGGCAATCGCGCGCGGATGTAGTTCAGGCCGAAGAACTCGGCCACTTGCTTGCACATCAGCCCGAACATGCCGGTGCCGACGCCACCGGTTACGCCGGCGATGCTGCCGTCGAACGACATGCCGCGCATGACCGCCGTTGTGGTCAGCGGCGTGACGTGCACGTTCTCAACGCTGTAGCCGTCAAACATCGGCACGACTGAGTACAGGTAGTGGCTGCTGTCCATGCGGTGGTACTTGTTGGACACGGCTGTGGCGGGATTGGCGCCCTCGGTCACAGAGCCGGTGCGAGCACGTACTTCCACGAGGATGGGCCCGCGGTAATCGTCGTCGTACAGCGTGAGCTGATAGATCCCGTTGCTGAACGAAATACCGGCACCCAGGATGTCAGCGTCGTCCCAGTTGACCGTGCCGTCTGA
Source organism: Planctomycetota bacterium (assembly GCA_019636195.1). Taxonomy (GTDB): domain Bacteria; phylum Planctomycetota; class UBA8742; order UBA2392; family UBA2392; genus JADJRK01. The sequence goes on along the minus strand of JAHBYA010000022.1, from coordinate 17,457 downwards.
AAACACGCGGCGCAGCGTGACGCTTGCGTTGCGCACCGTGCCCGCGGTCGAAATCACTCCGCGGATAAACAGGTCGCCTTTGGGGTTGGGCAGCGTGCCGGTGCTTCCGCCACCGCCGCTGATCTGGCGGGCTTCGTCAACGCGCTGGTCAAAGTCGCCTGTGCATGCCGACGCCAGCGCAACCATCGCCGCGCAGACAACCAATCGGCCGACGCTGCCCACTACTCGATCTCCGAGCGGTTGGCGACGACAGCCTTGACCAGGCCGTACTCGACGGCGTTGGAGGCTGGTATCCAGTAGTCGCGGTGCACGTCCTTTTCAACCTGCTTGGCGCTGCGGCCGGTTTCGCGCGCGACGATGTCGTTGTACAGCGCCTTGATGCGGTCGATCTCGGCGCTCAGGATTTCAAGGTCGCTGGCCTGGCCGCGCGCGCCCATGCTGGGCTGGTGCAGCAGAAAGCGGCTCGCCGGTGTGCAGTAGCGGTTCTGCTTGTCGGCGGCAAGGTGAATCATTACCGCGGCGGATGCACAGATGCCGGTGACAATGCTGCGGATCGGCGGCTTGATGAAACGGCCGTAGTCATGAATCGCAAAGCCGCTGTCGGCGCTGCCGCCGGGGCTGTTGACGATGAAGGTAATCGGCTTCTTGGCGTCGTCGTCTTCAAGAATGCGCAGTTGCGCGATCACGCTGGCGGCCAGCTTGTCGTCAACCGGGCGCGAGATAATGATCGTGCGCGATGCCAGCAGGCGCTGGGCCAGCGCGCGATGGTGCGCGCTTTCGCCGGTTTCGCCCTTGTCGTTTTCGTCGCCGTTTTCGTCGTCGTCATCGCCGAAACGGATAGGATCGTATTCAGTCATGGCTGCTCCTGGTTCAGGCAAGCCTAACGCCCGCGACTACACCAACAGTCCGTCAAAGATCAAGGCGCAGCCGGCTTGACGCCGCCCGTGCCGCCCCCGCCGCGACGATGGCCCTTGCGGCCTCCGCGTCGGCGCCGTCTGCGGTTGCCGCCCTGTCGCTGCTCGCCATCTGCGCGTTGCTCGCCTTGCGGGCGGGGCTCCCCTTGCTTGCGCTGCCCCCGGTCCGGGCGGCCGCCGCGTACGCGGCGCGATGGCCGTTGCGTTCGTTGCGGCTGCTGGCGCCCGGTCGGGCGGCCGGCGCCTCGGGCGTTGCGGATTGCCTCGTCCAGGTCTTTGCCCTGCGGGTCAAGATCGCGCAGGATGCGGTGCTTGCGCAAGACGTAAAACTCGTCCTCAACGATGTCCCGGTCCATCACCTCAAAGGTGTTGCGATCAAGAAAGTGCACCACCACCGGCTGTTCGTAATTCTCGCCGCCCTCGGCGGCAACCTTGGCGCGCAGGCGCTTCCAGTCTTCAAGGGCTTCCGCAAGTGTCTCTTTGTCCTTGTGGCGCATGGATTACATCTAGCGTTGTCCAAGCTAAACTCAACCCGCAGGTCACCGGCGAAGGCGCCGCCGGCTAACACGGAGGCATGCCATGGACCATGCAAGAAGGCGCTTTCTTTCCGCGTCAGCGGTTGCCGGCGGCTTGATCGTCGTCGCCTGCGGCAACGACAAGCAGGGCCAGAATCAGCCCAATCCCGCACCCGGCCAGCCGGCGCCCGAAGAACCGAAGCAGCCTGCCAAGCCCGCGCTGGCCTACGGCGTGCTGCTGTGCGGCGGCAACAAGATCAACCCCGAGACCGGCGACAAGGTGTTCGTGTTTACGCAGGTGAACATCGACGAGGTCGTCAGAGCCCGTGGCGTCGGCGAAGGCAATGCACGTGTAATGACCGACATCGGCTTTCTCGCCCACGGCGTAATCAAGAACCCGAGCAACCCGGGCCGCGTCGTGGTATTCGAAAAGAAGGGCCCCGGCGCCTGCGAGATTGACCTGAAGGAAAACAAGATCGTCCGCCGCATTGAGCCGGCCAAAGGCTGCGAGTTCTACGGCCACGGCGCCTACAGCGCCGACAGCAAGGTCCTGTACGCAACCGAGTACCTGAAGGCAACCTATGAAGGCCGGATGGTCATCCGCGACGCCGCGGACATGAAGGTAATCGGCGAGTTCCCCACTCACGGCGAATGGCCCCACGACTGCACGTTCATCGACGACGGCAAGGTTGTCGCCATCACCAACGGCGGCGGCCACATTGACGGCGGCGCGGAGCCTTGTGTTACTTACGTGGAAGTGCCGGGCGGCAAGCTGGTCGAGAAGATCACGTTCGATAACCCGTTGCTCAACGCGGGCCACCTGTATGTCAGCGCCAAGGGCGACCTGGCTGTGGTCCACGCCATGCGCGAAGGCTACCACGGTGAAGAAGCGCTGGGCGCCATGAGCCTGAGGCCCAAGGACGGCAAGTTCAAGACCATGGTTTCACCGGCCAACGTCACGGGCGCCATGAAGGGCGAAACGCTCAGCGTAACAATGCACGAAGCCAGCGGCGTCGTGGGCGCGACCAACCCCTACGGCACGAACACAGGGCTTGTCACCTTCTGGGACATGGCTTCACAGAAGTATCTCAGCCACCAGAACCTTGAACAGCCGAGGGGCCTGGCGCTTACGCTAGACCAGAAACATTGGGTCATCACGTTCGGCAAAGAGCGGCCGGGTGTGATCCTGTACGACCGTGAGACTCGCAAGTCGCCGGCTTCGCCGGTGGCCTTTGAGTGCAGCAGCCAGGGCAGCCACGCGTACATCCATGACTACTGGGCGTAGCGGCAAGCGCACTGAACGCACCGCGTTACAAGCGGTGACTTGCGACGGGTTTATGAGTTTCCTGTGGCAGCAGCGCAGCCCTTCATTAAATTATTTGCGGTGTCAAGGGTCGCCGTCGCGCCGCGAAACGGTACCGGCGGGCGTCGATCAATTTCAAACGGGGGCGCTATAGGCGCATCCGCAGGAGCAATGGTATGGCTACAGGTACGGTCAAGTGGTTCAACGATGAAAAGGGCTACGGTTTCATCACCCCGGACGACGGAGGCGCGGATCTTTTCGTGCACTACTCCGCGATCCAGTCAGACGGGTTCAAATCCCTGAAGGAGGGTCAGAAGGTGAAGTTCGACGTCGGCCAGGGTCGCAAGGGCCCCGCCGCCGAGAACGTGCAACCCGTCTAAGGACCAGACAACCGGCAACGGGCGCCCTTTGGCGCCCGTTGTGTTTAACACGAATTCACAGATTTCCGACAAACTGGGAGTATCAACCGGCCGCCGTGATGTTATGCTCACTTCATTACCGGCAGCACGCCAATCTAAGTGGACGGCGGCTATCGGGCAAACCGCTGCAACAGCAGCACAAGTTTCAGGAGCTTTATGTCAACAGGTACAGTGAAGTGGTTCAACGATGAAAAGGGCTTTGGCTTCATCACCCCGGACGACGGTGGCGCGGATCTTTTCGTGCACTACTCGGCGATCCAGTCGGATGGTTTCAAGTCCCTCAAGGAAGGCCAGAAGGTGAAGTTCGACGTCGGCCAGGGCCGCAAGGGCCCCGCCGCCGAGAACGTTTCCATCGCCTAAACCAACTGAACCCCAAACGGGCGCCGCAAGGCGCCCGTTGTGTTTAACCCGATTTTGAACGCCACTAACGGACCGCTTTACATGCCCGCGCTACGCTTGCTCCATGCAAACCGCGGCAAGGCGCCGCGCGCGACAACGCAGGAGCAGCGCCATGGCAACCGGCAAGGTCAAGTGGTTCAACGACGAAAAGGGCTACGGCTTCATTACCCCCGATGGCGGCGGGCAGGACGTGTTCTGCCACTACTCCGCCATTCGCATGAATGGCTTTCGCTCCTTAAAGGAGGGCCAGAAAGTCAAGTTCGACCTGGTCGCCGGCGATAAGGGGCCTGCCGCCAAGGAAGTGCAAGCGGCTGTGTAACGGCCACTGACGCCCGCGTCGCACCTCATGGTACGCTGCGCCAATGTCAGACCTGTTCGACAAGCGGGCAAAGAAGCTGGCCAATGAGCGCGCGCCGCTTGCCGAGCGTTTGCGTCCCGACCAGCCGGACCTGTTCGTCGGGCAGGAGCACCTTGTCGGGCCCGACGGCGCGCTGCATGCGCTGCTGCACCCGGCGCCCGGCCAAACGCCCAGCGTACGCAACATGATTTTGTGGGGGCCGCCCGGCACCGGCAAGACCACGCTTGCACGCCTGATTGCCACCCGCAGCGGGCTGGCGTTTGAAACACTCTCGGCCACCAGCAGCGGCGTAAAGGACGTGCGTGAACTGCTTGATCGCGCCCGCGCGCGCCTCGGCGGCGACGGCAAAGGCACGCTGGTGTTCATTGACGAGATCCACCGCTTCAACAAGGCACAGCAGGACAGCCTGCTGCACGCCAGTGAAGACGGCTTGATCACGCTGATCGGGGCGACGACCGAAAACCCGAGCTTTGAGGTGAACGCAGCGCTGCTGTCGCGCTGCCGCGTGCACGTGCTCAAGCCGCTGGACGCCCCGGCCATGGACGCGCTGATTGACCGCGCGCTGGCCCAATCAGCCAAAGTGCAACTCAGCGACGACGGCCGCGACGCGCTCAAGCGTTACAGCGGCGGCGACGCGCGGCGGCTGCTGATGGCGATTGAAGCCGGGCTGGACATGCTGGCGGCGTCCGACGAAACGCAGCTTACCGCTGAGTTGCTGCAGCGCGCGCTGGGCGAGCGCAAGCTGCGCTACGACAAGAAGGGCGACGAGCATTACGACCTTGCCAGCGCCATGATCAAAAGCGTACGCGGCAGCGACCCCCATGCGGCGATCTACTACGCGATGCGCATGCTGGCCGGCGGCGAGGACCCAAAGTTTGTCGTGCGGCGGCTGGCGATCCTGGCCAGTGAAGACATCGGCAACGCCGACCCCGGCGCGCTGAACCTTGCGGCAAGCGCCGTGCACGTCGTGCACTTCATTGGATTGCCGGAAGCGGAGTACACCATCTGCCAGCTTGCGGCGTATCTGGCGCTGGCGCCAAAATCCAACGCGGCGGCAAGGGCGCGCATGGCCGCGCACCAGATCATCGCCGAAACCGGCGAGATGCCGGTGCCGCTGGACATCCGCAACGCGCCGACAAAACTGATGAAAGACCTCGGTCACGGCAAGGATTACCACTACGCCCACAACTACGAGGGCGGCTTTTACCCGCAAGGCCACCTGCCGCAGCAGATTGAAGGCCGCAAGTTGTACGAGCCGACGGATCACGGCTTCGAAGCCCGCCTGAAGGCGCGGCTGGCCGAGCTTGAAAAAATGATCGAGCAGGCGAAACAACAACCCTGAAAACGCAAACAGCAATGACCGCGGGCGTAGGCCCGTGGCTTGGCTTGAACCATGCAACTGCAATTGGACGCGAACATCTCGACAAGAGTGAGATCAGTGTCCTCCGGGGGGTTAACTAACCCGTCGCTGGCTCTCCGGGCTCTTGTTCTCTTTCGTTGCTACAGGCCCCGATTGCGGAGAGGTTTGATGGTTTGCGTTCTGTGTTTGCCGGGTGCCGCGGTTAGTAGTTCGCCAGCACCCACTCGCGCCATGCGGCTTCGATTTCAGCCAAGCTCTTGCCGAAGTGCGTTTCAAGGTTCGCGGCAAGTTTGTCTTCCTCTTCTTTCGACAGCAGGTACTTGCGGAAGTTTTCCTTGTCGGTGTGAAGCCAGTACTCCATCAGGCTGAAGGCCTTGGCCGCGGCTTCAAGGTCCATGTCGTTCACTTTCGTCACCAGCAGGCGGCTCAACGGCAGGTCGCGGCCGTAGGTCACCGCGCGCAGGATGGCTTCGCGCAGGTGCTCCGGCGTGCCGGACTTCTTGGTCAGGTCCGGCATCACCTTGTGGTCGCTTGACGTCGTGCCCTGCTTGATCAGCGTGTAGCGGGTGGTGCTGGTTGTGCCCAGCGTGTGCGACGTGATCAGGTAGGCGAAACCGGTGTCCATCCACGGCTGTGCGCGCTTTTCGCGATGGGCGTTCATCACGTTGATCGCGATCGTGTTTGCGTTCATGTCGTCGGCGCCGGCGTCGCTGGGGCTGCGGCAGACAAAGCCCCAGGGGTTGTTGTGGCCGCGGCCCGTGAGCTTCTTGGCAAACTCAAGCTCGTCGCCCTCAAGCTTGAGCACTTTTTCGAGCATCGCAAAATACTCGTCGTTGCTCTTGAGGTGTGTAAGCGTGAAGCGATGGCGCCCGAACGGCGCCTCAAGCCCCAGCAGTTCAATGCTGCGCGCGGCGGCGGCCTCGGCGTTGCGGTGCATCAGGCGGCAACGGGCGTCGTCAAGGCTGGTGCGGGCGGTAAGCCACTTGCCGCTGCGCACGACAAAGCGGGTGTTCAGCGCCTTGGCGTGTTCGTCTTCGCCGCTGACGTCTTCGCCAAAGCCGGCGGCTTCCACCTGCTTGATGCCTTCGTCGCGCCACTTTTTGGCGAACTCGGGCGCCCAGTCGTCGCCGGACTTCAGATGGCCCTTCAACTTCCGTGCAGCCGCATCGTCAGGCGCGTAATAGAACAGCTCGTTGGCCAGGATGCGCGCCGCACGCTCGTCGCCTGCCTGCTGCGCCGCCTGCACCTGCTTGCGGGCGCGCTCGGCGCACTTCTTGTAGTTGTCGTCTTTTAGCTGGTCGCCCTTCTTGCGCGCCTCAATCTTTTCGTTCGGCTTCAGCGGCGAGCGCTCGGGCATCGGCTGGTCGTCGGCCCACTGGTTGCCCTTCTTCTTCTGGCCAAGGCCCTGCCGGCACTTGCGGTGTTCCTCGTCAAGCTCCAGCCCGCGCAGGTACTGCTGGCGCGCGTCCTCGAACAACTGGGCTTTTTTGTACTCGTCGCCGATCTCGGCGTGCTTGTCGGCAAAGAAGTCCCACAGGCGCTTGCGGTTGCCCTCAAGGTCGTACCCCGCCTGGCTTTGCGCCGGGCTGTTCAAGATCAGCAGGACAAGGCATGCGACTGCCGCGACAACGGATCGTTTCATTTCTGCACCCAGCGCCCCGACTTCGATAACATCTAAGGTAGCGATGAACATCCGTCCCTTACAGCAGAATGACGGTTTAGCGTGGCGAAAACTGCGCCTGCGCATGCTGCGCGAACACCCGGAGGCATTCGGTGAACACGCCGAACAGTTTGCTGAACGCAGCGACGCTGAAATCGCGCAGCGCCTTGTGGACGGCAACCTTGTCGGTGCGTTCGTCAACAGTGAACTTGCCGGCACCGCGGGCTGGTTCCTGCAAAAGGGCGCCAAGCGCCAGCACATCGGCGTCATCTGGGGCATGTACGTCGCGCCGGAGTTCCGAAGCCGCGGCATTGGCGGCGCGCTACTGGATCAACTGCTGGCCAACATCCGCGACGCGGGTTGTGACGTTGCCCAGCTTGGCGTGGCCGAGCCGAATGTCGTCGCGCGCGAGCTTTATGAGTCCGCCGGCTTCAAGATTTGGGGCCGCGAAGAAGATGCCCTGCGCGTCAACGGCAAACCGGTCGCCATCATCCACATGTGGCGCATGCTGTAGCCATCGTGCCACACGTCTGCCGTACCTGCGCCAGCCAATGCCGGTCTGGGCACGCCCGGTCCTGACGGACCGGGCTACTTGCTCACCCGTGCGATGACTGCCTCCGCCGCCACGCGCCCCGTTTCAGCGGCGCCGTTCATGTAGCCCTGAAACGCATCGCTGCAATGCTCGCCTGCAAACAGCAGGTTGCCCACCGGCTCAATCTCCAGGCCGGATAGCGTCGTCCACTGCCCCGGTTTGTAGCAGGCGTAGCTGCACTTTGTGAAAGCGTGGCTGGGCCAGTGCATGCGGAACAGCTTGTTGTTGAATGCGCCCTCCGCGCCGGGGAACGCCTTGTCAAGCTCAGGTAGCAGCTTCAGCACATGCTCGCGCGGCGTGCCTTTGCCCGCGTCAATGCCGGGCTTGCCGCCACTGTAAAACGTGATACCGGCGCCGTCGCCGGCCTGCATCCGCGCGTTGTCCCATGCCAGCTGTACCGGGCCGTCCGTGAAGATGCCGCCCGAATAGCCCTGCTTGCGCCACGGCCGTGAGCTGACACCGGCCAAGACCTTTGCGTTCATGCCGTAGCCGAGCTCGTCAATGCACTTGCGCTTCCCGGCGGGCATATCGACTTGCAGCTCAACCTGTCGCAGCGTCGTGAACGGGATGGCCAGCACCACAATGTCCGCCTTCACTTCCACTGTGCGTCCGTCATCGTCGAAGGTCAGCAGGTAACGATCACCGGACGCCTTCACGCGCAGCAGCTTGTGGCCGCGGTAAATGTCGCTGGCCAGCTTGCGGGCAAGCTCATCGACCACGCGCTGGTTGCCGCCCTTGACCTTGTAACGCTCATCGCTTTCGCCAAAGCTCTCCCAGCGCTCGGTTGACGTGTCAAGGCCGATCGTGCCCAACAGGTTGAACACGCTTTGTTCGTCGGCATCCAGGCCGTACTCAGTAACAAACGCCACCTCGATCAGCGCTTTCAGCCAGCCGGTCATGCCGATTTCTGACAGATACGCGCCGATACCCGTGCGATCAAGCTTGCGCACGTTGATGTCGTTGACAACCAGGTCCCAGTCGGCGTCAAGACGGGCGGCGTCCTGTTCCATCCGCTCCACAAACGGCGCCAGCGCGTCCAGCACTTCGCGGTCGGTGTAATGCTTGCCGCCGAAGAAGTACGCGGCGTCGCGCATGCCCTTGTCGTCGTGCATATCGAGCAGTTCAAGCTTTAACTCCTTGACCAGCGCGTGCATGTCGGCGTGGTGCGAGTCAATGAACTCGCCGCCCAGTTCAACGGTCTGCTGGCCGAACAGGATGCCCTTCTTCGTGAACATGCGGCCGCCGGTACGGTCGGACGCTTCATAGATGTCGAAGTCCACCCCCTGTTTGCGCAGCAGGTGCCCGCAGTGCAATCCCGCCATCCCGCCGCCCACGATCACTACCTTAGTGTCGCGTGAGACCTTCTTGGGCCCTGTCGATGAGCATCCGGCCCCAGCCAGCGACATTGCCGCAACGCCGCCAACGGCCTGCATGAAGCGACGGCGCGGCAGCTCAATCAGTTCGGCGGCGGGCACGCCGGTGCGGCGGGCGAGGGTTGCCGCGCGCATGAGGCGGCGCAGGTTTGCAAACAACGGCGTGCGGGCCATAGTCTCTCCTTGGCGCACAATCACACCGCTGAAACACGACTAGCGCAAGACTGTCGGTCAGACTTTGCGGCGTCGCAGGGCAATCAGCGCCAGCAGCCAAACGCCGCCCGCGCCCCCTGCCGCACAGCCGCCGCCTGACTTCTTGCTTCCGGTGCCGCCTCCCCCACCGCCGCCACCACCGCCGGCTGTGCTGACTGCGATCGCGGAATCCGTGTTCGAGTATGCGCTGCTGCCCACGGCGTTATGGGCGCGCACGCGGTAAGTGTACTCGACGCCCTCCGTCAAGCCGGTGTCGGTGTACTGGGTGGCGTTGGCTGCGGGGGCTGCAATCTGGGCAAACGGCCCGCCGGCATCGCTGCGCTCGAGGTAGAAGCCGTCTTCGTTGCTGCTGTTGTCGTTCCAGGTCACCAGAATCTGCAAGCCGGACTGCGCCGTGGCGTTGCAGTTAGAGGGCGCGGGAGGCGCAACCGGGCCGCCGCCGGTCCCGAACTCAAACGCGCCGATGTCAATCGTGCCGTCATTGGCACGCGTCTGCGTGGACTGGTGCCTGACGTACTCGAGCGTCAGGTTGTGTGTCGGCAGCACGGACGCATGCAGGGCCGTGCCTGCATCACGACACGCCGACGTGCTCAACAAAGTGAAGTCTTCACTGCCGACACTCACCCAGCCGGGGTCGCTGCCGGTCACGTTGCCGCCGGCATTGGTCACTGTGCCCTGCATGCTGCCGCCGCTGTGGCTTGGCGTGGGCGTGCCTTTGAAGAAACAGTTGCGGTAGGTCAGTGTGCCGGTGTTGTCGATCAGGCCCAGATTGCTGGCGGCAGCGGTGACGAAGATGATGTTGTTGCGGCAATCGCAGCTTTCGTCGTTGGTCGAGAGCCGCACCAGCGTGGTGTTGCCGCTGCGCGTCGAGTAGATCGTGTTGTTGTAGAGGTACAGCGTGCCCTTGCGGTACGTGCTGGTGGTGCCGTTGTCGCCGCCGTAGTGAATGATCTGGCTGTTGCCCGACTGGTCTTCGTACAGCACGTTGCCGTACACATACGTGGCGTTGTAACCGGCCAGCGTCTCAATGCCGCTGCCATCAGCCTCGGTCAGGTCAAGCTGGCGGTTGCCGCTGAAGATCCAGTTGTAGCGCACGACGCAGTTGGCGCTGCGGTCTTTCAGGTTGTTGCCGCCCGCGCCGCTGCGCAGTGCGCCGTAGCGGTTGTACTCGTACACGATGTGGTTGGCCTCGCAGTACGTGTTGTGCTCATAGATGCGGCCGACGTTGCCGTTGCCGTGGATGTAGTTCCCGGCAATCGTGATGTACTCGCTCATGCTTGAGGGGTTGCTCGCCCCGCCGCCCGGCGCCACAAAAATGCCGTTGCCGCAGTCGGTGACCGTGCACCCACGAATCGTGATGTGCTTGCCCTTCTCAATGTAAATGGCGCTTGCACCGTAGGTGTAGGCCTGCCCCGGCGTGCCGGCCGCGTTCGTGTAAGTGTAGCCTTCATACGCACCGCGCAACTCAAGATTCTCGATCGTGATGTACTGCGGCGTCGTGTCGGCGGGCACGCTTGCACCGCCAATCTTGATCAGGCTGCGGTTTTCGTTCCAGTAACTCAGTTGGCTGCGTGTGGTTGCGTTCTGGCCCGTGACGACCGGCAGGTCGCCGCTGCCGTTGGGTATGCCGCGCACGATGATCGGGTTGCCGGCTGTACCCTGCTTGCAGATCACCCACTTTTCAGCGTAAGGGGTTGCACGCCAGTGAATCTCGACAATGTCGCCCGCGGAGATGCTCTCCCAGGGCACGTCGCCGATGTTGGTGTAGGTCTGGCTTGGCCCGACGCTGTAAGTCAGTGCCGACAAAGGTGATGCCAACAGCAGCAGGATCAACCAGCGCATGCAACCCCCTCCGGTTCACGGTGTACCCATGGATGCACCTGTGAGCCGAAAGGGGTCAGGAAAACCGCCGATCAGCCCTCATAACAGCCGGCATCGTGCGGGGCGACGCGGTTGGTGCCTTCAATGTCCCTGAGTGTTGCATGCGCTGTGCTGGCGGCGCCAAGCAGCGCCGAGGTTGCGCCGGGTATCGCGTTGCGGTTGTTGCCGTCATAGCTGACGTTGGTGAAGTCACCCAGGCCATTGCCGGTGACATAGCCCCCGTTGCCGCCGCTGACGGTGCCGAACACCACATTGCCGGCAAACGTGATGCCGGTGTTGCCCCCCACCACGTTCAAAGCCGTGCCCGCGCTGTAGCAGGCGTTGTTGGCAAACACCATGTTGCTGGCACCGCTCCATGAACTCAGTCGCGCAGCCGTGGCGGTGTTGACAAAGGTATTGTGTATCACCTGAAGATTGGTCGGGTTGCCCTGGTGCACCTGGCTGGCAAACGCGCTGCCGGATGCGCCGATAACAAGGTTATTGCGCACAATACACTCGCCCTGGATCTGCATGGCGTTGTCGCCGGAGCGGTAGCAGACGTTGCGTTCAACGATGTTCTGAGGCTGGCCCGCGGTGCCGTACACCAGGATGCACGGGTACTTGCAGTCGTGCACATGGTTTTCGGCGATCAGATTGCCCCAGCTGCCCTGCTTCAACTCAATGCCGTCGCCCTGCGTAACTGTGGCGGCATTGGTGTTGTAAACATGATTCAGCGCGATGATGCTGTGGCTCATGATCACCGCGCCGTTGTTGGCCCCCAGGTACATGCCTTCGCCGGTGCCGTTCGTGTCACGGATGGTGTTGCGGGTGATGTACATATAGCTGGTGTCGGCTGTGTTCGTCGAAATGCCCGCGTCGTTGGTGCCGTAGATTTCGCACTCGTCCAGCCAGACCTGCGTGCACTCATAGAATCGAATCCCCAGACTGCCGCCCGTGAACTTCAGGCCGCGAAAGCACACATAGCGCGTCTGGCTGCCGACACCGACATTCATGATGTTCTGGCCGGTGGTGTTCATGTGGATGATGACATTGGCGCCCGGCGCAGCACAAATCCAGATCGGCGCGGCGGCAGTGCCCTGCAGGTTGAGTGTAAAGTTGCTGCTGAGCTGGTAGGTGCCGGCGGCAACTTCGATCTTCTGGCCCGCCGTCAGCGCCTGCATTGCCGTTCGCAGGGCGCTGCCGTTTTGGGCGGCCGTCTGGCCTGTGTTGTACGGGTGCTGGATGGTGCCGGTCGGGGCCACGTTTTCCCAGCTTGGGTTATAGGGGCTGCTGGCGGGCGCCTGCGGCACGGCGCTGACCTGTGTGGTCGGCGCGCTTTCGCCGCTGCTGCCGGTGAACGTCGCGACGGCGTAATAGCGCGTGCCGTTGACCAGCCCCGGCAGGTTGAACGGGCTGGCCGGCATGGGCACTGCTGTGCCGCTTGCCGGCGTCACGCCCGCACTGGTGCTGTAGTAAAGGGTGTATGCGGTCGCGCCCGCGATCATGTTGAAGGTAAAGGAAATGCTGGCGTCGCCCGCTGTGGCAGTCAGCGTAAGCCCGCCCGGGCTTGTTCCCTTGTTGGTGCCGGTCGCGCTTGAGCCGCCACCACCGGCGCAGGCCGTCGTGAACAGGAACGTGATCAGAATGGCAGCGGTTGCAACGCGCATAGGTCCTCCGGTTCAGGGTTCAGAGGGGGAACACCGCCCGGCGCCCGCGGGTCAGGAAAAATCCCGACATTTCCCGGCCCATGGATACAATCCGGCCATGGCCACGGCCGCCGAACTGATCCAGCGCTTTCGCAGCCGCGTTCACGTTGTGGACGGCGCGTTGGCCACGGAGTTGCAGGCGCGCGGCGTGAGCATCGACGGGCCATTGTGGTCAGGCCACGCGCTGGTTGAGCAGCCGGACGCGATTGAGCAACTGCATTTTGACTATCTGCGCGCGGGCGCCGACGTGATCATTACCGCCGGCTACCAGGTCAGCATCGCCGGCATGCTGGATGCCGGCTACACCGAACGCGAGGCCGAAGAAGCCCTGCGCCTGAGCGTCGATCTGGCAATGCGAGCGCGCGAGCGCTTCCTAAAAGAAGGCGGCAAGGGCGACCCGCTGGTCGCCGCCAGCATCGGGCCCTACGGCGCATTCACAGCCGACGGCGCCGAGTACACCGGCGACTACCCGGTGGGGCCTGCCGAACTTCTGGCCTTTCACGAACGCCGCTTTGAGCTGATGGCGGAGTGCGGCCCCGACCTGCTGGCCTGCGAAACCACGCCCAGCCTTGACGAGGCACGAGTCTATGCCCGGCTGTTCCGGCGCTGGGCCGACACGCCGGGCTGGATCAGTTTTTCCTGCAAGGACGGCAAACACACCTGCCACGGCGAGCCCGTGGCCGACTGCGCGCGCGAACTTGCGCAAACGGCCAACGTCGTGGCGATCGGCGTGAACTGCACCGCCCCGCAGCACATCGCGTCACTGGCGCGCGAGATTCGCGGCGCGACCGACAAGCCGATTGTCGTCTATCCCAACAGCGGTGAAACCTGGGACGCCGAACACCACCGCTTTGTCGGGCAGGGCCACGCGCACGAAATCGCCGGCCACGCGAACGAGTGGATCAAGGCCGGCGCCAATTTGATAGGCGGCTGCTGCCGCGTGGGCCCGGCCCAGATCGCCGCTCTGAAACAAGCCACCGGTAGCCCCGGGCCATCGTAATTGCCCGGTCGACTGTCCGTTGCCACGGAAAGCGCCACCGCTAAAGTCGCCCGCCACAGGAGACGACCCATGCCGACACAATTCGTGAACGAACCGATCAACACCGACTGGAGCAGCGAGGCCCGCATCAAGTCGATGCGCGACGGCTTTGCAAAAGTCCGCGCCCGCGCCAAAGAAACGCGGCCCCTGCGCGTCGGCAAAGAACTTGACCACGACGGCCCCAAGATTGAATCGCTGAACCCGTGCAACCACAGCGAAGTACTGGGCAGCGTGATCAAGGCGACTCGCGACATAGCATCCCGCGCCGTTGAGCACGCCCACGACGTGTTCACGAACTACTGGCGCAAGACTGACGTCGGCATGCGCGCCCGCATTCTGATGCGCGCGGCCGGGCTCATGCGCCGCAAGTACCGCGATGAATTCAACGCCTACCTCGTGCTTGAAGCAGGTAAAAGCTGGACGGAAGCTGACGCCGACACCGCCGAAACGATTGACTTTTGCGAATTCTACGCCCGCGAAGCCCTGAAGCTGCAAGGCGAGCCCCAGCACCTGACGCCGCTCAATGGCGAAGACAACAACCAGTACTTCATTCCGCTGGGCGTTGTCAGCATCATCCCGCCCTGGAACTTTCCGCTGGCGATCATGGCCGGCATGACCGTTGCTGCCATTGTCACCGGCAACACGGTTGTCATGAAGCCCGCCAGCGTCACGCCGCTTGTGGCCGCGCGCTTTGTCGAACTGCTTGAAGAAGCGGGCCTGCCGCCCGGCGTGCTGCAATTCGTGCCCGGCGGCGGCAGCGAAGTCGGCAACATCATTGTCGAGCACGCCAAGACGCGCATGGTCGCCTTCACGGGCAGCAAGGAAGTCGGCCTGAATATCGCCGAAAAATGCGGCAAGGTCGTCAGCGGCCAGGTGTGGGTCAAACGCACGATCCTTGAGATGGGCGGCAAAGACGCCATGCTGATCGACGAGGGCTCAGACCTTGATGATGCGGCGGCCGCCATTGTCGCCAGCGCGTTCGGCTTTCAGGGCCAGAAGTGCAGCGCGTGCTCGCGCGCGATTTTCGTCGGCAGCACCTACGACAAAGTGGTGCCCAAGGTCGTTGAGCTGGCAAGCAAGATCAAGATGGGCCCCACGGAAGACCCGGCCAACTTCATGGGCGCGGTCATCGACAAAAGCGCGCAAGAGTCAATCATGAAGTACATCGCCGTCGGCACCCGCGAAGGCAAGCTGCTGCTGGGCGGCAAAGAAGGCGACAAGTCCGGCTACTTTGTGCAGCCGACGATCTTCGGCGAAGTCAACCCCGACGCGCGCATCCACTGTGAAGAAATTTTCGGCCCGGTACTGGCATGCCTTCGCGCCTACACCTTTGAGCAGGGTCTCGACATCGTCAACAGCACCGAGTTCGGTTTGACCGGCGCGGTGTACAGCCGCAACGCCGAGCACCTTGAACTCGCGCGGCGCGACTTTCACGTCGGCAACCTGTACTTCAACCGCAAGTGCACTGGCGCGCTGGTCGGCAGCCAGCCCTTCGGCGGCTTCAACATGAGCGGCACCGACAGCAAGGCAGGCGGCAAAGAGTACCTGCTGCTGTTCACGCAAGCCAAACTGGTAAGCGAAAAGACCAGCTGGTAGCGTGTTGCGGGCCTCCGGCCCGCACGTGTGGCGGCCATCCTGGCCGCTTGGCGGGGCGAGACGCCTGCCAATTGCGCGCCGGGACGCGCGCAACACGTGCGACCGGGACGGTCGCAACACGATTTGGGGCGCTTATGGAATTGCCGAAGGCTGAGATTGCCAAACATGCAAAAGTGAAGTCGCTGGAGGAGTACCAGCGCCTTTACCGCGAATCAATCGAACAACCGGAAACCTTCTGGCGCGAGCAAGCAAAGCGCGTCACTTGGTTTCACCAGCCCGACACCATCTTTGACTACGACTTTGAAACCGTTGACGTCTCATGGTTCGCGGGCGGCAAACTCAACGCCAGCTTCAATTGTGTGGACCGCCATCTGGATGCCCGCGGCGACAAAACCGCCATCATCTGGGCCAAAGACGAACCCGGCGAGTACGAACACATCACCTACCGCCAGCTCAAGCACGAAGTATGCCGCGTCGCCAACGTGCTCAAGGCACACGGCGTGCGCAAGGGCGACCGCGTGTGCATCTACCTGCCCATGATCCCCGAGCTTGCGTACACCATGCTGGCGTGCGCGCGCATCGGCGCGGTGCACAGCATTGTCTTTGCCGGCTTTTCCGCCGAGTCTTTGCGCGACCGCATTCTGGACGCCGGCTGCAAGGTCGTCGTCACAGCCAACGAAGGGTTGCGCGGCGGCCGAAAAATCCCGCTCAAGGCCACCACCGACAAAGCCGTTGAAGGCGTAAGCCTTGTGCAAACGGTCCTGGTCGCCCGCCGCACCGACGCTGACGTGCCCATGAAGCAGGGCCGCGACCACTGGCTGCACGTTGAAACCGCCCGCCAGCGCAGTACCTGCCCCGCCGAATGGATGGACGCCGAAGACCCTCTTTTCGTGCTGTACACCAGCGGCAGCACCGGCAAACCCAAGGGCGTGCTGCACACCACCGGCGGCTACCTGGTGTACGCGAGCATGACGCACGAGTACGTCTTTGATCTGCGCCCGAACGACATTTACTTTTGCGCCGCCGACATCGGCTGGGTGACAGGCCACAGCTACATCGTTTATGGCCCGCTGGCCAACGGCGCCACGACCGTGATGTTCGAAAGCACGCCGTTGTACCCCGACGCCGGGCGCTACTGGCGGATCGTCGATGACCTTGGCGTAAACATCTTCTACACCGCCCCCACCGCGATTCGCAGCCTGATCGCGCAAGGCGACCAGTGGGTCAGCAAGCACTCGCGCAAAAGCCTGCGTGTGCTGGGCAGCGTCGGCGAACCGATCAACCCTGAAGTCTGGCGCTGGTACCACGACAAGGTCGGCGACAAACGCTGCGCCGTCGTTGACACCTGGTGGCAGACCGAAACCGGCGGCATTCTCATTACGCCGCTACCCGGCGCCACCCCCTGCAAGCCCGGCAGCGCGACACTGCCCTTTTTCGGGGTTGAGCCGGCACTGGTTGACGAACACGGCAAAGAGATTCACGGCAACGGCGTCACCGGCAATCTGGTGCTCAAACGAAGCTGGCCCGGTCAGGCGCGCACCGTGTATGGCGATCACGCCCGTTTTCGCGAGACCTACTTTTCCCTGTACCCCGGATACTACTTCACGGGCGACGGCTGCCGCCGCGACGAGGACGGCTATTACTGGATTACGGGCCGCGTTGACGACGTACTGAATGTAAGCGGCCACCGGCTTGGCACAGCCGAGATCGAAAGTGCGCTGGTCGCCCACGAAGCGGTGGCCGAAGCCGCCGTGGTGGGCATGCCCCACGAGATCAAAGGCGTGGGGATTTACGCGTACTGCATCATCAACCCGGAATACGCCCGGCAAGACCCAAAGACGTTGATCGGTCAACTGAAAGAAAAAGTCCGCGAAGTGATCGGGCCAATCGCAACGCCCGACCGCATCCAGTTAGTGCCCGGCTTGCCAAAAACCCGCAGCGGCAAAATCATGCGTCGGATACTAAGAAAGATCGCCGAAGGCGAGTACAGCCAGCTCGGCGACATTACCACGCTCGCCGACCCCGCGGTGGTAGAGCAAATCGTGCAAGGCCACAAAGCCGGCGCATAGACAGCCTGTCACATCCGAACGCAAGTCCCACATTCAAGACAGCCATTCACGAGTGACACATTTGTGACTGGGGGGGGGGGG
>JAHBYA010000021.1 GCA_019636195.1 Planctomycetota bacterium | reverse complement strand
AGCTTTCGCACCGCTCAAGCCATGTCAGTGATTAGTTGAGATGGTGATAAGTTTCGTGTTACTGACAGTCCGTTACATGCCGTAGAACAACAACCTGCGACGCCTTGGATTTTCCTGCGGGTGAAGTGCCCAGCCAACACGGTTAACAGCAGATGGACCACGCAGCCCTTGAACGGTGCTTTAACCTGTGCGCTGAACGCGCCTGGCGCCTGGCGTGCGCGCTGCTGCACGACGTGCACGAGGCTCAAGATTGCGTGCAGCAGGCATTCATGGCGGCTGCGCGCAAGGCGGCACGCATCCCGCGTGACGACCCTTGGCCGTGGTTCAGCGCCGTGCTAGTGAACGAGGCCCGAAACCAGCGGCGCAAACGCCGCCCCGCGATGGCCGAGGAGTTCGAGATGACCGACCCTGCGCCCGGCCCCGACGCCAGCGCACAGCGCCGCGAACGATCCGAACAACTGCGGCGCGAACTGGACCGCCTGCCGGAAGCCGAACGCGAAGCAATCGCCCTGACGCACATCACCGGCCTGACCCACGCCGAGGCCGCCCTTGCGCTGGGCCTGCCCGTCAAGACACTCAGCAGCCATGTCAGCCGCGGACTTGAACGGTTGCGGCTGCGGCTTAACAGCAAACAGGAATCGCTGATGGCATCGCTGGCGGCCCTGCCGGTGATGAGTCCGCCCGGCGGATGGGAAGCCGCGCTGGCGGCATGGAAGTCAACGGCATTCGCGACGCTGGCGCCGGCGGGCGCTGCGGCAATCACAGGAGCAATCATGACAAAGAAGGTGCTGGTGGCGTGCGGCTTTGCCGTGGCGCTGGGCGTTGGCTTCGGCGGCGGCTGGTACATTGAGCGCGCGTCAAGACCGGAGTTACAGCCGGCGACGCAAGCTGAGCAGATCCGGCATGAGCAGGGCGGTGCGGCACAATCGCAGCAGCCAGAGCGCCCTGCCGCGCCGGGCGCACCATTGTTCCGGGATAACGCAAGCCAGGCGGCTGGCGGCGAAGCGGAACGTCTTCGCAACGAGCTGGCAGAAGCAACACAGCAGCGCGACCAAGCGCAGGCCCGGGCGGCCCGCCTGGAAGCCGAGCTCGCCCCCTTGCGCGCCGAGCAGCTTGAACGCGAGCCAGCGTTCACGTTTGGTCGCTACGGCAAGATTGACGGCGTGCGCAACTCCAACTGGAAAGAGCTGGCGAGCGCCAACAAGATCGTCGTCGAATGCATCCGCGAAATCCGCACCGCACAGCGCAAGGGCGAGCAGCCGGGCCGCGAAGTGCAGGTACGGCTGCAACGCTACACCGAAATGGTGCGCAAGTACGAGTACGAAACCATCGGCGTGATACTGAGCTTTGCCAGGCACAACGGCGAACTGACGCACCCGTTGACGGTGGCCAATTTGTTCGCGGCTGAGCTGGCGCAAAGAGAGCTGCCGCTGACCGAGGCGCAGCGCAAACAGATTGAAACGCTGGGCCTGAAGTTTGAAACGGACTTTGAAGCCGCACAGGTGCGCTACGGCAACACCACGCCGCGCTGCGAGAAGCTGCTGGACGAGTACCTGCTTAAAGGCGCGTTCATGGACGCGCTGTATGACCTGCTGGATGCCGCCCAGCGCGCGGCGTTGATCGACCCTGCCACACACCGCGTGGCCTTCTGCGACCTGCACTGCCCGACGCTGATGCTGATCCACACCAGCCCCATCTTGACGGGTCAAGACGCCGCCGAGTTGCAGCAGAAGCTGCACGACTTGCTGAAGCAGCGCTACAGGTTTGACGAATCGCAGGACGCGGTGCTGGCCCCGCTGCTTGCGTCATGGGCCGCCGACGTGTCGGGCATGCTGGCGCCGGTGTCGCAGGCCGAGCACCGCTTTTATACTTATGACCAGGGCACGATTGCCCTTCGCGCGACAGTCAAGCTTGTGTGCTCCATGCGCGACCAGTTGGTGCTGAGTGAGTCCGCCCGCGCCGCCCTGCTGGACAGTTACGACGTCTATGTGCCGCGAGTCTTGCAGTAGCAGCAAGCCGGGGCGGGGTCATTACCCATCCTGCACCCAAGCAACCCCGCCCCGGCTTTGTTTCAGGCCTCTGACTTTCGCTAGTACAAGTCCGGGTGTTCCAGTCGCTGAAACTCAAGTCGTGCTCCGCCGAAATTCAGCAGCAGGCCGACTTCCGGGCCACTGGCCTTCAAGTAGTTGATCAGCTGAGACTTGTGTTCGGCGACCAAGCGCGTTACTGCCTTCAACTCAAGTACAATGGTTTCATCCACAAGGATGTCTGCAAAGTATGTTCCGACGTTCTCGCCGCGAAACAGGACCGGAAACTCGACCTGGCCACGAACTCCGAATCCGGCTTGCCTGAGCGCAATCAATAGTGAGCGTTGATACACGGCCTCAACAAAGCCTGTTCCAAGCTCTCGGAACACTTCAATGGCAACGCCGATGATCCTCTCAGTGAGCTCAGCATGTTTCATGATTGACCTCTGGGTGTGACAGGACATTAGGACAGTAGGACGAGCTCGGCTGATCAGGCTACTGCAACCACAGTGAACGCTGTTCGGTCAACTGCTTCGCTTCAAAGCATTGCACTCGCCGCTCCCGCTACACGTCCTGGTGTCCTAACGTCCTGTTGAAGAAACTGAATGAACAGGACATTAGGACAATAGGACAGAGCCCGCTAATCAGGCCGCTGCAACCACAGGGGACGCTGTTCGGTCAACTGCTTCGCTTCAAAGTATCGCACTCGCCGCAGCGAAACTACGTCCTGATGTCCTAACGTCCTGTTACCCCCCCCCCCCCCCCCCACTCACCCGTTCAGGGTGCGGCCGTGGACCGCGAGGGCGGCCTCTTTGATGCACTCGGCCAGTGTGGGGTGGGCGTGGCTTGACCTTGCAATATCTTCAGCGCTTGCGGCGAATTCGATGGCGACCGCGCACTCGGCTATCAGGTCGCCGGCACGGGGCCCGATGATGTGGGCACCCAGCAGCCTGTCTGTCTCAGCGTGCGCCAGCAGCTTCACGAATCCTGCGGTTTCGCCCAGTGCGCGCGCGCGGCCGTTTGCCATGAACGGAAACTTGCCGGCTTTGTACGGCACGCCCGCTTCACGCAACTGCTGCTCGGTCTTGCCGACGCCGGCGATTTCGGGGTGGGTGTACACCACACCGGGAATGGCGTCGTAGTTCACGTGCGCGTGGCCTGTCGCAATGTACTCGGCGCAGGCGGTGCCCTCTTCTTCGGCTTTGTGCGCGAGCATGGGCCCGTCAATCACGTCGCCGATGGCATAGATATTCGGCACGCTGGTCTGCCAATGTGAGTTGACAGGGATTCGCCCGCGCTTGTCGGGCGTGATGCCCACGTTTTCGAGCCCGAGCCCCTGCGTGTTGGGTTTGCGGCCGACAGCCAGCAGCACGCGATCGCAGTTGATATCGTCGAGGCCTTCGGCGCTGACCACGCACTTGCCGGATTCAACGCGCGCGCCAGTGACTTTGGCGCCGAGGTGAAACTCAAAGCCCTGCTTTTTGAACAGCCTGAGCGCCTCCGCGCAAAGCTCTTCGTCCATGCCCGGCAGAATCTGCGGCAGGTACTCCAGCACCGTGACCTTGGCGCCAAGGCGCAGCCACACGCTGCCCAGCTCAAGGCCGATCACGCCGCCGCCGATCACGACCAGATGCTCGGGCACTTTGTCGTAGCCCAAGGCTGTGGTGCTGTCGCCGATCAAGTCGCCGTCAAACTCTACACCCGGCAGCATGCTCGGCACGCTGCCCGTGGCGATAATGATGTGCTTGCAAGCCAGCGCCTGCTCGCCCACGATAACGGTGTTGGCGCCGGTGATCGTGGCGTGGCCCTGGTAGCGGGTGACCTTGTTCTTCTTGAACAGGAACTCGATACCCTTGGTGCCGGCTGTGACGGTGGTGTCTTTGCGCTTGAGCATGGTCGCAAGATCAAGCTCAATGCCGCCGACTTTGACGCCGTGTTTTTTCAGGTCGTGCCTGGCGGCTTCAAAGCGCTCACTGCTTTCGAGCAGGGCCTTGCTGGGGATGCACCCGACGCGCAGGCACGTGCCGCCCAGCGCGGGCTCTTTCTCGATGCAGGCGACGT
Organism: Planctomycetota bacterium; assembly: GCA_019636195.1. Classification (GTDB taxonomy): domain Bacteria; phylum Planctomycetota; class UBA8742; order UBA2392; family UBA2392; genus JADJRK01. The sequence goes on along the minus strand of JAHBYA010000021.1, from coordinate 39,451 downwards.
TCATGCCCAACTGCGCGGCACGAATCGCCGCGATGTATCCGCCGGGCCCGGCGCCGATGACAACAAGATCGTGCTGCATAGGTTTACACTTCCATCAGCATGCGCGTCGGGTTTTCGATGCAGTCCTTGATGCGCTTCAGGAAAGTCACGGCTTCGCGACCGTCGATGATGCGATGGTCATAGCTCAGTGCCACGTACATGATCGGCCGTGCGACAATCTGGCCGCCGAGCACTACCGGGCGCTCAACAATGTTGTGCATGCCCAGGATGGCGCTTTGGGGCGGGTTCAGGATCGGCGTGCTGAGCATGCTGCCGTAAATGCCGCCGTTTGAAATCGTGAACGTGCCGCCCGTCATTTCGTCGGGCGTGATGGCGCCGCTTTGCGCGCGCTTGCCGAAGTCGGCAATCGCCTGCTCAATCTGCGCAAAGCTGAGCCTTTCGGCGTTGCGCAGCACCGGCACCACAAGCCCTTTGCCGCCGCCGATGGCCACGCCGATGTCGGCGTAGTTGTGATAGACAATTTCGTCGCCGTCGATGCGCGCGTTGACCTGCGGCACCAGCTTCAGCGCATCCACTGCGGCCTTCACAAAGAAACTCATGAACCCGAGCTTGATGCCGTACTTCTGCTGAAAGTCGTCCTTGAACCGGCTGCGAAGGGCCATCACCTCGTGCATGTCGATTTCATTGAACGTGGTCAGCGTGGCTGTGCTTTGCTGCGACTCCAGCAGGCGCTGGGCGATGCGCTTGCGCAGGGTGGTCATGCGCACGCGCTCAATGGCGCGGTCGCCCACGGGCGCGGCCGCGTCGTGGGCAGCGGGGCGCTCGCTTACGCTTTGCGTACCTACGACGGCCCGTTGCACGTCTTCTTTCAGCACGCGGCCGCCGGGGCCTGTGCCCTTGACTGTTGACGGGTCAACACCCTTCTCGGCGGCCAGGTGGCGGGCGCTGGGCATGACGCGTTGCTCGCCGTTGCCCGAAGTTGGCTTCGCAGCGGGCGCCTTGCCGGGCCCCGACCTGACGATCGGGGCTCCCTGCGGGTCGATCAAAGCGATCACTTCGCCGACTTTGGCGGTTTCGCCCTTCTGCTTGAGCAGCTTCTTGACGACGCCGCCTTGTGGCGCGCCGACCGCCAGCGTGCTTTTGTCGCTGTCGATCTCGACGATGGTTTCGTCCGTGGCAACAGCGTCACCTTCATGCTTCAGCCAGTCGGCGATAATCACTTCCGTGATGCTTTCGCCGGGGCTGGGTACTTTCAGTTCGATGGTCATGGTCTGTTCCTGGTACCGCTGTCCACAGATTCCGCAGATTTCACAGACGACTACAAATCCAATACGGCGCGCTTCACCTGCAATGATTTGGCGCCAAAGTTGATCAGAAGTTCGCGTCGCAGTCCGGTTGCTTTCAGGTAGTTCAACAGCTGTGCAAAATCCACATCAGTGAGAGTCGAGGCCGCCTTGAACTCCACGACAACATCTCCAAAGCAGACAAAGTCCGGTCGAAAGGTACTGTCGAGCTTTTCGCCCTTGTAGTACACCGTGATTTCAGGCTCGTGCTGAAGCGGAATGCCCCGTTTTGCGGCCTCTTTCAAGAATGCCTCGTGATACACGCTCTCCTTGAAGCCGTGGCCAAGTTCGCGTTGAACTTCCATTGCAGCGCCGATGACGGCATATGTCTGCGGATCTTGTGCTTCCCTGTCCATGGTCGCTTTCTGTGTAATCAGTGAAATCTGTGGACGGCAGTTCAGCCCAATGCCCGGTCAATCAGATCGGCTTGTTCTTTCTTGTGGCGTCTTGGGCTGCCGGTGGCTGGGCTGGCGGCGATGGGCCGGCAGACCCACTTGAGGTTGTCCCCGGTGCCGAACGCCTTGTGCCAGTGCCAGCGAAAGTGCACGCAGGCGCCCATGTTCTCGTGCTCTTCCTGCACCCAGACGGCTTGGGCGCCGGGGTAGCGTTTGGCGATCTCAATCAGTTGCGCGTCTTTCAGTGGATACAGCTGCTCCAGCCGCACAATCGCCACATCTTTGCGATTGCGCTCAAGGCGCGCGGCGTGCAGGTCGTAGTACACCTTGCCGCTGCACACCAGCACGCGCGTTGGCTTGTCGGCCCAACTGTCCCACAGGATTCGTTCAAAGCCGCCGGTGGCCAGCTCGTCCAGCGAACTCACGCACTCGGGGTGGCGCAGCAGGCTCTTGGGCGACATCACGATCAATGGCTTGCGCCACGGCCGCAGCACCTGGCGGCGCAGCAGGTGAAAGAACTGCGCGGGCGTCGTGACGTTGCAAACCTGGATGTTGTCATCGATGCTCAGGTTCAAAAAGCGCTCAAGGCGCGCGCTGGAGTGCTCCGGCCCCTGGCCCTCCATGCCGTGGGGCAGCAGCATGGTAAGCCCGCTCAGGCGGTTCCACTTTTCTTCGGCGCTTACGATAAACTGGTCAATGATCACCTGCGCGACGTTCACGAAGTCCCCGAACTGCGCTTCCCACAGCGTCAGAACGTCGGGGCTGTCGAGGCTGTAGCCGTACTCATAGCCCAGCACGGCAACTTCGCTCAGTGCCGAGTTGCGAATGAACACTTCGGCCTGCTGCTCGGCCACGTGCTCAAGCGGCCGGTAGATGCTGCCGTTTTCGTAGTCGTGCCACGTCGCGTGGCGGTGGCTGAAGGTGCCGCGCTCGGCATCCTGCCCGGTCATGCGCACGCGGGCGCCCTGTGCGGCCAGGCTTGCATAGGCCAGCGCCTCGGCGGCGCCCCAGTCCAGCGGTTTTTCGCCGGCAGCCATTTCAAGCCGTGCCGCGACGAAGCGTTCCAGCTTGGGGTGCAGTGTGAAGCCGTCGGGGGCTTTGCCCAACTTGCGCAGCAGCGCCGCGAGCCTTGTCTTGTCAACGCTTGTGTTCGCCTCGCCGCCATTTTCTTCAGGGCCGCCTTTGTACTGGCTCCAGTTCAGTTCCATGTCGTTCTTGCGGAAGATGCGGCTTTGGCGCCTTGCAGCCAGCAGCTCTTCGTCAAAGAACGCCTTGGGGTGCTGGGTGATCTGCTCAGCCTCGGCTTCGGTGATGCCCCCTGACTTCAGCAAGTGCCCGAGATAGCTGTCGCGCACGTCCTGTCGGGCGCGGATGGTCTTGTACATCTGCGGCTGGGTAAACGCGGGCTCATCGGCTTCGTTGTGGCCGCGGCTGCGGTAGCAGTACATGTCAATCACAACGTCGCGCTGGAACTTTTCGCGAAAGTCCATGGCCGTGCGCACGACGTGGGCCACGGCTTCGGGGTCTTCACCGTTTACGTGAAACACGGGCACTTGCAGCATTTTGGCAACGTCGGTCGCGTAGGTGCTGCTGCGACCTTGTTCGGGCAGCGTGGTAAATCCGATCTGGTTGTTCAGCACAATGTGGATCGCGCCGCCGGTGTGGTAGGCCTCAAGTTCGCTGATGTTCAGGGTTTCCTGGCTGACGCCCTGGCCGATAAAGGCCGCGTCGCCATGGATCAGCAGTGCCGCGCCGCGGCGGCGGTCTTTGTCGCCCGCGCGGTCCTGCTTGGCGCGGATGCGCCCCAGCGCGATCGGGTTGATGAACTCAAGGTGGCTGGGGTTGAAACAGAGTCCAAGGTGCACCGTCCGGCCGTTCTGGGCCTGCCAGTCGTTGCTGTAGCCCATGTGGTACTTGACGTCGCCGTGTTCGTTCTCGGTCTCGAAGTCTTCAAACTCGGCGAAAATCTGGCGCGGCGTCTTGCCCATGATGTTGGCCAGCACGTTCAGGCGGCCGCGGTGCGCCATGGCGATCACGATTTCGTCGAGTCCTTGCTCGGCACCGCGCTCGATGGCGAGGTCAAGCAGCGGAATCAGGCTTTCGCCGCCTTCCAGGCTGAAGGACTTCATGCCGATGTACTTGGTCTGCAGGAACTTCTCGAAGGCGACCGCATCGTTCAGTCGCCGGAAGATGCGCACCTTTTCGTCGCGCGAGAGCTCGGTGGTGTTGCGCGTGCTTTCAACGCGGCGGCTGATCCAGCCGGTGACGTCCATCTCGTCGATGTGCATGAACTGCACGCCGATGCTGCGGCAGTAGGTTGCCTGCAAGTGTTCAAGCACTTTGCGCGGTGTGTCCAAGCCGGGGTACGGGATGGTCGTGCAGACCACGGGCTTGTCGAGGTCTTCTTCGCGCAGGCCAAAGGCCTCAAGCTCAAGCTCCTTGATGCGCGGCAGGGGTCGGCCCAGCGGGTCAACCTTGGCAAGGCGGTGGCCGCGTACGCGATACACGCGGATCAGGCGGTCAACCTTTTCCTGCAATACCGCCGCGGCGTGCGCGCCGCTGCTGGCAGCCGCCGTGGCGGTCGGCGCCGGCGGGTTGAAGATGCTGCGCGGCGCAAAGCTGGGGCCCAGCCTGGTCACAGGCTCGCCGTTGTTGGCCTTAAAATACTCGCGCCAGCGCTGCGGCACGGATTCGGGGTCGCGCAGGTAGTCTTCAAACAGTGCTTCGACGTAGGCAAGGTTCAGGCTATCCATGGCGCGGATTGTAGGAACACGGGGCATCGGCGCGAGGCATGGCAAGCGACTTCCGCTGGTGTTACACCCGTGCCATGAAGCGCAAAAAGCCACCGCAGGATCACACCAGCACAGCAGCGCCGCCTGCCGAACTCACGCTGCGTGTGATCGGTCATGTTCGCTCGCCATACACAGAGCGTTTCGGCACGCCGCGCCAGCCGACCGTTACCGAACAAACCCTGACCGACACCGCCGTGGATGCGACGATTGAACTCCTGCCGGGCCACAACTTTGAGCAGGCGCTGCGCGACCTTGAGGGCTTTGACTACATCTGGGTCATCGCCTGGATGCACTTGAATGAAAGCTGGCAGCCGACGGTGATTCCGCCGCGCGGGCCCAAAGTCCGGCGCGGCTTGTTTGCCACCCGCAGCCCCCACCGGCCCAACCCGGTCGCGATCTCGGCCCTGAAGCTGCTAAAAGTAGAAGGCCGCACATTGCACGTGCGCGGCATTGACCTGCTGGACGGCACGCCGGTACTCGACATCAAACCCTACGTGCCCTACGCCGACGCACACCCGAACGCAAAGGCCGGCTGGCTTGACGCGATTGGCGAAGCGCCGGACGCCCCTGACCGCTGGTAGTTCAAATCCATACGATTTTGCTTGGAATTGCCTTGCAGAATTGCACAATCTGCACCCGCCAGACTCCGCCCAATCGCACAGGAATTCCATGAAAACACTGATGATCTTTTTGTCGCTCGCTTTCGCGGGCGCTTTGGTTGCACAGGGCACGACTGAACTCAGCGCCCACCCGAACCCGCCGGCCGCCGGCAACATCAACGCAGGCACAGCCAACAATCCGGTGCTGGCCTTCAACCTGATTCGCACCCAGCCTAACCCGCCACCGGTTTCCTTGACCGGCGTAAGCGCGACGTTTACGGGTACGGCTGTGGCGCAAGACATTGTCGGCTGGACGCTGATTGTTGACAGCAACAGCAACGGCACGCTCGACATTGGCGTCGATCAGCAACAGGGCTCCGTTTCAACCACTTTGAGCCCGAGCTTTCAGGGACTGAATGTCGGCATTCCGTCGCCGATCACGCTGAGTTTCTGGATTCTGGTGGAGCTATCACCGGCGGCCACACCGGGCGCCACGATTTCGCTGCAACTTGCGAACACCGGTCTCACGACCAGCGGCGGCGGCAAGAAGGGTGGGCCGGTCAACAGCAACGCGATGACGGTGGCCAACAGCAATACCCCGGACATTAGTGTTGAACGCAACTCAAACGCGGTGGCCAGCGGCGGCACAGACGCGGTCGGCAACGTGCTCACCAGCGGCGCAAACTTCACGTGGGACATCTTCAACACTGGTGGAGCCAACTTGCTGCTCACCGGCTCGCCGATCGTAAGCGCCGGCAACGAAAGTAACTGCACGATCATTGTGACCCAACCCGGTGCCTCGGTGCTGGCGCCATCAGGCACAACCCAGTTTTCGATTGCAGTGACGCCCTTGTCGGCAGCGGCGTTCAGCTTTGACGTCACGATCAACAACAACGATCCGGACAGCGGTGAAAGCCCCTACACTTTCACGGTCTCCGGCACGGGCGTGAACCCGAGTGCTGTCGCATTGTTCGTCACCATCGACCCAGGCAACGGCACCGGCGGATTGGCACTGGCCACACAGCCGCAGGTCGAGGCACGCAACGGGCTTGGCAATGTGGACACGGGGTTCAACGGCCTGGTCACCGCTGCCATCACCACCGGCACGGGCACAACCGGCGCGCAGTTGATTGGCACAGTCTCGGTCGCCGCGTCTGCCGGAGTCGTGGATTTCACGGACCTAGCGGTGGACCTTGTCGGCACCGGCTACAGCCTGACTTTCAGTTCAGGGGCGTTGACGCCCGCGGTCTCGGCCACGTTTGACATTTCGGTTGGCGTTGCCGCCAAGCTTGCCGTGACCCAGCAGCCGGGCAACGGCAGCGGCGGGCTGGCGCTGAGCACACAGCCGATCATTGCCGTGCAGGACGCAGGCGGCAACACGATCACCGGCGATAACACCACGCAGGTGACTGCGGACATCCGCTCTGGCACGGGCAGCGGCGGCGCGACCCTGTCTGGGGTGGCAACCGTCACCGCTTCCGGCGGGATCGTGATGTACTCCGGACTTGCCATCGACATTGCCGCTAACGGGTATGAACTTGAGTTCACGGCTCTCGGCCTGACCACCGCGTTCTCGGATCCCTTCGACGTCGTGGTCGGCCCCGCTGCCAAGCTGGTAGTCTCCAGCAACCCCGGCAACGGCACGGGCGGCCTGGCCCTTTCGCCGCAACCGATCGCCGAAGTGCAGGACGCGGGCGGCAACACCGTGGACACCGACAACTCGACGCAGGTTACCGCGGCAATCTTCGCGGGCCCGACCGGCGCCACGCTGCTGGGGACGGTGGCCAACACTGTCACGAATGGCGCTACTACTTACACCGACCTGGCGATTGACCTTGCCGGCGCCGGCTACCAACTTGAATTCACGGCTACGGGCCTCACATCCGCGGTTACAGCGACATTCGATGTGGCCATTGGCCCCGCTGCGGCATTGCTTGTCGTGACGCAGCCCGGAAACGGAGTCGCCGGCGGGCAACTGGCGGTGCAGCCGCTGGTGCATGTGGTGGACGCGGGTGGCAACACGCTTACGGGTGACAACAGCACCCAGGTAACGGCTGCCCTGCTGGGCACACCGGGCGCCCTGACCGGCAGCGACACGGAAACTGCGGTCAGCGGCGAAGTGCAGTTCGCTGACCTGGGCGTGACCTTGGCGGGCACGGGCTATCAGCTTGAGTTCAGCGCCACGGGCCTGCCCAGCGTAACTTCGGGCACCTTCGACGTGGGCGCGGGCGTTGCGGCGCAGCTCTTTGTTTCCGCGCAACCCGGCAATGGCACCGGCGGCCTGGCGCTTGCCGCGCAGCCGGAAGTACAAATCCAGGATGCGGGCGGTGCGCTGGTCAGCACCGACAACACGACCGTCGTGACGGCAAGCCTGTTCGGCGGCACAACCGGGGCAACCCTGCTCGGGACGGTTACCGCAACAGCGATCAACGGCGTGGCCACGTTTGCCAATCTGGCTGTGAACCTTGCGGGTACGGGCTACCAGCTCGTGTTCACGTCGGGCACACTGGCCCAGGACACATCGGCGGCCTTTGACGTGACGGTCGGCAACGGCGCGGCTTTGCGCGTGGTGGTTCAGCCTGCGGGTGCAGTCACAGGCGTGCCTTTCACGACACAGCCGCAAATTGAAGTGGTTGACGCGGGCGGAAACCGCGTAACCAGCGACAACAGCACCGAGGTTACCGCTGCGATTACGCTGGCACATGTGGGTGCAGTCCTTACCGGCACTGCGCAGGTTACGGTGGCGTCCGGGCTGGCGACCTTTGCGGACCTCGCGGTCTCGCCTGCCGGCGGGCCTGTGACGCTGGTGTTTGAGGACACGGGCAGCACTCTTTCGCCGGTGAACTCGGACCCGTTCACGGTTCTCGGTTCAGGCTCCGGTTCAGGCGGCAAGAAAAAGAAGAAAAAGGGCGGTGACGAAGGGTGCTCAACCGGCAGTGAAGGAAGCTGGCTGCTGCTGGCATTGCTGGCGCTGCTGGCAACACTGCTGGTGCGGCGCAGGCGGGCATAGGAAGCGATCAATGAAGGCGGGGTCGGCAGAAGCCGGCCCCGTGTCATTTTCGGTCGTGGCTCAGAAGTCGCCGTCGAACAGCGGAATGGTGTTGTCGTAGTCCTGTTGCTTCTGGTCGCCCACCAGCTTGCGGGCGTCGATGTATTCGCCGGTGTCAATGTCCAGCAGTTTGGCCGTCAACGGCAGCATGCCGCTGCGGATGCCGTTGATCAGGCTGGACTCTTTGAACGGGCCCTTGAGCTCGCCCTTGACCAGCACTTTGTAAGCTTTGGTTTTGTCGGCCATACGCGACAGGATAGCAACGGCAGGTTGCGGGTGACAGCTTTCAGGTGGCAGGCTTTGATCGCTGTCCGGAACCTGCAACCTGCCTGATAAACCTGTAATCTGCCGCTTCATGGCATGGTTCAAGCGCAAACCCAAAGACCCGCCGCCCATTGAGCGCCCGAGCCTGTGCGTGCTGCTAACCGACCTGCCGAAGTTTGAACCAAAGGCATTGGCAGCGAAACTGGCGGCCATTGAGCCATTGCGCCTGTACCCGAAACTCAAGTTTGACGTGGCCGAAAAAGACGTACTGCACGGCCACGCCGAGTTCGACAGCCACGTTGTTCGAATTGCCGGCTTCCATGCGCCGCTGCCCGAAAGCGTCATGGCGATGACAATCGACACCAGCGCCTGGCAGGGCGAAGTGCGCGAAGAAATGAAATCCCACAAGGCGCACCTGCTGCTGTTTCACGAAGGCGGCGGCAAGGACGTGCCGGAGCGCATGATCGCGCTGTACAAGCTGGCGGCTGTGCTGGGCGGGGAATCACTGCTTGGGGTTGTGCACGAAGGCGGCTGGACGTGCGCGCCAAAGGGGATCGTGCGCGATTTTCTGGACGCGAACGAGCTGGTGATGATGCGCGAGGGCCTACCGCCGGTGATCTTCTGGGGGTTCATGCCGTTTCGCGGTGAGGAAGAGACGTGGTACGCAACCAAGGGCGGCCACGTGTTTGGCGTGCCGGACCTTGTGGTGCGCGGCAGCGGCGAGGGCAACAGCGAGATGATGGCGCTGTTTCACAACATCTTCCTGTACATGGTGCGCGTGAAGCGCATTGAACATGGCCACACCATGCAACTGGGCGATGAGTTGTTCCTGAAGTTCGAGACCCTGCCGCCGGACCACCCGCACCACGACTACCTCAGCGGCAAAGACAAGACGCTGCTGATCAAGCGCATTACGAAAGACCAGGTCACTTTGGGCAATCCTTGAACCCTGTCGCTTGCATTGCTGCTGGTTATCATTTAATGGCAACACAGGTGGGGCACCCATGACCAATGAACTTTCGCCGGACGGGCCTGAACTTCAACCCGACATGATGGGCGACTTCGCGGAAGAAGGCGGCAGCGAAGACGCTTCGCAGCTTCTGCCCCCGATCCGCGAGCTGCCCACAGACCGCGAGTACGTTCCCGGCGCCTTTTACTCTATCCAGCCTGCCGACGGCACGCCCAGCGGCAAGCAGCTGGGTGAAATCCTGGGCAGCGCGCTGTTTCAATCGCTGGCCGACGTCCACCTGTTCGGGCGCAACGCGGCAAATGAGCCCTGGCTTGAAGTCGGGCCCATGACGCCCGAACCCGCCCAAATTCTCGTCGCACAGGAGTTGCTGCCCGGTACCGGCCAGCCGCTGGCGCAGGACGACCTTGAAATGTTCGAAATGGTTGCCGGGCGTGTGGCAAAGACGCTCGGCCGCGCCAAGCAGCCGCCCGCCGAAGACGCCGCCAAGGGTGCCGCCCGCAGCGCGCAGATCGCGGCGCTCAAGGGCAAGCTGGGCGACAAGTTCGGGCTTGCGCTGGCAGGCGACTTTGACATTGCAAAGGTGACAGACTGCTGCCTGTGCCTTGGCATGAAGCGCGTGGGCACAGTCTTCGCGTGGCTTGGCGGGCAGGCAATGGGCGAGCCGGTGTTCACGGTGGCTGTGGACGGCGCGCAATTGGCGCCGGGCGCCGCGGGCAAGACCAAGCGGGTCACGTTCAGCTACCCGGTCGCGGCGGTCAAGCAGCCGCGCAAGGTGCTTGAGCGCATCTTTGCCGCCACCCACTACTTCACGCGCCGCTTGGGCGGCACGCTGCAACTACTCGACGGCAGCGCCCCCGGCGACGGCGTGGCCCGCGGCGAGCACCCCAAGCTTGAGGCAATCATAAAGAAGATCGAAAGCGCGGGCCTGAAGCCGGGCAATGTCGTCGCCCGCCGGCTGGTCTAGCGTACCAGCCCCACCACGTTGCCGCGGGGTGCAAACACATGCCCGCAGTGCTATGTTCGCGGCAGATCAACGACAGGGGTTTGCCATGGCTGAATTCGAGATGCTGATGCCCAAGATGGGCGAGTCGATTGCCGAAGCCACGATCGTGCGCTGGGTCAAGAACGTCGGCGACACGGTAAAGAAAGACGAAACGGTGCTTGAGATCAGCACCGACAAGGTCGATAGCGAAGTTCCGGCGCCCGCCAGCGGCACGATTACCGAAATCCTTTACAAGACCGACGACGTCGTCGAAGTCGGTAAGGTCATCGCCAAAATCAGCAGCGATGCCGGCGCAGCCGCCAAGGCCGCGCCCGCCGCCCCCGCGCCCAAGACCGCCGAACCCACCCCGGCAAAGGCGTCATCGGGCAACGGAGAATCCGGCAACGGTGCGTCACGGCCGGCGCCGCAGCCCGTGGCGGCTGTCGCCGCCCACGGCAGCACGCCCGTGCCGCGCACGGACGGCAAGCGCTTTTACTCGCCGGTGGTGCGCGCCATGGCCAAGGAAACCGGCGTAAGCCTTGAAGAAATTTCGGCGCTGCCCGGCAGCGGCAAAGACGGGCGCATCAGCAAGCGCGACCTTGAGCAGTACCTGAACAACCGCGTAAGCCAGCCGCCCGCGCGCATCATGGAAGTCGGCAAGCCCGCTGCGCCCGTCGCCACGGCCCCGGCCCGTGCCGCCATTGGCGAAAAGAAGTCGCTGGAACAGCTTGGCCTTGCCGGCAAGAACATCGAAGTCGTCAAGATGAGCACCGTGCGCAAGGCCATCGTCAAGGCCATGCGCAACACCATCGACACCGCCGCGCACGTAAGCCAGGTGCACGAAGTGGACCTGAGCAGGATTGTGAAATTCCGGGAAAGCATCAAGAAGCGCTTTGTGCAGGAGTACGGCTTTAACCTGACGTACACCAGCTTCTTTATCTGGGCCGCTTGCCGGGCGCTTGAGCGCTACCCGATGGTGAATTCGATGATCAACGGCGACGAGATCATCGTGAAGAAGTTCGTGAACTTCGGGTTTGCCGTGGCGCTGGACAGCGGTGACCTGATTGTCCCGAACATCAAGAACTGCCAGGATTTGAATCTTACAGGCATCGGCCGCGCCGTGGACGACCTTGGCAACCGCGCCAAGCAGGGCAAGCTTACGCCCGACGACACCAGCGGCGGCACGTTTACGCTCACGAATGTCGGCAGCTTCGGCCCGATCATGGGCATGCCCCTGATCAACCAGCCCGAAAGCGCGATCATGGGCGCGGGCAAGATTGTCAAGCGCCCGGTAATGGTGACCGAGGACAGCTGGGGCTTCCGCGACATGGTGTACCTGAGCCTGAGCTTCGACCATCGCCTCGTGGACGGCGCGCTGGCGGGCCGCTTCATGATGGCCATCGAAGACGAGCTGCAGAATTTCGACACCAGCGCAACCGGCCTCGACCGCCGTTTGGGGTAAGTGACCAAGCAGTAGCCAGCGCCCATCGCGTAAGCGCCGCGTCAAGCGGGCAGGCGCCGTCATTCTGCGGTTGCTCGGGCGAAGTCTGCGAACACCAACATACAGAAAGGCCGCCTCAACGACTGACAGCAACGTAGCATTGGCGTCCCGCCAATGTGGTTCCATGGCCGTCACGGCCATGGCCATCGCCGGGACGGCGACGGGCTGGCGGCTCGCCGTTTTTTTGGAAGCGGCCTGCGTGCCCGTTGTGTTATATATGGATACCGCTATCCGGTTATATGCGGGATAGCTGTACACGAAGGCACGAGGTACCCCCATGACGGAACCAAAGAGACGCCGCAGGTTCATCAAACCGGTGCTGCTTGGCTTGCTGGCGCTTGCTGCCGCAATTCAGCTTGTGCCCTATGGCCGCGATCACACCAATCCGCCGGTGACCGCAGAGCCGCAATGGGACAGCCCGCGCACGCGAGAGCTCGCCAAGGGCGCGTGCTTTGACTGTCACAGCAACGAGACGATCTGGCCGTGGTACTCGCACGTCGCGCCAATGTCGTGGCTGGTGCAGTACGATGTAGAGGAAGGCCGCCGCAAGCTGAATTTCTCCGAGTGGGACAAGCCGCAGAAGGAAGCCCACGAAGCCGCTGAAACCGTGCGCGAGGGCGAAATGCCGCTGTGGTTTTACGTACCGACGCACCCCGACGCGAACCTGAGCGAGGCCGACAGGCAGGCGTTGATTAAAGGGCTCGAAGCCACAATCGGCTCCAGCCGCCACAAGGACTGACACGCATCGTCCACCACCAAGAGTAGCATTGGCGTCCCGCCAATGTGGTTCCATGGCCGTCACGGCCATGGCCATCGCCGAAACGGCGATGTAACGACATCGCCGGGACGGCGATGCTACGGGGGCAGGCACTGGCGCGGGGCGACACTTGCGCGCATATTGGCCGCATGGAACGTGCTGCCCTGCTGCATGACTGCACCGTCGTCAAACGCACCGACTTCGGCCACGGCTACTTTGAGCTGTTTCTGGACGCGCCGGCGCTGGCCGCCAATTTCAAGGCCGGTCAGTTCGTGAACGTGCGCGTGCGCGACGAGCTGTACCCGCTGCTGCGGCGGCCCTTTTCAAGCTTCGACATTCTCAAAGACGTGCGCGGCAAAGCCACCGGCATTTCGCTGCTGGGCCACGTCGTGGGCCAGGGCACGCGCATGCTTTCGCGCATGGAGGCGGGCAGCAAACTGCACATCAACGGGCCGCTCGGCCACGGCTTTGAACTGCCCGAAAACGCCGACACGCGCGTGATCATGGTCGGCGGCGGCATCGGCCTGGCACCGTTCCTGCACTTGACGCGTCAATGGCATGGGCAGCGTGAACTCGTCCTGCTGGCTGGCGGGCGGGCGCAGAAAGACCTGGCCTTCATGAAGCGTTTCACGGGCACCGGCGCCAACGTGCTGCTGGCCACGGAAGACGGCAGCGCCGGCGTAAAGGGCCGCGTGACCGTGCTGCTGGAAGCTGAGCTGAAGGCGCTGCGCGGCAAACCCGCCGTTGTGCTGACCTGCGGGCCGTGGGCCATGATGAAGGCTGTCGCCGAAATCTGCATGGCCGCAGGCGTGCCAAGCTACGCCAGCCTTGAAAGCGTGATGGCCTGCGGATACGGCGTGTGCAACGGCTGTGTCGCGCGCGTCAAAGCCGACAACGAACACGGCTTTCGCTACGCCAAGACTTGTGTCGAAGGCACGGTGATGGACTGCGAAGCGCTGGTGTGGTGAAACGCAGGCGGCGGGCGCTCACTACGCCCGCACTTTGCCTTTGGCGCGCTTGGCTTCGCGCTTCATCTGCTCGAGTTTCTTTCGCAGCTTGACAAACTCGACCGGCTCAAGGTCCTGCACGAACACCTTGCCGTCCAGGTGGTCCAGCTCATGCAGCAGCGCCCGCGCCTTCAAGCCTTCGCCGGTGACTTCAAACCACTCGCCGTTCACGTCCTGGGCGCGCAGCGTGGCTCTCAACGGCCGGCGCTTCTTGGCAAACATGCCGGGAAAGCTCAGGCAGCCTTCGTCGCTGTACTGTTCGCCTTCAACGCTGATCACTTCAGGGTTGATCAACGCAATCTCGCCCTCAGGCGGCTGGTCTTCTTCGACGTTGATGATGTAAATCCGCTTGCTGATGCCGACTTGCGGGGCGGCCAATCCAACGCCGCGGGCCTGGTACATGGTCAGGAACATTTCCTCGACCATGTGCGCCAGCTTGGGCCCGAATTCAGTCACCGGCTCAGCCACACGCATGAGTACCGGGTCGGGATAAGTGCGAATCGTGAACAAGCGCAACCTCAAAGGGCCGAGTGTAGCGGGTTGCAGGGCGGATACAACATCAGGCTATGCCTTGCGAAAGCATAACGTTTGCGACACAATCAGTAGTCCGGGTCAAGCACCCGTGGAGGGGGTCCGGGCCCCATACCGGGCCAAAATGGGAAGGCGGGCATTTCGCCCGCGGTTGGATTTTTCGGCTCTCTCCCAGAGGAAGCAGAGATGGCAGACGTAAGCAGGTTCCTGGCCAAGGCCGACGAAGCGCTGAAGAAGCGCAACTACGACTACGCGATCCAGATGTACGTGTCGGCGATGGAAGCCGACCCCGGCAACGTGGACGCGCACCGCAATTTCCGAATGGCGCTCGTGCGCAAGTACGAGCAGGAGGGCTACCCCAAGTCATTCGGCCTCGGCGGGCTCAAGACCATCGCCGTCAGCAAGAACCCTGAGAAGCTGCTGGTTGAAACCGAAAAACTGGTCCTGAAAGATCCCAAGAGCATCAAGTACAACCTGCGCAGCGCCGAAGCCCTGATGATGCTCAACAAGGTTGATGCCGCGCTGGCTGTGCTTGAGTTCGCGGCCAAGGTCGGCGATATCAAGTCCGACAAGCAGACGCCGCAACTGTTCAGCCTGCTGGCCAAGTGCTACAGCGACACCGGCAAAATGCAGGAAGCGAACCAGATGCTGTCCCGCGCCGTGAAGATGGCGCCCAACGACAAGCAGTTGCAGACCCTGCAGAAGGAAATCGCGGCCAAGGCTTACAACAAGCAAGTCGGCACAGCCAAGAGCAGCTATGAGCTGGTCCAGAACCGCGACGAAGCCGACAAGCTTGAAAAAATGCGCAAGGGCGTGCTCAGCGACGAAGACGCCGACAGCCTGCTGGCCGAGGAAGAACAGAAACTGCGGGAAAACCCGATCGATCGCCGCGCGATTCGAAACCTGGGCGAGATCCTGGCCAAGCGCAAGAAGTACAAAGAGGCGCACGATCGCCTGAAGGCATTCCTTGAGGTTGACCCCAACGCGACCGAAGTCGGCGACAAAGCCGCCGAGTACATGAACCTGCACTACGACAACCAGATCCAGATCTGCCTCAAGCGCGCGCAGACCGAGCCGGAAAAGGCCGCAGCCTACAAGGCCCACGCCGAGAAGATGCGCGACGAAAAGAAGAAGTACCAGTTGACGGAGTTCGGCCGCCAGGTCGAAGCCGCACCGACCGACCTGGACAAGCGCTTTGCGTACGGGCGCGCGCAGCACGAGGCCGGCAACTTTGAAGAGGCCTTCCGGCAGTTCCAGAAGGCGGTCAAGAGCCCCAAGTTCGCCAAGAAGGCGGGCGTGATGATGGGCGAGTGTCTGTTGCGCATGGGCCGCCTTGAAATGGCCGAGATGGCATTCCAGAACGTGCACAAGGAACTGGGCGAAGGCGACGAAGACCTGCGCAAGGACCTGATGTACCTTGAAGCCGACCTGATGCAGGCCAAGGGCGACGTGGAAGGCGCGCTGGGGCGCTTCCGGGAACTGTTCATGGAAGACATGGAGTTCCGCGATGTCGAAAAGCGCATCGAAAAGCTCAAGCAGGCACAGGGTGCGGCGTAGGGCGCAGTCAGGATCGGGCTGGGCGTGACCCACATTGAGCAAGGGCGAAACGAGTTCGAAACCGGGCGCTGGAGCAAGGCGTACCGCCTGTTCCAGCAGGCACTGCACGAGAACGAGGGCAGCGTGCGCGACCGTCAGGAAGCGCGCCTGCTGATGGCCCGCTGCCTGGCACAACTGGGCGAGCCCGAAAAGGCCGAAGCCGAGCTCAAGGGGGTCAAGCCGGCGCTGTCACCCGAAGACAACGCTTTGCTGGAGCAGTTCGAAGTCGCCTACCAGGAAGTCGAAGACACCAAGCGCCTGACCCGCACCGAGCTGGAAGAACGCCGCCGTGCCCGGGATAACTGAACTTCAGGCAAAGGCATCCCCTTCCAACACACCGGCAAATTCTTACACTTTCGCGCCCGTCATCAGGGACGGGTAGTGCAATGCTGTTGAGGAAACTATGGCTCACTCTGCTAACGCTCGCAAACGCCACCGCCAGAACGTCAAGCGTCGCGCCCACAACCGCGCCGTCAAGTCCGACCTGCGCCACTTTATCAAGCGCTACCGCAACGCCGCTGCCGCCAAGGACGCGGGCGCAGCCGACGTGCTCAAGACCGTCGAAAGCAAGCTCGACAAGGCCGCCAAGCGCAACATCATTCCGACCAACCGCGCCAACCGCCTTAAGGGCCGCCTGAAGAAAATGGCCGCCAAGTAATGAACCGCAAAAACACACCGGCACGAGGATGCGCAACCGCCATCCTCGTGCTTTGCATTTGTGCTTGCTCGCCCATCCCCGGCGAACCCCCGCCCGCGCCACGCACCCCCGAGGCAGCAATCATGGCCCTGCGCGGAGGCGACCTTGCCAGCCACCGCGAGAACATCGGCAAGGACACCGGCCTGATGGCCCGCGCCCTTGAGCTGCAACAAACGCTGGACCCGCAGGCGTGGCTTGTGGCGCTGGGCGCAGTCACCCGTGAACACAACCTGCCTGCCGCAGCCGCCGCCATGCAGCGCAATGACGAGGCGGCGCTGGCGGGCGCGCTGGGTTGCCACGAGCAGGCCCTGCGCAAGGAGTTGCTGGACGCCAACCACAGCGTGCATGCCGTGCGGGCAGCCGGCGTCAACTACTACCGCCGCGCTCAGCCCGCTGCCGACGCCTTTGAAGGCTGGCAGCCGCCGCCCTTGCCCCCGGGGGCGCTGGCGTACCACATCAGTGCGCTTGTCAGTGTCGGTGAGCGCGACTGCCGCCTGCATTTCGGGCGTGACCGGCACGGCATGACCGACCTGCGCGCAGCCGTGGACCTCGCGGGCAAGGTTGCCCCCACAGGCGGCCCGGACGCCACGGCGGCTATGGCCGCAACCGGCCTTGACACTGCGCTGCTGCCCGCGACCCGTTACCGCGACCTGACCGTGCGCGTGCTGATGCACGACGCCACGCTGCACCTGCTGCGCCTTGCCGTGGACGGGCAAGGCTGGCGGCTGTACGAACATGCGGTGACCACGCTCGCCCAGCGCCTTGAATCGGCCCGGGACGGCAAGCTGATGCGCATCTACCGTACCGCATCGGACCTGTCGCTTCGTCTCAGCCGCTGGCCCGCCGAATATGAGCTGCTGCTGGGCGCGGCGGACTGGTTTGACCCGGCTGCACCGGGCGCCCGCAACGGTTGGGCCGAATATGAGGCGGCACCCGCCCGCGGGTTTGAGTTGCGGCAGGCGCGCGAGCCGGGCGACATCGGGGTGATCGCCCTGCACCAGCAGCCGCAGGGCCGCCGCGCGATCACCCGCAAGGGCGACTACGTCTGGCACCGCTGAGGGCGCCTTCCGGTTCCGACCAGCAAACCTGGCCGCCCGATATCCTTTGCCCTAAAACCTTTACACCGCATCCAACGCATTTTCGCTATACTGCGGGGTGGTGATTCATGCCGCGTGATCTTGGCAAAGCCGGACGCGACGACCTTACCGGGCACCTGCCCGGCGAGGGTGCTGACCTCGTGTCCGGGTTTGCGCGTTTTCTGGAGAGCTCGGGCCAGCTTGACCCCGCCGCCGAGGGCAGCTTCCAGGACAACGGCAGCAACGGGCGCCACGGCAGCACCGACACCGAAGTTGCGCCCTACCCCGGCGGCAACGGCAGCCACCGCGGCGCCGACACCGTGTTTGACGAGCAGCTGGCTGAGATGATGCCTGAGCCCGTGGACGAAGGCCTGCTGTCACCCGAGCCAATGCTGTCACCCGAGCCAATGCTTGAGCCCCAGGGTTTGGCGCCGTCACCCGTGGAAGAGCTGGACAGCGTGCCCGACCTGACATCGCCCGAGCTTGACACGCTTGAGGACGAACAGGACGACACCGACTACGCCACTTCCAAGGTTCGCAAAGGGCTGCCCACCGTGCGCCCGCGCACCGACGAGCTGCCGGGCGGCGTGCGACCCGACGCAGACCGCGACACCGGCATGCTGGAAATGAAGGCGGAGCACCTGCCGGAAGAAGAGCGCATCAGCATGCACGACCTGCACCCGGACCCCGACGAAGAAGAGACGGGGCTGATTGTGCGCGACGGCGGCAGCGAGGACGAACGCATCACGTCCAAGGTTGACCCCAAGCAGGACATTGACCCGCGACGCGGCCCAAACCCGCAGGTCCGCGACACGGTCAATTTCTACAACCAGACCCAGAGCCTGGGAAACACGCGCGGTCCCGAAGCGCCCGTGCGCAAGCCGTTTCCCACGATTTCGCCCAAGGCGGTCAACAGCGGCGCACCCCTGGACTTTGAGCTGAGCCCCGAATCACTGGAGGCCATGGGGGCCGAACTTGCCGCCGAAGCCGAGTTGTCGCCGGAAGCCCTTGAGCCAACCCCGCTCGCGGCCGAAGCCGACATCGAAGAAGCCGACCGCAAAGACACCGACAAGTTTCGTGAAGAAGACCGCCGGCCGCCGCGCCTGCCGCAACCGACCGGCAGCGACGCCCCCACGCGCATACGCAGCAGCGGCGCCGAGCCGCCCGAGCTTGAGGCTGTCGCACCCGAGCGGCAGGCCGCAGGCCGCGATACCCAGAAGTTCTATGTCGCGGACATCCTGTCCAAGAACGAGCCCGCCGGCAAACCGACCGGCGACACCTCGGCTGAGCTTGAGCCCGCCGAAAAGGGCCCGCCGCCTTCAGCGCAACTGGATTCGCAGGACACGGCGGCGGATTACAGCACACGCACGCGCGCGCAGCGCGCAAAACGGCTCCAGCCGGAGCCTGAGCCGCTGCCGGAGCCCGAGAGAGTCCACACCGACTTCAAGGAGCGCGCGGGGTACCAGCCCGGCGAGCGCATAGTACCGGAGCTGTTCGCGCCTGAGCCGTCAGGGCCGGCGGACTCGTTGTTCGGCGATGAGCTTGAACTTGACGATGAGGGCGATGACACGGACCGCGAGCCGCGTAAGGACCGCATCACCCAGAAGGTGCAGAAGAAGCCCGCCTCCACGCCCGCGCAAGCACCCATTGAAGACGGCGTCAGGTCGTTCTATCCCGGCGAGCCTTTGGCCGACGACGAAGAAGAAGACCTGACCGCCGAGCCTGACCTGTCACTGCCTGAGCTCGAAGCCGCCGAGCCGCCCCGAATTCCCGGCGGCACCACGCTTCGCCCCATGCCGCCGATAGCGCCGGCAGCCAAAGCGCCCGTGCCGGGCCCGCGCCAGCCCGAGCCCGCCGCCAGCCGCCGCATCACCGACGCACTGGCCCGCCGTGTCCGGGAAGAGCGCGAAGAAACCCTGCGCCTGATCCAGCAGGCCGAAGAAGTCGCCGCACGCCTGCGCACAGCCAGCGAGCAGTCCCGCGCCGACCTTGAGGCTGTCAGCGTCCGCCGCGCCGCCGCGCCGCTGACCAGCGACGACACGGCGCAGGATGCCCCGCCCGCACCGATTGAGACACCCGCGCCACCCGAGCCGACGGACGCCCCCGAGGCAAGCGTGCCGGTGGCAGATGAAGAAGTCTCCAGCCGCACCACCCGCAAGCGGGTGCCGACCCGCGCCATCGGCGACATCGTCGGACGCATCGAGGAAAAGCTGGGCGGCGCTGCGCCATCGTTGGAGCAGATCATCCGCGAGGCCTCGCAGCGGCTGGAAAGCACACCGCCGGCCCCCGCCGAGCGCGACAGCGAGGACATTGACCAGCTGGTCGCCGCCAGTTCAGCGCTGCGCGAGGCAGTGGAAGCGGAGTGGGAGCAGCAACGCCCGGACAGTGAACCCCCGCCGCAGCGACTTTCCGGCGCCCTGGACACAATCTGGGATGCCGTTGACTCGCGGCAGTTAACAAGCGAAGTAGAAGGTGTGGCGGTGCCAGTCGGCGCGGTTGACGAGGTCGAGCTTGGCTGGACGCAGGAGGCGCTGTGGAAGACGCTGGTGGGCATCTCGGGCATCACGTTCGCGCTGGGCGCGCTCTTCGTGTATGTGCTGTACACCATCTTCTCGCGCTGATGCTGCTCGCGGCCTGCCCGCTGTTTGCGCAGGACGCCGCCAACGACGAAGCAACCATGGAAGACCTGAAGGCCAGGCTTGCGCGCCTGCAGGCCGAGCTTTCCAACCTGCGCGACCGCATCACTGAGCAGGAACGCCGCACCCTCGACAGCGAATTGCGCCGCGAATCGCTGGTAAACCTGTACGGTGACATCGGCCTTCGCTACCACATGCTGTTCGAAAGCCAGACCGAGACGTTCAACCGGCCCGAGTTCCGGCTGCACCTTGGCGTCTTCGGCACCGCCTACGACCTGGCGCCGCTGCAGTTGCGCTACGACCTGCGCCTTACCACCGGCGCCGTGGACGGCAACGGCAAAGCCACCCCGACGCTGGCATGGCTGCCGCTGCCCGGCTTTGGCGCCAATCCCACGCTGGCTGTGGACCGCTTCATGGTTGAGCTGCAATTCGAGCGCACCCTGATCGCGACGGCCGGGCGCTTTGCCAGCCCGTATGGCGGCACCGAGATGCTGTTTGACCGTGACTATCACTTCCAGGGACTGGCTGAGCACGTGCGCTTTGACCGCCTGATGTCGGACCGCTGGCGCCGTATCTTCCCGCGCATTGAGGTGGTGGGCGTCCAGAGCTATCTGGCCCAGAACAACATCGGCTTGCCCGCGATCGATGACGACCGGCCGCCGGTGTACCTGGGCGGCCAGTTCAGGCTGGACTTTGCGCCCTTTGAGACCATGGAAACGACCAAGGACGGCAAGATCTCGCCGGACATCACCAGTGAAATCGAGTTCAGGCTCGCGATCGGCGCGCACTGGTACGACGGCGAAGAAAAGTTCGCGGAGACACTGGGCGTGGGCTACATCCCGCGCACGACAAACATCCGCGACGAAGACGGCAAGGTGCAGTCACAGTTCCTGCTTGGCGAGTCCTACCTCGAGGTGCTGATCCTGCGCACGCGCCGCGCGCGCATCGTGGCGTGGGGCCATGGCGTGCTGAACTTCCAGGCTGCGCGCCAAAGCAGGACCAACGGGCGCCGCAACAACTTTGCGTTTGACGCCGGCGTAAGCTGGGGCATGGAGCAGTTCACGGACCGCTGGGACTTCCTGGCCAGCTTCCGGTACTTCTACATCCAGGCCGACGCGCTGGTCCCCGAGTTCAACAACGAGGCGCGCAACACCAACATCAAGGGCCTTGAGGTCGAGTTTTCGGTGCGCATATTCCCGACCATGACCGCGTTCGGCATTTTCACACTGTCGGAGCGCGAAAACTATGAACTCAATGGCTTCGGCCTGCCGTCCAAGGACGACCCTTCACGCTCGGCGGGCCAGAGCGTGCGCATGCGCTTCGGCTTCTTCGTTGAGTTCTGACCCATGTCCACTCCCAGCCAACCGGAAACACCGCTGCGCAAGGCGTACGGGCGCTACATGTTTGTGGTGGGGATCGGCGGCAACCTGCTGTTCTACATCCAGGCCTTCGAAATCTTCACTTCGCAACAGGCGCGCGATGTCAGCCTGTGGGCGTTCGTGATCGCGTTCTGGGCGGTGGCCAGCTGGTTTGTGTACGGGCTGGTCCTGCGCAACTGGGTTTTGATCAGCGCCAACGTCGTGGCCATGATCGGCTCGGCGCTGGTCGTGGCCGGCAAGCTGCTTTACGGCTACTGATCAATCACGAAGTCGCGCAGGGTGGGCTCGGACTCGATCGTGAACTCGCCGCCCGCCGGCAACGCGAGGGTGGTCAGCATTGCGGGCACCACAACTTCGGGCGTCGTCAGCATGGCGGGCACGACCACTTGCGGCTGGGGCATTTCCACTTCGGGCTCTTCGACTTCGCCGCATCCGGGGCAGGCAAGCCCCGTGGTCGCAAACGCGGGCAGGACAAGCAGGGCCAGGGCTGCAAGCATGAGGGTCAGGGTCTTCATGGCTCGTCTCCAGTTCGGCCATGAGATGCAGCCGGACCGGGCCGCGTTCCCGGAAACTCGAAAAAACCTAGAAGGAACCCCGGCTACGCTTCCGGGCAAGGCACCCTCAGCGGGGGGGCCAATGCCGCCGTCGGGACTCAAACTGGCCAGCGGAATGTTATGATTCGCGAGGTGGCATGTGCTGTGACTGATTGAAAGCGGCGTCCGTTGGACGGTTCGGAAGCTGGTCGGCTCAGACAAGGGCGGCGACTACTGCTGGTCCATGTTCGCGCCGCCCAAGCCCGCCCCGGTCAAGGACCCTTCGCCGGAAGACTCGCAGGAACTCGCCACCGTCAAGGACGACAAGCCGCCCCAAGGTCGTTGACCCGCGCCTTTGCCAATCCATGATTGCCCCTGAGGTGACCCATGAAGATTGCGGTTTCGGGCGCGCTTGGCCGCATGGGCCGGCGCGTGGCGGCGCTGGCGCTGGACGCCGGCCACACAATCGTGGCGGCGGTTGACGTCGCGCAGCATGGCAAGAATTACGGCGCGCTGCTGGGCGACGCCCGCGCGGACCTTGAACTGCTGCCCAAGTACAACGGCGGCGCGGACGTGCTGATTGACTTTTCGCTGCCCAAGGGATTTGACGCGCGGCTTGCGGATTGCCTTGCCCACCCCACGCCATTTGTCTCAGGCACCACCGGCCTTGAAAACATGCAACTGGCCGCGCTGGCCCAGGCCGCCAAGAAGGTGCCGGTGCTGTACGCCCCTAACTTTTCGCTGGGCGTGAACCTGTTGTTCGCGCTGGCGCAGCGCGCGGCGGCTTCATTGCCCGAAAGCTATGACATCGAGATTGTTGAAATGCACCACCGCCGCAAGGTGGACGCGCCCAGCGGCACCGCGATCGGCCTGCTTAAGGCGGTCTGCGCCGGAAACGGGCGCAACCCCGACGCCGTGACGCGTCACGTCCGCCACGGCCACACAGGCGCCCGCGACCCGAAAGAGATCGGCATGCACGCCCTGCGCGGCGGCGACGTGGTCGGCGACCACACCGTGATCTTCGCCGCGGAAGGCGAACGGGTTGAGCTGACCCACAAAGCCAGCAGCCGCGACACGTTTGCCGCCGGCGCGATCAAGGCTGCCGAGTGGCTGGCCGGCAAGGCGCCCGGTGAGTACACGATGGCGCAAGTGCTGGGGCTGTGAGAAAGCGACACGGCCCGACTCCCGTCGGGCCGTGTCTGAGGGAAGCCGACTAACTTTCCGGCTTGAAATCTTCGTCGGCGCGGGTCAGCACGCCGTCGTAGGTTGTCCGAAAGCCTTGCTTGGGTGCGGCTTTGCGAGTGAGCTTGTCGTCTTCTTCGCCCGCTTCGCCGCCCTTGCGGATGCGCTTGGTGATCTTGCCCGAAATCTTGCCCGAAACGCGGCCGGTCGTGGCGCGGCCAGTGGTGCCCTGCACCACCGGGCCGATCAGGCGCACGATGCGCTCAACCAGCAGTTCAACGTCAAAGGGCTTCTGCAGCAGGTCGTCCACGCCGCTGTCCACCAGCGCATCAATTGCATCCTGGTCGCGGCTGGCGGTAATGCCGACCACGGCTGTGTCGCGCTGCTTGGGCAAGCTGCGGATGCCGCGGCAGACGTTTTCACCCCTCACGTCGCCGATCGCCAGCTCAAGCAGGACAATGTTGGGCTGAAACTTGCCCAGCAGGTAGCCAGCCATGAACGGGTCACGGGCGGCTTCGACCTGATACTCGTATTCGCCCAGCGCCTTGCTGATGGTGTTGACGAATTGGGAGTCCGCGTCGATCAACAGGATGCGGTTGTTACGCGAGATCAACGAGGTTGTGGGCAGGCTGCGGCGATGACAGAAATCATCCAAGTCCTCTTGGCTGACGCGGGCATGGCCGCCGGGCGTGCGGTGAATCTTCAGCAAACCCTTACGGATAGCACCGATGATGGTGTTACGGTGCACATTGCAGATCTTTGCTACTTCACTGGTGGTATAGTACTTGGTCACGGGCTGCCACCTGAGGGTCAAAGGGGAGGTGCGCTGATGCCTATGGGTGGACTGTACCTTGGGAAAGCTAAGTCGTCGAAGGAAAATCCGGATATAGAATCGTACATATTGCTCAACTGACACACCTTGGGCAAAATGTAAATAACTGTATTAAATAGATTTACGACAATCACCAACACTGTCAGCGAATGCCCAAAAGTCACCTGTTTCTACTGAACAAACGGTGAGTCAGTCGGACCGCGCAATGCCCTTCAGCCTCAGCAGTTCCGCCAACGCCTGCTCAGGTGTGACTGTTGTCGGGTCCAATTCGTCCAGTGCTTTGAGCGCCCGGTTCTCGGAGACCGTGAACAAGCTCAACTGCGATTGACGCGGACGCTTCAACGACGGGCCAGCCGGCTGGCCCTTCACCGCCTTGCCGGACAGTACCGGGCTGTCTGCCTCAAGCCTTGCCAGGATTGCGCGCGCCCGCGAGACGATGTCGCCGGGTATGCCTGCCAGCTTGGCGACGTGAATGCCGTAGCTGCGGTCGGCGCCACCCTCGGCGATCTGGTGCAGGAAGATCAGCTCGTCGTTCCACTCCCGGACGACCACGTTGAGGTTCCTTACCCCGCTGAATTGCAGCGCCAGCTGCGTGAGTTCGTGGTAGTGGGTGGCAAACAATGTGCGGGCTTTCACTTCCCGCAAGAGATATTCACTGACTGCCCACGCGATACTGACACCGTCAAAGGTGCTGGTGCCGCGGCCCACTTCGTCCAGCACGATCAGGCTGCGGCTTGTGCAGTGATTGAGTATGTTCGCGGTCTCCGCCATCTCGACCATGAAGGTGCTTTGGCCGCGCCCGATGTCGTCGGCGCTGCCCAGCCGCGTAAAGATGCGATCCACCACGCCAAGCCTAGCCGACCGCGCGGGCACATAGCTGCCTGCCTGCGCCAGCAATACGCACAGCGCCACCGTGCGCACATAGGTGCTTTTGCCAGCCATGTTTGGTCCTGTCACCACGGCCATGGTCACGCCGCCTTGCAGCACAGCGTCGTTGGGCACGCACTTGCCTGCTTCCAGCGTGCTTTCGAGCACCGGGTGGCGGGCCTGTTCAAGGTTCAGCTCGCGGCTGTCGTCAATCAGCGGGCGAACCCACCCGCGCTCGTGTGCGACCACTGCCAGCGCGGCAACGGCATCCACTATCGCCACCAGCCGCGCGGCGGCGATGACGCGGTTGGCATGAGCGGTCAACGCGTCGCGCAGGGCGGTGAACAACTGTGTTTCGATGGCCAGAATGCGCTTTTCGGCATTGAGGATGCGTGACTCGTACTCTTTCAGTTCTGGTGTGATGTAGCGCTCGGCGCCCTTAAGCGTCTGCTTGCGGATGTAGTCGCCGGGTACCTTGCCCGCCTGGGCGTGCGTGACTTCAATGTAGTAGCCGAAGACTGAGTTGAACCCGACCTTCAGGCTGGCAATGCCGCTGCGCTTGACCTCGGCCTCTTGAAATCGCGACATCCAGTCGCTGCCCTGCTGCCCGTAGCTGCGCTGCTCGTCAAGCTCGGCGCTGACGCCGGGGCGGATAACGCCGCCATCTTTTAGGACCGCCGGCGGGTCGTCAGCAAGCTGGGCTTCCAGCATCTCGCGCAGGTCTGCCAACGCGTCCAGCGAGTCGCCCGCATAGCTTAGCAGCGCGCTTTCAGTGCCCGCCAGTGCTCCGCGCACCATCGGCAGCTTGCGCAGCGCCAGCCTTAACCCGCCAAGGTCGCGCGGTGTGGCGCGGGCGCTGCCCAGCTTGCCGGCAAGCCGCTCAAGGTCAGGCAGGCCGTTCAGCGCGTCGCGAAGCAGGCTGAGCCGGCGCGGCGTGTGCAGCAGTTCGTCAATCGCTGCGTGGCGGGCGCTGATCTTGCGAGGGTCGGCCAGGGGCGCGATCAGCCATTCGCGCAGGACCCGGGCGCCCATCGGCGTGGCGGTGCGGTCAACGCAATCCAGCAGGCTGCCCTTGCCGCGCTGCTCGCGCAGGGTACGGGTGACTTCCAGGGCGCCCAGGGTAGCCGCATCCAGCGCCATGACCTCGCGCGGGTCAAAGCGCTCAAGGCTGCGCATGTGCCTGATGTTGCCGCGCTGGTTTTCTGCAATGTAAGCAAGCAGCGCGCCCGCGGCGGCGAGTTCCGTCCCGTTCTCCTGTTCAAACCCGAAGCCCTTGAGCGTCTTCACCCCAAGGTGCCGGTGCAACTCAGAAACTGCCCGCTTGGCGTCAAAGCTGAAATCCGCGGCGGCGGTCAGGCTGGCTTTGGTCTGCTGCCGCAGGGCCAGCACGTACTCGCGCTCGGTGGCCCATAGCTTCTCGGGCAGCAGCAGCTCGGCGGGTTCTAGGCGCGCCAACGCCGGCAGCAGCTCAACTTCTGCGGACTGGCAGCACAAGAAGCGCCCGGTTGAAAGCTCCGCCCAGGCCAAGCCGCCGGGGGACTTGCCCTTTTCGGGCAGCCAGGCCGCGATCACGGTAGGCTTTCGGGCATCCAGCAGCGATTCTTCAAGCACGGTGCCCGGCGTGATCACGCGCGTGACGTCGCGCTTGACCAGCCCTTTGGCCTCGGCGGGGTCTTCGACCTGTTCGCAGACCACCACGCGCAGCCCGGCTTCAAGCAGGCGCGGCAAGTGCTGGTCAAGCGCCCGCAACGGAAAGCCCGCCATCATGATCGGGTTGCCGGCTGTGTCGTCGCCGCGGGTGGTAAGGGTTATGCCCAGCGTGTCGGCAAGCTGCTTGGCGTCTTCAAAGAAGGTCTCATAGAAGTCGCCCATCTGGTAGAGCAGCAGCGCGCCCGCGTGCTTGTCCTTAAGCTCGCGGTACTGCCGCATAGCGGGCGAGTCTTCGCCTTTGCGCGCCATGGCGCGGACGATAGCAAGGTTGCGCCGCAAAGCACGCGCCGCCTGGCAACTTGGCGAGACTTGGCGCGCTCAACGGCGCGATGACAGGTCGGCCATAAACTTCTGCACCTCGCCCGCCACGTTTTCGCCGTTGACGGCCTTGTCGATCAGTTGCACCACCTGCACGAAGTCCGCCTCTTTGGCGCCCAGCGTGGTCAGCAGCGGCGAGCCCACGCGGATGCCGCTGGTTTGCGTCACGGGCAGCGGGTCATACGGAATGAAGTTCTTGTTCACATAAATCTTCTGCTCGCCCAGCAGGTTTTCCACCTCGATGCCGCTCTTGCCGGTGCCGCTGATATCGACCATCACCATGTGATTGTCCGTGCCGCCGGTCAGCACGCGGTACTTGCGGCTGTCAATGTCCGTGAACGCCTTGGCCATGGCCTTGGCGTTGGCGATCACCTGCTTCTGGTACTGCACAAAGTCCGGGCGCAGCGCCTCTTCAAGCATCGCCGCCTTGGCCGCCACGATGTGCACCAGCGGCCCGCCCTGCCCGCCGGGGAAGACCGCGCGGTCGAGCTTGCTGGCCCACTTGGCGCTGCACACCACCATGCCGCCGCGCGGGCCGCGGATGGTCTTGTGCGTGCTCATGGTAACCATGTCGGCCACATCCACCGGGCTCTGGTGCACGCCTGCCGCCACCAGCCCCGAGATGTGCGCCACGTCGGCCATGAACAGCGCGCCGTGTTCACGGGCGATGCCGGCCAGCCGCTTGAAGTCAATCGCACGCGGGTAGCTGCTGGCGCCGGTGACCACCAGCTTGATGTCGGGGTTTTCCTTCAGCAGGCGGGTGTACTCGTCCTCGTCAATCCGGCCGTCTTCGCGGCGTACGCCGTAATGCACGAACTTGTAGAACTTGCCCGAGGCATTGAACGCCGCCCCGTGGCTCAGGTGCCCGCCATGCTCAAGCTTGAAGGCCAGCACCTTGTCGCCCGGCTTGATCAGCGCCATGTAGGCGGCCAGGTTGCTTTGCGTGCCGCTGTGCGGCTGTACGTTGGCGTGCTCGGCCTTGAAGAGCTGCTTCGCAAGGTCAATCGCGTGCTGCTCGACCTGGTCGGTAAACTCGCAGCCGCCGTACCAGCGTTTGCCGGGGTAGCCTTCGGCGTACTTGTTGGTGAACACCGTGCCCATACAGCGCAGCACATAGTCGCTGACAAAGTTCTCGCTCGCGATCAGGTTGATCGAGTGGGTCTGGCGATCACGCTCGCGCAGGATCAGTTCTTCGATGGTGGGCATGGACAACCCCGTTCGTGGATTACGGCCAGCAATTGAACGGGCCTGCCCGGTCAACCCTCGCCGAGTACATGAAACAAGCGGTCGATATCAGCCTGTGTGTTATACCAGTGCGGCGAGACGCGCAAGATTCCCTGCCGGACCGATGCCGCTGCTTTGGCGCATTCCAGCCGTTCGGCAAGGCCAGCCACCGCCAGCTTGATCCCGGTGCGCACGCTGACGATGTGGCTTTGGCACTCGGCGGGCCAGTTGTCGCCAAAGGCCGCAAAGCCCTCGTGCTTCGCGCGCCGGCGCACTTCGGCGGCAAGCGATGCTGTCTGCTCATGGATCGTCGCGGGGCCAATCTCGCGTTGCAGGCGCAGGGCGGCTTGCAGGGCGTACACCTGCGGCATGGCCGGCGCGCCCAGCATGAACCGCCGGGCGCCCCGCGCCAGGGGCTGCTCCACGCGGTCGAAATCAAATGGCTTCTCGACACTGTAGGTGCCAAGGCTGTATGGCGTCAGCGCTTCCGCCACGTCTTTGCGCACGTACAACGCGCCCAGGGCGTCCAGGCCGTTGAGATACTTGCGGCTGGCAAATGTCATGGCGTCGGCGCCCACAGCCTTGACGTCAACGGCCAATGCTCCGATGGCCTGCACGGCATCAATGGCGCACAGCACGCCGCGGCCGCGGCAGCCGGCGGCAAGCTCGTTGACATCAAGCTTGATGCCCGTGCGGTAATCGACCCAGCTTGCGCACACCAGCCGCGTGCGGTGGGTGATCGCGGCCAGCAGGTCGGCCGGGCGGCGCATGCCGTCGGGGGCTTCGGGCAGCAGCTTCACACTTACGCCAAAGCGCCGCAGCGCCAGCAGGGGGCGCACGACGCCGGGGTAGTCGCGCTCAAAGACCACGGCTTCGTCGCCGGCGCGCCAATCAATGCCAAGCGTTACGCGGGTCAGCGCCTCGGTGGCACCGGGCAGCAACTGCACTTCGTCGGGCTGGGCATTAATGAACGCGGCGTAACCGGCGTGCGTGTCGTCCCATGTGCGCTGCCAGTCGGCCCAGGCCGTCACGCCACGCGACGACAGGCCGTCAATGTAGTCCCTGGCGGCCTGCGCTGCGGGCGTGCTGACGGGACCGCGAAAGGCGTTGTTCAGGTACGCCCACTCGGCCGTTACCGGAAACAGCTCTCGGCGCTGCTGGTCTGTCAGCAATTCGGCCATGGGGGCGTTATACAAAGCCGCACGCCCAAAGTACGCTGCGGCCATGCTTGGGTATGCCGAGTACGTGATTGGCGCGGTCGCGCTGCTGGTCGGCTTGCTCGCCGGCGCGCTTGTGGCGCGGCGCAGGCCTGCCACGGCGGAGCCGGCGACCGACGTGGACCTTGAAGCCGTCCGCACCCAGCAGGAGCAGACCCTGGCGGACCTGAAAGCCCGCATCGCCGAGGTGCAGGCCCAGCGCGACAAGGCCCGCACCGAGCGCGAGCGCCTGATGCAGGGCCTGGCCGAGATCGGCGGCACGGGCGACGCGGGCGTCACGATTGCGCTGCAAAGCGCCAAAGAACTGGCTGAAAAGGCCCGCGAGCTGGGCCAGCACGAAAGCGCCGTCCACGCCCACGATGAAGAGCTGACGCAGTTGCAATCGGAGCTCGAAGCCGCCGAGCAACTGCTGACCGAAGTTGACACCCAGCGCGAAGCCATGAAGCGCCAGCTGCACGAGCAGGGCCAGGAGCTGTACCGCCTGCGCAGCGAAATCCAGGCTGTGCAGCAAAAGAGCGCCCTGCAGCGCGCGCGCACGCTGATGCTGACCCGCAGCAACGTGCGCAAAACCGAGGTCGTGGCCAACCGCCTTGAAGACCAGCTCAAGTCTTGGGTGCGCAAGACCGGCGCGTGCAACGTGAACTGGTCCGAGCACGGCCACGCCGGCATCGTGGCCGAGGCGTTTGAGCGGCTTGACCGCGAGTTCGTGGACCGCTACTTCAGCCACGCCACGAACACCGAATACGAACGCGGCGCCAACCGGGCGATCCGCGTACAGGCCGGCGCAGACTACGGCGAGCTGGTGATTGCGCTGGACGACGACGCCGGACGCACGCTGACACTGCGTTTTGAACTGCGCAAAGAAGCACCCGAAGCGCGCTTTGTCGGCTTTGTGCTGGCGATGTACCTGAGGGCCATCACGCGGGACCTGCGCGACTTCAGCATCATTGCCCGCTGATCGTCCGGCTGGGCTTCGGGTGTCGCCCGCCTGTTGTGGAAAACCCCGGTGCTGTTATCATCCCGCGCCAATTGTGACTCGGCGCGCCCGTGTGGGTGCGCCTTTATGCTGCTTCAAAAGGAGATTATGCGGCCGAAACGCCCTCCACCGCCTTCCAACCTCCGTAGTGGTCCGCAACAGGAGCACCGCATCAACCGGCGCATCCGCATTCCGCGTGTGCAGCTGATCGACCATGAAGGAAACAACCGCGGTGAACTGCCCACAGAAGAGGCGCTCAAGCTCGCTGAAGAAGCCGGCCTGGACCTGGTTGAAGTCTCGCCCACGGCGCGTCCGCCCGTGTGCAAGATCATGAACTATGGCCAGTACAAGTATTCACTGAAGAAGCGCGCCAAGGGCAACAAGGCACACCAGGCCAAGGTGAAGGGCGTGCGCCTGCACCCCAACACCGCGGAACACGACGTGCAGGTGGCCATGAAGAAGTGCACAGGCTTCCTTGACCGCGGCGACAAGGTGCTGATCCAGGTGTGGTTCAAGGGCCGTGAAATCGCGCACAGCGAACGTGGCGACGAGATTCTCAGGCGCTTCATTGAGGCGCTGAAGGACATCAGCAAGGTCGAGTCGCCGATCCGCCGCGAAGGCAAGCGCATGCACCTGCTGCTGACGCCGCTGACAGCCGAAGAGCGCAACGCGCGCAAGAAGCAGGCCGAGCGCGAGAAGGAAAAGGCGCTGGAACAGAAGATCCAGCAGGCCAAGGACGAGGCAGCCCGCAAGGCCGAGGCAGAGAAGGCGCAGCAGGGCAGCCAGTCCTAGCAGCAACGAAGAACGCCGGATTCAAGTCGAGCACGGTCTCGCCCGGCAAAAAAGTGCAGCACCGGCGCTTCACGGCGGATTCAAGCCGGGTATAACCCGCCCGCCCTGGGTGCAAGGAGAACAGAGCCATGCCGAAAATGAAGACCCACAAGGGAGCGTCCAAGCGCTTCAAGGTCACCAAGAAGGGCCAGATCAAGCACTACAACGCCGGGCGCTCGCACCTGATGAGCACCAAGAGCCCCAAGCGCCGTCGCAACAAGCGCCGCGCGCACGTGCTCAGCACAACCCACGCGCGCAACGTCGCCAAGCTGATGCTGGTGCGCCGCAAGCCGCCCGCGCCCACACCGCCGCAAAGCGAATCCAAGCCCGCCGCGTAAGCGGTGGAGCATGCAGCAGGCCGCCCCGTGGCGGACAGACAGCAGACGCCGGATTCAAGTCGAGGATGACCTCGCCCGGCCATAACCCCGCGAAGTCGGGGCGAACGCAGGACCGCCGGATTCAAGTCGAGGAAACTCGCCCGGCACACCGGAGCCCCTCGCACACGCGAAGGGACGAACAGGAGAGACAGCCATGCCGCATTCCGTAAGCCGCGTCGCGCGGCACCACCGCAAGAAGAAGTTCTGCAAGCTTGCCAAAGGCTACTGGGGCCGCCGCAAGAGCTACCGCCAGGCCCGCGTAGCAGTTGAGCGCTCGTGGCGCTTTGCCTGGTTCCACCGCTTCCTGCGCAAGCGCGACTTCCGCCGCCTCTGGATCACGCGCCTGAACGCCGCCGCGCGCCTGCACGGCGTAACCTACAGCCAGCTCATCCACCTGCTGGGCAAAGCCGGCATTGAACTGAATCGCAAGAGCCTTTCCGAGCTCGCGATCCGCGACCCGAACGCCTTTGCCAAGGTCATGGAAACCGCCAAGGCCGCGAAGTAACCCGCTGAATCCGGCGACGGCGCGGACATTCGTCCGCGCCGTCTTTGTTTCTGTCGCCCGCCTATCGCCCGGTTGAACCGAAGCCGCCTGCCCCGCGGCTCGTGTCGGACAGCTCGCTTGCCTCGGTGAACCGCGCGGCGCTGACGGGCGCGACCACAACCTGCGCAATGCGCTCGCCGCGCTGAATCTCGAAGGGTTCAAGGCCGTGATTGACCAGCAACACTTTCAGTTCGCCACGGTAGTCGGCGTCGATCGTGCCCGGCGCGTTCAGCACCGTCACTCCGTGCTTGAGCGCAAGGCCGCTTCTTGGGCGCACCTGCATTTCGTGGCCGGCTGGTATCTCGTAGCAGAAGCCGGTCGGCACCAGTGCGCGGCCGCCCGGCGCCAGTGTCAGCGGCGACTCAAGGGCAGCATGCACATCCGCGCCCGCAGCGTGCGCGGTCTGGTAGGCGGGCAGCGGCAGGCCTTGCCCGTGCGGCAGGCGCAGCAGTTTCAGTTCAATCATGCGCACGGTTTACCCGGCGGCGCTACTTTGGGGAAGCCGCCACTACCGGCGCCACCCGCGCCTCCAGCCGCGCGACCAGCGACGCCGCGTCCAGCCGTCGGGCATCTTCGGCGGGCAGGTCGGCGCACTGCTGCCTGGCCTGGCGCGCCAGTTGCAGCGCTGCTTCTTCCAGCCGTTCGCGCTCCAGAATTCGTGCCTGGCGCAGGCGCACCGCCACGGGCACCGGCTCATCGCGCAGCAGGGCCTGTCGCAGGCTGCCGTCCGGCTGCGGCGCAAACTCGGTGATCTGCTCGCCGCGGCAGTCCGCCATCGGCTGGTCGTCAAGGTAGTCCACGGTTGAGACGTGCAGGCGCAGCTTGCCGTCGCGTTCGGTCAACTCGCTGTTCAACTCTCTTTTGTAGCGCTTGCCGACGCGGGTCGTCCGGTTCCGGATCCATGAGTGTCGCACGGCAAGCTCGTTCTCACGCAGACCCAGCAGGCGCCGCAATGCGCTTGATTCGCCGTCGTGCTCCGCAACTTCATCCAGCAGCACCCACGTTCGACCCGCCAATCGCTGGGTCGAAAGCGCCAGCGTGCCCTCGGTCTCGAACGTGCAGCAACCAAGCGGCGTGGTGCCGCGCAGAACGACCACGGCGGTTGCGGCGCCGCGGCGCAGCACGACGACGTTGTCGTCCGCCTTGCCGAAGTCGCCGCCGGCTTGCAGCACGACTTCAAGCGGCTCAACCTGCCCGACTTCAAGCTTCAGGTGCTTGCGGGCACCCTCATGCAGCAGCGCGCGGCGCGCGTGGCGCTTTGTCTCGGCGTCGGCATCCAGCGCGTGCAGCGGCGCCAGCGCCGCCAGCAGCAGCAACAGGCAGGCGGGCGCGGCGCGCCGGATGCAGGCAAGCAGTCTGTCCATGGGCGTCTCCGGCGCGATGCGCCAAAGGCGTGCATCGGCTGGTCGGCGGCCCCTGCTTTAGCTCAAAGTTGATCGGCGGCTTTGCGGCGGCCCGAAAGCAGCCCGAACACCGGGGTGCGGTTGGGCATGCGGCAGCGCGGGCACACTGCCAGGCGCTCGTTCAGTTCGTCGGGGCAGATACTGATTTCGCCCTTACAGCCTTCGCACAAAATGGTGTAGCGCAGCGGTCTGCTGATGCGCAGCGGCGGATTGCTCATGACGCCCTCCGCTTCAACAGCTTGCCGACGGCGGCGCTGAGGTCCTGCCGTGAAAACGGCCGGCGCAGCAGTGCGTCGGCCGGTTTGAGGTCGCTGACCGTGACCTCGGCGTATGTGCAGATCAGCACCGGAATCTGGGCCGTGTCTTTGTCGGCCTTCAAGTGCTGCGCGACGTCGCGCCCGTTCATGCCCGGCATTTCGTAGTCGGAAACCACAAGGTCAGGTTTGTGTTCGTTCACCCGCGCCAGCGCGTCTGCGCCGCTGGCCACCGTTTCAGTGCCGAAGCCGTCGGCGCGCAGCATCGCGCCGGTCAGTTCCGCGTTGGCGGGTTCGTCGTCCACAATCAGGATACGCCCGTTGCTTTGCCCCGCGCGGCTGAAGCTGCTGGTGGCCTCATGGCTGAGCGTACGAAACGTGGGCAGGTCCGCGCGTTCCCACTCGGCCTCGATCGCGAGCTTGATCTGGTAGTTCACATTGCGCAGGCTCTGCCATTCGCCCGAGTCGCTGGCGCGCGGCGCCGCGGCGTCGTCATGGCAGTCGGCTAGAAAGTAGTAGTCACCACGGTACACGCACTGCTCAATGGCGAACTTCATGTGCGGGTACGCGTGATTGCCAAGCCGCAGAACATAGCGGTGGCAGGCGTGGGGCGTGCGGGCGGACTCATCGGCAAAGCGCGCCAGCACTTCAGGCAGCGAAAGGTCGCCCCAGTCCGGCAGCACCGGGCACACACCGGCGCCCTCCGGCCAGGCGTGACGCCAGTAGATCCGCAGGGCGCGGACTATGTCTTCGCGGCGGATGTTCATGCGCTGGGCCAATCACGATCCTCCACCCTTAAAACGTCAAATTCGCCTCAAATTCTTCAGGAAAACGGCCGCCGGGGGCCAAAGCGCGCCTGCAAAACCTGAGCGCCGCTTGCAGATCGGTGAATCGGCATCGTCGCGCTCATCCCGGCAAGGCGCTTCCTGAGCTATCATGTTTGCGCGTAGAACCCCGGTGCTTCCCCTGCCACAGGCCGCCCATGCGCCAGTCTCACGTTGTACTGCTGCTTGTCCTGCTTGTGTTGCTGGGCAGCTTTGCCATCTGGATGGCACTGCAGCCCGAGGCGCCGCCCACCAACGCCATCAGTAACGATGCGATCCATGCACCGGCCGGCACGCAGAGCGCCAGCGAGCAACAACCCGTACCTCGCAAGCCCGAGCCGCCGAAAGCCCAGCCCCAGACGCAGCCCGACCCCACGACAGACGACCCCGTCACCGAACGCTACACGATTCGCGGGCGCATCGCGTTGGACGAAAGTGTCAAGCCGGTTCTGCGTTTCATGCGCGAACCATCCGAGTACAGCCTGCTGGTCGGCTGCTACCGGCAGGAACTGGAACACCCCGATACTTCGGAAGTCTTTGTTACGCTGAAGGAGGACTGGAGTTTCGAGTACCTGGCTACCGCCGATGAACTCGGCCTTGAACCGGAGCAGTCCCTTACAGGCCTGGCCTGGTGTGTTGACCTTGACCTGTTCAATGACCCCTCGTTCAACACATTTGGCGATAACGACAGTCCGGTCCCGCCCACAGGCGGCGTAAACGTGACACCCGTGATCCGCGGCCGCCACGTGGACATGGGCACGATCTCGATCGGCCTGGACAGCATGACTACCGACAAGTGGGTGGCGGTTGGGCGGCTGGTGCACACCAGCGGTCGCGCACTGCGCTACTCGGGCGGTCACGAGGTGATCTTCGAGGGCGGGGATGACACGGCATGGGCCAACGACTACGAGCACTTCGGCACGGACCATGAAGGGCGCTTCATCTGCCCGCTGTACCCAGCCATGTCGGTTGACCCAACCAAGTGCCGCTTCAAGATCAAGCTGCGCGGGGACCTGTACGACGACTTGCGCGGTGCCGACGAATTCAAGGTTCCCGACCCCGTCATCACCGGCCATCTGATCGACTGCGGCGACGTGAAGGTGGGCGGCTCATTGCTCGAGATCGTTGCCAACATGGACCCCGTGCCCCCGCTGAAGCTCAATCGGGCCGGCGCGTTGGACATCGGCCACGACGGCCAGTACGCCGGGCCGCAGGTCGTGCTGGATATCTGGTGCAGCGACCTGAGCCTGAGTGAAGGCATACCCCCGGCGCCCCACAGCGTGGTGATGTGGGTGCCGGAGGGCGTGTACCATTACAGCGCCGAAGCCACGCACGGGGCCGACTACTACCTGCCCGTTACCGGCCGTATCGAGGTGCCCCACAACGCCGTGGTCAAGCTGGAACTGTCGCTGAAAGCTGCGCAGACCGTGCCAGTGCGCGTGCTGCTGCCGGACGGCACGCAGGCTGTGCCGAACAACATGCAGTGGTGCATGCGAACCTCAGAGATTGTCGGCCATGGAAGCGCCGAGAACAAAACCTGGCGCGTGCCGGTGCGCGAGGGCGCCGTCACGGAAGTGGAAGCGCATGTAACCGACTACGAGTCCATCACCGGCTACACCAGGCCCGGTGACACCGAGCTGCTGCTGCAACTCGACAAGGCCAAAGCCCTGGCCAACCCCGACTTCGGCGTGGCCGTGAAGCTCCCGGCCCTGCCCGAAGGCATGGACCCCGAGATGTTTCCGTGCCGCATTTTCGTGTGGCACCCCGAGTTTCATGTACAGAAACCTGTGACCTTGCAGGCACAACCCGGTCAGGTCATGCACGTCGCGCTGAAGGGCCCCGGCGAGTTCAGCGTTTCGCTGCAAGGCGGTGAAGGCTGGGGCTACCCGACGCCGTTGCTCTCCGGCCCGGTCAACGTCGAGGTCGCCGAGGGACCGTTCAAAGAGGTCGAACTGCCGCCGATTCCCACCCCGCCATGGCCGGCGCGTGTAACCCATGTGTTTGCAAGCGTGAAAGTCGGCGGACACTCCGCCATCCTCTCGGGCGTCTTTCTGGCCGCCGACGGATCTGCCCTGGGCCCGCTCAGGCTGTCCGACCAATTTGCGGTCGAAACAGGGGCGCTGCCGATGTTCCTGCGCGATGGCGACCAGCGCATTCCCCTGACCTATCAACCGCCGCCCAAGGACGAGCCCTACGGTGCCCTGCTTCTGGAGGTACCCGCCCGCATTGAAGTGCGCGTAACCCGCAACGGAAACCCCGAAAAGTCATTCACGGCGGAGTGCACAGCCAGGCCCGAAGGTTCTGCGCAAGCCTATGGTTGCGACAGCGCGCCGATTGACGGGGTCTCGCTGCTGTGGGCACCGGCTGGCGCCGCAAACGTGTCGGTGCGGGTGGGCATCCATACCCTGCAACGCGATGTCACGGTGACGGCGGGCGCCGTGCAGCGCGTTGAGTTCACATTCGACCGGGTGGCGGTCGAGTTTGTGCTGAAGGACGCCGACAACCAGCCCAAGGGCGCGCCGCTGTGGCACATCCTGCCGTACGCGGAAGACGGCAAACTTGACCCAAACGACGCCGATGAACTGTGGGGTGACGAGATCAGGCACCTTAACGCGGGACGCTACCGTGTGCTGCCCGCCGCAGGCGGCAAACCCGAGCAGGCGTTTGACATTGACCTGTCCGACGGCAAGGACCGCACGATTGAACTGCCGTCGCAGGCCGACGCCGTGTCGGCCCGCGTGCGCCTGAGCCTGCCGGAGTCACTGGCCAAGGAGTTGGGCAAAGACTTCTGGATCCAGCTTTCGGGCCTGCGCATGACCGACCCCGAATCTGTGCGCATGGCGCGCGGATACACCACGTTTGCGCAGGAGTACCAGTGCCGCGTCGTGCCCGGCGGCGTGCTGGTGACCGGCCTGCACGTCGGGGCCGACGTGTGCCTGTGGGGACGCATCGAGATTTCCAAAGATGAAGAAGAGGTTTCGTGGCTGCTGAAGCCGCTGCGCCTGAAAGTCGCCGGCGACGACATGAACGTGGCTGTGCAGTGGGTGAAGCCCGTGCCGCTGCATGAACACTGGGACATCGTGTACACGCGCTATGCGTCAGTTGTGGAAGGCTGCCTGCTGCCGTTAGAGATGGATCACGGGGCCCTACCGGGAAACCACGAGATTGTCTTTCTCTATGAAGGCGAGATTGTACATCGTGAATGGATCACATTCGCAGGCGACAAGCCCGTGCGTCTGCCCCAGTCCGTAATCAGTGCACTCGTGGCCAGGGAGATCGCTGAGCCAGAGGACTTCGAAGACCCGCCGGAAGAAGACTAGCCCGCGCCCAGTTCCTGGGCGCGTCGCTTGGCCGCCGCCACTGCATCCTTGAATGCCTGCTTCCAGTCCATGCCCTCGAGGTGCGTGATTGCCGCATGCGTTGTGCCGCCCGGGCTGGTGACGCGCTTGCGCAACTCTGCGGGCCCGGCGGTGTCGTGCGCCAGCAATGTGGCTGCACCGCGTATGGTCTGATAGACAAGCGTGTAAGCCTGCTCGCGCGACAGGCCAAGCTCGGTCGCCGCTTCAATCAGGCCTTCAGCCAGGTAGAAGATATAAGCGGGCCCCGTGCCGCTGACGGCGGTCACCGTGTCCATCTGTGCTTCGTCCACCACCACTACCTTGCCAACCGCACTGAGGATGTTCAGTGCATCGGCCAGGTGCTTGTCGGTGGCAAACTGCCCGCGCGCCAGCGCCGTCACCGCCATGCCGATGGCCGCCGGCGTGTTGGGCATGGTGCGGATCACCGGCACGTCGCCCAGCATCTGCTCAAACGTCGCTATCGTCACGCCCGCGCATACGCTGATCACCAGCTTGCCCGGCGCCCACACCGTCTTTACCTGCGCCAGTGTGTCCTTGATTTGCTGCGGCTTGACCGCGAACACGACCGTGTGCGCCTGCTGCACAGCCTCAACCGCGCTTTCAACGGTGGGCACCCGCAGGTGCCGGGTAAGGAAGTCGCGGCGCGCGTTGCGCACTTCGGCGACCACCAGCGTTTCACGCCCCCAGCCGGAATCCAGCAGGCCCTCCGCCAGTGCGCCGCCCATGAACCCGCCGCCAATGATTGCAGTTTTCATGGCGCGCAGTGTAGCGGCGGTTGCTGCGCCTGCATCACGTCGGGCGATTTTGCCGGGAAGATTCTGTGGCATCGCGCCGTTTGGTCAGCTACACGGAGAAGCCATGCAATCTGAAATGCTGCGCACTTGCCTGCAACGCCTTGACGAGGCGCGCCTACGCGCAACCGCGGTGGTCAACGCTGCTTCGCCTGCACAAGCCAACTTCAAGCCCGCGCCAAAGAGCTGGTCGATCAACGAGTGCCTTGAGCACATCAACACCGCCATGGCCACCTACGCCGACAAAATGCAGCCTGCCCTGCAAGCGGCGCGCGAGCGTAGCGCACTGGGCACAGAACCGTTCGGGCGCGGCACCTGGGCCGGGCGCTACATCCTGGGCGTGCTGAACAAGCCGCCCGGCACATCCAGGGTGCCGGCGCCGCGCGTGTGGAAGCCCGCCGCAAGCAGCTATGACAAAGACAAGCAGCTTGCCCGCTTCCTTGAACTGACGCAGCGCTTTGAACAACTGGCGCAACAGGCCGACGGGCTGGCCCTGGGTCGCGTCAAGATTGCAAGCCCTGCCACAAGCCTGATCCGGGTGACGCTGGCGCAGGCCTTTGAGATCACCGGCCTGCACAACCTGCGGCATACCGCGCAACTCGAGCGCATACCAGCCAAGCCCGGCTATCCCAAGT
>JAHBYA010000020.1 GCA_019636195.1 Planctomycetota bacterium | reverse complement strand
GGCTTTGCGGCACTCCTGCAATGACGATCCGCACACTGTCCACACGTTGCAGTGGTTGGTTGTTGCGCGATAATTGCGACATGGACTACGGCCGCGAGCGAGACCTTGCACTGGACTGGATGTCGGAAGCCGCAGAGATTCTGCGCCCGTACATCGGCAGCGCGCAACGCCGCACCGACGCCACCCGCACCAAAGCGGCAGGCGATGTGGTGACGGAAGCAGACCACGCCATCAGCGACATGCTGATTCGGCGTATCGCATCCAACTTTCCGCGTGACGCAATCTGCAGCGAAGAAGGCTCGCAGCATGACGACCCTTCACGCCGCCGCCGCTGGATCATCGACCCGATCGACGGCACCCGCAGCTTCATTGCCGGCAAGCCCGGCTACAGCGTTATGCTGGCGCTTGCCATTGAGGGCACGCCGGTGCTTGGCTTCGTGTATGACCCCGTCGAGGAAGAGACCTGGTGGGCCGCCGAAGGCCACGGCGTGTGGCGCGACGAACAGCGCGTAATGCGCCACAGCCGCGCGCCCAAACTGTTCTGGAGCCCGTGGGCGCCGCGGGAAACAGGGCAGGCAATTGCCCGCGCACTTGGCGTTGAGGAAATCATTGAG
Source organism: Planctomycetota bacterium (assembly GCA_019636195.1). Taxonomy (GTDB): domain Bacteria; phylum Planctomycetota; class UBA8742; order UBA2392; family UBA2392; genus JADJRK01. The sequence goes on along the minus strand of JAHBYA010000020.1, from coordinate 48,827 downwards.
ATCGAGAGCTTCGGCATGCGCGCGGCTGCCATGGCGCGCGACGGCGCGGGGGTTTGCGCATCAAGGCCGGGCGCGCCGCACATCTGGGACACGGCGGCGGGGTGGGTGATTACGCGTGAGATCGGGGCGAGGGTGACCGGCTACGACGGGTCACCGCTTGAGTTTCCGCATCACCCGACGATGCACGCCGACGGCTACGTCGCGACGCTCGGCGTTGACCACGACCGTGCGCGCACACTGATGCGCGAAATGTTGCCGCCCCAGCGCGAGGCTTCACAGAAATAACCGGAATGGTTGTGGTGCAGATCAGCCTGGGCGGCGGACGAAGTGGGCCCAGAACTGACCCAGCGCACTCAGCAATTCAACAAACTTTTCGTACTCGGCGGGCTTGGTGACGAAGGCGTTGGCGCCGCGGGCGTAGCTGGCGCTGACGTCGGCGTCGGCTGTGCTGGTGGTGAGCACAGTGACGGGGATGCCCGCGAGCTTGGGGTCACTGCGCAGTTTCTCGAGCATGGTGTGGCCGTCCATGCGCGGCATGTTGAGGTCAAGCAGGATGATGTCGGGCCTTGGCGCACCGGCGAACTCGCCTTCGCCGCGCAGGTACTGCAGCGCGGCTTCGCCGTCATCAACGACGCGCAGGTCGGCCTCAAGTGTCGAGTCCTCCATGGCGCGGCGGGTCAGCGCCTGCTGCACGGGGCTGTCCTCCACCAGCAATATGGTGAAGGGTCGGGTTTCAGGCGTGCTGGTTGCCGCCATCGGCGCTTCCTTTCATTGCCGGCAGTGTCACGGTGAATCGGCTGCCGACCCCGGGCTCCGAAGCGACCTCAATGGCGCCCCCGTGCCTTTCTATGATCTTACGGCAAATCGACAGCCCGATGCCAGACCCTTCATACTTGCCGATGCCGTGCAGCCGCTTGAAGGGCTTGAACACCTGGTCCAGGTGCTTTTCTTCAATGCCGATGCCGTTGTCCTGCACGGTCAGGCGGACGTTGGCCCCGTCCTGCACCGCTGTGATTTGTACGAGCGGGGGCACCCCGGGCCGCCGGAATTTCAGGCCGTTGGCGACCAAATTCTGCAACACGCGACCCAGTTGCATGTCGTCTCCGCGCACGACGGGCAGGCCGTTCCATTCAATGCTGCCCCCGGTTTCTTCAAGGCGCGCCATCAGGTCGCCTTTCACACGCTGCATGACGCGGGCCAGGTCAACCACTTCAAGCTTGAGATCGCGATGGCCTGAACGCGAGTACTCCAGCAGGTCAGTGATCAGCCGCTGCATGCGCAGGCTGGCGTCCAGGATCGCCTGCATGTCTTCGACCGCCCGCCTTGGTGGGTTCTCGCCCAGGTCCTTCTTCAGCAGCCCGCAGTATGTGCTCATTGTGCGCAGCGGTTCCTGCAGGTCATGGCTGGCGACGTAATTGAATTCGTCGAGTTCCGCCACAAGCTGTTTCATCTGCACGTACTGCTCGCGCAGTTTCTCGGATTGCGCCTGGCGCAGCTCTTCGGCTTCCACGCGCTCGGACACGTCGCGCACGATGCAACTGCAACGCACGCTGCCTTCGACTTCGTAGGCGCTGATCGTGAGCTGGGCCGGAAACGTCTCACCGTTGCGGCGGCGCGCCTTGAACACACGGTCCACCGGCCCGGTCCGGCGTCTGCGCGCGTAGTGGATCAGCAGTTCCAGCCGGTCCCCGCCGCGGTTCTCGAACAGGTCGGGCAGCAGCAGATCAACTTCGCGACCGATGATTTCTTCAAGCGGCCACCCGAACAGCCGCTCTGTGGCGGGGTTTGCCGCCTGCACAATGCCGCCCGCCACCACGATGAAGATTGCGTCGGCGGCGCCGTCAAGGATGGCGCGGGCGCGAATCTCGGCGCCGCGCACTTCAATCTCGGCCTGCTTCATGGGCGTGACATCGCTGGCGTACAGCATACCTGTGTCCATTTCGGGCACGCCGCGGAAGTGGCACAAAAACCAGCGGTCGCCCCACTGCACTTCACGCGGCTCAATGACTCCGCGCTCAATGCAGTCCGCGATCTCCTGCCGTGTGGTGCCGGGCACCAGTTCAAGCAGCGTCGCGACCACAAGGCGCTCGCGTCCGATCAATTCGCTGGCGGCGGGGTTGTACTTCGTGACATGGCCGCTGCGGTCAAAGCGCAGTACGGGGCCGGGGTTGTAGAAGGGGAACAGTTCTTCAGCGACCAGCGCTGCTTCAGCCTTTTCGCGGCGGGCGATCTCGCCGCGCAGCAGTTCGCCGGTGCGGCCCTCACGGCGCACTTCGGTTTCTACGCGCGTGATGCGCCGCGAAATGAGCCAGGTCAGTCCCACCACCAGCAGCACAAACCCCAGCACCGACAGCCACACCACATAACCGATGCCGCCGGGGGCCGCCAGCGAAACGCCGAAAATCACCGCAAACGCCAGCGCGCCGCCGATGGCGACGTCGAACAGCCTTCGCAGGCGCTGCTTCAGCGTTTCGACCCGATTGTCCTGCATCACAACAGTTTGGCGGAGCCGGCGCGTGCCCGCCAGACCCGACTTTCCAACGGCGCGGTATCCGCTAGAATGCGCGCATGGCAATGGTTCCGTTTGCGCTTGCGCGGATTGTGCTGGCTGAAACCCAGCCTTCGCAGAAGATCATCCTGAAAGAAGTCGGCGGTGACCGGCACTTCACGATCGAGATCGGCGAGTCCGAGGCGGTGGCGATTTACCGCCGCGCGCGCAAACAAGTGCACCCGCGCCCGCTTACACACGACTTGCTGGACAACGTGATCGCGGGCATGGGCGGCACGGTCAAGGCCGTCGAGATCACGGACCTGAAAGACCACACCTACTATGCCAACCTTGTAATCCAGACCGCTGACGGCGAGGTACGCGTGGATGCCCGCCCCAGCGATGCGATCGCAGTGCTGGTTGGGGCCGGCGTTGACCTGTTCGTGGACGAAGACCGCGTGCTGTCGCCGCTTTACGGCGACGCCGCCTGAGGAGCCCGCATGTTCCCGCGCCTGCTGTTCGCCGTGTGCCTGCTTGCGTTGCCGCTTTGCGCCGAAGAGTGGGTCGAGTTCAATACCCCGGTCATGAGCCGCGGCGGTACCGGCGTAAGCCTGGGCCGCGGGGCCACGGGCGCGTACTACAACCCGGCCAACGCCGCAAGGCGGCCCTGGGAGCCGGACATCACCGAGCTGCAATTCGACATCCCCGCCCACTTCAGCGCCGGTTTGCAGGGCCAGAGCTACCGCTGGATGTTCGATACCGTGAAGTTCGCCAACGACCTGTTTGACCGCTTCAAAGACGGCGCGTTTGAATCCGGCGGCGGCATTGAGTCAGACGACCTGATCTTTGCCATGCGCGTGATTGACCGGCTGGACAAACTCAGCACGTTCAACGGCGACGGCCTCTACACCACGGCGGGGGCGGGCATCGGTGCGCGCTGGGGCAACCTGCTGTTGCCGCGCGACGGGCTTTCGGCCTACGTCGGCGGCTTCAACATTGCGGCCGCGTCACCGTACGTTGACCTGGACAGCTTGCGCGGCTATCGCCTGACCGACGAAGCAGCGGCCGGGTGGGAGCAACTGATCGGTGAAGCGATCATCAACAGCGGCGGGTCTGCGACGCCCAGCACCCCGGCCGGCCAGCAGTTCAGTGCCGACTTGCAGGCCGCCGGCTACAGCGCAGCCAGCGCCGATGCGCTGGCCAAGTGGGCGGAAGACGGCGGCGTGAACCTGAAGGGCAAGGCCGGCAGTGTGCTGCTGGACTTTCTGATCAACACGCTGAACGGCACGGGCCAGAGCCTTGAAAGCGGGGCCAACCCGCTGGAAGGCAACAACTCGGGCTTCGTAATCCGCGGCATTGCCTGGTACGAAATCGGGTTCAGCTATGGATTTGCGCTGCCGATTGTCGGGATTTCGGACCTGCTTTCGGTGGGGGCGACAGTGCGCCTGATGCAGGCGTATGTATTCAGTGAACTTTTGCGCATTCAGGACATGAACAAGAACGGTGTGGAAGACACCCTGAATCGCCTTGGCAACAAGGTCGCTGACGCGTACCGGCTGGATGCTGACGCGGCGCGCTTCAATGTGGGCTTTGACCTTGGCGTAACGATCACGCCGTGGGACACGCTGGCGATCAGCATTGCCGGGCGCAACATCAACGGGCCCGAGTTCCGCTGGAAGCCCAGCGCCGCGGGCGAACCCCGGCTGATCCGATTTGACCCGCAGTTCCGGGCCGGGGTCAGCTATGTGGCCTTTTACGATGCCGGCTTGCCGCTCTCTTTCGCGCTTGAGATGGACCTTAACCGCACAGCCAGCGACATCATGCCCACATATCACCAGCAGTTTGTGCGCGGCGCGATCGCGTTTGAGCCTGACTTCGGCATCTTCGGCTTTGGGTTGCGAGTCGGTGGGTTCACAAACATCGGCGACACGCAGGAGTCCTTCGTGTTGACTGCGGGCCTTGGCTTCCGGCTGTGGGTGTTTCGTCTTGACCTTGGCGCGCACATGGGCCTTGAGACGCGCAACTTCGGCACCAGCGACGACTATGAGCCGGTGCCGCAGCGCGCCGGCGTAAGCGCGCAAATCGGCCTGCACTTTTCGTGGGGCGGCGGCGAGCCCAAGCCTGACGTTTCGCCCAAGGCGCCGAAGACCAAGACTCCGGCCGGGTCCAAACCCGCGCCGGCCAAGGCACCCTCCAAATAGCAGCGGGCGAAGGCGTGTGCCTTCGCCCGGTGGATTGGCAGGTGATCTACTTGGCGATGTTGTTCAGCTTCTTGCGCAGCGCGTCTTCATTCAGAAGGCCGACGTGCTGATCCACGACTTCACCGTTCTTGAAGAAGATCAGAGTGGGCACGCCCATCACGCCAAAGCTCGCCGCAATCTCGGGGTTCTTGTCGATGTCCAGCTTGGCGACGCTGACCTTGCCCTTGAACTCGGTGGCAAGCCTGTCAACGATCGGGCCAAGCACCTGGCAGGGGCCGCACCACGTGGCCGTGAAGTCCACCAGCGAGACACCAGAGGTCAGTTTCTCAAAGTTCGAGGCGTTGGCCTCAAGTGTGTCCGGTCCAGCCATGACAATCTCCTAGCGTATTTGGGCAAAAGCGCCACGTCAGCCAAACATCAAAAGACCACACATTATTCCGGCGCCGGATTAAGGAAAGCACAAAGGGGCTACCCGGCGCATGCCAGCATGTTGTCCAGCGCAACCTTGGCGTGGCGCATTTCGGCGGGGTCGGGGCGCACAGGCTCCCAGGTTTCAAGGTTCTCAAGGCAATCGCGCAGGTCGCCGGTGCTGATCTTGAACATGTTGGGGCACAGGCTGCGCACCAGCGGAATCACAAGGCGGTCGGGGTGCTGGACACTCAGGCGGTGAATCATGTTCACTTCGGTGCCGATGGCCACCTTGTCGCCGGGCCGCATGCGGTTGACGACATAATCCTGGATAAAGCCGGTGCTGCCCGAATAGTCGGCCGCCGCCACCACCTGCTCGATGCATTCGGGGTGGACGATGACCTTGATGCCGGGGTGTTCGGCGCGGGCCTTTTCAATCATCTCGACGGAAAAGCGGGTGTGAACGTGGCAGTATCCCTTCCAGAGAATCACCTTGCTGTGCGTGATCTGTTGCGCGCTCAGGCCGCCGTTGGGCAGTCTGGGGTCCCACAGCACAATCTGGTCGCGGGGTATGCCGTACTTGTTGGCGGTGTTGCGGCCGAGGTGTTCGTCGGGGAAAAAGAAAATGCGCTCGCCGCGTTCAAAGCACCAGTCAAAGACTTTGCCGGCGTTGCTGCTGGTGCAGACAATGCCGCCGCGCTCGCCGCAGAAGGACTTGAGGTCAAGGTCGCTGTTCATGTACACGACCGGCACGACCCTGGCGGTGTTCACGAACTCGCCCAGCTCCAGCCAGCTTGTGCGTACCTGCGGCAGGTTGGCCATGTCGGCCATGGGGCAGCCGGCGTTGCGGTCGGGGTGATAGACCACCTGGTCAGGGCGGCACAGGGTTGCGGCGCTGGTCACCATGAAGCGCACGCCGCAAAACACGATGTGACGCGCCTTTTCAGTGTTGGCGGCGGCTTTGCACAGGTGGTAGCTGTCGCCGGTGATGTCGCCGCAGGCGTGTACGCCAAGGCGCTGGTAGTGGTGGGCCAGCACGATCAGGCTGTCGCCGTATTCGGCCTTCAGCTCGCGGATGCGCTCAATGTTACGGGCCTCGTCGTCTTCAACACGGATGGGGCTTTGCATTACGCCGGCCATGGCACACTCCTCGGGACACCCTTCGTGTCCAATTCACACTGTCATTACAACATAGTCACGGCCTTATGGGAAGCGGGTTGCGCGGCAAACAGTGTCATTCGGCATGGCGCCGACTTAGAATGACTGTCCTTCCCCGGGGTCAGGCCGCAAGGACAAAACATGCGCTATCTGCTGCTGGTTGCGTTGCTGTGCGCGCCGTTGTGCGCGCAGGCCGATGACGCTGTGTTTATCGTTGAGGAAGCCGGCTGGGCAACCGCCAACCGCAAGGCCACCAGCCTAAGCGTCAGTGACCGCCTGCCGCTGCGCGATGAGGACATGGCCAAAGTACTTGAGTTCAAGGCGCTCACGAACCTGACAGCGCACGTCACGCGGCTGGGCGCAAAAGGCGTGACGCAACTGGCGACGATCACCACCCTGCAGTACCTCACTCTGCGCGCATGGCGCGATATCAACGATGAAGCACTGCGGGCGCTGGGGGCGCTCGTGAGCCTGAAGCAGCTAACGCTTGAGTTCGCGACCGGCGTGGACGGCGCGTTCCTGGCGGCGTTTGCGAAATCCAGCGGCCTTGGCAACGTGCGCTTGATCTTCACCGAGGCCGGGCCCGGCCTGTGCAGCGGGCTGGGGGCGCTGCCGCAGGTAAGCATGCTGGATATCGGCATTGGCAAGCTGAACGGCAGCCCGGACTTCGCGCCGCTGGCCGGCATGACGGGGCTGCGCTTGCTCGACCTGCGGGTCGCCGTGTTTGCACCCGGCTTTCTGCAGCACATTACCCGTGCGGTCACGATGCTGCGCGTTGCGCCCGAGTGCAAGTTCGGCGACGAGCACGCGGCGGCCATCAAATCAGCGCCTGAGCTGGCTTCGCTGCACATCCCGAACAGCGCGATCGGGAATGCGGGCCTTGCGTCGTTGGCCTCCATGCCGAAGCTGCGCATGCTGGACATGCCGGGGTGCGCAGGCTTTGACGACGAAGGCATCAAGGCGCTGGCAAAGGCGCGCGCTCTCAAGGGCCTGATCATCAATGATTGCAAGCAGCTCAAAGACCCGGCGCTGGATGCGCTGGCGGGCGTGGGCTTGAGCAGCCTGTCGGCCAGCAATTGCGGGTTTTCCAACGAAGCGATCAAGCGCTTCCAGCAGAAGAACCCGGATTGCTTCGTCGTGACCGCCCCCTGGAGCGACGACCGTCCGGACGCGACACGCGACCTGCCGGAGGCCTCGCGCATCGCGATTGAGGGCGACTTCGGCAACATCATTACCTCAGGCGGCGAGTTATCCGCCCTGCCGGACACAACCGAGGCGCTGTGGGTCAACTTCATCAGCAACGACGCCGGGGCCGAAGAGCTCAAGCGCTTCAAGAAACTGAGGCGCCTGCGCCTTGACCAGCCGCGCGCTGCCAACCTGCCCGACCTCATCGCCGGCATGACGCGGCTGGAAGAGCTTGTGCTGGTGATGTACGCGCCGCTGCCGCGCGACTTCGCGTTGTGGGGCGCGCTGCCGCTCAAGCGGCTCGGGTTGTACCGCTGCGGCGTCATTGACGCGATGCTGGCCGGTGTCGCGGCCTGCCCGCTTGAGGCACTTGAGCTGGACTTCGGTGAAAGCTACCCGACGCGCGCCAGCGTCCAGCCGGACCAGTTGCGCCAGTTTCCCAAGCTGCGAAAGCTGCGCCTGACGGCAGCCGGTGTGTACCTGTGGAAGGACTTTGAGGTGTTCAATGAGCTGGCGCTGCGCTCGTTGACCCTGCAGTTTGAGCTGGTGCGTGATGCAATTGCGATACCGCTGGTGCGCATGCCGCTGACCGAGCTTGACCTGCGCGCGTGCTACGGCATAGACGACGTGGTGGCCAGGCGCTTCATCAACTCGAACTTGAAATCTTTGAACCTGGTTCACACCGACATCACTGACGCGACGCTCAAAGAGATCAAGAAGTGCGGCAAGCTTGAAACGCTGAATCTGCGCGGCTGCCACTACATCGGCAATGAAGGCATCAAGTCGCTGTCAGGCTTGAAAGAGCTGCGCCGGCTGTACCTCGGCCAGTGCGACGGTTTGACAGCCGCCTGCCTGCCGCACCTGTCGGCGCTTCTGAACCTGAACGTACTGGACCTTGAAGGCATGACCGGCTTCACGCCGGAGCGCGTGGCGGCGCTGGGCGCGCTGGCCGCCTTGAACTGGCTGAGCATGCAGGGCATTTCGCCGCTGCTGGAAGAGCCGCTTGCGGAGTTGCGGGCAAAGCTGGCGGTTGCGCGCATTGAAGTCAGCAAGGGCCCGGGGCCGCCGCTTTCGCGCACGCCGCGCTGGCTGACGGCCCGGCAGATCAGTGACCTTGACCTGATGCCGGAGGGCACGCGCGCCCTGCTGTTCCAGTATGAGCCGGTCGGGGCCGAAGCGTCGGCGATGAAGAAGTTCCGGAACCTGCGCTGCCTTGGCTTTCGTGACTCGCAGTACGACGTGGTGCAGTGGGCGGCGACGCTGAAGAACATTGAAGTGCTGCACATCAATTCCAGCCAGCGACTGGACGGGCGCATTTTCACTGAAATCGCCAAGATGAAGTCGTTGGTTGAGCTGCGCGTCGAGATCAGCAACAACGTAAACGCCAAGCAGATGCGCGGTCTGGCCAAGGTCAAGACGCTCAAGCGCCTGTACCTGGTGTTCGGGATCGGCGACGCCGGGCCGGCAAAGTTCACGCCCGACGAGTTCAAGGCAATCAGCGAAGTCGCCGCCCTTGAAGACCTGGGCTTGTACCAGGTCCACGGGCTGGACGATCGCGCTTTTGAAGCCCTGGGGGCGGCGAAGTCGCTGCGCGGCTTGCGCCTGCACCGCTGCCCCGGCGTGGCGGACCTGCTGATCGGCGAGCTGGTGAACAGCCTTGGCGGGCTGGAACTGCTGGCGTTCAATGACTGTCCTGACCTTGCCGACGACGCGATGGACCACGTCTTCAAGCTGAGCGCGCTGAAGCAGCTCAGCCTTACGGGCTGTCCCAATGTCACGCCGCCATGGCGCGCGCGTTTCCGCACCAACCGCCCCGACGTGGTGCTTTCGGACGGGTAGCGGATTGACGGAATGAATCACCGTGTGATCCGTTTAACGTAAGGCAATCCCGGTGCCGGCCTGATGCGCTACGTGATGGAGGAGTTGCTGGGCGGACGCATGATCGTCTTTCACATCATCGGCTTTCTGGTCACGGCGCTGAACGTGCTCACGTTTCTGGCGCTTGCGCGGCGCATTCGCGCCGCATTTCCGCGCCGCGGCAGAGTGCTGGTGGGCGTGGCTGGCGCGGCCGCTTTGCTGCTGCTTCACCCCGGCATCTTTCTGATGTTCGGCGGTATTTCCGGCCTTATGGCGATCCGCGACGGCGTGCCGCAGTGGGTGGCAATCACGGGCATGTCGGCGCAGTTTGCCGCGTGGGTCTATGGCGGCCTGCTGCTGATCAAGGCCACGCCTGCGCTGTTCATTGACCTTGTGCGAAGGTTGCGCCGTGTCGCCGGCAGCGAGAAGTCGGGCACGCAACCGGAACAGCAGCTCGCCGATAGCCAGCGCCGCCAGTTCATGGCCAAGGCCGCGCTTTCGGTGCCCGCCGCCATTGTCGCAACCGCGGGCGGCGGCGCGTTGGCCAGCCGATTGGCCCCGCGCGTGACGCGGCTGCAACTGCCCGTCGCGCGCGACCTGACGCAGTTGCACGGGCTGAAGATCGCGCAGGTAAGCGACGTGCACGTCGGCAGCTACATGGACTGGGATCGCCTGACCGAAATCCTTGAGGTCATGAACACCACCGGCGCCGATTACTTTGTCATCACCGGCGACCTGATTGACAACCACGTTGAGCAGCTTGAGTTGTCGCAGCGCTTCATCAACGGCATGAAGCCCAAACGCCAGGTCTTCATGAGCATGGGCAACCACGAATACATCGCCGCCCGCACAGCCGACACGCCGGGCATTATCAGCGGCTTGAAAGACACGCGCGCGACCGTGCTGATTGACGAGTTTGAAAAGGTCAACGTCGGCGGCGCGCACCTGTGGCTGGGCGCCATCGACCACCCGCCCCAGCTGACCCTGCCGCGCCTGCACGACCGCGACATCCGCGCCAGCCTTGAGCACGCCCTGCACGGCGTGGCCGACGACGGCGCCCCGCGCATATTGCTTTCACACCACCCGCGCACATTCAATGTGATCAAGGACTATCCCGTTGACCTGACCCTGTCAGGCCACACCCACGGCGGCCAGATGGTCGCCGGCCGCATCGGCGACTACGCAATGACGCCCGTGCTGCCCTTCGAGTTCTTTCACAACGGTTACTACGAGCGCAACGGTAAGCGGCTGTACGTCAACAGCGGCGCCGGCGGCTGGATGCCGGTGCGCATCAACTGCCCGCCCGAAATCACGGTCGTTGAGCTGGTGTAGTCCGGCGGCGATTGACCCAAGTTTTACTGACACACCCCGGCGTTCTTAACAATCGCGCGATACCTTCTGGCGGCAACGGAGGGTTGACGCGTCAATGATTGTCGCGCCCGGTCTGCAAGTGCCGAAGTCCCGCGCAAAGCGGGCCCCAACCTTCACCCCATCGCGCGCCGTTCTGGCGCGCGCGTCATTTACGGAGAATCTCATGCGCTGCACCGGCACCTGCCGGCGGGCGATACGCCCGCGTCGCGTCTATTACCCCAAACGGAGAATGACGTGGCGGACTGGATAGGCACACTCCTGCACGACGCCGAGGCCCTGTGCGCGACCATCGAGCACAGCAACAACGGCATGCGCGTGATCGGCGCGCTGCTGGTGGCGGGCGACGTGCTGGTCTGGCGCGCCCTGCACCACCGTCTGCGCGCGGCATTCCCCCGGGCCCCGCGCGCGGCCCTGCTGTTGCCCGCGATACCCTACGCGCTGCTGTGCCTGCCCATGCTGGCGCTGGCGCTGGGTGGGGCCGACACCGGCCAGTGGATGCAGCACGCGCTGCCGCTGCCGTACATGGCGGCGGTGATGGCGTTTCATTTCTTTGTGTGGGTGTGGGGCGGCGTGCTGCTGCTGGCATTGCTGCCGCGCCTGCTGCACGCCCGCATGCAGGGCGACAAGCCGGTCTGCGTGCAGCGCCGCGCACTGCTGGCGCGCGGGGCGCTGGCCATGCCCGCGGTCATCGTCACTTCGGCTGTGGCGGGCGGGCTGGCAAGCCGCCAGGCGCCGGTCGTGCGCCGGGTGCAACTGCCCGTGCGCGGCGACTATGCTGCCCTGCGCGGCCTGTGCATTGCGCAGTTCAGCGACGTGCACATCGGCAGCTACCTTGAGCGTGAACGCCTTGAAGAGGTAGCGGATTGCGTCAACAGCCTGCGCCCCGATATCGCCGTCTGCACCGGCGACCTGATTGACCACAAGTTTGAACAAATCGAGCACGGCCGCATCCTGCTGCGCGCCGTCAAGCCGCGCGTGGGCACCTTCATGTGCATGGGCAACCACGAATACATCGCCGCCCAGGGCGACGAAGCGGCCATGCGCGCGTCCATTGAAGAATGCGGCGCAAGGCTGCTGGTCGATGAGTCAATCAAGCTGCCGGTCGCGGGCCGGCACATCTGGCTTGGCGGCACGGACTTTCCGGGCACGCCGCAGTCGGCGCTGGGCAACCGGCCCACCACGCGCGAAAGCATGGACCGCGTGCTGGCGGGCGTGCGCGACGACGGCGCGCCGCGCATTGTGCTGGCGCATCACCCGCGCACATTTTTTGAGGCCCGCGAACGCCAGATTGACCTGATGCTCAGCGGCCACACCCACGGCGGCCAGATCAGCCTGGGGCGCATCGACGACCACGAACTTACGCCCAACCTGCCCTTCGAGTTCTACCACAAGGGCCTGTACGAGCACGCAGGCCGCAAGCTGTACGTCAACAGCGGCATCGGCTCATGGCTGCCCGTGCGCATCAACTGCCCGCCGGAGGTGACGTTGATTGAATTGGTGTGATGGCTGTTTCGCACTGGACTGGATGCGATGGCTTGCAAAGCCGCAAAGCTAAGCCGTCAACTGCTTGACCTGCGGCCTACCGCGGGGGACGATTGAATTGTCGGGTACCACAAGGCGCTGAACACGGCTTGGGGGCCTGTTGCCATGGATCCCGACTTACCCGCGCGTAGTCCGCAAACCCGCATGAGCCAGCCCACGCCGCCCTAGTGCGGCCAATTGCAAACGCCCGCCCGCCGGGCGTGTTTGCGTTTCTCCGCGCCCGAAAGGGCAGCGGATGCTCGGGTTTAGATTCGCATAAGTATCAGGTATGTAATGAGTTGTGGAGAAATTCACTTGACGATTCTGAACCTGTGGCCGATGCTGGGGGTGTCGGATGCCTTCCACAGGCGCTGATTTCATTTCCCGAGAAAACTATGAAACCCCGATCTACCGGATTCACGCTCGTTGAGCTGATGATCGTCATTGCCATTCTGGGCTTGCTGGCGGCTGTCCTGACCGTCGCCGTCACGCGCCACATGAAGAAGGCGTCCGCCGACATGGATGCCATCAACCTGGGCCAGTTGCATTCAGCCATGCAGTCGGCAGCCAACGATGCAAACCACTCTCGTAAGCTCAATGCAGCCGACAGCAAGGACAAGTCCGGCCGTGCCTTCTGGTATGCCGTGTTCAAGGGCAAGATTCTTGACGAGTCAATGTTGACGAAGCTCGTCAGCATGGGCGGCCCGGACGACGCGGTGGCCAAGCACGAGTTCGCGAGTATGACCGAGTTGCCCGAGCAGTCGTGCAGTCTCACCGCGCCGCGCATGGGCGAGTTCAAGCAGTTGCTGGGCGGACGCGAGCGCGTGGTGCTGTTCACGTTCAATTCCCGCAACTGGCACAACTATGAAAGCCTTGACCGCGGCACCTTGACGGCCTGGAGCGACGGCGAAGTGGCTGAGTACTGGCCGCTGGAGCGCATCAACGAAGTCGCGCAGGTCAGCCCCGACGAGTGGAATGATCCCAAGCAGATGTTCGGGACGAAGAAGCCGTTTCACAAGACATACGAGTAAGCCACCGGCCCGTGGGGGCGCAGCGCGCTGCGCCCCTACGTCAGCCAGTGCAGCGGGCTGCCGGGCTCAGCCATCTCAAGCTCCAGCATGGCCGCGGCGCGGTCGGGGTGCAGTTCAAGCAGGCGCGCGTGCACGGCGCGGGCTTCGTCACGCTGCAGGAGGCACAGCGTCTTCAACAGCCACAGCAGCGCATCGGCCGAGTCGCCGGCGGCCTCAAGCGGTTCAACGGCAAGCTCAGGGTCGCCCGACTGGTAGCGCGCGATGCCGAGCAACAGCAACGCCTCGGGATCGCGAGGGTCAATCGTGAGCAGTGAATCAATGTCTGCCAGCGCGGTCGCAAACTCGCCCCTGGCCAGCAATGCCGAGGCGATGTTGCGCCGGATGTAGGACATGTCCGCCTGCTCCAGCGCTTCGTCCAGCAGCTTGAGCGCGTCATCGGCGCGGCCCTCGCGCATGTGCTCAAGGGCGTGTGTGTTCAGCGCGGTTGCAAACGGCGCCTGTTCAATGCGTTCCAGGCCAAGCACGTCTCGCCGCTTGCGCCACAGGTCAACCAGCGGCGCGATCATGCCGTGCTCAGTCAGCACAGCCGCGATCTCCATCCATTCCTCGGGCGAAGCGGCGTTGGTGGCTTCCTTGGCAAGGCGGCGCGCGTGGGCGCGTTCACCGGCCTGCATAGCGGCACGAATGTCATCGGGGTTCACCACAGTGGCCCAGTATAAGCACAAGCCGGTATGGCACACCTTCGCTGCTTCGTTTCTTCGTGTTGACGGAGTCTCAACCGGAGGCGCGCGCGAAGTAGGCCTTGTGGGCGGCAATCTGTTCGGCGGTCAAACCCGCGGGCTTGTGGTCTTTGCCAAACGGGCTCATTTCGCGCAGGCGCTTGACGATCTTGGCCGTCTTCTGCACCAGCGTGTCAACCTCGTCGGTGGTGGTGTAGCGGCTGGTACAGAAGCGCACGCTGCCGTGGATCGCGCTTAAGGGCACGTTCATGGCCAGCAGAACGTGGCTGGGCTCCATGCTGCCCGACTTGCATGCGCTGCCGGCGCTAACACTGATGCCCTCCGCGTCCATCATCATCAGCAGGGCCTCGCCGTCGATGTACTTGAAGCCGGCGTTGATCGTGTTCGGCAGGCGCTCGTGCTGGTCGCCGTTGATGACCACGTCGTCAATCGTGTTCAGCAGGCCGGTCTGCAGGCGGTCGCGCATCGCGCGCATGTGCACGGCGTACTCGTCCAGCTTGGCGCTGACCATGCGCGCAGCGGCGCCCATCGCCACGATGCCCAGCGCGTTTTCGGTGCCCGCGCGCCGGCCGCTTTCGTGGTGTCCGCCGCGCAACAACGCCGTACAGCCGGCGCCCCTGCGCACGAACAGCGCGCCGCAGCCCTTGAGGGCGTGAAACTTGTGGCCGCTGATGGTCAGGTAGTCAATGGCTGCGTGTTCGGTCAGGTCGATCGGCAGCTTGCCCGCGGCCTGCGCGGCATCGACATGCAGCAACGCCCCGAACTGCTTGGCAATGTCGCCCGCGGCTGCCACGGGGTTAAGCACGCCCGTTTCGTTGTTGGCCCACATCAGGCTGACGAGTGCGGTATCGCCGCTGATCTCGTTGCGTAACTCGTCGAGGTCGATGTGTCCCAGCCGGTCCACGCTGAGTTCTGTCACGCGGTAGCCGCTTTCAGCCAGGTAGCGCACGACTTCAAGGACCGAGCTGTGCTCGACGCGCGTGGTGATGATGTGCTTGCGGTCGGGCAACGCCTCAAGCGCCGAGTAAAGCGCAGTGTTGTTGCCCTCGGTCGCGCCGCTGTTGAACACGAGCTCGGCGGGGGTGCAGTTCAGCATGCGCGCCACGCCTTCACGCGCGCGCTCAAGGGCGTGCCGCGCCTTCTGCCCGAAGCTGTGCGTGCTGCTGGGGTTGCCCCAGTGCTCGCTGATGGCAGACAGTGCGGCCTCCACGGCTTCCGGCGCCGGGAACGTCGTGCTGTTGTTGTCGAAGTAGATGGGCTGGTCAGTCATGGGTCGCTCAGGGAGCCCCAAGCGTAAGCTTGGGGCCATTTAAGGCAACAGTTCCCGCACAGCCTCTAGCGCATGGGTGGCGCGTGCAGCTCGGCGCCGTGGTCGGTGGTGTCGATGACCTCAAGGTTGGGGTCCACCATTTCGCGCAGGCGGTCCTGCACGAAAAACTTCATCGTCGCCTGGCTTGCGCTGCAACTGTTGCAGTGGCCGTGCAACTGCACGAACACCTTGTTGTCGCGGATGTCCACGAGTTCCATGTCGCCGCCGTCCATGGCAAGGCCCGGGCGGATTTCACGGTCCAGCACTTCCTGGATTTTGTGCGCGAGTTCAAGGTTGCTGAAGGCAGGCTTGTTGCCTGAAGGCGCCGCCGCGGGCTTCTTTTCTTCGGCGGGTTTCTCGGCGTGCACGCGCGCGAGGATTGCTTTCAGGTCCGCGTGGCAACTGGTGCAGCCGCCGCCGGCCTTGGTGTAGTGGGTGATACCCTGGATGTCGGTCAGGTTGTGGTCGCGGATCGCGCGCTCAATCTTGTGCTCGGGCACGCTGTAGCAGCGGCAGACGTGAAACTCTTCGTCTTCGTCAAGCTCGCTTTCAAGGTCAATGCCGCGCAGCCGTGCGTAGGCAACCTCAAGCGCTTCCATGGCCAGCACGCAGGTGTGCATGCGTTCCGGCGGCAGGCCGCCCAGGTATTCGCTGATATCCTTGCTGGTGATGCGCGCCACGTCGTCAATCTTGCGGCCCTTGACCATCTCGGTCAGGGCGCTGGCGGCAGCGATGCTGCTGGGGCTGCCGAAGACCTGAAACGTCGCGTGCGTGACGATCTCGTCGCCGTCAAGCTTCAGGTACAGTTTCATGGCCTGGCCGCTGGAAAGCGACCCGACTTCGCCGACCACCGTGGCGTCAGGCAGCACGCCCACGTTGCGCGGATTAATGAAGTGGTCCTTGAGCTTGGTCGAGTAGCCGATCACGGTGTTTCCTCTTGGCCCCGATAACACCATATCGGACCACTTTAGTCCATATTGTGACAGGACGCGCGCCGTTGCTATCCTTCCGCAATGCCGCCGAGCCTTGCACCCGCGTGGAAAGAACATGACGAGCTGGTACGCCGCCTGCCGCCAAAGATCATTGCGACCCTTGGCGGCGCGTTTACGCCGCGCGCGCTGGCGCTGCGCCTTGCCCACGAAACCCTGCGCAAGTTTCCCAAGGGCGACGCTCCGGTGCTGCTGGACCCCTCTGCCGGCCTGGGCTCATTGCTGCTGGGCGCCATTGAGTGGGCCAGTGTGGAGCGCCCGACGTGGCTGCAGGGCTGGCTGGGCCACGGGCGGCTGCACGGATGGGAGGTCAGCCGCGAGTTCGCCGACGCGTGCAAGCGCATCCTGATCACAGCCGGCAAGTGTCTTGGCGGCAACGCCAAACCCAAGGTGATCACGACCGACGCGCTGCTGAATGAAGAGCGCGAGATGTTTGACGCCATACTCATGTTTCCGCCCTGGACCGAGTACACGCCGCAAAGCGGGAACGCCCTGCCGCCCGACCGGCGCGCGTGGTTTGCACGCAAGTTCGGAAGCTTTGCCAGCTTTCCCGCACTGGACGGCGCGTTTACCGAGCTTGCCGGCCGGCTGCTGAAGCGCGGCGGCCGCATGGGCGCGTTGCTGCCGTACAAGGTTGCCGACCGGCCCGAGTACGCGGGCTTTCGCCGCGCGCTGGCCAACCTGCTGGTGCCCGAACAGATTTTGTCACAGCCGGACGTTCCCGGCGTGGACGAGCCCGGCGCGCTGATCGTCTTTTCCGCGGGCAAGGGCGACATCAGCGGCGAACCGTGGCGTGCCCGCGCCGACGAGGCCGAGCAGGTTTACGCCAGCAGCATCATGCGCCACGCGGCGCTGCCCGCGGGCACGTTCCAGGACGTAGGCGTCAACTTCGGCAATTCGGCGCACCTGCTGATCACCGACCGTGACGAGCCTGGCGCACAACCGATGCGCGATGCCAACGACGTCATCCCCTTCGGCATTCGCAAGCCTCAGCAGTACATCCGCGGCAAGGTTCCCAGGATTACGGGCTTCTACGCCAAGATGGCCAGCCCGGCTGTGTTCAAGCGCGTCAAGATTGTCCTGCGCCGCGACGGCGGCCGGCCGAGCGCAGCCAAGCACGCGCCGCCCGCGTTTTTTCGCGACGATTTGATCGGTTGCTTCGGCGCGCAGGGTTTCGATGACGACTACCTGCTGGGCATCTTCAACAGCGAGTACTTCGCGCGGCTGTACCGCGACAGCTTTAGGGAAGGCCGCCTGCGCGCCGAGGGCCGCATCACGGTAGAGCAACTGAGCGCGCTGCCCGTGCCCAGCCCCCGCGCCGCCGGCAAAATGTACGAAGCAATCATTCAGCTAAGCAAAGAGCTGCAAAAGGTCGCGGGCAGAAACCCCAAGCTCATTGCCACGCTCGACGAAGCCGTGAAGAAAGCCTACCGCGGCAAGTAAGTGTGCGACCACCCTGATTGGCCGCAGAGGCCCGGCGCTTACATGCGTTGCTCGGGGTGCTTCTGCGGTGCCGCCAGCTCGCGGTCTTTTTCTTTCACCTTTTTGGCCGGGATGCCCACGTACACGGCGTGCTCGCGGGCGTTGCGCGTTAGCAGGCCGTGGGCGCCAAGCATGCTGTTTTCACCAAGGTGGCTGCCCGCCAGCACCGTGCTGTGATACGTCAGGCGGCAGCGCGGGCCGATGACCGTTTTGCGGTTATCGACGTACTGTTGCAGGTTGATGTCGTGGGTGTGGCTGTAGATGTTCACAAAGTCGCTGACGCTGGCCTTGTCGCCCAGTTCAATGCCGCCGCGGTCGTCCAGCAGCACCCAGCGGTGGATCACGACGTTGTCGCCGACTTCCATGTTGTAGCCGAACGTGAACTCGACGTACGGGAAGCACTTAAAATTCTTGCCGCACTTCTTGAAGATGTACTGCGCCAGCATGCGCCGCAGCCGAATTCCAAGCTCAAGGTTCATGCCTGCGGGGCTGCGGTCAAAGCTGTACCACAGCCACAACAGCGGCTTGACCTCGGCGAACTTCACGGGGTCGCAGTCGCCGTAGTACTCGCTTTCCAGCGTTATGTTGCGCGGGTCAAGCTGCATGTTGAAAAGCGGGTTGGCCGCCTGCTCGCCCCACAGCACGGTCAGGGCGTCGCGGCAGATGTCGCTGCGGTCTTCGCCGGCCTTGATGCGCTGCTCAATGCCGCCGATCCATTCATTGTACAGCTCGTCGGCGTCGCCGGGCAGGCGCAATTGGCGCAGTTTCATTTCAATGCCGATGGGTTTCACCGGCGGCGGAATCTCGGGCATGGGAACCTCCGCGCCCGTGATAGGGCAAGCCGGGCGTCGGCGCAAGCGCACGTTTGACGCGATTGAACACGAAGCAACGAAGAGGCGAAGCGCGGCATGGCACCAACGCCGTGGCCTGCGGCAGAGCGCTAGCGGCACGTTGCTGTCACTGTGGCGTTGAGCCGCTTTGCGGCACCCCCGGGCTTTTCAGCCGGGGCTTTCGTTGACCAGATACAATGCCGTGTTCCAGAAACTACGGCAGTTCTTCGCTTCTTCGTGTTCAGCAGTGCTTTACAGGTCTGGAACGTCGGCCGGCGCAAGCGGCTTGACCGGCGTTTCGAAGTCAAACAATGGCGCGGTGGTGGCCTCAAAGCGTTCACGAAAGCGGGCCAGGTCCAGCCCCTTCGCATCGGGTGGCAACGGCTTGAGCATCGCCGTTGCGGACTTTGCCAACTGCCGCGCCCCGCTGAAGTTGCCGTTGCCGAAGTGATGCAGGCTGACGGCGGCTTGCAGCAGCCCCTGGTAAAGCTGTGCGTCAGGTGTGCCGGGGTGGCGCTTCCACAATGCTTCAAGCAACTCATGCGCCATCCACCAGTCGCGGATGGCGTAGCAGTGCAGCGCCTGCCGCCACAGCGAATCGTCGGACTGACTTTGGATTGAATCCATCATGCGGGTGTTCCCGGCACCGGCAGGCAACAGTCCAAAATCGCTAGTAGCCGGGCGGGCGGCGTAGGCCCTCGGGCCTTGTGGGTGGCGCGGGCGTCATGCGGCCGCTTTCCTTTCGCACCTGCGCCGGCGTCACCAGCCGTACATCCAGCACCGGCTCGGTAAACTGGAACTGCCATGCCGGCCAGTCAGGCCGCGTTTCGCGCCACGCAAATATGCGCATGCGGTCGCGGCTGAGGCCGATGATCACGCCGTTCAGCACGTCGCAAGTGCGCACGGCCTCAGGCGCCGTGAATTCAAGCGCGTTGCTGCCGTCGCGGAACAGCATGGGCACCACGGGCCGCTTGATGGCCACCAGCAGGCAGCGGCGCTGGCCCTTGAGTTCCGTCGCTGCAAGGTCGCTGATGGCGGTGCCTGCGTAAAACGCCAGCACCGGCGGCTCGGATGACTTCGGGTCCCACACATACACGTCGCCCGCGGTGTCGGCGATAAGCACATACTTGTCGTCGGCGGCCAGCGCGGTGACCTCGTGGCGCGTGCCGCGATAGCGTGCCGCGACGCGCAACGTGCTGCCGCTCTCGCTGCTGCTTTCCAGCAGCAGAACGGTAGGGCCGTTGGCAAACAGAAGTCGCCCGTCAAACAGTTGCAGGTTGCGGGTGGTGCTGTACTTGCTGATCAGCTCGGGCATTACCTGCACCGCGCTGCTGTAGGGCTGCAGCGCCGGCCAGCGCAACAGGCCGAACTCGCTGTGCGTCGCGTAGATGTAGCCGTTGTAGATGACCGCCGCGTTGATGCCGGTGCGCGCGTCCACTGCCGGGCCGATGGGGTACTCGCGGTGGCCCTTCTGGTGGCGCACAAGCGTTGAGTACACGCCGTTGCGCGCGCCCGCCAGGATCAACCGGCCTTCCTCGTGCCCGAACACTCGCACGCTGCGCAGGCTGCCAAGCCGCGCTTCTTCATAGTCCAGCGAGAGTTCCAGCCGCTCAAGGTTTTCCTGGCTGAGCGGATCGATCGCGTACACGCGGCGGCCGCTGGCGACCAGCGCAAGCGCTTCAATCTCGGGGTTATTGGCAGACTCTTTCTGGACAGTCTGCAGTGCCTCGGCGGGCACTTCGTCGGCGTTGATCTCTTCGGTGGGGGCGTCTTCGTCGTGGGTCGTGGCTTGCTCAATGGCTTCGCTGAGCGCTGTGCCCAGCGCCTCGTTCATTTTCACAGCCGCAGCCTCGGCAATGTCTTCTTCGTCAATCTCGGCGTTGCGGCGGACCGTTTCTTCGGTGCCTTGCAGGCGGACGCTGTTGCTTTCCTTGATCTTGTCGGTGTCCGACTGCAGGTGTTCGTCGCGGATCGGCTCCAGGCGCGGTTTTGAAATCGACATCTCGGCCTGCTTGGCCCGTTGCGCCTCGATTTCTGCAATCGCACTCAGCTGCTCGGGTGTCATGGTGCGCTGGATCAGGCGATGCAGCAGGTCGGCCTTCAGGTGCTCGTCCTTGATCAGGTTGATGTAAACCTCAATCCGATCTTCATCCAGCTCGGTCTTCAGCTTCTTGACCACATCCAGGTGTTTCTCAAGCATCAGTGAATCGAGCGACAGCTTCTCTTCCAGCATCAGCTTGCGCAGCGCGGCTTCCAGGCTGTGCTTCTGCTGGCGGTACTCCTTTTCAAGGCGGTCCAGTTCTGCCTGTCGCTCAAGTCCTTTCAACTTGCGCTCATGGTCCTTGATCAGGCCTTCTTCCTTGGCGCTGGCCAGGAACTCCTCCAGCTCGGCGCGCGACAGCTCTTGCCCCATCTGGTCGCGCATCATGGCGGCTTGCACTTCCTGCTCGGCTTTGCTGCGTTCGCGGGCGCGCTCGCTTTCCACCAGGTCGTTCTTGAGTTTTTCAAAGCCGGTGCTGCGCACGCGCCCCAGGTCAATCTCAACGTGCGCGATGCCCAGCGCCGCCAGTTCGGCGCTGCAACGCTGCAACACCTGTTCTTTGAGCCTGGCCAGGCTGGCCTCGTCCGCGAGTTGCTCGGCGGTAAAGTGCTTGAGCGCGTCCTTGATGGCTGCGTTGACTTTTTCGTGCAACTCGGCCTTCAGCAGCGTCCAGTCAAGGTGGCGTTTGCCCTCGGCGCCGCGTTCAATGAAGGCTTCCATCG
Source organism: Planctomycetota bacterium (assembly GCA_019636195.1). GTDB lineage: Bacteria > Planctomycetota > UBA8742 > UBA2392 > UBA2392 > JADJRK01. The sequence goes on along the minus strand of JAHBYA010000020.1, from coordinate 27,494 downwards.
AGTCTTTGCGCGTTACGTCGGGCGTGACGCTGAGTTCAAAGCTGGCGCTGGCGTCAAAGCCGTCGCTGGTCACGCCCTCGGCGTTCTGGAAAGGCAGGCGCACGTCGCGATCGCGCAGCAGGTGGGCCGTGAACTCGCCGCCCGCCTCTTCGCCGGGCATCAGCACCTTGCCGGCGCCGGACTTTTCCTTGACCAGTGCAACGAAGCCCTGCGGCACCGCGTACTTGCTGCCCAGGATGCCCTTGACCTGCTCACTTTTGACGCGCAAGTAAACCGTCTGCGCGGTGGGCGCTACCGGATCGCGCTGGAAGCGTTCGGTCTGGCTGTACTCTTTTTCGACGAACTCTTCCATAACGATCAGGTTAACAGGCTCGGACCCCCTGTAAACCGCGGGTTTGCGGCAATGATTGTTGCAAAGTAGCGGCCCGCACTTGCAAGTTTGCGATGGGTTAGGCGCCGGGATCAACGTACAGTAAGGGGCCGCACCCACGATATGATCAAGCGAACCGCGAAAGCCCTGCTGCTGCTGTCAGTCCTGACCGGGGCTGTGCTTGCGGACGTTGATCCGGCCCGAACGCCCTTTGCGTGGAAGGTCAGCGGCGACAGCCTTGCAACATTCAAGGCTGAGTTCGTTGCGCACCACAAGCCCGACCGCAGCACGCCTAGGGCGCTGGTTGAGACCTACGCCGCTTTTACCGACAACCGCTACGCCATGGGCGCAGAGTTTGAGCGCGTGAACCGGCTGTGGCTGGCGGCGGTCAACAAATCGCTTGAGATTGAGCAAGCCCATCTTTTCGATGAGCCTGCCCACGAAGTGCTCAAGGCCGCCAACGCCAAACGCGCAGAGCCCGCAGCCGGCGCCGAGGCAGAGCGCATCTCGCCGCTTGAGGTCACAGACCAATCAGAGGGGCCAGCCGGCACAGTGTACGTCGAGGCCATGCAGAACTTTGAATTCGAGTACCGCCACCCCGAGGGCGACCTGCGCAAGCGCGAGCGGCGCGAACACTGGAGATTCACTTGTGCGCGCGGCGGCGACGAAAAGTGGCTGATCCGGCGCATCGAAATCTGGAAGCTGGACCTGCGCAAGTCCACGCGTGAAACGCCGGTGTATGTGTGGGAAGAACTCGAGACGCTGCTTGATTTCTTCTACTTCACGCGCGCCGATGTGGCGGAGTCGCGCAAGACCGAGATACCGGCGATTGACACCGGCACAGCCGAGAACGCAGCGCTTTCGGTGTTCAAGTCGCTGGCGCCGACACGGCAGCGCCGCATGGACATGGTGCTGGACAAGGGCCTGGAGGGCTGGATCAAGGCCGTGGAATCCCTGTTCACTGAGGCCGCCCAAGCCGCAGCCGAAGCCAAGGCGGCCCGCAAGGTTGCCGATGCCCGCAAGGGCGCGCCGCCCGTGCCGCGCGTTGACCATGTTGAAGATGGCGCCGACGGCGTAAAGATCATCCACGTCACCACGAGCCGCTCATCACCGGGCCTTGCGCCATGGGGCGTAACGCTGCACTTGCGCCAGGTCGAAGGCAACTGGCGCATCACCGCCTGCGGGTGGTACGAACTGAAGAAGGACGACAAGGGCAAGCTGCAGCGCACCATGGGCGACGAGCATGACATCTATGTGCTGGCCGCGCGGCTTGGAGTTTAGGCGCAAACAGTGCGTTGCGCGTCAACGCCCGCAAGGTGATAATCGGCATTGCCCATGCCGATCCCGTTTGTCTGCCCCAACTGTGGTCGCGATTACCGCGTAGCCGATGCGCACGCGGGCAAGCGCTTTGACTGCAAGTCGTGCGGCCACAAGGTGACCGTGCCCGGCGGCGAGATTGCGCGCAAGACCACCACCAAGATATTGAAGAAGGCGCCAGACGAGGCGACCGCCAAGCTGAACAAGTCCGCGCCGCGCAAACGCAACGTGCCGTCTGATACCGTCATCTTGTCCAAGGAAACTCCCAAGACTTCATCGCGCGCCAAAGGCGTGCAGATCAAGAGTCCGCCAAAGCTGGAGCTGGTGGATGAGCCGCCGCCCAGGCCCGCGCGTTCAACACCGGCGACAAAGGCGCCACCTGAGCCCCCGAAAGGCCCGCTGCCGCCCGCGCGCAAACCCACGGGCCTGAAGTCGCCCGCCGATCTGCCCACAGCGGCAAAACCGGCGGCCGCCCGTGAGATGCCCGAGCCGCCCAAGTCACGCATGGTCAACTTTCTGCTGCTGCTTGGCTGTGCTGCCATGTGCGCCGGGTTCTTTCTGCCGTGGTTCACGCCTGATCTTGAGGGCTTCGGCCCGGTCGCCGGTTTTGCAGTGCCGCTGAAGGCCGCCGAGCTTGTGGGCGCGCTGCACGAAGCCGAGCCGTTCGGCGAGAATTCGCTGATCAGCGCGATGCACGACAGCAGCATTGAGTTCTTTGCATTCTTTGCGCTGTACCTGATTCCGTTGCTGGCGCTGTACGCGGCAATTGACGACTTGCGCTTTGCCGGCAAGGGCAAAAGTCACTGGTGGGTGCGCATCCTGGCGGCGCTCGGCCCGGTGATGGCGCTGGCTGCCCTGTACGCGTCATTCAAGTACGGCGTTGACGCGTGGCTGGCCGCGGACGGGCCAGCCGCGCTGGCCATTGACCCGGTCGCGACCGTGCAGGCCGTGGGCTACGGCGCGTGGGTGCTGCTGGGCGGGTGGCTGTTGACGGCGCTGTCGATCGTGGTGCGGCCCAAGGTCAAGTATCGCGGCATGGAGGCATCAAAGGCTCCAAAGTCACTTGGTGACACCAAGGCCAGGACGCGACCGAAGTTGCCCGTGCCGCGCGCGACAAACTAGCTGCGTTGTTGAAGTTCTGGCTGGTAGTTCAATAATCTGCGCAGTACCCGCGGAGCGACCATGCCCATCCAGTTCAATTGTCCGCATTGCAACCGGCCATACTCAATTGCAGAGAGCCATGCCGGCAAAAAGTTCGCGTGCAAGCAATGTGCACAGGTCATCAAGGTTCCCGGTGCCGGCGACGACGCGCCGGTGATAGCGGCGCCCAACACGGTCCGCATTGCGGCGGCCCCGCCGCGCTCGGCCCAGTCGGCAAAGCGCGAGGCGGCTCCTGCACCTGCACCTGGGGCCAAGCCGCAAGCCCAAGCCGGAAAGCCCGCGCCTTCGGCACAGCCCAAAAGCGCGCCCGCTGCCAAGCCGGGGACAGGCAAGCTGCCGAAGCTGCCCTCAAAGTTGAAGCCGATGGGGCAGGTGAAGCTGCCAGCCAAGGGCAAGCCCAAGGCTGAGTAGAGTGGGAAAACGAAAACGGGCCCGCCTTGCGGCGGGCCCGTTGCCCTGTCGGCTTACCAGTCCCAGTCGTTGATCAGGTTCTTGAACTCGTTGCCCGCATCGCGGTTGAAGCCGGCGGTGGCATCAAGGTCAAGCTGCAGTTTGGTCGAGTAGGTCTTGGTTTCCCAGTCCGGCTCGTTGCGGAAGCGCAGCACCACAAACGTGTCGGTCTTTTCGCCGTGGAACCAGAAGGCAACCCGAACATTGCCCCAAGTGTCCCAGCGACCGAACAGCCAGGTCGGGCGCTCAGCGTTCTTCATTGCGGTTTGCAGGCGCTTGATCAGCAGCGCGTAGGGATCCACGCCTTCCTGCACGTCTTTCAGCAGGTCCAGCACGCGGGTCTGTGACTCGTCGATGAACTCTTTGAACTTGGCGGTGTCGGCGTTGGTGACCGCTTCACGGAATGCCTTGAGCTGCGGCGTGTTGAAATCCAGACGGTAATCGCCGGGGTCGCACGACGAAAGGAACCAGTTGTATTCCTTGCGCTTGCTGGCTTCGCCCTTTTCTTCTTTGGGCGCCTGGCGCACGGTGCGCACGAGGTGCACGGCATCGCCCTTCTGCACCAGCACCGCGGCAAAGTTGCCCTTGGTGCCCTGCTCAAGCTGCTTGGACTTTTCGGCGTCCAGCGCAGCCAGCAGCTTGGCGGTTACCTGCAGGTTGGTCTTGCCCTTTTCATCACCGATGCCCCAGTGTTCGCGGTCGGCGTCGTTCTTGCGCGGGTCTTCCGCAAGGCAGGCCTTCAGTTCGTCCAGCTTGTCGTTTTTGGCGGCGTTGATGGCCTTCTTGACGACCTCAAGGGGCGTCTTGTGGCCCTCAAGCGTGCCGTCCTTTGAGACCAGCTCTTTGGGCTTGGGCAACTCGTTCAACAGGGACAGTCGGCCGTCTTCGTGTCTGTCCGCGGTCACGGGCGCGACTGCCGCACCCAGGGCCAGCGCGGCTGCGCCTGCCCACAGCATCATCCTGCTCATCTTTTTCCCCTTGTCTTGGTTTCCCGGCCCCACCGGGTGGACCATAAGGATAGGCTTGCATGGCCCCCGGTCAATTCGCATGGCGTTGCAACCGGGCGGGCATTGCCTAAAGTCCGCAGCCAGCGCCGGTTAAGGGGATACGCATGGACTTTTCTTTTTCGGAAGAACAACTGATGTTCCGGCAGGCCGCCGCGGACTTCTGCAAGGAAGTTGAGCCCGTGGCGATTGAGCTGGAGAACGGCAAAGAGTTTCCCCACGACCTGACCAGGCGCATGGCCGAGCTCGGCTTCATGGGCATGGTCATCCCGGAGCAGTATGGCGGCGTTGGCGCGGACTACCTGGCGTACCTGCTGGTGGAAGGCGAGATCGCCAAGACGAGCATCAGCTTGAGCATGACCCTGGGCGCGCAGAACAGCCTGGTTGGCCTGCCGATCATGAACTTTGCGACCGACGCGCAAAAGCAGCAATGGCTGCCGCCGCTGGCCAGCGGCGAAAAACTCGGGTCGTTTGCATTGACCGAGCCCGGCGCCGGCAGCGACCCCGCGGGCATGCGCACCACCGCAACACGCAAAGGTGACAAGTGGGTCTTGAACGGCACCAAGCTCTACATCACGAATGGCGCCGTCGCCGAGTACTTGATTGTCTGGGCCAAGACCGGCGAGAAGCCCGACGGCAAGCCGCTGATCAGCGCCTTTCTGGTGGACAAGGCCGTCAGCCCGTTCAAGGTTGGCACCGTCGAGCACAAGATGGGCGTGCATGCCAGCCCCACCACCGAGCTGATTTTTGAAGACTGCGAAGTCCCCGCCGAGAACCTGCTGGGTCGCGAGGGCGACGGCTTTAAAGTCGCGCTGATTACCCTGAACACCGGCAGGCTCAGCGTCGCCACGCAATGCCTTGGGCTGGCCGAAGCCGCGTACCTTAGGGCGAAGAAGTTTGCCGGCGAACGCGAGCAGTTCGGGCAGAAAATCTGGGAGTTCCAGGGCGTGGGCTTCAAGCTGGCGGACATGATCACCGAACTCAACGCAGCCAAGGCGCTGGTGTGGCACGCGGTGTGGCTGAAAGAGCAGCACGGTCTAAGCGACCCGCGCTTCATCAGCATGGCGGCGCAGGCCAAGTTGTACGCCAGCGAAATGGCAGAGCGCGTGACCAGCGCGGCGGTGCAGATTCACGGCGGCTACGGATACATGCGTGAGTACCGGGTAGAAGAGTTCTTTCGCTCGGCGCGCCTGATGACGATTGTCGAAGGCACCAGCGAAATCCAGCGGCTGACGATCAGCCGCTGGGAAATGAAGGCGTAAACAACGTTCCCGGAATTGACGCGGCACGGCGGCTGTTCCAGCCTTACAGTTCAATCACGGACAGGAGAGAGCGATGCACAAACTGGCGGCTTCAGCAGTTGTAGTTGCGCTGGCCTTTGTTGTGGCGGCTGCGCAACAGGCGGGCGATGTCAAGGAGGTTTACCCGGTGATCCAGACCGCGACCGTGGACTACACAGACGGCGAAACGGCGTGCGAAGGCTTTGTCGCGTACGACGCCAATCTGAAGGGTCGCCGGCCCGCGATCCTGATCGTGCATGACTGGATGGGCCGCGGCAAGTTTGACGAGCAGCGCGCCCGCGAAGTGGCGGCGCTGGGCTATGTGGGTTTCAGCGTTGATGTGTACGGCAAGGGCGTGCGCCCGAAGGACCGCGACGATGCACGCAAGAACGCCATGCAGTGGTACGGCGACCGCGCCGCGCTGCGCGCGCGTTTGAAGGCCGCGCTGGCCGCCTGCCGCGACCATGAGCTGGTTGACCCGACGCGCGTGGCGATCATGGGCTACTGCTTCGGCGGCAGTTGCGCCCTTGAGCTTGCGCGCAGCGGCGCCGAGATTGCCGGCGCCATCAGCTTTCACGGCGCGCTGGCGACCGACAACCCTGCCAAGGCCGGCGAGATCAAGGCCAAAGTGCTGATCCTGCATGGCGCCGACGACCCCGGTGTCGGCCCTGACCAGGTCAGCGCCATCTGGAAAGAAATGACCGAGGCCAAGGCCGACTGGCAGCTCGTGGCCTACGGCAACGCCGTCCACAGTTTCACCAACCTTGCGGCCGGCAACGACAACAGCAAGGGCGCGGCATACAATGAAAGCGCCGACAAGCGCTCTTGGATCGCGATGAAGAACTTCTTGGCCGAGGTCTTTGCGTAGCACACGCACCATGGCACCCGACGCACCCGCCAGCCGCGCACGGATGTGCGCGGCTGGATGTTTTTTTGCACGGCATGACACGTCGCGCGCGATGGATTGCGCGGCATTCAAACAGCGCGGAATTGCGTGAATCCCGGAAATTGGGCGCGGGATGGGCTCGTTTGAGGTGTGCTTGTAGAGAAAACGTACTTGCATCTAACTCAAAAGGAGAGTCCCATGAAAACGCTGTTCAGTTTCCTGCCCGCGCTTCTACTGGTCGGCGCTGTTGCCGGCTGCGCCAACAACTCAGTGCACGGCTCGGGCGGTGAGGCCGCCGAGCCCGCCGACATTGTGGATACCGCAGTTGCAGCCGGCGGCTTTGAGACGCTGGTTGCCGCCGTGAAGGCCGCAGGGCTGGTCGAGACACTCAAGGGCAAGGGCCCGTACACGGTGTTTGCGCCGACCGACGAGGCGTTCGGCAAACTGCCCAAGGGCACGGTCGATGCCCTGCTGAAGCCCGAGAACAAGGACAAGCTCACGGCAATCCTGACCTATCACGTGGTGCCGGGCAAGGTCATGGCGGCAGATGTCGTGAAACTGACCGAGGCTGACACCGCATTCGGCCAGAAGGTCAGGATCAGCACCAAGGACGGCGTGAAGGTTGACTCGGCCAAGGTGGTGAAGACCGACATTGAGTGCACCAACGGCGTGATCCATGTGATTGACAGCGTGATCCTGCCCAGGGACATCGTTGACGTCGCCGTGGGCGCCGGCACCTTCAAGACGCTGGCCGCCGCTCGGAAGGCCGCTGAGCTTGTGGAGGCACTGAAGGGCGACGGGCCGTTCACGGTGTTTGCCCCGACTGACGACGCGTTTGCCAGGCTGCCGAAGGGCACGGTCGAAGACCTGCTCAAGCCCGAGAACAAGGCCAAGCTGCAGGCCATCCTCAAGTACCACGTGGTTAGCGGCAAGGTCGGCAGCGGCGACGTTGTCAAGCTGAACCAGGCCACGACCCTGCAGGGTACAGCCGTGCGTATAGAGACCCGCGAAGGCAAGGTGTTCATTGACGGCGCGCAGGTGACGGCGGCTGACGTGCCGGCGATCAACGGCGTGATCCACGTGATTGACAAAGTCATCCTGCCGCGCGAGTAGTTCCGATTGCGTGGGGAGGCCCGGGCGCGGCGGCAGCCGCGCCCGGTTGCATGAAAGCGGCGGCAGCCGCGCCCGGTTGTGTGAAAGCGCCAGCCTGAGTTGTCACGAAAGCCGAGTGGTTTCAATCAGCTCGCAGGTGTGGCGTGTCCAGCCGTCCGTGTCAAAGCGCCCGGCGATCTCCTTGCAGTTCTCGGCGATGCTGGGGTCTGCCACCAGCCACTCAAGCTGGTCGGCGATCCAGTGCGGCTTGAAGCGCTTGGGCGGCGCGCCGTCGCCGACGCCCAGGTCGCGCACGCGGGAAAGATTATCCAGCTGGTCGTGCGCCATATGCATCACCATGTGCGGTATGCCGGCGCGCAAGGCCTGCGCACACGTGCCCACGCCGCCGTGATACACCAGCGCCGCGCTGCGCGGCAGCAGCTCGGAAAACGGCGCCCACGTGCAATGCCGCACACCCGCCGGCAGCTCGTGCGGGATCGTGCCCGGGTACTGCGACATCAGCAGTCCGCGCCGCCCCAGCAGCTTCATGGCCTGCGCGGCGGCGGCAAAGTAGCGCTCGCCGTGGGCCATCGCGCTGCCGGCTGTGAACACCACCGGCGGCTCGCCGTCTCGCAGCCACTGGTCAAGGTCTGCGGGCATGCGGCGCGACTCGCGCTCGTCGAACATCGGAAACCCGGTCAGCACGGTCTGCTGCGGCCAGTCAGGCTGCGGCGGCCCGAACCAGCCGGGAAACAGGCCGATCACGCGGTCGGGCGAGTGCCAGAAGTCGAGGATCACGTTGCGCGCGGGCGGCAGGCTGTGCTCGCGCCGGAAGCGGTTCAATTGTGGCAGAACAAACTTGTCGGCCATGCGCGCGCCGAGCGTCCATTGCAACTTGCGCAGCCAGCGCGGCGCCCACTGCGGGATGGGCGCGCCGTGCATGCGCGGCATGCGGTGGCACGAAAGAAACAGGCTGGGCGCAAGGTGGATCGTCGCCAGCGGTATGCGCAGCTTGTCGCGCGCGTTGCGCGTGGCCCAAGCCAGGCTGCCGGCTGCGATTACGGTTTCGCCGGGTTTGTTCAGGTCGGCGGCGATCTGCATGACGGGTGCGTAGGTGCGGTTGACGCCCTTTTCGACCAGTACGCCAAAGGCGCGCGTCGGGTGCCACAGGTCGGGATCGCGCGTGATTTCTTCGTATTCTTCGGCGCTGCCCAGGGCGAAGAACTCAAGGCCGGCGTCGCGGGCGGCCTTTTCAAAGTAGCCGCTGGTGATCACAAACACTTCGTGCCCGCGGGCCTTGAGCGCGCGCCCCAGGCCCAGGAAGGGGTGGACGTCGCCATGGCTGCCCATCGGGAACAACAGAACGCGCATGTGAATCACTTTCGGGTTACGGGTGTGGCAGGGTATAATCGGGCCATGCCTGACGACAGCCCGACCGAGCGAGCGCCCGAGGAAACCGGCCGCCCCAGCGACTCAACGCACGGCGAAGACGTGACGGCGATCGCGCCCAAGATCGGCATCGTGTTCCACGATGACGACGTCACGCCCGTCGATTTTGTGCTGCATCTGCTTGAGACCTACCTGGGCTATGACGAACCTGACGCGAAGCGGCTGTGCGAGAGCGTGGCTAGCAACGGCCATTACGAAGTCGCGGCCATGACGCGCGCCAGTGCCGAGCCGCTTCTTGAGCGCATGCAGCGCGCAGCCGAGGCCGCCGGCTACCCGTTTCAGGTAACCCTGACCGGCCATGGATAGCGATCTTTACGTCTATGTGGCAGCCCCCGACGACCCGCGATGGTCGCAAGTTGCGGGAATGACTCGCGCGCTTGAAGGTGAGCTGGTTGCCGGTCATGTACCGCCGCCGGAGCTCGACATGCTGGCCAGTGGCGCGTTGTCGCCGAAATGCCAGGTGTTCCTCGCGTCGAAAGGTGACCAGGCAGTTGGCATGCTTGCCGCAGTGGCCCTTGGCGATCGCGAAGCCGAGCTGATGGGCCTGTACGTCAAACCGGAACTGCGGGGTCGCTACATCGGCCAGCAGTTGGTTGCAGTCGGCGAGAGTTTCTTGTTTCACTCGCGGTTGTTCGTGATCACAGCCGATGAACGGAACAACGTAAGCGGCACTGCAGGAGTTCTGGACAGACACGAGTTCAAGAGCTTGGGCAACGGCCGCTGGCGCCGCGACGAATTGGCAAAGATCGGGAAGTTCCTGGCAGAGTATCACGAGCGCTGTCTTTCATTTGGCGGCGGCAACTGGGCGGTGATGGTTTACAACGATGACGTGACCACGACGGACGCCGTGATCGCCGCGTTGAAAGCAGTGTTCGATCTTGGCGAGCAGGCGGCCCATGAAGTCATGTACGTCACGCACTATGGCGGTAGCGCGCCGGCGTGGCGCTATTCCACGGAAAAGGAGGCACAACAGATGGCTGCTCGCCTGCGCCTTGAGTTCCGTAATGCCGGGTACGGCACACAGGTTGCCGTCTCGCCCGTGGCCGCGTTGGATTCGCCGGTCCTATTGCCTGCAAGCTGGCCGACCGATTCGCCACCCGATTGAAGCGTCGGGCCCATTGCTAGAATGCGGGCATGCCGGACACGAAGACCCTGCCCAAAAAGTCCACCGAGGCTGACGCGAAATCCAAGCGCGCGCCGATGTGGAAGGTGCTGTTCCACAACGACGACAAAACGACGATGGAGTTTGTCACCTGGGTGCTGATGCGCTTTTTCGGCCACGACATCGCCAAAGCCAAAGCCATCATGCTGGAAGTCCACAACACCGGCCAAGGCCTTGCCGGCGCCTACCCGCAGGAAGTCGCGGAGCTGAAGAAAGACCAGACCATCAGCGCCGCCCGCGCCCAGAAGTACCCGCTGGTCGTCACCATCGAGCCCGACGAATAGTCAAGGCGTCGGCAAATGTGCGGCGCCGATTACGCCCGCGTGTTCGCCCAGTTGGCTGACCTTCAAGGGCACGTCTGCCAGCGGCTGGGCAAATGCGCGCCCGCCCAGCGCTTCACGAATGTACGGCTCAATCAGGTGCAGGCTGTTGCTGATGCCGCCCGTGAACACAATCGCGTCAAGATCAAGCGTGTTGTTGATGCTGCCCAGCGCGCTGCCCAGCGCGTCGCCCATCTGGCGCCACACATCATCCGCGCCCTCGCCGCCAATTTCGGCGATCTGCTTTACGCTGCTTGCGCTGCCGCCTGACTCGGCGTACCTGCGCAGCAAGCCGGCTTTACCCGCGTAAGCTTCAAGGCAGCCGCGCTTGCCGCAACCGCACAGCCACGCATCCGGCGCGCTGTTGACCAGCACGTGGCCGATTTCGCCGGCAAAGCCGGAGCGTCCGCGGCGCAGGTTGCCATCCAGCACCAGCCCGCCGCCGACGCCCGTGCCCAACGTGACAAGCAGAAAGCTTTTGTACGTGTTGCCCCAGCCGAAAAGCCTCTCGGCCAGCGCGGCGGTCGTGGCGTCGTTTTCGACGGCGACGGGGCAGCCGATGCGGCGTTGCAGCTCGGCGGCGATGTTCACGCCCTCAAAGCCCGGCACGTTGGGCAGGCGCCAACAGCGGCCGTCGTCACGCACCTCGCCGGGAATGGCAATGCCGACCTGTTCAGGTTCGGGGCTCAAAGAATCAACAAGCCGGGCAATGTCATCCAGCGCTGTGGCCGGGTTGGTGTCGGCGGCGGCGTGGGTGCGCACGTTGGCGCCGTCCACGACGGCGGCTTTGATGTGTGTGCCGCCCCAATCGACACCGATGCGCATGATCACAGGCTAGTACGCGCCGCAACCCGCGCCAAAGTTTTACGAAACACTTACGAAAGGATCAGCGTTCAGAGTGTACCAATAGGCAGAGGCCGACATGCAAAGCGTTGAACTCAACATCAGGCGCATCGGAGACGAAGGCTACGCGCCGCTGCCGCGTGACTTGGCGGAACGCCTGGGCCTGCAATCGGGCGACGAAGTCCACGCGCGCATTGAGGGCAACCGGCTGGTGCTCGAAAAGACCACGCCCGATCTCAACTGACCCCGCACGTGAAGCGCCTCGTGCCGTCATCACAATGTAGTCACGAAGTGCGCCTTGGCCGTGGTCAAGACCATGCGCAAGCTCAAACGTTTTGCGCCAGCTCCAGTGCGGCCCCGGCCGCGCGGGGTAGGGCCCAATGTGCCCGGCTTGACGCACCTGAAATGACCTGCGGCAAAGGCAGAACCGGCATCCCCGATCCGCACAGGCAGATGCAAACCTAGCTTCGCTGATCGGGCATGGTGCGCTATCCTCTGGCCAACGGAGACCCCTATGCGCACCTTCCTCTTTTGCCTGTTGATGCCGATCCTGCCCGCGCTGGCTGCGCAAGACACAGCCGGCGTACCCCAACGCACCGTCAAGCAGGGCGACGTACACATCCTGGTGTTCAAGGTGGATCAAGGCAGCACGCCCACCGCTGTCATGTGCAGCGTCAGCGTGCAGTGCCAGTCGCCCTCGGGACTGAAGGTTCGGCTGCTGGATGTTGACGAAAAGGCCTCGCTGACCATGGGCGGCGAAAACGAAGCCTCGGTCGGCAGCAACGGCACCGTCAACCTGAACCTGCAAATGCCCGCCCGCACCGGCGAGCACCCGTTGCTCGTGTTCCTGCAGCCGGTGACGCCCGGCGACACGCGCTGCCTGGGCAACGTCAGCACGGACGCGGGCACGGTGCGGCTGGCGCGCACAGCGGTCGTGAAAGCAGGGCAGGAGGGTTTGCGCGCGCCGCTGGAGATGTTTGCCACTTTCCGCCAGCAGTTTGAAACCCCTGCCGACTTCAAGAGCAGCGTGGACATTGACTTCGGCGCGCAGGCCCACGCCATGACCTTTTCACTGGAAGGCCAGGGCAGCGGCCTGAGCGAGATTCGTGTGTATGACGTAACCGGCGGCGACGTGCTGCTGGGCACCATTCCCGCCACCGTCAGCGGCACCATGAGCACAGCCAGCGCTTTCACCACGCCTGCCTATGCGGGCGAAGTTCGGCTGCGCATTGAAGTGGTGGGCGACGGCTTCCAGGGCAGCGTTTTTTGGGCGTTATGGCTGCCCAGCGACCATCCGGTGACGGGCCTGTCGGGCAGCGGAGTAACGGGCAAAGGCGGCGGCACAAGCAAGGCCGGCGGCGGGAGTTGCACAGCCGGCCCGGGCGGCCTGTCCGCGCTGCCGCTGTTGTTGATGCTGGCGTCGCGTCGCCGTCGGGGAGTCGGCCAACGGTAGTTTCTGCCAATGGGGTCACACCGGCAGACGAGCTAGTCTTGATCCAAACTGAAGCTCACTACACTCGGCGTGTCGCCCACATGCACACTTTGAGACCAGTGCCGTTCCGCGGACCGATCGAACAACGCAATGACATACTCGCGTTTCGGCAATCCATCCAGAACGACTTCGCCAACTACCGGAGTCGGCCCCCTTAAGATGCCCCCGCCCGGCTCCAGCAACAGCAGGAACACCCTCTGGTCGGGGCGCGCTCCATCAATGGTGACTTGGATTGCACCAGAGGCACGCCGCAAGAACACTGTGCCACAGTGCGTCTCCTGTCCGCTTACTACCACCAATTCCAAAACAGTTGGTTCATAGCCGGGGGCTTCAAACGCGATTATGCGTCTGCCCGAAGGAATGCTTTGCGCAACCAGCGTCCCATCCGCGGCGGAGCGTTGCACAACATTGTGTTCGAGGCGGCTGACTGTCTCCCAGTTCAGGTATCGCCTGGCTGACAATGACAGCACGCCGCCGCTGACAGGTTCCTTTGTACTTTCATCGACAAACCGAACCGAAACGCTTCCCCCGGGCGCATTGAGCACCGCCAGAACTCGTTTTTCGCCCGATGTCAGCGTGATAAGCCCCGACTCCCATGCCAGCCCTGATTCGGTGACGGACACTCTCCATTGCCCCGGGGGCAGAATCCGTGAGTGGTACTGATACCCACAGGCGGCAACCTCGGCAATGGCGACCCGCACGTCGTCAATGGTTCTGTCCTGATCGTCCGTGATCTTCAGCCGAATTGCCGGTTTGTCGCGTACGCTTGCAAGGTCGAGCACCACTTGGCACTGCGCCTCCTTGCTGAACGGGACGACACAATCAAGCCATCTGCCGCTGGCAAGTTGCTCAGCCGGAAAACTGAACTCGGATCTGCTCTCGAAGCCAAGCCGCCTTGACCACAACGTTACAGCGCATGGCTTGCTTCCACTGCCAACGTCAACCCTGCCGAGTTCGAAGGAGTGTTCGTTGACAACGTGCATCAGCGGGCCGGTCCAACCACCAGTGCCGCGGACCGAGATCATGCCGGTAAACGCCATGCCGTCGGCAAACGACAGTGCAATCCGTACTGGCGCGTCTTCTGAAACCGTTATGGGCCAAACGCAGTGTTGTTGGTCTGGCACTCGAAACACGGCAGTTCCGTCATGCGTCTCAACACCCCATTTTTGATCCAGGACCCTTGCTTGGAGGTATTCACCCGCCATTGCGGTGACGAGCAGTTGCCCGTTTCCGTCAGTTTCACTCCTTTCGCCTGTCTCAATGGCCTTGAAGCGGCCCCTGCGCTTGCCAACTGTCAAGCCCTCGAAGGCATCTAATTGCGCCAATTGTACTTGCAGGTGCGGCACTGAGACGCCTGAGTCCGTGCGGAACTCAATCTGGATCGTCACAGATCGCCGGCCTACGTGTCCCACGGTCCTCGAGTCAGTTCCACGCTCAACGGCAATCGTCCCTGGACGCGCCAGGGGTTCAGCTGTATCTGAAGCGCGCGACGGCAAGGAAGAGGGAAGTGTTGAGTGAGTTTCGCGCTTATGCTCGTGAGACGCCGTGGGCTCTTCGGTATTCCAAACAAACATTGTCGCGATTGCAGCCAGTGCAATCAGGATTGCCGCCCACGCGGTTTGGTGTTTACGCCTACGGAATAGAGTATCCAAAGAAGACCTCCTTCAGCAGGACAGCCTTCTGGTTTGGAAGTTGCTCCCACGCGACGAACCAGATTCTCTGATAGATGACCCATGATTCGATGGCGATCTCCACGAATGGGTCATCGCCTTCAATTGCGTTTGTTGCAAACCCATCCGCCCCAGCAAACACCTTTGAGCCCAAGACAGTCTGCGAAATCGAGACCCATTTGTCATCTTGGTACCTTCCGGAAGGCATTTTCGGCTGACCCTTTGGCGGCACTTGGTGCTGATAGTCAATGTGGACCGATGTATCCGCGTTGACGTCACCCCAAACAAGCATGGAAGCGGAGGTTCGGACACGATACTAACGCGTCCAGCAAGATGCGTACACTTCCGGTTTGGGATCAAGAGACGTGATGCTCCAGTCTGGAGCGGAACCGTCACTCTTCTCTTCGCTGTAAACTTCAATGTCAACCGCAACGGAACCAGCATTGACAACCGCATGTACCAACGGCAGGCAAAGCAATGCCACTATGAACGGCAGTGTGGAGCCGCGCATGAGTGCCTCCCCCCTTTTGTGTGACGCATTAGATTCCATTTTTTTTTTAGGGCCTGTGTCAAGACCAAGCACGTGCCCGGTTTGTCCGCTTCAATAGCAGTGTGGGGCAAGGCCAAGTGCTTGGCTTGCCTCGAAGACGGCGCGGCACTGTTGGTGCCTTTGCCGCTGCTGTGGCGCAAACGTAAGAACCCCGCGTGCTCGCGGGGTTCTTGAACCATCCATTTACTAGCCGCCTACGGCACAGCCGCCGCCCGCGCCGCCCACACCGCAGCCTCCGCTTGCGCCGCCGCCGGCCTGGCAGCCGCCGCTGGTCCCGCCGCCGGTCGTTGGCGCAACCTTGTTCCAGGGCAGGTGTATCAACATCAGCGCCATGCCGCAGAAGCCTGTGCTGCCCGCGAGGGTAAGCCCGGCGCCGACGAAGCCGCTGATGGCGTAGAACCACGGGTTCACGAAAGTGCCCAGGGCCACGCCCGCCAGCACCAGCAGGCCCGCGCCCAGCTGCACCTGGCGCATGATCGGCAGTACCTTGCGGCCCTTTTTATAGGGCAGCCCGGCCTTCTTCCAGCCCTTCATGCCGCCGTCCATGATCTTGAAGTTGCCGAACTTGCGGCGTTGCAGGATCTGTGCAGCCATCAGAGCGCGGTTGCCGCTTTCACAGGTCAGTACGACGGTGCCGCGCGCCTTGTTGAGTTCCGTGATGCGGTCTTCCAGCTCATCGAGCGGGATGTTCCAGGCGTCTGCCCAGCCTTCGCCGCTGACTTCCATGGGAGTGCGCACATCGACAATCTGCAGCGAGTGCGGGTCGTCCTTCAGCATGCTGTGGACAGTCGCGCAGTCCATGTGCGCGCCCGGCGCCGCGCCGTTGCGGTTGAAGGTCAGGATTTCGGCCATGCCCTGCGGCAGGGGGCCGCGCACAGAAAGCTTCTCGACTACCGCGTCGCGCGTGCCCAACGTGAAGATCATGTTATGGGCGCGCTCTTTGCCCAGCGTGCTGTGGCTGCGGCCCTGGTAGTCGTGTCCGGGCCAGACCAGTGTGTCGTCGGCAAAGCGGCTGAACTTCGCAAAGCTGTCAAACAGTTCGCCGGCGTCGCCGCCCATGAAGTCGGTGCGGCCGCTGCCGCCGATCAGCATCGTGTCGCCGGTGAACAGGTTGCCGTCCACGGCCACGGTCAGTGAGTCGGGGGTGTGGCCGGGACTGGCCAGCACTTCAAGCTCGATGCCGCCGACCTGCACCTTTTCGCCGTCGCGCAGGGCGCGGTTGGCGGGCTTGACCAGCGTGCCCGCGAGCATGCCGTAGTCGGCGCCGGTGCGGCGCTTGAGCTCGGCTGCGCCGGACAGGTGGTCGGCGTGGGTGTGGGTGTCGATCACCAGTTGCAGCTCGAGGCCTTCGCTCTTGAGGTAGCTGAGGTATTCGTCCACCTGGTCGTTGCGCGGGTCAATGATGACGGCCTTTCGTGCATGGGTGTCGGCAATGACATAGCCGAAGCAGCCTTCGCCCTGCTTCTTGAACTGGCGGATCAGGGGCTTGGCGGCAGTGAGTGTCATGGAATCTCCTTGTGTTTGTGCTGCATCCATGCCGAACTAACATCCGGCTGCCCGGTTATATTCCTGAATAGTTATATAGCAAGATAGCGTTATAGAGGCGGAGGCCATATGCCCCGGAAAAAAAGTAAACCCATGTCGCCCGGCGCCCTATCCCTGGTCGCCGCCCGATTCAAGGTGCTCGGCGAGCCCGCGCGCCTTTCGCTGCTTAATGCCCTGATGCAGAAAGACCTCAATGTCAACGAGCTGGTGCAGGCCACGGGCTTGTCCCAGGCCAACGTCAGCAAGCACCTGGGCATGCTGGCCGACACCGGCTTCGTCTCGCGCCGCAGACACGGCCTGTTCACCGTGTACAGCATTGAAGACCAGGGCGTGTACCAGTTGTGTGACCTGATGTGCGACAGCATCGCCCGCCGCCTGGGCAACGACCTGCGCGAGATTGCGTAATGCGCAAGCTGCTGCCGTTCCTGACGTGGCTGCCCGCCTACCGCCGGCAGGATCTGCCCGGCGACCTTATGGCCGGCGTGATCGTCACGATCATGCTGATCCCGCAGAGCCTGGCCTATGCCATGCTGGCTGGCCTGCCCCCCGAGTACGGCCTGTACGCCAGTATCCTGCCCCTCTTTGTGTATGGCCTGCTGGGCACCTCGCGCACATTAAGCGTCGGGCCGGTGGCCGTGGTCGCGCTGATGACCGCCAGCGCGCTCACGCCTTTTGCCGCGCCCGGCAGCGAGCAATACATCCAGTTGGCGCTGTTGCTGGCGCTGATGACCGGGGTGATCCAGCTGGTGCTGGGCCTGGTCCGCGCCGGGTTTGTCGCAAGCCTGCTTTCGCATCCTGTGGTCGCGGGCTTCATCACCAGCTCCAGCATTCTCATCATTATCAGCCAGCTCAAGCACATCCTTGGCGTTTCCGCGCCTTCGGGGCACCTGCCCTATGAGGCCGTGCTCAACCTGTGGGGCGCGCTGGGCGAAACCAGCATCGCAACTCTCGTGGCCGGCCTTTCATCGATTGCGCTGCTGTTTGCGATGCGCGGGCCGTTGCGCGCGCTGCTGACGCGCGTCGGGTTGTCCAAATCCACCGCCCAGTTGATCGCCCGCACCGGCCCCGCCGTGCTGGTAGTCGCGGGCATGGCCGCCGTCGGGCTGTTCGGCGCCGACACGCGGCTTGGCATTGCCGTGGTCGGCGAGTTTCCGTCGGGCCTGCCGGGCCTGACGCTGCCCGCGCTGGACGTGCCGGTGTTGCAGGCGCTGCTGCCGGCGGCGCTGATGATCGTGCTGGTCGGCTATGTGGAAAGCGTTTCGGTGGGCCGGGCGCTTGGCGCGCGCCGCAGGCAGGTCATCGACCCGGACCAGGAACTTGTGGCGCTGGGCGCCAGCAACATCGCAGCCGGCTTCACCGGCGGAATGCCCGTAACCGGCGGCTTCTCGCGCAGCGTGGTGAATTACGACGCCGGGGCGCAAACCGGCCTGGCCAGCATGATCACGGCGGTGTTGATCGGGCTGGTGACGCTGTTTGTGGCAAAGTGGTTCAGCGTGCTGCCGCAGGTGGTGCTGGCGGCGACGGTGATCGTGGCGGTTTCCAGCCTGCTCAACTTCCGCGAGGTTGGCCGGCTGTGGCGCTACTCAAAGGGCGACGGCGCGCTGATGGTGCTGACGATGCTGGCGGTGCTGGGCGCGGGCGTTGAGATCGGCATTGCCGTCGGGGTGGTCGCTTCGCTGATGCTGTACCTGTGGCGCGCAAGCCGGCCGCACATTGCCGTGTTGGGCCGCGTCGGCGACAGCGAGCATTTTCGCAACATCAGGCGGCACACGGTCACGACCTACCCGGGCCTGCTGATCGTGAGGATTGACGAGAACCTGTTTTTTGCCAACACGCGCTTCCTTGAAGACCGCCTGCTGTCGCTGGTCGCAGCCGACAAAGACGTGAAGCACCTGGTGCTGGTGTGCAGCGCGATCAGCCTGATTGATGCCTCGGCGCTGGAGTCGCTGGAGAACTTCATCCGCAAGCTGCGCGAACTCGGCATCACCGTCCACCTGACCGACGTGAAGGGGCCGGTGATGGACCGCCTGCAGCTCATCGACATCGGGAAGCACCTGCAACCCGGGCGCATCTTCCTGAGCACCCACGAGGCCGTGGTCGCGCTTACTCAACCCTGAACGGAAGCGGGACAGGCCGGCTGGCCTGTCCCGCGGATTGCCTGCCTGAGCTATCGGCCGCCGCCGCCCCATCCGCCGCCGCCGCCGGGGATCATGCCGGGCGGGATCATGTCCTGCCAGTTGCCGGGGATCATGCCGCCCATGCCTGCGCCGGACTGCTGGTACTGCTCGTACTGCTCGGGCGTCATGGTGCGCTTGAGCTGGTCTTCCTGGTCCTTGCGGATGTTATCGACCTGCTGCGCGATCTCTTCCTGGCTGGCGCCGCTGGCGCGGGCGTTGTTCATGGTTTCGCGAATCTTGTTGCGGGTGTCTCCCTCGATGCGCAGCACTTCCTGCGTCTGGCGCTCATCAAGCCCCAGCGGCTCAAGGCGGCGCTTGGTCATTTCCTGCTGCATGACCTGCATGGCCTTTGCGCGCTGCTCGGGGTTGGCCATGATGCGCTGGATGCTGCCGCGCGGGTCGGCAGGATCGAAGTCGATGCCGTTTTCCTTGGCCAGTTCGGCGGCGCGGGCCATCTGTTCCTGCTGGCGCTTTTCGCGCTCCAGGCGACGGGCCTCGTCGCGCTCGCGCAGGATCTCATCGACCTGCGCCTTCATCACTTCCTTGGTGGCTGACGCTTCGCCGCCTTCGCCCGGGGCCGCGACCACAGCCGCGGGCCGCGCCTCAAGCTCGGCCAGCTTGGCCTTGGCGTTCTTCAACTCCAGCTCGGCGCGTTCCAGCCGTACTGCCATCGCGTTCACGTCCGAGTTGCCGGTTGTGCCGTCGGGGCCGCGCTGGGTCATGCTGTTACGAAGCTGTTCGTTGTCGTCGCGCAGGGCTGCCACCTGCTGTTGCAGCATGGCGACGTCACCCTTCAGTGAAGCGTCCTGGCACCCGAACAGGGCGATCGCCGGGGCGGCAAGGATCAGTGCGAGTAGGAGGCGTTTCATGGTTTCTCCGCGAAAATGTGCGTGTCCGCGTATTGTCGCGGAGGCGTGTCGGTATCTCACGCAATAAATACGAAAATTGTTGCAACCGCCCCAGTATGAGCAGTTTAGGCGCTACTTCTGGACGGCTGTGCGCAACTGTTCCATGCGCTGGTGCAGCGTGGTGTCGCCGGTCTTGGCCACCAGCGCGCGCATGAAGTCGCCCTCGCGCCACATCAGGACCAGCTTGCCGTCGATCTCGACTTCGGCTGCGCGGACGGCTTCGGGCACGGCGCCGTGCAGGCAGCGCTTGCGGAAGATCAGCAGGGCAAAGCGGTCGTTTTCAGGCGAGTCAAAGACCGTGCACATGACGGGGTAGCCGTCCACCATATCGCAGTGGTAGTCCGAGACGCGGCAATTGGACGCGCCGAAGGTTCGCGGCAGGTCCGGCCCGTCCGGGAAGTGCTTGCGGTACTCTTCAACGGCGGCGCGATAGCGGCAGCGCGTGCTTTTGGGGACATCCAGCGTGGTGTTGCTGACCACGGGCGTCAGGCGCGCGTGCAGGTCAGGCGGCGGGGCGGCAGGATCTTCGCCGCCGCTGAACATGAATACCAGGCCGACCGAGAGCATCAGCGCCGCCGCCGCCGCCAGCCCGGCAATGCCCCACGGGAAGCGGGTGGGCGCCATGTCGGTTTCGCACTGGTCCAGTGCGGCGATGATCTTGTCGCGCAGGCCCTGCGGGCACGCGACCTCGGCGGCGACGCTGCCGCGCACCGCGCTGTCGAAGCGTTGGCCGGTCTCCACGTAGCGGCGAGTTTCAGGACATTCAGCCATGGCTTGCTCGAATCGTTGCAGGTCGTCCCCTGCCAGTGTGCCGGCCAGATAGGCCTCGAGGTTCGCGATCACGAACGCGCGGTCATCGGACGGCGGAATTTGCGGTGGATGGTTCATGCGCCTGTTGCGACTCCGGTTGTGGCGCCGGGGATTTCGTCCCGGCCCAGTTCAAGGATGCGCTCGCGCAACAGCGCCTTGGCGCGTGAAAGGCGGGACATGACGGTGCCCAGCGGCACGTCCAGCGCCTGTGCAATCTCTTTGTACGGCATCTCGGCTATCACGTTCATGATCAGCACGTCACGAAAGTCGCCGCCCAGTCCTTCAAGGGCCGCGCGCAGACGCTCGTCCATCGACTCAAGGAAACGCTGGTTGTCCATAAGTTCACGGACGGCATTGGCGGACTGAAACTCGTGCAACGGCAGCCGGTCAGGCGCGCCGTGCGTGTCACCGACTTCTTCAAGGCTGGCGCCGTCGGGCTGGGCTTGGCGCCGGCGGTACAGGTTGATGAAGCGGTTGGTCATCACGCGGAACATCCATGCCTTCAGGTTGGTGCCGGGCTTGAAAAGCTGGTAGCGCTCAAAGGCGCGCACATAGGTATCCTGCACCAGGTCTTCGGCGTCGCGCGCGTTACGCGTCAACTTCAGCGCGCCGGCGTACAGTACGCCCATCAGCGGCAGTGCCTCCTGCTCAAAACGCTGGCGCTTCTTGCTCATGCCCTCTGCACCGCTTCCATAACAGGGGACCCTATGGCCCTATTCCGGATTACCTTACTATTCATCCACGCGACGGCGGCTGGTTTCAGGCTCGGCGCTGTCTTCACGAAACTCTTTCTGCTGCCGGCCTTCCAGCAGTGCGTGCCAGAACGCCTCGGTGAAAACTTCCAGCCGCTCGCGGCACAGCTTGGCGCGTCCCACCAGGTCGCGCAGCGCGAAAATGCGGGTCGGGTTCACGGCCAGTTTGCCGATGATGCGCGTCGTCGAAAGCTTGCCCTGCTCGCGCACATAACGCTCAAGTTCAGGCACGCGCTCGTCACTGAGGTCGAAGATGCTGCGCGCCACCACAAACGGGATGCGCTCGTCTTCGGCGATGTTCGCGATCGCAATTGCGCTCTGGTCCACCACGTCGGCCTGGGTCTTTGAAAACAGCGCAAGCTTCTCCGCGGGCTCGTGCACCGGGTCAAACACCGTCACGATGCTGCCCAGCAGGCCGCGAATACCCGGCACGCTGCGCACCACACGCCGCATCATTTCCTGCACCGAGGCCGGCAGCGCCACCGGCCGGTACTGGCTGCCCAGCCCGATCGCGTTCAAAAAGTTCACGCCTACCACCACGTCGCCCACGCCCAGCGCGCTGGAAAGTGCGCTGCCAAACCCGATGCTGACCACCGCCAGCGGCTTGTCCACGGTGATGGCTTCGCGCAGCGCAGCCGCGGTCGCGTCGGGGTTGTGGCCCGTGATCAGGCACTTGGCGCTGGTGCGGTGCCAGATTCCGCCGTGGACCAGGCCGACCTTCTGGCGGTATGTGCGCGGGTTTTCCAGCCGCGATGTGAATTGCAGCGCGTCGGATTCAGTGGCTGCCACAAACAGAATTTTAGGCAGTTCGCGCATCCCGCCCCATAATGGAAGACACAGGGCAAATGC
Organism: Planctomycetota bacterium; assembly: GCA_019636195.1. Taxonomy (GTDB): domain Bacteria; phylum Planctomycetota; class UBA8742; order UBA2392; family UBA2392; genus JADJRK01. The sequence continues at coordinate 5,407 of JAHBYA010000020.1, read as the reverse complement.
CCCGTTGCCGCACTGCACAAATCTGCCCTAGCCTGCCACTTGTGGCAAGGGCATAGGTGCTTTCGTCACTGACCGGATGGTTAGAGCGGGTCAGGGAAGAGCCCGACTGCCTCCACCTTTTCGCCGGCTTGGCGGGCGGCCTTGTTTTCGTTGTAGCGCTTGACCCAGGCCTCCCAGCTCTTGCCGTCGGCGGGGTCGCGCCCGTGGCGCTTGATGTCAGCGATGTCGGCCTTGTTGATCACCCACACGCCTGCTTCGCGGGCCGGGAACATCTCAACGACCTTGCCGTTGATATTGAACAGGTAGCCCTCACGCACACTGCCGTCTTTCAGCGTCAACAGCACGTCGCCGCGGAAATCCAGCGCATCCTGCAACGCCGCGTCCAGCCCGGTGCCGGCCGCAACGCCCGTCTGAACCTGGCGCGCAATCGCCGGCGGCGTGATATTCCTGCCGAAGCGGCTGTTGGGGCCGTTGAACTGCGCAACCACCGTGCGCGCAAAACCGCGCAGGTCATTGAAGGTCTGGTGCACAGCCGTCGGCTCGTAGCCGCAGTGCACCATACAGTTGGCGCATTTGGGGTTGCCGCTTGCCCGGCCGTAGTTTTCCCACTGTGTTTCTTCGATCAGTTGCTTGAACGTGGCGGCGTAGCCTTCCTGCAGCAGGTAGCAGGGCTTCTGCCACCCGAACAGCGTGTAGCAGGGGTTGCCCCAGGGCGTACACTCAAGGTGCAGCTTGCCGGTCAGAAACTCCATGAACAGCGGCGACTGGTTGAACTTCCAGCCCGGTTCAGGGTCTTTCAGCAGGTCACGAAACAGGTTGAAGGTGCCCTCGCGCTGGAGAAAGCTCTGCTGGTCGGGCGCCTTCTGGTAGCTGTAGCCGGGGCTGACGGTCAGGCCTTCCACGCCCAGTTCCATCATGCGGGAAAAGAACGCGCGGGTGCGCGGCACATTTACATGGTTGAACAACGTGGTGTTGGTGCACACGCGGTAGCCCAGGCCCACCGCCAGTTTGATCGCTTCTTCGGCTTTCTCGTACGTGCCTTCGCGACAGACCGCAAAGTCGTGGGCCTCGCGGTCGCCGTCCATGTGGATGTTGAAGGTCAGGTACTTGCTGGGTGTAAACACGCCCTCTTCGAGGCGCTGTTTCAACAGCAGGGCGTTTGTGCACAGGTAGATGTACTTCTTGCGCTTGACCAGCTCACGCACCAGCTCGCCGATCTTGCTGTACATCATGGGCTCGCCGCCGGGGATGCTGATGATGGGCGCGCCGCACTCATCTACTGCGCGCAGGGCGTCAGCGACTTCCATCTCTTTCTTCAGCACGTGCGCCGGGTACTGAATCTTGCCGCAGCCGGCGCAGGCCAGGTTGCACCGCAGCAGCGGCTCAAGCATCAACACGGTCGCGTAGCGCTGGTTGCGCGCCACGCGCTGGCGCAGCACATAGCTGGCGACAGCCCACATCTGACTAAGGGGAACAGCCATAGATCATCCCGCGAAAAATTGCGTAACGAGTGTATTGATCGCCGGGCGCAGGTCAAATAGGGATTCCGGCTGTGACCCAGCCCGCAATTGCTAGGTGCGCGGGGTATCGGGGCCCTCGGCTTTCACATACTCTCCACACTGCATCCACCGCGGGCTGACGGGGTCAAGAGGCGTAAACTGTGGCCGGGAATGCCCTAGAATTGTGGGGTTTTGCCCAAAGAAATCCCTTACGACCCGTCGATACCGGAAAGATTGCCGGAGTTGACGCTCCGGGTACTTTCCGCAGGTGGCCCATGCGCATCGTCAGCCTTGAGATGGACGGGTTCAAGTCATTTGGGCGGCACACGCTGTTTGAGTTTCCAGCCGCCATCACCGGCGTGGTCGGCCCCAACGGCTGCGGCAAAAGCAACGTGGTTGACGCCACGCGCTGGGTGCTGGGTGAAATGTCCCGCAAGGCCCTGCGCGCCAAGAGCAGCACGGACGTGATCTTTTCCGGCAGCGCCACGCGCAAACCCGCGCGCTACGCCGAAGTCAGCATCAGCTTCGACAACAGCGACAAGGTGCTGCCGTTTTCGAGCAAGGTCGTGAAGGTCACCCGCCGGCTTGAGCGCAACGGCGACAGCTACTACCTGATCAACAACGAGCCCGCCAAGCTGCGCGACGTGCGCGGCCTGTTTGAAGGCACGGGTGCTGCCATGAGCGCATACAGCATCATGGAACAGGGCAAGATGGACGCCCTGCTGCAAAGCAAGCCCGAAGACCGCCGCGTGGTTTTTGAAGAAGCCGCCGGCATCGGCCAGATGCGCAAGCAGCAGGAGGCGGCGCAGGCCAAGCTGGTGATCGTCGAGCAGAACCTTGAGCGCCTCAAAGACGTGCTCAGCGAAGTCAAAGGCCAGTTGCGCAAGATCAAGGCCCAGGCCGGGCGCGCCTTGAAGTACACCGAGTTGAAAGAGCGCACCCGCGTGCTGCACGAAGAACTTGGCGTGGCCGAGTTTGCGCGCCTTGACGCCCAGCGCGAAGAGCTGCTGCAAGTCATCGCCGCCGCCGGCAAGCGCGAAGGCGCCATCCAGGCTGACCTTGCCAAGACAAAGATGGACCTTGAAGACGCCGAGACCCGCCTTGCCGACGCCGAGCACGAAGAGCGCAGGCTGGCCGAGCGCGTGCACAAGCTTGAGCTTGATATACGCAACGAGCAAAGCCGCCGCGAGAACGCCCTGGCGCGGATTGACAGCCTTGAGCAGGCGATTGCCCGCGCGCAGGAGTTTGCTGAGCGCGTACGTCAGCAGGTCGGCAACCTGAAGCAGCGCCGCGAAGGCATCGTCCTTGAAACCGAGCAGGGCCGCGCCGAGCTTGCAGCGCTGGTCAAGCGCCTTGGCGACCTGGCCCGCGCCGAGGCGGCCGCGCGCGAGGCGGCTGAAGCCATCGAGGCCCAGCTCAAGGCCACGCGCGACACGCTGCTGGACGCGATCGGCAGCGCCAACGGCGCGCTGAACGACCGCATGACCCTTGACGCCGAGCTGCGCATGGCGCGCCGTCGCCTTGAGACGCAGCAGGGCCGCAACGCCCAAGCCGCCCGCGAAGGCGATGAATTGAACACCCGCCTTGAGGCCGCCCGGCTTGAGCGCAATGAGCACGAAGGCGCGCTCGCGGCACTGAAAAGCGAGATGGCCGACGTGGACGGCAGACTTGGCCCAGCCGTCCAAAGCGCCCACGAATTGCGACAGCGCAAGCACGCGCTTGAGCTCAAACGCGGCGCCAAGCTTGAGCGCAAAGCGATGCTTGAAAGCATCGCCGAGCAGCGCCAGGGCCTCGATGACACGGCGCGCGAGCTGCTGGCCGATGAGCCGCGCCGCGCGGGCTTCGGCGTGCTGGGGGTGCTGGCCGACCAGTTGCGCATTGACCTGGGTTTTGCCGCGGCGCTGGAGCGCGCGCTGGACCGGCTGGGCGGCGCGATTGTCGTTGACACCCTTGAGCACGCGCACGACCTGTTTGACTGGCTGGCGGCGCGCGGCAGCAGCAACCTGAGCATCCTTGCGCGCGACTGCTACGCGGCGCCGCGCAAGGCGCCGCAGTTTCCCGGCGGCAAGGGCGTAATCGGCCCGCTTGCCGACGAAGTCAAGGTTGACCCGGCGTTCTCGGAACTGCTGAACGCGCTGGTCGGTGACGTGCTGCTGGTTGCGGACCGCAGCGTCGCACGCCGCCTGCTGAGCACCGGTGCAAGCTACCGCATTGTGACCCCGACCGGCGAAATGTTCTCACAGCCGGGCGCCTTTGCACTGGCCGGCGGCGAAGCCAATACCGGCCTGATTACACAGCAGTCGGAAATCGACCGGCTCACGCGCGACATCGATGTGCTTGACGCCGAGGTTGTGGATACCGCGGACAAACTGGCTGAGGCCGACCGGCGCCTGGAGGCATTGAACACCCGCGCCGCGGAACTGCGGGCAGCCATCTACGACGCGAGCATGGAAACCGCGGGCAAGCGCGTGGCGCTTGAGTCGCTGCAGCGTGAAGCAAGCCGCCTGCACGAAGAGCAGCAGGTGCTGGCCCGCGAGTGCCACCAGCTTGAAAAACAGATTGAAGCCGACATGGCTCGCCACGCCGAGCTGACCGAGGCAATTGCCCGCGCCGATGAGGAAAAGTCGCGCTGCGAAGGCGAATTGGCCCGCTTGAACGAAGACGCAGCTTCGCGGCGCGTAGCGTTGGCTGAAGCGCGCGAGGCGCTGACCGAGGCGCGCGTCGAAGAGGCGGCGCGGCGCACAAAACTGGGCCAGTCCGAAGACTCGCTCAAGGGCATTGAAAGCGCGCTGGCGCGCTTCAGTGAAGACCTGGCCCGCAGCGCCGGCGAGGTTGAAGCGCACGCCAAGGAAATCCGCAGCCTCAAGCACGACGCGCAGCGCAGCGTGGAAGTGCAGGCCGAGCTTGAGCGCGAACACACCGAGCTGAACGCCCGGCGCAGCGCCGGCGGCGAGTTGGCCCAGCGCCGCAAGGAAGTTGAATCCGCGCGCGCCCACGCGACCGCCCTGCAGGACAAGCTGTACACCGAGCGTGAAAGCGTGCAGCAGGCGCGCATCGACGAAAACACGCTGTTCATGAAAATGGACAGCGTGCGCCGCAGGCTTGCCGAGATGTTCAACAGCGACATCGACAGCCTGTACCGCGACTACAGTGAACACCGCCGCGAAATCAACGAGATGAGCTGCCGGGCCGAGCTTGCCGACGTCGAAGAGCAGTTGCGCAAACTGGGCAACGTCAACATGGAAGCCATGGACGAGCTCAACGACGCCGAAGAGCGCAACGAGTTCTACAGCAAACAGGAAAGCGACCTGCTCAGAGCCAAGCGCACCCTCGCCGACGCGATCGCGCGCATCGAAAACGAAACGCGCCGCATGTTCATCACCACGTTTGACGCCATCCAGCAGAACTTCCAGCGCCTGTTCCGGCGCCTGTTTGGCGGCGGCAGCGCCGACATCCTGCTGACCAACCCGGAAGACCCGCTGAACAGCGGCGTCGAGATTATCGCCAAGCCGCCGGGCAAAGAAGCATTGCCGATCGCCATGCGCAGCGGCGGCGAACGCGCGATGATCAGCGTGGCGATGATGTTCGCGGTGTATGAAACCAACCCCGCGCCCTACGCGATCCTGGACGAAGTGGACGCGCCGCTCGACGAAGCCAACGTCGATCGTTTTTGCAGCGTGATTGAAGACTACGCCAAGGTCAGCCAGTTCATCATCATCACGCACCACAAGAAAACCATGGCCGCCTGCGACACCCTGTACGGCGTAACCATGCAGGAGCCCGGCACCAGCACCAAGGTCAGCGTCGATCTGCGAAGCGCACAACCGGAGCTTGTGGCCTCGGGCTGATCCCGATTGGCGCGCAGCCGCCTTCAGGCGAAAGCCGCGCAGAGCTGACAGCCGTTTCCG
>JAHBYA010000002.1 GCA_019636195.1 Planctomycetota bacterium | reverse complement strand
TCGCTACGCCTGGATTCGTTCCCGGATACTGTCGTTTCATGTGCGGCGGCCGCCCGGTTTGGGCGGTGCGGGCATAGGTCCGCTGCCCAGCGGGCGCGAAAAACTGTCCGGAGCGCTGCGCGGAAGTTGCGTGCCGGCGCGGCTTGAAAAATCGCTGCCACCCATGCTGGGGATCTGGGGGCTGCTGCTGCGCGGCGGGCCCTTCAGCGGCTCTGTGCTGTCGAGGCCAGCTTTGCGCAGGGCGTCGCGCGCCTTTTTCAGGACCGCGAGCACGGCTGGAATGTTGGGCAGGCGTCGCCGCGGGTCCTTGGCGGTCATGGCGACAATGGCTTCGCGGATTTCGCGCGGCAGCGGATCAAAGATTTCCTTGGGCATGCCAAGCGTTTCGTTGACGACGTTGAGCAGCACAGCCATCGGCGTGGGGCCGTCAAAGGGCAGCAGGCCGGTGAGGAACTGCCACATGGTCATGCCCAGCGCGTAGATATCGACGCGGGCATCCACGTCCATGCTCTTGATCTGCTCGGGCGCCATGTAGTTGGGCGTGCCGACCACTTGGTTGCTGAGGGTAAGCGCCGTGGCCGTGTTGGTGATACTGCGCGCCAGGCCGAAGTCGGTGACCTTTACCTTTCCGTCTTTGGCGATCAGGATGTTGGCGGGCTTGATGTCGCGGTGCATCACGCCCTGGTCATGGGCTTCGCCCAGTGCGCGGGCGACAAAGCCGCAGATGTTGATGGCGCGCATGGGCGAAAAGCGGCCCTCGCGGTCGAGCAGGCGCTGGGCATCAACGCCCTCGACGTACTCCATGACCAGGTAGTACACGCCGTGGCTTTGGCCGACGTCGAGTGTGCGCACAATGTTGGGGTGCTGAAGTTTGCCGCTGACGCGTGCTTCACGAAGAAAGCGCTCAACCAGTTCGCGCTTGCCGACGAACAAGTCGGGCAACAGCTTTACCGCAACCTTCATGTCCAGGCCGGGGTGGTAGCCCAGGTAGACCGCGCCCATGCCGCCGCGGCCTAGAATGCTTTGCGCCACCACGTTGCCAAACTGCTGGCCGATGATGGGGTCGGTGTTCTGAATCTGGCTCATAGGTGCTTCCGGCCCGCTGAGGCTTCATTATGCCCACTCCCGCGCCTCTCGGCCATGGGAAGGGCTATTTGCTTTCTACTTTCTTGCGGGTTGTGGTCACCACCCTTGTGGTCTTGACCACAGATTCCGTAGGCAACCAGTGCGTTGAGTTCCAGAGTTCGCCCTCGAGCTTTGCGGTCGTCTCGCTTTCGAACTTTTCCACAAAGCGGTCTTTGCGGTTCAGGGTCAGTGTCGCCTTGCCCTCGATCTCGACCTTCACGCCCTGCTTCCAGTTGGCGCCGGTGTCGGACTTGACCGGCGCCAGCTTCTCGGCCTTCCACTTCAACGTGATCACGGCGCGGGCTTCATCGGCCCCGGCGAGCTTGCACTCGATCTCAAGCTCGGGGCTCTGGTCGTCGCGCTGGAACTGCTTGAAGCCCGCCAGTATGTGCCGCGCCTCGGGCTTCCAGGTCTCATCGACGGCGACCGCGCGGCCCGGCAGCATGAAGTGCATGCGGCTGTGGCGCTTGACAGCCACGGCCTTGAGCAGCTCGTCCGGAAACTCGCCCCAAGGGCTGCGGGCGGCCTTGGTCAGGCTGCGCTTCCAGTGGTCGGTTTTCCAGTCTTCGTGCCAGGCGGCGCCGGTGAAGGGGCCCTCGGCATTCCATGTGTTGCGTGAGCCGGATTCGCCGGGCGGGTGCTCGGTGCGTTCAAGGTGGTGCTTGACCACGCTGACGGCAATGCGCGTGCAGCCGGCATCATCAAAGGCGGTGGGGGAGTACTCGTATGTGCGGTCGTGCTTGTCGGTGACGCCGCCCGTGAGGATGTTCTCGCCGCCGTCCTTGCGCGGCTCGCGAAACTTGGTGGTGCCGGCCACGGTTTCGACCTCGTGCAGCGTGTACAGGTAGTCCTGCTCCCATGCTTCGCGCAGCTCGTGCCTGGCCGGCTCCGCCTCGTCAGCGACAGCAACGGCGGCGCACAGGCACAACAGGGCGGTAATGCAGGCAACACGCATGGCGCCAGTGTAGTACGTTGCGGCTGTGCGTCAGTCGCCAAAATCGAGCCAGCCCTGCGCGGGCCTGCGCTTGACGCTGATCTCGACCTGCTGGTTTGTGCTGTCGCCGAGGCGACCGCCGGACAGCTTGAAGTCGCTGACCAGCCGAAGCGCGCGGTCGTAGCGCAGCTCGCCGCCGAAGCGCAGCACGGCGGGTTTGCCCGCGTACTCGGCGGTGACGCGCCAGTCCAGTGAAACGAACACGGCATCGGTTTCGATCTTTGCCACGGCGCAGATCAGGCGGTTGGTCTGGACCTTGAACTCAAGCGCCTCAATCAGCCGGTTCAGGCCCGAAAGCTGGTTGTCCTCAAGCGTCCAGGTGTCGCCGCGCCGCACCGGGTCGGCGGGCAGCAGGCCGGCATCGAAGCCCTCAATCACGAACTGCTGGCGGCCTACATCGACATTGCCGACCAGCACCCGCGCATCCACGCCGCTGCTGCGCTGGGTAAGCTCAAGCGTACAGCCGTCGAGCTCACCCTTCACCTGCTGGGGCGTGCCGCGATTGACCGACAGGGTTGAGGCCGAAAGCTCCCAGGCGCGCTGCACCGCCAGCATGCGGCCGGACTCATCGACGCGCAGCACTGTGGTGAGGGTCAGCTCTTCTGAAGTGGTGTAGTAGTCGTCAACGTCGGTCTTTTCGGCGACGGTGAGCGTGCGCGTGGTGCGGAACCTGTCGCCGGGGTTGTAGCTGACGCGCAGCCGCACGGTTTGGGCCTCGCGGTCAGGGTCAGGCTGGCGCTGGTCAGGCGCGTTGTTGGCGGGCGGGTTGGCGCGCGGGTTTGAGCACGCGGCAACAAGCACGCAGGCAAGCAGCAAGGCGGCATACGGCAGGGCCTTCATGGCCGCATGCTAAGCGGTGCGGCGGAAGTGTCGAGACGCCGCGCGGCAAAAGAAAGCGGCACGGGTGCAGGCACTCGTGTCGCCACAGTTGCTTGCGGGCCTAGCGCGCGCTGATGCCGATGCCGTCCAGCAGCACCCACGGCAGGTACGAGTTGCCGACCCACTCGCGCTGCCTGCTGATAGCGACGATCTGGCCTTTCAGCACATCAAACGAGTTGACGTTCAATGCGCAATTCTTGACGCGCCCGGCGCAGCGGCCTTCCTTGACCGCGTAGCCGAGCGAAATGTTGCCGCTGACCTGGCCCGCCAGGAAGTTGCTGGTGAAGGTGCCCAGCATCTGGCTGATGCACAGGCCGTCTTCGGTGTCGCGCAGCATGTCGGCAAGCTCAGCGTTGCCCGGGGCCATGACCACCGAGTGCAGGCCGGGCGCGGGCTGCGAGCTTACGCTGCGCTGGCCGTTGCCGGTGGGGGCATGGCCGCACTTCTGCGCGGTGCTGAGGGTGTGGACAAAGCCCTTGAGCACGCCGCGCTCAACGATGGGGCGCTTCTGCGCGGGCACGCCTTCGCCGTCGTAAACGGCGCCAGCCGGCGAATCCGGGTGAAAGGGGTCATCTTCAAGGCTGATGCGCGGGTCAAACACCTGCTCGTTGAGTGCATCGACAAAGCGGCTGGTCTTGCGGGCGATGTTCATGCCGTTGACGCCGACGGCAATCGGCAGCAGCAGGTCGGCGACGGTCTGCGGCGCGAACAGCACGCGGTACTTGCCCTTGCCGAAAGGCAGCAGCGTGCGAGCCATCTTGAACTCTTCGGCGGCTTCGCGGGCCTTGGCGAGAATCTCGGCGTCGTCAATCACGCGCGAGGCGCCGCGCGCCCGGTACACGCTGAGAAAGTTGCCCTCTTCGCTGATGCGTGCCGACACGAAGTAGCTGAAGCCGCTGTCTTCTTCGCGGCAGTCCTGCCCGCGGCTGGTGGCGATGCGCGTGGTGCTGACGCCGCCGTTGATGCCGGCATCGACCAGCGCCTCGGGATCGATCGCCTTGATCGTGTCCTTGACCTTGTCGCACAGCTCGACCATGTGCTCAACCGAAAGCTCGCCGCACGCAGCGTCAGGCTCGCGGGTGTGGGCGCTTTCGGCTTTGGGCGCGAACTGGTAGTCGTAGGGCTTGCCCCACGGCGCCATGCGCACGGCGCTTTGGGCCACGTGGTCGATTTCGTCGGGTTTGCTGGAGTAGCTGAAGCCGATCTTGCCCTGCTTGACCGCGCGGATGCTGATGCCGTAGCTTTCGCCTTGCCGGATCTCGTTCAGGCGGTCGTTCTCGAACGATACGCTCAGGCTGCGGCCTTCCGACTTGTACATCTCAAAGGCGTCCGCCAGCGAGCCCAGCCGCTCGGTGAATTTGCCGGCGGCGGGCCGCTCGTAGATGCCGGTTTCGGCTTCGTCGCGCGACTTGCCGTCGCCGCTGCCGCCGCCCACGCCTGTGTCGAAGTGCTTTGTCATGTTATCGCCCCCCGATCACTACGTCTTTGATGCGGATGTGCGGGCTGCCGTGGCTGACCGGCAGCGGCATCTGGCCCGCCTTGCCGCAACCGCCGCTGCTGTCGTGCACGTTGTAGTCGCCCGCCACGTGCGTGATGTTGCGCAGGGTATCAAACACGTTGCCGCCAAGCGTGACGTCGCGGATGCGCTCGGCCAATTTGCCGTCGCGAATCATGAACGCCTCGCCGGCCGTGAACGTGAACAGCTCGCCGTTGGTCTGGCCGCCGGCGCTGTCAATCGCGTAAATGCCGAGCTTGATGTCCTTGATCAGGTCTTCAAGGCTGCCGTGGGGGCCGTTGGCAATGCAGGTGTTGCGCATGCGCGGGATCGGCGGGTACTTGTAACTGATGGCCCGCGCGTTGCCGGTGGGCTTTTCGCCCATGCGGCCCGCGGTTTCGCGGCTGTGCAGGCGCCCGACCAGCACGCCGTTGCGGATCAGCCATGTCTTTTCGGTGGGCACGCCCTCGTCGTCAAACGGCAGGTGGCCGCGCAAGCCGACATCAAGGCCGGTGTCGTAAATGTTGAGGTAGTCTTCGCCGAAGCGGCGGCCCAGCTTCAGCACTTCCTGCATGCGCGGGTCTTCGGCGACGTTATCGCCTTCACTGAGGTGGCCGAATGCCTCGTGCACGAACACACCGGCAAGGTTGGGGTCGCACACCACGGTGTAGGTGCCGCCTTCGACCACGGGCGCGTCGGCGCCCTCGACCGCTGTGCGGGCGGCCTTGTCCATCTCGGCTTCCATGCCGCGGAACAGGTCAAAGTTGTCGCGTCCGCCCTGGCTTGCGCTGCCGCGGGCGGTGGTGCCGTTCTTGCGGGCCAGCGCGGAAGCGCCCATGCCCATGTCGATTGCCTCGGTGTCCGTCCACGTACCCTCAGAGTTGGCGTAGCGGATGCGCGAGTACTTGTCGAAGTAGCGCAGGTTGGTGCTGGTCACGCCCGGGTGGCCCAGCATGCGCTGGTTGTAGTCACCGAACAGCCGGACTTTTTCGTCAAGGCTGACCTTGCGGGGGTCGGACTTGAGCGCAAGCTTGACTTCCGCGTGCACCGGGTTGACCTGCGCAAGCACGCTTTTTGCGGTGCTGCGGGCGCTGGCGGCGCGCGCGTTGCGGACGGCCTCAGAGACGCGGCGTTCAAGCTCGTCGGGGTTGTTGAACGTGACAAAGCCCCATGTGCCGTTTACGGCAACGCGCACGTTGCCGCCGTACATGTGGGATTCCTGGACGTTCTCGAGTTCCGGGCCCTGGTAGTTGATGCTGGTCTGCGTGCTGTCTTCAACGCGGATCTCGCAAAAGTCGGCCCCCGACTTCCGCGCAAGCTCAAGCAACTGCTCTTTCATTAACCGTCTCCCACGCCGTGTAGCCTGCACTCACACACAGCCAATCTACGGAATACTGGCCGCAATGCACCGTCAAAAACAGGGGCGCGGCTGGTCCTCTTCTCGGGAACGATCAGGGCCAGTCCGGGCATTCCGGGAATCAGGAATGGTGTGAACGGGGTCAGCCTGTGGTGCGCGAGGCTGACCCCCCGTCACTTTCGGGCTACTCAGCCGCGAGCGAGGCTTCGTGCGTGAGTTTCTTGCCCGCTTCAAACTGTACCGGAATCGCCACCTCGGCATAGCCCGGCACCTTCACGCGGATCTCGGTGACCGTGGGCCCGATGTAGGCGACTTTGTATGTGGGCTTTTCCGGTGCGGGCGCGGCGGCGCCCCACGCGTCAAACACGTTGTTGATCGGCGGCAGCTCTTTGCCCTGCGCGTCGAAGTAGCGCGCTTTGGCTGTGTCCATGATGGCCTGTGTGATCTCGGGGTTTGTGGCGGTCACATGCAGTTCAGCGGCTGCGGTCAATTCAATCAGCACTTCGGTGCGTGCGGCCTTCTCGACGTTGACGTCGGTCTTGCTGGCCGGCAGGTAGCCCGATGCCGCAAGCTCAAGGGTGTATTTGCCGGGGCTGACGTTCACCAGCTCGGTGGTTGCGTTCTCGGCGACCATCATGAAGCCCGCGTTCTGGTCTGCCATGGCCACGGGCTGGCCGGCGGCGTCGATCAGGCGGGCAAAGCCGAAAGCGGTGCCGGACAGCGTCTTGCCGTGCAGCTTGCTGACTTTCACGCGCACCGAGCCCACGTTGTCGTCGATGGCAAGGCTCAGGCCGGTGCGGTCGGAGGCTTCGACTTTCAGGGCCATGCGGGCGTTGCCGACGCCGTCAAGGATCGCGGACAGTGTGTAGTCTCCGGCGCACACGCCTTCAATGCGGAAGCGCCCCTGCTCGTCGCAGTTTGCACGGCCCGCCAGCCACTGGCCGACGTTGCCGACATCGGGCGACGCGTGCTGAAGCGAAATGCGCACGGCGCTGTTCTGGAGCGGGGTGTTCCCGGGCGTGGTCACGCTGCCGCTGATGACATAGCCTTTGAAGTCGCGTGTGAACTCAAGCTCGCCGGGCGCGCTGATTTCGACGCGCGCCATGCAGCTTACCGCTTCGTCGCTGATCCGCGCGTGAAGCAGGTAAACGCCCGCGCTCAAGCCCAGGAACTCGTAGAAGCCCGAGTCGATGCGCCCTTGCTTGATCACGTCGGCGCGTTCTCCGGTGCCCGCCAGGATCAGCTCACTGAAAGCGGTCTTGCCGTTCAGCGTCAGCTTGCCGTGCAGCCGCGTACCGTCCTTGGGCCGCAGCTCAAGCGCGAACTCGGTGACCTGGCCGGCCTTAATCGTCACCGCCCGTTTCTTCATGGCCTCGGTGTCAAAGTTGCTTTCGTCGCGGCTGGTCATGATTGTCCATGTGCCTTCCGCCAGGCCGTTGATCTCGACGACTCCGTTGCTGTCGGTGTTCTGGCCGTCGCCGCCGCGCCCAAACGCCATGCCGCGGACCACCGTGACCTTCAGGTCGGGTACGGGCTGGCCGTCTTCGGTGACAGTGACGCGCAGCGTGCCTGTGCCGCCAAGCTTGATTTCGCCGGCGTTGGCGCGCTTTTCATCATCGACGACAATGTCATCGACCCAGCCCGTGACGCTGTCGGCGCGGGCGACCACAAGGTAGGTGCCGGGCGGCACGTTTTCGATCTGCCAGCTTCCCTGCTCGGTGGTGGCGCGCCATTCGCTGCCGCCCCACATGTTCTGTTCAGGCGATGCCTTGAACCATGTGTACTGCGGGTCGTTGTGGCTGATCAATGAAACGCTGGCCTGGTGCACCGGCTCGTTGTTCTGGTTGACGACGCGGCCCTCGACGGACCCGCCGCGCGACAGCACAAGCCGCAGCTCGCTGCCCGGGAACTTGAAGGAATGATCAAGACGCGCATACCCGTCCGCGTTCACGACCGCCCGGAACTCGCCCTCCTGCATGGCCACGATTTCAAAGCGGCCCTGCGCGTTCGTGGTTGTGCTCGCTACGCTGTCGCGCCAGCGCCCGCCGAAGGGGTTGTCGCTGTCACCGGCGCGAATGCTGACGACCGCGCCTGCCACGCCGCGGCCGGACTTGTCAGTCACGATGCCGGCCAGCGTGAGGCCCTTTTCCAGCTTCAGGTCGCCGACGTCGCGCTCTTTGCCGGCCTCTACGTTAAGCTGCTCGAGCGTCACTACGCCCACACCTTCCAGGCGCGCCGTCAGGTCGTACACCCCCGCTTCAACTTCTTCCAGCTTGAAGCGCCCGTCTTCTGCGGTGGATGCACTGTGGGCGCGGTTGCCCATCCAGCCGCCGCCGCGAATCTGAAGGTTGACGGCGGCCTCGACGGCCGGCTTGCCGTCCTGCATCAGGACGCGGCCGATGATGGCGGCTGCGCGGGTGAGCGCGATGTCGCCGACGTTGCGCTCGCCACCGCGCGCGACGTCAATGCGCCCGACGCCTTCGCCGGGGCGCATTCCGCTGTAGCCCTGCGCGTTGACCCACAACGAGTACACGCCGGCCGGCAGGTCATTGATCGAGAAGTAGCCCTGCTCGTCCGTCGTCAGGTGGCGGGCGCCGCCCTGGTCGCCGTCCGTTGACCAAAGCGAGACGTTGGCACCGTGGATGCCCTTGCGCGTGGCGGCGTCGATTACACGGCCGCTGATGCCCGCGGGCACAGCCAGTTGCAGGTTGATCTTGTGGTCGCGCGTGGCCCTGGCAACCCAGATGGCTTCGCTGCGCGCGGGGGCATAGCCGCTCATGCGCGCGACGACCTGGATGCCGCCTGCAGTCCAGTCTTCATCGCCCTCGATTCTGTCCGCGCTGCTGTACCAGGTGACCTTGAGGTTCAGTGTGTACTCGCCCGCGCCGTCGGTGACCGCCTCGCCGATGAACTTCTTGGCGGGCCGTGCCGATCCCCCGGGGGGTTGCGGTCCGGCCCACCAGCCGCCGCCGCCCTGCATGTTTTCGCCGGTGACCTGTGCGCCCGCGGCTGGCCGCTGGTCCACTTTGTAGCGCACGGTGCCGGTGATCTTGAGGTCGATCGTGCGTTCCTGCCATTCGGTGCCCGGCTGGGGGTTGTCGGGGCCGGGCTTGGGCGTGTTGGGGCCGGGCTTGGGCGTGTCGGGCCCGGGCTTGGGTGTGTCGGGGCCGGGGCCGGGTTTGGGTGTGTCGTGGCCGGGGCCGGGTTGGCTGGTCTGGTTGCCACGGGCGCCGGGGCCGGGGGTGTTGGGCGGGTTGTTGGCGGAGTCCGGGCCGCCATCGAGGGCAACATCGTTGTGCTGCGGCGCGGGCCGCGGGTCATTCAGCAGAAAGTAGGTGCCGACAATCGCGGCAATCACAACAAGAATCAACAACGCAAGGATCGGCAATCTGGAATTGCGCATCGGCCCCTCCCGAGTCGGGCGATTGTTCCCGTACAGGGTAATACGGAACAAGCCGTCTGCCGTTCCAATATCGTTGCGATTTTCTACGGGCGAAGCCGATAGAAGTGGCGCTTGCCCACCTTCAACACGCGGTCTTTCAGGTCTTCGGCGGTCAGGGCTGCGTTGGCGTCCTTGAGCGTGAACTCGTCACCGGTCAACGGTTGAATCAGTTTGGCGCCGCCCTGCTGCACAAGGCGGCGGGCATCGCCGCCGCTGCCGCCATGCACCAGCTTGACCAGTGCCCACGCGGCGATGGCCCCGTCCGTGAGTTCCACGCTTGCGTCGGGCATGTCGTCGGGCAGCAAGCCCCGGCTGAAGGTTGCCTCAAAGGCCTGCTGGGCGGCGTCGGCTGCCGCAGGCCCGTGCATTTCCTGGGTGATCAGGTGGGCCAGCGCCAGCTTGGCCTGGCGCGGGTGCGTGGCCTCGGGGTCGCACAGGACGGCGACTTTTTCTTCCGGTTCACGGGTCAGCAGCATGAACCAGCTTGGCATCAGGCGGTCGGGGATGCTCATGACCTTCCCGAACATGTCGTTGGGCTCAAGTGTCACGCCGATGGCGTTGCCGAGGCTTTTGGACATTTTCTGTTCGCCGTCGAGGCCCGCGATGATCGGGCCCGTGATGCAGACCTGCGGGGCCATGCCCTCCTGCTCTTGCAGGCGGCGGCCCACCAGCAGATTGAAAAGCTGGTCGGTGCCGCCCAGCTCAACATCGGCGCGCACCATCACGCTGTCCCAGCCCTGCATCAGCGGGTACAGAAACTCGTGCAGGCTGATCGGCTGTTCGGTGTTGAAGCGCTTGTGAAAGTCCTCGCGCTCCAGCATCTGCGAGACGGTGCTGCGCGAGCACAGCTTGAGTATGTCCAGGAAACTCATCTTCCCGAACCAGTCGCCGTTGCGCACGATTTCAAGCTTGCTCACGTCCAGCACTTTGTTGACCTGCTCAAGGTATGTGCGGGCGTTGGCTTCGACCTGTTCGCGGGCCAGTTGCGGGCGCGTCTTGTTGCGCCCGCTGGGGTCGCCGACCATGGCTGTGTAGTCGCCGATGATCAGCACCGCGGTGTGGCCGTGCTTCTGGAAAGCCGCCAGGCGGCGCAGCGGCACCGTAAAGCCGAGATGGATGTCGGGGCTGCTGGGGTCAATGCCGAGCTTGACGCGCAGCGGCCTGCCCGCGCGCAGGCGCTCGCGCAACTCGGCTTCATGGATCACGTCCACGGCGCCGCGCAGCACGTCGGTGAGCTGGTCGTCAATGGGCGCAAAGTGCATGCGTGCGTTGTGCGTTGTCGGTTGCGCGTAGTCAACAGCCACAGCGCACAGCCGGCCTATTCGTCGTGTTCTTCCGAGACTTCATCGAACAGCGGGTCGTAACTTTCCAGTTCTTCCTCGTCGTCGAACTGGCGCCCTGCCGTGGTCGGCTTGGGGGCGTTGCCGGTGCGCTTGAATGGCTCAACGGCCGCCTGGCGCATGGCCTCGTAGTCATCGCTGCCTTCGGGCGCGACGGCGGGCACGGCTGGCTTTTGTTCCGGTACAGCCGTCTTCGGCTTGGCCGGCGGCTGCGGGTCTTTGGCGGTCTTTGCGGGCATGGGTTTGCTGTTCCCGGTTGAAGGTTTGCTGGATGCGGACTTCCCGGCGGCTTTAACGCTTGCCGGTTTCCCGGCCTTCCGGGCAGGGGCCTTGGCAGGCTTTTTTGCCCTGGGGGCTGGTTTTGAGGCTGACTTCTTGGCGGGCTTCTTTGCGGCCTTCCTGGTTGCCTTTTGTGCCGGCTTTTTCGCGGCCTTTTTCTCCGGCTTCTTCGCGGGTTTTCTCGCGGGCTTTTTCACCGCCTTCTTCGCGGGTTTCCTGGCGGCTTTTCCGGCTGCCTTCTTGGGCTTGGAAGCGGCAGGCTTGGGGCGCTTGGCAGTCTTGGCAGCCATGGGTACTCCGGGATTGCTGGCACAAGTAAGAAGTAAACTCACGCCAATACAAACAACTGGGCCAATGTCAATCAAAAAGTGCTACTTTGCACAGCGGGAAACCGAGGCACAGCCAGCGAAGGGGCACCGCGCGAGTGCCGGATTCTCGCTTGTTTCCAACAAGCTCTCGACACGGGTTGCGGTGTCGGGTGCAGCCCTACTATCGCGGCATGGCTCGTATCCGATTGCTGCCGCCCGAGTTAGCCAACAAGATCGCCGCCGGCGAAGTTGTGGAGCGTCCCTCCAGCGTCGTCAAGGAACTGGTCGAAAACGCACTTGACGCCGGTGCATCGCGCATCGACGTGGCGCTGGTTGACGCCGGCAAGACGCTGATCCGGGTTGCCGACGACGGCTGTGGCATGGACGCGCAGGACCTGGCGCTGGCCTTTGAGGCCCACGCCACCAGCAAACTCGAGCACGAGCAGGACCTGTTCAACGTCCTCACCTGCGGCTTTCGCGGCGAGGCGCTGGCCAGCATCCAGAGCGTGAGCCGGGCCAGCATTACCACGCGCACCCGCGCCGCGCCGGCGGCGCTCTGCCTTGAAAGCGCGGGCGGGCGCGCGGGCGAAATCCGCGAGTGCGCCGGCGGCTTCGGCACCGTGGTGGAAGTCCGCGACCTGTTTTTCAACGTGCCGGCGCGGCGCCGCTGGCTGAAAGGCGACAGCACCGAGTTCAGCCATGTGGTCGAGTGGCTGACCGCGCTTGCGGCCGCCAACCCCGAAGTCGGGTTCACACTCCGCCACGGCGAGCGCAAGGCGCTGGAGGTGCCGCCAAACCAGGCACAACCCGAGCGACTGTCGGCGCTGTTCGCCGACCGCTTCACCGATGGCATGCTGGAAGCCCACGAGCACGAGACCTACGCGCGGCTTGACGCCTACCTTTCGCCGCCGACCGTGCACCGCCCCAACAGCAAGGGACTGCTGCTGTTCGTGAACCGGCGGTTGGTCAAGGACCGCAGCCTGGTGCAGGCGGCGTTGCTGGCGTACCGCGAGTTCCTGCCGCCCGGGCGCTACCCGGTGGCTGTGCTGTTCGTGCATGTGCCGACTGACAGCGTGGACGTGAATGTTCACCCAGCCAAGACCGAAGTGCGGCTGCTGGAACAGAACCGCGTGTTTTCACTGATCAAGGCCGCGCTGACCGAGAAGCTGCTGCGTTCGGGCGTGCTGCCGAGCCTGAAGCCCGCGTTTGCGCCGCAGGCGAGGCCGGACAGCGAGTTCGAACCGACCCACGGCCTGTTCGACGACGAAGCGCAGGCGCGGGCGCGCGCAGCCGAGCATCGCTGGACGGAGGCGCGCAGCGTGCTGGAGGCGGCAATCGGGCCATCGGTATCAAGGCTGGAGCTGCGACCACCCCGTGTGGAGCACGATGTTCCGCGTTTGGAGCCCGGGCCTCAAAGTTCCGCGCAGACAGACACCCAACACCGCACCCCCGGCACCGAACCACCGCCCGATACCGGCCTGCTGCACAACGCCCGGGGGCTGTTCCAGGTGGCGGACACGTTTCTGGTGGTGGAAACGCCCGACGGCATGGTGATCATTGACCAGCACGCCTATCACGAACGCATCCTGTACTGGCAGCTTGAGCACCGCATCAGCAGCCAGGCCCCTGAGCGCCAGCGCCTGCTGGTGCCAGCGCCTTTGACCCTGAGTGTCGGCGCGCGCGCGCTTGCCGCCGCCCACCGGGATGCGCTGCGCGAGTTCGGGTTTGAACTGGCCGAGTCGGGCGACGGCTTTGCGCTGACAGCGGTGCCGAAGTACAGCGTAAGCGGCCGGCACGGCGAAGTCGTGCAGGAGATTCTCGAAGAGCTGGCCGGCGGCGGCACGGCGGCCACGCCCGAAGCGCTGCGCAAGAGCATGGTCGAGATGGTTGCCTGCAAAGCCGCGATCAAGGCCGGCGACACCCTGGAGCCCCGCCATATCCTTGACCTGCTGAAGCTGGGCGAAACCGTGCCCCATACCTTCAGTTGCCCCCACGGACGGCCCACCACGTACAGGCTGAGCTTCCACGACCTCGAAAAGCTCTTTCATCGACGCTGAATGCGGCCGCAACGGCCTGGAACCACGAACAAGGGCCTGCAGTGATTCGTGTAGATTCGTGGTTTGCTTGTCGTGAGCAGTACTCCGTGGACTTGCAGATCAAAACCGCAGCGATCAATCACAAGCCCAGCACCTTGTCGGCGTTGGCGGTGGTGCGGGCAAAGACCTGCGCGGGCTCAAGGCCCCAGATTTCGGCCAGTTTCAGCCCGGTTTCGCGCACGAACGCCGGCTCATTACGCCGCCCGCGCATTGCTTGCGGGGCCAGAAAGGGCGCGTCGGTCTCAATCACCGCGTCGTCGGGTGTCAGGGCTGCCGCGGCTGCACGAATCGGGTCGCAGGACTTGTTCTTGAACGTGATCTGCCCAGCAAAGCTGACCTTGAAGCCAAGCGCCTTCCAGCCCAGCGCTTCCTCGGGCCCGTCCGAAAAGCAGTGCGCAAAGCCCTTCCAGCCGTTGGGGTGGACTTTGCGGATTATGCGTTCGCAGATCTTGAACGCCTCGCGGCTGTGGATGCACACGGGCTTGTTCAGTTCACCGGCGAGCTCAAGCTGCTGCTCAAAGGCGCGCTCTTGCTCGGGCAGCGGCGAAGGCGACTTCACGGTATCGATGCCCATCTCGCCGAACAGCACGACCTCGGGCTGGCATAGCAGTTCACGGAAATCGGCCGCGACTTGCGGCGTGTAATGGACCGCGTCGTAGGGGTGACAGCCTACGCTGGCAAAGATGCGCCCGGGGTGCGCCCGCGCCAGCGCCAGCGCCTCGCGCCCGCCCTGCGGCAGCATGCCGATGCACAGCATGCGCGAAACACCGGCTGCCTCGGCGCGCTGGAGCATCGCGTCAAACTCGCCGCGGTAGTCCGGAAAATTGATGTGGCAGTGCGTGTCAAACAGCATGGCGTGAATCATCAACTATTGGCGCGTGTTGCGCAATGCGCGGACGGCACCCGCGGTCCTTCGCGAAACAACAGGCAGGTCCTGCCGGGCGCCCCCGCAATCCCCTGCGAGCCCTGCGCTGTGCTTCAGGCCTGGCCCGCGCCGGCGGTGGGCGCTGTTTGCGGCTGTGCCAGCAGGGCCTGCTCGGCGATCTGGCGCACGGCCCTTAAGTCCATCTTGCCGGTGCCGAGCACGGGCAGGGCTTCCACCTGCACAAAGTCGCGCGGCTTGGGGATGAAGATGTTGGGCAGGTCACAGCACTTGAGCTTTTCGACCAGCGCGTCGGCGTGGTGCTCGACCTTGATGTGCACCACCGCAATGCGCTCGCCCTTCTTTTCGTCGCGCACAGCCGTGACGGCAAACAGTTGCTCGGTTGCCTCAACCACTGCGTGCAGGGCTTCCTCGATGCGGCCATGGGGCACCATTTCGCCGCCGATCTTGCTGAAGCGGCTCAGGCGGTCGGTGATCACAAGGTGGCCCGCTTCGTCAAAGCGCACGATGTCGCCGGTGGTGTACCAGCCGTCCTTGAGCACCTGCGCGGTTTTTTCGGGCAGGCCAAGGTAGCCCTTCATGACGTTGGGGCCCTTGACGTGCACAACGCCCGACTCCGCGGGCTCGCCGGTGTCGGGGTCAACCAGCCGCACCAGCACGCCCGGAAAGGGCCGGCCGACAGTGCCGATGCGGTTGCCAAGCTGAACTACGCCGGGGGCCCGCTGGTCGGGCGTGTTGGCCGAGATGACGGGGCTGCATTCGGTCGCGCCGTAGCCTTCATGGATTTCGACGCCGAAGTGGTCGCGGAATGCGGCGGCGAACTTGGCGTTGAGCTTCTCGGCGCCCGCGACGACAAGACGCACGCTGCCGAACTTGCCGGGCGCCAGGCGCTTCATGTACATCTGCATGAAGGTCGGTGTGGCGACGACAATCGTCGCGCCGTAGCCCTGCGTCATGTCGCCCACGGCTTCGGCATCCAGCGGGTTGGGCAGAAACACCAGCGCCGCCTGCAGGTGCACGCCCAGCCACAGCAGCAAATTCCCGAACGTATGGAAAAACGGCAGCATGTGCAGGATGCGGTCCTGCGCGCCCAGATGAAACGCGATTTCGGCGCCTTCGATGTTGCTGATCAGGTTGAAGTGGCTGACTTCAATGCCCTTGGGCTCGCCGGTGCTGCCGCTGGAAAAGATCACCGCGACGGTGTCGTCGATCCGCCAGCGCCGCACGCTGCCGATGCACGCCCGGATCAGCCACAGCGGCGCGCACATCGCGAGCAGCAGCGCAAAAATGCGCCCGCCGCCGCCGATTGTTTTGGCCACACTCTCAAGCTCAATGACCTCGACGCCCGTTGGCGGCTCTAGCTTGGCCTTGACTACAAAGGCCTTGCTGGTGATGACGGTCTTGAGTTCCGCCTGGCGGCACGCGCTTTCCATGCCTGCGCGGCCGGTGGTGTAGTTCAGGTTCACGACCGTGCGCCCGCCCAGCACAGCCGCCATGTTCACCAGCGAGCCCGCGATGCTGGGCGGCAGCAATATGCCCACGCGCTGCTGGCTGCCCCACGTGCCGCGCAGAGCTCGCCCCAGCGCAATGGCGCCCGTAAGCGCCTTGAACCACTTGACGCTGCCGCGCACGGGGTCAGCAAAGGCGAACGCGAAGCGGTTGCGCCTTGGCCCGTGCACGATGCTGAAATCCAGTGTGCGCATGCCGTGCTTGCGCAGCATCCAGGCCTCGTGCTCGGCTTGCGCCGCCTGCTCGCGCAAGTCGCCGGGCATGCCCGCGACAATCGCCACGTGCTTGCGGCGGCCGCGCAGAAAGACATTCCAGTAGGGCTTGCCGCCGCGGTCGTAGTAGCTGCCCCATGGCCCGGCAATCACCAGCGGCTGGGCGGGTAAGGCCGCGCGGGCGGCTTCAACATCCAGCGCGCTGCCGTGGGCGCGCAGCAGCGCCCGCGTGAACAGGCAAACCGTGCTGCCGGCTTGGGCGGCTTTCACGGCCGCTTCGGCGGCGGCTTTGACGCCGTCGGGGCCTGCGGTGCCGGAGATGATTTCGGCGCCGATCAGCTTCAGGCCAAGTCGCTTCCAGAAACCGCCGGCAAAGGCCTCATGCACAAAGCACTTGACCGGGCCCAGCGCGACCCGCACCAGCAGGGCATCCAGCGTTGCCTGATGGGCGCAGACCAGCAGCGTGCCCGGCTGTACGCGGTCGCGGCCCGCGCAGTGCACGCGGTAGAAGGGCAACAGCAGCAATCGCACCAGCCATGCCATGGCATAATCCTATAACGTCATTATGAATATGGCAAATGGTTTTGGCGGCCAGTGTAGTTAGCCGGCACGCTGTTTCCGCCCAATTCCGGTCAATCCAGCGCCTTGGGCGGCGCGGGCGCGTAGCCGTGCTGCACGTACCACTGCGCGGCGCGGCGCAGGGTTTCACGTACCGGCCGCGTCGGCAGGCCAAGCTCGGTCAGTGCCCGCGTATTGTCGTACCACATGGGCTTCAGCGCCATGCGCACGCCCGCCAGCGGTATCACGGGGGCTTTGCCGGTAAAGCGCGCCTTCATCTCGCTGGCTGCGGCGGCCATGATCGCCACGGTCTTGGGCACCTTGAACTTGGGCGCGGGCAGGCCGGTGACTTCGGCCAGCGTTTCAAAGATCGCCCGAATCTGCAAATTCTCGTGGCTCAGTATGTAGCGCTCGCCGGGTTTGCCCTTCTGCGCCGCCAGTATGTGCCCGCGCGCGCAATCCTGCACGTCGATCACGTTCAAGCCGGTCTCCATGTAGCCCGGCATCTTGCCCAGCAAAAAGTCCAGCACGACGCGGCCTGTCGGCGTCGGCTTCACGTCGCAGGGGCCCATCGGCGCGCTCGGGCTGGCGATGACGACCGGGGCGCCCTCTTTGGCCAGCTCGAGCGCCTTTTGCTCGCCCAGCCATTTGCTGCGCTGGTAATGCACCGTGAGTTCATCCAGCGGCGCGAGATCGCCTTCGTGGCTGGGAGTGCCGTCTGCGCGCTGGCGCAGCACGGCGACGGTGCTGGTATGCACGATGCGCGTACAGCCGGCTTCGGCGGCTGTGCGCAGCACCATGGCGGCGCCGCGCTCGTTGGCTTCGTAGATGCGGCGAATGTCGCCGCGTCCGCGCAGCGAAATCGCGTTCATGCCCGCGACGTGAAAGCAGGCGTCGGCGCCGACGAGTCCCTTGGCCAGTGCGGACGCGTCGGTCAGGTCGCCCTCAATCACTTCGACGTCGAGGCCCTTTATCGCCTTGTGATCGGCGCCCTTGCGCATCAACACGCGCACAGCCACGCCGTCCGCCAGCAGCTCGCGCGCGACCGCGCTGCCGATGAAACCCGAAGTGCCGGTAACAAACGCAAGTTTCATGGCGCGGAGAATAGCAGGGGATGGCGCGTGGGGGATGGGGCGTGGGGGATCGGAGCAGCGAGGGACCAACACCCGGTTGCCAGTGACCCGTTCGGGGGGTGAATGCGGCTGTGCACTGAGCCATCATTTGAACCCCAAGCGCCTATCCCCTATCCCCTGAACCCCATCCGCTACTACATTGCGCGGCGTGAGTGACGCACCGATTCTGGGCAGGCGGCAACGCGCGTTGAAGGCGCTGGCGAACGTGGTCTGTGACCGCGCACCGTGGATTGTCGCGGCTGCGCTGGTGCTGGCGCTTGTGTCCGTCATTTACACGGTCGCAAGTATCGAGTTCATCACCGACCGCAACGACCTCGTCGATCCGCAGGCCGAGTACAACCAGCGCTTTCTTTCATTCGTGCGCGACTTCGGCGACCAGGAGTGGATGTTGCTGATGGTCGCGCCGGCGCCCGGCCCGGTTGATAACCCCGGCTACTCGCCCGCCATCCCCGGCGAGTTGACGCGCGCGCAAATGAAACGCGCCGCAAGCGCGGTGGTCGAAAGGCTGCGCGCCCGGCCCGAGCTGTTCCCCAAGATCGTTGAGCGCGTGCCGCCCGACGACTTCGGGGGCACGCGCATGCTGTACATGCCGCAGGCGGACCTTGAGGCGGTTGCCGCGCAGGTGGAGGCCTCAAAGCCGGTGCTGCGCCGCGTGGCCGAGGAGCCGAACTTTGCGGGCCTGCTGGGCGGCCTGCGCGACGGCATTGAGCAGGGCGTCGGCGACGAATCCCAGGCTGCGCACGCCGGCGAGCAATTGCGGCTGCTGCTGCACGAGATTCGCGAAAGCCTGGCCGATCAGCCCGGGGCGCCGCCGCCGGACGCGCTATTCCGGTTCAAGAGCACCGACCCCGCCCTGGATGAAGACGGCTACATCTTTCTGTGGGAAGGGCGCCTGCTGATGGTGGCGATTCTGCCGCGCCGCGATGAGGGCGCGCTGAACCAGGTGCAAAAGCCGCTGGAGCACGCCCGCGCCGCCGTCGCCGAGGTGCAGGCCGAGTACCCGCAGCTCGCGATCGGGCTTTCAGGGCGGCCGGTGATCTACAGCGATGAGATGGCCGCAAGCAGCCGCGACATGACGATCGCAACGATTGTCGCCGTCGTGCTGGTGGGACTTATGTTCGTCATCGCGTTTCGCAGCGCGCTGCGGCCGCTGCTTTCGGTGCTGTGCCTGTTGCTGGCGCTGTGCTGGACGTTCGGGGCGACCACCCTGTTCATCGGTCACCTGAACATCTTTGCCATGGTGTTTGCGGTGGTGCTGGTGGGGCTTGGCATTGACTTCGGCATTCATGTGCTCAGCCACTATCGGCAGGGCCTGGCCCACGGCCTGACGGTGCGCGCGGCGCTGGTTGAAACGTACAGCGAAATCGGCATGGGCACGGTGCTGGGCGCCGTGACCACGGCGGCGGCTTTGAGCACTGCCGTGCTGACGGACTTCCTGGGCCTGGCAGAGCTGGGCTTGATCTGCGGCATGGGTATCGGCTTTTGCCTGTTGGCCATGCTGGTGGTGTTCCCGGCGATGCTGGTGATTGTGGACCAGCGCCGCGTGGGCGAGGGCAACCCGACGCTTAAGTCCGCGATGCGCGACGTTGAAGCGGCGCAGGCTCCGCGCCCGGCTGTGGGCCGCGGCTCGCGTGTGGCGGCGCTGGGCGTGCTGCTGGCGGTGCTTGCGTGCGCTGCGCTGGCGATTGCCGAGGCCGCCGAGGGCCGCGCGCCCTTTGACTACAACCTGCTTGAGCTGAACGACCCCAACTCAGATGGCGTGCACTGGGAGCGTATGCTGATCAAGCACGACCAGCGGGCCAGCTATGTCGTAAGCATCCGCGGCTCACTGGATGAGCTGCGAGCGCTGCGCGACAGCTACGAGGCCGTGCCCGAGGTGCGCTACACCGAGAGCATCCTGCCTGACCATGAACAGTCCAAGCGGGCGGCACTGGCGCGCGTGCACGCCGTCATGCCCGGGCAGTTCAACGAGCCGCGCAACGCCGATGTGACGGCTGTGCGCGCCGCCGCACGCGGCCTGCAGGCTGCGCTGCGCCAGCTTGCCACGCGCAGCCCAAGTCTTGAAAGAGCATTTGAGGGCGCGGCGCTGGAGGCAGGCGCACTGGTTGAGCTCACGCGCCAACGGCCCGAGCACGTCAATGCGCGGCTGGCCGAGATTGAGCCGCGGTTTTTCGGCGCGCTGACCAAACAGCTTCAAGACCTGCGCCGCGACAGCGACCCGCCCGCGCCCACGGCTGATACGTTGCCGGATGCCCTGAAGGCCCGCTATGTCGGCCGCGACCCCAATGGCGGCACCCTTTACGCGCTTTACGTCTTTCCAGCCAGGGACGCCTGGGTGCGCGAAAACAGCGCCGGGTTCCTGGCGGCTGTGCGCACCGTGGACCCGCAGGTGACGGGCGTGGTCGTGCAGATCCATGAAAGCGGGACGCTGATTGTTGAGGGCTTTGCCACCAGTGTGCTGTTCGCGCTGATTGCCATTTTTGTGCTGCTGCTGATCGACCTGCGGCGACCGCTGGCGGTGCTGATTGCGCTGATACCGCTGCTCACGGCCATGGCGGGCCTGCTGGGCGTGATGGCGCTGACAAACCTGAGCTTCAACTTTGCCAACTTCTTTGGCGTGCCGATCCTGATCGGCACGACCGTGGACGCGGGGGTTTACCTCGTGCACGCGCAGCGCCACGGCGACCCCCGCCGTACCTTGCGCCAGACGCGCTCGGCGTGCCTGTTGTGCGGCCTGACCACCCTGTTCGGGTTCGGGGCGCTGGTGACGGCCAGCCACAACGGGATCGTTTCGCTGGGGGTGGTGCTGGTTACGGGCAGCATCGCGGGCATGCTGGCCAGCGTGGTGGCTGTGCCGGCGATTCTGGCATGGTTTAATGAACGTGGAAAGCGAGTCTGAACGTTAACCTTAAGGGCGTGACATGGCATTGCGTGACAGACCAGGCGGCCGCAAACGAGGGCACCTGGCCACAAAGGCCGGCGCCGTACTTGTTTGCATGGTCTTGGCGGCCCTTTGGCCTGTGCGCACGCAGGCGCAGGACAAACCCGCCGAGCTTGGCCTTGCTGTCTATAAGGCCGGCGAGAAGTACGCGACCGACGAGCACGCGACCGACGCGATCGACAAGCTGGCTGGCCACCTCGATGGCGCCCTGAAGAAGCACAACGTCGCGGTCAAACGTCGGGGGGTGCGCAACGACCCTGAGGCTGCACTGAAATTGTTCAAGGACGACAAGCAGCCGGTTGCGCTGGCGATTGTCAGCCCGGCGTTCTATCTGCGGCACAAGGAAGAGTTGAAGTTGACAGCGCTGGCTGAGGCCAAGCGAGGCGGCAAGGACGGCGAGCAGTTTACGCTGGTCGGCGCTGACAAGGCAGAGAAGTACCCCGAAGGCAAACGCATCGCAACGACCTTGACCGCCGAGCAGGACTGGCTGAACCGGGTTGTGCTGCCGGCGCCGCAGGGCGCCAAGCCGGTGGTGTGGGTGCAGCACGACAACCTGTTTGATGCGGCGTACGCGATCATTGACGGCGAAAAAGACGCACCCGACTTTGTGCTGGCAGACGCCGTCACGCTTGAGGCCTTTGACAAGGACGGCGACCTCAAAGACCTCAAACAGGGTCTGAAGTCCGAAAAGTTGCCGCAAGACCTGGTCGTGGAAGTGGACAAGCGTGTCGGCGCGGCGCGCGACGACCTGGTGACTGCTCTTACCGGCCTGGACGGAACCGAGGGCGGCAAGAAGATCGGCGAGTTGATCCAGTCACCGACCTTCCGCAAGCCCGACACCGACCGGCTTGAGAAAGCAGGGAAGCTGTGGCAATCAAAGTGAACAGGCGTGCCAAGATCGGGCTGGCAGTAGTCATGCTGGCGCTGGGTTACGTTGCCTGTCGCCAGATCCCCGACGGCACGCTGGGCGGCGGCAGCGGCGGCGACGAGGAAAAGTACGCCGATCACGTGCTCAAGGCCCGCGATGCCTTTGAACGCCAGCCGCGCGGCATTGCCGACGTTGAAGAAGCCGCCTCGCACTACGAGCAGGCGCTGGCGATTCGTACCGACGACTATGAGACGCTGTGGCTTGCGGCCCGCACCAGCGCCTGGCTGGGCGAGTACGGCGCCGACAAGGCCCTGCGCGAAAGGCACGTCAAGCAAGGCATCACCTACGCCAACACCGCGCTGAAGCTGGACGACAAGCGCGTGGAAGCGCGCTTCTTTCACGGCGTGCTGAGCGGCCTGCTGGGCGACCTGGACAACAGCTACGGCATGGACGCCGTGAAGCAGATTGAAAGCCGCATGACCGCGCTGATTGACGAAGGCGCGGACTTTGCCAACGCCGGCCCTCAGCGCGTGTACGGCGTGCTGCTGCTGCGCGCGCCCGGCCCGCCGACCAGCATCGGCAGCCTGCGCAATGCCCGCAAACAACTCGAAGCCGCCGTGGAGAAGCACCCCGACTGGCCCGAGAACCAGCTTTACCTGGCGGAATGGGAGTTCGCGTGGGGCCAAGACCGGGGCAACCCCGAGTTCAAGACCCGTGCCCGAGAGCGGCTGGAAAAGAGCCTGCTGGGCCCGGACGCCCGCCCGCCCGCCGGAATCGGCCACGAGTGGCAGGTCTGGCAGCAGAAGGCCCGCAAGCTGCTGGCTGATCACAGTTGAAACTCGCGGTCTTCGTGGGGCGGCCGCCGTCTGCTAGATTCGCGGCATGTTCGGAATGCTGCGCAATTGGCGACGCAAGCGCTTGATGGAGGGCGAGTTCCGCGCCGAGTGGGAGTTCTGGCTGCGCGAGAACTGCGGTTTTTACGCCCACCTGCCAGCCTCCGACCGCGACGAGCTCAAGCGCAAGATGCTCGTGTTTCTGCACGAGAAGCACTTCGAGGGCTGCAAGGGCGTCGTCATCGACGACGAGATTCGCGTGACGATCGCGGCGCACGCGTGCCTGCTGCTGCTGCATCGCTCGACCGGCTTCTATCCGTTTCTGGTGACGATCCTGGTGTACCCGAGCAGCTTTGTAGTCAGGGTCAAAGAGGTCGATGAGCACGGTTTTGAGTGGGACGACTACATGGAAAACGCCGGCGAAAGCTGGGACCGCGGCAACGTGATCGTTGCGTGGGATGTCGCCAGGCACGGCGCGCTGGACCCGCGCGACGGCCTGAACGTGCTGCTGCACGAGTTCGCGCACCAACTGGACGCCGAGGACGGTGCGACCGAGGGCGCGCCGCCCATGGACTCACGGCAAGACCGGAAACAGTGGGCGGAAGTGATGCAGCGCGAGTATCAGCGCCTGATTGACGATATCGAAAACGACCGCGACACCCTGATCGACGACTACGGCGCAACCAGCCCAGCCGAATTCTTTGCCGTGTGCGTGGAGACGTTCTTTGAGATGCCGCGCGAAATGAGGGCCGAACACCCCGACCTGTACACGCAGTTGAGCAAGTACTTCAATCAAGACCCCGCAGGATGGCCTGGCGTTGACGGCCAGGAAGCCAAGTAACGCCAAGGGCGCCATTCGCGAGGCGGGCCCACTCTGCGCTTTGGCCGGTTCATGCCATGCGCCTCAGCACGGTGTGCAGCACTCCGCCGTTGCGGTAGTACTCGATTTCGACGCTGCTGTTAAGGGCGCAGGTTACCTGGAATGTCTTGCTGCGGCCGTCCTTGTCTGTTGCCCTGACGTTCAACTTCTGCCTCGGCGTGACATTGTCATTGACCTCGATGTCAAACACTTCGTCGCCTTTCAGTCCCAGCGACTTTGCATCTTCGCCCGGCAGGTACGTCAGCGGCAGCACGCCCATGCCGATCAGGTTGCTGCGGTGGATGCGCTCAAAGCTCTCGGCCAGCACGGCTTTTACGCCCAGCAGCAGCGTCCCCTTGGCCGCCCAGTCGCGGCTTGAACCCATGCCGTAGTCCTTGCCGGCCAGCACAACCAGCGGGATGCCGGCGTTGCGATAGTTTACGCTGGCGTCAAAGACGTACTTGACCTTGCTGTCGGTGTAATCGGTGGTCCAGCCGCCTTCGGTGCCGGGGGCCAGTTGATTGCGAATACGCTTGTTCGCGAACGTCCCGCGCATCATCACCTTGTGGTTGCCGCGCCGCGCGCCGTAGCTGTTGAAGTCTTCGGCGGGCACGCCGTTCTTGATCAAGTACTGGCCCGCGGGTGTCTTGGGGTCGATGCTGCCGGCCGGGGATATGTGGTCGGTCGTGACCGAATCGGCCAGTTTCAGCAGGCAGCGCGCGTTACGAATCGGCTTGATCGGGTCAGGCTCAGGTTTCATCTCGTCGAAGAAGCTGGGCTCCTGGATGTAGGTGCTGTTCTTGTCCCACACGTACAGCTCGCCTTGCGGCGGAGTGATCTTCTGCCACTCCTCGCCGCCGCCCTTGAAGACGTTTGCGTAGCGCTGTTGAAACTGTTCGCGCGTCACGCAGTCGTGAATCGTCTGTTCAATCTCGGCCTGGCTGGGCCAGATGTCGCGTAGATACACCGGCTTGCCGTCCTTGCCTTTGCCCAGCGGCTCGGTGGCCAGGTCAATGTCCACGGTGCCGGCGATGGCGTAGGCGACGACCAGCGGCGGGCTGGCCAGGTAGTTCGCTTTCACGTCGGCGTGCACGCGGCCTTCAAAGTTGCGGTTGCCGGACAAGACGCTTGCCGCTACCAGGTTGTTGTCACGGACGGCGTTTCCGACCACATCCGGCAGGGGGCCGCTGTTGCCGATACACGTGGTACAGCCGTAGCCGACGACGTGAAACCCAAGCGCCTCAAGGGCCGGCATCACGCCCGCCTTTTGCAGGTAGTCGGTGACGACCAGGCTGCCCGGGGCAAGGCTGGTCTTGACCCAGGGTTGACGCGTCAAGCCTCTTTCGACGGCCTTTTTTGCCAGCAGGCCGGCGCCCAGCATCACGCCCGGATTGCTGGTGTTGGTGCAACTGGTGATGGCGGCAATCACCACGCTTCCGTGCGTGATCACAGCCTCGCGGCCGTCAATCTCGACCGGCACCAGCGACTCTGAATGCAGTGCCACGGCGGTGCTGGCCGCGTGCGCCGCGGACGCCGCGCCGCCTTCGTTGGCCATGCCGGCCTTGTCCACCGCGGCGGCGACGGACTTGACGCCGAAGCTGTCGGCCAGGTCCTTGTGCCACTGCGCCTTCATGTTGGTCAGCGCGATGCGGTCCTGCGGGCGTTTGGGGCCGGCAAGGCTGGGCGTGATGTCGCGAAGGTCCAGCGACAGCTCGGCGCTGTACTTGACTTTGCGGCTGGGCTCGCGCCACAGGCCCTGTTCGCGGCAGTAGATTTCGATGGTGCTGATCAGCTCGTCGCTGCGGCCTGAAAGTGACAGGTAGTCCAGCGTGAGCTTGTCCACCGGGAAAAAGCCGCACGTCGCGCCGTACTCGGGTGCCATGTTCGCGATCGTCGCGCGCGTGGCCAGCGGCATGGTGTCCAGCCCGTCGCCGAAGAACTCGACAAACTTGTCCACCACGCCGTGCGCGCGCAGCATCTGCGTCACGCGCAGCACGAGGTCCGTCGCGGTTGCGCCCTCG
This sequence comes from Planctomycetota bacterium, assembly GCA_019636195.1. Lineage (GTDB taxonomy): Bacteria > Planctomycetota > UBA8742 > UBA2392 > UBA2392 > JADJRK01. The sequence continues at coordinate 400,341 of JAHBYA010000002.1, read as the reverse complement.
GGCAGCTTGCCGGTAAGCTTGAAGCCAACCACTTCGGGTACCAGCATCGGGATCGGCTGGCCCAGCATCACGGCTTCGGCTTCAATGCCGCCGACGCCCCAGCCCAGCACGCCCAGGCCGTTAATCATCGTGGTATGGCTGTCTGTGCCGACAACACTGTCGGGGAAAAGCACGCCGTCGCGCTCCCACACGACTTTGGCCAGGTACTCAAGGTTGACCTGGTGCACGATGCCGGTTGCGGGCGGCACGATGCTGAAGTTGTTGAAGGCGCCCTGGCCCCACTTGAGAAACTCGTAGCGGCCGCGGTTGCGTTCAAACTCGATGCGGCTGTTTTCGCGCAGGGCATCTTTGCTGCCGAAGGCATCAACCTGCACGCTGTGGTCGATCACAAGGTCGCAGGGCACCAGCGGGTTTACCTTGCGCGGGTCGCCGCCCATGCGCTTCATGGCGCTGCGCATGGCCGCTAGGTCAACGACGCAGGGCACGCCCGTAAAGTCCTGCAACACCACGCGGCCGGGCATGAAGTTGAATTCGGCGCTCTCAGGCCATGCAGCCACGGCCTGCACCTGCTCGGCGGTGATCGCTTTGCCGTCCATGTTGCGCAGCGCGGCTTCCAGCAGCACCTTTACGCTGTAGGGCAGGTTTTCGCTGCCCTTGATTGCGGAAAGTCGGTAGATGGTCTTGCGCCCAAGCGGCGTGTCAATTTCAGCGCGTGCGGTATCTTTGATGGTCATTGCGTTCTCCAGCCATTGCCTACAAGCAGCGGGACTTGCGGGCAAGGGGACGCAAGTCTCGTTGCGCACGCTTGCGCGGGGCGCGAACCGGGCGGTACACTTACAGTTCATGCGTCAACCGATCGACAGTTTTGAGCGCATCGCGCTGGAGTTTCAGGTGGCTGTGTACTCAACCGGCCGCGACCTGTACCCCGGCAATACGCGCGTGCTGGACGCGCTAGCCACAAGCCTGAACGCGCTGGGGCGCTACCAGGAGTCGCTGCGCACGCTGGACGACCTGGTTGCCCTTGAGCCCGCCAATCCGCGCTTTCTGTACAACCGGGCCTGCGCGCTGAGCCGTCTTGGCGAAACCGGCGAAGCCCTTGAAGACCTGCGGCGGGCCGTCAATCGCGGCTTCGACGACTTTGAGCACCTGACGCGCGACGAAGACCTTGCGCCGCTGCGCGCCACGCCGCAATTCCGCGAGTACCGCAAGCGCGCGCTGGTCCAGCGCGTCGCCCGCGCCGAGTAGCGCTTTTCCACGCGATTGCCTGCCGAAAACGCGGCTGTAATGTTGCCGCCGGACTTGAAGTATTGAGGTGGCAATGCTCTGGAAGATTCGACTTGTGCCCAAGGCCGGCGCCGACAGCCCCGAGTCGTTGCGCGTGGCGCGCACGCTGACCGATGCCGGCGTCAATGCGGCCGGCATCGTGCACCATCGCCTGTTTCTGATTGAGGGCGACATCACCCGCGAACAGGCGCTGGGTGTGGCCGGTGGCCTGCTGGCCGACCACGTGCTGGAAATCGCCGAACTGTACGAGGGCACACACGCCGAACCCCACAGCGAGCGCCTGTACCACATCATGCGCCGCACCGGCGTGATGGACCCCGTCGAAGCATCGCTGACGCGAGCGCTGCGCGACAGCGGCGTCAAGCCCGTTGCCGTCAAGTCCGCCGACCAATACTTGTTTTCAGCAAAGCCCAGCGCGCAGGACCTTTCGCGCGCGGCGGCGGCGCTGGGCAATATCGTGGTTGACGAAGCCCGCGCCGGAGCGCTGCTGCTGGAAAGCCTGCCGCGGGGCCGAAAGTACGAGTACCGGCGCGTGGAAGTGCCGCTGCGCGCGTTTGATGACGCCCACCTGCTGGAGGTCAACGGCAACCACGGCCTGGCCCTGAACATCGAAGAAATGCGCGCGGTCAAGGCGTACTTTGAACGCGCCAAGCGCGAGCCCAGCGACGTTGAGTTGCAAACCATCGCGCAGACCTGGTCTGAGCACTGCAAGCACAAGACGCTCACCGGCAAGGTGCACTATCGCGAGCGCGGCCCCGGCGGCGCCGACAAGCTGGAAGCCGACAGCCTGTTCGACCTTGGCGATATCCCGCTCGACGGCCGCATCGGCAACCTGTTGAAAGACACGATCAAGCGCGCGACGGACGAACTGGCCAAGCCGTGGTGCCTGAGCGTGTTCGTTGACAACGCGGGCGTCATCGAGTTTGACGATACAGATGCGATCTGCTTCAAGGTCGAAACGCACAATCACCCCAGCGCGATCGAGCCCTACGGCGGCGCGGGCACGGGCATCGGCGGCGTGATCCGCGACATCATGGGCACGGGCCTGGGCGCGCGGCCTGTCTTGAATACCGACGTGTTCTGCTTCGGGCCGCCGGACCTGCCCGCTGAAAGTGTGCCGCGCGGGGCGCTGCACCCGCGCAAGATCATGCGTGGCGTGGTCAGCGGCGTGCGCGACTACGGCAACCGCATGGGCATACCCACGCCCAACGGCAGCATCCACTTTGACGCGCGCTACACCGGCAACCCGCTGGTGTACGCAGGCTGCGTCGGGATTATCCCGCGCGACAAGATTGAAAAAGCGGCGCGCAAGGGCGACCACATTATCGTCGTCGGCGGCAGAACCGGCCGCGATGGCATTGGCGGCGCCACCTTCAGCAGCGCCGAGCTGACCAGCAAAAGCGAAGTCGTGTCCAGCGGCGCGGTGCAGATCGGCAATGCGATCCAGGAACAGATGGTGCTTGAGACGCTGCTCAAGGCACGCGACCTTGGCCTGTACCACGCCGTCACGGACTGCGGCGCGGGCGGGCTCAGCAGCGCCGTCGGAGAAATGGGCGAGCATCTGGGCGCGGAGGTTGAGCTGTCAAAGGCGCCGCTGAAGTACGACGGCCTCAGCTACCTTGAAGTTTGGCTCAGCGAAGCGCAGGAGCGCATGGTGCTGGCTGTGCCGCCGCACAAGCTTTCCGATGCGCTGGAGCTGTTCAAGTCCGAAGACGTCGAAGCCACCGATATCGGCGTTTTTACGGGCGACGGCAGGCTGAAACTTAAGTGGCGCGGCGAAACCGTCGCCGAGTTGGACATGAAGTTCCTGCACGACGGCATGCCCCGCGTTGAGCGCGAAGCCGTGTATGAAGCCCCCACCCGTTCAGCCCGGCAACCCATGGTCGCGCCCGACCAGCTGAACGACATTCTGCGCACGATCCTCGCCCACCCCAACGTCGCAAGCAAAGAGTGGGTGGTGCGCCAGTACGACCATGAAGTGCAAGCCGGCAGCGCGGTTAAGCCCTTCACAGGCCCCGGCCGCGACGGGCCCGCCGACGGCTGTGCGGTCGTGCCCAAGCCCGGCGGCAACGAAGCGATCGTCGTGAGCAACGGCTTGAACACGCGTTACGGCGACGTGGACCCGTACTGGATGGCGCAAAGCAATATCGACGAGGCGCTGCGCAACTATGTGGCGACGGGCGGCGACATTGACCACTGCGCGATCCTGGACAATTTTTCGTGGGGCAACTGCAACCGCCACGACCGGATGGGCGCGATGGTGCGGGCGTGCTACGGCGCGCTGCACGCGGCGCGGGCGTACGGCACGCCGTTCATCTCCGGCAAAGACTCGCTGAACAACGAGTTCAGGACCGAAGCGGGCGTCAGCATCGCGATACCGCACACGCTGCTGATCAGCGCCATCGGAAAAGCCGTCAGCCTGAAGGGCCTTACCACCAGCGACCTTAAAAAGCCCGGCAACCTTCTGCTGCTGGCGGGTCTAACCGCGCGTGAGTTCGCAGGCAGCCACTTTGAGCTGGTCACCGGCCGCCTGGGTGACACGCCGCCGCGCGTGGACGCGGCGCTTGCGCGGCGCATGTACCGGATGATCAACGACGCGCAGCGGCAGGGTCTGATCGCGAGCGCCCACGATTGCAGCGAAGGCGGGCTGGCCGTCGCGCTGGCCGAGATGTGCATCGGCGGTCGGTTGGGTGCAAAGGCGCGGCTGCGTCAGGAGATGGCGGCGACCGACGCGGACATCGACGACACGACGCTGTTGTTTGCCGAAAGCAACAGCCGCCTGGTCCTTGAGGTCGCGCCGGAAAACCTGGCGCGCATGTTTGACTTGTTTGAGGGCCTGCCGCTGTTTGAGCTGGGCGAAGTTGTGCCCGGCAACAGGCTTCAGATAGAGGGCCTGCATGGCACCGTGCCGATTGACGCCGACGTGGACGAGTTGCGCAAAGTGTGGCGCCAGCCGATTTACGCGGCCTTTGGCGAAGTCGCACCGTAAGGTTGGAACACGAAGAAACGAAGCAGCGAAGTCTTGAGGGGCATGCTGTTGCAGTACTTCGTTCCTTCGTTCCTTCGTGTTTGCCAGGAACAGCCAATGCCGCACACGCCCCAGACCGCCGCTATCCGCCTGCTGCAAGGCGTCACCGACGCGCGCAACATCGCGCCCGGCGACCGCATCGGTATCAGGCCGCAACTCATTGCCCTGGGGCCACGCGACGGTCTGGCTGCGCTCAAGGCCTTTCGATTGGCGGGCGGCGCGCGTGTAGCTGACCCTTCGCGCGTTGTGTTGTTTGTCGATGACAACCTTCCTGCGCCGGATGTCGCTGCCGCCGCGCAACGCGCGCAGTTGCACGAAGCTGCCCGGCAGGCCGGCATCACGCGCGTCTTGCCGCTGGCAGGCTGCGAGGCGGCGCACCTGATTGAGTCGGGCTTGATCGTGCCCGGCGAGTGCGCCGTCAGCGGCTTGCCTGAAATCAGCGCATTGGGCGGCATCGGCGCGCTGGGGGTGCGCGCCGCGGCCCGCGACCTTGCGGCGCTGCTGGCGGGCAAGCCATTGCCTGTCACCGTCCCGCACACAGTGCGCGTTGACATGACGGGCAAGCCCCAGCCGGGCATAGGCGGCTTTGACCTGTTTTTCGCGCTGCGGCGCGAGCTGGGCCGGGCCCGCCTTGCGGGTTGCGCGCTTGAGCTTACGGGCGATCTGCCGCTGCACGAGCGCGCGCTGTTTGCCGCCCAAGCCGCGCACGCGGGCCTGTTTGCGCCGCTGTGGCTGCTGGACCGCGCGGCAGTGCAGGAACTCAACCGCCGCAACACACGCCCGTACACGACGCTGGGGCCTGAGCCGAGCGCGGCTTACGCGCACCGGCACGTGCTGGACGCGGCCCACGCCAACATGGCTGCCTTGCCGCCGGGCGGCGAAGTTCCCAGCGTGCCCATCGGCGAAGTAGCGGGCGAGCCCGCGCCGCTGGTGGTGGTGCGCGGCGGTTTGCCGGCCCTGCGCGTTGCCGCCGAAATGATCAAGGCCCGAAGGCTTGCACCGCATGTGCGCTGCTTGGTCGTGCCGGAGTCGCCCGAAGTCTTTGCGCAAGCGTTGCGTGACGACCTGCTGGGCTATCTTCTGGACGCGGGCGTTGAAGTGCACCCGGCCGGCACACCCGCGCCGGCCGGGCCTGGCATCGTCACCGGCATCGTGGCCGCGCCAGGCCAATGGCGCGTGAGCGCGCACGCCGCGGCGGCTGCGGCGTGCGCGGGTGCGCTGATCCATCCCGAGCGGCTTGACGCACAGCCGCAGCGCGACAGCAAGCTGTCGGCGCGGCGCCCAGCAGCCGAGTGACTACTCGCGACGATTGATCAGCCAGCGCAGGTCGTACGCCACCGGCTCATGCGCGAGCTTGACGCGGCCGCCGAAGGTCATGACTTCGCGGTCGTCGGTGCGGCCCATGCTGTCAAAGCTGCCCTTGAACAGCACGTTGCCGGACTTGGCATCGCGGATCGTCACGCTGCCCCAGATGTGGCCGGGCGACTTGAAGAAGTAGGCGTAGGTGCCCACTTTCATCTGCGTCACACTGGTTTCGATGATTGCGCCGTCCGTGGCCTTTGAGCCCGGGCCCAGGACGTACACGGGCTTGTCGGCCTGGCCGATGATCTTTGAGTAATCGCGGCGCCAGTCGCTGGTCTTTTCAGCCCAGTCCTTTTCGGTGACGTCCCACTCGGCGGGCACGTCAAAGTCGTAGCTGATCGGCGCAACGTGGTACGCGCTTACAGCACGCAGGCCGGCGGCGTCGTCCACCTCAGGCTTAATCACCCGCAACCCGCCGCCGCAACCGACCAGCAGCACAGCCAGCGACAACACGACAACTGCCGCAGACGCGCGGCGCAACGCGGACAACGTGAACATGATTACCCCCGTGATTTGACCCCGCGCCAGTCTGGCTGTGCGGCGCACGGAAGTCAAAGGTTGTGCGCGGAGTCATGCTGTGTAAGTTTGCCGCAAAGGAGAAGCCATGGCGCTGACCCCTTCAACGATGGTACCGCTGGGCACGAAGGCCCCTGGCTTCACATTGCCGGACACGGACGGCCGCACTGTGAAGCTGGCTGACTTTACGGGCAAGCCGGTGCTGGTGATGTTCATTTGCAACCACTGCCCGTATGTGAAGCACCTGGCGGAAGGGCTGGCGGCGCTGGGGCGCGACTATGCAGGCAAGCTGGGGATTGTCGGCATCAACAGCAACGATGTCGCCAACTATGCGGACGACAGCCCCGCCAAAATGAAGGCCGAAGTCAAAGCCCGCGGCTATACCTTTCCGTACCTGTACGACGAAACGCAGGCGGTGGCCAAGGCCTATCACGCCGCGTGCACGCCGGACTTTTTCCTGTTTGACCGGGCCCACAAGCTGGTGTACCGCGGGCAGCTTGATGCCTCGCGCCCCGGCAACGACGTGCCCGTGACAGGCAAAGACCTGCGCCAGGCCATCGACGCCGTGCTGCAAGGCAAGCCGCCATCAGACAAGCAAACACCCAGCGTGGGCTGCAACATCAAGTGGAAAGCCGGCAACGCGCCCGCGTACCACGGGTAGAGCACGCAAGTGGCTACCACCTGTAGAAGCCCTGGCCGGACTTCTTGCCCAGCTTTCCTTCGGCGACCATGGATCGCATCAGCTCGGGCGCCTTGAACACTTCGCTTTTCAGCTCACCGTGCAGGTAGTCGGCTATGTTCAACCTTACGTCAAGGCCCACCAAATCCGTCAGGCGCAGCGGGCCCATGGGGTGCGCGTAGCCCAGAGTCATCGCCTTGTCGATATCTTCGGCGCTTGCCACGCCCTGCTCCACCATGCGGATTGCTTCAAGGCCTAAACACACGCCCAAGCGGCTGGTCGCAAAGCCGGGGAAGTCCTTGACCACGATGCAGTCTTTGCCGGTGCGCTCGCCGAAGGCCTTGGCGGCGGCCAGCGTTGCCGGGCTGGTGCTGTCTGCCATCACAATCTCCAGCAGCTTCATGATGTGCACGGGATTAAAGAAGTGCATGCCGATGAACTGCGCCGGGCGCTTTGTCGCCGCTGCCAGCTTTGCGATACTTAGACTGCTGGTGTTGCTGCCGAAGATCGTGCCGGCTGGGCAGATCGCGTCCAGCTTGCGGTACAGCTCGTGCTTCAGTTCCAGTTTCTCGGGCACGGCTTCAATCACAAGTTGGGCGTCGGCGGCGGCACTTGACAGGTCAACAGTGCCGCGCAAGTTGGCCAGGGTGGCCGCTTTTTGCTCGGCGGTGATCTTGCCCTTTTCGATGCCCTTGTCGAGGTTGGCTGTGATGTTGGCCAGGCCGCGGTCAACAAAGGCCTGCTCTATGTCGTAAAGTGCGACGCGATAGCCCGCCTGCGCAGCCACATGCGCAATGCCATGGCCCATCGTCCCCGCCCCAATTACCGCAATCCGTTCCATTGCCATTCTTGCCCTCACACGCTACTGCCACACGCGACGCCGCGACGAGCGCCACGGCGCGACGTCAATCCTGCAGGCCGTTTACAACACGCCGAAAGCCATCCACAAATCGTTCCATCCCGAAACTCATGACCGCGCCAAGGCGCTTGCCGGACAACTTCAAGTAGGTCAACAGCTGCCGCTCAAACACGCTGTTCATCGCAACTACTGCCTTGATCTCGATGATCACAAGGTCGTCAATCAGAACGTCAAGCCGAAAAGCCTTCTCAAACACTAGGCCGTCCCACCGGACTGAAACATCCTTCTGACGCTCGACCTTGTGGCCACGCTTTCTCATCTCATGGCAAAAAATCTCGTCGTACACGGACTCAAAGAGGCCCGGTCCCAGTTCGCGATGGATTCGTATGCCGACATCGAACGCTTCACGCATGATTTGCTCTTCCGGCGGTTCCATGCACACTCCCGTTGCGTCGTAGCGCTCGTCGCGCCGTCGCGTGGCGCCGTTGAAGTCACTCGGCGGACTATTTCTTTTTGCGTTCTAGAAAGTCGGTCATGCGTTGCTTCTTGTCTTCGCTTTCGAACAGCAGGGCCTGTGCTGTGCTTTCGAAGGCGAGCCCGTTGTCCATGCCTGTCCGCGCGCTCTGGTTCAGGGCCTGCTTGGCCATCCTGATTGCAAAGGGCCCCTTTTTGCAGATCGTGCCCGCCAGCTTCAGCGCTTCCTCCATGAGTTGTTCGTCGGGCACCACGCGATTAAGCAATCCAATGCGATGCGCCTCGGTGGCGCCGATAATCATGCCCGTCAGCACCAGCTCTTTGGCGCGGCCCAGCCCTACAATCCGCGGCAGCCTTTGTGTGCCGCCCGCGGCCGGAATGATGCCGAGGTTGACTTCCGGCTGGCCCATCTGCGCGCTTGTGCCGCCGACGCGAATATCGCACGCCAGCGAAAGTTCACAGCCGCCGCCCAGCGCATAGCCCTTGATGGCGGCGATCACGGGCACGGGGAATGTTTCGATTTTTGCAAACAGGGCGCTGTTGATCGCGGCCAGGCTTTCCTGTGCCCCGCGCGCGCGCAATTCGGCGATGTCGGCGCCCGCCGCAAAGTCGTCGCCATCGCCGGTCAAAACAACGCAGCCGATGTCGGCGTCGTCGCGCAGGTTGTCAAATGCGCTGTGCAGCTCGGTGACCATGGCCTTGTTGATGGCGTTCTTGACGGTTGCGCGCCGCAGCGTGACCAGCACGATGCGCGGGTTGCCTGTGTCGCGCTGCACAGAGATCAGTTGGTAGCTCATGGCGCGGTTTTAGCGGGGTGCGCGCCAAAACACAAAAGGGCGGGCTACTCTTCGTACAGGTTCTGGACTTCGATGCTGGTGCTTTCGTTGAAGGCGCCCAGCAGGTAGTCGTGGGGGCTGGGCAGCATGTTGATGTCTTCGCCGTGGTACAGTTCAACGTGTTTCAACATGTCGCGCGGCGAGCGAAACGCGAGATACACAAAGTAGGTGTGTTCGCGGTCCTTGATGCTGAAGCCGCCGGGGGTTTCGCCGCCGGGCAGCGCCTCGGGCACGAACCAGCTGCCGTGCACAAAGCCCGGGTTCAGGCTGGCGGCCTTCACATAACGATCAAGCCCTTGCCGGGTGGCGGCATCTTCGCCGGGTTTGCAGACGACTTTGATCAGTTGGCAGTACATGGCTTCACCAGCGTTCCAGGTCCAGCACAACCTTGCCGAAGGCTTTGCGCCACTCAACATACTCGTGGGCAGCCGCCACGTCACGCACCGGAAAGACACGATCCACCACCGGCGTCAACTTGCGGTTGCAAAGCAGCTTCCACACCGCCAGCTGGTCGGCCTTGGGGCCCATGGTGCTGCCGATGATGCTGATGCGCTTGAAGAAAACCGCGCGCAGGTTCAGCGGCACTTCGCCGCCGCTGGTGCTGCCGCAGGTGACCAGCCGCCCGCCCCACTTCAGCACCTTGATGTTGCCCGCAAATGTATCCGGGCCGATGTGGTCGAACACCACGTCCACGCCGGCGCGGCCGGCGATCTTCTTGGCCTCTTCAACAAAGTCGTGGGTGCGGTAATTGATGCCGTAGTCGGCGCCAAGGGCTTTGGCCTTGGCAAGTTTTTCGTCGCTGCCCGCGGTCGTGATCACGGTAGCCCCGAACATCCGCGCAATCTGGATGCCCGCGCTGGTCACGCCGCTGCCGGCCGCGTGCATCAGCACAGTTTCGCCGGGCTGTACGTTGGCCTTGCGCAGCATGGTGTACGCCGTGAGAAAAACCAGCGGGCAGGCGGCTGCGTCGGTGAAGCTCATCCAATCCGGCATCGGCATCAGGTTGACCGCCGGCGCGTCCATGAACTCGGCACAGCCGCCGTTGCGCGTTTCGCCAAAGATGCCGTAGTCGCGCGCAAGGTGAATGTTGCCCGACAACGCTTCGTCGCTGGTGGGCTGGGCAAAGCCGGGCATGACCGCCACACGGTCGCCGACCTTGGCGTTGGTGACCAGGCTCCCGACTTCGGCGACTACGCCGGCGATGTCGGTGCCAAGGATCATCGGCAGCGGAAACTTGTGGCCGGGCACGCCCTTGCGCACCCACAGGTCAAGGTGGTTGATGCCGGCGGCTTTCACCGCGATCAGCACCTCGTCGGGGCGGATTTGCGGTCTGGGCAGGTCTTCGATCAGCAGCTTGTCGAAGCCGCCGTGTTCACGAACGATTACAGCTTTCATGGCGGCGCATCCTAATGCGCACGGTGGGCTGTGCAATGCGGACTTTGTGTCAGGCGGTCCTGGCGGGCTTGAGGCCGCCGAAGCGGCGCTCGCGGCGGTTGAAGTCGGCGATGGCGGCGTGCAGGTGCTCTGCCCGGAAGTCCGGCCACAGCGTGTCGGTCACGTAAAACTCGGCGTAGCTGACCTGCCACAGCAGAAAGTTGCTCAGGCGCATTTCCCCGGCGGTGCGGATCACCAGGTCAAGCTCCGGCATGTCCGGCTGGTACAGCGCGTTTGCCATGGCGGCTTCGTCGATCTGGTCGGGCTTGATTTCGCCGCGGCAGACTTTTTCAGCCAAGGCCTTGGCGGCGTCGGCGATCTCGGCGCGGCCGCCGTAGCTGAGCGCCAGGCACAGCCGCGTGCCGGAGTTCTTTTCGGTGAGCTTGCGGGTCTTTTCGAGTTCTTTGCGCACGTCGGCGGGCAGGCGGTCGAGGCGGCCGATCGCGGAAAAGCTCATGTTGTTGCGTTGCAGCGTCTCGCGCTCTTTGACCAGGAAGCGCTTGAGCATGCGCATCAAGAACTCGATCTCGAGGCGCGGGCGTTTCCAGTTTTCTTCGCTGAAGGCGTACAGCGTAAGCTGCTTGACGCCGAGTTTCGCGCACTCTTCGCTGATTTCACGCACACTGTCGATGCCGGATTCGTGCCCCTTCACCCGGCGCATGGCGCGGGCCTCGGCCCAGCGGCCGTTGCCGTCCATGATGATCGCAATGTGTCGCGGCACTTGGGGGGGCATGTTTACTCTTTGGGACAAAGTAACCGCGACAATGGTACGCTCAGGCGTGACTTCACGCAAGCACACCGGAACCCGTGGGCACTATTTGCGTACCAGAACTGCATGAAGCGCCTTTGGCCGTTGATGATTCTGCTTTTGATCGCCTGCCTTGCAGGCGGCGCCGTGCTGGTGTGGCGAGTGATTGACTCGCCGGTCCCGGACGTGGCATGGGAGCATCCTGCCGGAGTTGCTGCACCGAACCGCCCGGAGCGCGTGCCGCAAGCTGACTCGGCAGAACATCAGGCGCACGGCATTGCGACTGAGGCCGAGGCCCGCGCCGCCGCCGAGCCCGGGCCCGAAGCCGGATCACCCCCGGCGGACAGCGACGAGATAGCGCCTTCGGCAGTAACTACCGTTGACGCGGCGATTGCAGAGTTGGGTCGCATCCACGCCATGGATGACTTCGTGGCGCGCCTTGACGCAGAGAAGGCGTTGCACGATCGCTTGAGCGAGGAGTGGAAGGGCTTGGACCGCGAGTTTCGCGTCCGCATTTCGGGGCGCGTGATCGACGGCGACGAACTTCCTGTCGCCGGCGCCACGATTGAAATCGGCGGATGGATCAGCATGCGCCCGGAACAGCACATGTTGAAGCACATTCGCACCATCCAGCCGCAAGGCAATCCCAAGGTAATCACCGACCACGCCGGGTACTTCGAGCATGAGTGGGTGTTCAAGGACAGCGCACTGACCCTCGAGATCAGCCTGTACTATGAGGCCAAGGCGCAGGACGGCCGCTACAGCCCGCAGGAAGGGCTGGGGCCGTACCGCCCCGGCAGCCACGAAGCGCGGGTCGAGTGCCGGGTGCCGGCGCACCGGCCGCTGACCTTTGTGTTCAGCGACCGGCACGGCAACGCGGTCAAGGGCATCACGATCTCGCTGCTGGCTGAGGCGCCCGCGATGGACGACTTCGGCATGTTGCACATGCGGCGGCACACGCTGACCACCGACGACCAGGGGCGCGTGCAGTTTGTCGGGCTGAACGACGACACCTATCACCTTGAAACGCCGGCGCCGTGGCGCGCGCCGGGAGCCGAACTCACCTTCAGGCTCAAACAATCTGACCTGCCATCCGAGCGCACGGTCATACTGACCCGCGACATCAGCTATTCCGTGCGATTCGAAGCCACGCCCGCCTTGAAGGCCGGCGCAACCGTGCATCTGGTGGTGCGGCTGCGCAACGGCGACACAGAGCACCTGGCAGCGCAGACCGGCACAGACGGTGTCGCCCAGTTCTGGGGATTGTCGCCGGACGCGGAGGCTGTGCGGGTGTCGGTGCCCGGCTACAAGGAATGCGCGTGGCAGGACGTGCGTCTAAACCCCGAGTCCGACCACGACGGCGGTACTGTGCCACTGTACGCCAAAGACTAAAGAGACAGCTTCAGGCTGTGGGCGCGCGGCTTGTAGCCCAACTTTTCGTACATGGCTGCGGCCTCTTTGTTGTGAGCCATGACCTGCAGCCCAACGACCTTCGCGCCGCTCTTCCGCAGCCACGCCGTGGCGTGCTCGTGCAGCGCCCGGGCAACGCCCTTGCCGCGGAACTCGGCGGCCACGCTGAGGTCGAACACCCACGGGTCAACGCGCCGGGTGAAGAAGTCGGTCTGGGTGCCGATCCAGATGTGGCCGGCGTAGCGGCTGTCAACCTCGGCGACAAAGACGGTGTTGCGAGAAGCATCCTGCGGCGCGAAATGGCCAAGCAGCCACTCGTAGTGGCGCCGGAACTCGGCCTCGTTCACGGGCTCGTCGGGCGGAATGCTGTCACGGAACGTGCGGTAGTTCAGCGCCCGGAACGCAGCCGCATCGCGCTTATGGTCGTAGTCGCGTATCCGCATGCGCGCACACTATCGCGGCAAAAGCTACTTCTCCAGCGGGTTGAGCGGCAGCCACACTGTGAAGCATGTGCTGCCGGGCTTGCTGTCCACCTCAATGTCGCCGTTGTGCTGTTGGGTGATGATGCGATGCACGATGTCGAGGCCGAGCCCGGTGCCTTCGCCCATCGGCTTGGTTGTGAAGAAGGGGTCGAAGATGCGGGCCTTCACGTCTTCGGGGATGCCGTGGCCTGTGTCGCACACGCGCACACATGCGCAGCTGGCCTCGGTGCCCGTCTTGATTGTCAGCACGCCGCCGTCGTCCATTGCGTCAATGGCGTTGTCGATCAGGTTGGTCCACACCTGGTTCAGTTCGCCGGGGTGTGCCGGGGGGTGGGGCATGTCCGCCGTGAACTCTTTCCTGACGACGATGCGCTTCTTTTTGAGCTTGTGCCCGAGGATCGTCAGCGTGCTCTCGATGCCCGCGTGCAGGTCGGTGGGCTGCTTGTCGGGGTTGCTGTCAAGGTGCGCGTGTACCTTGATGGCGCCGACCAGTTGGCTGATGCGGTCGGCCGCCGACAGAATCTCGCGGATCATCCGCGCTGAAACCGACACGCCGTCAATCCAGCGCAGGCCGAATGCCATGGCCGTCGGCGAAACGCGGGACGCGTAATCTTCCAGGTCGGCAAGGGTCGCGCCGACTTCTGCCAGGTTCTCGGCCACAACCCACGGCTCTGGCACGCCGTGGTCTTCAAGCCAGTCCGACAACTCGTCCTCGCGCTCGGCCCGCTGCACAGCCGTGAACTCGGGCGGTGTGCGCTGCCACAGCTTGTTGCGGAACTCGACGGTGCAGTCGATGTCGTCAGGCTTCACTTCCAGCTTCATCAATTGCGGGCCCAACGAGGCCAGCTTGGTGAAGCGGTCGGACAATTCTGCGGCGCTGCGCTTGAGGGCAGCGGCTGGGTTGTTCAGCTCATGGGCAAGCCCGGCGGCCATCTTGCCCAGCGCGGCGATTTTCTCGCGCTGGTCAATCAGGCGCGTGCTGTTGCGCACGCGGTCGGTCATGGTCTGCACCAGCCGCGCGCCCAGTTCAGGGATGCGGCGCAGCATTTCGGGAAACTTGTCCTTGTGCAGTCGGTAGGCCGACACATCGCGCAGGGCGCGTGCGTTGCCGCCCTGGGTCTTGGCCCGGCTGTAGGGCAGGGCGCCCGCGGCAAACCCTACACGCTCTTCGGTCAGAACGGTCGTGCCGCCCGCGACGTTGAATTGCCATTGCAGCGCGCCCTCGGTCATCACATAGAGGTGATTGATGGGGTCGCCCTCGCGGGCGATGACCTCATCTTTGCGCGCGGTGACGCGTTCACCGTTTGCCAGCAGCCAGTCAAGGTCTTCGTCGCGCAGGTCGGCGAACACGGGGCACACCCGCAACTGCGCGCGCGTGTATGAGGTGCCGGGGAAAGTCTCCATTCGCTCTCCTACAACTGCGCGAGATGCCGGTGCATAAAGGCCACAGAGACACTGCCCTCACCGACCGCACTCGCCACGCGCTTGATGCTTTGGCTGCGCACATCGCCGGCGGCAAAGACGCCCGGCACGTTGCACTCAAGCAGGAACGGCTCGCGCTCAAGCGGCCAGCCTGCCAGATGCCGCTTGTCCAGGTCGGGGCCGGTAAGCACAAAACCGTACTCGTCGCGGGCGATCGCGTCGCCCAGCCAGTCCGTGCGCGGCTGGGCGCCGATGAAACTGAACAGGAAACAGGTTTCTACGCCCAATTCCTCGCCGTTGCGCCGGTTGCGCAGCGTCAGCGCCTCCAGTGCCTGTGTGCCGTGGGCGCGGGCGATCTCGGTATGGGCCAGCACCGTGATTTTGGGGTGCGCCTCAATGCGCTGGACGAGGTAGCTGGACATCTTTTCGTCCAGGCCTTCGCCGCGCACCAGCATGGTCACGTGCTCGGCGTAATCGGCAAAAAACATCGCCGCCTGGCCGGCGCTGTTGCCGGCGCCGACCACATACACATGCCGGTTCTGGCAGGCTTCCGCTTCGGTCAGGGCCGCGCCGTAGTACACGCCGCGCCCCGTAAGTTCATGCGCGCCGGGGACGTTCAATTGGCGCCAGCTTACGCCCATGCTCAGCATCAGCAGGTGGCTGGCGACCTCGGCGCCGTTGCGCAGGCGCAGCTTCTTGTAGGGCCCGTCGATCGTGAGGCCGGTGACATCGGCGGGCGTGAGCACCTCAACGCCGAAGCGTTGTGCCTGCGCCAGCGCGCGCCGCGCGAGCTCTGCGCCCGAAAGCCCGCCCGGAAAGCCCAGGTAGTTCTCGATCAGGCTGCTGGTGCCGGCCTGTCCGCCCGGCGCTTCGCGTTCAATCAGCACGGTGCTCAGGCCTTCGCTGGCTGCGTACACGGCGGCGGCCAGGCCCGCGGGGCCGGCCCCGACAATCGCGAGGTCATAGAACGGCGCCGCGGCCTGCGTGCGCATGCCGACTTCGCGCGCCAGGGTCTCGGTGTCGGGCGCGATCAAGCGCTTGCCGTTCTCAAGGATCACTACCGGCAGCCTTGCCAGGTCGTCGCCCGCTACCTGCCGCGCCTGCTCAGATTCCGCCACATCGTGAAACTGGTAGGGCACCTGGTTGCGCGACAGGAATTCCTTGGCGGCGTGTGTGCCCGCGGACCAGCGGTTGCCGAAGATGCGCACGCCGCCCCAGCCGGGCCGATAGCTGCCGCGCCACTTTTCCAGCAGGTCGTCCAGCGCCGGGAACAGCCGAAGTTGCGGCGGGTCCCAGGGCTTGAGCAGGTAGTAGTCAACGTGGCTGTCGTTGATGCTGGCGATGGCCGCGCTGGTATCGGCGTAGGCTGTCAGCAGCACGCGCCGCGCGGCTGGGAACAATTCACGGGCGAGGGCCAGGAACTTCGTGCCTTCCATGCCCGGCATGCGCTGGTCGGAAAGCAGCAGGGCGACGGGCTCGGCGCGTTGTTGCAGCTCGCGCAGCGCATCCAGCGCCTCGGTGCCGCTTTGGGCGCGCAGCACGCGGTAGTGCTCGCCGTAGTGTGCGCGCAGGTCGCGGGCGATGGCGCGCAGCACCTCAGGCTCGTCATCGACCACAAGAATAGCCGGCTTGGCCATGGCGCCCCCGTATCCAACGCCGCCACGGTGCAATGCCATCCCGGCAAAGGAAAGGGGTCAGGGGTGCCAGTACCAGGCGCCGCCGGTGCGCAGGGTCAGGTTCTGGTACAGCAGCTCAACTTCGCTGTTGGTCCCGAACAGGTGGCAGTCAATCCGCGTGCCCGGCGACAGCGACAGCCAGTCGTCCACGTCCGCCAGAATCTGTTGCCAGCCGCCGTAACCCGCGGGCGCGCCGCTGTCGTTGCCCGGCCGCGCGCCGCCCAGCATGACGATGCGCACGCCGGCGCCATACTGCGTGATCGCGCGCTTGAGCGCCGAGTACATGGCAGGCATGCCGCTTGAGGTCAGCGCGGCGATGTTGGCGTTGGCGGCCGCCAGGTTGGCGCTGTCGGCGGCCTGCGCTGAGCCGAACAGGTAGGAATACTCCATCGAGCCGCCGATGCGGACGACTTCAATCGAGTTGGAACTCGAAAGCTGCTGTGCCAGCTCGGTCCACTTGGCCTTTTCAGCGTCCAGCTGGCTGGTGAAGCCGCCGCCCGCGAGCGCGCTTTCGGCGCTTGCGTCAATCACAAAGATGACCGGGCCGGCTGCAGGCAGCACCGCCTGCTGCTGCGTGATCACGTTGATCGTGAAGTTGCCCTCGTGACTGCGGCCCCTGCTGTCGTCAACGCGCACGCGAAACGTGAAGGTGTTGGCCATGGTGGGCGTGCCGGCAAGCTGGCGGGTGGAGGTGTTGGTGAACTGCCAGTTGAGCCCGTAGGGCATCACGCCGCCGACAACCGACCAGGTGTAGGGCCCGTTACCGCCGGTGATGGTGATGTAGGTCTGGTAGTACTCGCCGACCACAGCGTCGGGTAGCTTGAGTGTCCAGAACTCAATGGCCAACGGGTCGGTGCCCTTGGTGAAGTCCGACTTGGACTCTTTGGGGTTGCCGCAAGCGGCGAGCAGAAGCAGCGGTGCAAGCAGGAGGGCGTAGCGCATGGGTGTCTCCGGGCGTTCAGCCGCCAGAATAGACCGGTGCGCAAAATCTGCGAAGGACTACCACTTGATGCTACTGCGAATCCGCAACGCCACTTCCGGCATTGCGAAAGCGGTCTCGGGCAAAGCGCCGCCGCATTTCGGGCGCGCCGAACAGAAACAGCAGGATGACTGTGTACTCCAGAAACTCGATTGCCAGGTTCGTGAAGCGGTTGTCGTTGGTGAGCATGGTAAAGGTCTGCACAATGCAAACGCCGCCCATGATCGCGTACATGCCCGCCATCGCAAAGGGCAGCCAGCGCCAGCGCGTGAGGTAGCCGGCAATGAACAGTACGCCCGCGCCGATCAGCAGCAGCCATTGAAACAGCAGCATCCAGCGCGGCAGGTCAGTGTTCGAGAACCGCGCCCAGGGCGGGTCAGCCACAAACCACTCAAACAAACCCGCCAAGCCAATACCGACCAGAAGCGCATGCACGCCCAACAGCACAACCACAATCAAAGTCGTTAACACACGGCCCAAGTACTCTCTCCTACATCTGCCGATGCTGCCGCAGCGGACGCCGGCAACCGGCGCCCCTTTGAGGCGCAAAGGGTTCTAACGCCATGACTATAACTCCGCCTGTTTGCGGCGTGGGCCTTACGGCACACCGCGCCTACAGGGCCAGCTTGGCCATTACTGCTACGCCGATGGGCAGGCAGGCTTCATCTACGTTGAAGCGGGCGCTGTGTACGGGGTTCACTATGCCCTTGGCTTTGTTGCCGCTGCCGAGCAGGAAAAATGCCCCGGGCTTCTTCTGCAGATAGTACGCGAAGTCTTCGCCCCAGGTCTGCCTTTGGTAGTCAGGATCGACGTTGTTCTTGCCTACGATCTCCGCGGCCGCTTGCGCCACCCGTTTGGCGCCTGACTCGTGGTTCACGATGCTGTCGTAGCCGCGCAGGTAGTGCAGCTCGCCTTGCAGACCGTGTGCTTGCGCCACGGCGCTTACCATGCGCCGCATTTCTTCGATGATGCGGGCGCGCACGGGCTCTTCGTAGGTGCGCACGGTGCCCATCAACTCGGCGTCGTCGGGAATGATGTTGTGGGTGGTGCCGGACTTCACCTTGGTCACGCTCAGCACGGCTTGCTCAAAGGGCGCGACGCGGCGCGACACCAGCGTTTGCAGCATTCCAACAAGTTCGCACGCGGCTGGTATGGGGTCCAGCGTTTCCTGGGGGCGCGACGCGTGGCCGCCCTTGCCCGTCAACTTGATCTCGAAGATGTCCGCTGCCGCGGTCATGGCGCCGGTGCATGTGGCAACCTGCCCGACCTCAAGCGCCGGCAGGTTGTGCAAGCCATACACCTCATCCACGCCTTCCAATGCGCCCTTTTCAATCATGCCGGGGGCGCCGCCGGGGGGCAGCTCTTCGCTTGGCTGAAACAGCAGGCGCACGTTGTGCCGCAGGCGGTCGCGCATGCCGGCCAGCAGCTTGGCTGTACCAAGCAGCACAGCCATGTGGGTGTCGTGGCCGCACATGTGGGCGACGCCGTCGTGCTTTGAGCGGTAGGGGATGTCATTGAGTTCATGAATCGGCAGGGCGTCCATGTCGGCGCGCAGGGCGATGCGGCCCTTTGCGTTGGGGCCGTCGATGTCGGCGATCAAGCCTTCGCCCCATGGCTTGCTGACTTTCAGACCCAGCTTGGACAGCTCATGGGCGCAGTGCTCGCTGGTCTTGAACTCGTGCAGCGAAAGCTCCGGCATCATGTGCAGTGTGCGGCGCTGGGTGGTCAGGTAGTCCTGCAACTGTTGGGCGGCGGCGAGCAACTCATGGGCCATGGCGACCTCCGGTTCACTACCGGCTTCCGGTTTACCCTTACCGGCCCCGAAGCGCAAAGCATGGTCGGCAACCAGAAGCTGCCGCAGCTCGGCATGCAAGCGAAAGGGCCAGCCGCGCGGCTGGCCCTTTTCACGTATTGCCGCTTACTCTTCTTCGGGCGCCTTGGCGGGCGCGCGCTTGGCGGCGGGCTTGCGGGCCGGGGCCTTGCGCTTGGCGGGCGCCTTCTTGGCGGCCTTCTTCGCCGGCTTCTTCGCGGCCTTCTTGGCGGGCTTCTTCTTGGCGGGCTTCTTGGCCGCCTTCTTTGCGGGCTTCTTGCCCTTCTTCTTTGCCATGTCCTCTACCCCTTGTGGTTGAAACTCGGTTGTGGCGGCGGACTCTCCGCCGGCCTGAACTGCCTGTGCGGGTGCCGGCTCCGGCGTGCCCACCTTCGGCTCAGTGTTAATAGCAGGCGCAGCGGGTTTTTCACCAGTCTCCTGCCGCTTTCCTCTGCCCCTTCGGCGTCCCCTTCCCCGGTGCTCACCGGCCGTGGGCGCGTGGGCGGTTTCGCGGATCACCTCAATGACGGGCGCATCGGGCAGCTTGTCCCCGAAACTGACGGCTTTGCCGGCCTGGTCCTTGATGCGTTGTTCACGGGCCAGCCGTTCCTGTTCACGTTCGCGCTGCTTGCGCCCGCCGCGGCGCTTGCGCCTGCGCCTTGAGTCCGCGTCGGCAATGGCCTGTGCGGCCTGCGGGCTTGCGGACCCGGTGGCTGCAACGGGCAGCGCGACGTTGGTCTGCGACTTCCAGGACTCCCCTTTGACGAAACTGTTGATGCGCTGGTCCATGTCGTACAGCACGCGGGCGGCCCGGTCATTGACGTAAAAGAAGCGCGACTGGCCAAGCGTCAGGTCCTTGGCGTACTCAAACACGATCGCCTTGTCGAAGGACTCCTCCAGTTCGTCGATATCTTCCCGAAACTCGTTGTGCAGGTGTGTCAGCACGTGGGGGTGGACCTGCACTACCAGTTCTTTGACGCGCTCTTCTCCCAGTGCCAGCTTCATGCGCCGCAGCAGCGACAGGCATGAGGTCTCGGCGCTGCGCACCATGCCGAAGCCTCCACAGGTCGGGCAGCTCACGAACGTATAGCTCTTGATGCTGGGACGCACGCGCTGGCGCGTCATCTCGATTACGCCGAACGGCGAGAATCGGGCGACCTTGGTGCGGGCGCGGTCCTTGCGCAGCTCACGCTTGAGCGCATTCTCAACGTCATTGCGGTGCTTGGCGCTGAGCATGTCGATCAGGTCGCAGCACACGATGCCGCCCAGGTCGCGCAGCCGCAGCTGGCGGCAGATCTCGGGGATCGCTTCAAGGTTGGTCAGGTAGGCCGTCTTCTCGGCGTCGCCGGCGCTGGTGAACTTGCCGCTGTTGACGTCGATGCTGACCAGCGCCTCGGTCTGTTCAATGAACAGGTAGCCGCCGGACTTGAGCGGCACCTTCTTGTCGAAGATGTGCTCAATCTGGTTTTCGAGGCCGTTGGCAAAAAACAGCGGCACGTCGCCTTCGTACAGCTTTACACGGTCTTTGAAGCTGGGCATCAACTGTTCAAAGAAATCGACAACGCGGTCGTACACCTCGCGGCTGTCGATCACGATTTCTTCGGTCTCTGCCGTAAAGTAGTCGCGCACGGCGCGGATTGCGGGGTCGCTGTCGCTGTACAGCAGCGCGGGGGCCTCCGCCTCGTGGATGCGCTGGACAATCACACTCCAGACCCGCAGCAGATAGTTCAGGTCGCGGGCCAGCTCGTCGTAGCTGCGGTCGATGGCCGCGGTGCGGATGATTACGCCCATGCCCTCGGGCACCGGCAACTTGTCGAGCATCTTGCGCAGTTCGTTGCGCGCTACGCCGTCTTCAATCTTGCGGCTGACGCCACCGCGGTTGCTGCTGGGCGTCAGCACCATGTAGCGGCCGGGCAGGCTGATAAACGTGCTGAGGCCTGGGCCCTTGCCGCCCTGGCTGGCCTTGGTCACCTGCACAACGACTTCCTGATTGCGCTTGAGCACGCCCTGAATCTTGGGCGGCCCGCCGCGGTTGTAACGGTACTGGGGCCCGGGCGCGGGGCCTGCGCCTTCGGGTGACTTGCCGTCGATGTCCCGGTTGCCCTGCGCATCGGACTCGCCCTCGAGTACGCGCTTGGGCAGGTGGCCGCCGCGCTTCTTGGGTGTGCGGCGACGCCGCTGCCTCGTCCTGGGTGTCGCTGTGCCCTGTGAGGCGGCAGGGGCTTCCTGTGCGGCTTCGGTTTCTGGCTGCCCTGTGCCGGGCGTCATTGGCTCTGCAACAGGTGCGACGGGCGCCTGCGCAGGGGGCTGCGGCTCCGGTTGCTTACTGACGTGCGGGGCCGCGGGTTGAGCGATGGCGGCTGGCTGGTCCGGCGTGGGGGCGGCAGGGCGCTGGCCCTCGCCGTTGCGGCGTCCGCGGCGTCCGCGCCTTCTGCGGCGGCGTTTACGCTCGCCTTCGGGGGCTGGTGCGCCCTGACCGGTGGGGGACGCGGGCGTCGCGGGCGGTGCGGGCGGCGTCTCGGTCTTCACCTCATCGGGCCTCACCGCCGAAAAGCGGCCGGAGTCGGCGCTGACTGCGGGCAATCGGCCCGAGTCTGCTGAGGCCGGCTCAGTTTCGCCGCGCACGGGCGACGAAATGCGGTGGCCGGTCTGCTCAGCGTCCAGCTTGTCGAGAAACGCCGCCTCTTCAGGTCCTCTGCCGCTGGCGGGCTCCGGGGCGACAAACTCGGCGACGGTCTCAACGTCGCGCTCGCGTTGCGTGGCAAGGATCGCGTCCTCGGGCAGCGGCTCCTTGACGCGCAGCGTGCGGCTGAACAGGTCTTTGACGTCGGGATTGTTTTCGTAGGCGTAGTTGACGTCGCTGATGTGCAGAAAGCCGTTGCGCTCAAGGCCGACATCCACAAACGCGGCCTGGATGCCCGGTTCAACGTTGTTGATCAGTCCCTTGTAGATGTTGCCGACGTGCTTGAGCTGGCCGGGGCGGTCCACGAAGTATTCGAACAGCTTGCCGTTCTCCAGCACCGCGATGCGGCATTCGTCGCCTTCGGCGACATTCATGAAAATCTTGCGTGCCATGGTGTGCGGGGCGCCGTTCAGCGCCCATCCTCTCCTGTTGCTTCGTCGGCCAGCACGGTGCGGGTCTTGGTGACCAGCAGGCGGTTGGGGTCAAGCCCGAGGATTTCCAGCAGGTCAGAGGGCTTCATGCCCCCTTCATTGCCGGACTTGAGGCGCATGCGCAGCAGGTCGCCGTCGAGTGACGCCGCCAGTGTGTACCGGCGTGCGTCAAAGTTGCGCGCCGCCTTTCTGGCGCCGCGTGCGCGGGTGTGCGCGCGGGATGACTCGGCGAGAAACGCCTGCAACTTCTGCCCCAGATCCTCAAGATCGTGGCCTGGCGGCAACTCGCATTCAAAGTCCTGTGCGATGACTTCAGGCCTTGCGGTGGCCGCCTGCGCCGTTTTCAGGTGCAGGCCGGGCGGCATCTGCGCGGCAAGCGTGTCCAGCACGTCTTGCGGCGCGGGCGCCTGCTGTTCATGGGCGATGTCGATATCGACGATTTCGTCGAGGCTTTCGACACCCAGCGGCAAGGCAATCGCGAACGAGACCTTCGGGTGCGGGTTGAAGCCCTGCGTGTAGGCAACCGGCAGACCGGAGCGGCGCAACGCGAGTTCAAAGACGCGCATCAGGTCATGATGCGATATGAACCGCAGCGCCCCGCGCTTTTCAAAGCGCATCCGGTATCGGGTTGCCGCCATCCGCAAGGCCCGCGTGGGCCAGGATCCTCCGCCCGCCGGAAAAACCGCCGGGCCGACTTCCTCCGGGATACTCCCGGTATCAGTTTCTTGTGGCGACCGAGGCCGCCGCAAACTAGTTGGCGTTCGCTTCGTTTTCTTTGCGAAGCGACGCCGTGAACTCAATGTCATTCTCAAAGGTCGTGCCGCCGGCACTGCCCTTGAGTGTGTACGCCCACTGCATGTGCAGCGGCACGCCCTTGACCAAGTCAAGCAGCAGGCTGCCGTTGCGGAAGTCAGGCGCGGTGAACTTCACGTCCAGGCCATCCACACGCGCCGTGTGCTCACGCACTGCGGGCACAGCCGTGAATGAAAAGCGCGCCCCGACCGGCTCTGTCACCGTGCCGTAGAGCTTTTCAAGCTTGTAGGTCACATCGTACAGGGTGGTCGCGCCGTGGCCCGCGCCGACCGGCAGGCGGCGGCGAACACTGACCGTCTCGCCGACTTTCAATGATGCATCGGCCGGGAACTCGGCGAACAGGCCAAGCGCGACAAACACCGGGTCTTGAAAACGACCGGGGTAGTTGCGCTGGTCAGGCGAGCCGAAGTCCGCATAATAAACCTCATTGTACAGCCGGCCATGGTCGCTGATGCTGAACCATGCAACCGCCGCGACCTCGCCCGACTGCATTGAACGGTTGGTGTCAACCGTGCGCGCGTTAATCCCTGCCCAGCCGGGAATGTTGGCCACTTCGCTGCGCGTGCCGTCCCGAGCGACCTCATGGAACATGGATTTGCGGCCGCCGATCTCGGGGCCGATGTAGCCCGAGTAGCGAGCCTTGCCGTTATCGACCAGAAAGTTCATCGAGTCGTAACGCACTGCAAGGCGCAGGTCGTTGCGGCCCTCAAGCACATCTTCGTCGCACTTGAAACTGGCCTGCGTGGCCCAATGCGCATTCAAGTAGTAGGCTTCTGCGGGCTTGCCGTCTTCTGTCAGCGTGCCGCGGCTGACGCCGCGATAGTCAATCTCGTAGGCAAAGCGGTCGCCGTTGATGCCCTTGAACCTGGGCTCAATGGCCACGCTGCCGGCCTGGTTGGTGACGTCCGCCCTGAGCTTCTTCCAGTCCGGGTTGTAATTCTTGTCCACAACGGGCATGACGCCCGGCTGGGCCAGAACCACGACCGCCACAGTGGCGGCAACAAGCAGGGAACCGAAAAGCAGTACGCGCTTCAACTTGCAACTCCTGTCAACAAGGCAGGGATGGTAGCGGCAGAAGGGTCACTGTCAATCGGAAGGGCGGGGCTTACAGCCGTTCTGTCGTCTTGAAGTGCGTCTTGGCGACGTTGACCAACTGAGCCTTGCCGAAAGACCTGACGAAGGCGCGACCCGCCTTGATCACCGGGTCGCCCGCACCGGGCGGGAATTCTTGCCCGAACTCGTGGCCCAGCTCTTTCAGGCCTTCGACAAAGGCCGCGCGGGCCAGCACGCTGGCGGCGGCCACGGCAAGGTCGCTTTCGGCCTTTGTGCGCGTGAGCAGCTTCACGCCCTTGGGCGCACTGATGGCGGCCGCAAGCTCGGTGCTGTCGCGCATGAACTCGTCCACGAGAATCGACTTCGGCGCCCCCAGCCGCTTGATCAGCGCGCCGATGCAGCGCCCGTGCAGTCGCGACAGCAGCACGTTCAGGTTGCCGGTGCGCTGGTACTCGGGGTTGTACTCGCGGGGCATCATTGTCAGCACCTCGCCGCGGCCGGTTTTGTCCAGCACGCCCGCAAGGCGCGTGATCTTGGCGTCGGTCAGCGCTTTGCTGTCTGTTATGCCGCTGCCCGCAAGCTGCTTTTCGGTCGCGGAGTCAAGGTGAAACGCGGCGACCACCAGCGGCCCGAAAAAGTCGCCCTTGCCTGATTCATCGCCGCCGACCCGCGGCGCGCCGAGTCTGAAAGGGTCGCCGCTGGTCGCTTCCGGCAGCGGCGCGCCGGGTGCGGGCAAGCCAAGGTCGGCGGCCAATGCCGCGCCATCTTTGCCGCCGGGCACGTTTGAAAAGCCCTTCTTGCCGCTGTAGGCGTTCAGGCTTGCGCTGCGCCCGGCTTTGTCGGACAGGTTGTACTGCACGCCGTAAGGAATGGTTTTTTGCGACTGCACAACCCAACCGGCCGCGTTGACGCGGTTGATCAGGTTTGCGCAATAAGCGGCGAAGTCCATGCCTTGCGGCTACTTGCCCCGGTAATACGCCATCAGGATTTCCGCCAGCTCAGGCCGCACAATCTCGGCGGGCGGGTACTCGCCCGCTGCCAGCAACTCGCGCAGCCTGGTGCCGCTGATGGTCAGGTGATGCTCCTTGCCGAACGGGCTGGTCTTGCTGGTGGCGTAGCCGCCGACACCCTTGCACCAGAAGCTGTGCTCAAAGTTCAGGTTGGCAATGCCCAGCTCGCCGGCGGCGTAGGTTTCAAAAATCTGCTGCGCGTCGTAGGTGCCGTAGTAGTTGCCAACGCCCGCGTGGTCGCGGCCCACAATGAAGTGCGTCGCGCCGTAATTGCGGCGAATCAGCGCGTGGTGAATCGCCTCTTTCGGCCCGGCGTAGCGCATGGGCGCCGGCAGCGCCGCCAGCAACACGCGGTCTTTCGGGAAGTACTTGTCAATCAGCGCGACGTAGCACTGGGTGCGCACGTCGGCCGGAATGTCGTCAGACTTTGTCTCCCCGACAAGCGGGTGAATCAGAAGGCCGTCGGCGGTTTCCAGCGCCGTTCGCAGCAGGTACTCGTGCGCACGATGGATGGGGTTGCGGGTCTGGAACGCGACCACGCTTTTCCAGCCGCGGCGGTCAATCTCGGCGCGCACCTCAGCGGGTTTAAACGGCAGGCCCTGCTCGTTGCTGGGCAGTGCCTCCGGCAGCACATCGACTTCGCCGGCGACCAGCGTCTGGCCGGCACTTTTGATGCGCGCGACGCCGGGGTGGGCTTCGTCAAGTGTCTTGAACACGCCTTTGGCTTCGTCTTCAAAGCGGCGGGCATACAGTTGCTGCACGGTGATCGCGCCCAGCAGGTTGCCTTTTTCGTCTTTCAGGGCGGCCCGCTTGCCGGCGGCCAGCTTGCTTGCGTCCTGCACGCCCAGCGTGATCGGCACCGTCCAGGGCGTGCCATCGGACAGCTTGCCGCGCGCGATGATGCTGGCGTAGTCGTGCTCGTTGACAAAGCCGCCCAGCGGCGAATAACCGCCGACGGCAAGCAGCTTCAGATCCCACACTTCGGCGGCGGGCAGGGTAATGGCGGGCAGCTTTTCGGCTTCCGCGCGCAGCTTGGCTGCGTCAGCGACAACACGATTGACCAGGGTGCCGCCGACCGGGGTGTTTGCTGGCATCTTTGCTCCATGTACTCAGGCCCGTGAGGCCGCGTTTATAGCGACGCGGGCGCCAATTGCGAGTAACAAAGAGCCCCGACCGTCAGGCCGGGGCGCAGTATGTCAAAGCCCCACGGGGCTTGCTGTCACGCCTTGATAAAGCCGCGCTCGACCAGGTGGCGCCACAGCTTTTCCAGCGATTGCTCAATGCTCTCGGTGCTGCTGTCAACGTGCACGTGGGGGGCTTCCGGCGCTTCGTAGGGGTCGCTGACGCCCGTGAAGTTCTTGATCTCGCCGGCAATGGCCTTCTTGTACAGGCCCTTCACATCGCGCTCGACCAGCGTGTCCAGCGGCGCGTGGACATGCACTTCGACAAAGCGCTCGGGCCCGATCAGCGCGCGGCATTCTTCGCGGATGGCTTTGTAGGGGCTGATCGCGGCCGTCAGCACCGGCACGCCGTGCTTTGTCAGCAGGTTGGCGACGAAGCCGATGCGGCGGATGTTGGTGTCGCGGTCTTCTTTGGAAAAGCCCAAGCCCTTGCTCAGGTTCGTGCGCACCAAGTCGCCGTCCAGAATCTCGTGAGCGATCTGCTGTGCCAGCATGCGCGCCGAAAGCGCCTCTGCCAGCGTGCTCTTGCCTGCGCCCGACAAACCCGTGAACCACACCGTAAAGCCAATCCGCTGCGACATGACTGCCTCCGTGGTTCGCTTAAATACAAGCGAAAGCGGCAAGCGGTAGGGGAAGCACGGCCTTCCTACTTTCCCTTCCTTTGTTGCACGGCATATTGCGGCCATGAACGTCATTCTTTACGTCATGGATTGCCTGCGCGCCGACCGTATTCACGCGCTGGGCTATGCGCGCGACTGCACGCCCAACCTTGACCGCATGTGCGCCCAGGGCGTGGCGTTCACCAACGCGTACTCCAACAGCGGCTGGACTGCGCCTTCCGGCGCCAGCATTTTTTCAAGCCAGCACCCCTCGCGCACGGGCATTCACAAAATGCGCGATGCGCTCAATGCCGACATGCCGTGGCTGCCGGAAATGCTCAAGGGCGCGGGCTACCAGGCGGTTGCGTTTTCGGGCGTGTACCAGGTTTCGGCGCTGCGCGGCTTCAATCGCGGCTTTGACCTGTTTGAAGACACGTTCAAAGACCCCGAGACCATCCGGCGCTGCAAAGACCGCGGGCAGGATTCCCGCGGCGACGATTACTGCCTGCCATTGAGTGAAGACCTGCACGTGAAAGCCCTGCGCTGGCTTGACGCGCGCGGCGACAGCTACGACCCGTTTTTCATGCTGATCTGGTCCATCGACACCCACGAGCCCTTTCGCCAGCCGGACAGCTACAACAAAGAAGCTGACCCCGGCTACACGGGCCCGGTGGACGGGCGCGGGCGGCCCTTTTCGCGCGTGCGCAACAGGGCCGACTTGCAGCAGTTGATCGACCTGTACGACGGCAGCTTGCGCTACCAGGACGAAAAATTCGGCGAGCTGGTCGCCGAGCTTGAAAAGCGCGGGATACTTGACGAAACGCTGATCATCGTCGTCGGCGACCACGGCGAGATGTTTTTTGAGCATGGCCTCGCGGGCCACGGCAAGTTTCCGTGGGAAGAAGAGATCCGCGTGCCCCTGATCATGCGCGCGCCGCAGGTGCTGCCGCAGGGCAAGCGATACGACGCGCTGGTGCAGACCATCGACATTGCGCCGACGGTGCTCGACGCCTGCGGCCTTGAGCCCGAGAAGCGCTTTCGCGGCAAGTCGTTGCGCCCGCTATGGGAAGAAAGCAGCCGGCAGGTTCACGACGCGCTGGTGATTGAGGTGCCGTTTCCGTTTCATCGGCAAGAGCACGCCCGCGTCGTGCGTACGCCGGACTGGAAGTACATCGAGTACTCGCCGCCGCCCTTTGGCGTGCGAGTGCGCAAATACTTTAAAGAGCTGGGCCGGGCGCTGAGTACAGTCGCAAGGCCGGGCGTGCTGCCGATTTTGTACGGCCACCACTTTCGCAAGGGCGTGGGCGGCTTGCTGAAGGCAGCGTACATTGACCCGTACCTGTTTCTGGCGGGCGTGCCCACGCGCCGGCTGTACTACCTGAAGAAAGACCCCGGCGAAAAGAAGTCGGTGCTTGGAGCCGAGGCCGAAACTGCAGGCAAGTTGCGAAGCTTTCTGGAGGCGCTGGACAAAGCATCCGGGGCCCGCAACGCAGGCGACGGGGCCAAAGCAGCAGGCAACGGCCAATCCGAAGAAGAAAAGATCGAAGCCCACCTGCGCGAGCTGGGCTATGTGGACGACTAACCGTGAACTGCAACTGCGGCCTCGCACAGGGACCACAGAGAGGTACTGTTGCAGCTCGCCGCGTCCTTTGTGCGCGGCACCTTTTGCGGGCCATGACCCTGCGTCTGCTGCGCAGGTGACACTCCCGCCCGTTTGCTATACTGGAACACCATGGAACCCGCGGTGAAAATCCGTTACGACCACGAAAAGCTGGCCGAGCTTTGCAGGCGCTGGAAGGTCAAGCGGCTTGCATTTTTCGGCTCTGTGCTTCGCGACGACTTCGGCCCGGAAAGTGACGTGGACGTGCTGTACGAGTTTGAGCCCGACGCCGTCATCGGCTGGCACATCGTGTCTTTTGAGAACGAACTTTCGGCGCTGTTCGGCGGCCGCAAAGTTGACCTCGTGCCGTTCGAGCACATCAGTCGGTTCATCCGCAAACGCGTCCTGCGTGAGGCGCAACTTGCCTATGCAGCCTGAAGACGCGATGCGCGTTGGCCACATCCTTGATGCGGCCGCAAAAGTTGCGCGCTGGATGAGAGGCGTTTCACTTCAAGAGTTCAAGGACGACGAGAAACTTCAGTCGGCGGTAGTGTACGCCATTCAAGTGGGCGGAGAAGCGTCCAACCACCTAAGCGATGGATTCAAGGCAGCTCTGCCGACGCTTCCGTGGGGAGACGTGGTGGGCATGCGAAATCGCATCGTTCATGGGTACTATCTGCTGGATCACAGGATTGTCGGGGATGTTGCGATGAAACACCTGCCGGACATGGCAACGCAACTCTTGCCATTTGCGCCCGCCGAGGAAGAGTAGCGCCCATGCCGAAACGCCTTCTTGTTGTCGGTCTTGATTGTCTGGAGCCCTCGCTGGCCTTTGAGCGTTGGGCCGACCGTATGCCCAACCTTACGCGCCTTCGCCAACGCGGCGTGTATGCGCGCATGCGCAGCACCATTCCGCCGATCACCATCCCCGCGTGGCAGTGCATGGTCACCGGCAAAGACCCCGGCACCCTGGGCATGTACGGCTTTCGCAACCGCAAAGATTACACCTACGACGCCTTCACGTTTGCCGACGGCAAAATGGTCCGCGAGCCCCGCGTCTGGGACGTGCTGTCCAAAGCCGGCCACAAAAACATCATTCTGGGCGTGCCGCAAACCTACCCGCCCAAGCCGCTGAACGGCGTGATGGTCAGCGGCTTTCCGTTGCCCGACATGGAAGGCACGTGGACTTACCCGGCCACGCTCAAGCAGGAAGTGATGAGCGTGTGCGACTACATACCCGACGCCGAAGACTTTCGCAGCGAAAACAAACAGGAGATCCTCGACCTGCTGATCGAGATGGCCAAGCGCCGTTTCAAGCTCGCGGGCCATTTGCTGGCCACCAAACCGTGGGACTTCTTCATGATGGTCGAGATGGGCACCGACCGCATTGTCCACGTGTTGTGGCGCTATACCGACGAAAAGCACCGGCATTACGTGCCTGACCACCCGC
This sequence comes from Planctomycetota bacterium, assembly GCA_019636195.1. Classification (GTDB taxonomy): domain Bacteria; phylum Planctomycetota; class UBA8742; order UBA2392; family UBA2392; genus JADJRK01. Next base: position 370,522 of record JAHBYA010000002.1, on the reverse strand, counting down.
TGAACAACGCCATGCGCGACTACTACGCGCTGTGCGACACACTGATGGGCGAGCTGATCGCGCCCTACGAAAACGACCCCGACACCGCCATTGCAGTAGTCAGCGACCACGGCGCCCGCGGCATGGACGGCGGCATCCGCATCAATGAATGGCTGATGCGTAAGGGCTACCTCACGCTCAAAGAGCGCCCCAAAGAACTTGTGGGCATGAGCAAGCTGATCAAGGCCGGGCAGGTTGACTGGTCGCGCACCAAGGTCTGGGCCGAGGGCGGCTACTACTCGCGCGTAATGGTCAATATCAAGGGCCGCGAACCCGAAGGCATTGTTGACCCCGCGGCTGTGCCGGCATTACTGGCCGAGCTTGGCGAGAAACTCAAGGCCATCCCTGACGACCAGGGCCGGCCCATGACCACGCACGTTTACACAGCCGAGCAGACGTACAAGGTTGTGCGCAACATACCGCCGGATTTGATCGTGATTTTCGGCGACCTTGGCTGGCGCAGTATCGGCAGCATCCCGCCCGAGCCTGACGCGCCGCTGCACGTGTTCGAAAACGACACTGGCCCCGACGACGCCAACCACAACTGGCACGGCGTGTTTGCCATGGCCGGCGGCGGCGTGCCCGCAAAGGGCGAGCTGCCCCCCTTCAGCCTGACGGACTTCGCGCCCACAGTGCTGAAGTACTTCGGCGCCGAAGTGCCATCCGACATGCAAGGCCAGGTGTTGCAGTGGTAACCGGTGGCGCGGATATGTTCGTCCGCGCACGACAAACGCCCGCTTGCGCGGGCGTTTGTCGTGGTGGACTGGAGGGGAGTCGAACCCCTGACCTTCTGAATGCCATTCAGATGCTCTACCAACTGAGCTACCAGCCCAAGGCGGGCGAATCGTAATGCCGCTGCGAAACTGCCGCAACCCCCGGCATTCCACAGACTGAAACGACAGGCGGTTGCTGCTATCCTGCCGCCATGACTACGCCGGTACTGCTGGTGATTCTCGATGGCTGGGGCATTGCCCCGCCGGGGCCGGGCAACGCCGTAAGCGCCGCCAAGCCGGAGTGTTTCAACGCCCTGTGGGCAAAGCATCCGCACACCGTGATCGAAGCCTGCGGCGAACAAGTCGGCTTGCCGCCCGACCAGTTCGGTAACTCTGAAGTCGGGCATTTGAACCTTGGCGCCGGCCGCATTGTCTGGCAGGACATCACGCGCATCGACAAGGACATTCGCGAGGGACGGTTTGCGGGCAACCCGGCACTGAAGCACGCGCTGGCCACGCATGGCGCGATTCACCTGATGGGCTTGACCAGCGACGGCGGCGTACACAGCACCGACCGGCACTACTTTGCCCTGCTGGACTGGCTGAAGGCCGCCAACTTTCCCGGCGACCGCGTTTTCTTTCACGTGATTACCGACGGCCGCGACACCCCGCCCACCAGCGGCGCGGGCCATGTCTCGCGGCTTATTGATCATATGGCGGCCACCGGCATCGGTCGCGTGGCCACAATCTGCGGCCGCTACTACGCCATGGACCGCGACAAAAACTGGCAGCGCACCCGGCGCGCCTGGGACATGTACACCCTTGGCGAAGGCGAAACGGTTACCGATCCCCTTGCCGCCATCGACGAAGGCTACGGCGCGGGCGTGACGGACGAATTCATTACGCCCAAACTTGTGGTGGGCCACGGCGAGCCGCTGGGCCTGATGCGCGACGGCGACGCGATTGTGTTTTTCAACTTTCGGGCCGACCGTGCCCGCCAGTTTTGCCGCGCGCTGACGCAAGCCGACTTTGACGGCTTCAAGCGCGGCAAGTGGCCTCAGTGCAGCCTGATCACGATGACGCAGTACGCCGCTGACATTCCGGCGCGCGTAATGTACGCGCCGCAGTCATTGAGAAACACGCTGGGCGAGTGGCTTGCGGCCAAAGGCATGCAGCAGTTTCGCTGCGCCGAGACTGAAAAGTACGCCCACGTGACGTATTTCTTCAATGGCGGCCTTGAGCAGCCCAACCCCGGCGAAGAACGCCGGCTGGTGCCTTCGCCCAAAGTCGCAACGTATGACTTGCAGCCCGAAATGAGCGCGCCGCAAGTGGCCGCTGAAGTCGCGGCCGCCATCCGCAGCGGCAAACACGCATTTGTGCTGGTCAACTTTGCCAACCCCGACATGCTGGGCCACACCGGCATGTTCGACGCCGCCGTCAAGGGCGTGCAAGCCGCCGACCGCGCGCTGCGCGAAGTCGTGAACGCCGCAAACGAGTGCGGCTTTGCCGTGCTGGTAACGGCAGACCACGGCAACGCCGAAGAAATGCTGCTGAGCGCGGAAGCAGCGGCGGACCCCCGCAACCAGGAAAAGGGAACCAGCTACGCCGCGCCGGTGGCAACGGCAAACGGCATGGCTGCCAGCACCCAGCACAGCCACAACAAGGTGCCGCTGATCCTGTGCGGCAACGCAACGGGCAAACTGGCCGACGGCGGCAAGCTCGCGGACGTGGCGCCGACGGTGCTTGCACTCATGGGTGTGGATCAGCCGCCGGAAATGACAGGCCGCCCACTACTACAGTTGTGATCGCGTGTACAGATGAACGGCAGAGCTTCGACGGAGTGCACGGAGTTGCACGGAAAACTGCAAAGCAACCGGATCAATGCGAAATGCTGAAGCCAAATCTGTAAGGTTGCTTGTCTCCGTGTTCTTCCGTGACCTCCGTGGCTCAAAGTAGTAACAAGCGGTGTTGATGCCGACGCATACGATTACTTTGGATACTGTCGGGTTGCTTGCAGCGGGCGAGCACGGCCTTTCCGCCGCGGACCTTGCGGCCGTTGACGCGCGGCTGCCCGCGTTGCGCGACCGTTTGCAGCGCGAACGCGCGGCGGGCCAGCACGGCTACCTGAACCTGCCGGGCAACTCGCCGCTGCTTGAAAGCGTGCTGGAGGCGTGCCAGCCGCGCCTTGGGCGCTTTCGGCACCTGGTGGTGCTGGGCATCGGCGGCAGCAGCCTTGGCTTGCGCGCGCTGGTGAACGCCATGCAGCCCGTGGCCGCGCCGCGCGTTGACCTTCACATCGTGGACAACACCGACCCCGCTCTGTTTGCGCAGGTGATCGCGCGGGTTGACCTGCCGCAAACACAGTTTGTTGTCGTGAGCAAGTCCGGCGGGACCATCGAGACTGTGCTGGCGCTGGGCTACTTTGCTGAAAAGCTGCGCCATGCGGGCTTGTCGCTGGTCGATCACATGGTTGCCGTGACCGACGCCGTCAACGGGCCGCTGCGCCGCTTTGCCGAGCAGCAGGGGCTGGACACCTGCGAGATACCGCCGGAAGTGGGGGGGCGATTTTCCGTACTTACCGGCGCGGCGCTGGTGCCGGCCACGATGATGGAGCTTGACGTGGCGACGCTCATGAGCGGCGCATCACGCACGGAGGCTTTGTGCCGCAGCGGCGATTTCGCGCAGGACTGGCCCGCGCGTCTTGGGTTGATCGCCGCCGAGCTTTGCCGGCGCGGCAAAAGTCAGCTTGTGTTCATGCCCTACAGCAGCCGCCTGCGCAGCGTGTCGGATTGGTTTGTGCAACTATGGGACGAAAGTTTGGGCAAAGACCGCGACGAGCAAGGCCGGCCCGCGGTCAGCGGCCAGACGGCAATACCGGCCGCCGGCGCGACCGACCAGCACGCGCAGTTGCAGTTGTTTCTGGAAGGGCCCAACGACAAGGTGCTGCTGTTCACGCGCATTGAAAAGCACGAGCTTGACCCGCCGCTGGGGGACTTTGAGTGGGGCGACTTTGACGCCGCATTCGTGAAAGGCCGCACACTGGGCGAAGTGATCAACGCCCAGCACGCGGGCACAGCGCAAGCATGTGTTGAGCGCAAGCGGCCCAACGCGACACTGATCCTGCCAAAACTTGACGCGTCAACACTTGGCGAGCTGCTGATGGGCCTGATGTCGGCAACCACCTACGCGGGATTTGCCTTTGGCGTAAACCCCTACGACCAGCCGTCGGTCGAGCTTGGCAAGAAGATCAGCCGCCGGATGATGGGGGGATAGAGTTCCGGGTTCTGAGTTAATCGTCCCGGGTTCCGGGTCTGGGGTGGCGCATGCCCCCCATGAAACCCGGAACTCAGAACCCGGAACTGAACATTACCGGACGTTGCCCGCGGCGCCGCCTTCCTAACCTGCCTTTGCCGCGTCCTTTGCGTGGATTTGACACGTCAAGTCCACGCCGATACGCTTAATCCATCGCCGAGTCAGGCCCCGCGTGGGGCCTGAGCGGGGGACCCAGGTCTTCCGGGGCTAATCGCGACGCCTGCGTCACAGGGCAGGCAAGCGTAGGGCTACCTTCTTCGGCCCGAGCCCGTCAGCTAACCTCGCAGGCGTTGGAGAGGGCGCCCAAAAGGCATCCTCATTTGCCCGACCCGGCACAGCCGGCAGGGTGGTGCGCAGTCCGGGGGATGCGTTGGCCGACACAAGGCTGATCACCCGCATATTCACCGACGAACGCGTAGAGGCGTGGCGTGACCGCTACTTCTGGGTCAACGCCGTGACCGCAATCATCGCGCTGGCCAGCTTTCTGCTGTTCCATGGCGAGTTGCTGCCCGCCGGCTGGGAGCCCTTCATCGCCGTGTTTCAGGCGCTGTGTCTTCTGGTGCTGATCGGCGAGACCCTTGGTGTCTTCGTGATGGCGCGTCGCCTGCTCGAAGGCGCGCGACAAGCGCCCGCCGACAGCGCAGCCCTGGTGTTTGGCGTGTTTATGGGCGTGGGCCTGTTTGTTGCGTCGCACTGGGTCGGCGGCCTGCTGGACGAAAACACCACGTTCCTGGCATTTGCCTATCTGACACAGGCAGGCTTGCTTGCGTTTGTGGCGCTGCGACTGCTGCGCGTGCTCAGCTTTGTCACGCGCCTGGTGCAAAGCCCGCTGCACGTGTTTCTGGGCAGCTTTGCCACGCTGATCCTGATCGGGACGTTGCTGCTCATGCTGCCGGGCGCGCAGGCGCCGGGCGCAAACGTGCCTTTCATTGACTGCCTGTTTACCGCGACGTCGGCCACATGTGTGACCGGCCTGGTGGTCGTGGACACCGGCACGGCCTGGACGCGCTTTGGCCAGCTCGTGATCATCACGTTGGTTCAGATGGGCGGCCTGGGCATCATGACCTTCGCCGCCTTCTTCGGCGTTGCCTTCGGTCGCGGCATGGGCCTCAAGGGCGCCGCCGCCGTGGGCGAAGTGCTCAACCTTGACCTGATCGGTCGTGTGGGTCGCGTTACTGTCTGGATTCTGGGCATTACTGTTGTCAGCGAATTGGTGGGCGTGATCGGCCTGTATGGCCACTGGGTCGATGCCGAGGGCAAGCCACTGCCCGCCGGCGAGCAGCTTTACTACTCGGTGTTTCACAGCATCAGCGCCTTCTGCAACGCGGGCTTTGCCCTTTACAGCGACAGCATGATCCGCTTTGTCGGTAACTGGCCGGTGGTACTGCACATCAGCTGGCTGGTGATCATAGGCGGTTTGGGCTTTGTCGTGGTCATGGAGTGTGCGACATACCGCTGGTGGGCGCTGCCGATGTTCCGCCGCCTGCCTGTGTTCCGGCGCCGCGTCAAGAATCAGCCCATCCCGCGCATGAGCCTTCAAAGCAAGATCATCCTTACGATGACGGGCGCGCTGCTGGTGGTGGGGGCAGTTGGATTTCTCGCGCTTGAATGGAACTACACACTGGCGGGGCTACCTTGGGACGAAAAGCTGGCTGCGTGCCTGTTTCAGTCGATGGCAGCGCGCACAGCCGGCTTCAACAACGTGGATACGGCACAGGTCGGTACGGCCGCGCAGTTCTGGACTATCTTGCTGATGATTGTCGGCGGCAGCCCGGGCAGCGTGGCGGGCGGCATCAAGACCACCACGTTTTTTGTGATGGTGATTTCGGTGGTTGCGACGTTCCGGGGCCGACCGACCGAGGCCTTCAAGCGGCGCATCCCTGATGAGTTGATCAAGAAGTCGCTGGTGATGCTGGTGCTGGCGATCACCTTCATCTGTACGGCCACGCTGCTGCTGACGGTGACTGAGGCGCAAGGCGCCGCAGGCCGTGAGCAGGGCTTTGAGGCCATCCTGTTTGAAGCCGCCAGCGCCTTCTGCACGGTGGGCCTGAGCACCGGCATTACCAGCGAGTTGAGCACCCCGGGCCGGATCATCATCATCCTGTGCATGTACATTGGCCGAATCGGGCCGTTGACGCTGGTGCTGGCCATAGGCCGTCGAGCAGCCAGAAACTTCGAGTACCCCGAAGAAAGGATCATGATCGGGTAAAGCCAACATGACAGAAGCAAGAGCCCGGAGCGCAAGCGACGGGTTGCCATGCAAGCACTGCAATGACCAATGACCAATGTCGGACCTCTGACCTCTGTAGGGTGTTCCCATGCAAAAAGTAGCCGTGATCGGACTGGGGCGTTTCGGGATGGCGCTGGCTGAGGCGCTAGCGCGTGACGGCCTCGAAGTTGTGGCCATCGACACCGACGCCCACGTCGTTGACCAGATCAAGGACAAAGTCGCGCTGGCGGTCACCGCCGACGCGACCGAGCTTGAGACCCAGCGCAGCCTGGGCCTTGGCAAGGTTGACACCGTCGTCATTGCGATCGGCGAAAACTTTGAGGCAAGCCAGCTCGCGATGCTGGCCGCCATGGACCTTCAGTACCCGCGCGTGATTGCGCGCGCCAACGACCGTATAAAGACCACGATCCTCAAGCGCCTCGGCGCCAACGAAGTCATCATGCCCGAGGAGCAGGCGGCCTTGCGGCTGGCGCAAAAACTGGCCAAGCCCGGCCTGCTTGAAGCGCTGGACATCGGCAGCGAGCACAGCTTTGTGCAGGTCAAGGCGCCGCGCGGTGTGATCGGCAAGACGCTGCTTGAGTTGTCACTGCGCAAGAACTTCGGCGTCAACCTGGTGGCGATCCGCCGTCCTGAAGAAGGGCAGGAGAGGATCAGCATTCCCGGCCCCGACACCAAGCCGCAGGACGACGACGTGCTGATGCTGGTCGGCAAGGACACCGATATTGACCGCTTCCTGCGCGAGACCGAGTAGCGCCTACAGCACCAGCGGCGTGTATTCCATGCCGAAGGCGTCCGCCACGGCCTTGTACGTGATCTTGCCGTCCACGACGTTCAGGCCCGTGCGCACCTCAATGTGCTTCTTGGCGGCTTCTTTCCAGCCCAGCTTGGCAATCTCGATGGCAAACCGGCTGGTGGCGTTGGTCAGCGCAAACGTGCTGGTGCGGCCGACCGCGCCGGGCATGTTGGCCACGCAATAGTGCACGACGCCGTCAATGATGTAGGTCGGGTTGCTGTGGGTCGTGGGCCGGGTGGTTTCAACACAGCCGCCCTGGTCCACGGCGACGTCAACGATCACGGCGCCCTGCTTCATGTGCTGCAGGTCTTCACGGCGGATCAGCGACGGCGCCTTGGCACCGGGGATCAGCACGGCGCCGACCACAAGGTCGGCCTGGCGGATGGCTTCGCGAATGTTGTAGGCGTTGCTGTACAGCTCGTGCACGTTGGGCGGCAACACGTCATCAAGGTAGCGCAGGCGATCAAGGCTGACGTCAAGAATCGTCACTTTGGCGCCGATGCCAGCCGCCATCTTGGCCGCATTTGTGCCGACCACGCCGCCGCCGATGATGACCACGTTGCCCGGCTCAACGCCCGGCACGCCGCCCAGCAATATGCCGCGGCCTTCGGTCGGGCGCTCAAGGTACTTGGCGCCTTCCTGGATGCTCATGCGGCCGGCGACTTCGCTCATGGGCGTCAAAAGCGGCAGCGTGCCGCGCTTGTCTTCCATGGTTTCGTAGGCCACCGTGACGGCGCCGGTCTTGACCATGCCCTCGGTCAATTCGCGGCTGGCGGCATAGTGAAAGTAGGTATAGACGATCTGTCCCCGGCGGATCATGCCGTACTCAACGGGCTGCGGTTCTTTGACCTTCACGATCATGTCCGCGCCGTCGAACACTTCTTTGGCCGTGGCAACCAGCTTGCCGCCCGCGGCCTCGTAATCGTCGTCCAGGATGCCGCTGCCAAGGCCGGCGCCGACTTCCACCAGCACTTTGTGGCCTGCTTCAACAAGCGCGTGAACGCCGGCTGGCACCATGCCGACGCGGTACTCGTGGTCTTTGATTTCGCGGGGTACGCCGACGATCATGGCTGACTCCTTGCTTGGGCGGCGGGCGTTATAACGACGCACGCCCCTCCGCGCAAACCCCGGCGGACGCGCCATTGACCGGACTGCGCCGATCAATGATCATTGCAGCAGCCCCGCCAGAATCCCCGGAGCACCCGCAGTGAAACGTCTGCTTCCGCTATGCCTGCTGCTCTTGGTCGCCTGTCAGTCTGCGCCGCGCAACGGCGAACCCGACCAGCCGGACCGCCCGCCCAAAGAACAACCGGCGATCGTGCTGGAGCGTGACAAGGTTGCCGAGTTCCGGGGCGTCGAAATGCCGGACCTGCTGGAAAGGCTGGAGTCAACCGATCCCGACCAGTGGCATTTTGTGCGACGCCACGTGTACCCGGCGCCCCAGCCGCCGCGCGAATACACCCGCGACGGCAAGCCCAAAGTGAACTACGACTGGCCGCCCGCGGACTGGAACAAGCTGAATCCGCGGCAGAAGGCATGGCGCAGCTATGTGCTGTGGCCGGACACAATCCGGCGGCTGCTGCAACAGGAAGAGCTGCGCGATGCCGACGGCTTCGTGGTGCAGGATGCCTGGAACAGCGAAAAGGTGCGCACGCGCCTTGCGCGCTACGGGCGCATGTACCGCCTTGTGCACAAGTTTCAAACCGCGCCGCAGTACTCAACGGGCAACCGTGAATCTGAGCATTGGGCGCGCTTTGCCGAGTCCATGCTGGCCTACGGCGAAGACGGCCGCGAACTGCTGGTCGCGAACATGATTCTGGCGCTGACCAACCCCGACGCGCCGGTGGTAAGCCGCGCGCAGGAAGTGCTGGTGCAGGTAGGCCTGCCGGCAGTTGAGCAGTTGTGTACGGCGCTGTGGACCGGCCACAACCAGCTGGTCGAGGCGCAGGACGTGCGCGGTGAGACCATCTATGTTGTGCAGACCAACGCCAACTTTCCGAAGTACATCATTGAGTGCCTGGTCAACATCGGCCCCCGCACGGTAGGCCAGGCGATCGTTGAGCTTGAGTCAACGCTGGACACCGAAGGCGAGGCCAAGGGCGGTGCGTGGCGCTTTCGCAAGAATTTCATTGATCTGCTTGGGCGCTTCAAAGACCCGCGCGCGATCCGCGCCATTGAAGCTGAAGTGGACCGCGTCAGGATTGTCGAGTACGACCGCGAGCAGCTTGTGCAGGGGCGCTTTGTCGTGGACCAGCAGGCCACCGACCACGCGTACTTTGTGTACCGCGAGTACCTGCTGGCTGCGCTGGGCAACATCGGCCACAAAGACGGCCTGCGCGCGGTAATCAAGATCTGGAAGAAGGACGAGTTTCACGAGGTCGCCGCCGTGGACGCGGTGCTCAGAATCACCGGCAAGCGTATCCGCACCATGGCGGAGTTGCGCGAGCTCGCAAGCCGCCTTGAGGTTGACCTGAAGGGCGAGTAGGTTGCGCGCATGAGCGAGTTCAAGATCAGCCGCGGCCAGGGCAAGTGCAGTGTGACCGGCCGAAGCTTCAGTGACGGCGAGCGCTACTTCATTGCGCTGTCCGCCGACGCCGAGAACGAGGGCGTGTTCACGCGCGTCGAGATCAGCGCCGAGGCGTGGGAGCGCCAGAGCCCCGGCGCCTTTATCGCGTTTTGGCCCGCCGAGTTTTCCAGCAAACCCAAGCCGGCGCTGATGGACCCCGACCTGCTGTGGGAGATCTTTCACCGCGCACGCCAGCCGGAGCAGGAAGTGCGCTTCACGCCCGAGGAAATGCAGCGCTTTGCCTACGTCGCAGCGCTGGGCCTGATGCGCCTCAAAAAGTTGAAACTGCGGGGCACGCACCGCAAGGGCAAGGTTGAATGGTCAATCTTTGAAACGCCGGGCAAGGGCAAAGACAAGCAGACCTACGAGATCCCGACGCCCAAGCTTGACCCCGACGACATCGCCGGCATTGAAGAGAAACTCGGCGAGCTGGCCTGAGGCGAGGGCGGCTGCCGCCCCTGTAACCTGCGCTTGAAAGCTGTACTCTGCCGCCATGCGCGTGCTGATCAATGGTTTTGGCCGCATCGGGCGGGCGTTGTTCCGGATTCTGGAATCAACGCCGGACGCCGACGTCGTGCACGTCAACGACCCCCTGCCCGCTGAGCAGCTTGCCTACCTGCTCAAGTACGACTCGGTGATGGCGCGTATGCCCAACGTGCGCGCCGAAGACGGCGCGCTGCTTGTGAACGGCCGCCGCGTGACGCTGACCCACAACGGAAAGCTGCCCGCCGCCCTTGATGCCATTGACGTGGTCGTGAACTCGTCCGGCCGCAACAACTCGCGTGCAAGCCTGGAAGGCCTGCTGGCCGCGGGCGCCAAGCGCGTGGTTGTAAGCCAGCCGCTGGCGCAAGGCGTCGCCGACAAGACGATCCTGTACGGCGTGAATCACCACGAACTGCGCGATGCGCACCGCATCATCAGCGCCGGAAGCTGCACCGCCCATTGTTTTGCGCCGCTGCTGAAAGTGCTGCACGGGCGCTGGCCCGTACTGCGCGGCTACATGATGACCGTGCACGCCTACACCAGCGGCCAGAACATCGTTGACGGCGGCCACGAACGCGACCCGCGCCGCGGCCGCGCGGGTGCCGCCAACATCGTGCCGACTACTACGGAAAGCCTGCTTGCCTTCGAGCAGGTCATGCCGGAGCTGGCTGGGCGTATCACCGGCATGGCGCAACGGGTGCCGGTACTCAATGGCAGCAACGTCGAGTTGATCCTTGAGCTGCAGGGCGCCGCGAGCGCCGCCCAGATCAACGCCGCCGTCAAAGCCGCAGCCGAGGGCGAATACGCCGGCATCATCGAACATAGCGAAGACCCGCTGGTAAGCAGCGACGTGGTGGGCAACCCCCACAGCGTCGTGTTTGACAGCCAATTGACCAGTGTGCAGAGCGGGCAGACCAGTCTTGCCCGGTTGATCGCCTGGTACGACAACGAGTGGGGCTACGCCTGTCGGCTGGGCCAGTTGCTCAACACACTCAAGTAGAACAGTTGCAGGTCTTGCACAGACCGGCCCGGAAGGGCCGGCTGGGGGATGCTTTGCTGCCGGAAAGAGAGGGCCCCGCGTGGTGCGGGGCCCGGTGGGTGGATCGGTAGGCGCGTTTGGCCGGTGGGAGCTTGGCAGATCCGGAGAGATGGTGCCCGGCCGGGTGTCAGTTCAGGTTCACAGTTTCGGATTCTCGTGGGTGGGAGAGCAGCCGTGGGGTGCTGCAGGAATCCGTCGTCATGAGCCTGTTCTGTGGTGCGTGGGAGCGCGCCTCCTTTCCGTCTGACACTTAAACGATAACGCGCGGAGAAAGTTGCAACAAATCCAAACAACCCGTCGCTTCGCCGACCGGTAACGCGGCAATCACTATCGCCAACGCGCGAACACGGCAACGTAGCATCGCCGTCCCCGGCGATGTCGTACTCGCGGGCCTCCGGCCCCTGCCATCGGCCGGAGGCCGATGGGCGCCACATGCGCGGAACGCGCATGCTACGCCCCTCTGCCAGCAATGCTGGCGTGGGGCCTTGCTGGGGATATAGTGCGGCGGGAGCTTGCTATGGACCTTTCCGCGATACCCGCCATCGACTCTTTGGGCAACCTTGCCGGCAAGCGCGTCTTTGTGCGCTGCGATTTCAATGTGCCCCTTGAGGGCACATCCATCACCAGCGACGCGCGCATTGTCGCCGCTTTGCCCACCATCCACCGCCTTCTCAAGCAGGGCGCCCGCGTCATCCTTGCCAGCCACCTTGGCCGCCCCGAGGGCAGAGGCTTTGAAGCGGCGTTTTCGCTCGCGCCCGTGGCAAAGCGCCTTTCTGAGCTGCTGGGCTTTAACGTACCGTTGATCCCTGACTGCGTCGGCGAGCACACCCACAACAGCGTGCGCGGCATCGCCGACGGCCGCGCGGCCTTGCTTGAAAACCTGCGCTTCCACAAAGCCGAGAGTAAAGGCGCGGAAGCCTTCGGCCGCGAACTCGCTGAACTGGCTGAAGCTTACGTCAACGACGCCTTCGGCACCTGCCACCGCGCCGATGCCAGCATGGTCTGGCCCGCCAAACTGCTGCCAAGCGCCGCCGGCTTGCTGGTGAAAGCCGAAATCGACGCCATGGCCCGCGTGCTGGACAAGCCGGCCAAGCCGACGCTGGCTGTGGTGGGCGGGGCCAAGGTCAGCGACAAAATTCCGCTGGTGAATAACTTGCTTAGCAAGGTCAACGAAATCTGCATCGGCGGCGGCATGGCTTACACGTTTTTGCTCAGCCAGGGCGTGGCCATCGGCAACTCGTTGTGCGACGACACGCTGGTGCCTGAGTGCAAAGCCATGCTGGCCAAAGCGGCCGACTTGGGCGTGATCGTGCACCTGCCCGGCGACCACGTGGTAAGCAGCAGCATAGACGACGAAAGCGCAAGCGAGGTCAACGGCGACGTGCCCGACAACATGGCGGCCTTTGACATCGGCGACATGACGGCGCGGCGTTTTTCGGATGCAATCAAGCGCGCAAAGACCATCCTGTTCAACGGCCCGATGGGCGTCTTTGAAAAAGAGCGCTTCAGCAACGGGACCAAGGCCATCGCGCAGGCCATCGCTGACGCCACGCGAGCCGGCGCCTTCAGCGTGGTAGGCGGCGGCGACAGCGCCGCGGCCGTAGAGCACTTCAACCTGGCCGACCGCATGAGCCACGTAAGCACCGGCGGCGGCGCAAGTTTAACCCTGCTGCAAGGCGAGCCCATGCCGGCGCTTGAGGCCTTGGTCAAGTTCTGAGTTCTGAGTTCCGGGTTCTGGGTTTAGCGTGGCGGGACAGTCTATGGCGACATTTCAGACTTTCGAAGAGATCAAAGCGTGGCAGTTTTCGCGCGAACTTACTCGGGACTTTTACAGGCTGTTTTTCCGAGCCACAGCTTTCCCGAGAGTTTGGCTTGAAAGATCAGTTGACGCGCGCATCGCTTTCAATCATGAACAACATTGCGGAGGGTTTTGGAAGGCATAGCTCTAAAGACTTCGCGCGCTTTCTAGGCATTGCAAAGGCGTCAGCGATCGAAGTTCAGTCAATGTTGTACGTGCTGCTAGACCTGAAGGCCATCAATCAGACCGACTTTGAAGGGTACTACGAGCGCGTTAACAGCACTATCAGGCTGATTGGCGGCGTACCTGAGAGATGAAGGTGCGGACGGACCAAGGTAACCCGGAACTCAGAACCCGGAACTGTTGAAAGCGAGAACCCATGGCTGACAAAGTGATCGATGAGTTCGAAATCCGCGACCTTGAAGACAACGTGCACTACCGCATCTCGGTCGAGGCCTGCGACGAGCTTGGCAACAAGTCAAAGCCCGGCCTGCGCATACGCTACAGCGTGCCGGGTGGCACTTACGCCTGCGTGATTGAGCCGTATCTCGGCGAAAAATGGATCTACGACGCGCGCAAAGCCGGCTTGACCGAGTACTTCATCAAGGACCGGTCGTGGACGCATTACGACAACGCGTGGGTCAAGAACTACATCGTGATTGACGGCGACAAGCTCAAGGCGCGCGTGGAAGTGAAGGTCAAAAGCCGCGAGAAGCCGGAAGTACGCGAGTACGACCTTCCGTTCAGTTTTTAGGACAGTCCTGCGTCCCCGGTCCCTTGTCTTGTAAATAGGGGCAGTTGACACGGCACCCGGGACCCGGCACACAAGACGTATGCCTTCACTCAAGATTGCGCCATCCCTTCTGTCCTGCGACTTTGCCCGCATCGGCGACGAAGTGCGGGCCATTGAAGCCGCGGGCGCCGACCTTCTGCACGTCGATGTCATGGACGCCCACTTTGTGCCCAACCTGACCATCGGCCCGCCCGTGGTCGCGGCCATCAAGAAGGTCGCAAGCAAGCCGCTGGACTGCCACCTGATGATGACCGATCCGCAACGCTACATTGAAGCCTTTGCCAAGGCGGGTGCCGATTACCTAACCATCCACGTTGAGTGCAACGCCCCGATCGGCGAGACGCTAGCCGCCATCCGCAAAGCGGGCGTCAAGCCGGGATTGGTGCTGAACCCCGACACAAGCATTGAGGCGGCGCGCCCGTGGCTTGGCGAAATTGAGATGCTGCTGGTGATGAGTGTGTGGCCGGGCTTCGGCGGCCAGAAGTTCATCCCCAAGGTGCTTGAAACGGTCAAGGCCGCGCGCGCTGCAAGGCCGGACCTGGACATCGAAATCGACGGCGGCATCAACGAGCAGACAGGCAAAGAAGCTGTAGCCGCCGGCGCCAACGTGCTCGTCGCCGGCAACTACGTCTTTGCAGGCGACTACGCGCAACGCATCAAGAGCCTGCGCGCGTAGCATCGCCGTCCCGGCGATGGCGTATTCACGGGCCTCCGGCCCGTGGCATTGGCCGGAGGCCAATGGCGACGACATGCGCGGAACGCGCATGCTACGCTTGCGGTGCGAGCAGCATGGTCCCCGCGATGGCATATCCGCGGGCCCCCGGCTCGCGCCGGCATCGACCCGTGCTGACGACACGCCTAAGGCGCCACTACTGAATCAATAGATGCTCTTGCTGATGTCGATGCCTTTGGCGAACAGCTCGTTGCACGGGATGATCGTGCCTTCGCGCAGCAGCCGAATCATGACTTCGCAGACTTCGGGGTCAAACTGGTCGCCGCTGCAACGTGTGAACTCGGCGATGGCTTCATCCACGTCAAAGTTTCTGCGATAGCTGCGGTTGCTGGTCATGGCGTCGAACGCATCCGCCAGCGCCACGATGCGCGCCGTCTGCGGAATCTCCTCACCCACCAGCCCGTCGGGATAGCCCAGCCCGTTGTACATCTCGTGGTGGTGCTTCACGGCGGCAATCACGCCCGGGATGTTCCGTATGTGGCTGAGAATCTCGCCGCCGCGCACCGGGTGCAGGCGGATGACCTTGACTTCGTCGGGTGTCAGGCGGCTTGGCTTGGTCAGGATCTTTTCCGCCACGCCGATTTTGCCCACGTCATGCAGCAGCGCGCCCAAGCGCACGTTATCCAGCGTTTCCGCATCCAGTTGCATTTCTTCGGCCAGCGTCACGGCAAATGCGGTCACGCGTTCGCTGTGGCCGTGGGTGTACTGGTCTTTGGCCTCAATGCTTGAGACCAGCGCGCGCACGCACGAATAAAACAACCCTTCCATGTCTTCGAGCATGCGGGCGCGCTCGACGGCGACACCCGCCTGGCGGCCGATGCCAGCCAGCAGCTCAAGCTGGTGCTGGTGAAACGGCACGTCGCTGTCAACGCGGTCAAGGTAAATCGCGCCGATGATGTCGGTGTTGGTGCGCACCGGCACGCACATCGCGCTCTTGATGTGCTTGCTGTTGCTGTCGCCGGTCTCGGGGTGCACGGCGTCGCTGATGACACTGAGCCCCTTCTTCACGCTGTACAGGATGATCGGCCTGCACAGGGTAAGTTCGTCGTCAACGGCGCGCAGAAGCCGCGTGCTGGTGCGGCTGCTGCCGTTGCCGCTGGCGCTCTTGCGGCGGCGCACGACCACGGGCTCAAGCACCTTGTCTTCGGGGTCGTACATCACCAGGAAGCCGCGGTCGGGCTCAAGCACTTCCATGGCCGCGTCCATGATGGTGTGGCAGACGCGGTCAAGGCTTTCCTGCGTGTAGATCAGGTTGCCGACGTGATAGATGGTCTGCAGTGCGCCGCGTGTGCGCTCCAGCAGTTCGCTGGCGTCTGCGGTCGCAGGCGCGACGCCGGCGTCTTCAAGGTTGAACGAGCCGTCTTCAAAGTTTGCTTCAACCCGTATTGCCGCGCCGCGGGCGGGCTCGCTGTCAAGTAACCCGCTGGCTGCGCTGACCTTGTTGGTCGCGGTCTCGTGCACCTTGAAGCTGAACTCAACGCCGCCCGCCACAATCCGGTCGCCGTTGTGCAGGATTTTGCTGGCGACCTTCTTGCCGTTGACCTCAGTGCCCGTGCTGCTTTGCAGGTCGGTCAACAGAAAGAAGCTGCCTTTGCCTTCAACGCTGAAGTGCGCGCGGCTGAACGACTCTTCGTTGAAGCGCTCATCGCAACTGGGCGAGCGCCCGAAAACAGTGCGACCGTGGGGGACCAGTGCAATCTTCTGGCCATCCCGTGTGCCGCCGCGGATGATGAGTTCAGATTTCATTTGTACGTGCCGGAGGTGTCACATCAGGATGCCGGGTCCTGCGCTGGTCCGATAAACTGATCGACACTGACCGGTTAGATAACCATTAAGAATTTAGGAAAAACTGGCCCAATCCCAAGTGCCATTTACAGCTACAACGAAATAGGCCACTGTGACACTTCCAACACTTGGTGTTTTTGCCGATTTGCGTGCACCCGGCTTCTCCCTTGCAGCCGACACCGCTTCATGGGTCACTACGCTGCAATGGGTTACGAAGACCGCGACTATTTCCGGCCGAAGCCGAAGTTTGAACTCTCCAGCGCCGTCAGCCGCGGCACGCTGGCCCTGATCATTGTGGTCGCTGCAGGCTACATCTCGGGGCTGGTGATCGCCGACACCCTGTCGTTCGCCGGCTCGTTCGCCTCGCAGGGCGTGCGCGACTTCTGGGCTGCTGCCGCCACCGAGGGCCGCCAGGCGTGGTGGGCGCGCCAGATTTTCGTGCTTACGGCCAGCGACATCGCGTTGTGGCAGCAGGGCGCGCAGTTCGGCGGCTGGAAGGTGCTTACCAGCTGGATGGTGGCGCCGGGCCTGATCAGCGCGGTGCTGGACGCGATTTTCATCTACTTCGCGGGCAAGGCGCTTGAAGAGCCGCTGGGCACAAGGCGCTTTCTGCTGCTGTTTGTCGGCGCGTGCGTCGTCGGCAACCTGCTGGCTGCGCCGGCCGATGCGCTGTTGCAGTTCAGCCGCACGCAGGTGGTGATTATGGGTTGCGGCCCGGGCATTGTTGCCTGCTTCACCGGCCTGCTGTGGATTCTGCCCGACCAGCGCAGTCTCGGCGGCTGGCCGCTGCGGCGCGTGATCGGCGTGGTGATCGGCGTGCTGCTGGCGATCAACGTGGCGGTCGCCTTGTTCAGTCCCGGCGAAATCGGGCTTTCGGCGACGCACTTGATCTGGGGCGCGGCGTTCGGCGCGTTGTTCATGCAGGTGCTGCGCAATGCGGGCAAACTGCCGAAAGTGGCTGCGGCAGCAAGCAACGAACCCTGGAGCAATCCCGGCTACCTGAACAGCTACAGCGACGAAGACCCCCGGGCCGCCAGGCTACGCGAGCGCGAACGCAAGGAAGCCGCGAAGCGCGAAGCCGAAGAGGCCAAACGACGCGCGGCGCAGGCAGCCGAGCAGGCGCAACTGGATGCGATCCTTGAGAAGATCAGCCGGACCGGCATCACCAGCCTGACCCGGGCAGAAAAGAAGTTCCTCGACGACCAGAGCAAAAGAAAGAAGGGCGGCAATTCCGGCTGACGCGATCGCGCCCCCGAACCTTGAGCAACCAAGCTATACTGCCCTCATGAACCGCTACTTCATTTTCAGTTTCGCGTTTCTGCCGGTGCTGGTGATTGCCGGAGTGATCACGATGTTCCTTGTCCGGCCCGGCGAGCCCGCGCCCAGCAAAGCCGAAGGCCTGGCCAAGGACTTTGAGCTGTACGCCGAGATTCGCCAGAAGCTGCTGGCGCATTACGACGGCGAACTTGACGAAGAAGAGTTGCGAAACGCGGCACTGAAGGGCCTGGCGCACGGCACCGGCGACGACTACACCCGCGTGCTGCCGCCCGTCGCCACCAAGGGCCAGGACATGGACCTTGAAGGCCGCTTCTTCGGCATTGGCGTCACGGTTGAACAGAATGTCGATGGCAGCCTGCGAATCACCCACATCGTCCAGAACGGCGGCGCCGACAAGGCGGGCTTGTTCAAGGACGACGTGATCGTGGCCATCGATGAAACCAGCATTCTGGGCCAGCCCTACGAGGCATCCGTGATGCGCATCAAAAGCAACATCGAGAACTCAGTCGTCGTGATCAGCGTGCTGCGCGGCGGCAACCCCGCCAGCGGCCGCGACGCGAATGCAAAGCGACTTGACGTGCCGGTCACGCGCAGCGCGATCGAAAGCTACAGCGTGCACGACGCGCACATGGAAAGCGCCCACGGCCGCAGGTTCGGGTATCTGCGTGTCAGCGAGTTCGTCAGCAACACCTATGAACAGTTCAAGGCCGCGGTGGACGAGCTTGCGTCAGGCGGCGCGGAGGGCTTCGTCATCGACCTTCGCGGCAACAGCGGCGGGCGCGTTGATACCGCGCGCGAGATGGTGGATTCGCTGCTTACACAGAAAGACGCTGTCATCACCTTCACGCGCAGCACCCGCGAAAGCAATCGCGAAGGCGACCGCGTGCTCAAAACCCGCGACGACACCGCGATCACCAGCCTGCCTGTCGTGTTGCTGGTCGATGCCAACACAGCCAGCGCCGCCGAGTTGATGGCCGGCGCGTTGCGCGACCACGGGCGCGCGTACGTGATCGGTACTCGCACGTTCGGCAAGGGTGTGGTGCAGACGATTTTCAAGCTCAGCAGTGACCCCAACTACACCGTGAACATCACGACCACGCAGTACTTCACGCCGCTGGGTCGGCGCGTGCAGAAGGGCAAGAACGGCGAGCCCGGCGGCGTGCAACCCGATCTGCTGCTGGAATGGAAGTCCGGCGAGCGCGAAAAACTGTACAGCCGCCTGCGCGCCCGCACCGCGCGATACAATATCGAAGAGATCAAGAAGCAGTCCAACTGGTGGGACTTCGAAGACCGCATGCTGCAAGCAGCGCTGGATTTTCTGGCGGGCACGCCGGTGGTGATCAAGTAACAGCTGGCGCAAACAGAAGCCCCGGCAGAGGTCGCGAAGCGACCGTCCCGCAGGAAACGCAACGCGTTTTCCAGGAACCCGGTGGGCGCGGACGGCAGTCCGCGACTACGCCCGTTTTCGTTGTGCCGCTGCACGGCACCCCCGGCTTTTCACCCGGGGCTTTTGTTTTTTCAAGTCGCGAACGGGCCCGCTTGGCGAACTTGGCGAGAGGCTTGCAGTAAACTGCCGTCAACTCTTCGCGGCCTTCGCGATACCTTCGCGTCTTCGCGTACAGGCAGTTTCAGGCTTAGCCACGGAGGACACGGAGACGCACGGAGGACTGCAAAAGCAGTCCGCAGATTCACGCAGATGAACACAGATAAAGCCAACAACGCTGTTCTCTGCGTCTTTGGGCCTCTGCGAGAGGCTTGCAGTGAACTGCCGTCTGCGCTTCGCATCCTTGCGCGACTCCGCGGCTCTGTTGTGACACAGGCCGTTATCCGCCGATCGCGGCGCGCACCACCTTCAGTGTTTCATCCAGCAGGCGCTGGGCTTCTTTCTCGTACTCGTTGGCCCGGGCTGTGTACTTGCCTTTGAAATCTTCGTCCTTGATGCCGGGCAGGTTGATCCACATGTTCTGGACCGCGGCCTTGATGCACGCGTAAAGGCTCAGCGCGCCCACGCCGCAATCGCTGATCGCGTGCTTGTTGCCGACCTTGGCGATTTCAAACAGGTGTTTGAAGGCTTCCACACCCAGGGCCGCCGTCTGGTCGGGCGTGAGCGTGGCGTTTTTCAGGGCTTCCTGCATGGCTTTGCCGCGGGCGGCCTTTTGCTCGTCGGTGTCTTTGGGCAGCTTGCCGGCTTCGCCAAAGGCTTCAAAGGCGCGGGCGTCTTCGGCGAACATCGTTAGCATCCTGTCGCGCATCGGCGTCAGGTGCGCCATCGCCTGCTGGATAATGTCCTGCACGTCGGCGTACTTCTTTCTGCCGATGGTCAGGTTGCCGACCATTTCACCAAGGGCGATGCCGGTCGCGCCGAGCACGGCCGCGGCCGCGCCGCCGCCGGGGGTGGGCTTGTCGGATGCCAGGTCGCGCAGGAAGTCGTTGACGCCCGCAAGATACGGGAACTGCTGTAGGTCGCTTGCCATGAAGTCTTCCAGTTTAAGTTCAATCACCTGTTCGTCGGGGACAAAGTCTTTGAGCTTTAAAGTTTCCGCCGCGAACTGGTTCAACCAGATTTGGCCCGCGCCTTCCATACTTCTCAGTTTTTTGCTTTCCATCATCTGCCGCGCGCACAGCTCCAGCGCTTCCTGCGGCATCAGACCCACGATTTCGCTGTTCTTGACCTGTACGCCCTCGGCCTCGGCCAGTTCAGCGATGCGTTGAAACACCTGCGCCGGGCTGGTCTTGCGGTAGTCCACGAGATTCATGCTTACCTGCACGCAGTTTTCGGCGGGCAGGTCAAAGCCCATGGCCTTGACGGCGGGCATGCCGCCGTCCTTTTCGCGAATTGCCTTGGCGATGCGCTTGGCCAGCTTGACGTCGCGGGTATCAAGGTTGACGTTGTACGCGATCAGGAAAAAACGCGCGCCCACGGCCGTTGCACCCGCGCTTTCATGGATCTTTTCCGGCCCGTAGTCGGGAGTGCGATGGCTGTTGCGGCCGATTTCTTCGCGCAGGCCCTCGAATTCGCCGGCGCGCACGTCGGCCAGATTGGCGCGTTCGGGGCGTTTGGCGGCCTCGGCGTACATGAAGACCGGTATGCCCAGCTCTGTGCCGATGCGCTGCCCAAGGCGGTCGGCAAGCTCAATGCACTCGGCCATGGTGATGCCGCTGATCGGGACAAAGGGGATGACGTCGGTGGCGCCCATGCGCGGGTGCTCGCCTTTGTGCTGGCGCAGGTCAATCAGCGCGGCGGCTGTTTTGCAGCCTTCAAAGGCGCCCTGCAGCACGGCTTCGGGCTCGCCGGCGAGCGTGATGACGCTGCGGTTGTGGTCGGGGTCGCTTTCGGCGCCCAGCAGCGATACGCCGGGCACGGCGGTGATCGCGGCGACAATCCGGTCAACGACATCTTGGCGGCGGCCTTCACTGAAGTTGGGTACGCATTCGACGATGGGCATGATTGCCTCCGGTGGCGTGGCGGTGGGCAGCGAAACTGGATTGCCGGCAATTCCGCGTTGGTCCCCAATGTTGACGGTCAACGGTTCACGGTCAACAGTCAAAGCGGTAGTTTGCACGCACCTGAGGTCACAAATCGGGTGTCTGGTCAGGGGTGTGTCAATTGCATAAACTGGCCAAGGGGAGAACGCGTGGTACCCGAGGCCTGGAAAAAGTACTTCAAGCAGGAACGTGAACAGCGCGAGGCAAACCGCCTGAGTCGTAAACTACGTTCCCTGCGGCACATGGGCAGCACCAAGGTCCAGATCGGCTCCCATGAACTGATCAACTTTTCCAGCAACGATTACCTTGGCCTTGCCGGCGATTTGCGCGTGGCCGAGGCCGCGGCCAGTGCCGCCGGGCGCTTCGGCTGGGGCACGGGCGCGTCGCGCCTTGTCACCGGCAGCAGCACGCTGCACAACAAGCTGGAGGGTGAAACCGCCGCGTTTCGCGGCACCGAGGCCGCGCTCGTGTTCGGCAGCGGCTACCAGGCCAACCTGGGCGTGATTTCAGCGCTGGCTGGCCCCGGCGACATCGTGCTCTCCGACGAGTTGAACCACGCCAGCATCGTGGCCGGTTGCCGCCTTTCGGGCGCAACGGTGCGCGTCTTCAAGCACCTGGACTACGACGACCTTGAGCGCAAGCTTGCCGGCAACGGACGCAAACTGGTCCTGACCGACACCCTGTTCAGCATCATGGGCGACGTCGCTGAACTGCCGCGCATTGCCAAGATCTGCGAGCGGCACGGCGCGCTGCTGATCGTCGATGACGCCCACGCCAACGCCTGTGTCGGCAAGCGCGGGCGCGGACTGCCCGAAGAACAGAACGCGCTGGCCCAGGTCGCGGTCGTGGTCGCGACCTACAGCAAGGCGCTGGGCAGCTACGGCGGATTTGTGGCCTGCAGCGAAGAAATCAAGGACCACTTGATCAATCACTCCCGCCCATTCATCTACACCACCGCCATGCCGATTGCGCTGGCCGCAGCCAACCTTGAAGCGCTGAAAATCCTGCGCCGCGAGGGCGACAGCCTGCGCCAGCAACTGCACAGCCGCGTAAAGCTTCTGCGCGCGCGCCTTGAAACCGCGGAGTTCAGGGCCACCGGCAAGTACCAGATCGTGGGCATCCCCATGCCCTCGCCCGATAAGGCGCTGTTCTACGCCGAACAGCTCGAGCAGCAGGGCTTGCTGTGCTACCCCATGCGCTGGCCGTCAGTGCCCAAGGGCCAGGACGCGCTGCGAATTTCTGTCTCGGCGGCGCACACGGACGAAGAGGTCAACCGGCTGGTCGCCGCGCTGCGCCTTGTACGCGACCGCGCAGCCGGCAAAGACACCGCCAACCTGACCCAGCGCAGCGCCCGCCGCCCCACGCAACCGGCGCTCCAGGCCGCCGAGCCCGAGTCCCAGCCGGCGTTTGATGAGCCGCACACCGAGCTTGAGCCGCAGTTTTCGGCCATCGACAGCGCGCGCCTGCCCAGCCCCGCCGACCTTGCCGATTTCGCGCCGGAGCCGATGACCTCCGGCGACACCATGATCATGCAGCCGTCGCAGCCCAACCCGCCGACTGCCGCAGAAAGCCACGACTGGCCGGACTTTGACGACGAAGAAGTGGATGAAGCGCTGCCGCTGGACCTGCCCCCGGTACCCGCCCCGAGCGCGGAAACGCCGGCAGAGGGCCCCGAGGCCGCCAAACCGGACGCGGAAGAGTCACAGGCCGACCAACCGGAACCCGCGCCCGAACCCGCGCCGGAACCCGCACCCGAAACGGCGCCCGAGGTCAAGGTTGAGGCTGCCACTGAATCGCCGCCCGATGCTACACCGCCTGAAGAGCCCAAGCCCGCAAGTCCCGAGGCGCCGGCCGACGAGCCCGACCAGCCGGATTCCGCGGGCGCAGACACGGTGCTCAATGCTGAGGACGAGCCGGTACCGGAAAGCGGCAAGACGCTCGCGCCTGAGCCCGACGACTTTGCGGATCCCGTGATCGCGAATATTGAAGGCAGCACCAAGCATCGCAAACGCAACAAGACGCGCACCCGGCACAAGTCGCGGACGCGCTCAATCCGCAAGGGCAACTGAGCGAACGCGCTTTGCCTTGCGGTTTTTCATGCTCGTCCGTTTAATCTGTGTGGCGCATCCCTATGCGCCACTGGTGGGGCCGGCCCCTTAGGGGAGCATGTCATGTCCCGTGCAATCCTGATCTTGGCGGCAGCGCTGCTGCTGGCTGTACCGTTTGACACGCAGGCGCAGCAGGCGCCGGCGCCGGCTGAGAAGCCCAAGGCCTATGCCAGCTACGACGACCTGTTTGACGATTTCAGCAAACGCCGCGAGGTGCTGCTGACCCGCCACGAGCGACTGCGCGAGAAAGAACGCATTGAACCCGCCGAGTTGCAGGCCATTGAAGATGAACTGCGCGCCCTCGACGCCGAGTATGTGACCACGCTGCGCGCATACATCGACGCCAACCCGCAAGCCAAAGACCTGATGCCCGCGCGCTTTGAAGTCGCGGTTACGTTGTCGCGCCTTGACGACCGGCTGGCCGAGGCCGTGACCGCCGCCGACGCATTTCTGGACAAGCACAGCGACAGTGAACTGGCCGCAGACGCGCGCTTTTTGAAGGCGCAGACGCTGTTCCGGATCACGGGCCGTGAAACCGCTTGCGTGGAGGCGCTGGAAGACTTCATTGCCCGCCACCCCGACCGCAACGAAGCGCCCGCCGCGCGCATGATGCGCGTGCGTGCGCTGCTGTTTCTCAATCGCGTCGATGACGCGCGGCGCAGCCTGCGCCTGATCCTGTCCAGCAAAGAAGTGCAGGATGACAAGGACGCCAAAGAGTTTCTGCAAGGGCAGCTGGACAGCCTGGACTGGATCGGGCGCGACCTGCCCGACTTCAGCGTTGCGCTGGTCGGGGGCGAGCGCACGTCACGCGCCGACTTCATCGGCAAGCCGATGCTGCTTGTGGTGTATGACAGCACCAGCCAGGCCTGCCTGGGCGAGTTGCCTTTTATTGAGGAAGCGGCCCGGCGCTTCAACGGCAGGCTGAACGTGCTTGGGGTAAGCGTCAATGAAAGCAAGGCGGCGTTTGAGCAGTGGCTTGACCGCAACAAGGAGCGGATTGCGTTCAAGAACACGTGGATCGACCGCGAAGCGGAAAACACACTGGTCAAGAAACTGAACGTGAGCCTGATCCCTTTCAACGTACTGGTCGATGACACCGGCAAAGTGTACCGCTACGACGTGCGCAGCGACGACATGCTGCGCTACGCCGAGTTACTGGCGAAGTAGGCAATGACCCAGTTCGAGAACAAGTCGCTGACCTGCCCATGCTGCGAGCAGTCGTTCGAGACACAGCTCGTGATCGGCTACCAGGTCGGCGAAAAGGACAGCGACTTCTGCCCGCGCTACCTTGATGGCAACCCGCTGCCCCACCTGCTGCACGTTTGCCCTGGTTGCGGGTTTGTCGGCTTTGAAGCCGACTACCGCAACCTGAAAGATGCGTCGCAGATCAAGAAGATCGTCAACCTGCTGGCGGGCTTTCACTGGCAAAAGGGCGGAACGCTCGGCGGCGCCGAGCGCTACCGCCGCGCGGCCCTGATCGCCACCTACACCGGCAAGCGCAGCGCCGAAGTCGCGGACTTGTATCTGC
Source organism: Planctomycetota bacterium (assembly GCA_019636195.1). GTDB lineage: Bacteria > Planctomycetota > UBA8742 > UBA2392 > UBA2392 > JADJRK01. The sequence goes on along the minus strand of JAHBYA010000002.1, from coordinate 345,838 downwards.
AGGCCACGTGGTGCTCGCGCATGGAAGGCGAGCCCGACGACGAGCAGAAGAACGCCCGCCGCAAAGCCGTGAAGTACTTTGAACTCGCGCTCGCAGCCGAGGAGTTCAGCGGCGACGACCTGCCGGTCGTGCACTACCTGCTGGGCGAATTGCAGCGCCGCCTAGGCGACCATGCAAAGGCTCGCAAGCACTTCGACAAGCTCGACGGCTTCAAGGACGTGGATAAGTGGCTGCTCGAGTGGCGCGACAAGCAACGCGCCCTGATGCAATAGCTCACGAACGCCCGTGCGTGCCTTGCGGCAATGCGGTCTCACGCAAAGACGCGGGGACGCAGAGAACTGCCGTCACAGCTCTATCTGTGTACATCTGCGTAATCCGCGGACTGCCGTTGCCGTTCTCGGAGGCTCTGTCGGGAACACGACGTCAGGCGCTTGGGCCGGGCTTCAGCCGTCTTTGGGGCGGCTGGTGCCGCGATACACATGGAAGCGCGCGACGGCCTGGATCCACATGGTGGCGTTGGTGGGCTGGGTTTCGCCCTCGACTTCGACCAGCACTTCCTTGCCGCGGCCGGTGCGCAGCATGATCCACCAGCGCATGCCCTGCAGCAGCTGGTCGGGCTCTTTGCTTTCGGCCAGCCAGGCGTCGATCGCGCCCAGGCACCTTTCGTCTTCGCGGGCCTTGAACAGCGCAATGGTGCGCAGCACGCGCAGGCCGGGCAGGCCGGTCTCGCGCGCCTCAAGCTGCGCCAACTGCTCAAGCGCGGTGTCCGGGGCGCCGATGCGCAGGGCGTCTTCGGCCCGCCACAGCATCAGCAGCGCGGGCAGCGTGGTCGGTGAATCCGGCACGCCGAAGTCGGACTCTTCAAGCTGCTTGCGCAGCACCTCGGCTTCACGGTCGCTACGCGGGTCCAGCTTCGCCACTTGGTACTGACGTGTCAAGATATCAGGGTGGCCGGGCGCGATTGCCTCCAGGCGTTCCAGCCACTTTGCGGCCGCGCCGTCGCCCGCCCGCACGGAAAGCATCCATTTGCCGAACAGCGCTGCCCAGCGCGCTTCCAGCACATCCTGCGTGGCCAGCGTGTCGTCAAACACCGTCGACAGCGCCGCCGGCTCTTCTACGGCGGTGACCAGGCGCGCCGCAAACTGGATCAGCCCTGCTTCTTTGGGGCGCAGCTTGATGGCGGCGGCAAGCTGGGCGATGGCTGTGGCGCCGTCGCCTTTGCGCAGCGCGATTTCGGCCAGCAGCGAATGTGCCTTGCCGCGGTTGTCGGCGCGCGCCTGCTGGTCGGCGATCATCGGGCGTGCCAGCGCCTCGGCTTGTTCGTCGCGGCCCAGCTGTGACAGCGCATAGGCCAGATCGAGCGTGAACTCCTCGCGCAGGGCGGGCTCGGCCAGCTCCAGCGCGATGCGCCGCTGCTCAAGCTCGGCTTCTTCCAGGTAGCACTGGTGGTACAGGCCGCTCAGCGCGACGCGAGGCTCAAGCCGGTTGGGCGCGAGGTCGCGGGCCGTGAACAGGCTGCGCTCGGCGCTGATCAAGTCGGCCTGCCAGCGGTGGTACTGCGCCGCCAGCATATGCGCGCGAAAGTCGGCGCCGTTGTGCTTCAGCGCGTGGCTGACGGTTGCCTCGGCGCCCTCAAGGTCGCCGTCGCGGATCTGCAGGCGCAACAGGTCGGCGTGCGCCTCCAGGTCGGTGGGTGAGTCGTTGATGCGGCCCACCAGTTCCTGCTTCTGGTCAACGATGTTGCCGGGCTCGTCGGGGCCTTCGGGCGTGAGCGTGCACGCGGTTGCGCACAGCAGCAACACGCACAGGCCCATCGGCAGCACAAAGCGCCGAACGCCGAACTCCGGACTCTGTGCACCGAACCCGGGGCTCATTTCCGTTTCCTCGCGTCGAGCCCCAGCCGCTTCAAAGCTTCGCGCGCTCTTTCAGCGCCGCCGACCTTCAGCAAGTATGCGCCCGCGCCCAGCTTGCGCTCGATCCAGCCGCGCAACTCGGGCAGCTCTTCCAGCAGCTCCGCCTGTTCCGGGCTTTCCGCAAACAGCAGTTCGCACTGGTCGGCAATCGGCGGCTTGAACTCGCCGCTCCAGGTGCGCATTGCAAGCGCCACGGACGGCGACAGCGGCCGGGCCAGGCCGTCGCGCACACGCTGCAGCAGCTCGGCGGGTCCAAGCGCGGCGGCGCTGGCGCGCACCGTGGCTTCGTGCAGCTCGTAGATGTCGGTGCCGCGCGAGCGACTGACCAGCTCAAGCAACTGGCGCGCGCGAAAGTGCAGCTCTTCGCGCGGGGCGCGCAACGACGCGCCCTCGCCGGGCGTGATGACCGGCGGCAGGCGGCGTGAGTAGTCAAGCGCCGCGCGCCGGGGCGGCAGGGCCGCGCGCAGCGTTGCCGCGTCGGGCGACGCGCACACCCGGTGCCCGCCGTCCACCGTTTCAAGGCCGAGCGCGGCCACGCGGTCGCCCAGCAGCCGTGACAGGTCTTCCACGCCTTCGGCTTCAATGAACAGGGCATCAGGCCAGATGCGGATGCGCTCGCTGGCTGCCCCCCAGTCGCGCAGCGAAAACTGCACGTTCTGGGGCAGCGGCGTGCGGGAAAGCGATTCAAGCAGGCCGACCAGCTCGGGCGCAGCCATGCCGCGCCCCAGCGCCGCCGAAAACGGCGCGCGCTCAAGCCGATAGCGCCGCACCCGGCCCTCGGGTTGCGGGGTCGTGAAGCGCGCCAGCTTCCATAACGTGCCGGCGTCGGGGCGGTCGCCCAATGCCATGACCTCGAAGTTCGGCTGTACGACGATTTCAAAGGCGGGCGGCGCGGTGTCGCTGGAGGCCGGCCGCAGCGTGCGCGTTCGCCCGTCGTAGTCAATGAAGCCCAGGCGCGAAAGCGGCAACTCGCAGACCAGCGCGATGACCGTGCCCTCGACATTTTCCCAGTTGCCGTCGCGTTCGCAGTCCTGCCGCGCGCCTGCCTGCCGGATGCCGCGGTAATAGACGTTGCGCCAGCTCTTGTCGTCGTCGTGGTTGACGAACAGGCTCGGGTGCTCGCTCTTTGCGCGGCGGATGAACGCGCCCAGCGACATCTCGTCGCCAAGGCCCTGCGCCATGGCCGCCAGCGTGCGCCGCGCGGCCGCCAGCGTATCCGCGCCGGGAATGTCACTTACCACATCGACAGTGCGGCCCTTGCGCAGCGACGGCAGCTCAAGCTCAGGCGTGATCGCAAACTCGTTCAAATCGCGGGCGTCAAACCATGCGCTGCGCAATGTCTCGCGCCGCTGGTCGGCGGGCAGGGCAAAGAAAGCGTCCGCGCGCGGCCCGGGCGCAAGGGTCCCGTCCGCTTCCGCCAGCAGCCCGGCCTGGCGTGCAATCGCAAGCCAGAACTCGATCTGCGCAAAGGCGCCGCCCTCGTGCTCGTTGTCGGGCTGCGCCAGCGCCTGGTTGGCTGTGCGGAAAAACGCGAGGTTCGGCAGCCCGTTCTTCAGAACGCGCGGCGCGCGCGCGATCACCATCTCGATCACCGCCAGCAGGTCCAGCTCGCCCTGCGAGTAGTTTGTGACAGTCGCCGAAGTCATCGCATCACCTTCGGGTGCAGGCCGCGTTCATTCAGTGCCTCGACCAGCCGGTTGGCGTCGGCCTGTTCCAGCACCGCGACATTGGGCGCGGGCCGTGCAAGCACGCGGCTGGTGCATTCGGCGGCCGCAAGGGCCTGTTCAAGGGTTGCGGCGTCTTCACAGCGGATGACACCCACGTGCAGATGAAACTTCATGGGTGCTCCGTGGAGGATTGCAGGGCAGGCGTTGCATCCGGGCCGGGTACTTCGCAGGCGCCGGTTTGCGGCGTAAAGCGGCCCTCGGTGATGTCCGCGGCCTCCAGTATGCGATAGCGATAGCCCTGCTCGACGAGGAAAAGCTGGCGGTTTGCCCCGAACTCCTGGTCGCGGGTTTCGCGCGTGACGATGGTGTAAAAGTGCGCTAGCTGCCCCTCGCTCTTGGGCCGCAGTATGCGCCCCAGCCGCTGTGCCTCTTCCTGGCGCGACCCGAAGGTTCCCGAAAGCTGGATCATCACGTTGGCATCCGGCAAATCGACCGCGAAGTTGCCCACTTTGCTTACCGCAAGCGCCTTGATTTCGCCGGCGCGGAATTTCGCGTACAGCACGTCGCGGGTGCGGCTGGGCGTTTTGCCCTCGATCAGCGGCAGCTCAAAGCGCTGCGCCAGTTCGTGCAACTGATCGAGATACTGGGCAATCACCAGTATGCGGTCAGTCTTGTGCAGCTTCATGATTGCCTCAGTCACGTCCAGCTTGACGGGATTCTCGGCGGCAATGCGGTACTGGTCGCGCTGGCCCGCCACGGCGTAGGGCATGCGCTGGCTGCCCGGCAGATCGACGCGTACTTCGGTGCAGTCGGCCTCGGCGATCCAGCCCTGCTTTTCCAGTTCGCGCCACGGCACGTCATAGCGCTTGGGCCCGACCAGGCTGAACACGTCTTCTTCAAGGCCGTCTTCGCGCACCAGCGTGGCGGTAAGGCCCAGCCGGCGCCGCGACTGAATCTCCGCGGTGGCGCGAAACACGGGCGCGGGCAGCAGGTGGACTTCGTCGTAAATGATCAGCCCCCAGTCGCCGCGGTTGAAGATTTCAAAGTGGGGGAACTCTTCAGACTTGCGCTTGCGGTACGTGACAATCTGGTACGTCGCGACCGTGACCGGCGCGATGTTCTTGCTTTCGCCGGTGTATTCGGCCACCTGGTCTTCACGCAGATTGGTCTTGTCCACCAGCTCGCGGATCCATTGGCGCACGGCGACCACGTTCGCGGTCAAAATGAGGGTATGCGCCTTGACCAGCGACATCGCGGCCATGGCAACGATGGTCTTGCCCGCGCCGCAGGGCAGCACGACGGCGCCGCTGCCGCCCTTGACGCCGCCGCCGGCGTAAAACACGTCGGCGGCTTCTTTCTGGTAGCGGCGCAACCCGAAGTCGCGGCCTGACAGCGCCGTGCCGCGCAGTTGCACATCCAGCGCCGCGCCGGGCGTGTAGCCGGCAAGGTCTTCGACCGGAAAGCCGATTTTGACCAGCGCCTGCTTCAGGTAGCCGCGGGCGCTTTGCTCAATGCGCGCGGTGTGGTCGTCAATGAATGCGCCGAAGTAGCGCTCCACGCCCTTCTGCGACGCAAGCATCTTCAACAGGACTTTGTCGTCGCTGCGCAGGATCAGGCCCTGCGCGTCGCGCTCAAGTACCAGCCGACCGTAACGCCCGATGTACTCAAGCACTTCGCTGCGCACGACATCAGGCACGGCGTAGCGCGAAAAGCGCGCAAGGTCGTCCAGCACGCGCGCGGCCGTGATGCCGCTGCTTGCTGCGTTCCACAATGACAGCGGCGTAATGCGGTAGGTGTGAATGTGCTCGGGCGACTTCACCAGCTCGGCAAACGCGGCCAATGCGTCGCGGGCCTGCTCGTACTGCGGGTGATCGACCTCAAGCAGAATGGTCAGGTCGGCTTGAACAATGGCTGGTCCACGGGTGTCGGGCAACGCACATCCTCGAAAAATCGAACGGAACACTTTAGCAGTTGGCGGCGGGATTGGGACAGGGCAATGGCCGCGACCGGGGGCACAATCCGTCGCCTGGATTGCCGGGAAACTGGCAATTCTGCCAGTGGCAACTGTTTGGCAACTGGCAATTCGCGGCGGCGGCAAATCTTACACATTGCCCGCAAAGGCTTATTTCAAGCGGGTTCCGACGCCCATGCCGGATCGGTACGGGAATTGGCACGCCGACTGCTCTATGCACTGACGCTTGGGAAACGGTTTCTCAGGCGAAGAGGGAGGCAGCCGGCGGTATGGCCCCACCGACCGGCTGCCACGAATTTCGGGGGGTGGCTGGCCCACGGCGGACAGGAAGGGAAACGCCCTGTGCCGGCCACTTGCCCGCAATTCAACAGGCTTGATATGCCGATTGTATGGGCAGACGCTACGCCTTAACCTCGGACCACCCTGCCTGCCCCCGGGAGCCATTGCCCATGAAACTGTGGTTGCTGCTGATCTGCCTGGCTGTAGCTGCGCCCATGTACGCGCAGGACAAGCCGGCCAAGAAAGACGCCGACAACGAAGAGCCAATCGACCCGTGGGCCGACTTTGAGGTCGGCCATGCCACCGACGGCGCCTACCTGCCGCTTTCACTGGGGCGCGACCGCACCGGCCTGGGCCTGCGCTCGCGCATGGGCTTCGGCTGGGACAGCAACGTGTTCAAAGAAGACCGGCACGAGGACAACGCATTTTTCATCGACGGCGCGGCCTACGGCTACATCGGCCATGACTTCGGCGCGTTTGCGCTGGGCGCGCGCGGCATGATCGCGGGGCGCCTGAACTTCGGCGAGCCTGACGCCAGCATGTGGGACATCAAGCTGGGCGGGTACTTCAAGATACCCTACGGCGGGGGCGGTTTCGGCACGGGCATTTCCGCCGACGTGCTGTACCAGCAGCTCCAGACCTACGAGATCTTCGGGCCCTTGACGCGTCAAACCCACCTGCGGGCCGCGGGCGCGATCGCGCGCGCGTATGTGGGTTACAAGGTGGGCGGATTCCTGATCTTTGAACTGGGCTTCACCGGCAAAGCCACCGACTTCAGCGAAGAAAAGACAATCGACAGCCCCGACAGCTGGGAAATCGGCACCGACTTCTCGGTGTGGCTGAACTTCTTTGACGTGATCGCGCTCAAGCCGTGGGTCCGGTTCGACTATGAGTGGTTTCGTGACCAGCTTGACTTCCGCACCGACGGCACGCTGATCAAGCCTGAGGACAACCTGCAGTTGCTGAAGCTGGATGCCGGCGTCGATGCCGACATCAACCTCGGGTTCATCCGCGCCACCGGCCGCGTGTACACGCGCCGTCAGGACGACAGCGCCGCGGGCCTGCTGCGGTACTGGGAGTACGGCGTGAACGCCGCAATTGACTTCATGATGGTCGGCAACGTGAAGCTTTCCGGCGGCACGCACCTGTGGATGCGCGAGTACGACAAGCTGGAAGACACCAGCGAAGGCAAGGCGACGCTGCTTGAGCAGCACGGCGCGTTCTGGGGCGAGATCAGCTGGAACTTCTGGGAGTTTCTCGACCTTGGCGCGCGCTACCGTTACACGCGGCGCATCAGCGGCATCGACAACGGCGGCTACGCCACGCACGAAGTGTTTGTCTTTCTGGGGGTCACGTTCTGATGGAGAGCGCTGCCGGCAAACGTGCGGGGCTGCTGCTGGGGTGGGCGTTTTCCATGATCATGGCGGGCGCGCTGGTGGTGGGCGCGATTGTCGCCTACGCGTTCATCAAGGCCGGCTACGAAGACCAGCTTGAGCGCAGGCTCAAAGCCTATGCAGCGACCAGCGCGTCAGCATTCAACCCGAGTTCGCTGGAACTGATTGACGGGCCCGACGACGAGATCCTCGGCAGTTTCAGTGACCGCCTGAAGCGGCACCAGAAGGCCAGCGGCGTGCGCCGCGCGGCGCTGGTGCGGCGCGACGGCACGCTGTTGTTTGACACGGCCGGCGGCGCGTTCGGCGCGCGCGACTATGAACTTGCGGCCGACGCCAACGAGCTTGAACGCTGCTTTGAAGAGGGGCCGGTGGCGACCATCGTGTACGAGGACGAAACCGGCATCGTGTATCGCAACGCGTTTGCGCCCGTGGTCGGGCGCGACGGCGTCACCAGCAACTTTGCAGTCGCCGTGGAACTTGAGGCCGACTACCTCGACAAGCTCAGCTATGTGCGGCTGACCATGATCCTGACCGTGCTGGGCGTTTTTGTGGTCACGCTGGGCGCGGCGGCCATGCTCACGCGCGCCTGGAACCGCCTGCAACGCGACCTCGCGCGCCAGACCCGCCTTGCCGAGCAGGCACAGTTCAGCGCGGGCATGGCCCACCAGATCAAGAACCCGCTGGCGGCGCTGCGCGGCTACATTGAACTGCTGGCGCGCGGCCTGCACGAGCCCATGCAGAAGCAGATTGCCGACAAGCTGATCACTGAAACCAGCGCGCTGGACCGCGTCGTGCGCGACTTTCTGCAGTTCAGCCGCGGTGCCCACGGCAGCGTAGAAAAGCTGACACTGGCACAGGCGCTGCGGCCCGTGCTGGACGCAGCCCGCACAGCCGGCGGCGACACGGTATCCGTGCACGAGCCCGAGTTGCCGACGTTGGAAATCGAAGTCGATTCCACGGCGCTGCGCGAAGCGATCAGCAACGTTGTGGTCAACGCCGCCGAGGCACTCAGTGAGCAGGGCGGCGAAATCCGCATCCGGGCAAGCGTCCACGGCAAGGTAGTGACGCTGGAGATTGAAGACAACGGGCCCGGCATCCCTGACGAAGTGCGTGCCAGGATGTTCCAGCCGTTTGTCACCGGCAAAGCTGACGGCACAGGCCTTGGCTTGCCGATCGCGCGCCGGCTGCTGCGTGACCTTGGCGGCGGGCTTGAGTTGGTAAAGACGGGGCCAACGGGTACGATGTTTCGCGCGACATTTCTGAAGGAGGCGGCGGAGTGAGTAAACCGAAAGTTCTGGTTGTTGACGACAAGGCCAGCATGCGCGACATGCTGGCGATGGCGCTTTCGGCCCGCGGCATGGAAGTCACGCAGGCGCCCGACGGCCAGAAGGCGCTTGAGCTGGCGCAGGCAATGCACTTTGACGCAGTGGTCAGCGACCTGCGCATGCCCAAGCTTGACGGCATGGGCTTGCTGAAGGCACTGGGCAGCAAGGGCGAGCCGCCGCCGTTTATCATGATCACCGCGCATGGCAGCGTGAAAGACGCCGTTGAGGCCATGAGCCTTGGCGCCGCCGACTTTATTGAAAAGCCGTTTGACCTGGCTGAGCTTGAGTTCAAGGTCGAGCGCGCCATCGAAGAAAGCAAGGCCGCCGTGCCGTCACGCCCGCCCGGCCAGCAGGTGCTGCCGGGCATGATCGGCGTTGCGCCGCAGTTGAGTGAAGTCGCCGACATCGTGGGCCGCGCCGCGCGCAGTACCGTGCCCGTGCTGATCCTGGGTGAAAGCGGCACCGGCAAAGAGCTGGTGGCCCACGCCGTGCACCAGATGTCGGATCGCAAAGACAAGCCTTTCGTGGCTGTGCACGCGGGCGCGCTGGCGCCTGGCGTGCTGGAAAGCGAACTCTTTGGCCACGAGAAGGGCGCCTTCACGGGCGCCGACAGCCAGCGCAAAGGCCGCTTCGAGACGGCGGACGGCGGCACGCTGTTTCTGGACGAGCTTGGCGAGATTCCGCCCAGCGTGCAGGTCAAGCTGCTGCGTGTGTTGCAGGACAAGACGTTCGAGCGCGTCGGCGGCAGCCAGTTGCTGCGCAGCGACGTGCGGCTGGTGTGCGCAACCAACCGCAACCTGCGCGAAATGGTGCGAGAGGGCAGCTTTCGTGAAGACCTGTTTTACCGCGTGAACGTCGTGACCGTCACGTTGCCGCCCCTGCGTGAACGCAGCGACGACACGCCGGCGCTGGTGCGGCACTTCCTGGCCAAGGAGAAGTCGAAACTGGCTGTGCCCGACGAGACCATGGCGCGGCTGCAGCACTACCATTGGCCGGGCAACGTGCGCGAGCTTGAAAACGTGATCCGGCGCTGCGTGGCGCTGGCCCGCGGCAACGAAATCAGGCCTGAAGACCTGCCGCCGGAAATCCTGCAGGCCACGCGCCTGCCGCCCGGCGAGGCGCCGCCACAGGGTTTGGTGGGCGACCTCGAACGGCATGAACGTAATGCACTTGTGAACGCGCTGGAAGACACAGGCTGGAACGTGTCGCGCGCGGCGCGCATCCTGGGTGTGGGCCGGACCGCATTGCAGTACAAGATGAAGAAGTATGGCCTCAAGAAGTCTGATTAGCCTGCTGCTGCTTCTGCTGCTGGCCGGCGTCGCGCACGCCGACGTGGAGCAATTGAAACGCGACATCGAAACGCTGAACAAGCAACTCGAGCAGGCGCAGCAGAAGCAGGCCGACGCGGAAGCCGCCCTGGCGGAAAACCTGAAGGCACAGGCCGGCGCAAGCGGCAAAGACCTAGAGCGCTTGAAGGCCGGCGCCCGCAGCCTCGCGCGCACCGCACACAACGAAGCCGAAAACGCCAAGGGCGCCGAACGCAACCTGGCCGCCAAGCAGTCCGACCTGCGCAAAGAAGCCAGCGAAAACGCCGCCAACCAGATCACAGCCAAAGGCGACACCGAACTGCGCGTGCGCACAGCCCGCACTGCGGTGGGGGACTGGCGCGGCGCAATCGGGGCAATCCCGACCGCGCCCAAGCCCCGCGACCTTTCCGATGTTCCCGAAGACGACCGCGCCGCGTTTCGGCGCACGGATGCGGAGCGACTGCGCAGCTATGAAGCCTGGGCAGACCTTGAACTCACGCGCATTGACAACGAAATCAGCGCCGCCGACAAACTCATCGCATGGGATGTCGCCGCCGTCAAAGACGGCGACAAACTCAACAGTGAAGCGCGCAGCCTCAAGACCACGCTTGAGTCGCGCCGCAAGTCCGTCAGATCGGCCAAGGACGCCGCCAAAACCACCCGCGAAGCTTTGGAAAAAGCTGCTCGCCGGTAACCTTTAATCGCACTGAGCGCACCAACCACCAATTGCAGTAAATTCCATTGTTGATGTATGAAGAAATTGTTATCACTACTCAGGCACGGCACGGGAGAGGACATTCATGCGCTTAACCACACGGTGCGTGGTGTGCGCGCTGGCCTTGGCTTTCGTGACCTCAGCGGTCACCGCCAACGGGCTTGATGCGCCAGACTTGCGCAAGCTTCAGCGCGTGGGCCAGCGGCTTGACCTTTCGTGGTCGACCACGCCCACAACCTATCTTCACTATGCATTGGCTGAGCAGGCTGCACTGCCCGCCGTGGCGGGCCAGCCGGCGAACGCCAAAGCCGTTGAACCGACGCTCAGTTACGTGCACTTCTATCCTTATGAGTTGTCAGCCAACGGCGGGTACCACCGTACCGCCATGCCCCTGACCAACGAAGAATTGATGTTCCAGTTGGGGACGGCCACGCCCGAGGGCAAGAACCGGGCCGGCTTCACGTGGGCTCGCGAGTGGACGTTTGAGCACCTCGTCGGTTCCCCGGCGCTGCTGGTCACCAGTGCCTATGAGCAGCGCGAGGTCGAGAGCCTCGGCGGCGTTGAGTGCGCGGTGATCACAGGCAAGCACACCCGGCGTGCGCCGGCAAAGCCTGAGGCCGAGGGCGCTCTGCGCTGGCTGAGCTTCGAGGCTGAAACCACAGCCTGGTACAACCTCGATGAGCGGCGCATCCAGGCCGTTGAAAGCACAATCCGCAGCGTTTTGTTCCGGCCCAAGACCACCGTCGCTGCCGAAACCACCGACGCCATGAACTGGAAGGCCCGCTGGCAGTTCAGCCGCGAGTTCGACAGTACCGGCGAGCGCTACCTGAATGAGCGCGTGAGCGTAGCCATTGAGCGCGGCGTTGAACGCATGTGGAAGCTCCGCAGTGCGGACGGCCAGTGGCCCTACGGCACGCACAAGCGCGGCGGCACGGCGTTGGCGCTGTTGACGCTGCTGATGTGCGACGCGGACAAGAACGATGAGCGCATCGTCCAGGCCTTTGAGCAGCTCAAGGGCATGGAAATGGAAAACACCTACAGCGTCGCGTGCAGCCTGATGGCCTACGAGGCCCGCTACATCAGCGAAGAAGAAAAGCGCGCGTACCTTTCCAGCCACGACAAGGTGCCTGACTTCAAGCGTAACGTAAGCGCCGAAGACCGCGAACAGATGGAGATCCTGATCGCGTGGCTGGCCGCCAACCAGAATGAGGGCAACCCCTTCTACAACTACCACCGCGGCGGCGAGGGCGGCGCAGAGCGCTTCGACTTCAGCAACACCCAGTACGCGCTGCTGGGCCTTGCGGCTGCGCAGCGCTGCGACATCAAGATCCCGACGGGCATCATCAAGCGGCTTGTAGAAGGCACGATGTCGTACCAGCAGCAGTTCGGGCCCAAGTTCAAGCGCGTGATCGGCTATAAGCCGCCGACCGACAAGCGCAAGGAAGGCAAGAGCACCTACGCAACCAAGCCGGTTGAAGCGCGCGGCTGGAACTACGCAAGCAAGGCCACCTGGAACAAGTACACAGAAGAAGGCAACGCCTATGGCTCGATGACCACAGCGGGACTGACGTGCCTGCTGGTGGGTTTGGACATCGCGCACTCGATGGATGCGGAGTCGTTCAAGGCCGAGTTCGGGAACAAGGCCGCGTTCCAGGCCTGGGAAAAGGCGGTCAATGAAAGCCTTGATTGCGGCATGGCCTGGATGGAAATGTGGTTCAGCGTCACCCGCAACCCCAACCTGGGCAAGTCGTGGTACCTGTACTACCTGTACGGCATGGAGCGCGTGATGATGATGGCGCAGGTGCGCTATCTCGGCCAGTTCAACTGGTACAACCAGGGCGCTTCGGTGCTGGTCGTCATCCAGGACGGCGAAGGCGGATGGGGCAATGTGGCGGACACCTGCTTTGCACTGCTGTTCCTGAAAAAGGGCTCGGTGCCCAGCCGCCGCAAAGTCACCACCGGCGACAAGTAGCCAGACGGCAATTCGAATCGCGGCCCGGCCTATGCAGGCCGGGCCGCTGCGCTTAGGTTGGGCATATGGGCGCGCGGGTGGTGATTGTCGGCGGCGGCGCGGCGGGATTTTTCGCCGCGATCACTTGCGCCGAGGCGGCAACCGGGTGCGACGTCACGGTGCTGGAAAAGTCGCCGCGCTTTCTTTCCAAGGTGAAGATTTCCGGCGGCGGGCGCTGCAACGTCACCCATGCCTGCTTTGACGCGCGCGAGCTGGCTACGCATTACCCGCGCGGACAACGTGAACTGATCGGGCCGTTCAAGGCCTTTCAGCCGCAGGACACGATTGAGTGGTTTCAGCGGCGCGGCGTGGAGATGTACACGTTGCCCGACGGCTGCCTGTTCCCGGTCAGTGATTCAAGCCAGACGATCATCGACTGCTTCATCAAGGCGGCGCAGGATGCGGGCGTCAGGCTGCGCGCCAACGCGGGTGTTGAGGCGATCCGGCGCGACGAAAGCGGCTTCACACTGACCCTGCATGGCGGAGAAGTGTTGCAGGCAGACCGGGTGATGCTGGCCACCGGCGGCTGCCGGGTGCCTGCGATGGGCGCGCTTGCCGTGTCGCTGGGCCACACGCTGGAGCCGCCGGTGCCGTCGCTGTTTACGTTTCACGTCAGCGCGCCGTGGGTGCATGAGCTGGCGGGCATCGTGATTGAGCCGGTCGAAGCATCGGTGCCCGGCCTGCGCGAAACGGGCATCCTGCTGTTCACGCACTGGGGCGTGTCCGGGCCGGTGATTTTGAAACTCTCTGCCTGGGGCGCGCGCGAGCTGGCTGCGTTCAACTATCACTTCACGCTTCAGCTCAATTGGCTGCCGGGTCATGACGCTGATCAGGTGCGCGCGCAACTGGATGAACTGCGCGCGACCAGCCCCGCCCGTTACGTCGCAAACACGCCGCTCGCGCCGTTGACCGCGCGGCTGTGGCAGGCGCTGGTGCTGGCTGCGGGGATTGCCCGCGAAACCCGCTGGTCCAGCCTGTCGAAGGCGCAGCAGCACAGCCTGGTGCAGCAGTTGACGCGCACCGAGCTGCCGGTGACCGGCAAGAGCATGAACAAGGATGAGTTCGTCACCTGCGGCGGCGTGCGCCTGAGCGAGATCGAGTTCAAGACGATGCAGAGCCGCATCGTGCCGGGCCTGTACTTCGGCGGCGAGTTGCTGGACATCGATGGCATCACCGGCGGCTTCAACTTCCAGAGTTGCTGGACAACAGGCTGGCTTGCCGGCCGCGCCATGGCCGGCGCATGAAACTGGTGCGGCGGCCCGTTTCGCAAGCAGGGGACTGCCCTGCCATGCGCCGCAACCCGGCACTTGCGGCCGGCCGCAAACCGGCATGAAGGGTTGCACGGATCAATGCAATCGATCAGACTATTGCCACTCATTCGGGGGCATTCCATGCGAACCTTCACGCTTGCAGTACTGTTGTTTCTGATCGCCGGTTGCGGCGCGACCAATACGCCGCCCGGCAACCAGCCGTCCGGCGGCTCCACGGCCGCGGAGCCTGCATCTGCGTCCGAAGCCCGGGACGCTTGGATCAAGGGCATGGGTTCGATGGACACACTGACCTTGCTGCGGCTGCTGACCAAGGCCGACCGCGAGAAGGTCGGTGATGAGTTTGACAAACTTAAGGAAAGGGTGGACAAGATCGTGATCACCGAGACGTCCTTTGAGCAGAAGGGCGACTACTGGGTGTTCACCTACAGCCAGGTTGCCCACATGAAGGGCGGAAAGACCGATGGCGACGACCGCAAGGTTGCCTACATCGTGAAGGAGGATGACAAGTGGCGCATCAGTATGTCGGAACCAAAGTAATCCTGTTGATGACGGTGCTCTTGGTGGTCGGCTGTGCGTCCGGCCCGCCGGCGCGCGATGCGGCGTGGTGGCAAGCCGAAGTCAAACGCGACCGGCCCAACGCCGACGACGACGGCCGCTATCACCCGCGCGGCAACATGGACCGCGAGATTGAACTCGACGCCGGCGAAGACGTGGAAGTCCGCTGGGTCGAAGTCGCAGAAGGGAACAACCGGCGCGCCGTGCACGTAGGCCGCGACGGCAAGGGCTACATCATCATCACCGAGACCTGGGACGACGACGGCAAAAGCAAGAGCATCATGCGCAAGCTGTCGTTCCGGCTGGACGATGGCGACATGCGCGAGCTGCGCGGGCTGGTTTCCGGCAGCGGCGTGCTTCGCCTGAACCCCGAGTTCGCGGGTGAAGGCAGCCGCGGCTGGCGCATCTGGGTGCGTTGCGGCGACGACGTGCGCAGCGTGTATTGCGACAAGGGCTACCCCGGCGAAGGCACACGCTTTGTGCAGGGCCTGTACGACCTGGTCGTACAACCGCGGGCCGCCGAGATCGGCAAGGCCAGCCGCTTCAGCGACGACCCGGCGACCGCCGACGAGTTTCTGGCATTGCGTTAGCGGGGCATATTATAAAGAGTACACTTTACTAATATGGCGCCATGGCAAACGCCAAGGCAGCCCATTCTGCCAATGTCCCCGGCGACTTTTTTGTCGATACCACCTGCATTGACTGCGACACCTGCCGCTGGGTCGCGCCCGATACGTTTCACGACATCGGCGACCAGTCGGCTGTACACGCGCAGCCGGCCACGCAGGCCCAGCACACAGCCGCCTTGCGCGCGCTGGTGGCGTGCCCGACGGCCAGCATCGGCGTACGCGACGCCGAGTCGCGGGCGGCTTTGCGTGAAGTAAGCGAGTCGTTTCCGGTACCATTGGCCGACGACGTGTTTTATTGCGGCTATCACGCCGAAAGCAGCTTCGGCGCCGCAAGCTGGTTCATCCGGCGGCCTGAGGGCAACGTCATGATCGACTCGCCGCGCTTTGCCGCGCCGCTGGTCAAGCGCATTGAGCAGATAGGCGGCATCAAGTGGCTGTATCTCACGCACCGGGACGACGTGGCCGACCACGCCAAGTGGGCCGCGAAGTTCGGGGCCGCGCGCGTGATCCACGCTGACGACGCCCGCGGTCTTGACGCGGAGCTGAAGCTGCGCGGGCATGAGCCCCACGAGTTGGAGCCGGGGCTGGTGATCCACCCCGTGCCGGGCCACACGAAGGGCAGCACCGTGCTGCACTATCGCGACAAGTTTTTGGTCACGGGCGACCATCTGGCGTACTCGCCCACGCGGGGGCACCTGTACGCCTTTGCAAGCGCGTGCTGGTACTCATGGGACGAACAAGTCAAGTCCATGCAACGCCTGCTGCCGCTGCGCTTTGAGTGGGTGCTGCCGGGCCACGGCCGTATGCTGAACGCAAGCGCCGATGAAATGGCGCGGCAGATGGAGCAGTGCGTGCGCTGGATGACGAGCCGGGCATAGCCGGGAACCGGCATTTCCTCGTATTCAAAACGCGCGGCGACTTTATAATGGCCGCCCTTATCGTACGGGTTACGCTTTGACTGTTAGAGAAACTTTCGGACGTGGATCTGTAATCAGGGTAACCCAGGACCCTCACCCCCTGGAGGGAAGGAGACTCGCATGAAATGGGCTGTCATCGGACTTATCGCGGTTGTGCTGCTTGGCGGGATCGGCTTTGTCATTTACCAGCTCACGGACTGGCCGGAACAGGGCCAGGAGTGGTGGGACGAAAAGCGCCTTGAGAATTTCCCGACCATCGCCGAGCGCGAGATCAAGGAAATGGAAGGTCGCCTTGAGAAGCTGAAGGAAACCCGCAAGGACCTTGACCTGCAGCGCCTGAAGCTTGAAGGCGGCGAGGCCATGAAGGATTCCAACTACAGCACCGCCGACACCGGTTTCCTGACCAAGTGGGGCTACGAAAAGAAGATTGCCGCCTACACCGAAGCCGGCACCGCGCTGGGCAATGCTTACAAAGAGGCCGCCGCCGCGCCGGGCGCCGTTGTCAGCGGCGACACCGGCGAACTGGACGGCAAGGCCAAGGTTGTCGTCAGCTTCGTGAACCCGCTGAACAACCGCAAGGTGAACAACGAGGAATACACCGCGGCCGACGTGCTGAACATGCTGGCGGAAATCGACGAAACGCTGACCCAGTACGAGTACGAGCTTCCGCTGGTGGTTGAGGCAATCGGCAGCTACACCGAGATCATCAAGGAAGTCGATGAGACGATCAAGGCGCAGGAGGCTGCCCTCAAGGAGTTCCGCCAGGAAGTCAAGAAGATCGAGGCGCAGCTCAAGATCATCAAGGTCAAGGAAGACCTGAACGAGATCAACGCAGCCATCAACGGCAAGGAAAGCAGCAGCGAGCTTGGCAAGTTGATCGGCCAGTACGAGAAGAAGAAGAAGGACTTCTCGGCGCGCGAGATGCAGGCCCAGGAAAAGGGCAGCAAGCCCAAGGGCCTGGCAGACGCGGGCAAGGGGTCACCGACCTCCAGCAAGGGGTCACGCTTCCTGAAGTAGTTGTCGCAATGCACACCGGGGCGCCAATCGGCGCCCCGGTTTCCATTTGCCCACAGATCTGTTTCCAGCCCGCCTGGAAGCGTGTCATCCGTCAATGGACTTCCAATGCTCTTCGGTCAGGTTGAAGTCGTGGCGATGAATCTTGCGGATGTCAAACTCGCCCAGCAGCTCAGCAGGCGACGCCATGCGCGGCATATCCATCAACCCTGCGCTGTAGGCAAGAAAGCCGGTCAATTGCCGCGGATCACACCCGCCTTCGCGCAGGGCCTTGATCGAAAGATCGCCCTGGCGCTTGGCCATGCGGCGGCCGGTTGCGTCCTGCACAAAGGGCACGTGCGCCCATTGACTCGGCGAAGGCAGGCCCAGCGCGCGTTGCAACGCGATCTGGCGCGCCGTGCTATGCAGCAGGTCACGGCCGCGCAGCACCTGCGTGATTCCCTGCAAGGCGTCATCGAGTGCCACGGCAAGCTGGTAAGCGGGCAGGTCGTCGCGGCGCCACAGCACGAAGTCGCCAAGGCTTGACGGGTCAATACTCACGTCGCCGGCCAGCGCGTCAACAAACGTGACAGGCGGTCCCTGCCACAGAAAGCGCCACGCGGGCTCGCGGCCGGTGGCGGCCTTTGCGTGCGCCGCGTCGCGCCACTTGCCGCGGCAGGTGCCGGGGTACACGGGGCCGTCATCGCCGTGGGGCGCGCTGGAGGCTTCCTCTATGTCCTTGCGCGTACAGGTGCAGGGATAGGCCAAACCCTTTGCGTGCAGCAGGTGCAGATGCCGGCGGTAGATGCCTGTGCGTTCACTTTGGATGACCATGCCATCGCTTGCGCTGCGGGCTCCTGTCTCCCACAGGGACAGCCAGACCAGGTCGTCGATGGCGGCCCGGGTGTACTCGGGTTTGCAGCGCGGCTTGTCGATGTCTTCAATGCGCAGCAGCACGTTGCCCCGCGCCCACAGCCACGCCAGCAGAAAGCTGCGCGCGTTGCCGATGTGCAACAGGCCTGAGGGTGTCGGCGCCAGTCGCCCCAGCGGGTTCACGCCAGGCGCTCCTGGGCGATCGCTTCGGCTATCACATGCGGCGGCTTCTTTTCCTTGCGGGCGCGCTTGAGCAGCTCCAGCGTGGTGTCATAGATCTGGTCCACGACGCTGAAGGGTACTTCGCCGCCCTTTTCGTGCTCGCGCACGCCCTTGATCAGCGCGCCTGCGTTTGCCACGTAGTCCGGCACCCAGGTGATGCCCGCCTTCAACAGCGCGCTGCCCGCTGCCGGCGTCGCCAGCTGGTTGTTGGCGCTGCCGGCGATGATCTCGCAGCGCAGGCTGTCGGCGTTGGCGGCTGTGAAAATGCTGCCCAGCGCGCACGGGCACAGTACATCGACGTCTGCTGCCAGCACGCGCGCGGCGCTGACTACTTCACACTCCATTTTCTCCCCGACTTCGGCGGCGAGCTTGGCGTCCGTGTCGGCGACGATGACTTCGCCGCCGGCGGCGTGCAGCATGGTCACCAGTTCCGACCCGACCGCCCCCAGGCCCTGCACCGCAAAGCGCCGGCCCTTGATCTCGTCGTCTTCGTGGCGGTGCATCAGCGCCGCCTTGATCGCCGCCATCACGCCGCGCGCGGTGGCTTTGCCGAAGTCGAGGTCGCGCGCCACAAAGCTGGTGTTTTCCGCCACCGCGTAAAGGTCTTCGCGTGTTGTCCCCACATCAAGGCCCGTGTAGTAGTTGCCGCCGAAGCGCGCCACTGCGCGGCCAAGCGCCTTGAATGCCTGCTGCCGCTTCATGCCGGGTTGGGCGATCACAATTGCCTTGCCGCCGCCCGCCGGCAGGTCGGCGACCGCCGCCTTGAAGCTCATGGCCTGGGCCAGCCGCACGGCATCGGTGATCGCCGCGTTGTGGCTCTTGTAGCTGAGGGTGCGAATGCCCCCGAACGCGGGGCCGCGCCCCGTGCTGTGAATGGCGATCAGCGCCGACAGGCCGCTTGCGCGGTCCGACACGTGGGTCAATGACTCACACCCGTACTCTTCGAGTATCTTGAACAATGGCATGCGCACCTCAGTCGGGGGCCGCAGTCTAGCGTTTCGGGCCCTCAAATGGGAACAGCCTTCGCGCCCCTGTCCCGCCGCGCCTTTGCCCCGTATCGTGCCCGCCATGAACCGTCTGCCCGCGCTTGCACTTCTGGCCGGCACTCTGGCTGTGGCCACGGCGCCGCCGCTGATTCTGCTGGCGGGGGTGCCGGCCTTTGCGCTGGCCGCCTGGCGCCTGCTGGCGGTGGCGTTGATCCTGCTGCCGCTGGCGCTGCTGCCGTTGCTGCGCGACTTGCGCAAGCTTTCGCGCCGCGAGCTGTGCTGGCTTGGCGCATCCGGCGTGCTGTACGGCCTGCACTTCGGGCTGTTCAACCTCGCGTTCTCGCACACCAGCAAGGAAAGCGTGGTGGTGCTGCTGGGCGCGCAACCCCTGCTGGCGGCGGCGATCGGCGCTATCTGGCTGTCTGAGCCGATCACGCGGCGCATGCTGCTGGCCAGCGCGGTCGCAATCGCGGGCCTGGGCGTATTCGTGTGGCACGACTACACCTTTGACTCTGCGCACCTGGTCGGTGACGCGCTGGTGCTGCTGTGCGGGGTCGCGATTGTGGCCAGCTACAGCATCGGGCGCCGCTTGCGCCCGCGCATGAGCCTGGCCGGCTACCTGGCGGCGCTGTACTGGATGGGCGGCCTGACCTGTCTGGGCGTGGCGCTTGCCATGGGCGACCCGCTGTGGGGTTACGGCCAGGACCAGTGGTTCTGGCTTACGCTGGCCGTATTGGTGCCAACGCTGGTGGGGCATTCGCTGTTTCACTATGTGGTCAAGTATGTGCCGGTGTTTTACGTAAACCTGACGATCCTCGGTGAGCCGATCCTGGCCCTGCTGATCATGTACGGCCTGCGCAACGAGTACGCGGTGTTCGGGGACAGCACGCTGACGCCGCTGCAACTGGTGGGTGGCGTGCTGCTGATGGCAGGCGTGGCGGTCGGAATCTGGAAACGCAAAGAGGTGAAGCCATGAAACGCATGTTGCTTCCATTGTTGTTGCTCGCCGCGCTGCTTGTGCCGGCCACGGCGCAGGAGGCCGAGCCAAGGCCGGAGTTCGACAACGCCCCGGTGACCGACGTGCTGATGTGGGCGCAGAAGTCAGTCGGTTGCGGGTTCATCTACGAAGCCGAAGTCCTGCGCGACGGCGAAGGGCAGTTGCGCAAGGTGACGGCCCGCCACGCGCAGCCCAAAAGCACAGCCGAAAAGACCGTGCTGCTGTTTGAGCTGCTGCGGCGCTGCGGGCTGGTGGCCTTTGAAGTGGGGGGGCTGCCGGGGCCCACTTACCAGCTGTATCACGCCGACGGCGCCATGCGGGCGGCACCGCTGGTCGATCACCCGGACAAGATCAAAGGCCTGTTCGGGGCGATCAGCATACGCCTGTTCCGCGCGTCCGCACTTGAAGTCGCCGAGCGCATCCGGCCCACCCTGACCAAGGGCATCGGCAGCGTGCAGGTGTTTTCAGACACGCACGCGGTGATCATTACCGACTGGCGCGACCGCCTGGTGGTCGCGCACGAGATCGCGCTGGCCGCCGACAAGCCTGCCGAGCGCGCCGATGACCTGCTGGTGCGCGACTACTCGCTGCGTGTCGTGCCCAGCGAAAAGGCGCTGGCCGCCCTTGAACGGCTGCGCGAGCCGGGCGAAAGCTGGAAGGCTGCGGCCCATGAGACGGCCAACGTGCTGCTGTTCAGCGGCAAGCGCGCCGAGCTTGACCGTGTGCACGAGCGCGCCCGGATGCTGGACCGCCACGAGGAGCGCCCCGAGTTCGCGGAAGTCACCCGCACTATCAAGCTGATCCACCTTACGCCCGCGCAGGGTGCAGGCTTGATGCGCGAGATGTTCGCGCCGGGCATCAGCGCCGGCAGCGTGCAGATCGGCGCGTTTGACCGTGACCGCAAGCTGGTCTTCCGGGGCAGCGAGTTCGACTACCGCCGCGCCGTGGACACACTCAAGGTCATGGACCAGCCCGCCGAGGAAAAGAAGAAGTAAACGCGCGCCGGTCGCGCAATTTCGTTCCATGAAGGCGACGCCTGCCTAGAATGCGGGCATGGTACGGCGGGTACTTCCATTACTGTTGCTTGCGGGTTGCGCCGGGTCCGGCGGGGCGGGCTATATACCCGACCCGACCGAGACCGCCATTTTGCGCTACGACGGCACGCCCGTCACCCTTGAAGACCTGCGCGGCAACCGGCCGTCGGCGCTGTGCGTCGCGGATACGGTCGCCCGCCTTGAGAAAGAGCTGCGTGAGCCGTGGCAGGAGACGCGCGACGCCCGCGCCCTGCTTTCGGCGCTCCTGTCCGCCCACGCGGCCGACACCCGCAACGCCGAGTCCGCCTGGGCCAACGCCGAGCCGCCGGCCCCCGGCAACGCGCGCGCGCTTTTCGGCGAGTACGGCCTGTATGCTGTGCCCGTCAGCCCCTACGCGATGGGGCGGCGCGTGCGGCCCTCCACGCTGAACGAGTTCATTGAACTGGTGCTGGAATCGCACCACGACCGCGACGACCACGGGCTGCTGCGCAGCGCGTGGCGCAGGTTCTCGCCCGCAACGGTGTCACGCAATGACAACTACATGGCCGGCTACTGGCTGTTTGAACTTGACCAGCCGGGCGGCCTGCAGGTGGCCATCAGCGAAAGCCTGATGGGCCCGCACCAGCGCAGCCAAGTGCCGTGGCCCGGGGCATACAGCTATCGCGGCCCGATGGGTATGCACGAGGGATATGAGTGCAGCGAAATCCTGATCGGCCTGCTGGCCCCGATGCGCAACTCGCCGGTGCAGGAAATCATTGAACTGCTGCACGCCTTCGTCAACGGGCAAGGCCAGCTTTCGCCGGGCTTGCTGGCGCGCGGCCTGAAAGAAACACCGGACACGCAGGATCGCGCGTTTTTGCGCGCCGCGCTGGCTGGCCTTCGGCGCGGCATCGCGGAGATTTCGTGGTTGCCTGCCGCGACGCGCCGCGTTGCGGTCTGCTTTTCGTACCTGGTGGATGTGGGCGAGGCTCGCAGCACGCTGGGCCTGACGCTTGAGCGCGGGCAGTGGATGCTGGACAAGTTCACGTACCAGCCGGCGGGCGCCAGCCTTACCGGCAACGCGGGCGCGAGCATCGACCTCATGCCGCTGCTGCGCGGCCTCGACGGCGCAAGCGGCCAGTAGGTCGCGGCGCGTACTGGAATAGTGCAAGACCTCCAGATTCAGGTGCCATCACAGGCCGGGCCGACCTGTGAACGGCCGCGCAGCGCCCAGAGCCGTGGTCATGCGGTTAGTGAGATAAAGAACCCCCGGCAGGCGCCGGGGGTTCTTGTTGCAGATAGCTGCGGCTTGGCCTTTGCTTTAGTCTTCGTTGAAGACCATCAGAAGTTCACGGTTGATCTTGTTGACGTCCAGCAGCCGGCCAAAGAACTTGCGCTTGGCAACTTCGGTCTTGGGCGTGGCGTCGAACACCTGGCGGATCTTGGTGTTTGTGGCATTGCTGTCGATCATGGCATAGGCGATCCAGGCGCGGCGGGTCAGTTCCCAGCTTGCGCTGCACTGCTCAGTGGCGATGTAGGCTTCCAGCAGCTCAGTGCTGGACTCGCTGGACAGGCGGCGCAGGGCCTTCAGGCTGCCGCGAACAATGTTCTTGTTGAAATCCGCGCCGCGCTCCATTTCGCCGGTCAGGGCCGACTGCACGAAGGCAACGGCTGAGACGTCGCCCATGGCAGCCAGCGTCTGCAGCGCGTTGATGCGCACCTGCACACTCTCGGTGCTGTCGGCAGCCATGGCACCGACCGTGCCGATGACCTTGGCGCGGTCTTCGACTGCGCTGAACAGGTTGGACAGCTTGCCCACGCAGTAGTCCGCCGTTTCTTCACGCAGCATGCCCACCATCACGGCAAGGCTGGGGTGCGCGCTGGCTTCGTTACGCACGATTTCAAGCATGTACGAGCGTTCAAGCGTGCCCGGGTTGGAAGCCTTGAGCAGGCTGCCCACATAGCGCATTTCTTCGACCGTGAGCGTGTTGCGGAACAGCGTGTGGTCGATGAAAGCCTTGGCGGCGTCGCGTGCCGCGACCGTGCCCGGCCGTGCCATCTGGGCCAGCAACTCGGCCTTCCACTCGTTGATCAGCTCGTTGCTGAACTGGCCTTCGTACTCAAGCGTCTGAAGCTCGAGGCGCTTGCGCAGTTCGCTTTCGATCGTCGCCTTGTGCGGGCGGTTGATGTCAATGAAGCGGGTCAGGCACTCTTCATTCTGGTTCATGCCGTTGGGCGCGGGGTCGCTTTCTTCAAAGTAGAAGCTGCGCCAGGCGTACGGGTGCAGATTGAAGTAGTACTTGCCGTTGATCAGGTTGAACCCGACCAGCACGTCGCGGCCAAGCGCACTGTCGGCCGGCGCGGGCTCGAAGGCCTCAAGGATCACTTCGGCGCCCGGCGCCATGTCGCCCTTGAGCATCTTGTCGCAGCGCAGGTGCAGGCGGTCGCCGCTGGCGGTGCGTTCAAGCTCAATGAACTCGCCGCGCGCAACGTACATCGAGTCGCGGGCCAAGTCGTACAGCGTGAAAGCCGCTGAGGCCGTCTGCGCGCACAGGACCAGCGCTGCCAGGGTTGCGAGAGTCTTCTTCATGACAAGCTTCCTTTATGGTTTCCGTGTACGGTGCACAGCGTGGCGGTTTAGTGGCCGCGGCCGTCGGCGCCGACAATCAGCATGGTCCAGGGGAACTCAAGGGCCGGCTTGATCACCTGCGCCAGCAGGGGGGCAACGGCGGCCAGGTCTTCCAGGTACTTGCGGGCGTACACCGCCTCGGCGATGCCGGTCTGGGTGTGGATGGTCTTGCGGGCGGCAGCCAGCGCGATGATGGCGGCCTTGACCTCGGCGTCGCCCAAGCCGTTGCTGTCGCGCTCGTCAATCAGCTTCTTGAGCGCTTCAACGTGTTCCTGCTCGGTGCGCAGGTCGCGTGACGCAATCAGCGCCTCGCGCAGCAGGTCCTTGTCGGTGGTGGCCTTCAGCAGGCCGCCCACCAGGTTCAGCGTGTCGGTACGGGCCTGTTCGCCGTCGTGGCCGGACTTGGGCCGGATCAGGCCCAGGGCGCGAACAATCGCGATCTGGCGTGACTTGTCGCTGCCGGCGTTGGCCCACTCGCTCAGCAGGCGCTGAATCGCGGCGCCGCGGTTCACTTCTTCAAGCGACCAGCAGCCGAGGCTGGTGGTGCTCCAGCTCGCGTCGGACAGCACAAGGCCCATCAGCGCGTCCAGCGAGCCTTCAGGCTTATAGCGGCCGATCGCGGTGATCAGTTCGTTGCGTTCAACGCTGCCCACGGGGCTGGCCTGCGCCATGCTGATGATGCGCTGGCCGTGCTCATGGGTCACCGCTTCGCGCCAGGTTTCATGGTGCCACGACAGCTCGTAGCAGCAGTCCTGCGAGACGCGCCCGCCCTTGAAGTCGATGGCGTCCAGCATGCGGTCAAGAGTGTTCGCGCCGGCGACCTGGTCACGCACGAAGTCAACCGCGGTGCTCAGCTTGCCGTCCGCGAACTCAGCCGTGATCGCGCCGCGGGTGTCGGCCAGCACGGTCAGGCGGGCGTCTTCAGGGCGCGGGGCCAGGAACCAGATGGCCGATGTGCCCTGCAGGCGCGACTCATAGTTTTCGTAGCGCAGCTGGCGCACGCTGACAAAGCGGATGTCAGAGCCCGCGGGCACATTGCCCTTGAGCACCTGTTCCACTTTCAGCACGCCGTCGCGCCGGATGTTGTTCTGGCCGTCCTGCACCTTGCCGTCGTCGCGGCTGGGCCAGCGCTTGGCGTCAATGCCCTGCTCGGCCAGTTGCACGTTCTCGGTGCGGTCAAGCCGGGCGACCACCACAATGTTTGAGGCCTCGGTCAGGCGCTGCACGGTCGTGTACTGGGGCAGGATGTTCTTGGCGGACTGCGCCATCACACCGCTTGCCAGCATCACTGCCATCATCGCCGTCGCGGAAAGAGTCAGCTTGAGGTTCATGGTTCTGCCTTTTGCCTTGGGGCCGGTTGGGGCCATCGGGTTCGAGTTCAAGTCCTGTTAATTACGGCTTCGGTGGTGCAAACGGGTCGCGGTCCTTGCCGGGCAGGTGGATCGTGTTCAGCGAGTTCAGGTCGCCCTGCTCAAAGGTGTAGCCGTAGCCGTTCTGCCACACGACCTGGGCCGGGTCGGTCAACGTGCCGATCTTGCCCGAGTTCAGCCCCAGCATCTGCACGATCAGGTTGCTGTGCAGCGCGCCAAGGTGACGTGAGTATTCAACGCACGCTTCAATCTCGGTGTGGCCGGGCGTCGTGGGCTTGACCACAGGCGCGTTCTTGTACGCCAGCGCAAACAGGTCGCCGAACACGCCGGTCGGGGACTGAACCGAGGTCCAGCCGCCGCCCAGCGCGGCCGGGATGGCGCCTGCGTTTTCCACGTTTTCGTTGTCCGCGTTGTCTGACAGCGGCAGGCCAAGCGACTGCGTAAGCTGCGGGGCGCCCGCGGGCAGCAGCTTGGTCAACTGCACCAGGCCGAGTTCGCTGTACTGGCGGCTGAGGTAGCGGCTCTGCGGGGGCGGGAAGTCACCGGGCTGGTTGGGCGGCGGGCTGGTCCAGCCGGCCAGCACGCTGCCGGGCAGACCGCTGGGGTAGGTCAGGCGGTCCACCGAGTACACCAGGCGCGTGGGGTTGGTGGTGAAGAAGGGCTCCACGGGCGCGGTGACGAAGTTGATGGCCAGGCTCTTGGCCGAGTAGATCAGGAAGCCGAACTGGTCCAGTTCCTTGATGCGGCTGCCGTCGCCGTTGCGGCGGAACCACTGGCTCATGAAGGAGATCATGATCGGGTACTGGAAGTTGACTTCAATGTGCAGCGGGTCGGCGCGGTTGGTCAGGAAGCCCGAGAAGTTGGCTGTCTGCAGCGCCTGGATGGTGTCCGCCAGCACGATCACCTGGCCGGCAGGGCCGTCGTCCGCGTCACGACCCGGGTCAATGAACCAGATGTCGTTGTAGAAGCCCGTGATCTGCGGGTTTTCCGCCGCAAACGTGAAGGGCGTTACACCGTAGAGCGGGTACAGGCCCGGTGTGCCGATCGCGCTGCCGCCCGGGGGGCCGGCAAACTTGCCTTCACAGCCGGTGCCCGCCAGCGTCATCGCGCCAATGCCTGCGGCCAGTGCCAGGGCGGGAAGTATTTTGTTCAGCTTGCGCATGGTTTGTTTCCTTAGTGTGCGTTCTTCGTTTCGTCTTGGGTTAGCGGTCACGGCCCGGCAGGGTGCTCAGCGGCCCCGGGTTCTGCCAGTCGCCGTTGACCACGTCCTGCATGCGAAGGATGTCTTCCTTGACAAACTGGAACTCGCGCTCTGCGGCGAT
The DNA here is from genome assembly GCA_019636195.1 of Planctomycetota bacterium. GTDB lineage: Bacteria > Planctomycetota > UBA8742 > UBA2392 > UBA2392 > JADJRK01. The sequence goes on along the minus strand of JAHBYA010000002.1, from coordinate 319,478 downwards.
GAACCCGGTCATGTCCAGGATCACGCTCAGGCTCATCAGGTCTTCCTGGTTGTTCTGCACGCTGCCCGAGGCAAAGCTGCTGTCCACAAGGCCCAGGCCGTAGCCCATCAGGTGGCAGCCGATCGTCGAGGCGTAGTAGCTGAAGATCAGGCCGTCGTCCTTGGGGATGTTGCTGTTGCCGTCGGTGGTCTGCCACCACTGGTCAATGTAGCGCTTGAAGAAGACGCCGCCGCCGCCGTTCACCGGCCCGCCGCCGCCGAAGTACTCAGGCACCGGCACGTTCTGCATCACGACTACCGTGCTGCCGACCGCCTGCGTGTTCGTCTCAATGTGGATGTTCTGGGCGGGGGCTTCGCGCCACGCCATGCCCAGCAGGCCCGCGGGCGCCGTAGTGCCGTTGAAACCCCAGCAGACCAGGTTGTTGATCGGCGGCTGAACGCGCGGCTTGCCGTTGGCGCCGGTCGTGGCCGGGTTGCCGGTTTCCTGCTGCGTGGCTGACGGGGGCGTATTGCCCAGCAGCGCCGAGAAGCCGCTGCCGCCCGCCGCCACTTCATGGATCGAGATCGCAAGGCTGGCAAACGAAACCGACTCGTACAGGATCGGGGCTTGGCCGGGCTGCGGGCTTTGCAGCTCAGCGCCGTCCACGTCTCGCAGGAACCACTGGTTCATGATGCTCAGAATCCAGGCCGCGACGCGCGGGCCGCCCGAGCCCCCGGGTGGAACCTGCGGGTGCGGCCAGGCGCCGCCCGGCGGCCACGCAAGACCCGAAAGGCCGGCTGCCGAGTAGCCGCCGTCCAGCATGTACGTCCAGTCGTCAACTTCGGCGGGAGTGCGGCAGGTCGGGTTGTCGCTGCAGTGCGCCGTGGTCATGTAGTGGCCCCACAGGTCGTGGCCCGGCGACGCGAGCTCGGTGAAGTTCGCGACCGTCAGGTTGGCGAAGTAGCTGAAGTCCAGCGACGCGTCGCCTGTCTGCGGGTCGATGATCTCCGACGGCAGGTTGTAGTGGATCACCGGCGTCGTGCGCAGCGGGTACTGCTGCACCTGCGCCTGCCCGTTGAAGATGATGCCGTCCGACTTGCAGCCCATCAGCAGGGCCAAGGTGCCGGCGGCGAAGATCGGTGCTACGCGCTTCATGTTTCTCTCCTGCGTTCCGGTAAACCGGGATCGGGGAAATCGTTGTCGTGTGAGTCACCCAGCCCTAAGCGAACCCTGTGCCAATTATTTGCGATCTTGTAAATATCTGTAAAACAACAGCTTACAATTGCACTCCGGAACTGTCGTTTCCAGCGTGCGTGCAAAAAATACACGCATGCCCATGCCGCTAGTTCCGATCATTCCAACGCAATTTCAGCGTGTGCCTCGATAACTCAGGAGGGGCTGTGGTGGGGTCCACAAATAGTAGCCACGACAGGCCCAAAATCAATCAGGATTTGACTTAGCGCGCTCGCGCAAGTTTACACCAGCCGCGCCAGTGCTATCATTCCAGCCCTTTTCTGACACACCCGGCGCAAGGGTGCACCCCTCTTGCAGAACACCAACAGAACCATGGACAAACCAAAACACATCCTTGAGGGCGACCTGATCGCGGGCAACAGCAAGTTCGCGATCGTTGCCAGCCGCTTCAACTCGTTCCTGGTTGACAAGCTGGTGGAAGGCGCGCTGGATGCGATCAAGCGCCACGGCGGCAAGCTGGAAAACACAACGCTGGCCTGGGTGCCGGGCGCTTTCGAGATTCCGGTCGCGGCGCGCCAGCTGGCGGAAAGCGGCAAGTACGACGCGGTGATCTGCCTGGGCGCGGTGGTGCGCGGCTCAACGCCGCACTTCGACTACGTCGCCGGCGAAGCCGCCAAGGGCATCGCGCAAGCCGGGCTGATGACCGGCGTGCCCTGCATATTCGGTGTAGTGACCACCGACAACCTCGAGCAAGCCATTGAGCGCTGCGGCACCAAGGCCGGCAACAAGGGCTTCGACGCCGCCGTAAGCGCGATCGAGATGGTCAACCTGCTCAAGAAAGCCAAGTGAAACGCAGCTCTTTGCCTGTGTTGGGTTCTGGTGGCGTCTCGGTTTTCGTAGCACAGGCGCCCCGCCTGCTCGACCGCAGCGCCCCGCTGCGGTCGCCATCGGCGCGGGCGAGGCGCCCGCGCCGCGGCAGGCAAGGTGCCTGCGCTACGAGAAACCAAACTTGGGCCCTGTCCGGATTGACACCTGTTGGCTGCTATGGCACCTGTTGCTTCTGCTATGAGCAAAGCATTGGCCGGCAAAGTTGCTGTGGTTGCGGGCGCTACCCGTGGCGCGGGGCGGGGGATTGCCGTTGCACTGGGCGAAGCCGGCGCGACCGTCTTTTGTACCGGCCGCAGCGTCGCCGGCGCTTCGGCCATGGCGGGCCGGCCTGAAACCATCCATGAGACAGCGGAGCTTGTTACCGCGCGCGGCGGGCGCGGCGTGGCTGTGCGGGCCGATCACACCGATCCCGCGCAGGTGGCGGCGCTATTTGAGCAGGTGGGGGAGTTTGACATTCTGGTCAACGACATCTGGGGCTGCGAAGACCTCGTGCAGTGGGGCAAAAAGCTGTGGGAAATCGACATCCACAACGGCCTTACGATGATCGACCGCGCAATCAAGACCCACATCATCACCAGCCATTTCGGTTTGCCGCGCATGCGCAGGGGCGGGCTGGTGGTCGAGATCACGGACGGCGATGCGTTTTACTATCGCGGCAACTTTCTTTATGACCTGGTCAAGACAACCGTGATTCGCATGGCGTTCGGGTTGTCGCAGGAATTGAAAGACCGCGGCATCAACGCCGTGGCGGTAACGCCCGGCTTTTTGCGCAGTGAGTGGATGCTGAACCATTTTGGCGTAACCGAAGCCAACTGGCGCGACGCGACAGCCAAAGCGCCCGAGTTCATCGCCTCAGAGACGCCGCTGTTTGTCGGCCGCTGCATCGCGGCGCTGGCCGCAGACGCCGACGTGGCGCGCCGCAACGGCCGCGTGTACGCCTCGTGGGACCTGGCCGAAGATTACGGCGTGAACGACGCCGACGGCACGCGCCCGCACTTTTATCGCTGGGTGCAGCAGCACATGCCCGCCGTGGCCGCCGGCTGGCGCAAGCTGGATGACACGTTTTACGGCTACTGGGGCAAAACGCCGTATCAGGCGCCGGGCGAGGGCGGTGGGTGATTGGCCGCTGACTGCCCTGCCGCGGCATTGGACGGTTGGCGTCGCCCGTGTATATAGGCCGCTATGGATACGGCCCCTACAGCCGACGTTCGCACGCAGGGCCGTGAACTTGCCCTGAAGCTGCTGTACGCGCTGGACGTGACGCGCCCCGAAACCCCGGAAGGCGAACTGAACAGCGTACTGGAAGTTGAGGCGGCGCCCGCCGCCGTCGCGGATTTCGCGCGCGTGCTGGTGCAGGGCGTGAATGAGCACCTGGCGGAGCTTGACAAGGCCATCCAGGACGCGGCGGTAAACTGGCAGGTCTCGCGCATGCCGTTTGTCGATCGCGCGGTGCTGCGCATGGGGGCCTTTGAGCTGCTGCACCTGTTTGACGTGCCGCCCAAGGTCAGCATCAACGAAGCCGTGGAACTGGCCAAGAAGTACAGCACTGAAAAGTCGGGCAGTTTCGTGAACGGCGTGCTGGACAAGGTGTTCCAGACCCACTGCCCGCAAAAGGTCTAGCAAGGCAGGAAACAAGAGCCCGGAGCGCCAGCGACGGGGACAAGGGCGACCCGCGTGGGACTGTTCAGCCGAAAAAAGAAGCCCGAAGAAGGCGCACCGCAAGCGCCCGAAGCCGAGCCAGCCGAGCCCGCCGAGCCCGAGAAGAAGGGCATGCTGGCCAAGCTCACGCGCGCCATCAGCAAGACGCGCATGGTGCTGAACCGCCGCGTGCTGGGTGTGGTCGGCCTGGGCCAGAAGATCGACGAAGACATCCTGGAGAAGCTTGAAGAGGCCATGATCGAGGCTGACTTCGGCGTCGATACCACGGACTTTCTCATGGATGTCGTCCGCGGCGCATGGAAGAACGGCAACATTGAACAAACCACCGATATCCTGCCGTTTCTGCGCAAAGACCTGAAGCAGCGCCTGACCCACCGCGGCAACGCCGTTCACTTTTCGCCGACCAAGCCGACGGTCATCCTGGTCGTCGGCGTCAACGGCGCGGGCAAGACCACCAGCATTGCCAAGCTGGCGTACTGGCTTGAGCAGTCCGGCCGCCATGTGGTGCTTGCCGCTGCCGACACGTTTCGTGCAGCCGCCGTTGAGCAGCTCAAGACTTGGTCCGGGCGCATCGGTTGCGAGATTGTCACCGGCGCCGAAAAGGCCGACCCCGCCAGCGTGGCCCACCGCGCCGCCGAGCGCGCCCTTGAGATCGGCGCCGACGTGCTGCTGGTGGATACGGCGGGCCGGCTGCACACGCAGAAAAACCTGATGGACGAGCTGCGCAAGATTCGCAACGCCTGCGCGGCGAAGAAGATTGAAGGCGCGCCGCACGAGACAATCCTGGTGCTGGACTCGACGACCGGCCAGAACGCGGTGACGCAGGCCGAAATGTTCAAGCAGGCGGCCGACGTGACCGGGCTGTTTCTGGCAAAACTTGACGGCACAGCCAAGGGCGGCGCCGTATTAACGATCAATGAAAAAGTGGAAGTGCCGGTGAAATTCGTCGGCCTGGGTGAGAAACTCGAAGACATGCAGCCGTTTGACGCCGACCGATTTGTCGAAGCGCTGTTCGACCTTGAGGGGTTGGAAGAATGACCGCGCCCGCCGCCGCCGAGATTCGCGAACTGCTTGCCGGTGCCCCCGGCAGCGTGAACCGCATGATCCGGCGCTTCGGCAAGCACGTGGTGGACTATTGCACGGCGCTGATCCCGGACCGCTCGGCGCCGTTTGACCGCATGGTTGAAGACGTGCTGGTCGATATCATCGCGCAGTCGCGCGCCGCCGCGCGCAGCACCAACGACGACGAAGTCTTCGAGTTCGCGATGCACGTCGCGACCCAGACCATCCGTGCGCGCTATCGGCAAGTGCTTGAGGGCGGGGCGCAACCCACGCGCGCCACCACCAGCTACTCGTTTGACGAAGTCATCAAGCGCACCGGCATGAGCCGTGACGAGCTTACGCAGGGCATCAGCGAAGGGCGCATCCGCGCCGTGCGCGCCGACGACGAAATGAAGATCAAGGCTGACGGCATTCCCGGCCTGGCCGAGCGGCTGCACTTCCGCGCCTATCACGTCAACGCCGCCGAGCGCGAACTGCTGTGCCTGCACTTCCGGCTGGGCTTCAGCCCGGCGGTGATGGCGCGCTGGGCCGGCGAAAGCGTGCAGCAAATGGAATCGTTGATCGACCAGGCGGCGCGCAAGCTGGCGCAGGGCGTGAAGTCGCGCAGCCCGTCGCGGCGCGACGAAGACACGCAGATGCGCCGCTACATTGACGGGCGGCTTGACGACGAAGAGACGGCGAAGTTCGAAAAGCAGATATTGAAAGACAAGATCGCACAGGCGCGGCTGGATGAGTTGCGCGGCCAGGCCGAGGGCATCCGGGCGATGTTTGACGGCCCGGAGTACGATTTTTCGTCGGTTGCGATCAACGTGCGCGCGCGCAACCCGCACCATGCTCTGAATCTGCCGCCTTCGCTGGCGCTGTGGGTGCAGGTTGTGGGCATTGCGGCGATGCTGCTGATGTTTCATCGCGTGGGCGCGTACGTTGCGCCGCCTGAAGTAACCGTGCGCGTGCTGGTCGGCAGCATGGAGTTGCCGCACGAGGGCCGCATGCGCGTCGGCGACACGCTTCAAACGCCGCAAGGCGCGCAGGCAATGCTGGTGCTGGACGGCAGCAACCGCATCGTGATGGCGCCGGGCAGCAAGCTTGAACTTATGCGCCCCCGGTCGGCGGCGCGGCAAGTGCTGCGCATGCACGAGGGCGAGTTTTTCGGGCGATTTGCCTCGGGCGGCCACGCCTTCGCGATTTCCGGCGAAGGTTACGAGTTCGGGAGTTCGTCGGGCGCCGAGTTTGATTTCGCGGCGGGCACGGCCGTAGAAGCCGTGCTGCCCTTGAACCTGGCGCACGAGCGCGAAAATGCGCTGCTGGCGGCATTCAAGGCCGATGGCGACGGACTGCGCTGCGAGCAGCCGTTCACGAAGCTGGCAGGCTACACAGCCGAGCTTGAGGGCGGCTTCAAACGCGGCGACGTGGTGGTGGGCATCAACAACGAAGTCGCGACACCCGGGCAGCTGGTGGGGGCGTTGGCGGCCGGCACCGGTTGCTCGGTCACGGTGCGGCGGGGCGGCGAGATGCTGGCCGGCGTGCTGTTGCCCGCAACAGGCAAGCCGGGGGGCGTGCTGCGGGTGTTCCAGGGCGCGGTGGTGCTGGACATCGACGGCCGGTCGTTCAACGTCAATCGCGGGCAGTGGGCGCTGATCAGCGACGGCCCGCCGCTGATCGGGCGCGAGTCCGAGCGCTTTCTGGACCTGCGCATCGGCGCGGGCATGCGGTTTCGTGAATCGCTGCACTGGCTGAACGTCGAGGCTTTCCCGCTGGCGTCTGATCAGAGCGTGCTGGGTGTTGATCGCGGGCTGCGCGCAATCGCAGACCGCCTTGAGCGCCTGCGCGGCGATGAAGTGCGCCGCGACGCGCGCGCCGAGATCATTGAGTTTGAGAGGCTGCTGAAAGAGAGTTACGAAGGCGCCCGCCAGCGGGTCGAGCGTGGCGAGCCCCGCCCCCGCGGCGAGGGCGCAGCCGCGCTCAGCGATGCCGAACTGCTGGGCGTCGAAGACGAAATCATGGGAGTAGTCGGCCACTGGCGGCGCCAGAGCGGCACCGGCATCTACGCCACGCTGGGTGATGCCGCCAAGACCCTGCACTCGGCGATTGCCCGCGGCAACGATGAGCTTGCCACGCGTGACAAGCAACTGGGCGAAGCAGCGGCGCTGCGGGTGCGGCTGGGCGAGATCGTTGACGCGATCAAGCGCCAGGACGAAGCGATTGAGAAGCTGCGCGCCCACGAGTTTCACGACGCTGACGGCAGCAAGCGCAAGGAACTGTCCGAAGAAATCACGCGCCTGAACGCGCTGGTGCGTGCCGGCCAGCAGGCGGCGGGGCGGCTGGAGCTGGTCAAAGTCAAGCTGAACGAGCTGGACGCGATGATTGACGCCAAGCGCCGCGAGGTTCCGGGCGCCGAGCGCGATGTTGCGGATGTGCAGCAGGACCTGGACAAAGTTAATCAGGCGCTGGCCGAGAACATTTACACGCCCGAAAAGCTCAAGGCAGCCGAAGACGCGCTTGCGGCAGCCAGGGTCGGCCAGGCCGACGCCGCGACTAAGCTCAAGGCCGCGTCCGACGCCGATGCGGGCGCGGCGGCCACGCTGGCCGAAGCCGAAGACGCGCTGAAGGCCGCACAGAAGCCGCTGCCCGGCCTGCGTGAGCAGCAGCAGAAGGAGTCCGACGCGCTGCTGGACGCGGTAACGGCGCGCAACGCGGCGCAGACAGCCGTCAACAGCGCCAAGGCCGAAGTGGACAAGGCACAAGCCGAGCTTGACGCGCTTCCGCAGGGCGACCCGGGCCGGGAGCAGGCGCAACGCAGGCTGGAGGACGCGCAGGCTGTACACAAAGCGGCGCAGGTTGAGCTTGAAGCCGCCCGCGGGCAGGCCGATCGCGCGCAGAAGCAACTGCAAGCCGCCGAAAGGGCCCTGCAGGAGGCCGAGGACAACGCCGCATCCTGGATGAAGCGCCGCGACGACAACAAGACCGCGGCGGCAACCGCCAAGTCCGGCCACGACGAAGCTAAAGAAGCAAAGGCCGCCGCCGACAAGGCGCTGAACGACGCGCAGGCGACGCTGAAGGCGCAGGAAGACGCCAAGCTGCAGCGCGCGTTGCTGGAGCAGAGCAGGTCCGGCCGAGAGGGCATGCTGCGCATGGCGCAGGATTACCTGAAAGAGCTTCAGGATGCGATCGCCAGGCTGGAGGCGGATGCCGCGCCCCGGCGCGACGAGTTTGAACGCGAGTTGAAAACCGTACAGGCGGGCGAGCAGGCCGCCGACGACGTTGCCGGGCTGCGCCGCACGCGCGACCGCTACCAGGCCGTAAGCGACGAGATTGGAATGCGCGAAAAGGACCGCGCGACGCTGGCCGCCGACAAGGATCGCCTTGAAGGTGCCGACGCGGTGCGCAACTACGAAAAGCTGATCGACGAGTACGCGCAGTTGCAGTCGCGCGTGCGCGCCCATGAGTACCTGCGCGCGCGCGCGCTGGTGGAAGACCAGGCGTTTGCCGCGCGGCAGCAACTTGCGCTGGACCGCTTCCGGGAAGCCGCCGAGAACGCCCGGACCGAAGCAGTCGAGCTGCTTGCGCGCTACTGCGGCGATTATGACGCCGAGGTGTGGCGCAAGCATGAACTCGGCAAGCGCAAAGCCGAAGTCATGGGCGCGCTGTGGGGCCTGTACTATGACTCGGCGCTTGAGCGTTCTGACGTGCGCGGTTCAGTATGCTATTATGTGTTGGTCAATTCGGGCGCCGCGCAGGACGCGTTTGACGTGCTGGCGGACAGTTGGCGCGCGTGGCTGAACAGCGCGCTGGGCAAGGAAGCATACGAGTCGCTGGACGGGCTTGAGCCGCCGGCGGGCAAGTGAGGCCCATGGACAGCATCCTGTGTTGCAAACGAAGCAAGGTCTGGCTGCCCGACGAGTATCTCACGACCATTGTGGGCGACTGTGACCGCGGCAAGTTCAAGATCACGCGGCCCTTCACGTTCCCGTGTATGCTGATGCCCAGCGGCAACCTTTACATCGAAGAGCAGGAAGGCCAGGAAATCGAGCGTGCGCAGCTTGATTTGGGCCAGATTGCCTGCGGAAACTGCGGCGGGCAGGTCGAAATTCGTGAGATTGACATGCGCGAAATTCTGGACCGGCTGCGCCAGCAGGAAATCAGCATGAAAGAACGCCGAAAGATGAGAGACAGTCAGAAGCAGCCGAAAAAACCGTAGCCGCCGGAAGAGTCGTGGCAGGGAGACAGGCGATGAACAACATAAAGGTACTCACGGGCGGGCTGGTGCTGATTGTATTGACGCTGGCGGGCGGCACGGGCTATCTGCTGTACGAGCGCATCCAGAGCGAGGTAGCGCCGCCCAGCGAGCGCGCAACCAAGCAGGAAGTCAACGAGATTCGTACCGACGTCGTCAAGTTGAAAGACAGCGACGCCAAGCAGTCAGCGCGCATTGAAGTGCTGGAAGACGAAGTCGTGTCGGTCAAGAAGCGCGTCGGCGACGCCGAGGGCAAGCTCGATCTTCACAAAAAGATGATTGAGAAGCTCGAGAAAGACGTTGAAGGCAACGCCAAAGACATCGCCGAAGCCAAGGCCCAGCAGAAGAAGATGGAGCAGGATTTGGATGTCGAGCGCAAACGCCTCGATGGCGTGGAAGCCGAGCTGGCACAGGCCCGCAAAGAGCGCGAAGAAATCCGCAAGCAGCTCAAGGCCCAGGGTGAGCGCATTGACGAGCAGGAAAAGCGTATCGGCGAACTCGAGAAAAAGGGTGACGCCCGCGACGAAGAAATCGCGCAACTCAAGCGCGACCTCGCCGACCTGCGCAAACAGCTCGGCCTCGAGAAAGAACCAAGCAACTAATTACTCTTGTGCTGCTCGTCAGGCTCAGACTTTGCGTCTGCCGCCGAGTCCTTGCTTTCAGCCTTGTCTTCCTTGGCCGGCTTGCGCAGCAGCTTCGGCAGGTCCTTCCAGAAGCCCTTGCGGCGCTGCTCATCCGTGTACGGTGCTGACGCCAGTGCCTTGGCCTTGAACACGAACATCATCGCCACGCCCGCCGCGATGATCACGAGCGACAGCAATTGCCCCATCGTCAAGCCGATCGACGCAAGAAACTCTGCGGTCTTGCTGGCTTGCTCGTACGTCGCATCTATGTGCTTGTCCGGCTGGCGAATCATCTCGGCAGGGATGCGGAAGATCGCATACAAAATCAGGAACGCGCCCGCAAGCTGGCCCGGGTGCTTCAGCTTGCGTCGCAGAAGCCACACCAGCAGCAGCACCAGCACGCCCTCAAAGGCAAACTGGACAATCTGGCTGGGATAGCGGCCGGGAAAGAACTGCTCAACCTGGGCCCAGACTTCGGCCTTGACCGGCAACGGGTGCAGCGCGTCGGGCGGGATATCGGCGTAGCTCTTGCCGGGGTTGCTGGCGACCCAGTCGTCCTGCAAGGCGCGATACAGGTGGCTTTGAGCGTCGCGGTCGTGGTAGTCGGTGGGAAACTTCATGGCGTACCACGGCAGCTTGTCGGTTTCGTAGATCACTTTGCCTGCATCGTCAGTGATTGCGCGGCCGTACAGTTCGCCGTTGATGAAGTTGCCCACGCGCACAAACGCCACGCCCATCGGCACGATGTGCACCGAGGCGTCCAGGATGTTCCACAGCGAAGCCTTGTGCCGCCACGCGTACAACAGCACAGCCAAACCCACGCCGAAAACGCCGCCATGGAAGCTCATGCCGCCTTCCCAGACGGCAAACACCATCTTCAGGCGCTCGCCCAGCGCAATGTTGTCAACGTTCAGCACAACCTTGTCGAACTGGTAGAAAAGAAGGTAGCCGATTCGCCCGCCCAGAAACGTGCCCAGCACGCCGTACACGATGATGTTGGTGATGTCCTGCGGTTTGCAGCGCAGGTAGCCGGTCGATTGCAGCCACTTGAGAAAGAAGTAACCGATCGTGAACGCCAGCACATACATCAGTCCGTACCAGCGCAAAGCCAGCGGTGTGTCGCCGATCTGGAAGATGACGGGGTTGATGTTGGGGTGTTGCAGAACAGAAAGCACGGCGACCCTCAGCGGAAAGCGGACTACCTGTAACCAATTACCAATTGCGCGTGCAATGGCGAGGGGGGATTTCCGCCAAGCGCGACCTCGCATATCCGATAATCACGCCGCTTGCATTGGCTGGTCGCGCGCCGCACAATCCGCACATGCGACAATGTGATGTAACGATTATCGGCGGCGGCCCCGGCGGCAGTACCCTGGCCGCGCTGCTTGCAAAGCAGGGCCGCAGTGTCTGCATCATTGAGCGCGACACCTTCCCGCGCTTCCGAATCGGCGAAAGCCTCCTCCCCTTCAGCATCGACATCTGGCGTGAAACCGGTGTGCTGCAAAAGATTCACGACGCCGGCTACATCGTGAAGAACGGCGCCCGCTTCGTGGTGGATGAGTCCCTTGAAGAAGAGTGCTTCTGGTTTCGCAACGGGCTGGACACGGACCACCCCTACGCCTTCCAGGTGCAGCGCGCGCCCTTTGACCAGCTGCTGCTCGACCACGCCCGCGAACTGGGCGTTGAAGTCCTGCAGCCGCTTGAAGCCACCGGCGCGCGCTTCACAGCCGACGCCGCCATTGTGGAGACGCCGCAGGGCGAGATTCAGTCAAAGCTGCTGTGCGACGTCTCGGGTCGCTGGACGTTTCTTTCAGGCCGGCAGGGACAGCGCCGCATTCATCCCAGCCACCGCAAGGTCACCGCGTTCGGGCACTTCCGCAACGTCGTGCGCTGCGAGCAGGACCCGGCGAACATAATCATTGTGCGGTTCGGTGAGACGCGGATGGGCTGGTTCTGGCTGATCCCGTTCGCGGACGGCACGACCAGCGTCGGCGTGGTGGCGGATGTGGGCTACTTCAAGGACTCAGGGCTCGGCCCCGCCGAGTTCTTCAACAAGAGCATCGCCGACAGCCGCGCCATGGCGCCGCGCATGAAGCAAGCCGAACTGTGCGGGGCGATCCGCACGGAAAGCGATTTCAGCTTCACGAGTGACCACCACGCGGGCGACCGCTGGATCAAGGTGGGGGATGCGGGTGCGTTCATTGACCCGATTTTCAGCTCGGGGGTTTTTCTCAGCACCAAGGCGGCGGAGCTGGCGGCTGGTGCGATCAAGGCTGCATTTGCGATCAACGACTTCAGCGCGGCAGCGTTTGCCGAGTACGAGGCGCAGATCCGCCATGGCACCAAGGTGTTCTGGGCGTTCATTGACGCCTTCTACAACCGCGACTTTTTGAAGCAGATGGTGACAAGCCGCCGGCGCCCGCTGCTGCAAAAGAGCATCACCAGCCTGCTCGCAGGCGACATCTACAACCAGAAGAACCAGTTGATCAGCTACCTCACCAGCAAGGGCGGCGCCTACGCCGACAAAGAAGTCGAAGCATTGCTGGGGTAATCACCCGCAGCGCCCGAATCAACCGCCGAAAAACGAGACACGCCCGGGACCAATTCCCGGGCGAGCTCGGCGTAGAAAACGGCTTGGGGGCCGGTCTTCCGTCTTACACAATGCAATCCGTGTGCCAAACAGACGTCTTCATAAGTTCTCTCAAACAAGCATCTTGTGTCGTTGTCCCAGACGTTGAGATTCCCAACATGTGTGCAGTTACTACACAACACGCTTTCGTGTTGCTCTCCACGTTACCAATGTGACCAATAGGGCCCACACCAGCCAAGCCACGCCGGCGCTGCCGGTCTGGCAACCCGAGGCCGAACCGGCGGTCTTTCCGCCCTTTGCGGTCAAGCCGGCGAAGGTCATCTTGAAGGGGCCGGATGTGGTGCCCTGCTGTTGGTCCTCAACGATAGCTGTGAATTTAAAGGGCCCCGTTGGCGTCAACTGCGAGGGGTCAACCACCGAGAGCTCCCCGTCCGTGCTCATGCCCCAGCCGGGCGGCAGGCCGGCTGTGCTCCATGTGTACGGCGGATAGCCGCCAGCGGCCGTGAAGTGAAAGCTCTGGCTGGTCGGGCCGCTGACGAAGTATGTAAGTGTCCCGGGGCTGGTGATGATCAATGGCGCGCCCAGGGCGACGATGTCAACACTGAAGGGCGCCGAGGTCGTGGTTGGCGGAACCAGGGCATCTTCTACGGTGACATCGAAGTTGAACGTCCCGGGCAGGACCGAACCACCGGGGGCGCTAAGCAGGCCGCTTGGGTCCATGCTCCAGCCTGCGGGCAAGTTGGTCGCGCTCCAGGTCAGTGCGCCGTGGCCGCCTGTGGCCGCAAAGGTGTGTGCGTAGTTTGAGCCCTCAGTCCCGGCGGGAAGGGGTGAGGTCGTGGTAATCGTGATCGGTGCGGCGTTGATCCGGACGTGAAAGTATTGGCCGTCCTCGCCGGTTCCGACCGCCGAGTAAACATTGATCCAGAAGGTGTAGTTGCCGGGCGTAACACTCCCGGCGGCTGCGCTGACGGTGGCGCTGGAAGCACCGGCAGAGGCAAGCGTCCAACCGCTCGGCAGCGGGGCGCTGGGCCCCACCTGCCACGAGTAGGGCATGGCGCCGCCGCCCGCGGTGATCGTCGCGGAGTAGGCCGTGCCGACGTCTCCGTCAGGCAGGTTCGGCGATGAAGTGATGCGGATCGGGTTCATCGTTGACGTGCCGTTGCTGTACGCGAAGTTGAGCAGGCGGCCAGCAGGGTAAGCGGTGACCACACCATTGGCGCCGACAAAGCCGGGGTCCGCGCCATAGGTGGTCTGGTGCTGGCCGGCGCCGGGTGCATCGCTGATGGCGACCGTGCCCGCCGCGGTGCTGGTTGCGCCCGTCGCGTTCGGTGCGGCATAGCTGAACTGGATCAGGCGCGTAACCGAGTTGATGGAAAGCTGCATGCGCACGGCATGGGCAGAGGTGCTGCCCTGCACGCGCACCGGTACGTTCTTCCATTCCACGACCAGTTTGCCCGGCTGTACCTGGTAGGCGACCTGCCCGCCGGCCGCCGGGTCAAGGTCGGCCCAGAACGGCGCGATTGCCAGGCCTTCCGTTGCATGCAGCGGCGCCTTTGAAGTTGTAGTGCCGAGCGTGCCCATCAGGATGTAACCGTTGCTGCCGACGCGGAAGTCGTTGTAGAAACTCCCGTAGTAGTACAGGCTGAACTGCGAGATGTGGATGACGGGCGACAGGTCATCGTCGCCAAGGCTGAGTACCGTGGGGTTGGTCAAGTCGGCATAGCCGGCTGCAGCCTCGGACGAGGCGACGTAGGGCGGCCCCATCGTGATCTGGGCCGTGACTCCCGAGGTCAGGCAAACGACGGCAAGCAGCATGGCAGTACGAAGCATGGTGATCTCCGGTTTCATGTGCTGCCCCTATCTCACGAAAACTTGAACCGCGCTTGCAGGTCCGCACGGCGATAGACTAACGTATTTGTTACCCCCGGTTGCGGAGCAGGCCTATGCCCGACGATGAACGCGCGCTGCGCGACCGCCTGAACCAGCTGGTCCGCGACCGTTCGCGCAGTGAGGTGGCGCGCCGCACCGGCACGAGCCTGATGAACGTGAGCCGCTACCTGGGCGGCACGCGTGTGCCCGCGGCGTTCTGTATTGCGCTGTGCCGCGAGTTCGGGGTCAACCCGTCCTGGCTGTTGACGGGCCAAGGACCACTGAGCGTTGCCGACGTGGCGCAGGACCAGTCTCAGACCGCCGGCGACCTGCTGAAGCTCATAGAGGCGCTGGGCGCCGTGTCACGGATGCGCCTGGGCAGTTTGGCCGGGGACCGCGGCCTGAAGATGATGCGCGAGCTCGATGACGCGCTGGGCGCGCATGAGCGGCTGCGCGCGAAGCTGAACCTGCGCGCAAGCGAATTGCTGGGCCGGGTGTTGACCGAGCTCGAGGCCGCACTCCGGGACGTTGACCTGCCGCGCGCCGCGGCGCTGCTGGGCAGCGCGACACAGCTGGCGCGCCTGACGGACGACGAGGCGCTGGGCACAAGGCTGCTGGCGGTGCAGGCTCACCACGCCTTCCTGACACGGCGGATGGACAAGGCGTTGTCGTACATGCGCAAGCGCTTCGGGCTTGCGCTCGCGGGCGGCGGCTTGAACACCCCGGACGGTCTTGAGATGGGCTTGCGCCTAGGCCTGACGCTGCAGGATGCCGGCCTTGCGGACGAGGCTCAGCGCACGCTTGAGGCGATCCTGGCCTATGCCGACTCCGCCGCCCGCAAACTGCCCTCGTACGCTGTGTGCGCATGTGCGCACGGCACGATTCTCGTGGAGAATGGGCGCCTGCCGGACGGCATCGCGGCCCTGAAGCAGTGGACCCCCGCCTGCGATGCGCGTCGCGCCGGCAACGCGCTGGCTGGACTGATGCGGGCACAGCTTCTTGCGGGAGAGTTGCCGTTGCGCCTGGCACGCGACGCCCCCGGGCTTGAGCCCGCGAAGTGGATCCACCTGGCAAGCCTGGCTGCGGTTGCCGAAGACGCGGAAGTCCTGCGCGAAGGTGCGGCATACTTTGACAGTCCCCAGGGCCGCGTGCCTCGGGAGCGCTCTGTGCTGCCCCACTACGCCGGTGTGCTGGCGCGAATTCTGCGGGGCCGGGCGCAGGACCCGGGCGCGGAGCTGCAACGGGCAAAGCAGTCCGCCACTGAGCACGGCATTGAGACCGAGTTGACGGCAATTGTTCACACGACCGCTTTGCGGCTTGCGGGCGACCGCAAGGGCGCGCGGGCAGCCCACAGGCAGGCACGGACAGCGCTGGCATCGGTCGGCACCAGCATTGAGTTCATGGCAATGCACCTGCGAAACGCCCTGCTGCTGGGGCCCACGGCAGCCGAGCGCGCCGAGGCCGACAAGTTCTTTACGGCTGCGGGCGCCGGGGGCTATCGGTTCATCGCCGCGTTGCGTCCCTAGCCCACGTACTCTTCGTCCTGCTCGATGATCGCGAGCACCCAGTCGAAGTCGCCGGTGACGACCTTGCCGCCGCAGTAGCCGCAGATCCCGTGCTGGTTGATCCGGTCCAGCGGCGCGCCGCAACTGGGGCACTGGCGCGGGTCGCGGGCCTGCGTGTGGGCGCGGTCGCTGCGGCGCACCAGCGTCCAGTATTCGCTGAAGTGCCGGTCCTTGCGCGGGTTGCCGGATACCACGTTGCCCTGCGCATCGACGGTGCTTTCCTTCATCGACGCAAAGATGCGGGCTGTGATCGCGTCGAAGTACGCGTCATGCTCGACCTTCGCCACCTCCATGCGGCTGACCCGCACGTCCGCCAGCACGTTGCGCGTGCCGTTGTCGCGGTAGCGCTGCAGCCAGTAGCGGTGCGCGTCAAACAAGGTGTCGGTCTCGAACGGCCGCAGCCTTGACTCGTCAAGCGCACTCCAGCCGGCCTGGATTTCATGAAACATGTGCATCAGGCGCTGCGTGAACATCTGCCAGTTGAAGGCCGGGTCGCGCATCGAAAGGCTGCGGCGCTGCGCCGCCAGGTCCGGCGCGAACACGGTGGGCAGGTCGGTGCCGACCTCACCGCCGCCGCTGTGGCCGACCGGCGGGCCCACCGAGCTGCGGTGCAGTGTCTCGATGCGGCTGACCTGCCAGTCCAGCTCGCCGCGGGCCGTGATGCTGCCGCAGCTCGGGCAGCGGCCATCCAGGCCGGGCTCAACCGGGCTGCCGCAGTTGGGGCAGCCCAGGTCCAGCACCTTTTCGGGCGCGCGGGTCAGTGCTCCGCGCATGCGCCGGAAGTGCAGCCGCTGTTCCAGGTACATGCGCTTGCCGTTTTCGACGACGTTGCTGCGCACGCGCACGGCGACATTGAGGTACTCGCCGGCTTCGCCTGTGCGTTCAAGGTGCAGGGCGCCGACCAGCACTTCGCTGATGCTCACGTCGCTTTGCTTGATTTTGGCGCGCAACTCCGGCGACAGGTAGGGCGCAACGGCAAACTGCTCCGGGTTGCGGCGTGCCAGGCCGCCGCGGCTTTCGTGCAGCTTCACATACACCAGGTGCGCAAAGTCGATGAACAGCACGCGCGAAAAGTTCGGGTCAAAGCGCTTCAACAGGTTTACGCCCGTGCTTTGATTGCGCTGCTGGCGCTCGCTGTGGATCAGTCGGCCCGCGCTGGCGGCCTGCTGTTGCGCCTTCAGCTTGCGTTTGTAGTTCCAGATCACAAACCAGATCAGGCCCGCCACGATCAGCACCGACATGATCTTGCCCGGCACCCCGCCTTCGGTCCAAAGCACGATCACCAACCGGATGATCAGGTAGATCAAGGCGCCGATGCCGTCACCGCCGCCACCGCCACCGCCGCCGCCGCCACCCCCGCCACCGGAGTAGCCGCCGCCGCCGCCGGCGCGCGCCTCAAGAGCGGAAGCCAGAACGCCCGCAATCAGCGGGAACAGCAGCAGAAACCAGGTGAAGACTTTGCGCATGCTTTTCGGTTCTGAGTTCCGGGTTCCAAGTTCCGGGTTTGGGGCGCCGGGTTCAGGTGCTTACTTATGGATTCCGGATGCTGGTTGACCGTTCAGGCCTGAATGCGCCGCATGCACCCGGAACCCGAAACCCAAAACTCGGAACCCGGAACTCATCTACGGCATCCTTATCTGCGGCCGGTCAGGCAATTCGTTTGTGTCCTCAGCGTGGTACGGGAAGCAGTCTTTGCAAGCCTGTCCAAGCTTCTTGATCGCGTCGCAGACCAGTGTGGTCGCATCCCCGGTTTGCGCGTTCTGGAGCGTCGCAAGCACCTCGCCCAGCGCCGCGCCGTTCAAGGTGCGTTGCATGCCGATGTCCGGCATCAGGCGCACCCGGCCCTCAAGCACCGACACATACAGCAGGCAGGCGTTGCGCTGTTTGGTCAGGCTTACGTTCTCTTCCGTGAAAGTGGCGTTCGCGGCGTCATCCACCGCGGCATCCATACGCCAGCGCGGGATGATCAGACGGCGGGCTGCCCGCACGCGCGAAAACACCAGCGCCGTGATCAGCCCTGCTGCCGCGCCCTCAAGCATCAGCAGCAGCGCGTCCGGCGCGACGTCAAGCCAAAGGTCATTGATCCAGTACAGCGCGACAAACACGATGACGGCCGCCGCCGCGCCGGCCGCCATGGCGCGGCCCTCATAGCGGCTGCTGGCCGGCGCGATCACGACCACGAACTCGCACGAGGTCGCCTTTTCGGCATCGGCAACGGCGGCTTCGATGCGGTCCAGTGACTCCGCGGAAAGCAGACGACGATCGCGCAATGGCGTGGCGATAACACACCCCCGAAGAAAGGTAGCGGATGCTACGCGGCCGCGAATCTACAAAACGCGCCGGGGTGTGTAACGCGGCTACTTGAAGGGAACGACCAGGGCATGCTCGCGGCCGGGGTATATCACGCGCGCCTTGAACAGTGTCGCGCCGCGCTCGTGCTCAACTGTGAAAGCCACGATCATCGGCGGAACCTCGCCGGCCGCGGCGCTCTGGGCTGCGATCTCGCGGTGCAATGCGAGATCATCCTGCAGCAGTGCAAACATGCCGCGGATGCGCTCAAGCTCGGCGGGAGTGATCGCAGCGGGCTCCAGAGAAGTTCGGGCGGCCTCAAGGGCCAGTTCGCCCTCCAGGCCGCGCGAAACACGGTTGCTGTCGTCCGCGCCGTCCAGCGAAACAAAGATCAGGCGGCGCTTGTCAAACACCATGCCGGGCTTGGTCAAGCCCTGCTTGCGCAAATCGGCCAGGATGGCGCTTTCCCACTCGCCGGTGACGCGCCCGACCGACCGCACGACGGCTGGCGCAAGGTCAATCCGCTCCAGCGGGCCCTTGATTGACTCGCGACCGCCGCTCACGCGCTGGGCCAGTGCCTTGTCGATGTCTTTGTACAGCGGGGTCAGCGCGGCGCGGTCTCCGGGCAGCTTGTCGGCCAGTGTGCTTTCAGGGGCTATGAGCGCGGCCTCGGCCAGCCGTTTCCGCTGCTTGTAGTCCGCGATCGCGCCCAGCGACACCAGCCCGATCGTCGCCAGCCCGCCCACCAGCAGCAGCACCAGCGCGACCTTCTTGAAGGTCAATTCTTCTTTCGGCTTTACATATGCCGGGGCGCTGTACCACGCGCCGTAGCCGCCCGGCGAGGCGGCAAGCCGTGCAGTGTCCACGGGCTCGCTGTGCAGCAGGTGGCTTGGCACGGGCATGCCCTTGAAGCTGGGCAGATCTGCGGGCTTGACCGCATCCAGCGTGCCCTGGCTGGCGGCCCAGCACAGGTAGTCGATGTCGGTCAGCATTGCGCGCGCGTTTTCATAGCGCTGGTGCATGCCGGTCATGGCGCGGTTCACGACCCACTGCGCCACCATCGGCACCTCGCGCGGCAGGCGTGACAGCGCGCCGCTGGTGGGGAACTCGCCCGACAGCGCAAAAAAGAGCACGGCGCCGATGCTGTAAACATCGAACTTGGCGGCGTCAACCTCGCGCACTTCGCGGCCCTCAAGGGCCAGCTTGACCATCTCAGGGTCGCGGAAGTACTCGGTGCCGTGGGTTGTAAGCTGCGCCATGCTTGAAAGCGGCGTCATCAAGCCGATGTCAACGAGGTAAATCTTCTCGCCGTTGATGATCAGATTGTCCGGCTTGATGTCTTTGTGGAACACTCCCGACTCGTGGTAGCGCGCGATGATCTGCAACAACTGGTGACAGTAGCCGAGGCTGACGCGGTAGTGGTTGCTCAAGCCGTCGTTTTCGCGCGACTGCTTGATGTTGCGCATTACGCCCTCGGTCAGCGTTTCGCCCGAGTAGTAGGGCATCACGTACCAGAAGGCGGCGTCGCCCAGCTTGCTTTCAATGATCAGCCCGAGTTTTTGCGCAAGCTGCGCGGCCTGGCTTTCGCGGATCACACTTTCAAGGTTACCGCCGTTGCGCAGGTTGAAGTATTTAAGCACATACAGCGGCCCGTTGTTTTCGTCGGTCTTGCGCACGGCGTACACGCGGGCGCTGCTGCCGCCGCGGGGCAGCTCGTCCACGACGGTGTACTCGGCTGGAAACTCGGCAGGCGCTTCGCTGTTGTCGTATGCCGCTGTGGCAACGTAGCGGCGCCAGTCTTTGTTGGCGTGCTCAATGCGTTTTTCAAGGCTGCTGAACAAGCCGCCCAGGCCGAAGGTCTTGCTCCAGGCCCGGCCTATGCCGATCAAGGCGCGGCCGGCGCTGGCCCAGTCTTTGGCGGCTTCATGGCCGAAGGCCTTGCGCTGGCCTTTCAGGCGCAGCATCTCCGGCGAGTTGCGGTGCAGCATCATGCCCGCTGTCCACTCCTTGCACAGCCGGCCCATCCAGAAGGTGCTGCTGATGCATGCTTCCACGGTGTGGCGGATGAAGTTGACCGCATCGCCCAGCGACCAGATGACGGCGATAATCAGGAACACCGGCCACAGGAAAAACACCGCAATCACAAAGTGGATGATGTTGCCCAGTGTCAATGGCGGCTTTTCGCGCTCGCGGCGTGCAAGCTTGTGGCGTTTGTATTCGGCGTATGCGTCAACATGCGCGGCTGCGCCGGCTTCGGCACTGTCCATCACCTGTGCGGTCTTTGCGCGCATGAGTACCCCCCGACCATACATGGACGCTCCGGTTGAACGGCCAAGGATTGTTCAGGAAAGGCCCTCCGATCTTTCAGGCGTACATTAGAACTGCCCCACGCCCAAAACGCCAAAGGGGGACGGCGTTATTGCCGCCAAGTCGCCAAGTGCCCCCAACGAACTGCAAACGGCGTTGGTCCGCAGATTCACGCGGATTCACGCAGATTCACGCGGATACGGCAAATGCGAAAGGCCGCAAGCCGCGAAGGGCCCCTTGATGTTCCTGCAGCTCTCCGCGTCTCTGCAAGAGACCGCAGTGTCCTGGCGGCCGCGCAGTTCAACGCACCGAGCGCGCGGTCTTTTGCAGTTTGCCATAGTCTTTGCGGGTCTGTTCGTCTTGCAGATAGATGTCGCTCAGGGCCGCGTCAAAGGCGTCGTCGTCCTGATTGGTCAAGCCGCTGCCCTTGTACTCGGCTTTTTCATCGTCGGTCCACGAGTAGCCCATTACCGCCTGGCCCACCGCCTGCCGCAACTGGTCGCGCACGCGCTTGAGGTAGCGGCTTACGCTGGCTTCGCTTACCCCCAGCTTGTCGCTGATTTCCTTGCCCTGGGCGCCGTCGGTCAGGCGCAGGCGATAGCACTCAAACTCGGTGAAGTCGGCGGTCTTTTCGACTTCCTTGAGCGCGCGATACACCTTGGCCCGGAACACCGCGGCTTCAAACTCGGCGTCCGGGGGCGCGGTGGTGCTTACTTCGTGCAGCGTGTCGTCAAGGCTCATGGGCCGCGCGCCGCCGCCGCGCTTTTGGGCGCTGCGGCTGGTAAGCTCGCTGTACACCACGTGCTTGGCAATCGCGTAAAGCCACGTGCTGAACTTTGCGCCGCGCTTGGGGTCAAACTTGCCGATTTCCTGATAGACCCGCGCCAGCGTTTCCTGGCTGACGTCCTTGATTGTTTCCTGCCCGAAGTAGCGGCTGGCGATACTGCCGATCATGCGCTCAATGGAGGGCCCAAAGACATCCCACATTTCGTACCACGCGCCGGCGTCGGCCTTTTTCAGGCGGCCCAGCAGGTCTGTGTTGATCGAGATCAAAGCAAGCCCCCCGGTTTTGTCCGGTTGTTATGGATGTACGGCTGGCGGTTTCAGCTTACAAGTGTTGTGCAATTTTCGATTCCGGATTCGGTGGCGGACAGCCATGCAGCGGCTAGACTTTCGCCATGCGCATCCGTGTTCAGACGCCCACAGACAGTTTCGCGTACGCCGCCCAGCAAGGCCGAAACAGCTTCACGGTCGGCAAGGGCGCGGGCGCGGACGTGCGGCTTGCGGGCAGCCAGACCGCCTCAGACGTGCATGTGCGCATTGAGCACTTCATGGGCCGCTGGTCGTACACCGACCAGTTCTCAGACGCGGGCACGCTACTGAACGGGCAGCGCGAGTACAGCCACGAGCTCAAGTCCGGCGACGTGTTGACGCTGGGCGACTGCACGCTGGCGATTGTGGAAATCGCGGGACAGCACGCGCCGCCCGCCGCGCCGGTGCCTGAGATGCCCCTGCTTGATGTGCCCGTCGTCAATGTCGTAGAAAGCACTGCCGCAGCCAAAGAGTTGAAGGTGCCGGTTGCCCCGCCCGCGCCCGCACGTGACGAAGCGCCCGCCCGCAAGTTCAAGGCGCCCGCGACACACGTTGAGCGCATCGCAGGCCATGCGCTGGCGCACTTCTTTCGTGAAACTGGCCATGACGTCAGCCACGAACCCACTGCCATGCACCGCCTGACGCAGGCCGCGGAAAAGGCGGTGGAGGAACTTGAAAGCAGTCCGAGCACCCCGATCAACCTGCCATTTTTCGCGGCTGGCAAGAGCGGGCCCCTGCACCTTGACGTCAAGGTCCAGCGCAAACACCTGCATCATGACCCCGCTTATCGCGAAGTTGTCAACGGTGCCAAGCCGAGTCTCAAGCCCGTAGTCGTGCAACAGCAAGGCAAGCCGCGCCCAGGCAAACGGATTGAGCCGGGTGCAATTGTCGCGGGAATCATTGTTGCCGTTGTCGGTATCGGCGTGCTTGTGTCCGCGATCGCCGAGGGATCGGTCGAAGACTCGCAAAGGCCGTTGATCACGCAAGAAGTACCAAGCGTTTCCGACGCCGAAAAGCGCCGGGCCGCCGAGAAGGTGCTGCTTGCGAACTTTCAATTGGCGATGGCCGACAAAACAAAACACCCGATCGAGTTGATGTCGGTGCTGGAGAACTTTGAAAGGGCCGCCAACGAGGCGGGCGTTTCCTTGGGCAGCGAAGGCCGCGTGGCGCGCCGCCGTCTTGAAGGCGAAATCTACGCCGAGGTAACGCGCACGTACAACGACACGATTGAGAAAGAGCATGAACGGCGACAGAAGAACGACCTGTCGGGCGCGATGGAAGCGCTGGACAAGCTGGAACAGTTTCTCAAAGAGTCAACATACCGCGACCCGGCGGCCAAGCAGTTGGGGCTCGCGAACTGGATCAAGGATCGCCGCGAACGAGTCATAGAGGCCAACCGGCGCCTTGCAGGCGAAAAACTCTTCGCAGCCGACCGCGCCCTTTATCGCAACGACTACGCGGCGGCCGCTGAAGCAATCAAGGCGCAGATCGACGCGCTGTGGACCCCCACACAGAAAGAAACTTTCGGGCTTGAAGCCGGCCGCTACGGTATGCAGGCCTTGCTTCAGCAGCAAGGAGATGTCCCCGCACCCAGCCCGGACTACGACCGTACAAAACCGCGCCTGCCCGCGGGCGACTTATCGGCGCTGGTCACGGACGGCGAACGCGGCGCCCGGCGCGAGATCAACTCTCATCGGCTTGAGCTTGAAAAGCGCATGCGCGAGCCCGGCTTTGAGCCGGAGCAACTGCGGGCGCTGAACCGTGCGATCCAGGTCTCCGGCGTTGAGCGCGGCTCAGAGGTTGAGCTGCTGATCAAGCGGCCCCACGGCGACGGCGAGGTCGAGTACACGGTTAGAGCGCGGCTGGCCAACCTGCCGGCCGCAATCCAGTTGGCACTGCACGAGCGCGCACTGCCCGAAACAATAAAAGACCGCGCCTGCCTGATGGTGTTTTGCTTCGACAATGGCCTCTTCGACGACGCAAGCCGCATGGCCTACGCGATCGTGCGCCTGTCGCCGGAAAGCAAGCCTGCCGTTGACAGCTTTTTGGGCCAGAAGTGGGGCAAAGAAGTCCCCGAAGACGGCTTCCCCATCCGCAACGAACGTGTAGTCAAAGAGTAGCGGAAACCTGCAGCTCGGGCAGTTTGCCGGCGCGGCGGTCCCACCATTCCCTTAGCGGCTTGGCGGCCCACCAGGCGAAGATGGCCAGCGCGTGGCCTGCAATGATGTCGGGAATGTAGTGGTAGCCGCCGTAAAACGTGGCGATGTACACGGCAATGCCCACCGGCAGGTACACCCAGAACAGCGGCCGCACACCCTTCCAGGCGGCGATCAGAAACAATGTCGTCCACGCCGTGTGCAGGCTGGGAAAGCAGTCGCGGTTGCGGGCCTTGATGTCGTCCATGAAGGTCAGCGCGCTTGAATCAGCCAGCAGCCAGCGGTTTTCAAACACGTACTTCGGCCCTACCACCGGCACCAGCACGTAGCCGACATATGCCAGCGCGCCGCAAATCACCAGCGCGCCGATAAACCGGTTGTAGTGCGCGCGGCGGCCCAGAAACCACAGCGCCAGCGCCAGCGCCGGCGCGGCATACACATAGCTGATGTACGCGGCTTCGTGGATATCCAGTTGCGTGAGCCCGAACACGGCAATCGTGTTCGTGATCCAGTCCGCGTGCATCCACTTGTGCACCAGCGCGGCGCTTAAGTCGCCCAGCAGCCAGATATCGAACTGGGCCATTTCGATGTCATACAGCGTGTCGCCGCGGATGGCTGGTATCAGCCGCTTGTTCATTTCATACACGCCCATGCACGCCAGAAACGGCACATAGGCACGCAAGCCGCCAAGGCCCCAAAAAAGTGTGGCTTTGCCGCGGGCCCAGCCGCCGCTTGCTTCGCCCCACACGCCATGCATGAGTTTTCGCGCTGCCCCGGCGCGGGCGAGCGGCAGCATGGCCACCAACAGCAGTACGGCTGTACCGATCGCGCACCACAGTGTGAACATCCACATCGTGCCGTGGCCGTGAAAGTTATATGTGAAGCCAGCCAGCAGGCTGTCAAACGAAGGCGTGTTGGGCAGCACGAAGTACAGGGTCACGAAACAGGCGAGCAGACCAAGGATGATCACTTCTTCAAACCGGAAGAGGCGAAACGCCCAACGCCACAGCGGCACGTGCGAGGCGGCGGTGCGGATTGCGTCAATCTCAGCCAGTTCAGCGGGTTTTACGCTCTGGTTTGCACCTGTGGGTGCGTCGGCAAGTGTGGATGTGTCCGGCATGGGGCCCGCTTGATGAACCAGTCACATATTCTTTGCGCAAAGTTCACGAATGACAAGGCCAAGGCGTGCAAAACGGTGCCGTGGGGATAACCAAAGTGTGACAGAAACGTGTCGAACATGGCGTGCGGATTCGCGTTGGAATGCACAGTGTGCCTTGGGGGATGACGCCATGATCGCTACAATCGAGTTGCACCCGGTCGCTCACGACCTGGTTCGAGGGGAGGGCATGTCGGGCACTTCAGGCAAGGGCGGGCGCATCCGCGAGATCGCGCCGGACGAGTTGGACTTTGAAGCAGGCGATTCCGCCAGCCAGTTCGACTTTGACGCGCAGGACCGCCGCCGCTACCAGCGCGCGACGCTGGAAGTACCGATAGCACTCAAGCTGCTGGGCGCCAACAACCGCGAGCTGTGCAAGGGCAAGGCCCTGCTGCGCGACCTCAGCCTCGACGGCGCGTTTTTGACCGGCATTGAAATCCAGGAGACTGCCGACGGCGTCAAGCCCGAAGAAATCGGCGAGTTCAAGCGCATCCAGTTCACGATCATGGATGGCCCCTTCAAGGGCGTTGAGGCGGCGGCAGTGCCCGTGCGCGTCGGCGGCGGTTTGGGCGGCGTGGGCGTGAAGCTGGAAACCGGGTTCAACTTCGCCGTGTAGCATCGCCGTGCACGGTTACTCGTGCCTTAGCGCGTCGATGGGTTGCAGCATCGCCGCGCGCACGGCGGGGTACAGGCTTGCCAGAAAACCAATGCCGAACGCCAGCGCCAGCGCGTGCAGGCTGCGCGTGACGTTCAGGTCGCCGCTGAGGGCATCCATGGCGAAGTACACACGCGCCACCTGCACTTCAAGGTAGCCAAAGGCCACGCCCGCCAACCCGCCGATTATCGACAGCACCAGCCCCTCAAGCATGATGCTGTAAAGTACGCGCATGCGGCTCCAGCCCACGGCCAGCAACAGGCCGATTTCGCGGGTGCGCTCAAACACGCTCAGTGTCATGGTGTTCAGTATGCCGATGGCGCCAGCCAGCGCGGCAATCAGGCTGATGACCAGGCCGAATTTTTCAAAGAAGTCGATTTCTTTGTGGCGCTGCAGCACATCGCCGCTGCGGGCGGCGCGCAGCTCGTCAATCGACTGGTTGATGGCGTCGCGCACGCGCGTAACTGCCGCCGCGCGCGATTCGTCGCCGGGCATGGCTTGCACTTCAAGCACGAACACCGTGCAGCTTGCGGGCCGCTGCACCTCTTCTTCGACCAACTTGCCGTCCTTGCGAACCTTGATTTTCTCGACGCGCTCGTGCTTGCCCTTGATGATCTGCGCGATGTTCAGGTGAAAAAACACCGCGCTGTCCTGGATCATGATGCCCGTGCGGCACACGCCGCGCGTGACCAGTTGCAGCTTCATGCGGTAGGCGTATTCGGGGTGCGCGGGGTCGTAATCAATGCCGTGGCGCTCTTTCAGCCACTTGGCGTACTGGTCGTCATCCAGCGGCAGGCCCAGCAGGTTCAATGGCCGTGGCGGGGGCGCCTTGCGGCCGGTGCGCGTTTCGTACTCGGCGGGGGTTTCTTCCTTGATGGCGTCGGGGTGCACACCCAGTTCTTTGGTCAGGCGCAGCAGGGCCCACATCTTCTTGCCGTAGTCGGTCATTTCGTCCCAGTTGTCGGGCCGGCTGAAAACCTGCTGAAAGCCCTGGCTGGTGACGATGTCCATCAGGTCAAGGGGCTTGCCGACCTTGGGGGCCTTGTCGCCCATCTTTTGCTGCAGAATCTCCCAGGCGCGCCAGCCGAAGACCACGCCGTCGGGGTGTTCATCGCTGATCTGCTCGCCTTCAAGCATGTGCATGTGGCTGACCAGCGGGTTGTCGGCGCGGATGCCGTAGTACAGGATTGCCGGTCGGTCATCAAAGTCGGCGTCGGTGCGCAGGATGGCGGCGATCATGGGCGAGGCGACGGTTACGCCCGAAATGCCGCGCAACTGGTCTTCGTGGTACAGGGCCACGTCGCTTTCAAGCTCTTCGGCGGTGGCTTGCGTGACGACAATGTCGCCGCGCTGGGTTTCAAAGGCCTGCTGGATTTGCCCGATAAAGTCGTCGCTGATCGTGAACAGCGCGACCATGATACTGACGCCAATGCCCACGCCCAGCACACTGAAGGTCGTGCGCAGCTTGCGGCGAGCGAGGTTTTTCAGCACAAACTTCATGGAACGGCAGGTTACAGGTTTCAGGTTTCAGGTGACAGGTGGCTGGCGGCGGCTTTCACCCTGAAACCTGGAACCTAAAACCTAAAGCCTGCAACTCCATGCCCGACTTCTTCACACTTGAACACACCGATGGCGCCGCGCGTGCGGGCGTGCTGCGCACCGATCACGGCGAGGCGCAAACGCCGCTGTTCATGGCTGTCGGCACGCAGGGCACCGTCAAAAGCTGCACGCCTGAGCAGCTTGCTGAAGCCGGCGTGACCGTGGTGCTTGGCAATACCTACCACTTGATGCTGCGCCCCGGCGCCGAGACCGTGGCCGCCCTGGGCGGCTTGCACAACTTTGCGCGCTGGCAGGGCCCGATGCTGACCGACAGCGGCGGGTACCAGGTGTTCAGCCTTGGTGACATGAACCGCGTGACCGAAGAAGGTTGCACCTTCAAGAATCATCTCGACGGAAGCGAGGAGCTGCTCACGCCCGAGCGCAGCATGGACATCCAGCACCAGTTGGGCGCCGACATCGTCATGCAGCTCGACGACGTGCCCGCCCTGCCCGCGCCGCCTGAGCGCGAGGCCGACACCATGCGCCGCAGCGTGCGCTGGCTGGACCGTTGCGTTGCGGCGCTGCCGGCGAACTCGGCCCAAGGCAAACGCCAGCGATTGTTCGGGATCGTGCAGGGTGGCCTGAACCCCAACCTGCGGCGCGAAAGCGCCACCGAGCTGGTCAAGCGCGATTTGCCCGGCTACGCGATCGGGGGCCTGAGCGTCGGCGAGACCAAGCGGCAGATGGAAGAAATCCTGGGCGTCGTCACGCCGCTGCTGCCCGCGCCCAAGCCGCGCTACCTGATGGGCGTGGGCTTTCCTGAAGACATGCTGGCGGCGATTGCCCTGGGCGTGGACATGTTTGATTGCGTGTTGCCCACGCGCAGCGCGCGGCACAGCCTGGTGTTTACGTCGCAGGGGCGGTTGCGCATGCGCAACGCGCGACACGCGCGGTCAAGTGCGGCGCTGGACAGTGAATGCGCGTGCTACACATGCCGCAATTACAGCCGCGGCTACCTGCGCCACCTGCTTATGGCCAACGAGATGCTTGGCATGACGCTGCTGAGCATTCATAATCTGTACTTCTACACGTCGCTGATGCGGCGTGCCCGAGAGGCGATACTGGCAGGCGGCTACGCGCAGTTTTTCGCGAAGTGGCAGCCGCGAGTCGCGCAGGGAGCAGAGTAGTGTTCATCGGCGGTCTGGTTCGCAACGTGCTGATCTTCGGCGGCCTCGCTGCCGGCGGCGTGATGGCCGTCTATGGCGCGGTGCGTCCCGTAAACGGCGGGGGTGAGCAAGTCAGCGATGCCAAGCCGTCGCCTGTAGTGCTGAACACGGCCCGGCCCCCTGAGCGGCCGGTGATTCCGCTGGCCAAGCCGGTGTCGCTGGAAAGCGGCTTTGGCCGCACCGAGCTTACCGGCGTGGCCACCAAGGCGGTGCCGATCAACCCGCTGGACGAGCTGGTGATTGACCGGCGCTGGGACGTGCGCAACGAGTTGCCCCCGCCCAAGCCCAGCAGCGACCTGCCGCCTGCCCGCGCCAGCGACGAGGTAGCGGAGCCGAAGAGTGAGCCCTCAACGGTGCACGCGGAGTACGACTTCAGCAATCTGCCACCCGAGGCGCGCGCCCGCGCCAACGAAGGCGTGCAGGCGTTGAAAGAAGGCACCGCCATGTTGAAAGAGGGCGACCGCCTGTTCCGGCGTCCCGGTGAAGAAGGACAGGAAGGACGGCGCAAGATCCGAGAGGCCGCCAACATCCTGCGCAACGCGAAAGAAAAGCTTGAGGCGGCTTTGCGGTTAGCGCCTGACAACCGCGACCTGCACGAGCTGCTGCGTGAAGCCAAGGCGAACATCTACACCTGTATGAAGCACGGCATGTAGCTTCGCCGTTTTCGGCGATTGCGTGCTTACGGGCCGCCGGCCCGTTGCAATCGGCACGAAGCCGATGGGTACGTCATGCGGGAAGCGCGCCTGCTACTTCCAGTCGATCTTGCACTCCCAATCGACATAGCTGCCGCCGCCGTTGCGGGCGAAAGCCTTCATCAGTTCTTTGTCGTGGTTGCCGATGCCGACGGTGTTGATCGTGACTTTGCGGAAGCGATTGAGGTAGATTGCCAGTTTCACGAGCTCTTCAGCCTTCACGAACTTGCCGTCGCCAACCTGGTTGGCGCGGCCCCACTGGTCGGGCTGGTTCTGTGAAGTGGAGTCATCGCTCCAGGTCGCGTAGCCGTCGGTCAGGAACACGATGGTGTGGGCGCCGGTGAGCACGCAGTCACGGTCAAGCTCGGGGCTGCTGGTCATGGCGCGCTTTTCGGACAAGCCAAAGGCCTGCATCAGGCCGCCGTGGATGTTGGTCAGGCTCTCAGGCGCGAGGTCACGCGCGTTGTTTGCCCATTTCTTGCAGTTCTGGTCGGTTGCCTCGACCCACCCGTCGGTCAGCAACTTCACTTCCTTGGAGTATGTGACAATCGCGAAGTGCCGCATCTCGGGGTTGTTGCGTTGCTGGCGCGTGCCCTTGCCGCCGGCGGCAGTGTCCGGCTTGAGCTTCTCGATCGAGTACGCCAGTTCCTGCGTTGCAAGCCACAGGGCGGTGGGGGCGCTTTCCTTGTCCCACGGCAGGTGAGGCGCCTTGGCCTTGAGCTTGGGAACGTCGTCGGCCGCAATCGGCCATTTCATGCTGTCCGACACGTCGATCACGAACACCACCCGCGTGCCCACCATCGGCTCGGTGTAGATGATCGGCGCGGTCTTGCTTTTCTTTTCGGGCTGCTTCTCGCCCTCCGGCACCGCCTGCTTCATGGCCTTGTTGCGCAGCCACCAGTCCCAGAAGGCAAGCGTTTCATCTTTCAGTGTGCAGTCTTCGCCGGTCAGTTTGCCCAGCACGCGCTCAGCCAGGTGGCGCAGGCGCACCACGTCGTTCTTGCTCCACTTATGCCAGTTCACCAGCGCGCGCACGACATCAGGTACCTGCTCGGACTCTTTGTCCAGCAGCACGCCCAGCGCCACGAACAGGTTGACTGTGACAATCTCGTTCTTGTCGTGCAGCTTCTTCTGCTTCTCGTCCAGCAGCGCCAGCAGATCGGGCAGAAACACCTCGCCGGTCCCCGGCTGGTCAACTTCGGCCTGGCGGATCGCTTCAATAGCGGCCATGGTCAGCCACGGCGACTTGCCGTTGTTCAGCGCGTCGCGCACTTCCTTGGCGGCTGCCTCGTCAGCGCTGTTCCTGGCCTGCGGCAGCAGCTTGTCAAAGTAGTCGTAGCTGCGCCCGCGGTCGTCAGCCTGCACCGGCAGGTTGCCCGGCGCGCCGGCAGAAGCCCAACCAATGGCAATGCTCAGCGCGATTGCCGCAGCAATAGTCCTGTAGGTACACAGCATGGTTGTTCC
Organism: Planctomycetota bacterium; assembly: GCA_019636195.1. GTDB lineage: Bacteria > Planctomycetota > UBA8742 > UBA2392 > UBA2392 > JADJRK01. The sequence goes on along the minus strand of JAHBYA010000002.1, from coordinate 289,239 downwards.
TGTCAGGGGTGACTACTCCGGAAAGCCCCAGTCAACGTACGTGCCGCCCGACCTCGAGGCGAGGTTTTTCAGCAGGTCCTTGTCGTGGTTGCCGATGCCGACACAGTTGATGACGACCTTCCGGAAGATGTTGTGGCGCAGGATGTCCGGCCAGATGTCTTCGCCATAGATGAAAGGCCCGTCGCCGACACTGTTGTCGATGTTGTTGCGCTTGTCCTTGGTGCGGTTCTGGCTCTGGTCATCCCAGCTGCCCCAGCCGTCGGTCATGAACACAATGCAGTCGGCACCATTCAGCACGCAGTCGGGGTCCACGGCCGGGTGTTCCACCTTGTCGCCATCGCCGCCCTTGTTCATGCGCAGGGCGCGCAGCAGGGCGCCGTGTATGTTGGTCATGCCCATGAAGTCGATTTCTTTGACCTTGCGGCTCCACTTGTCGCAGTTTTCGCGGGTGGCTTGGATCCACCCTTCTGTGAACAGCGAGTGCTGTGTGCCATACAGGATCACGGCAAACCAGCGGTCTCCCGCAAAGTCCTTGATCGCGCGCGAAAGCTCTTCGCGGGCAAGTTCGAATTTGGTGGTGATGTCTTTCCAGGGCAGCTTGCGCAGCGGGTTGTTGTCTTCGGGATCCTTGTCGTCGCCTTCAGCGTCCTTTTCCTTCTTGCGCTTGCCGGAGACAGGACCGCGTTCGCGCTTGCGCTTCTCAATCTCTTCCAGTGTGATTTTCAGCGGCAGCTTCATGCTGTCTGACAGGTCCACCACGAACACAAAGCGCTTGCCCACCGGCTGGGTATCGAAGACCGGTGGCGTGGCGGCGGTCTTGCTGCGCTTGCCTTCAGGCTTGTTGGCGTTTGCGACGTTGCCCACGGTTTCCATCTGGGCGACCCACCACTTCCAGTAAAAGGTGCTGGCCATGTCGGCTTCTTCGCCGGTCACGTGCGCCAGCATCTTGCCGCCGAAGTAGCGCACGCGCTCATCGGCGCAGTTCGTGCGCTCCTGCCACTCAATAACGGCTTTCACCACCGCGATTGCCGCCTTGGTGTCTTCCGGCTCAACCAGCATCTCCAGGCACGCGAACACATTGATCGGCACGATCAGCCACTTCTTGTGCCACTCTTCGTTTGTCTCGGCCAGCACAGCCGCAACATCGTTCGCGAACTGCTTGGCAACCGCCTGTCGCGCGGCCTCAATAGCTGCGACCTTGATGAAGGGGTTCTTGGCGTCGGCGATGGCTGCGCGCAGGGCCTTGTCTGCGGGCGGGCTGTTCTTCATGCCCGCCAGTGCGAGGAAAAAGTCGTACTGGTCGAGGGCCAGCACCGGGTCTTTGTCCGACTTGAGGGCCAGCGCAGCGTTGCCGATCAGTTCAACGCTCTTTTCGTCGTTGAACTTGGACAGTGCCTTGATGATCTCGCCGCGCACTTCGCCGGGCAGGCCGGCGCGCTTGCGGGCGCGGGCCTTCTGGTCGTCATCCAGCTCTTTCAGCAGGAACTTGGCGGCGTCGGGGTCGTTGGTCTCGGCGATCTTGTGGACAACGCGCCCCATTGTGGTGCGTGCGCCGTCCTTGCGGGCTTGCTCGTACTCCTTGCGCAACGACTTGAAGTCGTCCTGGGCTTCCACGGTGGGTGTCGGTACAGCCAGCAGCAGCAGCATCAGCGCCGCCAGCATGGCCATCGGCAGAGTGGTCGAAAGTATGCGAAGCCGGGCGGTATGAGTACGCATTTGCGCTCCTGACCTGCCATTGCACCGGGGATGACAGTTTATTGAGCCATCCCAAGGTTGCCAGCGCTACCCGCTGGTAACGTTGATACGTCCAATCCGTCCGCCAAGGGTAGCGGAAGGCACTCCGGACGCCCAGAATCCGGCCCGACGGCAAGGCATCAAGTCCCGTGCCGAATTGTGGCCGCTTGTGGGCGGCTGCTTCGTTTCCATAATGAGGCCACAATGAACGAGCAACCCGCCCTCAGCGGCGAAGACTATCGCATACTCAAGGAACTCGGCACCGCCCACGCGGCGATACGCGCCGAGTTGTCCAAGCGCATTGTCGGGCAGGATGAAGTCGTTGAGCAGGTTCTGACCGCCTTCTTTTCCGGCGGCCACGTGCTGCTGTTGGGCGTGCCGGGCCTGGCCAAGACGCTGCTGATCCGGACGCTGGCGCAGATTTTCGGCATGAAGTTCAACCGCATCCAGTTCACGCCGGACCTTATGCCCAGCGACATCACCGGCAGCGACGTGCTGGTGGGCGAAGACAACGAGCGCGGCTTTCAGTTCATGGGCGGGCCGATCTTTGCCAACTTTGTGCTCGCCGACGAAATCAACCGCACGCCGCCCAAGACCCAGGCCGCGCTGCTGGAGGCCATGGAAGAATTCAGCGTGACCGTCGCCGGCAAGCGCTACCCGCTGCCGCAGCCGTACTTTGTGATGGCCACCCAAAACCCGATTGAGCAGGAAGGCACATATCTGCTGCCCGCCGCGGCGCTCGACCGCTTCATGTTTACTGTGCTGGTCGATTACCCGCTGCAAGCCGAAGAAATGGAAATGCTGCTGCAAACCACCAGCCGCCCCGAGCAACCCGTCAAGACACTGCTGGATGCCGAGCGCGTGCTGCGCATGCTGGCGGTGGTGCGGCGCATTAATGTGCGCGACGAGACTGTTAAATACGCCATTGACCTGGTGCGCGCCACACGGCCCGAAACGACATTCAGCCCGGTGGTCAAAGACATGGTCGATTGCGGCGGCAGTCCGCGCGCCACGCAGGCGTTGATCTTGGGCGCAAAGGCCAGAGCGGCCCTGGATGGCCGCGACGAAGCATTCCCTGAAGACATGCGCGCGATTGCATTACCCGCGCTGCACCACCGGGTGCTGACCAACTTCCATGCCGAAGCCGACAACGTGACCAGCCGCGACCTCGTGCGCGACCTGATAAAGCAGGTGCCAAGGCCGATGTGGGACACCCAGCACGAAGAAGTGCGCACCAGGCGCAACCTGCTGGGCGGCATAAAGAAGTGGCTGCTGGGCGAAAAAGCCAAAAAAGCCTTCGCGGGGTAGCCTCGCATTGTGCGGCAACGCTTGAGCATCCAGCCCGGCACGCGAGTACCGGGCGTTGTCGTCACCTCAGGTCCCGGACTGGCGTCTGTGGCTGGACGTTTGGTTTGCCATCGCCGGGACGGCGATGGGACTCATCGGCTTGAAGCCGATGCCACTTCAGGATCACGGACGGGCTATCGGCCGAACTTGAGGCGTTCGGCGAGGATTTCGGGCAGGCCGGCGTCGAGGATTTTTCGGCCGGCGGTTTCGATGTCGTACTCGAGGCGCGTGATCTTCACGAGCTCTTTTTCGCTGTCGTAGATGGCAAAGCAGCTTTTCGGGTTTTCGTCGCGGGGCTGGCCGACGCTGCCTACGTTCACCAGCGCCTTTTCGAAGCCCTTGAGGTTGATTTCGTAGCTCATGCTGTAGCTGACCATGGGCCCTGAAAAGAACGTCACGGGCACGTGGGAATGCCCCAGAAAGCAAACCCGTGTGCGCAGTTTTTCAAGGCTCAGGCGCGCGTCCTGGCTTGTCTGGATGTAGTCGAACAGGTCGGGAAAGTTCAGGCTGCCGTGTACCAACGTGATGTTTTCGTCAATCTCCTGCACCAGCGGCAGCTCGCGCAGGAACTGCATGTTTTCTTCTTTCAGGTTGTCGCGCGTCCAATAGACGGCTTGCTTGGCGTAGGTGTTGAAAAACTCGATGCTGAGCTTGCCGCACACGGCCCAGTCGTGGTTGCCGGCGACGGTGGGGCAGCCCATTTCGCGCACGCGGTCGCAGCATTCGTCGGGGTTGGCGCCGTAGCCGACGATATCGCCCAAGCACAAGTAGCGATCAACGCCCTGCTCTTTGCAGTGGGCGAGCACTTTCTCGAGGGCCTCGAGGTTGCCGTGGATGTCGCCAAAGATCGCGTAACGCAAAAGTACCCCCGGGCAACCCGGTTGCTGGACACAACGATATAGACCGGAAAGGTCCGAATTGCAGTCTAACCCGCCGATCACGCGCCCACAAGCAGCATACAAACCGCGCCGCAATTGTGGTTTATGACACTGCCCGCAACCGCTGCACGCCGCTGTCCAAGCCTATCCCTACCGCACACCATGCACAAGCATGAACCACCAGCCACAACGAAATCCCGGCGTTCGATCCGCCCCAAAGACCTGCCGTCACATCGTGCCGCGCCAGGTCCGGCACTCCGACCGCGTAGCCCAGCACATACAGCAAAAGCACACCGGTGGCAATCACCGCGGGCCGCCGCGTGCGTGCAAGCGGCTGTGCAAGTGCGAGCAGCATCGCGGTCGCCAGCAGTTGGCCAAGCACCGGGCCTACGGCCTTGAAGGTCTCATCGATGGGGGATCCAGCGCCGCGATAGCCGAACAGTCTGGGGTCCTCAAGCTGAAACCAGACCAGCGCCGCCAGCACACACACCAGCCAGAAGGCGCACAGCAGCGCGATCACCGCCAGCCGGCCCGCGAACGCGCCCAGCGCTATCACCCAAGGCGAAACCGGGCGTGTGAGCAGCAACAGTTCGGGGTCGTCGGACTCGTCTTCGCGGGGCAGCCAGAACAGGATGACGGCAACGGCGCCCAGCATGCCGATGGTGTAAACGCTGAGCTCAAGAAGTTGCGTGACTTCATAGCCCAGGCCGAACGCGGCAAACCAGCGCAGCGACAAAATCAGCACAAGGCCGACCGCGCCCAGCACCAGTGTGCTGGGGCGGCGCGCGATGTCCAAGGTGTGTGCAGCCGCAAGGGCCAGCAGCGCGTGCATGGCGGCAGCATAGCAGCAAGCGGGCCAGTTTGCGTAGCCGCCTGCTGGGCAAGGGGCTTCTAACTTCGGGGCGGGTCCGCCTTGACCAGCGGGTAGATCTCGCGATGAAACCAGCGGGCGTCGCTGAACATGGGGCTAAGGGTCGCAAGTTCGCTTTCGCGCACCCAGCGCCAGTTGCCGACTTCGTTGGGGTCGGCTTTGACTTCGCGGCTGCCGACCAGCTCGCATTGCCACCAGTGCAGCACGAACGAGGCGCGGCGTGTCACGCTTTCCCAGACTTTGCGCACGGGCCTGATGCGCAGGCCGACTTCTTCGCGGGCTTCGCGGATGCAGGCCGCCTGCTGGGTTTCGCCGTCGTCCATGGCGCCCGTGACGGCGGACCAGTAACCGGGGTAGGTGTCGGCGGCTGCACGCTCAATCACCAGCATGTCGTCGCCGTCATGGATCAGCGCGACAATGGCATGCCGCAGCGGTTGCTGGTGCTCGAACATTTGCCGCTACCCCGTCGCTTGCGCCCGATTCAGTAACTACCCCGTCGCTTGCGCTCCGGGCTCTTGTTTCTGTTTCAGGGCGGCTTCTAGTTTTTGGCCCAGGTCTTTGGGGTTGGCTTTGCCTTTCAGCTTGCGCATGGCTTGACCTACCAGAAAGCCCAGTACTTTGGTTTCACCGCGCAGATAGTCGGCGACGGCTTTGTCTTTGAACTCGGTGATCACGTCTTCGATAGCGCGATCGACTTCGCCTTCGTCCTGCTCGATCAGACGGCCCAGCCGTTTGGCTGTGGCCATGGCGCCTTCGCCGGTTTCCGCCATGGCTTTGAAAACTTCCTTGGCGGTGATGTTGTTCAGCTTGCCGGCATCGAGCAGCTTGATCAGCTCGACAAGCCTTTCGGGCGTTACAGGCAGTTGGCTGATCTCGAGGTGCCGCTCCTGCAATTCGCGATTGACCTCTACGACGACCCATGCGGCCACCTTGCGCGGCTCGTCGTAGAGCTTCAGCACCGCTTCGTACCAGTCGGCGAGTTCTTTGTCGCCGACCAGGAACTCGGCGTCGGCGCGGTTGAGTTTGAAGTCGTGCAGAAAGCGCAGCAGGCGCTTTTCGGGCATCTCGGGCAGGGTGGCTTGCACGCGCTGCACCCAGTCGCGCGGCACGTCAAAGGTGGTCAGGTCGGGCTCGGGAAAGAAGCGATAGTCGGTGGCTTCTTCTTTGCTGCGCAGGCTGCGGGTTTCGAGTTTTTCTTCGTCCCACAGGCGGGTTTCCTGGGTCAGTTTGCCGCCGCCTTCAACTACCGACACGTGACGCCTGATTTCGAACTCAAGGGCGGCGCGCACGGCCCGGAAGCTGTTGAGGTTCTTGATCTCGCTGCGCACCCCGAACTTTTCCTGCCCGCGGGGGCGCACGCTTACGTTGGCGTCGCAGCGCAGGCTGCCCTTTTCCATGCTCAGGTCGCTGACGCCCAGGTAGCTCAGGTTGCGTTTGAGCGTGGTCAGATAGACGTAGGCTTCTTCGGGGCTGCGCAGGTCGGGCCCACCGACGATTTCGACCAGCGGCGTGCCCGCGCGGTTGAGATCGACCAGCGTCGAATGCCCCATGTGGATGCTTTTGCCCGCGTCTTCTTCAAGGTGGGCGCGGGTGATCCGGCAGATTTTCGGGTTGCCTGAAGCGTCCATGATCGGCATTTGCAATTCGCCGTCAAAGCACAGCGGCTCGTCGTACTGGCTGACCTGGTAGCCCTTGGGCAGGTCGGGGTAAAAGTAATTCTTGCGATCGAACTTCACGCGGTGCGCGATCTGGCAGTTAAGTGCCAAACCAATGCGAATGCCGTGCTCGATGGCTTGGCGGTTAACTGTCGGCAGCGCGCCGGGCAAGCCAAGGCACACCGGGCAGGTCAGGCTGTTGGCGGGCGCGCCGAAGCGGACTTCGCAGCGGCAGAACATCTTGCTGCGGGTCTTGAGCTGCACGTGCACCTCAAGGCCGATCACGGGTTCAAAGTCGGTTTGCGTTGCCGTTGTCATCGCCGGGCAGGGTACAGCTTTCGGGGTGCTGGTTACAGGTGCGGCTGAGCCCGCCTAGACGACCGTGGGCAGGACGTTCAACAGTGCTTCAATCGTCGGCGCCTCATAGGCCGGCACGTCCTTCAGGTCGCGCGGCAGTTGCTTCTTGCCGTGCAGGCCGGTCTGCAACTGGACCGTGGTCATGCGCAGCATGTTGGCTGGGCGGATGTCGTTGTCGATGCGATTGCCCAGCATCACGCAGTCGCCGGGTCGCACGGACAGTTGCCCCAACAACATCTCCAGAACACGAATGTCCGGCAGCGCGATCTTAAGTGCCGCGGGCGGGCCCTTGATGTCGAACATGGGCAGGATGCCGGCCTTTTGCAGCGCATCGGCTTCGTCTTTGTCGGGCGCATGGGCCAGCGCGGTCTTCCAGCCGCGTTCCTTGCAGATGGTCAGGATGTCCCTTGCCTTGGGCCGTATGTTGACCTTGCGCGGAAAGTTCTTTTTGAAGGCGCTTATGCAGCGCAAGGCCATGGTTGTGTCGCGCTGGACCAGGTGAAAGATCATGGCCTCAAACATGTTGGGCGCGAAGCTCTGGATCGCGAAATCTTGCGCCTGCGCCAGCGCCTGCTCGGTCACGCGCTGACCGGCGGTCGCGACCACCTGACGCAGCAGGGCCACACCGTTCTTGTCGTTTTCCGACTCGTCGGTAAGGGTGTCGTACAGGTCAATGATGATTGCTTCGGCCACAGTTTTCAGTTTCCGGGTGTCGGGTGTCGGCGGTCAGGGGTTGAGCCTATAGATTGTGCGCGGGAATGGTATGGCTTCGCGCACGTGCTGGCAGCCTGTGATCCACTGCACGCAGCGTTCCACGCCCATGCCGAAGCCGCCGTGGGGGACGCTGCCGTAGCGTCGCAGATCCACAAACCACTCCACGCTTTCCATGGGCACCTTGTGATGCTCAATCTGGCGCAGCAGCTCTTCCAGGCTGTCTTCGCGCTGGCTGCCGCCCACGATTTCGCCCACGCCCTCAGGTGCGATCACGTCAACGCACAGGGCCTTGGTGGGGTCCGCGGGGTCGCCCTTCATGTAGAACGCCTTCACATGGCGCGGATAGCGGTGCACCATCACGCACTGCTTGTAGTGCATGCCGATGGCGGTTTCGTCGGCGGCACCCAAGTCAGCATCGGGGCCGCTCTTGAGTATGTCACCACTTAGCTTCCTAAGTTCTTCATCGCGGCTTGCCGCAAACTCGGCCTTCAGGCCGGCCAGCACCTTCTGGACTTCGGCGTGGCTTACGCGCGGGAACGGCTTGCTGACTTGCTCAAGGATTGTCGTGTCGCGTTCAAGCACCTTGAGCTCTTCCTTGCAGCGCTCCAGCGCGCGGCCGACGACGTACTGAATCTGCTGCTCAGCCAGGTCCATCACGCCATCAAGCTCAAGAAACGCGACTTCGGGCTCGACCATCCAGAACTCGGTCAGGTGGCGGCGGGTCTTCGACTTTTCGGCGCGAAAGGTGGGCCCGAACACCACGACCTTGCCGAAAGCCATGGCCCCCGCTTCGCCGTACAACTGGCCGCTCTGGCTGAGATAGGCCGTGCTGTCGAAGTAGGGGACTTCAAACAGGGTGCTGGTGCCTTCACAGCTTGCGGGCGTGAACATCGGCGCGTCAAACAGCACGTAGCCCCGGTCATAGTAGAAGTCGCGGATGGCCTGGATGACTTCGCTGCGCACGCGCAAAATCGCATGCGGCAGCTTGCTGCGGATCCACAAATGGCGCTTGTCGAGCAGCTTGTCGATGTTGGGCACGTCTTCCGTGATCTGGATCGGGTAGTCGTGCACTTCCTGGATTACTGACAAGTCGCTGCACTGGACCTCAACGCCCAAGGCTGAGCGGTCGTCTTTGGTGGCTGTGCCGCGCACGATGATGCTGCTTTCAATGCCGATGCGCTTGGCGGTTTCAAAGACGGCCTCAGGCACGTCTTTCTTGTTCACGACAACCTGCACAATGCCCGTGCCGTCGCGGAATTGCAGAAACAGCAATTTGCCGCTGCCCCGGCGGTTGTACAGCCAGCCCTTCAGCTCAACGGGTTTGTCGATGAAGTCTTTGAGTGTTCGTACGGTCGCGGTCATGGGCGGCACTATGCAAGCCAATGGCGCGGCAGACAACACTGCGGCAAGGGGCGCCATCGCGACCGGTCTTGTGGGTGAAGTTTGCAGCATCAAGCCTATATTGACCACATGCCCGACTTGTCGCGCATTGAGTTGGCCAACCCCGACGCGCTGCTTGGCGCGACGGTTGTCGGCGTGATGCTGGTGGCTGTGTTCGCGTTCCCGCGCCGGCACAGCCGCGGCACAGTGGCGCTGGCCGGGGCGGTGCGCCTGCTGGCGCTGGGCGCGCTGCTGTTTGCACTGGCGGGACTTGTCGAAGTGCGGGACGAAACGCGCGCGACGCAACGCGCCGGGGTCTGGCGGCTGCTGCTGGATGACACCGCACCGGCGGCCCATGCCACCGATTTTCGCGAAACATCGCTGGCGTTTACCAATCGAGTGCGCAACGCTTTTGCAGAATGGACCGAGCCTGAGCGCGTTGAAATCTGGGGCGATTACGAGCAAGCCAGCCGCGCCCGCGACATGGTGGCAGCGCTGGGCGTGCCGACCACCGCTCACTGGCCTGATGATCGGCCCGAGCGCAAGCCTGCGCTGCTGGGTATCGACGCGCCGCGCGTACTTGAGCCGGGCGAAGTCGCGCAGTTGCGCGTGGTGATTAACCCGCCGGGCGCGACCCTCAAGCTGTATCTGGACGGCGCAGAACTGCCGCACGACAAGGGCACAGCCGCGCTGCAAAGCGACAAGCCGGGCCGCCATGTAATCGAAGCGGTGCTGCTTGACGAAAGCGGGGCGGAAGTACAGCGCATGGGCCATGTGCTGCGTGTAAGTGAGTCCCCGACGCTGCTGCTGCTGGGTTTGCAGCCCGGGCAGACCAAACGCGCGACCGAGATTGCACGCAACTGGCGAACAGAAGAAGTCGCACTGGAGAGTTTTAGCGCCGCACGCCTTGCCGATGACGCGCGGCCGGTCAGTGTGGTGCTGACCAGTGTCGATGCTCTGTACCGCATGGGCGGTACGCAGGTGAACGCGCTGTCGCAATGGGTGGCGCGAGGCGGCGGCTTGTTCGTGACCGGCGATGGCGCGAAGTTTGTGGCCCCCGAGTATATGCCCGCCGAAGCGCGCGCGCTGTTGCCCGTTGCATTGCAGAAGGAGGGCAAACCCCCTGAGCCCGAAGACCCGCCCGTGGAAGAAGAGATCGTGAAGGCCGAAGTCGCCAAGGTCAGCATCCTGTTTGTGCTTGACCGCAGCCTCAGCATGGATGCGCCTGTGAACAAGCGACCGAAGGCGCCCACGCGCTGGCAGGTGGCAGTCAAGGGCGTGGCGGAGTCGCTGCGCTATGTGCAGGGCGGCGAGGAGCGGCCCAGCGAGGCGCTGGCCACACGCGTCGGCGTGCTGGCGTTCACGCTGCATCGCAACTGGCTTGAAAAGCCGCGCGTGTTTCTGCCGTTTGACCGCTCGCACATCCAGACGCGACTTGAGCGGCTGCGCGGGGACCGCGACTTTGACGAACTGGGCTACAACACCGACATCTACGCCGCCATGGAAGAAGCCATTGAGGTAATGCGCGCAGAGCCCAGCGCTGTCAAGGTGATCGTCATGCTCAGCGACGGCGCCGACCGCCGCGCAAACACGGTGGCCGGCAAGCGCCACAGTGACCTGCGCGAGCGCGCGATCGCGCAGGGCATCAACATCTACAGCATTGGCCTGGGCAGCGAGTTTGACGGCAACGAGCCCGACGCGGTTTCAGCCCGTGCGGTGATCAGCGACCTTGCCACAAAACGCGAGTTTGCGCGCATCCCGGGCAGCAGCGAGGAGGCCGAGAAGGCCCATGTGATTTTCGTGGAAACGGTTGAGACCGCCTACCAGGCCTACGACAACCAGAAGAAGAAGGAAGAAGAAGACCGCAAACGCCGGCTGGAAGAACAGAAGGCCAGGGACCTCGAGCCGCCCAAAGTGGACGTGCTGCCGGGTGAGTTTGCATTGCAGCTGACGCAGCCGGGCGCCGCCCTGTTCGGTGCTGACGCGCTGCCAAAGCCCGCGCCTCGCGCCGCCTGGTACGCGCGCAGCAACCCCAGGCCTGAGGCCGCGGTGGCGTTGCAGCTTGACGCCGACAACACGCCGCCCGCGCTGGCGTTTCACGCGTGGGGGGCAGGGCGCGTCGGCTTCTGGGCCGTGGGCAATGAGCCGGAGTCGCTGGGCGAGATCACCGGCTGGGCGGACTTTCCTGCGATCCTTGCTGCCAGCCTGCGCTGGCTGACGCCGCGAGAAGTGCCGGACGTGCGTCTGGTCGGCGAAGCAAGCCCGGATGGCATCGTGCTGCTGGACCCGCTGGACGGCGCGGAGTACTTCTTGCGCGCCGACCGCGACATCCCGCTTGCGCTTGCCGACGGCAAGTTGACCGGCGAGTTGCCACTCGGCCCTGCGCAAGTGATTGAACGCCTTGGTGACGAAGAGCGCGCAATCGGCGATGTGTACCTCGTGCCGCGCGTAGAATCGCAGGGTGCTGCACTGCTCGTCGCGGACATACCCGGCGCTGCCGCGCCCCCAAGGGCGGCGGTGACACTGATTACGCGTACGCCACTGCACGGCGCGGCAGTGGCCCTGTGCGCGCTGTTTCTTATCCTGATGCCCATTGAGCGCGTGATCCGGAGGCGCAGTTGAACGACGACGACAGCGGCGAGTTCGAGGCCTGGGATTTTCCCATGCCGCTGTTGGTGACTTCGGGCGACCCCGCGGGGATCGGCCCCGAGGTCGTGCACCGCGCCGTGCGCCGCCTGCAGAAGCGCCACGAAATCCTGGCGGAGCGCCCGGTGGCCGTGATCGGCGACGCGTTTCTGTACGCGCGGCACCTCGCCAAGCCGACCTCAATGCACGCCTACCACATCATTCCGGTCGATGACTTCATCCATGACCCGATGTTCATGCTTGAGCACATTGAGCCGCCTCCCGGCAAACCCTGGCGCCCGATCTTCCTGGATTGCGGCTTCAAGGACGAGCGCGCCATCAAGCCCGGCAAGCCCACCGGCGCGACCGGCGAGCGCGCCGGCACCTACCTGGGCGCAGCCGTCGAGATGCTGGCGGCGGACATCAGCGACGCGGTGGTAACCGGCCCGATCTGCAAAGAGGTCATGGACGACGGGGACTTTCCGTTCCCCGGCCAGACCGAGATGTTTGCGCAAGCCTGCAAGGTCAAGCATCCGGTGATGATGCTGGTGGGGGGCGGGTTGCGCGTTGCGCTGGCGACGATCCATGAGCCGCTCAGCCGTGTGCCGAAGCTGATCACGCGCAAGCACCTGCGGGGTGTGCTCGAAACAACCCGTGCCGCGCTGGTCAACGACTTCGGCATTGAGGCGCCGCGCATTGCGGTTTGCGGCTTGAACCCGCACGCCGGCGAAAACGGCAAGTTCGGCACCGAGGATCGCAAGGTGATCAGGCCGCTGGTCGAAGACCTGCAGAAGAAGGGCTGGATCATTGAAGGGCCTCTGGCCGCCGACAGCGTGTTTGCGCACGCACGCGCCGGGCGCTACGACGCCGTGCTTGCCATGTATCACGACCAGGGGCTGATCCCGGTGAAGACGCTGGCGTTTTACGAGGGCGTGAACGTCACGCTCGGCCTGCCGATCGTGCGCACAGCCCCCGACCACGGCACCGCGTGCGACATCGCAGGCCAGGGCAAAGCCAACGCCGGCGCCATGCACGAAGCACTGAAGCTGGCCCACACCATGAGCAACCGCCGCTCGAAAGTTTACGCGTGAACGCGCCTGAACCCCGTTTCTCTCAAGGCCGCCAACGGTGGGCGTTTGGTGCATATCGACGCTATGAATCTGCTTGCCAGTCTGCCGGCTGGTAGCAAGATCACACCGCTCACTCTGGATCGGAGAATCGCGTGAATACTTACATGGCTCGCGGGTTGTTCCTGGCATTGGTTGCCTGCCTGGCGCTGGTTGCCGGCGGCTGTTCCCAGTCCGAAGACAAGAAGTCCAAGCGAAAGGGCGGCTCAAGTGTAGCCTATCCGCCGGTGCCGACCGAATTGCCTGCCCTCACGGGAATGCCGGTGGCGTTTGACAGCAGCGGCGGAACCAGCACCGGCAACGCCGGCGGCCTGGGCGGCGCAATCCGCGTGCGCGCGTCCAGCGGGCGCCTCTTGACCGATGACGGCCGCACCCGTCCGCCCATCAACAACAACTTTCTCACGCCGACGGCGCTCTCAGGTAACGTGGTCACCTACAGCGAGTTGATCGCCATCAATCCCAGCCGCGCAAACCAGTTTGTTTCGTCGATGATCATTGACCTGATCGGCGAGGACTTTTATCTGCCGGCGGGCGCCATGCTGGACCTTTCCGATGCACCGGTCGGCGTAGATGAAGTGGCAATCCGGACCAATCTGGCTGGCGACTTCATACGCATCGACGGCAACGTGAACGGTGTGCGCCTGACGCAGGACTCGGTTGCGCTCACGTTGCTGTCTGAGCTTGCGACGGCGGTCGCGATATCGATTGACGGCAACATTGACCTGCGCGGCTATGCGTCGCCCGTCACCTACAATGGTGGAAACTTCAATGCGGTCGCGTACCGCGGCGGCGTGATTGTGACCGGCACCGTCAGGACGTTCGGCAACTCGCCGGGGGCGCAGGCAGGTGGCGAAGGCGGGGCGATACTGATCGCGAGCGACCTTGGCGACATCATTCTGCCGCCCGGCATCTTTCAGGCCAACGGCGGCGACGGCACGACCGGCGGTGACGGCGGGCAAGGCCAGTTTGTTGCAAGTTCAGCCAGCGAAGTGCGCTTCGCCTGGGGCTGGCGCGCCAACGGCGGCAGCAGCACAGGCTCGAACGACGGCGCCAACGGCGGCCAGGTTGCGGTCACGAACTACGGGCCGCTGGACCTGTTTTTTGCCTCGGAGACTCACGGCGGTGCCAGCCAGAGCGGCGCGGGCGGTAACGGCGGCAGCGTTTCCGTCAACGGCTTGACGACCCGCGGCGCCACCGCGCTGGCTGGCAACGGCGGCAGCGGCGATGAAGGAGGCGACGGCGCCAACATGGCCGTTTACGGCGACAGTGTGTTCGGCCTGTTGATGGAAGGGACTGCCAACGGCGGTGCTGGCGAGTCACAGGGCGGCAGGGGCGGCAATCTGCAACTCTACTGCGACGGCGAAATCATCGTGAACGTGTCAACGAACCTGTCTTCACGCGGCGGGCATGCCAGCGATGGCACAGGCGGAAACGGCGGGCCCATAGTGCTGCTGTCGTACGGCGAAGTCAGAAACCTGACGTTCGTGGCTGATAACACCGGCGGCAGCGGCTCCGGCACGTCGGGTACGGGTGGCGATGGCGGCTCAAATTCGATCATGCTGTTACAAGGATTCGGCGAAGTGACCAGCAACGCGGTCTTCTCGTTGACCAGTTATGGCGGCAACGGTGCTGATGTCGGCGGAGACGCGGGTGGCGTAAGTGTGAACATCTCGGGTACCGACCGCAACTATATGGACGTTTCGCTTTTCGCCGTTGGCGGTATCGGCACCGCATCCGGCGGGGGCCGGGGGGGCTTCGTCGGCCTGACCTTGAACGCCTACACTTACCTATCGCTCGCGCTGTCCGCGTTGATCTCGGGCGGCGATACCGTAAACGGAAACCTGGCGGGTGCCGGCGGCGAAATGGTTGTCGGTGGCGGCGTTCAATCGCGGCTGGAACTCACCGGCCTGGTCAGCGCGCGGGGTGGTACCTCGCAGGGCTCAGGCGGCGGCGGCATGGGCGGCACCGCCGACCTGACGATGTCGTCGTTCTCCAGCCTGGTGACCACAGCGACCACTTTTGATCTTCGCGGCGGCAACAGCCAGCAGGGCCGGGGCGGCAACGCGGCCGGCGGTTCGTTCACGGCGCTGATTGTCGGGCAGGCAGAGTTCGGCGTGGGGCTGATCGACGCCCGCGGCGGCGATGGCTCGATTCTAATGGGGGCAAGCGGCGGCGGCAACGGCGGCGTGGTGTCGATCACCTCGATTCTGGGCCGCATGCAGATGGGTTCCAACATCTATGTTTCGGGCGGTGCGGGCGCTGCCGCGGGCTCAGGCGGTTCCGCGGGCGAGATCGAGATCAGTGCCGGCGCCATGGAAGTGACCATCAGCGGCATACTGCTGGCAAACGGCGCAGATGCTGACGCGCCGGGCCAGGCCGGCGAGATTCGCGTGACCGGAAGCTCAAGCACGCGCCTGCTGATCAGCGGCATCCTTGAAGCCAACGGCGGGAACAGTTCGGCCTCGGCTACGCCGTCCGGCGCAAGCGGCGGAATCATCGAGATCGGCGAGGGCACCGAGGTCTCAGTGCGCTTCACCGTCACCGCGCGCGTGCGCGCCAACGGCGGTACACCGACCAGTGCAGCCGGCACGATTGACATTGACATTGAAGGCACCGGCACATCGCAGGTGATCGAGGATGTGGGCAGCCTGCTTGAAACGCTCGATGGTGCCGGCAACCCGCAACCGAACATCGACCGCAACACCAACTAGCTTGACGCGTCAACACCGGGCGCGGGAACCGGCCCGCGCCCGCGTTCATTTGCGCGCAGGCGGCGAATGGTGGCAATCTGGCCCGCGTGCCACGCAATGTGACGGATGGCGGCGAGGATGAAGTCGGCCTTCGTTTTGCCCGTGGGTAGTGTCTCTTGAAGCTTCTTGTCAGACAGTGCCTCGATTTCGGCGCGCAGGGCCGCGTTGGCGGCTGCAAGCGCGGGGATAATCTGTGATAGCGGCAACTCGCCGGGTGGGCGAGTGTTTATGGCGCTACCCGTCTCCTGCTGCTCGGCTTGCGCCGCCCTCAGGACTTCGGTGTAGTGGCGGTGGCAATGCTCCAGGTGGTTTAAGAACCACAGCACCGTGCCGGGTTTGCCGATGCCGTTATCGTGCGGCTCGGCGCGGTAGGCGGGATGCTGCCAGCCGGATTCGGCGTCGGTGAGGTTGCCGATGGCGCCGGTGAGCGATTCCCACTCGTGGTTCAGTGCGTGGTCAAAGCCGAGAAGCAGCACAGCAATTGAGTTCATGGCAGCTCCTGACAGTTTCGTGGCGATGAATCCGCAACCCGCCGGTGTCGCCTACTGGTTGCTGCACCCTGCTGTTCTATCCTGCCGTGATCAACAGGAAACAGCCCATGCAGACGCAACTGCAATCGGCCCGCGCAGGCAAAATCACCGACGAGATGGCCTACGTCGCGGAGCAGGAAGAACTCACACCTGAAGAAGTGCGCGCCCTGATTGAGCAAGGGCACCTCGTGATCCCCAAGAACATCAACCACCACTTCGCGCCCCGCGCCATCGGCCGCCGCACGAAAACGAAGGTCAACGCCAACATCGGCATCTCGTCAGACCACGGCAGCCTTGACGAAGAGCTTGCCAAGCTCAAGGTCGCCATCGACTTCGGCAGCGACTCGGTCATGGACCTCAGCAGCGGCTACCAGGACCTTGACGGCATTCGCCAGGCCGTGATCCGCAACAGCAGCGTCATGGTCGGCACCGTGCCGATTTACGGTGCGATGTCCGACAACATCATGCAGGGCCGCGGCTTCAAAGACTTCACGGCGCGCAGACTGCTTGACGAAATCGACAAGCAGGGCCAGCAGGGCGTTGACTACATCACGGTACACTGCGGCATCACCCGGCAGACCCTGAAGTACGTGGACGGGCGCCAGCGCATCGTCGGCATTGTCAGCAAGGGCGGCAGCGTGCACGCCGCGTGGATGCGCGCCACGGGCCGCGAAAACCCGCTGTTTGAGTACTTTGACGAGCTGTGCGAAATTGCCGCGCGCTACGACATGACCTTTTCGCTGGGCGACAGTCTAAGGCCCGGCGGCACCGGCGACGCGACCGACGCCGCGCAGATTCAGGAGTTGCTGATCCTGGGCGAGCTGACCAAGCGCGCCTGGGCCAAGGGCGTGCAGGTGATGATTGAAGGTCCCGGCCACGTGCCCCTGGACCAGATTGCAGCCAACGTGCTGCTGCAGAAGCGGCTGTGCCACGGCGCGCCGTTTTACGTGCTGGGCCCGCTGACCATCGACACCGGCGCGGGCTATGACCACATCACGGGCGCCATCGGCGGCGCGGTGTGCAGCGCGGCCGGCGCCGACATGCTGTGCTACGTGACGCCCGCCGAGCATTTAAGATTGCCCAATGCCGACGACGTGCGGCAGGGCGTGATTGCCACGCGCATTGCCGCACAAAGCGGCGACCTGGCAAAGGGCGTGCCCTACGCCAAGCGCCTGAATGATCGCATGAGCGAGGCCCGCAAGAAACTGGACTGGGAAACGATGTACGCCTGCGCCATCGACCCCGTTGAGGCCCGCAAGTTTCGCCAGACCAGTGAAGACTACGACAGCGACGTCTGCACCATGTGCGGCGACCTGTGCGCCGTGCGCATGGACAACTTTACCGACCTGGGCGAGCGCGCCCCCGCCGACCTGACGCAGATGCCCATGGCCGAAGACCGCCGCAAGCGCCGCGTAACCATGGCCGAAAAAGCGCAAGCCGAAGGCAGCTTCAACGAGCACGGCAACTGGCTGCCGCCGCAGCACGTGCAGCAGGCCCAGCGCGCCAAGGGCCTGCAAGCCAAGCTCGAGGCCAAAGTCCCATACGAGCGCGCCGACTCAGACAGCTACAGTAAGGGCGCAGCCCCCGAAGCCGAAAGACTCCTGCGCGACAAGGAGTAGCGTGTCATGAGGCGCGAGAAGATGGCCGAGTACCGATACTCTTAGCGCGTTTCAATGACGTGGTTTCTGGGGTCAGCGACACTGTTGTTCTGTGGCGCTTTGATTTTTGCAGTCTCGTTTGAAGTCAAGCAGTCTGGCGCGGGGCTGGTACTTGGCGTGATTGGTGTGACCTTCTTGCTGGTCGCGGCCTTCCTGGGATGGGTAGGGTTTTCGCATAGGCTGCTTGTTTACTCCGACTCCGTGGTCGAGGCGCGCCCACTTTCCGGCATCAAGATTGATCGCCAGAGTTCTGAACGATGGCAACTCGGATCAGTCAGCGCATACAGTTCGAGTGGGGGGATGTCAGACTCGTGGCAACACGCTGAGTGTTTCAATGCAGCAGGCAAGTCACTGGACAGTGTCTGTCTGAAAAACTTGACCAGAATCTTCGGCGAACCGGCTTGATGCCTGGTTCAAGGCATTCAACGACACAGATTTCTTGTCAACAAAGGCTGATGCCGGCACGCAGCAAACAAGCCAGATTCCAGTACCCGCGCGCTGACAGCGGCAGCTGCAAACAAGGCGCATCGCCTGAAGCTGAAAAAATCCTGCGCGAGAAAGAGTAGCCGCTAGACAACCACCACGCGAAGCACACCCCAAAGCAGCCCGACCACGAACAGCACACTGACGCACACCACGCCAACGCCCAGCACGGTATGAACTGGTGCGGCGGATACCTGCCCGTCACTGTTGATGCGCAGGCTGCCCGGCAGCAGATCCACAAACTGGACTTCTGACGGCTTGTCGGGGTTGCACAGCAACAACTCAAGCTCATCATCGAGTACGTCCTGTTTGCTTATGGAACTTGGCGAAAACTCCGTCACCACAAGCTGTCCAGCCGGACTCGCATACAGAAACCGGATTTTCGTGGGCTCTGCGACCTGTCTCGCGCCGTCCCACTCTTTGACCACAAACTGGTCGTTCAGTTGCCGCGTTATCAGGCCCCACGTCAGGTGCCCGGTGCGCAGGACTCTTGCGGCTTCGAACACTTCGGTGGTTTCAGTGACAAATGCAAGCGCCAGTGCCAGCCCAGCCACGGCGAGCATCAGGATGGCGAACAGGGTGTCTGTCTGGTGGATCGCCAGGTGTGTGCCAGTCAGCCAGCCCCCGGACCACACCAGCATGAAACCCATCTCGCGCTGGTAGCCCACTGCGCCAGCCAGTGTCAGCGGACCGACCTTGCGCGGCAGGTTGTCGTTGCGCAGCGGCGGGGCGCTGCGCACGCGGCGCAGGTACTCTTCGTTGTGGCGCTGCCGCATGGACTTGACGGCCGCTACCGGCTGCAACTTTTCAGTCGGCGTGGGCGGCTCAACGTTGCGCGCGATGCTGCCCTCTTTCCGCAGCATGCGATCCATGGACTTTCTGAGTCGCCGGTTCATGGCCGGAGTTTAGCCTGCCGGTGCGGCCATCGACAGATTTCCGCGGCAACCTACCTTCATGGCATGAAGATCTGCATCCTGTCGCGCAATCCCACGCTGTACTCGACGCGGCGGCTGAAAGAGGCCTGCGAAAAGCGCGGCCATGCGGTCAGCGTCGTGGATTACCTGCGCTGCTACGTCGATATCACCGCGCGCAGCCCAAAAGTCATGTACGTTGAAGGCGCACTGGAAAACTTTGACGCAATCATTCCGCGCATTGCCAGTGGCCATGAGGCCCATTACGGCGCCGCCATCGTGCGCCAGTTTGAAATGATGGGCACCTACTGCGTCAACGCCAGCCAGGCCGTCGTGCGCAGCGGCGACAAGCTGCGCAGCATGCAACTGCTTTCGCGCAAGAACGTGGACCTGCCCAAGACCGGCTTTGCCCACGCGACGCTGGATAAAGACGCGCTGATTGACCTGGTGGGGGGCCCGCCGCTGGTCATAAAGCTGCTGCAAGGCAGCCAGGGCGCGGGCGTAGTGCTGGCGCCCACGCGCAAAGCCGCGGAGGCCGTAATCAGCGCGTTTCAGCAACTCAACGCCAACTTTCTGCTGCAGGAGTTTATCGCAGAAGCGGACGGCCACGACATTCGCGCCTTTGTCGTCGGTAACCGCGTCGTTGCCGCCATGGAACGCACCGCCCCGCCGGGCGACTTTCGCAGCAACCTGCACCGCGGCGGCACCGCCCGCGGCATTGAGCTGTCGCGCAAAGAAGTCGCGGTCGCGCTTGCGGCCGCGAAGGCCATGAACCTGAACGTCGCCGGCGTTGACCTGATACGGGCCAAGCGCGGCCCGCTGGTGCTGGAAGTAAACTCGTCGCCCGGCCTGGAAGGCATTGAAACGGCAACCGGCGTTGACGTGGCCGACGAGATCATTCGCTATATAGAAGAAGCAGTGATCGAGCACCGCCAGACCGACCCGCAACGCACCAAAGTTGACGCATGAGTGGCTTCATGGTGGACACAACCGCAAAACCCTGCACCTCTCTTGCGCTTCACGCCCGACTGCGCCTAAAACCCTGCCATGGCTGAGCCTAAACCCACCGCCAAGACACCGCCGCGCGAAGACAAGCATGATTCGCGCCGCGACGCCGCCCAGGCCGCCCAGCGCGCGTTTGCCCCAAGCCTGAACGCCATCGCCTGGGCCCTGATGCAGAAACAGGGCCGCACGCCGCAAGACAACGAAAAAATGCTCTATGCGGCATTCGCCAGCGCCTTTCACTACCTGGAAGTCGGCGACGTTGAGCACCACCAGCGCGCGGAGTGGCTGATCAGCCGCGTGTACAGCGTGCTCGGCAACGGCCGCGAAGCCGTGCGCCACGCCAAACGCTGCCTGCAATTGTCCGAGCAGCATGCCGATGAAATCGAAGATTTCGACCAGGCCTTTGCCTACGAAGCCATGGCCCGCGCCCACGCCGTCGAAGGCGACAGCCAGCAGTCCGAAAAGTACTTCCGGCTTGCAATCGAACACGGCCGCGCGATCAAAGATGAAAAGAACCGCAAAGTGTTTGAAGCCGAGTTCAAGGCCGGCGACTGGCACGGCCTGGCATCGGGCGTTTTCAGCGTGGAGCGGTAGGAGACAACATGATTACCCGCGACGACCTGATCAACTCGATGCTGCATGAAATCAGCGTGGCCAAGTTCATTGCCGGAAAGATTCCAGCCGACCGCTGGGGCTGGCGGCCTTCGCCCAAGCAGCGCAGTGTGCTTGAGCTTGCGCAGTACCTCACCCGCGCGGGCATCGGCAGCCTGAAAGTGCACGTCAACGGCAACCGCGACCACGCCGAGGCCATGATTGCGAAGGCCAACAGCGTCACCCCGCTGACTTTTGCCAAGGCCATGGACGACCAGGCCGCCGAAATCAGGCGCGTGCTGGGGGCATTGGGTCACGGGCGCCTCGCCAACGACCGCGTAACGCTGCCGATTGGCGGCCCGCCGCAAAGCCTTGCGGCGGCGATTCTCAACTCAAGCCTTAAATACCTCACGGCGTACCGGATGCAGTTGTTCATGTACGCCAAGCAGCTAAGCCGCGAAGAGTTGGGCACAGCGCAAGCCTGGGCCGGCCGCGACCCCGCGCCCGCCAAGACATGAAACGCTACTGCTCAGTCCATGGATCGATGAGAGCCAGCGGCCAGAACCTCGAAGGTACAATCCAGACGCACCAGGTGCCCGGATGATGCAGGACGGGAAAGAAACCGCCCGTCAGCTTCCCCTGAGGCAAGTGTTCGCGATGGACCACTACGTCCACAAGATGCACTTCGCGCCCACCGCACATTGTTGCGGGCACCGCGCGGCGACCGTATCGACCCCGCTCATTTCTTAGCTCCAGCTTGAACGGTGCGAGCTCGGGTGGACACAACCTTTGCTCCCTGAGTTCAAAGAGTTCTGTAGCGACGTCGTCTAACTCATTTGGAACTTCGTCGAAGTACTGCTGCGGACTGAAAACTACGAGGGCTGGCATGGCATTGGCCCCGCCGCTTGGCTTGAACAGCCTGTCGTTGGCCTGAACCAATGCGGCCCAACCGACATCTCCTTCCATGAACAGAAAGGAGTGTTGCGAGTATTGTTCCAGCAGTTGCTCGTTCGGCATCAGTTGTGCCCACGCCGGAATTGGCGGCGTCAGGTACGGATCGTGCAAGTTAATGTGGCTGCGCGGGGCCTTGCCCAACGCGTGTCGAATCTGGTTGATCCAGATTCCGTACATCCCTACTCCGGGGCGCTCAGCCGGCAAATGTAACCGCCGTCGTGGAAAGCGGGTACCGGCAGGATGAACTTTTCCTGCTGCACTTGCCAGCCAAGCTTTTCGCGCGGGCCCATGAAGCGGTGGATCACGTCCACGCCTTCTTCCATAAGGATGCTGCACACCGAGTAAACGATGACGCCGCCCGGCTTCAGGTTGGCGGCCGCGTTTTCGAGTATCTTGTGCTGCAACTCCGCCAGCTCTTTCAGCGCGGCCTCCGTGATGCGATGCCGCGCCTCAACCCGGCGGCCCAGCACGCCGCTGTTGCTGCACGGCGCGTCAATCAGCACGCGATCAAACTTTTCCGGAAAGCGCACCGTCGCTGCATCCGCCACCACGGTCGCCACGCCGCGATAGCCCATGCGCGCGATGTTTTCGCGGATGCGTTCTTCTTTGGCCGCGCTTATGTCGCAGGCCAGGATCTTTGCCTTGTCGCCGGTCAGTTCGGCGATATGGCCGGCCTTGCCGCCGGGGGCGCTGCACAGGTCCAGAATCGCCTCGCCGGGTTGCGCTTGCAGCATGGGCGCCACCTGCTGCGCGGCCCAGTCCTGCACATAAAAGCCGCCGCGCGCAAAGCCCGGGTGGTCGCTGACAGGCCGCACGCGCGCCGGCAGGGCAAACACGTCTTCATGGCGCGTGACCGGAATGCCTTGCGCCGTCCACCACTGCGGCAGGTGAAAGTTCTCGGCGTAAAGTACATTCGGCCGGATCCAGGTCAGCGGCCGTTCAACACAGGCCACACCCGCCTGCACAGCCGCCTGCGGCCCATGCTGCTCGATCAACTTGTCCGCCAGCAGGCGCGGGATGCCGCAAGCCACCGAAACGTGTGAGGCCAGGTCTTTGGCTGGATCGGGCAGGATCGCGTGTTTGCCCACCAGCATGCGCCCGTCGCCGAGGCGGCAGCGGTCGGCCCACAGGGGCAATGTCTCGCCGCGCTGTGCCGCTGCGGCGTGTTCTTCGCGGTCTTCGCTTTCTGCGCTGACGAAGCCGGACAGCTTGCGTGCGCAAGCGTTCACGAAGCCGCGCCCGGCATGTTTGGCCGTCAGCAGGTCAACGGCGGCGTTGCCGTGGGCGTAGGCCGCGCGCGGGTCATGGATCAGCCATGCCAGAAACATGTGCAGCGCGGCGCGTACGTCGCGGTCAAGCTCGGTGACCGGCCGTGTAGCGACGTGCGAGACAAGGTGGTCAAACAGCAGCGCAAAGCGCACCGCATCTTCAACCTGCGGCAGCACGCGGCTTGCCAGCGCGCCGTCCGCGCCCATGTGGCGCAGGGTAGCAAACACTGCGGGCTCAATGCGCTCGCCGGGCTCAAGCCTGCGCAGCGTTTCAAAGGCAGCCTTGCGCGGGTCAACGTCGTGGGCGGTGCGCGCGTGGGGCTTGGCACGTTCCGCGCCCCGTGAACGTCCGCCGCCCCGCCCCCACTGGTGGCGCGAAGGGTTGGGACCGGGTTGTCTTGCTCTGCCGCGAGGACGATCCATGCGCTGTAAGTACACGCGAACGCTGTCGTTGTATAGGCAGGGACTTGCCCGGACCCCACTTCACGTCGCGGCGGCTGATGCTACGCTCTTGCCCCTTATTGGTGTTGCGGACAGGGTTTATCTCATGCGGCGACTTCTGATTCTGGCGTTGACGGCGTTTGCCTGCGGACTTTCGGCTGGCGAGTTTGAAACCGACGTCAAGGACCTGGCTGACCCCATTAAGCGCACGGGCGCGATCGAAAAACTGGCCAAGGCCGGCAGTGACGCCTTTGATGACCTGCTGCAAGGCCTGAAGCAGGACCCCGACGCGACCGACATCAACGCCGAGGAAAAGGCCAATCGCAGCACGCGGCGGCTGGAATGCGCCCGCCTGCTGGGCGTGATCGGCGACACCCGCGCCTCTGCGCCGCTGAAAGAGTTGCTCAAGGCCAACGCTGTTGAAAATGCGGCGTACCCGCTGCTGGCGGGGGCGTGCGCGGCATCGTTGGGACGGCTGTGGGGCGGCAAGGATGCGTCGCTTGAACGCGCCGAGGTGGTCACGGACCTCAGCAATATGGCCGCCGACGCCAAGCTCGACAAGCGCGTGCGCTGGGGCGCCCTGCACGGCCTTGCGGCCATGAAGACCGGCGCCGACGTGGCGGGCGCCATCGCGTTCGACAAAGCCGCCGACGTGTCCCTGCGCGTAGCCGCCATCGAGGTGCTGGCAGCGGCCAGGCACAGCGCCGCGGCAGACCGGCTGCTGGACGAGTGGCTTACGCAGCGCGTGGGGCCCAAAGATGAAGCCGGCGAACGCAAGGGTGCACAGGCCAAGGACTACAGCAAGCCGCTGGGCATGGCAGCGCTGTTTGCGCTGGCGGGCCTTGAGGACAGCCGCGCCGTCGAGGGGCTAGTGGACGTCGCGACCATGAACGAGTTTTCATCTCTGGTGGCGTTGCGCAGCCAGGCTGTTCGCCTGATGCAGCCCAAGAGCCTTCGCGGCGCGGCCATTGCCGCGCTGTCGGGCCTGATCAAGGATGAGGCCAAGCCCACGCAGCACCAGCGCGCGGCACAGACGCTGGGCGAGTTCGGCGCCGAAGGTGTGACGGCGTTCCTGGGCATTGCCGACCTGCCGGTGCCCGAGGGCAAACCGGAGACGCACTGGCGCGACCTGGTGGACCGCCACCTGGCCAGCCTGAGCAGCGAAGACGCGCTGAAAGCGTTTGTCGCGGCGTACCGTGCGCTGGGCGGCGAAGAAAAAGACAAGAAACTGCGCGACAAGGTAATCGGGCACCTGCTGAACCACCGCAACACGCTCAAGGCCGAGGGTATCAACCTGCTGAAGGAAGCGGCGGATGACGCAACGCTTGAGTCGCCGCGCCGGGCGGAGTGCATCAACGCCTACGCCGAGAACCGCGGCAAGGACAGCTTTGCCGACCTCGAGCGCTGGGTGAAAAGCGAAGACGGTGTGATCCGCGCCCAGGCGGTGCAGAACCTGGGCCGCAGCTACATCCCGTTGAAGAAATCCAAAGAACTGCTGATCGCCGCCGCCAGGTCAGAGGGCGAAACCTACGCCAAAGCCCGCCAGCACGCGCTGCAGGGCCTGCAACGCAGCGACGACAAAGAGCTGCTGCAACTGTTCCTGGACGCGCTGAGCCCCGAGAAGGAGGCCAGCGCCGAGGTGCGCAACGCCGCGCTGTCCGCGCTGGACAGCTTCCGCCGCAGCGCGCGCATTAAAGATGAAGAAGTGCTTCCGGCGATGGAGGCGCGCCTGGGTGACCCTGACGCGCTGGTGCGGTCTTCGGCCCTCAAGTTCGGTGTGATCACGGCCCAGCGCATGGGCGAAAGCAAGAAGGCCGTCGGCATGGTCGAGCGCGGCTTGACCGACAACGCCGCTGACGTGCGCAGCGCCGCGTATGCGCAAGTGGCGATGGTCGCCAGTGACATCGACTCGGCCAAAGTGATTGACGCTGTATTGAAGGAAGATACTCCCAAGCTGCGGGCAGAAGGCGTGCGGGCGGCCGCCCGCATGTCGGCATGGGGCGAGGGCGAAAAGCGCCGCAGCCTGATTGACCTCGGGCTGAGCCTGCTCGCCAACCAGTCCCATGAGTACGACGCCGGCGAACTGCTGAAAAAGGTACTGATCAACGACGGCCCCAACTTCAACCACGCCAGTGCCAAGGTCCGTGAGCGCATTGAAAAGCTTACCACCGGCGAAACCAAGGAGTACCACCGCGTGCCGCTGCTGGTGGAAATCCTGATCGCGATGAAGGATGAAGGCTACGCCAAACGCATCCAAGAACTGGCCGAGGTGCCGAACGTGACGCTGCGGCGCAAGTGCGTGGATTACATAGTCGAGTTCGGGATCAAGAGCGACATTGACTGGCTGCGCAAACTGCGAGACCGCACCGACAGCGCCGCGGAGAGCGCCCGGACGCACATCGACGACGCGATCCGCAAGCTGGAATCGAAGTAGGAAAAATCGGACCCATCCGGCCCCTGTGTGCGTAGAATACGTTAGTACCACTTAAGGGCGTTCGTCCCCGTACGCGGAGGCCGCTGGTGAACAGACGTTTCTTGCTTGCACTTGCTGCGGGCGCATTGGCGCTGCTGGCCCATGCCCCGGCGGATGCGCCTGTGGCCGCCCAGGACAGCGAAGACTCGCTGGTCAACAACCCTGACCTGATCCTGCCGCGCGAGCGCACCGACAACAACGTGCAGTACTCGATTCGTGAGGCGCGCCGCCACGAGCACGCGGCGATCGCCCTTGAACGCGAAGGCAAAAGCAAAGAAGCCCTTGAGCGCTGGCGTGAAGCCATGAACCGCTACGAGGCGCTGCGCCGCGAAAAGCTGCCGCCAGATCTGCCGGTCAACGGTGAGCTGCTGGTGCGCGCGGACTGGGTCGGCGGCGAGTACGTGTACACCGAAACCTGGATCCCGCTGGCGGACTACATCAATTCGCGGTACCGCACCGGCGACTGGCCGCGTGTGCTGCGCGACCAGCTGGGCCTGCGCCAGTCCGCGGCAGGCGCGGAATTGCTGCGCACCGCGCTGGCCAATGCCGACGAGTTCACGCTGTCGCGCTGTGCGCGTTTTTACCAGTTCAGCAGCAGCGGCCGCACGGCGCTGCGCATGCTGGCCGAGCTTGCCCTTGAGCGGGGCGACGCGGTGCTGGCTGTGCGCTGGCTTGAGGAATTGCAGCGAAGCTGGGCCGACTACTACCAGCGCGACGCCGCGTTGCAGGTGATGTATGTGCGGGCCTGCCGCGACGCCGGCATGAACTACCGCCTGGGCCGCGAGCTGCGCCGGCGCGAACGCGAAGCCGCGGGCGGCACGGTCGATATCGCGGGCCGGAAAGTTGACAGCAACGAGGCGATCCGCGCACTCACGGGTGCCAGCGCGCCCGGCGACCAGCCAGAATTGCGCGTGCCCGGCTGGCTGACCCAGCAGGGCAACGCGGCGCGCGACGGCATAGCGCCGCCGGTGACCGGGGTGGGCGCGATGGTGGACCTTGACCCGGGTGAGGGTGTGGGACCGTGGCAGGGCGCCAAGGCTGTGCCCGGCATGGAGTCGCAGCGCGACCCGTACATGTCCGAAGAGCGCAAGGCGGTGCCGGTCGTATTTCCGGTGGCGCACAGCAGCGGAGTCTTTCTGCATCGCATTGATGACGCGGGCGGCAACGATGAAAAGATCATGTGGTTCCGCCACGGCCTTGAGACCAGCCCCGTTACCCTGGAAGTCCCGCGCTCAGCCCGCTACACGGTGCGTCAAGCTGACGGGCGGCGTTACTACTACGGTGGCCGGCAGGAAGAACGCACGCGGTACCGCGTGATGGCATCGACCATCGCCCGAGTGTCGTGGGATCTGGACCAGCGTGAAAGCGACCTGCTGTTTGCCGTGATGGGGCCGGGTAACCCGTCGCGCGAGAAGGGCACCGAGCCCACGGGCAACCAGATTCAGTCATGGGATCTGACCGACGACGCCAAGTTGCGCCTGACCCTGCCCAACAAGAAGGTTGAAACCAGCGAAGAGTTCAAGTTTCTGCAGCACGTGGTGTTCAAGGGTGCGCCGCTCGTGCGCGGCAACCGGCTTTACATTGCGGGCGGCGTGGCCGAGAAGGACTCGGTGGAGATCTGGCTGTTCTGCTTTGATGTGACGCCCAAGGGCGACGCCGCAGCCGGCGAGGGCAAGCTGCAGTGGCGCGTGCACCTGTGCTCAAGGCGCCAGGAAAGCCAGCCGTGGCGCTGGGGCTCCGAGCCTGTTTCGATGCCCGAGGTCAGCACACCCAGCGAGCAGGGCGGCGTGATCTACGTTTCGACGCACGCCGGCGCCAGTTTTGCGGTTGACCGCGCGACCGGCGAAGTGAACTGGATTTCACGCTACGGCCGCGTGCCCGGCACGCCGCGCGCGCAGGGCTGGTTTCCCGCGCCACCGGTCGCCAGCGGCGGCATGGTGCTGACCACCCCGTATGACTTTGACCTTGCGCTGGTGCTGGATTCGATTTCCGGCAGCCACTGGATGGAGTACCCGCCGTTTCGCAAAGGCCACAGTGAAGAGTATGAGCATGTGCTGGGTGTGTACGACAACCGCATGATCATCCAGGGGCGCACGCGCGTGTATTCCGTGGGCCTGACCGATTTCCGCAAGGGCGGCGAGCGCGACGCCGAAATGGGGCTGTTGAACTACCAGACCGCCGAGTTCGGAAAAGAGCCGCTGGGCCGCGGCATCATTGCCGGCAACCGCGTGCTGGTGCCCTTTGACGGCGAGATTGCGTTTTACGACGTGCGCAACGGAAAGCTGCTGACGCGCAGCCCCCTTGAGGGCATGCAGTCCGACAAGACTCCCGCGACGCTGACAGTGTACTGCCGCGGCGAAGCATACAAGGACGAGCAGGGCGCCCAGCGCTTTCGGCCCGTGACCGTCACTGACCCCGACACCGGCAACGTGTACAACGCTGAGCACCTGCGCAACGGCGACCAGTTCAAGTTCCCGTCCGGCAAGACCGCCGAGGTCAAGAAAGAAACCTTCGTGATCCTCGCGACAGCACGCCGGGTGTACGTGTATAAGGCTAACGACAAGTAGGGGCGCGGCGTGCCGTGCCCGCGGAAACCACAACAAAGGCAACCATGACCGAGCAATTGCAGGGTGAAGACCTCAAGGCAGTCAACGAACTGCGCGACGCGCACGACCGCATCGTGGCCCAGCTTCACAACGTGGTGGTGGGCCAGGACGAAGTCATTGAGCAACTGCTGATCGCGATTTTCGCGCGCGGCCACGCGTTGCTGGTGGGTGTGCCCGGGCTGGCCAAGACGCTGCTGATCCGCACGCTGGCCGACACCCTGTCACTGAAGTTCAGCCGTATCCAGTTCACGCCGGACCTTATGCCCAGCGACATCACGGGCACCGAGGTGTTGCAGGAAGACCGCACCACCGGCAAACGCGAGTTCAAGTTTCTGCAGGGCCCGATTTTCGCCAATATTATCCTGGCCGACGAAATCAACCGCACGCCGCCCAAGACCCAGAGCGCCCTGCTTGAGGCGATGCAGGAACACCAGGTGACCGCCGGCGGGCGGCTGCACAGGCTTGAACAGCCGTTTTTCGTGCTCGCCACCCAGAACCCGATTGAGCAGGAAGGCACCTATCCGCTGCCCGAGGCGCAGCAGGACCGCTTCATGTTCAACATTCACGTCGATTACCCCGACGAGAGTGAAGAAATGCAGATCATGAAGATGACGACGGCCACCTACAAAGGCCAGGCCGAACACGTGCTGGACGGCCCCAAGATCATGCGCCTGCAGGAGCTGGTGCGCAAAGTGCCGATTAGCGAGCACATCATCAAGTACGCCATGCAGTTCGCGCGCATGACGCGCCTGAACAACCCGCAGACGCCCGAAGAGATCCGCCGCCTGCTGGCCTGGGGCGCCGGGCCCCGGGCATCGCAGTACCTTATCCTGGGCGCCAAGGCGCGCGCGGTACTGAACGGCCGCTACTACGTTTCAGGCGACGACATCCGGGCCGTCGTGCACCCGGTGCTTCGCCACCGCATCATCCCCAACTTCTCGGCCGAGGCGGAAGGCATCAACAGCGACGTGATCATTGACCGGCTGGTGCAGATGATCCCCCGCGCCGACAGCGAAGCGCTGGCCGATGCGCGGCTTCCGGGCATCAACCGCTGATCCGAACCGGGCCGGTGCGCATGTGCGCCGGCCCAGCTTTGCCATTGCACCATGCCCGAAGACGACAAAGACGACAAGCTTGCCCAGCGCAAGCGTGAGCTTGAGCAAGAGCTTGAGGCTTACGCGCAGGCCGGCATTTCCAGCCCCAACGTGGTCAAGGTTGCGCGCTGGGTGTCGCGGTTTCTGTACTTGGGCATGGCGGCGCTGGTGGCGTTTCTGCTGATCAGCGGCTGGGGCAGCGTCAGCAAGGACAAGTACGAGACGGCGGTCAAGAGCGCGAACGACTTCAGCAAAAAAGCCAAAGAGGCGCAGACCCGCGCCGACGACCTGGAAAGCCGGCTCAGTTTCGCCGAGGCCCGACTGGTTGTGAAGACCGGCGAGCTTGAGTCTGAACGCGCCGGCGCCACAGCCGCCGACCGCCTGAACGAGCAGGCCCAGGCACTGATTGCCCGCGCGTTCGGCGAAAAGGCCTATGCCGGCCACTGGCGCGAAAAGCTTGAGGGCGTCACGCCCGACGCCCACGGCGTTGACCCGGTGGTGGGGGCCAAGGCGTTGCTGCGGCAGGCCTCGGTCGCGCCCGCCGCCATGCGCTTTGAGCTGTTGCGCGAAACCGTGGATTTTGGCGCGCAGGCGTGCGCGCAGGCCGCCAGCGAGCTGTTGAAGGACCCCGCTCCGGGCGTGCGCGTGGCGGCAGCAACGCTGCTTTCGCGCCTTCACGGCGCAGGCGCGGATGAAAAACTCGAGGCAGCCGCGCGCGCCGAGCTTGAGCCGCAGGCGCGGCGCGACATCTGGTTTGCGTGGTCGGTGCAGGCTTTGCGGGCGCCCCCGGCTGGGGAATGGACGCCCGAGGCATGGGTGGGTTATACCGTGCGCCAGGCGGACGCCCCGGTGGACGACTTGTTCGACGCGTACACCAAGGCGCCGCCTGAGTACAAGGGCGCGCTGCTTGCGCTGATGGCAGAGGCCGCAGGGCCGGGCTACGCGCCGCAGTTCATCGGCGTGGCGACGGCGCAGGAACGCACGCCCGCAGAGCGGATTATCGCGGTTCGCTGGTGCGGCGAACGTAAAGAAGAAAGCGCACGCGCGGTCTTGACCGGTTTAAGTGAGGGCAAGGGGCCCGTCGCGCCGGAGGCCGCCAAGGCGCTGGATGCGATCGGTCGTTAGACCCGGAACTCGGAACGCAGAACTCGAATGGCGCAGGCCTATCAACAGTATCTCGACCCGGCAGTGCTGAACCAGATTCGGCACCTTGAGGTGACTGCGCGCAACGTGGTGGAAGGCTTTCTGGCGGGGCTGCACAAGTCGCCGTACAAGGGCTTCAGCGTCGAGTTTGCGCAGCACCGCGAGTATGTGCAGGGCGACGACCTGCGCTACCTGGACTGGAAGGCCTACGCCAAGTCCGACAAGTACTACATCAAGGAGTACGAAGAAGAGACAAACTTTCGCGCCGTGGTCGTGCTCGACACCAGTGAAAGCATGCGCTACCAGTCCGGCGAGCTGAAGTCCAAGCTTGACTACGGTCGTTACATGGCCGCCAGCCTCGCCTACCTGGTCCAGAAGCAAAGCGACGCCGCCGGTTTGGCGCTGTTTGACGAAAAGCTGTACGACTGGGTGCCGCCCGCCACAAGCCAGGTCACGCTGATGCGCATGCTGGCCAGCATGCACGAGCGCGTGCCCCAGAAGAAGACCAACGTCGGTGAAGTGCTGGTTGATGTCGCGCAACGCGCGGGCCGCCGCAGCCTGGTCATGATCATCAGCGACCTGTTTGACAGCGTTGCTCACCTCAAGCGCGGACTTGAGCACCTGGCGGCGCGCAAACACGACGTGATCGTGTTCAATGTGATGGACCCGCAGGAACGCGAGT
The DNA here is from genome assembly GCA_019636195.1 of Planctomycetota bacterium. GTDB lineage: Bacteria > Planctomycetota > UBA8742 > UBA2392 > UBA2392 > JADJRK01. The sequence continues at coordinate 257,962 of JAHBYA010000002.1, read as the reverse complement.
TCACGTTTGACCGGCTGACGCAGTTCATCGGTCTTGAAGAGTACCCCGACCTGCTGGTCGATCCGCGCAGCCTGCGCAAAGCCTACCTGGAGGAAGTCGAACAGTTCACGCACGCCGTGCGCCGCGCATGCCTGCGCTCGCGCAGTGATTTCGTGCCCATGGATACCAGCCAGCCGCTGGATGTCGCGCTTGCGGCATACCTGGCCAAGCGCATGGGAAGAAGGGGATAGCGCGTGCCGACCTGGCTGCTCTGGACACTTGGTCTTGGCATCCCGCTGGCGGCGGCGGCGGTGCCGATCATCATTCACTTGATCAACCTGACGCGGTATCGGCGGGTGGACTGGGCGGCCATGGAGTTCCTGCTGGCGGCGTACAAGAAGACGCGCCGCCGCCTGCAAGTGGAATCGCTGATCATGCTGCTGCTGCGCGTGCTCGCGGTCATGCTGATCGCAGCCGCGCTGTTCCCGATGGGCTGTGAACGCGTCAAGGAATGGGCCGATGAGTCGCTTGGCCTGACCAAGGGCACGCTGGCCACTGACGCGCCGTTGCACCTGGTGCTGGTGCTCGATAACAGCGCCAGCATGGGCTACAAACAGGAGAACCAGACCGCGTTTGACCGCGCCAAACAGTTTTCGCTGGCGACCGTGGACAGCCTGCAACCCAACCGCGACCGCGTGTCGGTCGTGCGCCTGTCGGACGTGTATGTCCCGCCGGCCGTAGGCGGCAACGCGCCCGCGGACGACGAAGCTGAAAAGTCCCGGCGCCGCCGCGTGCGCCAGTTGTCAGGCCTGAACCTCGACGCCGCCCGTCGCGAAATTGCGGCCACCGGCGTCGCGTCTGTGGACACCAACATTCTTGCCGCGATGCGCGAGGCCGTGCGGCTGGTCGAGAGCACGCCCGAGGGCGATGCCGCAGGGCTGGTGATTGTCAGCGACTTCAGCAATGCCGGCTGGCTTGAAGTCAGCAAAAACGGCACGGTGCACGCCGACTTTCTGTCCGTGATGCAGCGCGCCCACGAACGCATGAAGCCCGCGGGCACAACGCCGATTTTCTATGACGCCGGCTTTGAAAACGCCCAGAACGTGGCCATCACAGGCCTGCGCGTCGATGAGCGCATCATCGGCAACGGCATGGAAGCCAAAGTGCTGGTCGAGATGCAGTACAGTTCAAACGACACGCGCGCTCAGCCGCGCCGTGTGCGCCTGAAGTACCGCATTGACGGCGGCCCGGAACGCCCGGTGCAGCAGGTGATTGACGTGGTGCCCAACACACGCATTGAGCCGGTCCAGTTGATCCTGCCTGCCCGTGAGCTGGCGTTGAAACCCGACGAGGAAAAGTCCGGCGCGTCACGCAACATCGAGGTGTTCACCGAAGAGCCCGATGCCCTGACTGCCGACAACACCCGCAACCTGGTCATTCACGTGGTGCCGGGCGTTCCGATTTTGGTGATCAACGGCGTGCCGCACCCGGACCCCACGCTGGATGAAACCTTCTACCTTGAGACAGCGCTCGGTATCTCGTCCAGCCGCATTGAAGGCGAACGCGGCGAAGGCACCGAAACGCGCATTACGCCCAACCAGATCGTGAGCATGCGCCCCGAGCAGATGGCGCAGATTGACACGTTCCTTGACTACCGGCTGGTGATCCTGGCCAACGTGCAGGACGTGCCGGAGGGCGTAGTCGGCAAACTGGAAGAGTTTGTGGCGGCGGGCTTCGGGCTTGTGGTGTTTGACGGCCCGCGCGTTGACTTTGGCAAGTACAACTCGCTGCTGTACAAGGATGGCAAGGGCCTTCTGCCCGGCAAGCTGGGCCGCCCCGGCGGCAGCGACGACCCGGGTGCCGCCAGCTACGGCCTGGCGGTCGCAAGCAGTGATCACCCCGTGATTCGCGTGTTTTCTGACACGCCGGAAAACCTCACCATCATCACCAACCCCGCGGCTGTGCGTAACTGGCGCGAAGTCACGCTGCCGCAGGGCGACGAAGCCGACCCGCTGCGGCCTGTGCAGGCGCTGCTGAACCTGAACCTGCCTGAGCCGAAACCGCTGGTTCTTGAGCGCGCGTTCGGGCGCGGGCGCGTAATGTATGTGGCAACCACGGCATCTGAGCGCTGGAACACGCTGTGGTCCGCGGGCGACGGCCTGCCGCTGTTTCTGTACCTTGAAGTGGCAAGCTACCTTACCGGCAATGAAGCGCGCTATTCAAACCTTGCGGTAGGCGAGCCGTACGTGCGCGTACTGCGCGTGGTGGACATCGCACCGCGCTATACGGTGCGCGACCCGGCAGGCACGACTGTGGACCTGGTGCCGACCGGCGATGCCGGCCTCAAGCTGCTTGAGTTTGCGGGCACCGCCCAGACCGGCGTGTACACGCTGACGGCCTTTGAAAACACCGACAGCGGCGAGCCCCGGCGCAAATGGCAGGAGCGTTTCAGCGTCAACATGCAGGGCCGTGAAAGCGACCTGACGCGCCTGAGCGCAGAAGGCGGCGTCGAAGGCGCCCTGAAAGAGGCGATGGGCGACGTGCCCATGGTCTTCCGGCGTGTCGGCGACGAACTTGAGGGCGGCGGGGCGCTCACCGGTGAAAAGGGCAAGCGCGAGTGGCTGTGGCTGGCTGCGCTGGGCGTATGTTTTCTGCTGTTTGAAACACTGTGGAGCGGAGTGATCTCGAAGCCCGAGGCTTGACGACTGGCAACCATGAGCGGCCTGCAGAAATTTCTCATGTCCTTCTTCAGCGTGCTGGTGCTGTGCGCGCTGATGGTGGGGATTTACCTGCTGATTTACCCCGGCCGCATTGCCGCCGTGCTGGCGCCGGACAGCACCTTCCAGTGGGAGAACTTCTACCCGCTCAGCCGTGAACCCGGCTTGTGGGGAATCAGCCCGTTGATCTGGACGGCGCTGGTGGTGCTGCCGGTGTGCATCGGCATACCCACGCTGATTTACCTGAAAGAAAAAAAGAAGGTGGCGGGCATCACGCGCGTGTTCTTGGCGCTTACGCGCGCATGCGTACTGCTGCTGCTGTACCTGCTGATCGCCGGCCCGTCGCTGGTTGACGCCGAGCGTTACACCGAAGGCAGCAAGGTCGCGGTGCTGATTGACGACAGCCTTTCTATGGGCGACGACGCCCGTGAATTCCCGATCTTCAACGTGTTTGACGACCGCGAATCGTCCGAGGTGCGCGACCTGCGTGACCACTTGCGCGGCCTTGGCATTGACGTCGCCAACCCGCCCGCCCAGGGCTACGTTACGTTGACGCCTGACGAGCTTGCGGTGCGCAACTTTGTGCGCCGCGTCGTGCGCGAGCGCAGTTCGCGGCTGGTGGCGCGGCTGGCGCAGCTGCATGGCGCCCGCTTTGACATCGGCGCGTGGCAGCGCCTGCGCCGCGAATTGGACACGATCAGCGCCCAGGCCGACCTGAAGCAAAGCGAGCTTGCCGCCGAGACCGCCAAAGAAACCCCCGACGACGCCCGCGTGCGCCGCCTGCAAGGCGACCTGGATGACCTGCTGAAGCAGCTCACGACCCGTGAGGCCGAATTCGCGCGGCTGCTGGGCGGCAGCGTGGACGATGAGTCAATCAAGCGCAAGCGCGCCCTTGTCAACAACCTGCTGGCCACCGCCCACGCGGAAGGCCCCCGGCGCTGGGACATCGCCACCGAGCTGGTGACGCAAGGCAACACGCTGGGCGGCCTGAGTCCCGGCGAGCAGTCGCTGATTGACGTGCTGCACGCCAGGGCCGCGGAGATCGAGGCCAAAGCCGACAGGCGCAGCGCGCGCCAGCGTGTGCCGATGATGCGCTACTTCGTGTTCAGCACCCGCTTCGGGCGAGACCAGCTTACCGACGAAGCAATCCTTGAAATTGACCCGGCTGACCTGGACTTTCGTGAACCGCGTGGACGCCTGAGCGAAATTGAAACCGCCCTGCGTGAGGTGCGCCGCTACTACACTGTAGAAGATGACCTGTCGGCGGTCATTGTGCTGTCCGACGGCCGCGATACCTCGGCGTCAGAGGAACGTCCCGCCGACGAAGCCAGGGGCCGCGGCGGCGTGGAAGTCGTCACGGTGGCGGTCGGCAACCCCAAGCCCGTGAAGGTGCTTGAGCTGCTCAGCGTTTCCGCCGACCGTGAAATCCTCAAGGGCGACGTGCTGGACTTCAAGCTCAAGATCCGCGCCGACAAGGCCTACCGCGCCGACCCCGAAAGCGGCAAGCCCGGCCAGCGCGTCAAGATCATCCTCTGTGAGGACAGCCCCACCAACCCGGTGCCGTACAGCCACCTCAACGGCCGCGAAGTGCGCGGCACTGACGGCATGGAGGTCGAGCTCGGGCCCGAAGAACTGGCCGAGGTGCGGGTGCGCTTCAAGCCGTCTGTGACGGGCAAGCACGTCTATTACCTGAAACTGAATGAAGACCGCCTGCCCGACGAAGACACGTATCGCAACAACGTCAAGGAGCACGAAGTCGAGATCATCGACCGGCGCATCAAGCTTCTGTACCTGGAGGGGCGCTTCCGGTACCAGGCCCGTTACCTGAACGAGGCGCTAAAGCGCGACAAGAAACTGGAGTACCAGGCCTTCTTCTTTGACGCCCACGACGGCTGGACCCAGCCGATCAGCAACGACCCTGAGCTGCGCGGCAAGGTTGAGCCGCTGGTGGGGCCGTTCTCGAACAACGGGCGGCTGATCCGTGACAAGGAAGAGTTCTTCAAGCTCGACTACGACGTGATCATGATCGGCGACATCGACCCCGACGACAGCCGCTTCCGGCGCGAGCACTGGGACTGGCTGGAAGAGTGGGTCAGCCACCATCGCGGCGGCCTGATTCTGCTTGCGGGCCAGGGCCACAACCCGCGCGGCTACAGCAACATTGAAAAGGCGCGCGTGCTGTACCCCGTGGAGATTGAAGGTCCGCGCAGCGCTGAGGGCGAGATTGACGTGCGCCTGGAGAAGTTCTGGCGCCTCACACCCGCCGGCCGCGCCCACGAAGTGCACCGCCTGTCGCCCAACTCCGCGCGTAACGACGAACTGTGGGGCAGCGTGCGCGACGCCGCGTACGTAAAGGGCCAACTGCACGGTCTGTACTGGTACCATCGCACCGGCGGCATCAAGCCCGCGCCGGCGGTGGCGCTCTCACGCGTGGTGCGCGAAGGCCGCATCACCGGCGAAGGCGACGTGCTTACCGCCGCCATGCCCTACGGCAGCGGCATGACGTTCTACGTCGGCAGCGACGACACATGGTTGTGGCGCGAGTTTTTCGGCGACCTGTACTTCTACCGCTTCTGGCAGAACGCCACGCGTTTTGTCGCCAGCCGCCGCCTCAAGGGCAAGCAGCAGCGCGTGGACGTTTACACCGACAAAACTCGCTACCAGGTCAGTGAACAGGTCAAGGTGTATGTGGAGTTGTTGGGCGACATCTACAATGAAGTCACCCAGAACCAGAACAAGGAACTGTCAGAGCTTCCGCGCGGCCCCGACGACGCCGAAACGCGCCGCCTGATCGTTGAGTTGCAGGCTCGCGCGCAGGGCCGCCTGACGGCGCGCCGCGTCACGCTGTCCGAGGTAAGCTGGAGCCCGAACCTGTTTGAGGGCGTGGTGGAGGCCAACGAGCCCGGCCAGTTTGACGTGTGGGTCGCCGGCTACGAAGAAAGTCGCAAGGCCCCGCATCGCTACACGGTGGTGGCGCCTGTTGCGGAGTTGCGCAACCTGGCCATCGACCTTGAAGCGATGCAGCGCCGCGCGACGCGCCTGCCGCCCGGCGTTGCGCCGCTGGAGTATCAGGCCGGCAAGCGCGTGTACCTGATGACCGACATGGGCCGCGCCATTGTTGACGTGCGTGAGAAAGAACACGAGGTCAAGGGCATGACCGCGCTGCTCTGGAATCGCAGCAACGAGCCCTGGAGCCTGCGCAGCATCCTGCTGGTGCTGTTGATCATGCTGCTGGCCGGTGAATGGCTCACGCGCAAGATGTCGCGGATGGTGTAGAGTTTCGGCGTTCGGCTTTAGACGACAATCGGCTGGCAGGGGACTCTGAACCCGGGACAGACCACTTCAATGCCCACCCCCGCCCTGGACTTCCTTCGCAAACCCGAGCTTGCCCATGCGCCGGTGTACGCCGTGTTCGGCCCCGACGACTACCTGCGCGGCAAGTGCCTGAAGCTGTTACTTGCCGCGCTGGTCAAACGCGGCTTTGAGGTCAAACGCATTGAACCGGAAGACAGCCTTGCTCGCGTGCTTGACGAGTTGCGCTCGCCAAGCCTGTTCGGCGGCGCGACCGCCGTGGTTGTGCGCAACCAGCGCGTCGGTAACCGGCAGGAAGCAACAACGCGCTTCAAGGAGGAGTGGCTCAGCTACCTCGAAAACCCGGGTAAGCGCAATGTACTGGTGTTCGATGCGCCCACCTTTCAGCGCAATCTGGCAGTGCCCAAGCGCGTGGCGGCGGACTTCCCGACCGTAATCTGTGAGGAGTTGAAACCGTGGGATGTCCGCGGCTGGAACCAGCTTGCAATGGAAGCAGCGGGGGAAATCGGCCTGAAGCTGGCGCCGGACGCCTTGACTGCGCTGCGCGACTACACGGGTGCCAACCTTGGCCGGGCAGAGTCGGAGTTGCACAAACTGGCGTTGCTTACCCGTGACGGAAGAGTGACGGTGGCCGATGTCGCGCAAGCCTGCGGCTACGAGGGCACGGATATGACCTTTCCGTTGTGTGATGCAATCCTCACCGGTGACGCTCGCATGGCGCTGGCCTGCGCTGCTAAAATGGCTGGCAAAGCGGAGTTAGGGTCGGTACTCTCGTTATTGGCATTGCTGCGGTTGCAGGTCGTGGCGCTGGGCAAGGTTGCGCTGCTGCTGCGGCAAGGAGTGACGGCATCCGACGCCTTGGCCCAAAGCAAGGCGCGCGTACGTGAAAACCAGAAGGCGGGGTTCGTGCAGACTGCCAAAGGGCTTGACCGGGCGGCGGTAAACGCGGCCCTTGAAGTGCTGCTTTCGGCTGACGAAAGCATGAAGTCAGCCTCGCCGGACCCAGCCAATCTGCTGATCGGGACCGTCACAAGGCTGTGTGAAGCGTTAAATTGCAGGGAACCATTGGGGCATGCCGTTCGTTAGCAAGCACATCCGGGACAGGGGACACAGTGGTACCTGATTACGATGATGACGATGTAGTAGAGGACTACGAGGAAGTCCGCGCTGATTCGGGCGTGCGCAAGGTAAGCTCCGCCAAGGGCGGGCCCGTGCAGCGCCCCAGCAAGGGCGTAAAACCCTCCGAGCCTGTGCGCCCGCCGACCACGGCGTCGCCGGCGCTTTCGGACCAGCCCGGCCAGCCTGGAGACGAAGGCCAAGCCGGCAGCAAGGGCAAGATCAGCAAGAGTTCTGCCAAGCTGATCTGGATTATCTGTATTGCGGTCACGGTGATCGGCGTTGGCTTGTTCGTGGCCGACATCGCTTTTGACGCATTCGGGCGCCGCGCCGGCGGCGTGATTGACAACGGCACAGCCGACAACCGCCAGCCGCACCGCCTGCCGCAAGTCAACAAGAAGGGCGGGCAGGAACTCACAGAGCACCAGGTGCGTGCGCGCGGTTTTGCGGTGCAGTGCTTTGACAAGGGCCGCGAAATCAAGAAGTCCCGCGCGTATGACTTCGCCCGTGTCGCGATCAAGCGCGTGCGCGAGGCCCAGAAGGCCGGCATGGATGACCGCGGCAGCAGCGAATTGTGGGTCGCCGCCTGGAAGGAATACTACGCCGCCGAGTCGGCGCTTGAGCTGTTCACGCACAAGTGGCCGTACGAGATTGACAACATCCCGCTGGTCTCCAGCTTCAAGGACTATGAGGGCTTTGAAGGCCTGACGATGGAGCAGATGGACTCCGACGCCGTGAAGTTTGAGGTCGCATCCTACCTGGTGAAGCAGGAACTCGACCGGGAAGTCAAGGAAATCAAAAAGGGCATGATGCAGATTGCCGCGGCGTCAAACGCGATGGACAACGCGGCGGTTAAGGAAGCGAAGGCCCGGTGGGAAAAGACGCTGCAGGGCCAGTTTGAACAGGCGGACCTGGATTACGTCAACCGCCCGCCGCGCGACCCGGACAAAGAGCCGCCGCCGTACTAACGAATCCCGGCCCCGCGACGCGGGGCCTTTTCGTTTGCGGATTGCATGCAATTCTGGTTCTCTTGTTTGTCGGACCAAGGAGGTTTGAGCCATGGGTAAGCTTTTCAAGGCGCTGGTTGCGGTGTTTGCGGTTGTCGGAGTGATCACAAGCGCCGGTGTGGGTTACGTCTATGCGACCAACAGCGAACTGATGGACCAGTTCTGGGCTGTGAAAGATGACTTCAAGGCTGTCGCACCCGAGCGTCGCAAGGAAGTTGTGGCTGAACTGCCGGCGCGCATCACGTTCGAGAAGCAAGTCGGCAGCGACATGCAGGCCCTGCCCGAAGAGCGCCAGAAGGAACTGTACGAGCAGCTGACAAAGAGCCGCGACACGGTCTTTGAACAATTCAAGCAGCGTATCGCCGCGGAAGCAGAAATCGCCCGCAAGGCCGAGGCCGCCAAGACGGCAAAAGAGGACGTGGCCAAGGAGATCGAGAAGCAACTCGGTAAGGTCGATGTCGGCGTTGACCTTGGCGGCAAGAACAAGACGCCCAAGGAAGACCCGCTCAAGGCCGTCAACGCCGCCGAATCCGACGTTTCCAAGGCGACCATGGCCTACGGCCGCGCCATGGGCAGCAGCGACGGCAAGGCGCGCGTGGATGCCGCCGTCGGCGTGCTGCGTGCGCTGGACAAGCTCGGCACCGAGGTGCAGATCGCGCGCAAGAAGAATCTCGCCGCGGAGGACAAGAGCCGCCTTGAAAAGACGGTGGCTGAGGCGCGCACCACGCTGCAGGACGTGAAGAAGACGCCCGGGCTCGACAGCAACGCTGAAGCCATGAAGCTGATGCCCAGCGTTTCAAGCAAGCTGACCCTGAACTAGACGCCACGGCGGCGCTTTAACAGCAATGGCGCGGACAGTCCTGTCCGCGCCATCGCCTAGCCGGCCAGCTCTTCCAGGTACTTTCGCGGCACGCCGATCTCGGCGACCTGCACCTTGCCGCAAAAGCTCGGGCCCGCCTTCAGCAAAAAGCCCGGCTTGGCAGCGACAAACGTGACTGTGATTTCAGCGCGTACGCACACCCCCAGCACGTCGCCGGAGTCGGCATCGAGGCCGCTGGGGATATCAACCGCCAGTACCGGCACGCCCGACTCATTGATTGCCTGCACAGCCGCCCGCCAGGGGTCTTCCAGCGTGCGTGTCAGCCCGGTGCCGAACAACGCGTCCACCAGCAGTGCGCCCTGGCGCAAACGCGGTCGAAACTCGCGCACCGCCATCTCGTCTGCCAGCACCAGTGGCTCAAGGCCGCAGGCGCGCAGCAACTCATGGTTTCGCCGCACGTCAGGGCTCGCTGCGTTCTGGCTGCCGACGGTACACACGACCACGCTGTAGCCGCGGTTATGCAGCGTGCGGGCGATGGCAAGACCGTCGCCGCCGTTGTTGCCGGGCCCGCACAGGATGTAGGTGGGCTCAGGAAAGTCGCTTAAGCCCTCTTTCCAGCGTTCAAGCTCGGCCACGGTGCGGGGGATGTCGTCTTTGCTGCCGGGTGCGTTCAGTTTGCGCATTGCGCGCTGCACGCCATGCAGGCGCAGTACGCGTTCGCACTCGTCGGCGCAGGCGCGCGCCGCGTTTTCCATCAGCGTAAACGAGGGCAGCCCGAACTCTTCAATCGTGCGGCGGTCAAGCTCGCGAACCTGTTGGCGGGTCAGCGTGAACATGCCAGAAAGCTACAGCGCGTCCCCGAAAGCGTAAACCCTGTACGCGGCAGCCTTCGCGTGTATCTTCGCCGCATGCCCTACGATGTGACTGTGCGCGTGCGCTACGCCGAGACCGACCAGATGGGCGTGGTCTATCACAGCAACTACATCATCTACTTTGAGATCGGCCGCACCGAGGCAATGCGCCAGATCGGCATTGCCTACGCAGACCTTGAAGCGCGCGGTTACGTGCTGGCCGTGATTGAAACGCACGCCAACCACAAGGCCAGCGCCCGCTACGACGACGAACTTACCGTGCGCACCTGGCTGCGCGAGATCAGCAAGACCCGCTTGCGCTTTGAGTACTATGTGCTCAAGGGCGAGCAGGTGCTGACCACGGGCCACACCGTGCTGGCGTTTCTCAGTCGCGATAACGGTATGCGCCCTGTGCGTTGCCCCGAAGACGTTGAGGCCCGGGCAATCAAGGCAGTTGAGCCTGTGCACCAGCCCAAGTGAAGCAATGCCAGTTGCTTGGGATCGTGACCAGGAAGTGACGGAATACTGCCGGCGCCCCATCAGTTACGTCATTGCATGCCCAAGTCCGGGCAACCGAGACAAGGAGATGCCATGCGTACACTTTCACTGTTGTTGATCTTGCCGGTGGTGTTTCTTTCCGCATGCCAGACTTCAAAGTCGGAGATGTATACCGGCACAGCCGGCGACGCCTACGAAGACCGCAGGGCCGTCCGCGAGCTGAAAGTACTTGCTGTCAAGCTGCCCAAACAGATCCACGGCAAGTACGAAGACGCCGAGCTTGAGCGATACCAACGCGATTGGCCGATGACAGGGGCGCGGCTCGTCGCTGACGGCGTGCAGGAAGAAACCGACGACAAGGTCTTGGCAATGGCGGCCCTGGATCGCCCGACGCGGGGCCACTACTTTGAGCTCGAAATCGAGTACCTCGACCTTGGCGACCCGGAACTGCGGGCGTCCGCGGTGCTGAACAACAGCAAGCAGGGCTGGAGCCACGTGTTGGCCAAGGGCCGGCTGGTGAACGCCGAAACCGGTGAACTAGTGGCCGAGCTCAAGTTTGAGCAAAGCTCAGGCGGGCTGACTAAGTCGCCGTTTGAGAAGGACATGAGCAACCTCGGCGAAGAACTGGGACGTTGGTTGAACTCGCATCGCTAGCAAGGCGCGGCAAGCGCGGGGGCCCATGCGGGCCCCCGCTATTTGCCGATGCAGAAACGCGAGAAGATCAGCGCAAGCACATCGCCCGGCGCGTCGCTGAGCTGCGCTTCGTCAAGCCGCACCAGCGCGCGGCGCACTTGGCCGGCTGTCGCTTCCGGCGGGGCCTGCAAGTCGTCCAGCGCTGCGCCGATCACCACAAGCGCCTCGCGTGCCTTGGCCCGTTGCAGGCTCTCGAGACCGCCGGCTGCCAGCTCGTTAAGCCTTGCTGCCAGCATCTCGCGTAACTCGTCAAGACCCGCGCCGCTGGCCGCTGAAACGGCGCAATGCGGCAGGCCGCACGGGTTGGGCGGTTGGGGCGACAGGTCAGACATGGTCTGCACCCAGATGGCCCGGGCGCGCAACGAGGGGTCTTGACCTGTCAAGGTAGTGAGCCCGCGCGCGCACGCATCGGCTTGCCCGGGCGCGCACAGCACCAGCAGCACGTCGGCTGCCAGCGCCCGCTGTCGTGACACGCCCGCAAATCGCCCGGCGTCTGCGTCTGCGTCACCGACGCCGCTCAGGTCCAGCAGCGTACAATCCGCCCCGAAGCGGGCCGGCCGCGCCACCGCGTCGCGGGTAGTACCCGGCAAGTCGCTGACCAGCGCGTGCGGCGCGCCCAGCAGCGCGTTGAACAGGCTGCTTTTGCCCGCGTTGGGCGGTCCGAACAGCGCCACGGTAGGGGAGTCGCGTTGTGCGCGGCCCTGGTCAGCGCCCAGCAACGCGGCAAGCTTGCCGTGCCAGTGGCGCAGGTCGCTGAGCAGCGTAGTCTGCTCCGGCTGGGCATGCTCGTCTTCGCTGAAATCAAAGCTCATCGCATAGCGCGCGCTGATGGCGCGCAGTTGCTCGGCCAGCGCGGCCAGCGCGCGCCCGGTTTGCCCGTGCAGGTCAGCCAGGGCGCGGCGCCGCGCGGTCTCGTCAACGGCAGTCACCAGGGCCAGCGTTGCCTGTGCGGCCGCAAGGTCCAGTCTGCCTGCCAACAGCGCGCGGCGTGTGAACTCGCCTGGTTCAGCTTCGCGGCAGCCCCGACTGGCAAGCCATTCAGACAGCGCCAGTACGATGCCCATGTGGCCGGGCACGAACAGTTCCAGTGTGTCGTCGCCGGTGAGCGTGCGCGGCGCGGGCAGCAGCCACGCCAGGCAGGGGGTCGGGCCGGGCGCGAGTTGCAATGTTGCGCGCACGCTGCCTCGCCGCCAGGGCAGGTCCAGCAGGACAGGCGCGAGCGGCCCCGAAACCCGCATCATTGCGGCGAATGCAGGCAGCGGCGGCGTGGCCAGCGCGAAGATGGTGCTTGAGGCCAGGGTCTCGGCGTTCGGTCTTGTGGTCCCGGTCATGGCGGCCGTGCCTCCAACCCCGAACACAAATCACTTCGACGCGTGGTACTGCGGTTTGTCGCCTTCCTTGACCGCCTCGCCGGGCTTCTTGAGCGGGGGCACGACTCCCTGGCGGATCAGGTTCCGCTTGATCAGCTTGCTTTCGGCAATCGAGTACACGCTGCTGATAATGAAGTAAAACGCGAAGCCGCTCGCGAACCCGTAGAACATCAAACCCATCAGCGGAAAAATGCAGCCCATCTGCTTCTGCATAGCCGCCTGTTGCGGGTCGTCGGGTTTTGGCTGCATCTTGAACTGCACGATGCTCAGCACGATCCACAGCATCGGCAGTATGTTCACCGTCAGGTAGCCGTTGTGCGCCAGAAAGCCGATCCAGCCCTCGCCGATCCATGTGCTTCCGGGGATAGTCGCGTCGGGCAGGCTCAAATCGTGGATCCACAGGAAACTCGCCTGCCGCAGAAAGAACGCAGCGCCGAACGCACGGTAAAGGCCAATGAAGATCGGAAGCTGGATCAGCATCGGCAGGCACCCGCCGATCGGGAACACGCCGACATTCTGTTCTTTCATTACTTCGCGCGTTTCGGTCAGCATGCGCATCTGGCTGTCGCGGTCGGTCTTGTCCTTGTACTTCTCCTTGATCGCGTCCATCTTCGGCTTCACGATCTTCATCTTCTGTGTGTAAACGGCCATCGCCTTCTGGCCGCGGTAGCTCAGCGGGCTCAGCGCCATGCGCACCAGCAACGTCAGCAGGATGATCGCAATGCCGGGCCCCGCCAGGTTGGTCAGGTGGCGCAGCACCCAGATCAGGGGGCTGGCAATCAAATCAAAGAACCCGCTGGTCGCGAGTTCGGTCCATTGGACCGACAGGTCGGTGTCGGCAGGCGGCGCAACTTGCCACGCGCCTCGCAGCTCGTCCTTGTCACGCGGGCCCGTGTACAGGCGCAGACTGGCGTGGCCGATGTCAGGCTTGCCGTCTCTTGCCGGTTGCAGCACCAGCGCGGGGCCGGTCATCGAGATTGCGGCAGTGTCGCCTTCCGGGCCCTTCAGGGGCAGGATTGCGCCCGAGTAGCGCGCGTCACGATGGTCCGGGTCATGCGCGATGAACGCGAGAAAGTACTGCGTGCGAAGCCCATGCGCGATCAGGAAGCGATCGGGCGCGTCGATTTCATCCAGGTCGCGATTCGTGATCCAGGCGCGCTCAGGCTTGCCCAATTCCTCGTTGCGCTCTTTCACACTTCCGGCAATCGAGTGCATCGTGGGCGAGTCTTCAAGGCTCGTGTAGCGCTTGCTGTCGGTGCTGCCGTACAGCGCCACGCGGCTGTACTCGCCGGCGCTGCGCATGCCGTCGTTGGTGATGCCTACCGGGCCCCAGACACCGACGAACTTCTCGCGCACCTTGTCGCTGTAGTTGTGGACTTCAATGCTTATGTCCAGCCGGTACGCGCCCGGGTGCAGCGTAATCTTTTTGTAGATCACGGTGCCGTCGGATTCGCGGTCGTGCTTGAAGCCTGTGCTGGGCGGGAAACGGAAAGTCAGGGATTGGGTACTGCCCGCGCGATCATCCAGGTGCAACTCCCAGCGTGAGGTGTTGCGGGCTTCGTCGTTGCGGTCCATCAGCAGGCCGAATGGCGCGATGGCGGGCGCGGCCTCAAGGGGGCGCAGCAACTCAAGGGCTTCGTACGGCTCAATCGTGGGGTCGTCGGGCGTGCGCCAGAAAGTCACCTTGCCCTGCGCATCGACAAAACTGACTGAGTCCAGCACCGCCCCGCGGTCGCTGACCACAGCCGTCAGGCGGTCGTTGGACAACTTGTAGACGCGAGCTTCGCTGCGCGGGATCGGCGCAAAGCCGTGCTCTTTGTCGGCCTCGGTGGCCGCGGAAGGCTGGCCGGCTGCGGGTGCGGTGCCTGTGACCACCGGCGGCTCGGTGCGTTCCGGCGGTGCGTTGACGGGAGTGTTGACCGGCTCGTTGATCGGCGCCGGAGGCGTCGCCGGCGGAAACACCCAGGCCTGGCAGGCATAGAAGCCGGCAACGATCAGGATGATCACAACGACCATCTGGATCATCTCTTTGCGTTGCATGGCGCTCCTGTGGCCCTGAGTGGGGGAACCCGTATAGACGAGCGTGTTAAAGGCGTCAATGAAGGGAGATGACAGAACGGCAATGTTCAATGGTCAGGGTTCAATGCACAATCGGCTCTCCGTTGCATCATTGAACATTGACCATAGATCCTTTCAGCCCATGCCCGAGTTTGAAGTCACCATCCCGACCGATCCTGCGCTCGGCGGCACCCTGATCGTACCTGACAGGGCGCGCGCCTTTGTGCTGCTGCACCAGGGCGGAGGTGTGCACGACCGCGACGGCAACATGCACGCCGTAGGCTTCAAGAGCAGCCTGTACCGGCGTGTAGCGCAATTGCTGGCTGCGCGGGGCATCGCCACGCTGCGCTTTGACAAGCGCGGCCACGACAAGCCCGCGCCGTACCCGCAGACCTACACCTGTTGGCAGCGGGTTGAGGACGCACGCGCAGCGCTGGGTGTTTTGCGGCAGCACGCAGGCAACGCGCCCGTGTACCTCGCCGGTCATAGTGAAGGCGGCATGGTGGTCGGCAAACTGGCCGAAGGAGAAGCCGTGGCAGGCGTGGCCCAGTTGTGCTCGCCGCTGCGCAACATCTTTGAGGTGGGGCGCTGGCGCGCACACAGGCTTGCTCAGCACACAGACGCGACGCAGCGCGCCAAGGGCAAGCAGGCAGTGGAGTACTACGCAAGGCTTGAAGAGTACTTCAAGCAGGGCACGAAGTTGGCACCCGAGGACTTCGTTGAACTCGGCAAAGGCTACCCAGCCGCGTACTCCGGCTGGGAAAGCTACGAGTGGCTGGCCGGCCATTGGGCGAACGCGCTGCAAGCAGAGCCGCGAGTACGCACGCTGGTGGTTCAGGGTGGGCGCGACGCGCGGCTGACAGACGACAACATCGCGCAATGGCAGGACTGGTGCGAAGCCCGTCCGCCGGCCGAGTTGCATGTGATCGAGCACCTGGGGCACGACCTTAACGACGCGCGGCAAAAACTGTTCCGCGTAGATGAGGGCCTGATCGATCTGCTGGCAAACTGGTTGGTTCAGGCGTAGGTCGGCAGTGTTGCGGGCAACAGAAATGCCCGTCGCTTGCGCTTCGGGCTCTTGTTTCTTGGCTTCGCGTCCGGGCCGCTACCTCGCGGCCACATGCTGCTTGAACTCGGGAAACAGGTGTTGCAGGTAGTCCGCCATCGTGTTGAAGGTCGGGCCGTAACCGCCTTTGTAAATGTAAAACTCAAGGTCGGTGGCGCATTCGCCGGCGTCCTGGTAGCGCTTGCCCTTGTCGCGCTCAAGCATGCGGTCAAGCACGCGCTGCAGGTCGTCATCGACGTTGGGGTTGTAGTGGCTGATCGGCGGGATCGGCTTTTTCTGCACGTTGTCGATGCACACCAGTGTGTCGTCGTCGGCGAAAATGTTGCGGCCGGCCAGCATTTCGTACAGCACCACGCCCAGCGAAAACACGTCGCTGCGGCCGTCAGTCTGTTCAAAGGCGGCTTGCTCGGGGCTCATGTACTGCACCTTGCCCATCAGCACGTCGCCTTCTTTGTCTTTCATGATGTGGCGCGCCTTGGCAATGCCGAAGTCGGTAAGCTTCACGACGCCTTCGGCCTCAATCATGATGTTCTTGGGGCTGATGTCGCGGTGCACCACGCCCAGCAATTCGCCGTTGCGGTTGCGCTTTTTGTGCGCGTACTCAAGGGCGCGGCTGACGCGGCTGGCGATATAGACGCACAACTCGGTGGGGATGCGCTTCTTGTACTGGTGGTGGCGGTCAATGAACTGTTCAAGGTTGACGCCGTGGATGAACTCCATGGCCATGTAGTATTGGCGACCGACCTTGCCCAATTGGTAAATCTGCACGATGTGCTGGTGAATCAAGTCCGCCACCAGCTTGGCTTCGCCGATGAACATCTCGACGAACTCATCGTTTGCAGAGAAGTCTTCAAGGATGGTCTTGATGGCCATGCGCTTTTCAAAGCCGTCGCTGCCGAGCTGGATGGCCTCATAAACCGCACCCATGCCGCCTTCGGCGATCTTGCGTGTCAGCTTGAAGGTGTTGGTGTCCTGGATTGTGGACAGCGCTTCAATGTTACGCTCTTGTTTCTTGAAGAGGCCCAAGGGCAGCTCCTTGCAATGACCGAACCCTGCGCATGAACGTGCGTTACAAGCAGGGGGCAATATCGCAACATATACAGCCAGAGGCAAGCCCCGTTTGATTATGGCACTGATTGCACAACAGCGAAAAGACAGCGAGCCCGACCCCCGGGTCAAGGGTTTCAAGCGCTGGGTCAAGCGCCTGCGGGTGGCGCTTGCTTTGGTGCTGGTGCTGCTGGCTGTGTATGTGCTGCTGAGCTACAGCGTGTTCACGGTGCCGGGCACGTTCGACCCTGAAAGCAAGCGCATCACCTCGCCGATCAACGATGTGCAGCAGGGCGACACCCTGCTGCTGCTGAAGCTGAACCTTTGGCGCGAGCCGCGGCTGGGCGACATCGTGTTTTATGAGCATCCCGACCCCCGCGACGACGCGCCCGAGACGTTGCTGGGGCGCATCGCGGGCCTGCCCGGCGAGAAAGTGACCGCGCAATTGCCGACCTTCAGCGTCGGCGGCCGGGAGCCATTAGGCATCGGCTGGGTAATGGGCGCGCAGGCGGGCATCAAGGACGGCGACGTGATTCCCGACGGGCACTACCTGATTGTGACCGACAACGATGCCGTGGCCTACGGCGACAGCCGCGACTTCGGCTACGTGCCGCAAGAAAAGATCACGCAACGGGTGGCGCTCAACCTCGCCGGCGTATTCGGCCAGCGCAAAGTGGAGTAGCCGGATCAATCAAACGGCGGCACGCCGCCTTTGGCACATTCTTGGCGCATCTTTGCCGTCTTGCCTGCCAACAGGTCTGTTGCGCCCAGCTCCCGCAGTAAGGCAGCACCCTTGCGCCACTGGGCCCGAGCCGCCGTGCCATCGCCGGTTGCGAGCAGATAGTTTCCGTAGTCGCAACGGTGTGCGGCTTCGGCGCGGCGGTCGCCGGTTGCCTTGTGTATGGCCAGCGCCTGCCGGAAGGCCTCGCCGGCTTGCGCCATTCGGCCCGTTTCCATGTACAAACTGGCCAGGTTGCCAAGGGCCACGCCTTCAAGGTTTCGACCGCCGGTTTGCCGGTGGATGTGCAAGGACTTCATGTACATCTCCTCGGCGCTGTCGAACCGGCCGAGTTGTTGATGCAGGCTGGCAAGGTTGCCCCACACGCCAGCCTCGAAAGCCCGGCTGCCGGTTTCAATGTGGATGGCCAGGGCCTGACGGTTCGTTGACTCTGCCAGCTCCAGGCGGCCGGTAAAGGCGTAAACGATCGCCAGATTGCCCAGAGTCGCGCCCTCATAGCGCCGGTTGCCGACTTCGCGCAGGATGGCCAGCGCCTCATGGTACCTGGCTTCGGCAATGTCATTGCGCTGTGTGAAGCGGTACAGATTGCCAAGGTTTGTCAGCACAATGCCCTGGCCGTTACGGTCGCCAAGTTCAAGGTAAATGGACAGCGCTTGCTTGTGTGTTGCTTCTCCAAGTTCCATGCGAGATGTATCGACGTACTGGATGGCGAGATTGCTCAGGGCCATCGCCTCGGCCCTGCGGTTGCCGGTTTGCCGGTGCAGGGCCAGCGCCTTTTCTGTGGTCGTTTCGGCCAGTGTTGCACGGCCAGTGGCCCAGTACACGATACCGAGATTGGCCAATGCCCGCGCGTATTCATCCTCGTTGCCGGCGGCGGCCAGTACGTTCACAGCCTCGTTCGTTGTTGCCTCGGCCATGGCGGTGCGCCCGGTGTGCATGTACACGCCGGCCAATCCGCGCAGTGCCGCGCCTTCAGCCGCGCGGTAGCCGGATTGCCGGAAGGTTTCACATGCCGCCGCGAACAACTGCTCCGGGCGTTGCCATTCGCCGCCATGGAGCAGGGCCGCTGCCGCGCGTCTTACGCATTCGCCCTGCTTGTCGCCGCTGAGCAGCTTCGACAACTCCAGCCACAGGTCGGCGGCTGAAGTCCATTGAAAGGTGTAGTCAGCGAAGTCGGCGGCGCGTTGCAGGTAAAGCACGTGCAAGCCGGGGGCCAGCGCCCCCGATGCCAGCCTGGCGTGCTGCGCCAGCTCGCGTGCGATAACGTCTGTTGCGTGACGGGCGGGATTCGGCTGCTCATCGGCGTCCAGGGGCGGAGGCTCCGGTGCGCGGCCGCCGAAGGCCTGCTCGATCAGCTGAAACGCCAGTTCATGCAGGCGCGCGCGGTCGCTCGGTAACTGCAGCCCATAGGCTGCATCGCGCATCAACGCGTGGCGGAAGAGGTATGCGGTTTCGGCGTGCATGGGGCCATTGTAGCTAAGGGGACTGTGCCCGCATTTGGGGACTGTCCTGCTGTGTTGAATTCACCACAGAGCACACAGAGTTCACAGAGAAAGGCAAAGGCCATGGCCAAAGCGCCATAGCACCGGGGCGCAGTGTCTCCTTGGCAGCATCCATGCTGTTCTCTGTGTCCTCTGTGAGCTCTGTGGTGGATCGCAGTCTTAGCGGACCAAGACTGTCCCCGTTTGGGTTCTGTGCGATGGCTTCGAAACAACGGGGACAGTCCCTCGGCGCCAACTACGCGCCGGGGACAGTCCCCTCGTCAAGCGGTCTGCCCTGCCCGCCCTGAGCCCCGTCGAGGGGAGCATCGTCGAAGAGTGGCAATCCTGCCTTGGCGCAGGCAGCGCGCAAGGCGGCGGTCTGGCGCTCGAGTTCGCGGTTGTTGCCCAGTTCGCGCAAAATCGCCGCGCCGGCCCGCCAGGTCTCCCTCGCCCTTTCGGGTCGATTGTGCGCGGCAAGGCTCACCGCATAGGCGCAGAGATGAGCGCCCTCAGAACGCCGGTCGCGGACCTCGCGGTGAATCGCCAGGGCCTGCTCGTACATCCGCTCTGCTAGCTCCACGCGCCCGGTATCGAGATAGACATTTGCCAGGTTGCCGAGTGCGATGCCCTCGACCCGCCGGTCGCGGACCTCGCGGTGAATCGCCAGGGCCTGCTCGTACGTCCGCTCTGCCTGTTCCACACGCCCGGTTTGGTGATAGACATTCGCCAGGTTGCCGAGTGCGATGCCCTCGCTGGGCCGGTTGCCGACTTCGCGGTGAATTGCAAGAGCTTGCTCGTGCGTCCGCTCGGCCTGCTCTATGCGCCCGGTTTCGCGGTAGACATTCGCCAGGTTGCCGAGTGCGATGCCCTCGCTGGGCCGGTCGCCGACTTCGCGGTGAATCGCCAGGGCTTGCTCGTACATCCGCTCAGCCAACTCCGTCCGCGCGGTTGTATGATAGACAATCGCCAGGTTGCCCAGGGTGATGCCTTCAAAACGCCGGTCGCGGACCTCGCGGTGAATCGCCAGGGCTTGCTCGTACGTCCGCTCGGCCGGCGCCACGCGCCCGGTTTGGTGATAGACATTCGCCAGGTTGCCGAGTGCGATGCCCTCGACCCGCCGGTTGCCGACTTCGCGTGCATTCGCCAGGGCCTGCTCGTACGTGCGCTCGGCCAGCTCCACGCGCCCGGTTTCACGATAGACGTTCGCCAGGTTGCCGAGTGCGATGCCCTCGAAACCCCGGTTGCCGACTTCCCGTGCAATCGCCAGGGCCTGCTTGAATGCACTCAGGGCTGCGACAGGCTGGCCGGCCTGGAAGAGCACGGCACCCCCGCGGCGCAGACATTCGCCCCCGGCAGCCCGCGGCAGCAGGTCAGCCAGCGTTTGCCACGCCTGCGCGGCGGCCTCCGCCTGAAACATGCGCTCCAGGTACTCCCCCGCCCGCCGCAGGTAGAGCTTATGCACCTCGGCCATGCCCGCGCGCGCCATGCGCGCGACTGTACCCGTGCGGGCCTTGCGGATGGCGAGCCTCGCGTGCGCAGCCAGTTCCGCGGCCACGGCATCCGTGGGGTGGGGCTCGATCTTCGGCGGGTCGATGGCGTCAAGGGGCGGAGGCTCGGGTGCTCGGCCGCCGAACGATTCCTCGATCAGGAAAAACGCCAGCTCGTGCAGCTTCGCCCGGTCGCCGGGCAATTGCAGCTCATAGGCCGCCTCGCGCATCAGCGCGTGGCGAAACAGGTAGGCGGTTTCGGCGTACACAGCCGCACTATAGGGCATAGACACAAACCAAGAAACAGTAGCCCGAAACGCAAGCGACGGAGTGCTTTGCACACACAGCCGCCTGTTTTATTGCGGCCTTCTTCTGTTACCCTTCCGCCATGCCATTCACCAAATACGGCCTGCGTGAACTTTTCCTGTTTGGCTTTGCCATCCCGGCTGTGCTTTGGGTCGGCGTATGGGCATTGGCGTGGTTTGTGCATCCCGCCCTTTGGGCCGTGGGGGTGATCCCGCTGTTTCTTACCGGGTTCAACCTCAACTTCTTTCGCGATCCTGACCGGCCCTTGCCCGGCGATGAGTTCACGGTTGTCAGCCCCGCGGACGGCACTGTCACGGATGTGGGCGAGAAGGAGCTTTCTGAATACCTGCAAGGCAGGCACCAGGGCATCGGGATCTTTCTGAGCGTCTTTGACGTGCACGTAAACCGCGCGCCCCTGGACGGCGAGCTTGAGTACTCGCGCCACCAGGACGGTGAGTACCTGGACGCCCGCGACCCGGAGTGCAGCATCCTGAACGAGGCCCAGAACCTCGGTTTCAGAAGCAAGTGGGGCCCGCGCTACTACGTGCGCCAGATTACGGGCTTGATCGCGCGCCGCATTGTGTGCCCGATCAAGGTGGGCGACAAAGTCGCCCGCGGCGAGCGTTTCGGCATGCTCAAGTTCGGCAGCCGCACGGAACTCTATTTCGACAACGACTTCGATGTGGATTGGAAGGTCAAGGTCGGCGACAAGGTCAAAGGCGGCGGCACAATCGTCGCCACCGTCAAGCTGCGGCAGGGCGCTCCCGTCATTGCGCAGGACGAAGCCGCCGCCGCAAAGTGAGGTGATATGGCCGTGCGAAGATTGGTGGTTTGCGTTGTCGCGCTTGCCTGCGGCCTGCTGCTGGCCACGCACACGCAACAAGCACAGGACGCGCCCGTCCCGGACACCGTTGACTGCGTGTATCCAGGCGCGCCGCTGGGGACTTCGTTGACCGACCTTGCGGGGCAATTGGGCGTTCGTCTTGACCTGGGCGGTCTCGAAGACAGCGACGAACTGGAAGAGCCGGTCTGGGTGCTCGCCCGCAAGGTCAAGCCGGAACTTGCGCTGCGGCTGGTAAGTGAGTCAGGCGCAATCACGCTGCTGCTGGACCACGAGGCGCGCGCGCTGCGCGTAAGGCCTGCCGGCGGCGTCACGATCAAGCCGGAGGTGCGCGGCTTTGACGTGAAAGCGCTGACGACCGCCTTTCGCGACTATCGCAAACGCTATGACCGGCCCGTGCCCGCTGAGGCGGGAATTGCGGCCTCAGAGATTCTGCTCGATGTCGTACAGCGTGTGCTTGAAGGCGAAACCAGCATTGACGGCGGCAGCGCGGTCGGTACTCGGCTGGTGTTCACGCGCTCAGGCCCCGAGCTCAAGAACATTGAAGAGCTGCTGACGCTGCTGGCGGGCGACAAGGGCGGCGAAAGCGGGGCGCTGGCCGCCGACCGCGCCAACCGCGCCAGCCTTGAGCGCACAGCCCCGCGCGGCCTGCCCCGCGATATCACGCTGGGGGCGGCGCTTTGGCGGTTGTTCGAGAAAATGCCGACACCCGTGTATCTGCACAACTCGGTGCTGCAATCTGTGTTTCTGGACGATGACGCCGCCGTCGCCAGCATGGACGCCGCGCCCAACGAGATTCTGCGCATGCTGGGCGACGAGCACGGCTTTTACGTGGATGCCCGCCACGGCGCGATGCGCCTGCACCAGATGCATTATGCCGGCACGCCCACGTACCGCGTGTTCGCCATGGACCAGTTGCTGGCGGACCTGGACAAGCAATACAAGGAAATGGCCGACGGCGCCGACAACCCCGAAGAGCTTACGCTGAAGGCGCGCGGCGGCGTCAGCGTGATCGTAGATGCCCTGGAGCAGCAGCTGGAAAGCGCGGGTTACAACCCGCAGGTCATCGCTTACGGCGCGCGCGTGGTCGTGATGGGCGGCAGCGACATCATTGACGCCGCAGCGCGCATACTGCGCGAACTTGGCTGGAAAGAACCCGAAAGGACCGGCAAATGAAATTGCTGTTTGCGGCGCTGGCCGCGTGCCTGCTGTTCGTGACGGCCACCGCCCAGCCGCAGGTCAAGGTGCCCGTTGTACTGCACGACCTTGAGTATCTGGGTGTGCCAGCCGACATTGTGCTTGCCGAGTTTGCCAAGGCTGCAAACCTTGAGCTTGATCTCGGGCGCGAACCGCCGGACATGGCGGCGCCGGTCTGGCTGAGCGCAAAGCAGGTGGATCGCGGTCGTGCGGCGCACCTGTTGTCGGTTGCCAGCGGCTTGTTTGTGCGTGTGGCCGGCAAACGGCTTGTGGTGCGCGAGGAAGAGCGGCCGGGCGCGCACCAGGCGACGAAGGGCTACGATGTAAGCGTGCTGTGCGGGCGTTTTGTCGATTACATCAACCAGTACGGCGAGCCCGAACGCAAGCTGAGCCCGGGTCAGGAACGCCAGAAGGCAACCGCCGCCGAGCACATTGCATTTGTGCTTGAGCAGATGCTGCGTGAAATCGCCGGCGAGTACGAAGAAGCCGCGGTGGTCGGCGACCGGGTGTTGTTTGCTGCCGACCTTGAGATTCAGGCGCTGATTGCGGAGGTGCTGCAGTTGATGATCACGCCGGGTGGCGGCGACTCAGCGTACCTGAAGGCGGCGCTGGCGCAGGCCGGTGCGTTGCGCGACAAGCAGGGAGAATCAGAAGCCGACGAACGTCCGCTGGCCAGCGTGATTGCGGCCATCTGCAAAGCCGCGCAGGTTGACTTTGTGCTCAGTGCGCCGTTTGCGCAACAGGCGCACGACGAGCACATCGAGTTCAGCTTCGAGGGCTCGCACGAAGACCAGTTGAGCAAAGTACTTGAGTACTTTGCCGCGGATGCCGCGGTTGGCTTTGCCCATGGCGTGGTGCATATCGGCTATCCGCCGATGTACCGCGGCGGCGGCGTGCGCGTGTATGACGTTGCCGATCTGCTGAAGAAGCTCGATACTGCATACCAGCGCCAGCGCACGCAGCCCAACCGCCAGGACGGCTTTGATGGCGGCCTGCGCGATCATGGCGGCGTTGACGTGGTCACCATCGCGCTGGAGACACAACTGGACCGCCAGGGCCACGATGCGCGCGTGTTGTCGTGTGGCGCGCGAGTCATGATCATCGGCGCCCCGGCGGCCTGCGAAGCCGCCACAGTGGTGTTGAAAGAAATGGGCTGGGAGCCGCAAAGCGAATGAACCCGCAAGAACGCCCCGGCGAAGAGCAGACGCAGACCGCCAGCGGTCGGCTGATTCAGCTTGACGCATCCGGCGACTCGCAGCGGCTGATCGCGACCAACACCTCGCGCCGCCGCAAGCGCCAGCGTATGCCCGGGCTGGCGGTGCTGCCGTCGGCGCTGACGCTCGGCAACGCGATCTGCGGCGTGGCGGCGCTGATTGAGCTTGCCAAGGCCTATGCCGCGCTGGCCACCGGCGACTTTCCGGAAGTCACGTTGCGCATCGGCTACGCTTCGCTGCTGGTCGGCGGCGGCATGCTGTTTGACGCGATGGATGGCAAGGTCGCGCGCATGACGGCCACCACCGGCCGCTTCGGCGCTGAGCTGGACAGCCTGTGCGACGCCGTGACCTTCGGCGTTGCGCCCGCCATGATGTTGCGCGTGGGCGGCGAGTTCTTCTTTGCCCGGCCGCCGTTCGCCCTGCCCTTTGACACCAAGCTGTTGTGGGCCGTATGCGGGCTGTACGCCTGCTGCGCGATTCTGCGCCTGGCGCGCTTCAATGTTGAGACCGCCGAAGACGACGATCACACCGTGTTTCATGGGTTGCCCAGCCCCGCTGCCGCCGCCAGCGTCTGTGCATTGATGCTGGGCTGCACATGGTTCTATGACAAGTTCAGCTGGTTCGACGAGCAGCCATTTCCCTGGATCCTTCGCGTTGCAATCCCCGCGGTTGGCGCATTCATCGGCCTGATGATGGTTACGCGCATACGCTATGTGCACGCCTTCAACCGGCTGGTCTCGCGCAAGCAAAGCCTGCGCACACTTGTGTTCGTGATGCTGGTGGTGGTGCTGGTCGTCATCTTCATTGACTACTGGAAGCTGATGGTGCCCGCGCTGATGCTCGGGTATGTGCTTTCGGGACCGATTTACTTTGCATATCGTTTCCTGCGCGGCCGGGGAGTACTTGGCCGACGGCTGGCCATCGCCGAGCGCCGCCGCCGCCGCAACGAAGAGATGGCCCGCGACAAAGGCAAGGATGCCGGCAAGGGTTCTGCAACCGGACCAGCTTGAACTCGCCGCGCAGTTGATTCGCGAGGGCGCGCTGGTCGGTTTCCCGACTGACACGGTTTACGGCGTGGCAGCCGCTGCCGACGTTGCTTTCGGCAATGACAAGCTCAAGGCATTCAAGGGCGGCCGCAGCGAAGGGTTTTCCCTGCATGCCGGCAGCGTTGACACCGCGATCCGCACCGCGGGCCCGCTACTGCCCGCCGAGGAGTTTGCCGTGCGCGCGCTTACTCCCAACGGCGCCACCGTGGTCGTCGCACGGAAGGATACAGGCCTGGGCGTGCGCGTTGTGCAGCACCCGCTGGGCTCACGGCTGCTTGAACTTGCGGGCCTGCCCGTGATCGCCACCAGCGCCAACGAGCACGGCCAGCCGCCGCTGCGCGACCCCGCCCGCATCGCGCAGATGCCGCTGGATGCAGTGCTGGACGGCGGTGAACTTCCGGAGCGCCCCGCCAGCAGTGTCGTCCGCCTGTTGCCGAGCGGCCTTGAGATATTGCGCATGGGCGCCGCCAGCCGCGACAAGTTGGCGCAGATGTTCACGCGTCCTGTGCACTTTGTGTGTCTGGGCAACCTGAATCGCAGCGCGTTCGCGCACCGATTGATTGAGGCCATGCAGAACTGGCTGATGCGCCAGGTGCGCGACTTTGTGCCCGCGTACGCGCCCAGCAGCAGCGGGTTGATCGCACGGGCAGAGCGGCGCAGCCCGCCCGACATGCAGCAGACCGCCATGCGCTACAATGCTTCGCTGGCGAGCCACACGCCGCAGGTCTTTGACCCGGATGTCCTGCCGCCGCTTTGCGTCAGCATGGGCGATGATGTGGTCGCTGAGGTGCAGGAGTTCGCGGCCGGCGAAGTGCTGCAATGGCAGATTGACGACCCCATGGGCAAGCCGCCCGGAGTTTACGCGCGGGCAGCCCGGCAGGTCATTGAGGCAATGCGTCGCGACCTGCTGGCGCGCTGGGCCGGCAACACGGAGATGCAACGGCAGTTCAACGCGCTGTTCTGCGGTGAAGGAGAAACGCCATGATGATTGCCATCGGCAGCGACCACGCCGGGTTTCGACTGAAGGATGCGATTGCAACCTGGCTGCACAAGCAGGGCCACCAGGTGATCGACGAGGGCCCGCTGGACGAGCAGCGCGTGGACTACCCCGATTTCGCAAAGCGGGTGGCGGCTGTGGTGGCCCGCGGCGATGCGCAGCGCGGCGTGCTGGTGTGCGGCAGCGGCATCGGCATGGCGATCAGCGCCAACAAGGTGCCGGGCATTCGCGCCGTTGTCGTGCACAACGCTTGGGAAGCCGAGATGTCGCGGCGGCACAACAACGCGAATGTCGCGTGCTTTGGCCAGCGCAGCATGGGCGAGGACGTGGTTCTGCACGCGCTGGAGGCATGGCTGAAGACCGAATTCGAGGGCGGCCGCCACGAGGAGCGCGTTGCGAAAATCGGCCACATCGATGGCAGCGTGAAGATCGAGGCCCCCGGCGAGTGAAGCGGGGTCCGGCCTCAAAGTTTGTGCTAGGTGCCTGTTCCTGGCGGCCGTAAGCGCTGCCGATGCAGCCTGTACAAAGTCTAGGCGAGTGCGTCGGCGATGTCCTGCAACAGGCCGGGGTCGTCGGGCGTTGTCGTGGGCTCGTAGCGCTTGATCACGTTGCCGTCCTTGCTGATCAGGTACTTGGTGAAGTTCCAGTTCGGCTCGGCGTGCGAACTGGTCAGAAACTGGTACACGGGGTGCTGGCTGGGACCTTTCTTGACCTCGATCTTCTCGAACAACGGAAACGTGACGCCGTACCTGGTGGTGCAGAACTCGCGAATCTGCGCGGCGCTGCCCGGCTCCTGCGCCCCGAACTGGTTGGACGGAAAGCCCAGCACCGTAAAACTCCTGGCCGCAAGTTCGTCGTGCAACTTTTGCAGGCCGGTGTAGTGCGGAGTAAGCCCGCATGCGCTGGCCACGTTCACGACCAGCGCGACTTTGCCCTTGTAAGAGGAGAGATCGGCGGGCTTGCCCTCAAGCGTGTTGATCGAGAGGTCATACAGCGACATGGGCGTCTCCGGCGATGGGTCAGGTTGGCAGGTTGTAGCGCAGGCACCTTGCCTGCCGAGGCGCCTGCGCTACACAACCGGCTCAATTGCCAGCGCGCTGGAATACATGATAGTGTGCTGCAATGCCACACCGACTTGCGATCTATCCGGGCACCTTTGACCCCTGCACCAACGGCCACGTGGACGTGATCCGGCGCGGGGCGGCGCTGTTTGAACAGCTTGTAGTTGCGTGCGCGGTGAACATTTCAAAGACGCCGCTGTTCAGCGTGGAAGAGCGCGTCGAGATGCTCAGGCTGGTCACGTCCGACCTGCCCAATGTGCGCGTCGAAAGCTTCACGGGCATGGTGGTTGATTATGTGCGCGGCCTGGGCGGCAAGGTGATCCTGCGCGGCTTGCGCACCTTCAGCGACTATGAAAACGAAGTGCAGATGGCCTACGCCAACCGCACTTTCGCGCCCGAGATTGAGACCGTCTTTGTCTGCGCCAGCTTGGACGAGAGCTTTATCTCGTCACGACTGATCCGCGAGGCGGCGGCCCTTGATGGCGACATCAGCCGCTTTGTGCCTGAACTGGTGGCCCAGCGCCTGAAGGCCAAGTCGCGCGCCCTTAAGGCCGAAGTCAAGCGCCACGGAAAGGGCAAGGCCTAACACCTTGCGTCCGCCATTGCACCTGACCACAATGCCGCCCGACTTTCACAGGACTGCCCGATGAAGATCCATGAGTTTCAAGCCAAAGACGTTCTGCGCCGCTACGGTACGCCGCTGCTTAAGGCAAAGCCCGCCTACAGCGTGGCCGAAGCCGTTGAAGCCGCCCGCGAAATCGGAGGCGAAGTGTGGGTGGTCAAGGCCCAGATTCACGCCGGCGGGCGCGGCAAGGGCGGCGGCGTAAAGCTGGCCAAGTCGCTGGATGAAGTGAAGTCCCACGCCGAGAAGATCCTCGGCATGCAGTTGGTCACGCACCAGACCGGCCCCGAGGGCAAGAAGGTCAACCAGCTGTTGATTGAAGCCGGCTGTGCCATCGACCACGAGTACTATCTCGCGGCCGTGCTGGACCGTGAGACCGCCAAGGTTTGCATCATGGGCAGCTACGAGGGCGGCATGGACATTGAAGAAGTGGCCCACAAGCGCCCGGGCGCCATCAAGAAAGAGTTTTTTGACCCCGGCGAGGGCATGCACGGCTTTCAGGCGCGCAGGCTTGCGCTGGCAATGGGCATACCAGCCAAGTCGGTCAACAAGGCGGCATCGCTGATCCTTGGGGTCGCGCGCTGCTTTGTGGGCGAAGACGCGACGCTGGTTGAAATCAACCCGCTGGTTACCACAAAGACAGGCGACGTGATCGCGCTGGACGCCAAGATGACGTTCGACGACAACGCGCTGTATCGCCACGGCGACATTGAGGCCTTCCGCGACTTCACCGAAGAAGTGCCCGAGGAAACCGAGGCCAAGAAGTATGACCTGAGCTACATCAAGCTTGACGGCAGTATCGGGTGCATGGTCAACGGCGCCGGCTTGGCAATGGCGACCATGGACATCATCAAGCTGCACGGCGGCGAGCCCGCGAACTTTCTGGATGTCGGCGGCGGCGCCAGCACCGAGCGCGTGACGGCGGCTTTCAAGATCATCTTGAGCGACCCGTCGGTGAAGGCGGTGCTGATCAATATCTTCGGCGGCATCATGAAGTGCGACGTGATTGCCCAGGGCGTGATTGCCGCGGCCAAAGAAGTGAACCTGAAAGTGCCCGTGGTCGCGCGGCTGGAAGGCACAAACGTCGAAAAGGGCCGCGAGCTGCTGGACAAAAGCGGCCTGAAAATACAGTCGGCCACAGACCTGACCGACGCCGCCAAAAAGGTAGTTGCCGCCGCGCGCGGTTAATGGGGCGTGAGGCTGTGCCCGCATTTCTTGACTAATGGGGGGCGGGGGCTAGTCTGCCTGCCGAAAGCAGCGGACGCGTTTTGCCTTGGACTGAGGGGCCAGTGGACGTATTTGCCAAGTGTTTCGAATTCAAGCGTGACCTTGAGGTGCAGGCCGCAGGGCTGTACCCGTTTTTCAAGACTATTGAGGGCAACCACGGCTCGCGCGTCATCATTGAAGGCCGCGAAGTCGTGATGGCCGGCAGCAACAACTACCTTGGCTTGACGCGCCACCCGCGCGTCGTTGAAGCCGCCATTGAAGCCACCCGCAACTTCGGCACGTCGTGCTCCGGCTCGCGCTATGCCAACGGCACGTACGTGATTCACGTGGAGCTGGAAGAAAAACTTGCCGACTACATGGGCAAGGAAAAAGCCCTGTGCTTCACGACAGGCTACACCACCAACATGGGCGCCATCAGCGTGTTGGCCGGCCGGCGCGATATCATCTTAAGCGACCGCGAAAACCACAGCTGCATCATGGACGCCACGCAGCTCAGCTTTGCCGAGACCAAGAAGTACAAGCACGACGACATGGAAGACCTTGAGCGTATCCTCGAGGCCAGCAACCCCGAAAACGGCAAGCTGCTTGTGACCGACGGCGTGTTCAGCATGAAGGGCACGCTGGCCAAGCTGCCGCGCATTGTCGAGCTTAAAAAGAAGCACGGCCTGCGCATCTTCGTTGACGACGCCCACGGCGTGGGCGTGGTCGGAAAAACCGGCCGCGGCACCGCCGAGCATTACGGCCTGGACAAAGACGTTGATGTTGTCATGGGCACCTTCAGCAAGAGTTTCGCCGGCCTGGGCGGCTTTATTGTGGGCGAAGAGCGTGTGATCAGCTACGTCAAGCACCACGCGCGGCAGTTGATTTTCGCCGCCAGCATGACGCCCGCCAGTGTGGCCGCCGTCAGCACCAGCCTGGACATGATTCGCACCGAACCGCAGCACCTTGAAAACCTGCGCAGCGTCATCAACAAGGTGCGCGGCGAGTTCCGGCGCATTGGCTACCCCGTGATCGACGAGCCCACGCCGATCATCTACGTGAAGGTAGGCGAAGACCTTGAGGCCTTCACCTTCTGGAAAGAACTGCTTGAGCTGGGCGTTTACACCAATCCCGTGATCACGCCCGGCGTACCGCAAGGCCAAAGCGGCGTACGCGCCAGCTTCATGGCGATTCATACGGACAAAGACATCGCCCACGTCATTGACGCCTTCGAGAAGCTCGGCAAGAAGTACGGCCTGCTGAAGTAGGCCTAGGCGTTGCCGATGCCGCCGCGGAACATGAAAAAGGCCGCCGCCACCAGGCACAGGCTTGCCCACAGAAAGTCCAGCTTCAGCGGTACTTTCATGTACGCCAGCGCGAACACCGCAAACACGACCATCGTGATCACTTCCTGCATCACTTTGAGTTGGCCCAGCGAATAGACTTTGCTTCCAAGGCGGTTGGCGGGCACCTGCAGGCAATACTCAAAGAAGGCCACGCCCCAGCTGATCAAGATCACCAGCCAGATGGCCTTGTCGCGGTTGTCTTTGAGGTGTCCGTACCAGGCATAGGTCATGAAGACGTTGCTGCCGATCAGCAGCAAAGGCGCGTAGATCTTTTCCATGTGTGGTCGTTCACTGCGAGGACTCAGGCTGTTCGCCTGCAAGGACACGCATCATATCACGTTGGCTTCGTCGTGAAGCCTTGCGGGGTCGCTGAAGCGGCTCAGCTCCAGCGCGCGTATGTCAATGCTGCCTGCCTTGCCGTCCAGCACCAGCTCGCTGGTCAACGCGCCCGCCGCCGGCGCGTGCATCAAACCGTGGCCTGAAAAGCCCGCGCACACGTACGCCCCCTGCACGTGGCCCAGCCGGTCAATCACCGGGTGGTGGTCGGGCGTGACTTCGTACAAGCCGGCCCACTTGTGTTTGGGCGCGGCGTTTTCGAGCACCGGGGCGCGCTGCATCGCGGTCAGCAGCATCTTTTCGCCGAAGTCTTCATTGAAGCTGTCGTCAAAGCCCGCGCTTTCTGTGTGGTCGCTCATGCCGATCAGGATGCCGCCGCTTTCACGGTGAAAGTACAGCGTCGTTGACAGGTCAACAGTCATCGGAAAGGGGTCGGCGATGTCGTCAAACTTGTCCGTTACGATGATCTGCCGCCGTATCGGGTCAATCGGTACATCCACGCCGCACATGCCTCCAAGCTTCCGCGTCCACGCGCCCGTACACAGCACCACGCTGCCCGTCGCTACGCGGCCGCGACTGGTTTGCACAGCGGTGACCTTGCGCCCGCCTTCAAGTTCAATGCCCGTGACGGTCACGCCGGTTTCGATGACCGCGCCCAGTTCCTGTGCGCGCTTGGCGTAGCCCTGCGTGATGTCGTTGGGGTCGCCAAATCCGTCGCGGCTGTGAAAGGTCGCGCCCTGCACGCCTTCCATGTTGACGTAGGGCAGGCGCTGCTCAACTTGCGGGGGCGCCAGCCACTCGACGTTCATGCCTAGGCGCGTCCACATGGCGTGGCTTTTGCGAAAGTTGGCGACAAGCTCGTCGCTGGTAAGCAGAAAGCAGTAGCCCCACTGGCGGTATTGAAACGGGTGGCCGATTTCGTCCTGCCAGCGCTCGAAGCGGTCAATGCTGTAAAGGCTCAGGCGCGTGTTGATCTCGGTGCTGAATTGCGCGCGAATGCCGCCGGCGCACTTGCCCGTGCTTTCGGCGCCCAGAAACTCGGCCTTTTCAAGCAGCAGCACCCGCCCGGCTTTGCGCCGCGCCAGATGGTACGCGACGCTGACGCCAATGCACCCGCCGCCGATGATCACGATGTCTGCGCTGTTTTGCATGCCGCCAACTTTGAACATCGGACCGCCCCGCACGCAAGTGCGGGCGTATTGCCCTTCAAGACCTTGCCGCCACGGCGTCCATCAGGCGGGCGTACTCATCGCCGGGGCAGCCGCGCTTGCCGAAGAACTTGCTGCGTGCGTGATCCACGCCGTGAAAGTCCGCGCCGCCGCTGACCAGCAGGTTCAACTGCCGCGCGCGCCCGACGTAATGTTCCTGCACGTCGTGGTTGTGGTCGCTGTGGTAGCACTCGATGCCGTCAAGGCCGTGCTGTGCGGCTTCGTACACCACTTCGTCGCCGTTGCGGTAGATGCCGGGGTGGGCGATAATCGCGACGCCCCCCGCGGCCTGCACGGCTTCAATGCCGCGCTGGATGGATGTGCAGCGGTGCGCGACGTAGCCGACGCCGCCCTTGCGCAGGTACTTTTCGAACGCTTCCTGGTAGGTTTGCACGTAGCCTTGCTCGGCCAGCATGCGCGCCAGGTACGGCCGCGCGAGCGAAACGCCGTCCTGCACGCCCTCAGTCTTCAGGGGCACGCCGGCGGCGCGCAGTCGGTCGATCATGTCAAAGAAGCGCCGGCGGCGCTTGACCTGGATTTCGTCGCACAGGGCAACGATGGCCGCGTGTGCGTAGTCCATCCCCAGCCCCAGTAAGTGAACCTCGCTGCCCGCGCATATCACCGTAAACTCAACACCCGGCACAAACTCGATGCCAAGGCGTTTTGCGGCGGCCTGCGCTTCATCAAGGCCGCCCACTGTATCGTGGTCGGTCAGCGCCAGTGTGCCGACGCCGCGGCGGGCCGCTTCTTCCATCAGGGCGGTGGGGGACAACGAGCCGTCGGAGCAAGTGGAGTGGCTGTGAAGATCAACAAGGTTTTCGGGCATGCGCAAACAATGTAAGGTCGCGCACGTCATTGCCAAGGAAGCGACCATGAAGTTGTTGTTGCTTGTGTGTGTGGGCGGCGCCATCGGGTCGGGCATTCGCTACGGCACTGACCGCGCGCTGCTGGCTGCCCTGCCCCAGCACGCGGCGGCATTTCCGTGGGCCACGCTGGCGGTCAATTTTGCGGGCTGCCTTGTTGCGGGCTTGGCCTACGGGTTTGTCACCCGCGAAGGTTTTAAGTACGGTCCGGAACTGAAGGTGCTGATCGTGACGGGCCTGTGCGGCGGTTTAACGACCTTCAGCGCCTTTGCGCTGCAAACATTGCAGGTCGCGCCGGGCAAAGCCATCGCCAACGTGCTTGCATCGCTGGTCGGCGGCCTTGCCCTGGCATGGCTGGGCCTGTGGCTTTCTACGCCCCCAACCACATAACCCCCCATTGCGCGCGGGGCCTTGACCCATACAATCCCCGCCCTTGCCTGTTGGCGCTTTTGGTTGGCGATTGCCGGCCCGCCGACGGGGCATCACGGCGCGCGCCCTGAGGCAACCGCGTCGGCAGAGAGAGCGCCTCCTTTCCCATGCCCATGCTGCGCGCAGTTAACCCATTGGTCCGTCGCTACGGACCCAAGCCTGAAGTTGTTGACGCCGAACTTGAATCGCTCTGGAAAGAGCCAGCCGAAGAAGCCCTGGTGCCCAGCGCCAAGCACTTCAGCGAAGACAGCCTTGTCAAAGGCCGCGTCGTCCACGCAGGCAAAGACCAGATCACTGTTGACATCGGCGCCAAGACCGTCGGCGTCATCAGCGTCCGCGAATTTGAGTCCGCCGACGACCGCCCGAAGGTCGGCGACGAAATCACCGTGCTTATCGAAGAGCTTGAAAACGACGACGGCGTGATCGGCCTGAGCAAGCGCAAGGCCGACCGCAAAATGAACTGGGAAATGGTCGTCCAGAAGCACAAAGAAGGCGACACCGTCCGCGGCAAGGTTACCAAGAAGATCAAGGGCGGCCTGCTGATCGACATCGGCGTGCCCGCGTTCCTGCCCGCCAGCCAGGTCAGCATCCGCCGCACTCGCGACATCAATGAGTTCATCGGCGACGACATGGAGTGCGAGATCATCAAGATCGACCAGGCCCGCGAAAACATCGTGGTCAGCGCCCGCAAACTGCAGGAGCGCACGCGCGAGCGCCTGAAGGACGCACTGCTCAGCGAAATCGAGGAAGGCCAGATCCGCGAGGGCGTGGTCAAGAACATCGCCGACTTCGGCGCGTTCGTTGACCTGGGCGGCATTGACGGCCTGCTGCACATCACCGACATGACCTGGGGCCGCATCCAGCACCCGAGCGAAGTCGTCAAGATCAATGAGACGGTCAAGATCAAGGTGCTCAAGGTTGACCGCGACCGTGAACGCATCGCGCTGGGCATGAAGCAGCTTGCCGACAGCCCGTGGAAGGGCATCGCCGATCGCTACCCCGTGGGCTCGCGCCACAAGGGCAAGGTCGTCAACATCATGAGCTACGGCGCGTTCGTGCGCCTTGAAGAAGGCATCGAGGGCCTGGTCCACGTCAGTGAAATGAGCTGGACAAAGCGCGTGAATGACCCGCGCGAAGTGCTGCAACTCGGCGACGACGCTGAAGTCGTGATCCTGGGCGTCAACGAAGAGAAGCAGGAAATCAGCCTGGGCATGAAACAGCTTGAAGACAACCCCTGGGAGCGCGTCAACGAGCGCTACCAGCCGGGCGCCAAGGTCAAGGGCGTCGTGCGCAATCTGACCACCTACGGCGCGTTCATTGAAATCGAGCCCGGCATTGACGGCCTGCTGCACGTCAGCGACATGAGCTGGACGCGCAAGGTCAGCCACCCCAACGAAATGGTCAAGAAGGGCGACGAAGTTGAGTGCGTCGTGCTGGCCGTTGACACCGACAAGCACCGCATTGCGCTGGGCATGAAGCAGATGATCGCCGACCCCTGGGAAGCGGACATCCCTGAGCGGTTTGCCGTCGGCACCGAAACCGAGGGCACAATCACCAAGATCACCAACTTCGGCGTGTTCATTGAACTGGAGCAGGACCTTGAAGGCCTGCTGCACGTCAGCGAACTGGCCGAGAATCAGGACAAGCCCGAAGACGTGGTGAAGGTAGGCCAGAAGATCAAGGTCAAGGTCATCAAGCTCGACCCCAAAGACCGCAAGATCGGCCTGACCGCCATCGAATTCGCTGCATAAGTTGCTTGCGCTTCGCTCGCTTCCAGCAAAAGCCCACCGGATTGACGGTGGGCTTTTTGCCGTCTGTGCGTAAACTATCAGGGTTGCCTTCCACATATGGTGGGGGCCGTCAGCCTGGAGGAGGGTGACGCCATGCGTGCATGCACAGCCGCGTACGCAGCCGCCGTTTTTCTGTTTGCCGCGCCATTCTTGGCCCCGCTTTCCGCCGGCCTGCTGGACTCGTTTGGCGGCAAATCAGAAGCCGACATTGCCGCAGACTTTGAAGCGGCAATGCCCAAGTTTCTTGAGGGCAAGGTTGCCGAGGGCGAGCCCGACCGCAAGGCCCGCATGCACTACACACCCCGCGGCACAAAGACCGAGTTGTTCGTGCAATGCATTGAGGTCAAGGGCGAAAAGTCCCGCTGGCAAGACCTGGTGACAACCCAAAGCTGGTACCCGGACCGGCTTGAATACATGCTCGCGCCCCACGGTGCGATCCATGAAGTCGAAACCCTGAAACTGCCTGCCGAGTGTGTCGCCGGCTGGTACTCAATGCGCAACGGCCAGACCGTCCAGGACATGATTGCGCTGGCGGTGTGGGCCGCGCAGCGCAACGAGTTGATGGTCGCCAACGCGGTGCTGGCTGGCGTGGCACAGCGCCAGCAGGACCGACGCGCGGACATAGAAGCGTGGCTCTGCACCAAGCTGGGCTGGAGCGCGCCCAAAGACGGCCTGCTGCTGGTCGAAACACACGACCTCGAACACAACATCGATGGCGCCTTGTTGCTGACGCCGCAAGCCGCCGCGGACCGGATCAAGAACCTCGAGAAAGAGGCGGGCGAAGCCCTTAAACAACTTGAGCTGATGCAGGGCGGCGATGTTAAGTCGAAGCCCGGCCGCCGGCGCGGCGCCAAGGGACCCTCGATGCGCCTTGACCAGCTCGCGAACTATTGCGAGCGCTACAAGAAGGCCTACGCCGGCACCAAGTTCATTGAAGGCAAGAAGAACCTCGAGAAGCTCGAGAAGATCATCGAAACCGTCAAGGCCGACCTCGACTACGTCAACACCGAGAAGTTCAAGGCAGAGCGGCTGGGCATCGACAACGACCTCAAGGGCTGTGCGGACGCGTGGATCAGGCTCAAGGAAATCGACCCGTACAACCCCGAGGTGCTGGTCAAGGCCGGCGAAGCGTGCAGCAAGGCAGCGGTGATCACCGACGGCGCCCGCAAGGCTGAAAACCCGGACTACGCCTATTGGGCGGCGCAGACCTACGATGACTTGATCCGGTTGTTCCCGTTGCAGATTGCGTACTACAACCATGCGGGCGTGAACTGGCTTGCTGCATCAAGCGGCAAGTACAGCGACGGCAAGAAGAACGCAAAGCAACGCCACGAGCATGTGGTCAAGACGATTGAAGCCAAGCCGGCTGACCAGCGCGTCGAAAACGACACGAAGAACCTTGAGTTTGCCAAGAGGCAGCTGGACCTGATCAAGTAGCACCGGTTGTCCCCGGAAAGGTTTGCCCCGGAAGCCCTGAGAAGTACGCTTGATGCTGAGGCCAGGGAGGAAGACATGAGATTGATCGCAGCAGCAGTCATCGCCACAGTCGCAGCCGCCAGCCTTTGCGCGCAGACGCCCACCGAGGCTTTGCTGACCAAGACCCACAAGGGCGCGAAGGAGAACATGGTGGCGGGCAACTGGTACGGCAAGCTGCCGGACTGGGTGCACTCGTTGACCAGCAAGAACCAGTTCATCCAGACGCACCTGCCGATCGAGTTTGTCGATGGCAAGCCCCGCGCGATGCGAGCAGGCGTCAACAAGTTCGAGATTCGCGACGCCAACAAAAAGCAGTTCAGCGCCTACATCGCCGTGCGCGAGGGCGTGGACGGCCAGGGCCGCGCGACGTGGCGCACCACCGGCGACTACGCCTGGATGGACTGGAAGATGTGGCCCGCGCAGTACATCGTCGAGAGCTACCCCGTTGAGACCAACACCGACGCCAACGACCTGGTGGCGATGGCGGTGTGGCTTTACAGCGAAAAGCAGAACAAGCTGGCCAATCGCGTGCTGTACGAGGCGCACAAGAAAAGCAGCGAGTTGTCGCCGCTGATCCAGGCTTACATCTGCGAAAAGGAAAAGTGGACGCTGCCCGACACCGGCCTTGTTGAGTGGGGCGAGTGGGACATCGAGTACCAGAAAGAGCGCTTCATCCTGGTCACGCCGGAACAACGCGACAAGCTGGCCTCCGAACGTGAACGCGAAGCCAAGAAGGCTTACGACGAGCTGGTTGCGCTGCGCGGCGACTTTAAGGGCCGCCCGCCCCGCGCAAGGCCGCCCCGCCGCCAGCTGATCATGCTGGAGTGGGACATCAAGCAGCTCAAGATCGCATTTCAGAACACCGACTATGTGAAGGACGAAAAGCGCCAGGCAGAGTTGCAGGCGATACTTGACTCGATCAAGGACGACCTTGCGATCATCGCCGACCAGAAGAAGATCGCCAACGAAAAGGGCGCCGGCGGCCAGCCCAACGACCAGAAAGCAAAAGCCGAGCACTTGGAACTCACGCTCAAGATCGACCCCAGCGACCTGGCGTTGCGCGCCGACGTGGCCGCCGCCTGGTACGCGTGGGCGGGCGTGGCGGACCACGGCAACTCGTGCGACCGCGTGCAGGGCGTGAAGAATGCGATCCCGCACTACGACGCAATTCTCAAGGAATACCCGAACAACACGGCTTTCCTGTTGCAGATGGGCCGCTGCTACCAGGCGATGGAAAGCAGCAAAGAAGCCCGCAAGTACTACGACCGCGTGATTGCGATCGACGGTACCAAGGGCAATGCCATCACAGCCAAGGCGCTGATCCGCAACATGGACCTGAAAGACCAGAACCGCGCCAAAGGCAGTAAGTAGATCCACAATCCGGGGTCCGCAAGGGCCCCCGCACAAGCCCCGGACACTCCCCTTCCGGATACTGCCATGCGA
Source organism: Planctomycetota bacterium (assembly GCA_019636195.1). Classification (GTDB taxonomy): domain Bacteria; phylum Planctomycetota; class UBA8742; order UBA2392; family UBA2392; genus JADJRK01. The sequence goes on along the minus strand of JAHBYA010000002.1, from coordinate 220,340 downwards.
CTGCTTATGTTGCTTGCCATTGCGGCGGCGCCACTGTGCGCCGAGCCGCTGATTGAACACTTCTGGCCGGAGGCGAAGAATGCAGGCGAGGTTGGGGTGCAGGCCGAAAAGGACCTGCTGAAGTGGCTGAAGACGAGCGCCGACAAAAACGACTTTCCGCGCACGCACTTTGACATCGGCGTGCCGTTCCTGATCCGCGGTGCCGATCCTGAGGCCAGACGAAACCAGTTGATCGTGCGCAGGCTGGAGCGCGACTACGACGACGCCGGCAACGCAACCTACCGCGAAACCGGTCAGGACATCGCCCGCAGCGTTGCCGAGTGGCCCAGCCGCTACGCCCTGATCACATTCGGGCCTGAGAACCACGGCGACAAAGAGGTGTGTGCGTTTGCGATCTGGCTGTACACGCGCAAGGACAAGGACGCGACGCTGGCCGGCAACCGGGCGTTGACTGTGGTGCACCAGCGCAACAGCGAGTTGCGCGCGCTGATCGAGGCTTGGGTGCTGGCCCATGACTTCAAGGGCAAAGGTGTGCTGAAGGTGGGAGAGTGGTGGGACGATGAGTTTCGCGTTTCACGCAAGGCGCTGATTACTGATGACGAAGAAGCGAAGCTGGGCAAGGCGCGCAACACCGCCTGTGAAGCCGAGTTCAAGCGCATCCACGGCGAGTTCCATGTCGCGCGCACACAGACGCTGCAGCAGTTGCTGTACGCGCTTGATGCGTGGGAGCGTGACTTCAAGGATTCCGAGACGCTTGCCAGACGCAAACCCGACGCCGACAAGCTGCGTGAAGCGATCCATGCCGCGGTTGCACGCTGTGCGGCGATTGTGACCGAGGCCGACAAGGCGGCCGCCGACGCGCGCGAGGCCGAAGCCGGCAACCGGCGCGACCACGCCCGCGGCCACTGGAAGACCGCCGCCGAGAAGTACGAACAGGCAATCGTGATCGACAGCGCCAGCCGCCTGCTGCTGTCGCAGGTTGCCAACGCGTGGCACAAGGCCGGCGACCCCGAGTACCTGCGCAACGAAGACCGCTGGATCTGCACCCACGCCGACCGCATCAGCAAGGCCATTCCATGGTGGAAGAAGCTCAGTGACCTGAAGCCCGAAGACACCAACGTGCTGATGAACCTGGGCCTGTGCTACCAGGTCACGGGCAAGAGCGGCGATGCCTTCAAGATATACCAGCGCGTCATTGAACTTGACGGCACGGGCGCCAACGCCAAAGAGGCGCAGCGCAGGCAAAATCAGATGAAGGCGAAGTAAGCCTATTCCTGGCCGGGAACGTCGGTGCGCAGCTTGGGCATAAGGCGTGTGGTGTCGTTGCCGGTCTTTGACTTGCCGCGCAAGTCTTCCCATGTCGCGACACGCAGATCTTCGGCGCTTGCGTTGGACACTTCGCCGTTGTCTGCGTAGCGCACAGTGCAAATTTCACTGGGACTGGCAACGCCAAGCACCTGCCCAAGTCGCTGGGTCTTGCGGCACACGACGCTTTGGCCGACTACTAGCCTGGATGTTGATTTTGGCATGACCACTCGCAGGGGTCTGCCCGCTGCATCTATGTTGACTGATGCTACAGGATCTTCAATCGGAAAGTTTGCAAAGTTAGCGAAAGCAGGCTATTTCAACACAGCTTGAACAACGATTGACGCTTTTGAGCGATTCCCAGCCAAGTCATACGCCTGAACAAAGTACCGGTACTTGATGCCTGACACGGCTGTCATGTCGTGATAAGCCGTTACTGGCGCGGGGATTGCATCAATGCGGTCAAAGTCACTATCTTCAATGGCGCGCCAGATGTCGTACCCGTACACAGCCTCGTTATCTGTGGCTGGACTCCACTTCAAACTTACACGACCTTGATCAGCGGTGACTGCAAGCTGTCCGTCCCATGCAGGTGGAACCCCGTCGTCGCTTTCCGGTGCCTGGATTTCTCCCCTGGGCCACAGGAAACATGCGACGGTCTGGAATCGCTCGTCGCGGGCCTTGCATATGTTGGCGTAGCAGCAACGGATTACTTTGTCGAAGCGTCCGGCCTGCACCTTGCGCGGCCAGTCAGGGTCAGCAAGCAGGGGCCGCGCCATTCCAATCATGTCGGCGTCGCCGCAGGACAGCACTTCTTCGGCCAGTTCGGGCGTGTTGATCTTGCCGGTGGCCACAACGGGCGTTGCGAGGCCGCGCTGCCGCAGAAATGTCTTGATGCCTGCGGGCAGGTAGCGATTGGCCCCGTTGGGCCAGGTCTTGCCGGGCATGCAGCGGTCGCCGCTGTAGCCGGTGTAGGGGTAGAGCGGCTCGCCCTGTCGGGGTATCGCGTCTTCAAACTTGCCGCCCGCGCTGATGCTGACGTAGTCAACGCCCGCCTGCGCCAGCCGCCACGCGATGACCTTGGCTTCTTCGACCGTGTAGCCGCCTTTGATGCACTCTTCGCCGTCAAATCGCACGCCAACCGGAAAGTCGCCGACAGCTGCGCGAACGGCGCTCACCACTTCGACGGGCAGGCGCAGGCGGTTCTCAAGACTGCCGCCGTAGCCGTCGCGGCGTTTGTTCAGGCGCGACAGAAAGCTGCTTAACGTGTAGGCGTGCGCCATGTGCAGTTCAACGGCGTCGTAGCCCGCGGCAATGCAGCGCGTTGCCGCCGCCGCGTAGGAATCGCGGATTGCGTGAATGTCGTCCTGCGACAAGTCTTCAATCTTCTGGCGCCAGCCGCTGCGGCTGATTTTGAGAAAGTGAATGATCTGCGGAGCGGCCTTGCCCGGCCCCGCGTCGGCCATGCGCCGGCGCAAATCGCGCAAGCCGGGAATGTACTCGTCGCCGGAGATTCGCAGCAGCGGGCCTGACTTGCTGCTGTGCACCGCCATTGCCTCAAGCACGACCAGACCCGCGCCGCCCTTTGCAAAGCGCACGTAGCGATTGGTGATGTCGTCGTTGACAAAGCCGTCTTCGCCCGAAAGGCGCGTTACCATCGCAGGCACAACGATGCGGTTGGGCAACGTCATGGAGCGAATCGTGATGGGCGAAAACAGCAGACTCATGCGCTGCCGATCGGTTTGACGCGTGCCGAATCGCCGGGCGCGGCTGGGTGCATGCGCAGCCGCTCAACGGGGATGCCGTTGACCAGGTGGCTTTGCACAATTTCGTCAACGTCTTCGGGTTTGACCTGCTTGTACCACACGGCTTCGGGGTACACGACGACGCTCACGCCAAGCTCACAGGTGTCCAGGCAGCCGGACTTTTGTGCCCGGATGCGCGGCTTGAGCTTGAGCTGGTCAACAAGCTGCTTGAAGCGCTCAAGTACCGCGCCCGCGCCGCGGCTGGTGCAGTCGCCGCGCGGATTGTCAGGCGGCCGCTCGTTCATGCAGATGAACACGTGGCGCTCATAGGGCGGAAAGCGGCGTTGTGCAGTGTTTTCAGCCATCAGGTTTCAATCCTCCAGCATCGCGCGCGCGATTACCATCTGCTGTACCTCGCTGGCGCCTTCATAGATGCGCAAGGGCCGGATGTCGCGGTACAACCGCTCAAAAATGCTGCCCTTGAGCGTGCCCTTGCCGCCCGCAAGTTGCAACGCCTTGTCGATGATCCACTGGGCGTTCTCGGTGCTTTGCCACTTGGCGACCCCTGCCTCAAGCGGAATGCGGTCGTCGCCCTTGTCGAATTGCCATGCCGCGCGGTACGTCAGCAATCTTGACGCGTCAAGGCGCGCGCGCATTTCTGCCAGGATGCCCTGGGCAATCGGCTGGTCAGCCAGCGTGCCCCCGAACATCTCGCGCTGAGTCACGTGCAGCAGGCATTCGTCCAGCGCGCGGCGCGCCATGCCGTTGGCTGCAGCGGCGACGGTAGTGCGCATGCGGCCAAGGGTCGCGAGCGCGATTTTCATGCCCATGCCGGGCTCGCCGAGCACGGCGCTTGCCGGCAACTTCGCGTCGTCAAATCCGATGCGTCCCAGCGGGTGCGCGGAAACGCCGGGCTGCTGCTCATACTCAACCCCTGCGGTGCTTGCGGGCAGGATAAACGCGCTCAGGCCCTTGTTGCCTTCGCCGGTGCGCGCGAACAGCGTGAAGTGAGTGGCCACACCGACGTTGCTGACCAGGTGCTTGGTGCCGTTCAGCACGTACTCGTCGCCGATCTTCTCGGCGTGCAGCGAAACACGGGTAAGGTCGCTGCCGGCTTCGGGCTCGGTGATTGCGAATGCCAGGCAATGCTCGCCGCTTGCGGCGCCGGGCAATACCTGTGCTTTTTGTTCGTCGCTGCCGAACATCGAAATCGGCACGCCGCCCAGCCCCTGCATCACAAACGCAAGGTCGGCAATCGGCGAGTGATACGCCAGCACTTCGCGAATCAGCACGTTGGCACGCAGCGACCACGGCTCGCCGACCGCGAACTTCAGCACTTCGGCTTTGGCCAGGGTCCGCAATGCCGTAAGCAGCGCCTGCCCGGGGTCAACGACCTCGGGATCAGGCCAGATGTGGTTGCGCGCGTTGACGTCAAGTTCGCGCGCAAAGCTGCGCTGCTCGTCATTGAAGAACGGAAGTTCAAGCATCTCGTCCATGGCTGACCCCATGTTACTGGAACTTCGCTGCGCGCTTTTCCTTCCAGGCGTTGTAGCTTTCCTTGAAGTCCGGGTGCTGCATGCATACCGCCTGCGCCTGCGCCTCGGCTTCCAGGGCTGTCTCCAGGTCAAAGCTCAGCGCCTTGTTCAGCATCTGCTTGGTAACCATCAGCCCGAACGCCGGGCCCTTGGCCAGCTTCGCGCCCCATTCATGCGCGCGCTGCATCAACGACTCGGCGGGCACAATCTCGTTGTACAGGCCGATACGATGCGCTTCGGCTGCGTCGATAAAGTCGCCCGCCATCAACAGTTCCGTGGCCTTGGTCAGTCCGACAATACGCGGCAGCAGAAAGCAGGCGCCCATGTCGGCCCCGCTGAGGCCGACCTTTACAAACAGGAAGGCGCACTTGGCCGTCGGCGCCGCGATGCGCAGGTCGCACGCCATGGCGATGGCTGCGCCCGCGCCGCAAACCGTGCCGTTGAGCGCGCCGATGACGGGTTTGCGCAGCGCGCGCATGGCGCGGATCAGGTCAACGGTGGTGCGGGTGAAGTCAAGCAGGCCCTGCGTGTCGCGTTCGAACAGCCGGCCAATGATGTCTTCCACGTCGCCGCCGCTGCAAAACGCCTTGCCCGCGCCGGTGATGATCACGACTCGGCAGGATTCGCGTGTGTCGAGGTGGCGGAAGAAAGCCGCCAGTTCAAGGTAAACGTCGAACGTCAGCGCGTTGAGGCGCTCAGGGCGATTCAGCGTGATCACTCCTAGGCCGGCAGCTTCTGCATACAGAAAGGACTTCGGTTGCATTGCTCTCCTTCGTGGGACATCACTTGCCGTCAAGAGCTTGCGCCAGTGCGTCGAGGTCGGTGCGCAGGTTCTGGACTGTGTTATCACTGAGCTTGCTGAACAGGGCGATGATCTGTTGTTCGTGGCGCGGGATCAGCTCGTCACAGTACTTCTCGCCGGCGGGTGTCAGCTTGATGTACGTCTGGCGCCGGTCCTTGGGATTGACTTCGCGCCGTGCCAAGCCGCGCTTTTCAAGGCGATCGACAATGCCGGTCAGGTTTCCGGCAGTCACCAGCAGTTTCTCGCTCAGTGCGCTGAACGTCAGACCGTCCGGGCTGCGGCGGATCTGCGCCAGCACGTCAAACTGCGGTATGGTGCATTCGCCGCGCAGGCCGGCACTCAGGTCGCGAAACGCCAGGTTGTAGCAGCGTACAAGCCGCAGCCACATGCCGACGCGGGCACGTTCAGTGGCGGAAAGGTGGGGGCGTTCGTTCATGGTTCACTCCGGGTTCACTCCGGCACGACGGCATCCGCTTCGACTTCTACTTTCGCGCCTTGCTCAAGCAGGCCTTTGACTTCAAGCAGCGCCATCGCGGGATAGTGCCGGCCCATGATCTCGCGCCACGCTTCGCCAACGCCTTTCAGGCTGGCGGCGTACTCCTGCTTGTCTGTCACATACAGTGTGATACGACCGATGCAGTCCACGCGACTGCCCGCGGCTTCAACGCATGTGCGCACGTTCAACAGCGCCTGCTTGAACTGGGCCACAAAGTCTTCGCTGACCATGCGCTCGTGCACGTCCCAGCCCACCTGCCCCGCGATGAACAGCAGGCGCCCGCGCGGCATGATGATCGCATTGGCGTAGCCTTTGGGGCGCTTCCAGCCGTCAGGGAGTATCGTGACCGACCCGTTCAATGCTCAATCTCCCCGCCGTCGATACTGAGTGCCTGGCCTGTGATGCCGAATGCGCCTTCGCTGAGCAGAAACGCCACGGCGTGCGAAACTTCCTCCGGTTCAAACACGCGCTGCTGCGGGCTCATCGCTTTCAGCTTTTCCTCGGCGTGCACTTCGTCCAGACCAGTCCGGGCGGCGATGTTGGCGATGGTCTGCGCAAACATTTCGGTGTTCACGTAGCCGGGGCACACGGCATTGAATGTCACGGCCTTGGCCGCAAACTCGCGCGCCAAGCTGCGCGTTGCACCCAGCAGCGCGTGCTTACTGGCTGTGTAGGCGCTGACGTAGGGGTAGCCGGCCAGCGCGGCGGTGCTGAGCACGTTGACCACCCGGCCGCCCATGTTCTCGACCATGCGCGGCACAACCGCGCGCATCAGGCGCATCGGCGCGCGGAAATTGAGCTGCATATGGCGATCAATCAGTTCGTCGTCGGTCTTGGCCAGCGGCGCGCTTTCACTCATGCCCGCGTTGTTAACCAGCCCCCACGGCGGGCCAATGAACTCAAGGCACGCGTCGCGAACAGCCGGGCCGGCTTCCGCGCCGGTGATGTCAACAATGCAGGCGGCGGCCTTCACGCCCGCCTCGATGCACTCGTCGCGCACAGCCAGCAGTTTCTCTTCGTGGCGGGCGACGAGCAGAAGGTCAAATCCGCGTTGGGCGAGGTCAAGGGCGATGGCGCGGCCAATGCCGCGCGATGCGCCGGTTACGATCACTCCCTTGGCCATGCAAACACTTTAGGTTTCGAATGTCACTCAGGGCAGCGAAAAGGATAGCTATCGCAACCCTCGCGGCAACCGGGGTTTGCAGGCACGGCATTCCAAACGGGACCCCGCTGTGTAAGCGACGTCACGCAACTTGCGGGGTATCCACTTCCCATCGGGTACACGGCTGGGCGGAAAGCGGGGGAGCCATGGAACACTTCGAGATCATTGCCTATGGGGTGCTGTTCGTTCTGAATGTCTTGATCGGCTGGGCGTGCATGGGCTGGATGCGCCGCAAGGGCTACGCGGATTCGGCTTGGGTTGCCCTCGTCGTTTCCGTTGCCGCAGGTTTCGTTATTGCTGTGCTGTTGGTGTCGTTTCTGCCGGGGCGTGCGCACCCGGCGCATCGTCGCCCGCTGAACCGCCCGATGCTGAGGCCGCGCTTGCCGCAACCTAAGATCCAGCGCCAGCCCGTGCCCTACGGCAGCTTGCCGCCGCAGCCCAGCGATGCCCGCTAGCCTGCAACGGCTTCGGTGATCGACTGCACCAGCGCGCCTGCCATGGCTTCGTATGTTTGGTTGCCTTCTTCGGGTGTTGCTTGCCGTGGAAACCCGAAGTAGGCGTCGGGGCCGCCCGCCTGCTCAAAGGTCTTGGCGCCTTTGGCAAAGGCTTCGGTCAGGCTGTTGGGGTTGTCGTTGCTGGCTTGTCGTTGTTGCTCGTCAACCAGTTCGGGGCGTGACGACATCACAAGGCTGGTTTCAAACTGGCCGGCGTGGCAGGCGCCGGACTTGAACTCGTCGGTCAACGTCTGCGCCAGCTTGCGGCGCGTGAAGTCGGGAAAGGCGACCTTCAAGCCAAGGGCGCGCAACTCGTCGGCCGCTTCGCGCAGCATGGTCACGTTGGCGGGGTCGAAGTGGCTGTTTGCGATGGCAAGGCAGGCAAAGCCCTGTGCGTGCAGGCTGCGGCCGATGTCGGTCAACACGGCTTTGGCGGCGGCCTGGCTGATGCTGATGGTGCCGGCAAAGCCGCCGGCATAGTCGGCTGGCGCGTACGCCAGCGTCGGCAGAATGAACGCGTGAATGCCGGCTTCGTCAAGCGCAGGCAGGGCGTAGTGGGCCATGCCTTCGCTGATGATGTTGTCGGTGTTTAATGGCAAGTGCCGGCCGTGAGCCTCGGTCGCGCCGCAGGGCAGAATGGCAACGCAGGGCCTGCCGCTTTCAAGGGCGGCCTTGATCTGGGGCCAGGTGTTGTGGGCGAAGGCTGGGTTCATGTTGCCCCGTACTGTTTGCGCAGCAGCTTGCGGTCGATTTTGTCTCGGTCGTTGCGGGGTAGCGGTTGATCGACGAACTTGATCCAGCGGGGGGCCTTGTAGTGGACCATCTTTGACTTGCAGTGCCGGATGAGTTCTTCCGTCAACCCGTCGCTTGCGCTCCGGGCTCCTGTTACCACCAGTGCAAGCGGTTTGGTAAGGCCGGCTTCGTCGCTTTTGCCGATCACGCAGCACTCCTTGACGGCGGGGTGCTGCATCAGGCAGTTTTCGACCTCGAGGGGACTTACGAAAATGCCGCCCACCTTCAGCAGGTCGTCGCCGCGGCCTTCGTAGTACCAGTAGCCGTCGGCATCCTGCCGGAACTTGTCGCCTGACACGATCCAGCCGCCGCGCAGGTGTTCACGGCTTTTGTCGTATGCGGCGTGATAGTGCGTGGCGACGCTGTCGCCCTTAATCCATAGAGTGCCGACGTCGCCTTGCGCCACGGGCTGGTCATTGTCGTCGAGCAGCTTCGCTGTGTAGCCGGGCACGAGGCGCCCAAGGCTGCCGGGCTTGACGTCGCCGGGCCGATTGGAGATGTAGATGTGAAAGCTTTCGGCGCTGCCGATGCCGTCGATGATCGGCACGCCATAAATCTCGTCCCAGTGCGCGTGAAGCTCGGCGGGCAGGGCTTCGCCGGCGCTCCACATGAAGCCCAGGCTTCCGAGGCTCGCCCGCGTCAATGAGGGCGACTGGATGAACTTGTTGATCAGCGTCGGCACGCTCGTGAACACGGTACACTTGTGCCGCGCAATCAAGTCCGCCAGCTTTTCGGGCGTCGGGTGCTCCTTGAACAGCACAGTCGTCGCGCCCACCGCAAACGGAAACATCAGATTGGTGCCGGTCGCATACCCGAAAAACAGTCGCGGGCCTGCAATCGTGATGTCGTCCTGCCGCATCCCGATGAAGGCCTTGGCGTACACCTCAGTGTTAAACGCGAAGTGATGGTGCATGTGCACCGCGCCCTTGCTTTGGCCGGTGCTGCCGCTGGTGAACAGCCAGACGGCGGGGTCGTCTTTGCGCGTGGGCCACGGCTGGCTGGCTTTGTCGCACGGCAGATTCAGCCAGAAGTCGAAACTCTGGTGGCTGTCGGGTTCGTAACTATCGGCGGGCGGCGCGTTGTCATGCTCGAAACAGACCTTGCGCGGCGCATCAAGGCGCGCGCGGCCGGCGACGATCACGTTGTCGCGGAAGTCGTTGACGTTGCAGTGGCGTGTCTTGCGCAATGCCGTGTCAAAGTTGGCGATGCTTGCTTCATCGACAAAGGCAAACTGGGGCTTCACGTAGTTCAGGTAGTACTCGTAGTCTTCGGCAGGCAGCAGCGGGTTGACCTGGGTGACGGTCGCCCCGGCCTTGATCGCGCCGAACCAGGCATAGACAAACTCGGGCCGGTCCTGCATGCACACCAGCACGCGCTGCTCGGGCAGCAGGCCTTCATCCACCAGCCGCCGCGCGACCTTCATTACGTTGTCGGCGACCTGCCTGTACGTGATGCGCTGGTCTTCAAAGATGATCGCAACCTTGTCCGCACGGCCCGCTTCGATGTTTGAAAACACGAAGTAGTCGGCCATGTTGAAGGCTTCGGGAAAGGTCGGAGTGTGGTCCACCATTGCTCTGCCTATTGCGGCTTGACCGCCTTGTACAGGCCGGTGCGGTGGCTGTCGGGGACCAGCCACTTTTGAAATGCCTCGTGGTACTTGTGCGGCAGCGGCATGCCCTGAAAGCTGTCCATGTTGATGCAGACGGTTACCAGCTCAGCCTCGACGCAGCGGACTTTCTTGTTTTCGCGGCTGGTGTCGCCGGTGTAGAGCCACGTGACGCTTGTCTTGCCGATCTTCTGGATACCTAGGCTGATCTCGACGTGGTCGCCGAAGCGCAGCGGCTTGAGGTAATCCACTTCCATGTGGACGGTGGGAAAGCCGATGCGTTCAACATCCAGGAGGTGGTTGTAGGGCACGCCCAGGCCGCGCTCAAAGAAGTCTTCAAAGCAGCAGTGAAAGTAGTGCAGAAAGCGCGGGTAGTACAGAATGCCCGCGTGGTCCACGTCGCTGAAACGAATCTTGTAAGTTGCGTTGAAAAGGGTCATGGGCGCATCTTATGAGGACAGGGCTCAGAGGCCAGAGTGTGGAGGCCGAGGATCGGAGGTCAAGCAACCGTGCTACTCCCGTTTGCCCAGCAGTTCCAGCACATGCTCGGTCAGGTTGGCACGCTGCTGGTCTGACAGTTCGTGAAAGCTGGGCATGCCCGTGCCGGGCAACCCGTTCGTGAGCGTGGCGTACACACTGTCACCAGGATTGTTGCCAAGCCGGTAGGCTTCACCTTGCGCAAGTTTTGCGGGCGGCCGCGTGCCGACAAACCAGTGCGCGGCTGGGCCTTCGCCAAGGCCGGCGTCGCCGTGGCAGCCGGCGCAATGCTGGGCAAACAGCGCCCTGCCGCTTTCGGCATTGCCGACGGGCGCCTTGTGGTCTCCGGTGGGCCACGGTTTGCGCAGGGTGCCCGGGGCGTCCAGTGTCATCAGAAACTTGACGACGTTGCGGCCAAGTTCATTGAGCTTGTCGCCTTCAAACAGGTGGCGTTGGGCGGGCATCTGGCTGCCGTGCACGACCTGATCAGGCACTGCAAAGTGCGCGACGTGCCAGTCCGGGTGATACTGCGTCGCAATGCCCGACAGGTCCGGCCCCAGCGGCAACTCGCCGGCCGCGGGCCTGCCGAAATTCTCAGCCAACTCTTCGCGCAGGGTCTGGATGCTGTGGCACTGCCAGCAACCGGCATCGACGTAAGCCTGCGCAAGCGCGCGGTCAAAGGCCTGCTTGCCGGGTTGCAGGTCAGGCTCCGCGGGGTCGGCTGTCAGCCACGCCACCAGCAGGATCAGCGCTGCCAATCCGACCAGCCCAGCCGCGACGTATGCCTGCGCGTTGCTCATGCCGCATGTTTAGGAATTCCGGCGGGATGCGAAAGTCAGCCCATCAGCTCAACGGCCTGCGGCAGAATCACCAGCACGACACAGCCGGACGTGCTGGCTGGCCGGTGCACGCTGCCCGGCGGGTGCCAGATGTAGCTGCCGGCAGGCCAGGCTTTGCCAAGGTCGTTCAACTCGCCGTCCAGCACGTAGTACTCTTCGCCGCCGGGGTGCTTGTGCGTGTGGTAACGTGCGCCCGGGGCAAAGCGCAGCAGCAGCGTAAGGCCGCCGTTGTCGTGCTTGCGCAGGGTCTTGTAGCTGACGCCGGGGGCGTCGCTGAATTCGCGCCACTCACGTTCTTCAACCCGAATCTGGATTGCGTCGTGCATGCCGCTAATGTAGCGGCCCCGACGAGGCTTGCCATGATCATTGTGATGAACCGTTTTTCCGTTACGCCCGGGCGAGAAGCCGACTTTGAGCAGGCATTCAAAGACCGGGCGCGGCTGGTGGACACCATGCCGGGCTTTCTGTGCCAGGACGTGCTCAAGCCCGTGGGCGACGGCGTGTACGCGACCATGACCCGATGGCGCAGCATGGCGGACTTTGAGGCGTGGACAAAGTCGGATGCCTTCAGGCAGGGCCACGCGCGCCGGCATGAGGGCATGTTCAACGCCCACCCGAAGCTGGAAATCTACGAAGTGTTTGAGACCACCTGGAAGTGAGGACGCACCGTGGCGCAGAAGAAGAAGGACATCAACTATTTGGCGCTGATCATTGTGGCGGCAATCCTGGGCGCGGCGCTTGGCGCAATCGTGTTCAACAAACCGGAAGGCACGCCCACCACGGTGCCGAACAAGGTTGACTTCAACGACCCGTACGACGACAGTTGGGGAAAGGCCGACAAGCCGGCCACCGAAGCCACGGTCACGCACATCCTGATCTCATGGAAGGGCAAGAACCCGCGCAGCGCGCCCAAAGACCCCAACCGCACCCAGGAGCAGGCGAAGAAGCTGGTCGAAGAACTGTGGCACCGCTACCGCAACGACCCGACCGCCGCCAACTGGAAGAAGTTGCAAGCTGAGTACAACGAAGACAGTGCGCCGCACAACGAATACACCTGCAAACCTTTCGGCAGCGGGCTGGACGAGGCCTTCAACAAGTGCGGGCTGGAAACCAAGGTCGGCAAGGCACGCTACATTGAGTCAAGCTTCGGATACCACCTGATCCGGCGTGAGCGATAGGAATCAATCATGCGTTTTTCGGGCAAGACCGTTCTCGTCTCCGGCGGCGGCACCGGTATCGGGCTGGGGGCAGCCACGCGCTTCGCGGACGAAGGCGCCAACCTGGTCATTACCGGCCGCCGTGAAGACAGACTCAAGGCGGCTTGCACCGCACTTGGTTCCCGGGCGAGCTATGTGGTGGGGGACGTGACCAGCCGCGACGACTGCGCTCGCATGGTCAGCGAGACCCTGAAGCGCCACGGCCGCCTTGACGTCCTTGTCAACTGCGCCGGTGTCATCGGCAATGGCGGCGTGTCCGACACCCCGCCCGCCGAGTTTGACCGCATCATGCAGGCCAACGTCTATGGCGTGTATCACCTGGCCCAAGCCGCAGTGCCCGCACTCAAGGAAACCAAGGGCAACATCGTCAACATTTCCAGCGTCACGGGCACCCGCCCGTATGGAAATCTGCTGGCATATTGCGCCAGCAAGGCGGCTGTAAGCATGATGACCCAGACTATGGCCCTTGAGCTGGCGCCCTTCGGCATACGGGTCAACGCCATTGAGCCGGGCGTGGTGCGAAGCGAGCTGCACCGTGTGACGAACGCCGTGCCGGACTACGACGCGTTTCTGGAGCGGGCCAAGCAGACCCACCCGCTGGGTCGTCCCGGCGAGCCATCCGACGTGGCAGGTGCGATCGCCTTTCTGGCGTCAGACGACGCCGGCTGGATCACGGGCGAGTGCATGAAGGTTGACGGCGGGCGGCACATGACCAGCCTGCGCTAGAGTGTGCAAGAGGGGCAGAGCCGTATATGGGGCTTTTGCCGTAAGGGTTTGCGTACCCGGTCCACTTTGCTTCTGACGCCTTTTTTTGAAGAATTTGCCCTCAGGGCTGGTACCCTTGTACCGGCTGGGCCAATCGGGCAATCGGGGAGTGATACATGCGCAAGTCTTTGATTTATGCCTCGCTCGCGGGGCTCGTGCTCTTTGCCTGGATGTCGCCAAGCGTCGCCCAAAAGAAGGACGATGACGCTGACGCCAAAAAGAAGCGCGAAGAAGTTTTCGGCAAGAGCTTCGAAGAGCAGGTCGAAGAAGCGGTCGATAAAGGCTGCGAAGCCCTGAAGAAGCTGCAGGGCATCGACAAAAAAGAAGACCCCGCCATCTTCGGCCAGATGAAAGAGGCGCCGCTGTACGGCGCGGGCGAGCCCCACCAGTACCGCATTGGCCGCACCGCGTTTCCCGTGCAGGCGCTGTGCAAGTCGGGCGTCTTTCACGATGAACCGGAAGTCGAAAAGGCCATGAACTGGCTGCGCAAGAACTACCGCAAGGAAGGCGCGATTGACAGCCTGCAAGGCAACGTGCCCAGCATGACCTACGAAGACGCCTGTGTGCTTTGCGCGATTGAGGCGTACTACATCAGCGCCTGGGAAGCCAAGGACCGCAAGCTCGACAACCCCAAGAACCGCTTTGAGAAGGATGCCGACGGCAAGAAAGTGCCGATCAAGCGCTGGGGCACCGAGGAAAAGGGCGCCAAGAAGGCCAAGGAAAAGAAGAAAAACCGCGACTTCAAGCTTTCCAAGGAAGACCAGAAGATGGCGGAACTTGCGGTCAAGGCCCTTGAGGCCCGTTGCCGCAAGGCCTACGGCGCCAAGGGCTGGCGTTACCAACCCACCGGCCGCGGCGAAAACCAGCCCGACGTTGACATCTCCGCCACGCAGTATGCGCTGCTGGGCTTCAAGTGCGCCAGCCGCCTTGGCCTGCGCTACGACAAGTCGATCCTGATGGACACCTACCACCTGTTCCGCATGTGGCAGGACGCCGACGGTCCTGAGGTCGTCCGCAAGAAGAAAGACGCCGAAGGCAAGGACGTTGAAGATAAAGAAGAGCCCAAGCGCGACGCCAAGAAGGAAGACCGCAGCACGCGGCGCTACGAGCCCAAGGCCAAGGACCGCGCCCGCGGCTGGAGCTACTGCCGCAAGGACGCTCACGGCGAAGGCGACCTCGCAACGTACGGCAGCATGACGGCAGCGGCACTGTGCGGCCTGGTGATCCTCCGCGACGAGCTTGAAAATGACCCCGCGATGCAAAAGCGCTGGAAGCCCGTCGAGAACGAGTGCGACCAGATGCTGAGCGACGGCATGGCGTGGATGGTCATGAACTGGGCGATGGACCACAACCCCAAGCGTGGCATGCACCGCTACTTCTACTACCTCTACACGGTTGAGCGTCTCGGCATGCTGGGCGGCCTTGACTACATCGGCGCCCACGACTGGTACTTCCAGGGCGCCAAGATTCTGCTTGAGCAGCAGACGCCTGGCGGCGCATGGGCTGAAGGAAACGAGATTCCGCCCAGCGACCTGTGGAACACCTGCTACGCCCTGCTGTTCCTCAAGCGCGCCGAAGAAGGCATTGACCGTCCCAAGCCGGTCTTCACCGGGGGCGACTACGACGACTAACCAGGACGCAGCACAACACAAAGCCCCCGCAACATGCGGGGGCTTTTGCTTTGATGCCCGCACTAGAAGTCAAACCGGATCGTGTCCTTGGTCGGCGCTTCAAGGTTCTTGCGGTGCCAGCGCTTCCATGCCCACATGCCCAGTACCGCAGCCGGCAGCAACGCGTAGTCTTCCCACACCTTCCACCACAGGATCGTCGCTACCGAAATCAGCATGAAGAACAGCGCCGGCGCCATCATCCACAGCCGCGGGGCCGGCCGTGCCGACAGCGCCACGCCCAGCGTCAGCAGCGCGACAGAGCCGGGCATCAGGCCGTAGGTGGTGACTGCCGGGTATTGCCGGCCAAGGATCCAGCTGAGCCCGGGATAGCCCAGCACACCAAACGCGACCACCAGCAGCGAAAGCAAAGTCGGGTTGTCGGCGCGCCAGTGAAAATGCGGGGGAAAGGCCAGCGACGCTGAAACCGCAAAGTAAAGCGCGGTCGCGATGCACACACCGCCTGCCACGTAGCCCACCCAATGCACGTCGCCCATCACAATGAAAAAGAACAGCACCCCGACCATCGCCCATTCGGCGGCCAGCAGCAGCATCACGCCGCGGCTGGTATCCTGTTTGGTGCCGCGCCGAAGCAGGATGAAGATCAAGAGCGTGGGGATGTAGATAAGGATTTGCAGCGGCTCGATGTACGCGTTATAGCGTGCCGCCATGGCAAACAACTCGCGCGCTGTGAATGGTGCTTCCATGAACGCAAGCCCGGATGCAACTGACCAGAAGGTTAACAACTTTGCTTACTGGAACACCATCTATGAACAGGAGGAGTCGCCCCGCTGGCACATCGGCGTTGCGCCCGCGCTGAAGCAGTGGCTTGAGACTTCAGGCGCAAAGCCCGGCCGCGTGCTTGTGCCTGGCTGCGGCTACGGCCCTGATGCGGCGCTGCTCGCAGGGCACGGGTTTGATGTCACAGCAGTGGATTTCGCGCCGCTGGCCATTGAACGCGCCAAGGCCATGCACCCGCAGGCAAGGATTGACTGGCGTGTGGCGGACATTTTTGAGCTGCCCGAGCGCGAACACTTCGACTACGTCTATGAGTACACCTGCTTGGTCGCCATTCAGCCTGGTCGGCGCGCGGAGTACGCAAAGGCGTGCCATTCATGGCTGCGCAAGGGCGGCCGCCTGATCGGCTGCTTCTACAACCACGGGCGGGAAGGTGGCCCCCCGTTCAACATCACGCGCGAACAGGTGCTGAAGCTGTTTGAGCCCCTGTTCAAGATTCACACGCTGGAGATTACGCCTCACAGTATAGACCGCCGCAAAGGCCACGAACTGTGGGCCGACTTCGAAAAGTAGCATCGCCGTCCCGGCGATGTCGTACTCAGGGGCCTCTGGCCCCTGCCGCCTCGGCCGGAGGCCGATGCAAACGCCATGCGCGGGACGCGCATGCTACTAGTTGTTGTCGATCTGCGCTTTTTGCACTTTGCCGCTGTAGTCGATCACAACCGTCTTGAGTTCGCTGAAGGCTTCAATCACGGTCGGGCCGCCTTCGCGGTGACCATTGCCGGTGTTCTTCCAGCCGCCGAACGGCGTGCTTACTTCGGCGCCGGTTGAACCCGCATTGATGTAACACAGGCCGCAATCAAGATCGACACTTGCCCGGTGGCACAGGTTCACGTCCTTGCTGATAAAACCCGCGCTCAGGCCGTACTCGACGCCATTGGCCACGGCAATCGCTTCTTCGTAGCTCTTCACCTTGATCACACTGATCACCGGGCCGAAGATTTCTTCCTGCTCAATGCGCATGCCCGGCTTGACGCCGCTGAATACCGTGGCGGCGTAAAAGTAGCCCTTGGCGTAAGGCCCGTCTTTCAGCACCTTGCCGCCGCACTCAAGTTTGGCGCCTTCTTTCACGCCAACCTGCACCATCTCGTCGATCTTGCGCAACTGCTGCTCGTTGATGATCGCGCCGAAAAATGTGTCTGGCTCCGAGCCGTGGCCGACCTTCAACTTTGGCGCGCGCTCAACCAGCATCTTCAGAAACTGGTCGTGTACAGACTCATGCACGATCACGCGCGAGCACGCCGTGCAGCGCTGGCCACTTGTCCCGTAGCCCGCCCACAGCACGGCATTCACCGCAAGCTCTAGGTCGGCGTCCTGCCACACTATCACGGGGTTCTTGCCGCCCATTTCAAGGCTTACGCGCTTGTTCAGCGGCGCGGCTTTGCTCGCGATGCCCAGGCCGGTTTTGGTGCTGCCGGTAAAGCTGATCATGCGCACGTCTTTGTGCGTAACAAGTTTGTCGCCGATCGGCGCGCCGTGGCCGATCACCATGTTGAACACGCCTGCGGGCACGCCTGATTCAATCAGCACCTCGGCCCAGCGTTTGCCCAGCAGCGTCGTGTCTTCGGCGGGTTTAAAGACAATCGTGTTGCCCATCACCAGCGCCGGGTAGCTCTTCCAGGACGGGATCGCGATCGGGAAGTTCCAAGGCGTGATCAGGCTGCACACGCCCAGCGGCTGGCGAATTGTGTACATGCGCTTGTTGGGCATTTCGGCGGGGATGGTGTGGCCCCAGCCGCGGCGGCCCTCGGCGGCGATGTAAAACGCCATGTCGATCGCTTCCTGCACGTCGCCGCGGGCTTCCGCCAGAGGCTTGCCCATTTCGCGGGTCATGAGCCGGCTGATTTCTTCTTTCCGCCGCAGCAGCACTTCGGCGCTGCGCAGAATCACCTCGGCGCGTTTAGGCGCGGGCGTGGCTTTCCAGGCCGGAAAGGCGGCCTTGGCGGCGGCGATGGCTTTGTCAACGTCGTCGTTGGTCGCCTGTTTGAACTCAGCCAGCAGTTCGCCATTGGCTGGGTCGCGGCTGTCGAGTTTCTCGCCCGATGCTTCGACCCACTTGCCGTCGATCAAGTTCTGTACGCGCTCTGTCATTGCAGCCTCCGGTTGCACACTACTCTATGGCTTCCACGTGTCCATTGTGGCAGTGGTTGGCGGCGGTGGCTGGTCGGGCGGCGGGCTGAACGCACGGTAGCCGGGCGGCGGCATGCCGTCGGGAGCGCCCTGCGCCGGGTCGTATATCTCCGGGCTCGGCGCACTTTCCTGATGCTTCTGCATCATCAGCATTTGGCGCTTGTACTCGGCGCGCTCGTTGGCGCGTACTACAAGCCAAAGGCCCAGCGGCCCGGCAACCTGGCCCAGCAAGTAGGCCTCGATGGTGCTGAAGGCGTCCGGCCGGGCAATGCGGACCGCCAGCACAGCGAACGGAAAGCCGATCAGCGCCCACAAGCAGAACACCGCGATCGCCAGAAAGACCGGGTTCCCGAAGTTCAGGGCCAACATCAGCAAAGCCATGGGCAATTTTCCTGCCAGCGCTACATTGACCCGATGCGCGTGGTCGGGCCTTCCCATCCTTGCCTCATTCTCGTGCGCAACGGCGCCACGGGCAAGCTTGATCCGTTTGGCGAGTCGTGCGATGTCCGCGAAGTCACCGCCGCCGGGCACGTCGGGGGCGACCTGATGGTGCTGCCGCCAACCGAGATCACTCACCGACAACTCATCGAGGCCTGCGTCCTCAGCGGCATCGTAACCGCCATCTGCACAGCCGGCGCGACACTCAAGGAAGTCACCCGGGCAGCGGGCTGGCACCAGCTTGCGTTTCGTTCAGGGCCGGAATCGTCGGGTGCCGCCGGGTTGACGCTTGAGGGCGGCGGAAAGCTGATTCTGCTGCACGCAGGCGACAACCTGCGCGCCTTGGCGCAGATTGCGGGCCAGACGTTCACGCCTGTGGGCTACGAAGGACCGCATGCCCCGCTTGCAGTTGCAGCGGGCGCCGTGCTGGTGGTGGTGGATACTGCGGCCCGAGCCGCCGAGGTTCGCGCCGCTGAGGCCGCTATGGGCAATGGCAGGCTGCAGCAGCAGGCGGTAACGCACGGGCGCCGTTACATCGTCGCTGCCCGCGACTTGCCTGCCGGGCAAACCTTGGCAGCCGGCGATTTGCGATTTGAAGCAGGTGCAGTGGGCATGGATCCCTGGCAGGCCGAGGGTGTGATCGGCCGGGTGTTGCTCAGCGAAGTAAAAGCCGGCCAGCCATTGCAGCGCGCCCAACTGGACGGCCCTGATCCCGAGCCGCCGCCATGGTTCACGCCCGGCAAGCACAGGGACAAGCGGTGACCGGCCCGGTGCTACTGCGCAGCATTCACCCGCGGCAAGGCAACACCGCAAGACATGCAGTTGCGTCGCCCCGCTTTAACGCGCTGGCCGCATCCGGGGCAGGCAAAGTAGCCGTCTGCGTCAACTGCAATCTGCGGCGCAGGCATCGGCGCCGGGGCGACGCGCTGTGCGTGCGGGTACATTGGCGCAACCGGCTGGGATGCGTCATACAGCACAGCGCCCGGCGGCGGATACTGCGGGCCAGGCTGGGGATAGGGCGGTGCGTTGTTGTAGTGCACCGGCACGTCGCCCAGGGGTGGGCCGGTCGGGCGATACATCGGGTTGGTGGCTTGTGGCGGGCCGAGCGCGCGCCGCGCCGGCTGGTTTATCAGTCGGTCAGAACGCAGCAGCGGCACAATGCGCACGCCGATGTAGGCAAGAAAGAAGCCCGCGGCGAAACCGACCCACGGGTTTACGCCGAATTCTTCGGCGCGGC
This sequence comes from Planctomycetota bacterium, assembly GCA_019636195.1. Lineage (GTDB taxonomy): Bacteria > Planctomycetota > UBA8742 > UBA2392 > UBA2392 > JADJRK01. The sequence goes on along the minus strand of JAHBYA010000002.1, from coordinate 200,835 downwards.
TCTTGCCCCACAGGCCGAACAGCACATTCACGCCAACGCCGATCAACACGAACAGAAGAAGCTGGCCGATGCTCAATGAAGGCTCGACGTACGAGGGGTCGTCGTAGGCGTAGTACTCGTGGAACTCCTCGGGTACAGCCTGCGCCAGCGTTGCAAAGATATCGAGCGCGAACTCCACATCTTCATTCTATCCCGCACTCTGCCTGATTCAAACCGCCGCATAGCTGCCTGCACGGGCCAGGTCTTCACTGAACTGCATCGCGATCAGCAGCAGGAACAGGCCCACAACTACACCGCTCACCAGTGTGGCCATGCGTTTGCGACCTCGGCCGGTGCGCGGAAAAAACACAGCCGTGCAAAGCAGCGCTACCAGCGGCGCGATGTACCAGTGGATGGTCAGCACGTCGCCCAGGCCCCAGAACACGCTCTTGACGTGAAACAGCAACTGTTCGCCCACTGGTGCCTCAAGCGACGGGCCTTTCAGCACTTCACGCGGGCCGCGCTGCATGAAGCCCCAGACGCCCAGCACAATCGCCGACTCAACCAGCATGAACACATAGTAGTACAGTGCCTCGGGCAGTCGCGGCGAGGGCTTGGTGTCATCGCGCCTCTTTTTCCTGCCGCCGCTTGCCTGCTCCAGCATGGCGGCGATTTCGTCGTCGGTGGGGGACCTGGGTTTTTCGTCGTTTGACTGTTCCACGTTTGCGTCCAACACTGCGGGTTGATCGAATCGGCGAAGACGGATGAAAGCGCTGAACTTCCACGACAGCCCGGGTGTTAAGATACAGCAATGGCACGCGACGACACAGATGCGGCACAGAGTGATCCGCTGATCGGCAAACGCCTTGCCAGCTATGAAGTGCTGGCGCGGGTGGCGCGCGGCGGAATGGGCGTCGTGTACCGCGCGCGGCACGTCTATATCGACAAGATCGTTGCGCTGAAGGTGCTCGACCCGGCGCTGGTATCGCGCCCTGAACTGATCGAACGATTCCGCACCGAAGCCCAGAGCCTTGCGCGCGTTGAGCACGAGAACGTCGTCAAGGTAATCGACATCCTTGAAGACGAGGGCGTGCACTTCATAGTCATGGACTTCGCCGAAGGCGTGAACCTTCGCAATCACGTCAAGCAGAACGGCCCGATGCCCGGCGACGAGCTGCTGTCCGTAGCCCGCCAGACCGCCGAGGCGCTGTACGCTGCCCACCGCGAGGGCATACTGCACCGTGACATCAAGCCGGAGAACCTGATTATGAACCGCAGCGGCCGCTGCAAGCTGGCCGACTTCGGGCTGGCAGGAGACCTGCGCCTGATCAGTGAAGGCCACGAAGGGCCATTGAACTTCGGCACGCCGGCGTACTCGGCGCCTGAGGTGCTGCGCAAGATGGTGCCGGACAAGCGCAGCGACATCTTCAGCTATGGTGCAACTCTTTACTACCTTGCCACCGGCGAGCCGCCGTTCGGGCAGACCGGGGCACAGCAGATCCTGCTGCGCCAGAAGCAGGGCGCCGAGTTGCTTGAGGGAAAACGACCGGACCTGCCGGGTAAGCTGGTCCGGGTGATCATGGACTGCCTGGCGTGGCACCCCAAAGAGCGCCCGGAGAGTTTCCGCGAAGTCATGGAGCGTCTGCCGCGGCGGGCGGTGTCGCGGGCCGTCGCCGCCACCGCCACCGGCACCACTCCGACCGAGGCGACAGGACTGGTCACCGGCGACTCCGCCACCATTGAAGTACCGCCGCGCGGTGCGCCGTGGCTTGCCGCGGCAGCGATCGCCCTTGGCGCGGGCGCACTGCTGACTGTCGCGCTGGTGTGGTGGCTCACGCGCGAACCGGGTACAGGGCCGATCGCCGTTGAAAACGCGCCGCTGAATGCTCTGCGCAACGACCCGCCCCGCAATCTGTCGGCCAACAACGCGCCGCCTGCGAACACGCCCGACCAGCCGCCGCCCGTGCTGCCCGAAGAAGAGGCGTTCAACGCCGCCGAACTGGACAGCCGCACCGCGCTGGCGCGCGCCGACTACAAAGCCGCCTACAACGCGTGGTCGGCCTTTGTGCGCGCGTACCCGGACTCGGAGTTTGTAGCCGAGGCGACGCGGCGCCGCGGCCGTGTCATGGCACGCGTACTTGAACTGCGCGTTTCGGAGTACAACAAGGCGCGCGAGGCCTGTGACGCGGCGCTGGGCGAAAAGCGCACCGCCGACGCGATGGCGGCAATCAACCGGTTCCCGGTTGAGTTGCTGGTGCCGCTGCACAGTGACGACGACGTGACCGAGTCCGCGCTGCTTGACGCCCAGCGCCACCGCGTGATCGCCGCCGACACCCGCGACCTGGAGCTGCTGCTTGAGCGCTGCGACACCCTGCGCAATGAATGGAAGGGCGCACAGGAGCGGCGCGACACAGCCCCCGAAAGCACGCTGCTGCGCGTGTCATCCAACCTGCTGAAAGAACGCGACAGCATTGAGAACTTCCTGCCAGGGCGCCTTGAGGACACGCAGGACAAGCTGGGCAAGCGGCTTTCCGAGCTTCGCAAGCTGCTTGAGGCAACACATCAGGACGCGCACACGCATGTGGAAGCGTGGCGCAAGTTCATGGACCTGACGCTGGCAGAGTGGGCACTGTGGCTGGTGGAACGCGCCGACCGGATTCGCGGGCTGGCAGCGCGCCGCGAGTTTGGATCGGCACTTGCCGAAGTGCGCTCCGCGGAGAGCGAACTGGCGGGGCGTCTGGCTGCGCTCAAGACCGGCTCAGTGCTGGCCGACGCGCGTGCGCGCGAAGTGCGTATACTGGGGCGCTGCCTGGCGCTGATGGCCGATGACATCCGCCTTGCGGACGGCGCCCATGCACTGGTTGAGACGCAGCTGCGTGCGTTGCAGCGGGCGGGCACGTCGCGCGAGTTCATGGTGCACGCCGAGATTGACCAGAACGGTGAACGGAGCGCAAGGCTGAACCGCTACATGGGCAAAGTGGTGGCCGTCGGCAACGGCGAGTTCAAGGTCGACACCGAAAGCCAGCGTGCCACAGTGCGCATTGATATGCTCAGCGCAGCGACCCTGCGACGCCTGCTGCGCGCGCTGGAAAAGCCGTCTGAGCAGCTTTCGCTGATTGCGTGGTGCGCGTTGCAGGGCCGTGCCGAGGACGCGCAACAGGAACTGGCAAGGCTGGAGACCATGTCGCCCGCGCCGGGGGATCTTGAACGCGCCCGCGCGCTGGTGGCGGTGATGCAGCCCTCTCCATCCGCAATGCGAGCCTTGGCCTATCTGGCATGCAAGGGCGGGCTGAAAGACCGTGACTGGTTTGCAGCGCGCGCACCCGGTGAAAGCACCGAGTCGCTGCTGCTGGTTAGACAGGCGGGCGCGGCCGCCGGCAATGCCGACGACGCACAGCGCTACATTGAGCTGGTGCGCACATTGGAAGACCCTGAGCTTGTGCACATCGGCGCGTATGCCCGCGCGCTAGCGACAGGCCAGCCGTTTGAAAGCGACCTGCGCAACCGCACACTGCTGGAACCATTCAGCGCGGAGGCGCTGGCGGCGCTCGCGGCGGCTCTCAAGCCCACTGACCTGCATGGTGCTCGCCTGCTTGCGCAGAAGGCACTGGTCCGGGACGCCAGCAACGAGGCCGCATGGTCGGCCTTGAAGTAGGCCTGCGGGCACACTACTACGCCCTACTCACGACGCGCCGGGCACACTATGTTGTCGTGGTGAACGGATTTTCCTGGGTGATTGAAGGTGAGATCGCGGGCATGGCGCGACCGGCGCGTGACGCGCGCGGCCTGTGGGCATGGCTGGCAGAGCGTGGCGTGGGGCTGGTCGTAAGCCTGACGTCGTCGCCGCCCGACCCGGGCGTGCTGGCCCAGCAGGGGATTGAGCTGCTGCACCTGCCGGTTGCGGACTTCGCGCCGCCGTTGCCCGAGGTGATCGACAAGTTTCTTGAGCAGGCGCGGTTTCAAAGGCATGAGGGCCGCGCGGTTGTCGTGCACTGCGGCGCCGGCATCGGCCGCACCGGCACGATGCTCGCGTGCTACCTCGTGGACAAGGGCATGAGCGCCGAAGAAGCAATCGCTGCTGTGCGCAAGGCCCGCCCCGGCAGCATTGAGACCCGCGAACAGGAAGAAGCCGTGCGCGACCTGGAACGCAGGCTCAGGGCGCGGTAACGCGGGCGCCCCTGAACCTGGTCTGAAACCTGAAACTGTAGCCACCATGCACATCGCCATTGTCCGCACTGTGTTTGATCGGTCCCACGGCGGCGCCGAGCGCTACGCCGTGGCGCTGGCACAACGCTGGTTGGCGCAGGGGCACAAAATCAGCGTGGTCTGCCAGAAGCATGCGGCACAGGACGCTGAAGGCATGGGGGTCGTGCGCGTGTCCCGGCCCAGGGTGCTGGGTCCGTTCAAGCATCGCTGGTTTGCAAAGCGCGCCGGTGAAGCTGCCCGCGATACCGGCGCTGACGCCGTGCTGTGCCTGGCCCGCGCGTACCCCGGCGACGTACTGCGGCTTGGCGACGGGCTGCACCGCGCGTGGCTTGGGGCGCGCTACCCTGACCTTGCCCAGCGCAGGCGCGCGCTGCTGAACCCGCGGCAGCAGCAACTGCTGAAGCTTGAGCGCGAGTGCTTTCTGCCCGGGCGCTTCGGGCTCTATATCGCCAACAGCGCCATGACGCGGCGCGCGGTGGTCCACATGTACGGCGTTGACCCGTCAAGGGTACTTGTGATTCCGAACGGCGTGGAGCCGCGCTTTCGCCCGATTGAAGGCCCGGGGTTTCTTGACCTGAGGCGAAAGCAGGGCCTTCCCGCTGACGCGCCGGTGATTCTGTTTTCAGGCCTGGACTTCCGGCGCAAGGGCCTGCTTGAGGCTGTGCGGGGCTTTATTGAGCTTGCCCGCGCCGACCGCCTTGCCCGTTTCGTGTGCGTCGGGCGCGGCGATACCCGCGAAGCGGAAGCCTTGCTGGCCGCCGCGCATTGCCGCGAGCGTGCGCTGTTTGTACCGCATGTACCGGACATCGAGCAGTGGTACGCCACCGCGGACGTGTTTGTGCTGCCCACGATGCACGACCCCAGCGCCAACGCGGTGACTGAGGCGCTGGCCTGCGGTACGCCCGTCATCACCAGCAGCGAAAACGGTGCGCGCCAGCACATTCACAACGGCGTCAACGGCTATGTGTTGCGCAGCCGCCTTGACGCCGCCGAGATCGCGGCAAAGTGTGCCGACCTTTTGCGGCTCAGGCTTGCACGCCATGAGGTGCGTGAAGCCTCCGGGCTGATCAGCACGGACGAGAACGCCCAACGCACCCTGGACGCGCTGATCCGCGCCGGAAGCCTCCCCCCGCCTGCGCCCGAGGACCGCGTGCCGCCGGCAACGCGTGCCGAGGCTTTGCGCCGGTTGAAGCAGCAGATGTGGCAACAGGGCGACGCCCGCGACTACCGCGACGTGTTTCGCAACAAAGGGTAGCCGCTTTGCCTGCCGCGCCGCAATTCGTAACCTGCCGCTCTCTGGGCCTTTGACGTTTCGTGCGCCACTTGAAGCGGCGGAGTCGTTGATTGATGTCATCGCGCGACGCGATCCCTGCACTGCTGAAGCCGCTTGCGGATGATTGCCACGTCATGCATGGCGGCGTGCCCGCCACTGAACTCTTGCAGGCGTTGGTGAGTGCCCTGGACCAGCCGACTGCGTGGCGCACTTTGCGCGTGCGGCCGGGGCGCGCGGTTTTTGAGATCAAGGCCGGCGGGGGCGACTACCTCGTCAAGGCCTACGAAGCGAGCTTCATGGCGCGCATGTCGCCGCTGCGCTTCTGTGCATCGGGACGTGAGTTGCGCACCCTGGAGGTGGCCTCGGCGGCCGGGTTGCCCACGCCGCGCGTGTGCGCGCTGTACTCGGCGCGGGGCAAGCCGGGCGTGAACTTTCTCGTGCTGCAGAAAGTGGCCGGCGCTACTGAGCTGGAAGGTTACCTGCAGCGCGAACAGGACCGCCTGCGCGACGACGTGAAGTTGCAGCGTCGAGTGGTGACGGATTTTGCGGCTTTCGTGGCAGCCCTGCACAAGGGCGGGCTGCTGCATCGCGACCTGCACCTGCGCAACGTGCTGGTGCGTCCGCCGCGTGCCGGCAACCCCGCAGAGTTTTTCGTGATCGACCTGGCTGGCGAAGAAGTGACGGGGTCGCTGCCGCCGCAAGCGCAGCGCCGCGCCAACCTGGCGCAGCTGGCGCTGTGCTTTCCGCTTGCGCCGGCGACCGTTCGTCGCAGGTTCCTGCGCGAGTACCGCGCGCGGGTTGGTGACAGCGGGCCTGAGCGCGACGCCGCACATGACATTGAGCAACAGTCGATGCAGCGCCAGTTTGATCTCAACACCATGCGCGTTGCCACTTGCGCCGAGGCCAGCAGCGCGATTGCGCGCGTCGAAAAGCAGGCCACGTTGCTGCTGATTTATCGTCGTTCCGACGGTACCGACCTTGAACAGCTCGAGGCCCCGCTGGCTCGCACTTCGCCGCAGGACTGGCACCGCACGATCTTTGATCACTTTGAACTCAGGCTTGGTGAAGGCAGCGTCTGGAAACTGAGGAGCCCGCTGGAAGGCGCAGACGAGAACGCCCGCCGCCGCAAGCTTGAGGCGCTGTGGGGCAGGCTGCTGGAGTTGCACGCAATCCGGGCGCCGGCGCCCACGCCGCTTGCCTGCATTGCTGATGACCAGCAGCTCGTGGTGTACGCTCGTATCCCGGGCCCGTTGACGCCGCTGGTCAAGCTGAAGGATCACGCCGCGCACTCGCTGTTTGAAGACCTTGGGCGCCAGCTCGTGCGCATGCACCGGGCGGGCTGCTTCTTCCTGCCGCTGGAAACGGCGACGCTTGCGGAGGGGCTGAGTGTGGCAAGCGCCCGCCGCGGCGCGCGTACCGTGATGTTGACCGCGCCGGACCAGATTTTTCGGGGCTCGCCGACGGCGCTGGGCCCCCAGGCCGTGGCCAGCCTCGGGCGCGTCGGCCGCACGCTGCTTGAACACAGCGGTGAACGCCAGATGAAAGAGCTGGTGTGGAGCTACGCCCGCGTGCTTCGCCTGAACCACTTTGACACCAGCGCCCTGCTGAACGAGGCGCGCCGCGTGCCCACCGGCAACACGCTGGTGATGACACGCGGCATCGAGAAGAGCCGGCTTGACCGCGACGCCGGCTGACGCGCCCACTGGCCCCGGCGCGCAACTGAATCCACAATCGTTCGGTTGTTTTCAGGGGTCGGCCATTATCGAGCTCGACAACAAACGCCTGCTTTTGATCAAACCTTCGGCGCTGGGCGATGTCGTGCAGGCTGCCGCGACGGCTTGGGCGCTGAAGGCGCGCTGGCCTGGCATGCACCTGACCTGGATGGTCAACACTCAGCTTGAGCCGCTGGTGGCGCCGCTGGCCTGCGTTGACGCGACCATCGGCTTTGAGCGCTCGCGGCTGCGCGGCATCACGGCCCCGCTTACCGGCCGAGCGGAGCTGAAAAGCCTGACGCGCACATTGCGCCACGGCCGATTCGACGCAGTGCTTGACCTGCAGGGGCTGTTCCGCAGCGGGCTTTTTGCCTGGCTGACCGGCGCGCCGCACCGCGTGGGGCAGCGCACCGCCCGTGAAGGCGCATGGATTTTTTACACGACACGCGTGAGCACTCCGCCCCAGCCGGTGCACGCCCGCGACCGCTACGAAGTGCTTGCCCGCGAGTTCGATTGCGCGCCGCCGCCGCGGCAGGACCTCGACGTAACTGAAGCAGAGCGCGCAGACGTGAAAGTGTTGCTGACCGCGGCAGGCCACGAAGGGCCGCTGGTGGCGGTGTGCCCCGGCGCACGCTGGGAAACCAAGGTGTATCCGCCCGAGAAGTTTGCCGCCGTGCTTGACCGTATGGGCCTTGAAGCCGACGTGCAGCGCCCGGTGCTGACCGGAAGCCCGGACATGGCGGACCTGTGCAGCCGGATTGAAACGGCCTGTGTGCGCGCCAAGCCGGTCAATCTTTGCGGAAAGACCAGCCTGCGGCAGTTGACTGCGTTGCTGGACATCTCGGATCTGCTCTTGACCTGCGACAGCGGGCCGATGCACTTGGCGGCAGCGCAGGGCACGCGCGTGTGCGCCGTGCTTGGGCCGACGGATGCGCGGCGCACCGGGCCGTACGGGCAACTCGCGAACGTCGTCCACGGCAAGTGTGAGCTGATGCCCTGCCTCAAGCGCCGCTGCCCCGGCCTGGGCCTCAAGTGCATGCGCGGGCTTGATGAGGCGCGGGTTGCGGAAAAGTCTCTGGCGCTGCTGGCAACAACAGCCGATAAGGCATAAGTGAAGCCCATGGCGGAAGAGTCAAAGAAACTGGACCTCGTGAACGTGCGCCGCGCCGCGCATTACGCAAAGCGCATGTGGCCGCTGGTCAAACCGCTTTGGCCGCAACTGGCGCTGGTCGTGACCGGCATGCTGGCATATGCCGCCGGCTACGGCATGCGCATTGCGATCATCGGCGAGTTCATCAAGCTCGCGACGGCGCCCGACAGCCTGATGGGTGACGAAGCTGAAAAGGTGATCCGCAGGATTGCCCCGCTGGCGGGTGTGCTGTTTGGCGGCGCGATCCTGATGGCGGTAGGCACATACCTGAAGCACTACTTCCAGGGCTACGTAAAGGCAGCCAGCATCCTGAACCTGCAGCGCCGCATTGTTGACCAGGTGCTGAAACAGCCGATTGCGTTTTTCAATAAGGAACGCAAGGGCGCGCTTATGTCGCGCATGTCGGCCAACGCCCGGGCTGCGGGGCAACTGTTGCAGGTCTCAATGGATGTGGTGCTGGGCCACCCCCTGACCATGATCTCGGTGCTTGGCGTGCTGCTGTACATCAGCCCGTTCCTGACGCTGCTGACGTTCGTGATCATGCCGATCGTGCTGATGCCGGTGATCTACTTCTCGGGCAAGATCCGCCGCGCCACACACAAGAAGTTCAAGAAGATGGAAGCCAGCAGCAACTTCGTGCACCAGATGCTCGATGGTATCCGCGTCGTGAAGTCCTACCGCCTTGAAGATGCGCAGCGGGCCGAGCACATCCGGGTCTCCGACGAGACGTTCCGGCATGCGCGCCGCGTTTCGCGTTACAAGGGCGCGTCGCGCTTCGGCGTGGAAATCACGTACAATACGCTCATGGCGGCTGCGCTGTTCGGCGTCGGGCTGGTCATGTCCACCCAGTGGTTTGTCGATGCCGGCGGATTCGGTGTGTTTGCGGCGTTCTTTGCCGGCCTGATCTTTCTCTATGACCCCGCGCGCAAGATGGGCCACACCCTCAACGAGATCCAGGAGTCCACAGCCGGGCTTGACCGAGCCTTTGAACTTGTGGATCGCGAGCCCGCCATGATCGACCGCGATGGCGCGCGCGACGCGCCCCACACGTTCGATCACATCGAGTTTCGGGATGTTTCGTTCGAGTACGTGGAAGACCGGCCGGTGTTGCGCGACATCAACTTCAAAGTCGCCCGCGGCAAGATGGTCGCCTTTGTCGGCGGCAGCGGCGTGGGCAAGTCAACCCTGATGGACCTGATCCCGCGCTTTTACGACCCGACCGGCGGGGCGATCACGGTCGATGGGGTGGACCTGCGCGACTTCAAGGCCGAAAGCTGGCTGCGAAACATCGCGATCGTCAGCCAGGATACTTTCCTGTTCAACACCACGATCCGCGAGAACATCCTTTTGGGCCGGCCCACGGCAACCGAAGAAGAAGTGATTGCCGCCGCCAAGGCTGCGCACATCTGGCACGACATTGAGGCCATGCCGGAGGGGCTCAACACCCGGCTGGGCGACCGGGGCGTCACGATCAGCGGCGGGCAGCGCCAGCGCGTGGCGATTGCGCGGGCGTTTCTGCGCAAGAGCCCCATCCTGCTGCTGGATGAAGCCACCAGCGCACTGGACACGCAAAGCGAGCGCGAGGTGCAGAAAGCACTGGACGAGCTGATCCATGAGTGCACGGTGTTTGCCGTTGCGCACCGCCTCAGCACGATCCGAAATGCCGATCTGATTCTGGTCATGCACGAGGGCCGCATCATTGAGCGCGGCACACACGACGAACTGCTGCTGCTTGAGGGCAATTACGCAGCCGCATGGCGCCTGCAGCATGGCGGCCACACACCCGCCGAGGCGGCATAGCGCGGCTTTTCACGGGCGCTGGTGCCACGGCGCCCGGAGTTTCATAGACTGATCGGCGCATGGCCCAGCCGGAGTCCAACCGAAACACCCAGCGCCGCGATACCGCGCGCATTGGCGCGGACAAGCGCCGCAAGACTGACCGAGTGATGGTTGAGCACTCGGCGCTTCACGTGGTCGTGTGCGCGCCCAAGCTTGAGCTGGATGGTATCACCCTGTACACGCGCGCGCTGATACGCTGCCTGCGCGGCAGCGGCAACGAAGTGCTGTTGCTTTCGCCCGGCGGGGCCCTGTTGCAGACGTTTTCCGGCACGTACGACCGGCACATTGAAGTCCCCGTCAACGGCCGGCCCGGCTGGTTCGGATGGCGCAAACTGCGCGACGCGTTGGAGGCCTTTGAGCCTGACGTGATCCACGCTGTCACGCCCGCCAACGCGGCGCCGGCTGTGCGCATTGCCGACCACACCGGCTGCCCGCTTGCAGTCAGCGTGCACGGCGTGAAACCGGACGAAGTGCCGCGCACCGGTGACAGCCGCTTTGACGCCTTTATTGCCAGTGATCAAGGCGTGCGCCAGACATTGCTGAATGACTGCGCCCTTGACCGCGACCGCACCACGCTGGTGCCGGATTGCGCCTACCCCGAGCGCAAGCCACTGGACCACGAAGTGCTGAACCCCAAGCGCAGGCCGGTCGTGGGCTGGGTGGGGCCGATGACGCAGGGCTGCGGTTACGCCTGCTTCATTGAAGCGGCCATGAAGTTGCAGGGCCGCGGCGTTGATGCCATGTTCACGATGCTCGGCGGCGGGCCCATGGAGCGCGAAGTCCGCGACATGGTCAGTGAGCGCGGGATGTTGCAGCGCATTGTCGTCGTCGACAGCCTTTACGACTACGGCAACATCTGGCAGCCGATTGACGTGGCAGTGATCGATACCCGCCAGCCTGCGGCGGCGCTGATGGTGCTGCACGCCATGGCCAACGGCAAGCCCGTCGTAGCAACCGAGGGCGGCGCCGTGTTCGAGGTGATTGAAGACGGCGTGGACGGCATCATCGTGCCCCGCGACAATCCTGATGTGCTGGCTGAGCGCGTGATGATGCTGGTCCAGAACCCCGACGAGCGCCTGCGGATGGGCCTGGCCGGCTTTGCCAACGTCGAGGAAAACTACCGGCCCGCCGATATGGCCGGCGCGTTGAACACGATTTACGCCCTGCTGCTCCAGAACGAGCCGTTGCCCAAGAGCTTTGAAACGGTCAGGGTCGGTCGCAAGAAGTCCTGAGCCCAAACCGCCGGCCGCCGCATGGAACCTTGCGCCGGAAACCTGTAACCTGAGCCTGCCGCAAATGTCCGCCAACCGCTACGACCGCTTGTTCGCCCACGTGGCTTCGATCACCGGCCTGCTTACCGCGCGCCAGGTCGAAGAGCTGTTTCATGCCGTTGAAGCCGGTGAAGCCCGCGACGTCGCTACCGCGGCCTCGCGCCGCGGGTTTTTGCCCGGCGACGTGGCTGCCGCCATCGGCATCATCGCCTCTGAGCTTGCGTCGCGGCGCATCGCGGAAGACATCCAGCCCAGCAGCATCGTCAGCAGCGGCCGCGCCGGCGAGGGCACCAGCCGCGACAGCCAGATGTACCCTAAGGCGCTGGGCGGCTACCACAAGCTGCGACAGATCGCGCGCGGCGCAATGGGCATCATCTTCAAGGGCGAACGGCGCAGCGATGGCCGCACCGTCGCGCTGAAAGTGCTGCCGCTGCAAACGGTGACCGACCCGCAGGACATTGAGCGCTTCAAACGCGAAATTGAAACCATCACCAGCCTCGTGCACCCGAACATCGTGCGCGTCTTTGATTTCGGGCAGGAGGAAGACTTTTACTACTACGTGATGGAATACCTCGATGGCCGCAGCCTGCGCGAGCTGATTCATGACCGCGGGCATCTGGGCCCGTACCACGGCGTTGAAATCGTGCGCGATGCCAGCCGCGGCGTGGCCTACGCCCACCAGCACGGCGTAATCCACCGCGACCTCAAGCCCAGCAACGTCATGATCTGCCGCGACGGGCAGGTAAAGATCGTTGATTTCGGGCTCGCATTCCACAAGACCAGCCAGATCCTGACAGCCACCGGCATAAGCCTGGGCACGCCCGCGTACATGAGCCCCGAGCAAATTGAGGGCGGCCGCAACGAAATCACCGAACGCAGCGACATCTACAGCATGGGCGTCACGCTGTACGAGACGCTGACCGGCCAGCGCCCCTTTGAAGGCGACAACCAGTACGACGTAATGAAGCGCGTGCTGTTTGACCAGCCGCGCAAGGCCATTGTCGCCAACCCCGCCCTGCCTGAGGGCATCAGCAATGTGATCGCAAAGGCGATGGCCCGCAACCCCGGCGACCGCCACGCCCGCATGGCCGATTTCATCGCCGACCTCGACCAGTTTCTCGACGAGAGCGCGGCATGAGTGTCCCCGCGCCCAGCCAGCCCAAGGCAGCTTCCCGCGCCGCAGAGGCGGCCGGCGTGGTGGCCGCGGCGTTTGTGCCGTACCTGCCGTACACTAAGGTGCTGAGTTCAGAGTCCAACCGCCGCCTGATGTTCTATACCCACGCCGACGCTCTTGCGCTCTTGGCTCTTGTAGTCTCGACAATTGCGGTGTTTGCCGGGGCATGGCTCGCACTCAAGCGGTTGCCCGACCGTTTTGGGGCGGCTGCACGCCGCTGTGCAGTTTCTGGAGCGATAGGGCTGTCACTACTAAACTTGTCCGCGCTGTTTAGGCCGATTGGCAGCGATGCTGGTTACGCAACGAACTACATCGTGCTCGCCCTACTGACGGTCGCGATTGCAGGATGGGACCGCACACACAGAGTGTTCGCGCGTGTGGCGAGCTTCGCCGCTCGGTTTGTGGCACCTGCACCTGCGGTGTTCTTGCTGTTTCTGTTTGTGGCTCCTGAGCACCCGCCATTCACAACTCCATCGTCGGCGCGCCATGATGAGACGGAGTCTAGCCAAGGGCCCGTGTACATCTTTCTGTTTGATTGCATGGACGCCGGAATCGCTATTCAAGAACCGAAAGGACGCGAGCATGCGCCAAACCTCCACGCGTTCCTGCACGAGGCAACCTACTTTGAGAGATCAGAGTCGCCTGGGACGACCACGGCAAACTCGGTGCCGAGTTTTCTCTTCCAGAACAAGGGTTCCTACGATGTTGAAGATGGCGTGTATTACCTGATTCGGGACGGCACGCGGACGCCAACCAGCGAAATGACATCTTTGTACGAGCAACTCGACACCGGTAAGAGTTTCAAAGTTCTGGGCGGCTGGTACTTGGACTATCGTACGTTGTTCGGTGAACGACTTGATTGGCTTCATACCACTTCTTACGAGAAACCGCTCATGCGGTCGTTCGACGAGTTGGTTTGGTTCGCGGTGGCACAGTCAACTCACTACGGGTTCGTGCCACTTCTGCGAGGAATATCTGGGATTGGCGATTTGAGCTTTGTGCCTCATGTGCAAAACACCCGCCAGATTCACCAGCATGCGCTCGAGGTGATTGCAGATCGGGGCAACGATGTGATTGCGTTCTTTCACTACCCCGTGCCGCACTCGCCATACGTGTTTGAACGTAATGGGCCACGACCGCCCGGTCAGCCCGCAATCACCAACGAACAAGCCGCGTACCGAATGAATCTGGAGTATGCTGATACCCTGCTCGGCGAACTCCTCTTGGCCGTTAAAAAGGCTGGCAGGTGGAGTGACGCCACGATTGTGGTGATGTCCGACCACGGCCTGCGGAACACCAACTGTGTGTTTGTTGTGAAAATGCCCGGCCAGACATCGCCAGTTACGGTCGTTGAGCCGGTGAGCACAGCCGAGTTTCTTGGCTGGCTCAAAGATCGCGGCCATCCCCGTGTACGATAATCGTTGTCAGTTTCGCCGAGCACCGGCTCACAGGCCAGGAAGCATGTTGCATCCAAAAGGGTTGCCGGCACTGGAGATCAGCGCGAAGCATTGTTGCCTGCTTTGCTCATTGGAAGCGCGGGAACTTGCAATAAAAATTTGACACGGTTAGACGCCCGTGATAATCTTGTGACACTGGCGAAGGATAGGCGTGAAACTTTTGGGTAGTGGTTGTGAAATTGCGGCTTTTCTACTTTACAAAAGGCTCATTCCACCCTTCAATCTGCGTCCTCTACCGTTTGGTCCCGCCCACTGGGCATTGTCCGGAGAACAACTTATGCGCAATACCAAGAAAGGCTTTACACTCATCGAGCTGCTGATCGTGGTGGTCATCGTGGGCATTCTGGCCCTCGCCGCCATTCCGCTGATCACAGCCAACACCCGCGACGCCCGCCGCGCCGAAGGTGAACAGCAGTTGGGTTCCATGAAGGGCCAGGCCCGTGTTGCGTTTGCCAAGACTGGCGCTGTCCCCACGACACTGACTGGCGCGTACGACGCTGGCGGCTGCAATGTTGATGCTGCCGAGTTGGTCGGCAAGTACTTCCAAGTCAACGACGCTTGCTCCGGCAGTGCTGGTGCTGCGACCCTGACGACTGCGACCGGCCCCAGCGGCGTATCTTCAGACGGCAACTGCACGCTGACGTTCGCCATGGCAGGTGGCGATGGCACGTTTGCATGGGCGTAACTTCTGCCTGAAATCTTGAAAGCAATGGGGCTGCGCGAGTTGCGCGGCCCCTTTTGTCGTTGGGCATTGTAGAATTCCGAACATTGGGCATCGCGCAGCCAGTGTGGTACACTGTGGCGCACTCAGTTCGAGCGGCAGACTTGCGTAAGATTTTTAGCGACTTGTCAGAAAATGTTTGCCCCTAGTGCTGCCACGGTGTATTGTTCGTGTACGATTTCAGGAGGGCGTTCTCATGCATACTGTCGTGCGGTTCCCGAGAAGCCGCAAAAGAGGCATGTCGCTGGTCGAACTTGGCGTTGCCACCTTCATCGTCACGGTGGTTGCCCTTGCCGGCGTAGCCTACTACGCCAACGCTCGCTCCCAGGAGATTCGCGAGTGGCATGAACAGAATGCCTTGTTCATGGCTGAGCGTGAGGTCGAGTCATGGCGGGGACCCGGATACAACGCCCTTGCCGGCTGGACGACCGGCGATGCCGGCGCCGGGAATTTTCTGCCGTACGGCTACTCGTTCATTTCGCCGGACCCGGAGTGGAACCAGGGCGGCCGGTTCAAGCCCGTTACACTGGACGGGTTCAATTACCGCATCCGGGCACGGTTGCTCTACAACGACCCGGTGGGTGCGGCTGTGAATGACTTCAGAGTACATGAGGTTTGGGACAACGGGACCGGCGACGTTGACTACTGGTACCGGCAGATTGTCATCGTCGTGCAGTGGGGCGACTTCTCGTCGGCTGCCGGAACGCTTGAGATGCAGCAGGAAACCCGAGTCGCCCGATAGCAGGCCCACCTGAACCGGAGACGTTCATGACCACATTGCGAACAACGCGCGGCTTCACCCTGATTGAGCTGATGCTTGCGATTACAGGATCCATCATCCTGATCATGGGGATGGGGACGGTGATGCTGCTGCTGTTCCAGGGCATCAAGCAGTCGTCGGACTTCTTTGAGGCGACCACGCGAGTTGACCTGGTGCGGCAACTGACGTTCGACGCCCGAACAGGCGAGAGCCTGGTGTATCCCAGCACGGACTTCGTGTCAGCGACATACAACGTGCAGGCTGAGGGCTCTGGGTCAGGCTACTATAACCCGGAAGGCGGCTTCCACGGCCATCGCGTCAGGTTCCGCGCAATATCCTACGATCCGACTACCGAGACTTCGCAGCGAGTGTTTATCAATTGGGAGTCGCGCCGCCCGACAGCTTCGGCATGGGCTTCGCCCTGCAACGTCGTACGCATCGTCGATGAAGCCGACGCGTTCAACAACCCCGTCGGCGCGCCCGTTGAGTGGTTCGACCAGTCGGGGATTGGGCTGTTCCACATCACTCGTACCAGCAACCGCAACTTCAATGTCGAAATGGAGTCGGTGCAAGCAGATGAAACGGCCCATGTGCAGCTTGCAGTCACCCTGCGGAACGTGCGGTAAGCGGCAACAAGAATGGACATCACAGGCCGACCCGCAAGGGTCGGCCTTGCTTTTCTGTAGGCACAAACAGGGTGCCGATCCTTTGGCCGCAGCGTTTGATCCCGGAATGCAAATTTCTGAGAAAATCGTCGGCTGGACATCCTGCGCGGATATGCCATTCGCCGCGGTAAGAACGTGACAGATTGCCCCGGACATTGTGTTTCAGGCTGGCCCTGAAAGCGCGCAAACGTGCATGGTTCTGACACGGCATATGCCAAGTTGTGGCATTGGCGTCGTCGTATCTACTTGTTCCAAAGGGGGTTGACGTTCACATCCCGGCGGCATATCTTTCCCCCCGTTGACCCAAACCATTGCTTCTCTTTTTCGCGGAAGGGCCCATGGCAACCTTAGCCGTTGGCATTGATGTCGGGACCTCTTCGGTCAAGGCGGTTGCGCTCAAGCGCACCGGCTCAGGCTACTCGCTCAAGAGTGTCGGCCAGGCCGACATTCGGCGCAGCGAGTTCCACCCCGAAGAATCACCGCAGGCAATTGCCGAAGCGCCGCTGCGCGCACTTGAGCGTGTCTCGCAGGACGGCGCGTTTTCACGCAAGCCCTGCGCATTCGCCGTTTCGGGGCCGCGCGTTGCGCCGCGACTGTTCAAGTTCCCGTCCATTCCCAAGGGCGAAGTTGAACAGGCGATCCGCTTTGAAGCTGAACAGATCATTCCCTTTGACTTGGCGCAGGCCGCCCTCGACTACGTGCTGTTCGACGAGTTGATGGAAGAAGGCAAGCCGGTCATGGAAGGGCTGGTAGTTGCCGTTCACCGCGAAGAAGTCGATAAGCGCTATGTGCTGCTTAAGGCCGCAGGTTTTGACCCGGTGGTGCTGGACATCGACACGCTGGCGCTGGCCAACGCCTACACCGAAACCGAAGGCATCAACGAGCGTGAAACCGTCGCGCTGGTCAACATCGGCGCGCGCTTCACGAACCTGAGCATTCTGAACGGCCCGCGGCGCGTGTTCGTGCGCGACATTGCCACCGGCGGCGACATGCTGTCGCGCGCGATCAGCGAGATTTACGGGCTTGACCTGCCGCAGGCCGAAAAGCGCAAGCGCGAAGCCAGCTACACCCCGTTGGATGACCTCGAAGGCGGCGGTGGCGGCGGCGATGCGTTCGCGGGCGGCGGCGCCACTGAGGGCTTCGGCGGCGATACTGAAGGCTTTGAACCTATCGACGAAGGCAACGAAGAGTACGTGCTGCTGGACAGCGACGAAACCGGCTTTACAGGCGGTGCCGACACTCTGACCGGCGAGGAAGGCTTTGAAGCCTCGGGCCAGACTCAAAGCGGCATGAACGCGGCGCAGCGCATTTCGGCCAATCGCGCCGTGCTGGCCGACGCGCTGGGTGACCTGATCAGTGAAATTCAGGACACCTTCAAGTACTACATCAACCGTCGCATTGTGCCGCGCATTGACCGCGTGCGCCTGTGCGGCGGCACGGCAAAGTTCCCGGACATCCAGGACTTCTTTGCCGGCCAACTGGGCGTGCCGACAGAGCTGTGGAATCCGTTTGCACGGCTTGACGTCGGCGGCGCAGCCAGCAAGTATCCGCCGAATTTCCTGGACGAGATGGGCCCCGGCATGGCGGTTGCCACCGGTTTGGCCATGCGGGCACTGTAAACACAAAGCCACGACCCTGGGGGACGTGTAATGTTTGAACTGAACCTGATCAAGGACAAAGCCAAGGCCCGCCAGCGACGGCGCGTGATCTTTCTTGGCATTGTCACGATCCTGCTGTTGAGCGGCTTGCTTGCGATTGTGGTAGGTAGCCTGTTCTGGCAGGAAATGACGCTGTTGGAAAAGGTCAATTCGGATATTGCCAGTACGGATAAGGCAAACCAGGCGATCGACGCTGAAAACAAAGAGCGTGAACCGAAAGCGCGCAAGCGTCGCAATGCAATGATTGTGGCTTATCAGGAAGACTTGGAAGTTCGCCAGAACCGCCCCTATTTCGCGCCGATCCTGCGAGACTTTGCCGAGATCAGCCCCAAGTCGGCCCAGTTCTGGTACAACTCGATCACGATCACACAGCCGACCACCGGCGGTGGCGGCCGCGGCCAAGCCTACGACCAAGGGGCAAAGGATCTTATGGCCACGCGTTCGTTGATCGGCACCGGCTACATCCAGATTGAGCAGAGTGACGTGCTTACCCAGACCGAACTGACGACCCTGTCGTCACGCATGCAAAGCATGGTGCGGCTGGTAGGCCAGCCGCGCTTTGAAATGGACATGTCACGGGACCAGAGCGCGGTGCAGGGCTCCGGGCGGTATGTGCCGTTCACGATTCAAGCCAGCACGACCGTGTTCGCTGGCGCGGGTGCAATTCGATAGGAAACGACTATGGCGGACAATGCGTCAGGCGACTGGACAGCGGGCATCGTGGCCATGGTGGCGGCGTTGTTGATCGGCGGCGGCATACCGGCTGGATTGTACATGGGCCTGTATTTGCCCAAGAAGGATGAACGCATCGCGAGCCAGAAGAAGCTGGAAGAGACAAAGGTCCAGTCACAAGTGCTTCTGGCCAAGCAGGCAGATATCAAAAAGCTTGAGACCCAGGCCGACGAAATGGCCAAGCGCGTCGAAGAGATTGAGGCGCCGTTTGCGCTGGGCTCAAGTGCGCGTATGGATGTGCAGGCCGCCCGTGAAGCCATTTCAGCGCTGGCAGACGCCCACAACCTGAAGCTGATTCCTGTGCGTCGCCAGCAGCCCAACGCAGTAGTTGTCTATCCGGGTGAGATGCAGGTAAAGTTTGAGTACGGCCTTGTTGCGACCAAGTTGATTATCGAAGCGCAGGCCACTCTGCATGACTTCGGGCGCTTCGTCACCGCCATGGAAATGGAGCCTTCGCTGGTCGTGTTGCCGTCAACGCTGAACTGCCAGGGCGACAGCAACGGCGGCCGCGAACACATTTTTGTGATGCATGTGTTTGTCGTGGAGAAGCGCGACCTGGCAACGTGGGGGAGGTAGAGCGATGGCAATGGATAAGGGAAAGCGCAATCTCTTCCTGCTGATCGGCCTGATTGTCGTTGGTGGCTTGGTGGCTGCATGGCAGTTCGGCCTGTTTGGCGGCAGCAAGGCCGCAGCGCCAAAGAAGGATGACGCCGCTGCCAAGAAGGAGAAGGCGGCCCTGGACAAGGCAGCAAAAGAGAAGGCCGCGAAAGACAAAGCTGCCAAGAGCAAGGGCCCTGTAGTTCCGACCGGTCCCACAATCCCGACCGATAAGGACCTCGACATTCCCGAGAAAGTGCCCGTGCAACTCAACTTCATGAGCTGGCAGGTTAAGGCTCCGACCGGCGGCGCCGGCTGGAAACCCGACCCTGCCAAGGAAGAGACTTGGCCGTACGACCCGTTCTGGGTGCAAAACATTGAGGTGGTGGACCCAGAACGTAAGAAGTACATCGACCAGGTGCGTCAGGACTGGATCCCCGACGGCATTACCGACACTTGGCAGTGGATTCGCGAAGTCGATGACGAGGGCAAGACGCGGATCGGGCCTGACGGCAAGCCGATTGAGCGTTTCGGCTTGGTGCGCGAAGCCTGGTTCAAGGGCAAGCGTTGGCCTTACCGAAACGGCGACCGACTGGACGGCACGCGCTTCGTGATTGAGGAGATTGTGCTGGGCGATGATTTTGGCGAAGACCATTCGACGAAGGCATACATACGACTGAAGGGCGACACCGGCGCCTCGCTTGACCTTGAGCTTGCGCCGGCAGGCAGGTACGCGGAAAAGAACGCACCAGGCGCAAGGCGCAGATAGCCGGCAAATTGACGGAGAGCGGGCGCAAGCCCGGCATTGGCGGTACTTTTGGAGAGCGGAAATGAAGAAGTTCAAGCTGCTGCTTGTGGCCATGCTGGGTGTGGCGGTGTTCGCCGCGCCTGCGCGCGCGCAGGACCAGCCGGACCCAAGCCTGCCGATCACGATTGACTTCGTGCAGAAGGACATCCACACCGTGATGCACTACATCGCGCTGCGCGCGGGTTTGCAGATCTCGGTGGAAGGCAGCGTGAACATTACGCTGACCGTGATGTTCCGGAATGTGGACCCGAAAGAGGCCATCAAGTCCCTGTGCAAGTCAAACAAGCTTGACTACATCGAGGACGGCCAGTTCATCATCATCAAGGCGCGCCAGCAGGATACCCAGCTGGCCAACGTCGTTCGGGGCGAGCTCACGGACCGTTTCAATGCGACGTTTGAGTTGCACCCGCTGGTGCAGGCTATCAACGAAGTTGCCCAGATCACGAAGAACGACGCGACTGTGCCGGCTGCGCCGGCGGAAGATCTGACGGCGCCCGGTGGCGGTGTCGCAGGCCCCGGCGACGGTGGTGCCCGATTCACGGAGACGATCCGTGCGCGTCAGGTTAGCATGTACATGCGCGAAGCAACTGCCGAAGACATTATGGAGCGCTTGGCTGCTCTCGGCGGCTTGAAGTTGACCGTCAGGAAGCGCACTTTTACGGACAATGACGGTAACGCCGTTGAGCGCCGGGAGTTTGTGTTCGAGTACCCGCCTCGCCCGACGATGGGTGGGGGAGGTAGTGCACCGACTGGGACAATCCGACTTGAACGCAGGGAGTGGATGCTGCCCGGTCTTGACCTCGACAAACTCAAGGCCGAGGTCAAAAACTTGCTAAGCCCGGTCGGTACGGTGGTGAGCGAGAAGTCTACGGGCTACATGGTCGTGTACGACATTGAAGACAACCTGAAGCGAGTCGCCGAGTTCCTTGACCCGCTTGCGCCGCTGGCCGAAGCCGCAGCCAAGAAGGCCGAAGAAGACGCCTTTGACCCGATTGTCGTGACCGAGTTCCGCGTGATGCGTGACGTTGTTCCACCGACAGCGACCGGAGCCGGTGCAGCGGCAAACAACCTGATCACTCAACTGCAGCCCCTGATGAGCGACGTGGGCCGCGTGATCGTGAACCCGGACCGCAACAGCGTAATCATCTGGGAACGCAAGTCGCGTATGGAAGAGATTACGCGGCTGATGGCGGTGATTGACACCGCCGCCGAACAGGTGCTGATCCAGGCCAAGCTTGTTGAAGTGTCGCTGGACGACTACCTGGGCTACGGCCTTGAGCTGTTCACCAGCAACCCGGCGCACTCGTTGAACAACGGCGTGTTTACGGGCAGCAGCCGCGATTCGTCAGGTGGCACCGCCGGCGGTATGTTCGGCCAGCCCACGGGCTTTGACCCCTTCTTTGCCACGTTCAGCAACCCGCGGCTTGACGTGCGTTTTGAGTTCCTGGCCAACGAAGGCAAGGTCAAGACGCTGAGCCAGCCGACACAGATGGTGAGCAACCGCCGCCAGGCGCGCATCGAAGTCGGTCAAGAAATACCGTACCTGGAGTCATCGGGCGCCACCGGCGGGACGACCACGGCCTCGGTGAGCTTCAAGGAAGTCTCGATCGTGATGGACGTGACGCCCTCGGTGCTGGAAGGCGGGCTGATCCGCCTGCAGGTGACCGTCACCGTGCGTGAAGTGATCGGCAATATCGCCATTGAGGGCAACAACACACCGGTGCTCAGCAAGCGCGAATCAAAGACCGACGTGTTCATCCGGGACGGCGAAACGCTGGTCATGGGCGGCCTGATGCGTGAACGCGAACGCCAGGACGAAAACGGCATTCCGTTCCTGAAGGACATCCCGTTCCTTGGCTATCTGTTCAAGTCCTGGAACAAGAGCACCCAGAAGACGGACCTGCTGTTCTTCCTGCGCCCGCAGATCGTCACCAATGGCGGCACGGACCGCCCGGGTGAAGCGCCCGAGGTCGCACGCGACTTGCGCCCGGTGATCCACCAGGACGGCGACGAACAGAAGGCGAACATCCGTCCCAACCGCTTCCGCAAGCACGGCGTCGCCGACAAGCCGAACCATTACAACCCGGCGGCGCGTCCCAAGACGGCTGATGCCGTCAACCCCGGCGCATAGGGCAAGAATGTCACACCCGCCGGATGCGAAGCAAAACTTTGAGCGCCTGCTCGACCGAATGCAGCCACTGGTCGATCAGGCGCTCAAGCGCTATGCATGGCCCAACGCAGCCGCCCCACGGCGCATCATTGACGCCATGAACTACTCGCTCAATGCCGGCGGAAAGCGGCTGAGGCCCTTGCTGGTGTTTGCAGCCTGTGAAGCCGTTGACGGTGACATGCAAGACGCCATGCCCGTGGCCGCGGCCTTTGAGTTCGTGCACACCTACAGCCTGATCCATGACGACCTGCCCGCCATGGACGACGATGACCTGCGCCGCGGCCAGCCCACATGCCACAAGGCCTTTGACGAAGCCACGGCGATTCTGGCTGGCGACGCGATGAACACCTATGCATTCCAGGCGATTCTAGAAGGGGTCGGCGCCCCCGCCCGCGCTGTGGCCGCGGCGCTCGAGCTTGCGCGTGCTTCGGGCATTGAAGGCATGGTCGGGGGCCAGATGGCGGACCTCGAAAGCGAGGGCCAGCAGCCGGACCTTGAGCGCCTGCGCTACATCCACTCCAGCAAGACCGGCGCGCTGATTACGGCGGCTTGCGTCTGCGGCGGCATCGTTGGCGGCGCGCATGGCAAGACCTTGGTCAGCCTGCGCCGCTACGGCCAGCAGGTGGGCCTCGCGTTTCAGGTGGTGGACGACATTCTTGATGAAACCGCGACTGCCGAGCAGCTTGGCAAGAGCCCGGGCAAAGACGCCGCAGCAAACAAGATGACCTACCCCCGGGTCATGGGCCTGGAGGCCGCAAGACAACACGCTTCTGAGCTGGTTGAGTCAGCGCTGGGTGAACTGGAAGGGCTGGAAAATCCAGCCGCCCTGCGCACAATCGCCGCATTTTTCACGGCCCGAACGCACTAGGTGGGGGCTGTTGCCGGGGGCGGGTGCGGGCTAAACTCGCGTATTGGCAGTTGGAAAACAGATGTACGAGCTTTTGAACACAATCAATTCACCGGAGGACCTGAAGCAGCTCAAACGCGAAGAGCTGCCGAAGCTCGCCGACGAATTGCGCGCGTTTATCATTGACAGCGTGGTCGGCATGACGGGCGGCCACCTGGGTTCCGGCTTAGGGGCGCTTGAGCTGTCCATCGCGCTTCACTACCAGTACAAGCTGGATTGCCACGACAGCCTTGTCTGGGACGTCGGCCACCAGTGCTACCCCCACAAGCTGCTTACGGGACGGCGTGCGGATTTCAGCACGTTGCGCCAGTACAAGGGCCTCAGCGGCTTTCCTGACCCCAAGGAGAGTTGCTACGACAAGGTAAAAACCGGCCACGGCGGCACGTCACTCAGCACGGCACTGGGCGTCGCAGTCGCCAACAAAGCCCAGGGGCTGATGGACCGCACCAGCATCGCCGTCATCGGCGACGGTGCACTGCAGGAAGGCCAGGCCCTCGAAGCGCTGAACCACGGCGGCGACATGCGCGATCTGAAGTACCTGATCGTGCTTAATGACAACGAACACGGCATCGGCCCAGCCACCGGGGCCTTGGCCAATTACTTCAGCCGCTTCCGCACCAGCCACGCGTACACCAGCGCCAAGAAGGACGTCAAGAAGATGCTCAAGGTGCTGGAGGAACAGACCGGTTCGTTCGGGCGTGCTGTGCATGACGTGCTGGACCACGTGAAAGCCGGCCTGCACGGCCTAATGCCCGCCACACACCCCGGAGTACTGTTTGAAGAACTCGGGTACTTCTACTACGGGCCAATTGACGGGCACGACATCGGCCAGATTCTGGACGCACTTGAAAACGCGGCGCGCGTCCCCAAGCCCGTAGTGCTGCACGTCCTGACCAAGAAGGGCAAGGGATTCAAAGACGACGTGCCGGACCATTACGCGTATCACGCGGCCAAAACGTCCAAGAAGCTTACGGACCATCTGCCCAAAGAGTTCTCACGTGCTGGCGGCCCCACATACACCGACATCTTCGTCGAAAAAACCCTTGAGATCATGAAGCGCGACGAGAAAGTCGTCGCCATTACCGCAGCCATGCTGCAGGGCACAGGCCTTGAGATCGTGCAAAAGACCTTTGCCGATCGCGTGTTTGATGTCGGCATGGCCGAACAGCACGCGGTAGGCTTTGCGCAGGGCCTCAAACTGGGCGGTCTCAAGCCGATTTGCGCGGTGTACAGCACGTTCATGCAGCGCAGCGTCGATCAGTTGTTCCAGGAGCTGGCGCTTATCAAGTGCCCGGTTCTGCTGGCGCTCGACCGTGCGGGTTTGGTCGGCCCTGACGGGGCGACGCACAACGGCGTGTTTGATATTGCCTACCTGAGCATGTTGCCGAACATGGTGTTGATGGCGCCGCGCGACGCCACCGAGATGAAGGCCATGATGGACTGGGGGCTGGAGCTGTCGGTGCCTGCCGCTATCCGCTTCCCGCGTGCCAACACGCCCAAGAACGAGTTGCCGCAGGGTCTCGGGCTTGAACTTGGCAAAGCCGAAGTCCTGCGCGAAGGCGAAGACGGCGCCGTCATCGCCTACGGCAGCATGGTCTATCACGCACTGGATGCCGTAGAAAAGATAGAGGTGCGCCACGGCAAGAAGCTGGCGCTGATTAACGCGCGTTTCGCCAAGCCGCTTGACGAAGGGCTTTTCGCCCGACTGATTGAGAAGCAACCCATCGTCTTCACGATCGAGGAGCATGTGCGCCGTGGCGGCTTTGGCAGCAGCGTTCTTGAGTTTGCAAACCGCGCGCGCCTTGAGTCGGGCAAGCTTGAAATCCTGGCCATTGATGACCGGTTTGTTGACCACGGCTCACGCGTGGAAGTCCTGCAGGAAGTCGGGCTCGACCCCGAAGGCATTGCCGCCAGCATTGAGCGCCGCATGGGACTGCGCGGTGCAAGCGGCGAGACCTCGCGGCGCTCAGTCGCCACAGGCAGCGCAGCCAGATGATCGTTCTTGTCGGCGATGGGAAGCGCCCCGATGTAGTCCACGCCATAGCGCAGGTGGAACCCCTGATTCGTGAGTTCGCCGATGCCGTCACGCTGGACCTCGACGGCAGTCTCGACCTGGAAGCCGCCAAGCCGAGTCTCGTCATCAACTTTGGCGGCGACGGCAGCATTCTGCGCGCGGCGGGCCGGCTGGGCCGCCACCAGGTGCCGCTGCTGGGCGTTAACCTCGGCAAGTTCGGGTTCTTGGCTGAGTATGAGCTTCCTGAGCTGCTGGTGCGCTTGCAGGATGCGGTAGCGGGCAGGCTCCCCACGCGTCAGTCGCTGCTGATCGTTGTGCGCACTGTGGCGGGCGGCGCAACGGATGAACGCATCGTGATCAACGACGTAGTCTTCCAGCGCTCGCCCAGCAACCGCATGGCGCACGTCTATGCCAGCTGCGATGGCGCGCCGATCGCGGACTACTTCGGCGATGGCTTGATTATCAGCACGCCTGTCGGCTCAACGGCCTACAACCTTGCTGCCGGCGGTGCGTTGCTGCAGCCTGAGCTTGACGCGCTGATCCTGACGCCGTTGTGTCCCCACACCCTTAGCCTGCGCCCGCTGGCGGTGCCTGCAACCGGCACCCTAAGGTTCAGTATCGAAGGTGACGACCGGCTGACTGTCACCATGGACGGTGAAGGTACCCGCGAGTTGGCGGGCGGCGACTACGTTGAAATCACGCGCGCACCCATGCCGATGACCCTGATCGCACACCCCACACGCACCTACTACGACACGCTGCGCCTTAAGTTTGACTGGAGCAAGCGAACCACGGTTTCACGTCCCTGAATTCGCGGCAATCGCTATACTTGCGCCATGCGGCCCCCGACTACTCGCCTGAATCGTCGCCTGCCCATCACCAGCCAGCGCCAATCGCTGACCGTGGTGATCTACAGCAGCGATGCAAGCCGCCGTGCGGCCCTGCTGGCTGCGATTGACCATAACCGCAAGTTCGACCGCGATGCGGATACGGTTATTGAGGTTGCGGAACCCAGCCAGACCGGCGCCTTTGCCCTGCGCAACGGCACCGTGCTGGTCATGGACACGGACAGCCCGCCGTTTGACCAGCGCTTTCTGGACGAGCGCGCGCCCAGCGCGGTGCTCGCCAGCTGGGGCACGCGCAGCGACGAATCGTGGATCGACGTGCACCTCACGCGCACGCCTGAGCCAGCTGAGGTCTCGCGCTTTCTATATCGTGCCCGCGAGTTGACGTGGCTGCGTTCGCGCGCGTTCAATGAGGGCGCGACCGCCAGCAGCGCCGAGAAGCTGGCGCGCCTCAACCGCATAGGCACGGCGCTGTCCGATGTGCGCGTCCTGCGTGACCTGCTTTCGGTGGTGTTGACCGAAGCCCGCAACATCATGGATGCAGACGCCGGCAGCATCTACATCATTGAGCACGGCAAGGGCAGCGCGATGTCCGGCCGCAAGGTGCTTGGCCGCGCGGAGCGCCGCACACGGGCGGTAGCCGTCAAGCGCGCCGCGCTGACGCAGCAACTGTTCAGCCTGCGGTTTGCAGCGGCCCAGAACGACACGGTGCAGATTCCCTTTGAAGAGATCGTCTTTCCAGCCAACCTCGAAAGCATCGCGGGTTACGCGGCGATCACCGGCGAGATTGTTGCCATTGACGACGTGTATCACCTGCCCGAAGGCGCGCCCTACAAGTTCAACAAGTTCATTGACGAGAAGTATGGCTACCGCACATGCAGCATGCTGACCGTGCCGTTGAAGAACACGATGGACGACGTGGTGGGCGTCGTGCAGTTGATCAACAAGAAGCGCGATCCACTGAAGCGGCTGCAACTCGGCGAGAATGCGGTCGGCGAAATCATACCGTTCAGCGAGGAAGATATTGAGCTGGCGGCCAGCCTGGGCAGCCAGGCCGGCGTCGCAATCGAGAACGTGCGCCTGATGGACGCAATTACGCACTTGTTCGAGCGCTTCGTGATTGCCTGTGTGCAGGCTGTGGAACAGCGCGACCCTGCCACCGCGGGCCACAGCGGGCGCGTAGATCGCGTGACCATGGCGCTTGCCGATGAGGTCAACAAGGATAAGACCGGCGCGTACAAGGACTTCTCGTTCACGGACGCCGAGATGGTCGAGCTGCACTATGCCAGCCTGCTGCATGACTTTGGCAAGATCGGCGTGCGGGAACACGTGCTGCAAAAAGCCGAAAAGCTGTTCCCGGCACAGGCGCAGGCAATTGAGTTTCGCGCCGAGATCATCCGGCGCGAGATTCGCCTGGATGCGCTTGAGCGCGAGGCAAGGCTGATCGAGCAGGGCCGCCGATCCGAGGTCGCCGCGCTGCGTGAGCAGTGCGACCGGGACCTTGCAGCGCTGGAAGACGATTTTCAGTTCATACGCAAGCACATAAAGCCGATTTTCGTTACGGACGAAGCGCAGGCGCGGCTTGACGCTATCCATACCGCGCCGCGCAGGATCGGCCAGGACAGCTTTCCATTGCTTAGCGATGAGGAGTACCGCAGCCTTTGCACCAGGCGCGGTACGCTCAACGCCGAAGAACGCAAAGAGATTGAGAACCATGTCGCAGACTCATGGAAGTTTCTGAAGCAGATCCCGTGGACCGAAGACCTTGCCCGCGTGCCCGAAATCGCCGGCCAGCACCACGAGAAGATGAAGGGCGGCGGATACCCCAACGGCATACCCGCCGGCCAGACGCCGCTTGGTTCAAGGTTGATGGCGGTGGCCGACGTGTTCGACAGCCTGACCGCCAGTGATCGGCCCTACAAGCCGGCAATCCCGCTGGAGAGGGCGCTGCAAATACTGGACTCAATGGCCGCGGAAGGCGACCTGGACCCCGATGTCGTCAACCTGTTCAAGGACACGAAAATCTGGGAGAAGCTCAAACTCAAGGTTGTACGGCTGGCCGATGCCAACGAGGCCCAGAAGGCGGCGCGCTAGGATTGGCAATTGCGGTTTACGCATAGCGGACTAGTTTGGCGACGCCGCCAAGCGGACTCGCGGCGTCCGAGTCTGAGTCCGCACCCCGCAATCGAAGCCTGCCATGACGCAATCGCGCACTATCACCGTCGCCCACAGCCCTGACGCTGACGACGCCTTCATGTTTCACGCGCTGGCGAACCACAAGATAGATACCGGCTGGCTGACCATAAGGCACGAGTTGTGCGACATTGAAACTCTCAACCAGCGCGCCAGGACTGCCGAGCTTGACGTGACCGCATGCAGCTTTCACGCCTACCCGTACATTGCCGACAAGTACGTGATCACCCGCGCGGGCGCGTCGATGGGCGATCGCTACGGGCCGATCATCGTCAGCCGCGAGCCAATGAACCCGCAAGACCTCAGCGGCCGCGAAGTCGCCACGCCCGGGCCGCTGACCAGCGCGACGCTGGCGCTGCGGCTGTATGACGCGAGCATTGTGCCCGTGCACATGAACTTCAACGAGGTGCAGAAGGCGGTGCTGGACGGGCGGGTGGACGCTGGCGTGATCATCCACGAGGGCCAGGTGACCTACAACGACCTCAAGTTGTTCAAGGTGGTTGACCTTGGCGAGTGGTGGCACACGAAGCACGAGTTGCCGCTGCCGCTCGGCTGCAACGTGGCGCGGCGCGACCTGGGCATGGACGTGATCGCCCAGTTCAGTCGCTGCTTTTCAGCCAGCATCAAGTATGCACTTGAGCATCGTGCTGAGGCGCTGGACTACGCGCTGAGCTACGGCCGTGGACTCGACAGGTCAAGGGCAGACAAGTTTGTCGGCATGTACGTGAACGAGTACACCGTGGACATCGGCGACAAGGGCATGCGGGCCGTGCGCCTGTTCCTGCAACTGGGCCGCGACAAGGGTTGCATCACCAGCCCCGCCCAGCCGGAGTGGGTCTGAGGCGCTCGCTTTCGCGGGCCGCGGTTTGAGCGTATTCTGCGGGCATGAGCGGCGACCTGCCAACCGACCCCGACAAGCGCAAGGCCATGCGGCAGCTGGCCGGAGAGGCGGTCAAGCACGCCACGCGGCTGGTGCCGGGATCGCGCATTGTCGAGAACTGGGACGGCGCCCTGTTCCAGAAACTGTATGAGTCCGGCATGCACCGCAACACCGCGCTGCCCAAGGACTTCAAGGACATGCACGGCCGCAAGTTCTTCCGGCCGCCGGGCGCATTGTTTGAGGACAAGTTTCTCGATGCCTGTTCGCGATGCGCCAAGTGTGTCGTCGCTTGTCCCGAGAACGTCATTTTCGTCGCCCGCGAAGGTGACGGCCCGCCCGTTGGCACGCCCTACCTGAAGCCGAACCACGCGCCCTGTACCCTGTGCGGTGAGTGCATGGAAGTCTGCCCGACCGGCGCGCTGGCCAAGACGCCGGTGGGGGAGATTCGTATCGGCATCGCTGTTG
Organism: Planctomycetota bacterium; assembly: GCA_019636195.1. GTDB lineage: Bacteria > Planctomycetota > UBA8742 > UBA2392 > UBA2392 > JADJRK01. The sequence goes on along the minus strand of JAHBYA010000002.1, from coordinate 171,359 downwards.
TTGAGCCGGACACATGCCTGGGCTATCTGCAAAAGGACTGCAAGGCCTGCCATGAAGCCTGCCCCCTGGAGCCCAACGCCATTGACTTTGATGCCACCATGCCCAAAGTCGATTCGCGCATTTGCACCGGTTGCGGGTTGTGCGTCAAGGCGTGCCCGACCAAGCCGCCCAGCATCGTGGTCCTGCCGCGGCCGGCAAGAAGCAAGAAAGGCGACAAGTGAGCCCAAAGCAGTACACCTACTGTGACTACGCTGCGGGCGCGCCATGCCGGCCTGAGGCGCTGGCTGTGTACGGCGAGTTTGCAACGCAGCAGTACGCCAACCCCGGGGCGCATCACCCGCAGGCCTATGTTGCCAAGAAGCACCTGTGGGAGCTGCACGAGCGCATGGGCCGCGTGCTGGGGGCTGACCCGCGCGAAATCATTTTCACCAGCGGCGGCACCGAAAGCGACATTCTGGCGCTGCGCGGAGTCATGGATGGCGCCAAGGCCCCGCGCAACGAGCTGGTGATCAGCGCCATCGAGCACCACGCCGTGCTGCTTGAGGCCCAGCGCATGGAGCGCGCCGGCGCCAGTGTGCACTACGCGCCGGTCACACCCGACGGCGTGATTGACCTTGCCGCCCTGCGCAAGCTGGTCAGCGAACGAACGGCGCTGGTCAGCGTGATGTACGCAAACAACGAGACCGGTGTGATCCAGCCCGTGAATCAGGTCGCGAAAATCGCTCACGCAGCAGGCGCCAGATACCACTGCGACGCCGTGCAAGCCTTCTGGAAACTGCCGGTCCGGCCGCGCGAAATCGGCGCCGACCTGCTGACGCTGGCCGGCGCCAAGTTCGGGGCGCCCAAGGGTACCGGCCTGCTGTACAACGAGATGACCAACCGCATCAGCCCCGTGATCGTTGGCGGCCCGCAGGAGTGGGGCTACCGTGCCGGCACAGAGGACTTGTGTGGTATGGCGGCCATGGCAGTGGCCATGGAACTGGCAGAGGCCGAGCGCGAGCGCGTCTGGCCTGCCGTGGCCAAACTGCGGGACCGGCTTGAAGACGCGCTGCTCATGGGCCTTGGCGACAATGTCCGCATCAACGGCCGCAACGCACCAAGGCTGGCGAACATCAGCAACATCAGCTTCCTGCACATCGAGGGCCAGGCCATGGCCATTGAACTGGGCGAGCAGGGCTTCAGCGTCGGCTTGGGCAGCGCCTGCGCACCCGGCGAGACCGACCCCAGCCATGTGCTGGCTGCGATGGGCTTGTCGTGGGAGGACGCGATCGGCTGTATTCGCGTAAGCTTCGGGCCGGACATCACACAAGCGCAGGTTGACCGGCTCGCGGCCCTTTGCATCGGCAACTACAAACGCCTGCGGGGGCTGGGGTAGCCAGCCGTGACCAGCCGCGACCTGCAACCAGTACGCCATCCCATCAACATCCGGCTTGAGCTGCCGGGCTCGAAGTCATTTGCGAACCGGGCGATCGTCTGTGCGGCCTTGCGGGGGGAACCCTGTGTGATCCGCAACATTTCGCCTGCCGACGACACAGCCATCATGCTGAACGTGCTGGGCGACCTTGGCTGGCGCGTCACTCGGCCCAACCCGCTGGCGACGGATGTCAGTCTTGCGCCGCCGCCCAAGCCGTTCTCGCCCCCCCACGAAATTCCAGTCTTCACCGGGGCCGCCGGCACGGCCACACGCTTTGCTTGCGCCCTGCTGACCGTGCTGCCGGGCCGCTTTGTGCTGGACGGCAACGAACGCATGCGCCAGCGGCCGATGGGGGAGTTGATCAGCGCGCTGCGCCAGCTTGGCGCGCGCATTGAGGAGCGCGGCCAGCCGGGCTGCGTGCCGCTGGGCATCGAAGGCGCCAGCCTGCGCGGCGGGCGCTGCGAACTGTCCGGCGAAGTCAGCAGCCAGTTTGTCAGCGCGCTGCTGATGGTTGGGCCCACGCGCGCTGCCGGCGTTGAGGTAGCAATCAAGGGCGAGCTTGTCAGCAAACCCTACGTGGACATCACCCTTGAGGTGATGCGCGCGTTCGGCATGGGCGTTGACCGCGACGGCTATCGCGTGTTCCGGAGCGCCGCCATCCCGGCCGCAAGCGGGCCGAATGCGCGCGTCCCGTACACCGTGCCGCCGGATGGCACAGCCGCCAGCTACTTCTGGGCGGCGGCAGCCGTCACCGGCGGGCGCTGTGTAATCAACAACTTGACGCGTCAAGATGTGCAGGGGGACGTGCGCTTTGTGGACCTGCTGGCGCGCATGGGATGTGAAGTGCTGGAGTACCCGGACGGCCTGGGCGTTTCGGGGTCGGCTTCCGGGGCCCTGCGCGCAATCAGTGCGGACTTGTCCGCACTGCCAGACTGTGCGCAGACGCTGGCGGTCGTGTGCGCGTTCGCGGAAGGCACCTCGCGCCTGATCGGCTTGGGCACGCTTCGCGTCAAGGAAACCGACCGCATCGCGGCCCTGCAAGCCGAGCTGGCCAAGCTGGGCGTCGTCACACGGGCAGGCCCCGACTGGCTGGAAATCGATGGAGCCGGAAACAAGAGCCCGGAGCGCCAGCGACGGGTAAGCATTCAAACCTACGACGACCACCGCATGGCGATGAGTTTTGCAGTGGCGGGCCTGCGCGTGCCGCTGACGATCCAGGACCCTGACTGTGTGTCCAAGAGCTTTCCGACGTTCTGGCAGTTCTGGGAGCGGCTCAATCATCAAGCTTGAACCTGCGTCCCGGGCGCTTGCCTGACTTGGCGATTACTTCGTTCTCGAACAGCTCAAGGCTGGGGTCAGCAACTTCGCCCTTCGTGATCTTCAGCCTTCCTGCGGCGGTTACGAACTCCCAGCCGCAGGGTTGGTCGTCATCATTGTAGGTTACCGACCACTGCTTCAGCCTGCGCCAGCCCAGCTTCTGCTCCAGTCTGTCGGGCGTGCCCTTCCACAGGCCGCGGTCATCGACGACCCAGCTTGTGGGGCCAGTGATGAACCATCGCAAGAGCTCCGCGAGGATCAGCACCAGCGGGATTGAGACAAGCAGGGCCGGCACAAACAGCAGCGTGTCGCGGGTGTAGAGCGCGCCATACAGAGCGCCCAACTCAAGGGCCAGCAAAGTCCAGAATGTGATGAGGAGGCTGGCAAGATTGTGGTGGTATCGGATTCCCTTCGGTTGCTTCACGCCCGAAGCGTACCCCGCCAGCGCGCGGCTTGCCGTTCCAATGGACTTGGTCGATTGGAGCGGTTTACGGAGTCTTGACAATTGATTCGCGGCCAGGGTGTCCTCACCCGTGTCCGCATGGGTGGGGCCAACCGTGCCGTTGTTGTTACCTTGTCAGCCACAGCACCAGAAAGGTGATGGCTGCGATTGTCGCGCCTGCTGCGACGCCCCAAGCCAGCCGGTTGCCGGCCATGGCGCTTGCGACCTTGTCTTCGGCGGCTTTGATCTTGGCTTGCATTTCGGCGTGGCGGCTCTTCTCAATGTTCAGCGCGCGCATGATGCTGCTCTTGCCGATCTCGTACTTGTTGGGGGCCTTGGCTTTGTGCGTGTCGCGCAGGGCCTCAAGGTCGGCAAACAGGTTGTTGATGTTGGCGTAGCGCGCGTTGGGGTCTTTGGCCAGCATGCGCTGCAACACGGCGACGACGTCGTCGGTCAGGCTGGGACGGTAGCTGCGCGGGTCGGGCATAGGCTCGCGAGTGTGGGCGAGCATCACGCGGCTGGGCGTGCCCTCGTACATCGGGCGGCCGGTCAGCATGTGATAGAATGTAGCCCCCAGGCTGTAGATGTCGGCCCTGTAATCGACGTCATCTTTGCCCATGGCTTGCTCAGGCGCGATGTAGTCGGGCGTGCCCAGAACCATGCCTTCGTAGCCCAGCTCTTTGTCCAGCTTGCTCTTGACGAAGCCGAAGTCGCCCAGCTTCACGAGCCCGCTGCGCGTGACCATGATGTTGCTGGGCTTGATGTCGCGGTGGACGATATCGACGTCCTTGTAGTAGTTGATGGCGCGCAAGGTCTGGATCAGCAGTTCAACGGCGCGGCCGATTTCCATCTGGCGGCGTGGCGACTCACGGATCAATTCCTCGACCGTACGGCCATCCACGTACTCCATGCTGAAGTAGTAGTAGTCGCCCTCGCGGCCGACGTCATAGACCTGGATCAGGTTCTGGTGCGAAAGCTTGCCGACGATGCGCGCTTCCAGCACGAAGCGTTTGCGAAACTCGTCGTCGGTGATCCACTGATTGTGCAGCACCTTCAGGGCCACCAGCCGGTTCAGGCTTACTTGCCGGGCCTTGAACACGCTGCCCAGGCCACCTTCACCGAGCGTCGAGATGATCTCGTAGCCCTTGAACTTCAAGTCCTGCTTGCGCTCGCGGTCCTGCGTGAGCTGGGCCTGCGCGCGCTCGACACGCTGGACCTGCTCTTCGGTCATCAGCCGGTCGGCAAGGATGATGTCTTTGAGCGTGCGGTTCTCGCCCAGGTTGGCGCTGGCAGCCTGCTTGGCGCGCACGGCGTCAAGCTGCTCGGGCGTCAACAAGCCGTTGCGCAGCGCCAGCACGCCGAAATCAAGCGTGCCGCGACCCTCCCGGTATTCCAGTGGGTCGGTGACGGTGCCCGTGGCGTCCGACATTGCCGCTCCGCGTGTCTAGCTTGCCAGCGAGATTCCAAGCTCGGCGAGTTTCTGGCGAACCTCGTTCAGGGATGTCTGGCCGAAGTTCGGCGCCGCCAGCAGTTCGGCCTCGGTCTTCTGGAGCAAGTCCCCCAGCGTCTTGATGCCGAGACGTTCCATGCATCGGCGTGAACGCACCGACAACTCCAGCGTATCGATCGACTGGGTGAGGTGGTCTTCTTCCGGCGGAACGGGCACGCTGCCGTCTTCGGGCGGCGCGTAGGCCAGAGCCTCTTCGGTACGCATGCCCAACCGCAGGCCCTTGCTGCCAAGGATCGCCTTGATTTCCTGCAGGCTGGTTTCGCCGAAGTTCTTGTAGCTGAGCAGCTCGGTCTCGGTCTTCAAAATCAGGTCGCCCAGCGTGTCGATCTTCATCTTCTGCAGGCAGTTGCGCGAGCGTACTGACAGCTCAAAGTCTGTGACCGGTGTGCGCAGGATCTGCAGGCGCTTGTCTTCCTTGCGCTCGCGGTCTTCGTCGTAGTACATGTTCTTGCTGGCTTCGGCGTCGCGCTTGAACAGCTTGGCGCGCCGGTGCCACGGGTACTCACGCAGCACGGTCTCGTAGCACTTGATCGCAAGGTCCCACAGGCCCTCGTCTTCATACAGCGTGCCGAGGTTGATCAGCACGTCGGCTGACACGGGCGGCGTTTGCGCAATCGCCTCGTAGGCTCGACGCGCGGCATCGTCGTCGCCGGCGGCCTGTGCCACCTGCGCATACACAAACGCGACATGTCGGTCGCCCGTGTGCTGCTCTTGCAGCGGTACCACAAGGTCCATGGCTTCCTGCAGACGGCCATCGCGCATCAGCACCTCAATGCGGGCGGCCTGCACGGCGGGCGTGTCTTCCTTGATGCCCTTGAGAATCTTTTCGGCTTCATCCAGCTTGCCCTGCATCACCAGCGCCCGGAACAGGGGCAGGCCGGTTTCAAGGCTCTTGCCGCCCTTCCACTCGGCGCTGAGCAGTTCTTCGGCGCGGGCGAAAAACCCGGCGTCAACCAGCGCGCGGGCAAGGAAGTGCTTGCCCCAGGGCGCGGAAGCCTCAGTCTCAAGCACAGCCAATGCGCGTTCGGTGCGGCCAAGCAGATACAGCAGCACGCCTTGGCGCTCGCGGGTTGCGGACCAGCCGTCCAGCGCGGATTCGGCGTGCTTCTTCATGCCGGGGTCGCGCAGCAGTTGGTCGCGCAAATCAAGCAGTTGCTTGATCTCCGGGCTTTTGGTGTCAGTTATTGCTGAAAGAAAGTCTGCGGCAATAGCGGTGGCCATTCATGGCTCCAATGAACGCCGCCCCGTCAAGTTGACGAGGCTCAAATTCAGAGGCCGAAGATAGTAGGAACGAAGTTTGCCCTGTCAACCGGGGGATTTCCACTCCCGCCAAGCCCGAAGGCATGGTTCGCAACAAAGCCACGCCGACCGCACCGCGCGCAAACACTACTTCTTCGGCAGCTTGTAGCTGTTTGTGCTCTGCCAGATCCGCACTACGCCACCGCCCTGCGGCTGGGCCTCCCAAGCGGCGATCAGCTCATTGTCATCCAGCGCGATGGCCGGCAGGCGGTTGCTTGCAGGCTGGGTGCTGCCCTGGCTGAGGTCTTTGGCCTTGCCGGGAAAGTTGGCGCCGTTGTTGTGGCTGGCCCGCACCACGATGTTGCCCCCGGTGGGTCCGCCATCGTTGAAGGCAACAAACACGTTGTACTTGTCGTCGCCGCGGTGAAACGCCGCAATGGCAAGGTCGCGCAGGCCGCCTGTGGCGCTGCTGGCAAGCTGGCCGGGGCTGGCCATGCTGTAGCCGGACTGGGTAAAGGTCGCAAACACAGCGCGGTCGCCCTGGCTGTCCTGGCCCAGGTACGCCAGAAATACTTCGCCGTCCTTGCCGCCGGCGACACGCGGGAATGTCAAGTCAACGCTGCCGCTGGCGACAAAACCGGTGCCGCCCGGCGGGTGGCCGAAGTTGGCGCCGTTGTCGTCGCTGCGCACCATGCGAATGTCGCGGGATGTGCCGTTCTGTTCCGCCCACACCGCGTACACGCGCCCGAAGGCGTCGGTCGTGATGTCCGGCATCTCAGCGGGCTGGCCCGCGTTGACCTTGGGCAGGATCACAGCCGGCAGGAAGAGTCCAGCCTGTGTGCGCCTGTAAAAGACCGCGCTCGAGGGCGAGGGGCTGGTGGCAATGCCCTGCCAGACTGCGTGCACCCGGCCGGAAGCGTCAACGTGGACGCGAGGGCTGGCTTCGTCTTCGGGCGTAGCGGTCAGCGGAGTGGCGGTGCTGATGGTTCCGACCGCGTTGATCGTCACATACCAGATATCGCGATTGGGCGATGTGCCCTCTTCCCAGACAACGTGCAGCGTGCCTGCAGTGTCGAGGCAACAATGAGGTTTGCGGCTGTCGCCCGCTGAAGCGGGGTGCAGAGGCGCGGGTGAGGCAAAACTGCCGGCGCCCACGCGCGCGGTGTACATCAGGTTGTGGTTGCCGGAGCCATCGTGCTGGCAATAAACCAGGTGCACGCGTGTGCCGTCGTAAGCCACGGCGGGCTCAATCGCTGGGTTGGTTGGTGTTGCCGGCTGGCCCGTGGCGGTGGCGACAGTGATTTCAATGGGTTTGAGATCCGCGGCTTCTTCTTCTTCGCTGGGACAGCCGGAAAGCAGCGCCAGCAGCGCAATCGGCAGCAGTTTACGGGTCATAGGTGACTTCAGGGGAAGGATCGGGGCTATTCTTTCTCGTACACGCCTTTGTCGCGCCGCACCAGCTTGGTGAAGCCGAGCTCTTTGAGGCGGCTGGGAGCCAGCTTATCGACTCCGCCGGAGAATCGCGAGAGTAACTTTTCGACGGGTTGGCCGCAGATGGGGCACTTGGTCAGCGCGTCGTCGGACATTTTTTGGAAGGTCTCAAAGGTCTCTTCGCAGGTGTCACCGCGCTTTTCGGTGTGTCGGTATTCGTAGATCGGCATGTGTCAAGTTTTCTTACATGGGGCCAAGAAACGTGACATACGGCCAATGGTCCGCGTCCAGGTCCTGACCGCAAACCCCATAAACAAAGGGCTTACGGCGTGCGCTCAAAATATGGCATATCGGTTGCTTTCGCGCAAGCGCACGTACATCCATTTGGTTGCCCGGTAAGGGCATCTTTGTTCAGGGAGAGATTCGATGCGCAAGAGCATTCTTCTGGCAGTTCTCAGCCTGGTAGCAATCGTCGCCGTGGCATGCGGCGGCGGCAACGCGGCCAACAAGGGCAACACACCCGCCAAGGGCAACGCGGCCGGCAACGCCGCAGCTTGCACCGGCGGCGGCGATACCGGCGGCACGACCGGCGGTGGCGACACTGGCGGCTCAGCCGCGAAGACTGACGCCTACGCGCTTTACAAGAAGGAAGGCCGTGTTTGGAAGCACAAGTCGGTCAGCAAGATGGGCGACATGCCCGAGAACGTCAGCTTTACGCAGTGGACCGTCAAGAGCGTTGCAGCCGACCACGCCATGGTCGAAATGGCGATGTTTGACGCCGACGGCAAGCCCAACGAGTGGGTGAAGCCCAGCGAAAGCAAGATCGAGTTCGCCACGGCCACCGGCTCCACCGGCGACGCCCCGAAGGTCGAAACCAAGGAAGAGTCGATCGAAGTCAAGGCTGGCAAGTTTGACTGCATTGTGACCGAGACCGAAGCTGCCGGCATGAAGACCAAGAGCTGGAGCAGCAAGAAGTACCCCGGCCTGTTGGTCAAGAGCGTCAGCAGCGGCGAAATGGCTGGCGTCGGCAAGTCCGAGACCACCATGGAACTGGTTGAGTTCAAGGAATAGTCATCGCACCACCTGAAGCGGGCGCCTTGCGGCGCCCGCTTTGTTTTTTCGCTGCGGCTGACAGCAACGGCTGATAGCCTTTGGTGCGGAGGCCGCCATGCGCACCACTTGTGCCGCTTTGCTGTTGCTGGTTGCGACGGTTGCAATCGCCCAGGACAAGCCGAAACCCAACGCGACTACCGCGATCAAGCCCATGGAGCTTTATCGCGTGGCGGGCCGCGCCTGGACCTATCGCCTGACAGAGTGGAACCGCGGTGGAAGTACGCGTACCGGCAACGAGCGCGGCAGCGTGACCAGCAGCGACGGCAAGTTAGCCGCTTACAAGTCCAGCTACACTTGGGAAGACGGCAGCGGCGGCGGTGGCAGCAGCGGCGAAGTCAAGCTCAACGACATGGACGTCGAAGAAAAGGCCCTAGCCGACGAAGCGCTGCCCGAAGAGTCTCTGGAAATGGCGGGGCGCGGCTGGGTCTGCCGCCGGCACGTTACCAAGGAAGGCGACATTGAAGTCACCACTTGGGTCAGCGCCGAGTACCACCCGCTGGTCATCAAGCAGGTCAAGCTGGGCAAAGACTACTGCCGCATTCGCAAGCTGACCTCGTTTGAAACCGGCGAGACCGATCCTTGGGGTCTGTACCGCGTGGATGGTCGCAGCTGGACAGTGAAGTCCACGACCGAGATTGCGGGAATGGACCCGATGGTCAGTTATGTGCGCTATACGGTCAGCAAAGTCACCGGCAAGGGCGCGACGCTCACGTTCGATACCTTGGACAAGGACAAGAAGGCCATTGAAGGAATTCCCGCCTCCGAAACGGAAATTGTTTTCGAGTTGGCCCAGGCAGCGGGCGGCGCCAAAGACGAGGGGCCGGTAATGGCCCGCGAGAGAAAGAAGTGCGAGGTTGGTGAGTTCGACTGTTGGGCCGTAGAAGTCGCGGGAATGAAGTCGTGGACATCGGTAGCCTTTCCCGGCTTGCTGGTTTGTATTGAAAGCAAAAGCCATAAGAGTGAGCTGGTGGAGTTCGATCTTGGCCACGATGCGCGGCGCCTGTATCGCAAGGCCGGCAACTACTGCGTCACCAGCACAACGCACACGTTCGCGGGTATGAAGGTGCAGAACAGTATGAGGATCGACGTAGTTTCGGCGGACAAGGGCCGAGCTAGATACACCACCACGAGCTACGACGAGGCGGGAAACGAGCAGTTCAAGAACGAGTCGTCAATCAAGGTGAGTGAGCCGACCAGCCCGCGCATGCGGTACACCAACCAGGTCGAAGAAACGATCAGTACGCCCGCCGGCACCTTCCGGTGCGTGGTGGCAGACACCGGCAACGGCATGAAAAGCTGGATGTGGCATGGCATCGTCATTCGCTCAGTCATGGAAACAAAAGACATAACCATGCTGCAGGAAGTGACCGAGTTGAAGGTTGAGTAGGCGTTACCGTTTCGCTACATGCGGTTTGGCGAAATTGTCTGCATCGGCCTTGGGCGTTGGGCCTGTTTCGCGCTACACTGTTGCGGGCCCTTGGAGGAGGAACCTATGCGTTTTGCGGTTTTGACATGCGCGGTACTGGGCATGCTGGCGTTCGTTGCCTACGCGCCCGCGCACGCTGACCCCAAGTACTGGGAATCAGGCAAGAACACGTGGAAAGACGCCAAGAAAGGCGACTGGGCTGAGTACGGTATGGACCTCGGCAACGGCGTCCGTTACGAAGTCACCAGCACAGCCGACGGCAAGATCACTTACAAGCACGTGATGAAGGACAAAGAGGGCAAAGTACTGTCCGACCGTGAGGTTGCACGCGAGTGGCAGAAGTGCCCGCTTTTCGGGAAGCTGCCCCACAAGATCGCGGTGCAATGGAGCGAGGCCGATTACAAGATCGGCGAGCAGGTACTCAAGTGTGACGTCGCCACATGGGTTGCCGGCACTTCGCAGATGGGTGTGTGGTACTGCGACAAGGTGCCTTGCGGCGGCGTGGTCAAGCAGGTGCTGGACGGCAAGGACACGGTGTGGCTCAAGGCCTTCAAGACAAAAGAACTGGGCGAAGCCAAGGCCGACGACAAACCCATAGAGCCCGCGGCGAAGTCCAAGCTGCCGCGTTTTTACCAGGCTGAGGGCAACTACTACATCCACAAGATTACGCGCGCGGAAACGGTCACGTACATCAAGCGGTCGGTGATCGGCGTGAACCCTGACTCAACCACGACCAGCGCTGTGGCGTGTGACGCTGAAGGCGTGCCCGCCAGCGGTGCCCGTGTGAGCGAGGCTGCCGTCACTGAGAAAGAGTGGCTCGACACCTACGCCAAGCCGGAGCGGGAGGGCGAGACGGTTAAAACAGCAGCCGGTGAGTTCAAGTGCGCGGTGTACAAAAGCAAGTCGGGCGCCCGCGACATCGAAGAGTGGGTGTTTGACGGCTTGCCGGTCAAGCGCGTGATCACCGAGGGCGACAAGATCACCACGCTGGAAGTCGTGAAGTACGAAATGAAAGAGTAGTGCGGAGAGTTCACAGTGTTTGCAAGCGAAAGGGCCGGCGCAAGCCGGCCCTTGATTCTGTCCAGTTGTCCCGAGGCCGCTACTTTTCCTTGTCCACGCGCTGCAGTTCGCGCGGAAAGCCGAGCGCCAGCACGTTGCGGAGTTTGTCGCGGCGCTTCTTCCATACGTCGCCCTTGCCTTCCAGCTTGCGCGCACACAGGTACGCCTGGCCGATGCAGTAGCCTTCATTCGCGCCCTGCACCCACCACACATAATAGCCGGCCTTGACGTACGCGTCGTAGGCCTTCTCAAACTGGCTGGTGGCGTAGTACGCGTCGCCCAGCGCCGGGTACGCGACCGCCAGCGCAATCTCGTCATCAAAGCCGATCGGGTCATCGAACGCCTCGTCGCTCACGATCGGCTCAAGCAGCTGGCGGGCGCCGGCGGCGTTGTTGTTGGCCACCAGCGCGGTGCCTTCCCACGCCACGGCCAGGTACTCGAAGTTCTTGTTGCCGTCGCGCGTGGCCTGCGCCTTGGCGTTCTGGAAGGCGCGAATGGCCTCGGCATAGCGCTTCTCGCCGTACTCAAGCTCGCCCAGCAACTGGTTGCCCTCGCGCGCCAGCGCCGGGTCGGCGCTGATCATGGCGCCTAGTGTAGTGCGAGCGTCCGCGATCTTCTTTGTGCGGCGCTGCAGGTCAGCCGTAAGTCGGTAGGCCTCGCGCGCGAAAAAGCCGCCCTTCTTGGCGCGCAGGTAGTTGCCCAGCGCGGTCAGCGCCGGCTGTACGTTGCCGCCGGCGTTGGCGTCATTCACATTCACGAGTGCCAGCCAGTACAGAGCTTCTTCTTTGTCCAACTCGTTGCCGGTGCCGGTCAGGCGCTGCAGGTCGGCCTTTGCTGCGTCGGGGTCTGAGCCGACCTTTTCGATGGCTCGTTGCAGGTCGTTGCTCATGGTGCCGTAGTTGCGGTTCACGGAGATGACATCGAGCGCTGACACCGAGCCCGTCTTGCCGTCGGCGCCGCGGAAGTCCACTTTGTTGGCGGACCAGGCCGTGACGGTGACGTTGCCATGCGAGGCGATCTCGCGTTTGGTGCCTTTCTTGACGTAGTAGATGATCTCGTCGGCGTGCAGGCTGCCCGCAAACGCCAACACAACAAGCAATGCGACCGCGTTGCGAATCACTGTATTCTCCAGTCGTCGGGGACGGGCAAGTGTGCCCGATTCCGTTCAAGATGACAACCCCGGCCCTTCCTTTATAACGGCCCGAGCTCTGCCCGGTTCGGGCTACCCGCCCGCGATGGCCTTGATTTCAGCATGGAACTGACGTGCCGCCTTCTCGACGGCCTCGCGCCAGCGTGCCGGACCGTGGTCCTTCAACGGCCCGGCTGCGTAGGCGTGCATCACGCCGCGGCTTGAGTTGACAATGGCGCCTGTGCCGCCCTTGAAGCAAGCGCGTACCGTTTCGGCGGCGCCGCCCTGCGCGCCCCAGCCGGGCACCAGGAACCACGCGTTGGGCATGATGGCGCGCATGCGAGCGGCAGCATCGGCGTGCGTCGCGCCAACGACGGCGCCCACGTCGGAGAAGCCGTACCTGCCGACTCCGCCTGAGCCCCACTCGTGGATGCGCGCGGCAACTTCATCGACCAACGTGCCGCCCTTGGCCAGCGCAAGCTCTTGAAACTGGGCGCTGCCCGGGTTGCTGGTGCGCGCCAGCACGAACACGCCCGCGCCGTGCTCTCGCGCGCGCAGCACAAACGGCTCTACGCCGTCCGCGCCCAGGTATGGATTGACCGTGACTGCATCAGCGCGGCACGACGAAAGCGCGATGTCCTTTACGCGACTGCTCCCGAACAGGCTTGCTGCATAGGCTTCGGCGGTGCTGCCGATATCGCCGCGCTTGACGTCGGCGATCACGATCAAGCCCAGTTCGCGTCCGCGCGCGCACACCGCGGCAAAGTCGTCCCAGCCGCCGGGCCCCAAAGCCTCAAAGAAAGCGGCCTGCGGCTTGATGACCGGCACGAAGGGCGCGATCACTTCAAGGACTTGCAGGCAGAATTCGCGCACAGCCGCGCGTACACCGGCTGGCGATCGGCCATGCTGGCTGAAAGCGCGGTCATAAAACTCGTCGGGTATCCAGTCTGCGCGCGGGTCAATGCCGGCGCAGACGGGCGCGCCCCTGGCGGAAACGGCTTGATGAAGCCTGTCAGCGAAGTTGTCCATGTCGGGATTGTGAGAGATTTGGCGGATGGCGGAAGGGGGGAAAGTGGGTGACCGGCGGTGTCTGAAAGTGGGGGATCGCTTCGAAATTGGAGTGCGTTGAGTCCGATAACTTGTGGATAGAGTGTCAGAATCATGGCTAGTCCTGCTGAAACACCACAATATATTGTTGGTAAGGCACGATAGTAACCAACTACATGTGGATGTATGCTCGTAAATGCATACAGCAAAAGAATTTCCGAAAAATCTTCCTTCTCAGTGGACAGGTGGGGCTAAGTGGGGTAATATCCCACGCGGGGGAGAGAAATGGCGAGTGCGCCCAGATACTTCGGACTCGCCAGCACCACTGTCGATTCAAAGAACAGAATTACGATACCGGCCAAGTTTCGCAGCAGGTTGCCGGTGTCGAGTGACGGCAAGACCTTCGTGTACGTGACAATCGGACCGGACTTTCGACACCTCGCCCTGTTCGACCAGATCAGCGGCGAGCAAAGGATCGAGGACCTCACCGGCAAGGCAGGACTGCCCGGGGAGGGACAGCGCAGACAGCAGCAGTTGCTCGGCTGGTTTGAACAAGCCGAGGTGGACAAAGCGGGAAGAATCCTTCTTCCCAAGGGGCACCTCGAATACGCCAGGTTGAAATCTGAAGTTGTTGTTTCCGGCGCCGGCGATCACCTGCAGATCTTTGATCCGCAGGAAGCAGGCGAAGGTAACGCACCGGTCAGCGCGGAGAAGCTCGACCCGCTGGCTGTCGCAAGGATCTACAACAGCACGCTACCTGAGCAGGGATAGCGTGCCTGGCGCGAAAGCGCCCCGTGGGAAGTCTCCACGGCGCTAGCTGGCCGCGAAACCGCCAGCCGCCAGGGGCCCGGCGCTTGGGCACCAACTCACTGCATTGCCGCGACAGCGGCGTAACCGTTTTCGGCACAGGCGGCGCGGCCTTTGCGCCACAGGTCGCTTTGTGCCTCTTGGGGGGAACATGTCGGAAAAAGTTGTCACGCGCCAACAGGATGATCCGCACGGCCTCGCAGCCATGGAAGAGCTGCTGAAGCAAGGCACGGAGGACGACTTCGAGGCCAAGGTCAGCAACCGCCTGCCCGCGATCCGCCGCTGCAAGGACCTTCTGGCCCGTGTGCAGGAACTGTCGCCGGGCATCGAGTTCAGCCCGTACGTCATGCGCGTGATCCGCACTGCCGACAAGCACGAAAGTGCCCGCCTTGCGGAGGTTGCGTGAACGCGCCGTGGCCCAGCACCTACCCGCACTCGTCGCAGCCGTCGCCGACGCCTTTGCAGGGCTTGAGCCTGGAGCGCTTGTCGTGGACGGTACCTGCGGCTACGGCGGCCACGCCGGGGCAATACTTGAACGAAATCCCGGCGTCAGACTTGTCGGAATGGACCGGGATCCCGGCGCTGTGGAAGGCGCGGCTGAGCATCTTCGACGATTCGGAGACCGTGCCGTTGTCGTTCACGGGCGCTTCAGCCGATGGCGCGAGCTTACGACCGCGCTGGGCATGGGGCCGCCGCAGGGGCTAGTGCTTGACCTGGGTGTTTCCAGCCCGCAGCTGGACACACCGGGGCGTGGTTTCAGCTTCAACAGTCCCGGGCCCATCGACATGCGAATGGACCCGGCAGAGGGCGCCAGTGCGCTTGATTTTCTCGAGGGCGCGGCGGAAGACGAGATCGCGGACGTGATTTGGCGGCTTGGCGAAGAGCGGTTTTCGCGGCGCATCGCCAAGGGTATCAAGTCCGCAATCCAGCAGGGCCGGTTGAGCACGACCGAAGACCTTGCGCAGATCTGTCGCCGCGCCTACGGGAAAGGCAGCCACCGGATCGACCCCGCCACGCGCACCTTTCAGGCGCTGCGCATGCACATCAACGACGAACTGGGCGAACTTGAACGCGCGCTGGCGGCTGTGCCTGAGGGCCTGGCGCAGCGCGGCATTGTCGCGGTAATCAGCTTTCACTCCCTGGAAGACCGGGTGGTGAAACACACATACCGCGACTGGCAGGGGCAAGGCCTGGGCCAAATGCTCAAGCCTGCGCCGATAATCGCCGATGAAGCAGAGCGAGCAGCGAACCCCCGCGCCAAAAGCGCAAAGCTGCGCCTGTTTGCACGGGGCAAGGCGGCCCCGACGAAGGAAGGAATGGACCAGTACCGCAGCAAGCGCCATCGCGGGCCGCGGTTGTGAATCCTGACATCTGGAACCTGCCATTGAACCTCAAGGTCGGCATCATCTTGATTGTCTTTCTGGTTGCGCTGGGCGCCGTGATTGTGGGCCAGCGTGTGCAGGTGCGCAGCGTCGGCTTTGAGGCTGCACAACTGAACCGCGAAATGCGCGAGCTGGAAGAACAAAACCGCGTGCTGCGCCAGAAGCACGCGGCAGCCGCCAACCCCGCCGAGATGATCCGGCGCATCCGATCTGAAGGCATCAACCTGTTGCCGCCGGAGGACAAGCTTCCGGACATCCCCGGCAAGCGCGTCGATAACGACCCAAACCACGAACCAAAGAAGGAAGGCTAGCGTGGCACGACTGCTCACCTGGGTACTGGCCGATGGCGGCGGCATGCGCTCGCCGCGCCGTGCCGTCGTGTGGGTGCTGGGCGCGCTGGTGATCGTGATGTTCGGCTTGACCGGACGACTTTACAGCCTGCAGGTGATCCACCACGACGACTACCTCAAGCAGCGCAACGCCAACAACACACGCGGCGTGACGCTGCCCGGGACGCGCGGCGGTATCTACACAGCTGACGGGGTAAGCCTGGCGCAAACCACCTTCAGCGGCGCCAGCATCGTCGTCAACCCGCGCGCCGTGCCCGGCGGCGAGCGCGCACTGCTGGCCACGCGTCTGGCTGGCCTGCTCGGCCGCGACGGCGACTTTGCGCGGCAACTTGAGAACGAGCTGTACCAGCGCCGCGACAAGTACTACTACTGCGTACAGTATGAAACGCCCGAGGAAAACCTTGAGCGCATCCGCGCATCGCTGAAACTTGGCGAGTTGCCGGGCGTTGAAGTCCGCAACATTGAGACGCGCCGCTACCCGCTGGGCAACTTTGCCTCGCAGATCGTCGGGTTTGTTGACCGCGACATGAAGGGCTTGGAAGGTATTGAACGCTCGCTTGAGCACTGGCTTGCGGCAACTCCGGGCCGGCGCCTGACCGTGGTGGATGCGCTGGGCCGCCCGATCGAGGGCCTTGCCGACCAGGTTGAGCAGCCCCGGGACGGCGCACGAGTTGAACTGACGCTGAACAGCGGTGTACAGGCCATAGTCGAGGACGAGTTGCAGACGCTTGTCGAGCGTTGGGATCCAGTCAGCGCCAGCATCGTGATCATGGAAACGCACAGCGGTGCGATACTTGGCATCGCCAACTACCCGGGCTTTGACCCCAACAAGCGCGACGGCAGCGCCGAAAGCCGCAAGAACCCGGCGATCACGGATGCCTTTGAGCCCGGCAGTATGATCAAGCCGATCCTGTACGCGCGTGCCTTCGAAAAGGGCATCCTCAGGCCCGACAGCCTGCTCGAGTATGATGTCGAGCTCAAAGTTCCCGGCCGGCGCAAAGTGGTCAGCGACAAGGGCCACGAAATCCTGCCCGAGCACCGCATCTACCGCAACGGCCGCGAATACGTGACGGTGCGACAGGCCATCGTGCACTCAAGCAACACTTGCGTGGCGCGCGTGGGCATGATGTTGGGCATTGAAGAGACGCACGATGCCGTCACCGGCGTGGGGTTTGCGCGCCGCACCGGCTTTGACATGGGCGGCCCTCGCTTCGGCGAGAGCCCCGGCATCATTCGCAAGAAGAGCGACTGGACTGTGCCCAACTCGCTGGTGTCGGTGTGCATGGGCTATGAGATCCAGGTGACGCCCCTGCAGATGCTCAACTGCTTCAACGCGCTCGCCAACGGCGGGCATGTGTACAAGCCCTACGTCATTCGTGAGGTCAAAGGCGCAGACGGCAAGATACTGCACCAGGGCCAGCCTACCGAGTTGCTGGACTGCTGGGTCAGCCGCGAAACCGCGCTGGCGCTGCGGCCCATGCTCAGCGACGTTGTCAGCGAGGGAACCGCGCGCAACGCACTGCTGCCGCAGTACCAGATTGCCGGCAAGACAGGCACCGCACACAAGGTCAAGGACGGGCAGTACAGCCCGGACAAGATCTGCAGCTTCGTGGGTTTCGCGCCCGCCGACGACCCGGTGATCAGCATTATTGTCGTAGTCAACGAAGCCCGCGCAAAGAACGTCAACAAGTACGGATGGCGCATCCGGCACTATGGCGGCACGGTTGCCGCGCCCACGGTGGCGCGCACCGTGTTGCGTACTCTCAAACACCTCGGCGTGCCTGAGCAGGCGCCGCCCCAGGACTGACTAAGGTATCGCCATGCGATTCAACTCGTTGTTTCAGGCTGTGCGGCAACTTGACCCCGGCGTGTGGGCGCTGAACCTTCAGCGCCTGCGCATCACGGGCGTGTGCGATGACTCGCGCGCCGTGATGCCCGGCAACCTGTTTGCTGCCCTGCCCGGCAGCAAGGCTGACGGCACACAGTATGTGCGCGATGCCCTGAATGCAGGCGCGGCGGCACTGCTGGTTGGCAGGCCCATGAAAGAGCTGAAGCTGGTGCCGCAGATTGTCAGCGACAACCCGCGTCGCACACTTGGCCACATTGCCAGCCTGCTGAACGGCGAGCCTTCGCGCCACATGAAGGTCATCGGCATTACCGGCACCAACGGCAAGACAACCAGCGCGTTTCTGCTGCGTGAGATCCTTGAGCGCTGCGGTGTGCGCTGCGGCCTGATGGGCACGGTGTACAACATTGTCGGCAATGAGCGCCGCACCGCCAAACTCACGACCCCCGGCGCCATTGAAGTCCACCGCACACTGGCCGAGATGCGTGCCCGCGGCCAGGAAGCGTGCGTCATGGAAGTCAGCAGCCACGCGCTGGATCAGTACCGCGTGGGTGGCGTGCAATTTGCGGGCGCGATCTTCACAAACCTGACGCGCGACCACCTGGACTACCACGGGGACTTCGAAAACTACTTCAGCGCCAAGGCACGGCTGTTCGACATGCTCGCGCCGGAGGGTTGCGGCGTGATCAACCTCGATGCCGAGTACGGCCCGCGCATGCTTGAACGCGCAAAGGGCCTGGCCTTCAGTGTCGGGCAGGATGCGCAAGCGGACGTGCACATCGAGCAGGTCAAGCTGAGCCTCGAGGGCATGAGCTTTGGCCTGCGCTGGCTTGATCGCGCCAGTCTGTTCGTGAGCCCTCTGACCGGCCGCTACAACGTTGAGAATGTGGCGGGTGCCGTGGCCATGGCGCTGGCCCTGGACCTGCCGTTGCCGCGGATCCGGGCGGCTGTGCTTGCCTTCAAGGGAGCGCCGGGCCGACTTGAGCGCGTGCCGTTTGAGCACCCCGCACCGACGGTCTTTGTTGACTACGCCCACACGCCGGACGCCATGGAAAACGTGTTGAGCACACTGCGCAGGGTGTGCGCCGGCCGCAAGCTGGCTTGTGTATTCGGTTGTGGCGGCGATCGCGACCGCACCAAGCGGCCCAAGATGGGTGCGATCGGGGCTGAGCTGTCAGACAGGCCGATCATCACGAGTGACAATCCCCGAAGTGAGGACCCCGTAGCCATTATCGAGGAAATCCTGACCGGCGTGCCTCCGCAGAAGCGGCCGATTGAGACCTATGTGGACCGTCGGGAAGCTATCCGCCGCGCGATCGCCGGCGCCGCGCCCGACGACGTGATTGTCATCGTCGGCAAGGGCCATGAGGACTACCAGATTTTCTCAGACCGCACCGTGCATTTTGACGACAAAGAAGAAGCCCGCAGCGCGCTCGAGCACTTTTGGGGCGTCGCGGGCAGCGGTCGTCGCGCTGTAAACGTCTGAGGAATCGTAATGCCCGGCTTCACGGTAAGGGACGTCAAACTGGCTGTCGGCGGCATCTGGCTTCGCAAGCCGGATGACGCCCAGGGCCACGAAGCCGACGACAGCAACCGCACCCAGCCGGTGCGCGTGTGTTCGGTGTGCACCGACACGCGCAAGATTGTCCCGGGCGACCTGTTCATTGCATTGCGCGGGCCCAACTTTGACGGGGCGGACTTTCTCGCCGACGCGCAGTCTCGCGGCGCGTGCGCGCTGGTCACCTCGCGGCTGCCCGACGGCTTTGTGCCGCGGGTGCCAACCCTGTTTGTTGAAGACACGCTGGACGCGCTGGGCAAACTGGCGCGCTGGCACCGCGACCAGCACAAGGCTTGCGTTATCGGCGTCGGCGGCAGCAACGGTAAGACAACCACGCGGGAGCTGGTCAGTGCCGTGCTGCGCAGCCGTTTTTCAGTGCTCAGCAACGAAGCGAACGAAAACAACCGTGTCGGCGTGCCGCATACCCTGCTGCGCCTGAATGCGCACCATGAATTCGCGGTCATTGAACTTGGCACCAGCGAACCGGGTGAAATCGCGGCTCTGTGCGGCGTGACCGCGCCGCAGTGCGCCGTGCTGACCAGCATCAGCGAAGAGCACCTTGAGGGCCTGGGTGACCTGCAGGGCGTAATCAAAGAAGAAGGCGACCTGCTGGCGGCGCTGCCGCGCGACGGCATCGCGATCGTGAACTTCGATGACCCGCGCTGCGTTGAAGCCGCCGCGCGTGCCACATGCCGCGTTGTCAGCTACGGCACCGACGCGCGCTGCGAGTTGCGCGCGGGCGAGATTCGCTGCAATCGCCATGGCACCCACTTTGTCCTGAACAATCGCCACGAGTTCCGGGTGCCGCTACACGGCGAACACAATGTCAGCAACGCCTTGGCTGCCATCGCCGCCGGCTGGGTCAGCGGTGTCGATATGTTCGACATGCAGACTGTGTTGCGGCGCGCCCAGCCGGTGGGGCGACGACTTGAGTTCCACGATCACGCCGGCGTCGGCGTGCTGGATGACAGCTACAACGCCAACCCAGCGAGTACGGTTGCCGCCGTGCGCACGCTGGCGAAGTTTCCCTGCGGCGGCCAGCGCATTGCCGTGCTTGGCGACATGCTTGAGCTGGGCCCGGGCAGCGAGCGCCTGCACCGCGAGGTCGCGTGGGCATGCGCGCACCTGCCGATTGATCTTGTGGTAGCTGTCGGCCGACGCATGCGCGTACTGGCCGAGATCTTTGACGAGCAGTTTCTCGAAAGCGGCAGGGGCGCCGTCTGGCGCTTTGATAGCGCCGCTGAAGCCGCCCCGCATGTAGCCGCAGAAGTGCGCAAGGGCGATGTCGTGCTAGTTAAGGGCAGCAACGGCATGAAGATGAACGCGGTAGTTCAACAGATCAGCCGGCACCATGGCAGTGAGCACGAGCCGTTGCGCCCGACCTGCCGCGAGCGGCCCGTCGGTGATCCGCTGCCGGAAGTGCTGTCGCGCCCTGCCGCCTAGGATGCCCATGACCCTCGCCATCGCGCAATCTGTCTTGACCGTGATCGCCGTGATGTTCGGTGTGTTTGTGCTTGGCGCGGCGCTCAGCTTTGCCGGCGGCAGGCTGGTGATTCCGTGGCTCGTGAAGCGCAAGCTCAATGACGGCGAGCCGCGCAAAGCCAGCGATTACCTGAACCTGTTGCACGCCGACAAGAAGAACACGCCCACAATGGGGGGCGCCTTTCTGGTGCCCGCTGTGATGCTTGCTGCGCTGGCAGGAAGTGCGGCCCTTGCACTGCTTGGCGCACCGCCGCGCATCTGGGTTGTTGCCGGGCTTGGCGCCTTCGTGCTGTGCGCCGGCGGGGCGTTGGGCCTGTACGATGACTACTGCAAGCTGACGCGCCGCGGCAAGGACGGCATCAGCGCAAAGGACAAGCTTCTCGCGCAAGGCGTGATTGCGGCGCTGGCGTGCACGGGCGCGGCCCTGCTGCTGGGGCCGGACGGGCGCGCGCTCCTGCTGCCGTTCGTGCGCATCGACATCGGTTGGCTGATGGTTCCGTTGGGCATGATCGTCATGGTAGGTGCAAGCAACGCATACAACCTGACCGACGGGCTGGACGGTCTGGCGGGCGGCACGGGCGCAATCGCATTTTATGCGCTGGGCGGGGCAGCTGCGCTGTTTGCGATCTTCGGCGAGACTGACCCGGTGACCAGTCTGGGGGTATCGGCGCTCGGCATGGCTGCCGCCGGCGGCCTTCTGGGCTTTCTGGCCTGGAACCGTCACCCGGCCAAGGTGTTCATGGGCGACACCGGCAGCCTTGCGCTTGGCGGCCTGCTGGGGGTGATGGCGGTGCTCGGGCGCATGGAACTGCTGCTGGCGGTCGCCGGCGGCGTGTTCGTCGCTGAGGCCGGGAGCGTAATGCTGCAGGTAGGCTACTTCAGGGTGACGGGCGGCAAGCGCATTTTCCGGTGCTCGCCGCTGCACCACCACTTTCAGTTTGGCGGCTGGCACGAGTCGCGCGTCACTCGCACATTCTGGAAAGTGGGCATGCTGTGCGCGCTGCTTGCGCTGGCGCTGCTGCCCACGATCATTCGGCCAGCGACAGATGCCCCAAGTCCGGCCTCGAACATGGCGGAAGACGAATTGCCTCCGCGCGCGGCCAGCGTGCTGGTCCAGCGTTGACGCCAGCTATGGCAGATCAACCGCAGGGCGCTCAATACCGCACTGCTTCAACATGTCCTTGATCTCGTGCGCGATGTACATGCCCGCGCGGTCGATCTCCTGTTCGCTTGAAACCTCCAGCCACTGCACTCTCGGGAAACCCTTGAAGAAGGTCATGCTTTTGCGCGCGAACTGCTTGACGTCACGAATCGTCTGCTCGATGCACTCCTGCATCGTGATCGCGCCCGACAGATACTCCTGGATGCGCCGGTAGCCGTGCGCCTTGCCGGACGTCGCTGAGAACCCGCGTGCAGCCAGAATGTGCTGCACTTCGGCGACCCACCCTGCTTCAAACATGTGCAGCGCGCGCTGGCGAACGCGCTCATACAGCACCTCGCGCGGCCACTTGATGCCTGTGAAGATCCAGCGGTAGTCGTGGCGTGGTTCGGCCCACGGTTGTACCTGCGACGGGAGCGTGTCGCCGAACGCGACCATCTCAAGGGCGCGGATCAGCCGCTTCTTGTCCGCGGGACCGATGCGGGCCGCCGCGACGGGATCCTTGCCCAACAGTTCGGCGTACAGTTCGGCGCCCGACTTGCGGTCCATGGCCGCACGAAATGCGGGTTGCGGCGGGGGACCGCGGTCAATGCCGTACACCAGCGATTTCAGGTAATAGGGCGCGGTAACGTCCAGCACCGGCACGTTTTCGCGCTTGATGATGCCAGCCAGTACCGGCTCGGCGTAGTCAACGAATTCTGCGACGCTGAATTCTACGTTCGGGTCAACAATGTCGATGCCGTGGTGGGGGATCAATTTGCGCTCGGTGGCGTTGGGCTTGGCCGTGCCCGCGTCCATGCCGCGATAGACCTTCAGGGCATCGACGCTGAGGATTTCGCCGCGTACGCGCTCCGCGACTGCCATGGCCAGGCGGCTCTTGCCGCTGGCGGTTGGGCCGAGGATTACAAGCACGGGAAATCGGGCTTCGCCGGTGGGGTGGTCGTGGCTCACAGGTTGCGCTTATCCTGTGCGATGACGGCTGTGCCGTTGACCGTGATCAGCACCAGGCCGTCGCCGGAAAGGTAAGCATAGTCAAAGTCAATGCCAATCACGGCGTTGGCACCAAGCTCCTTGGCTTCGTTTTCCAGGCTCAACATCGCGGCCTGGCGGGTCTCGTGGATCATCTTTTCAAACTCGGGGTGGCGCCCGCCGCCCTCGCGCCGGATGAAGGCGGCAAAGTCCCGAAGTTCAACGGGCGCGATGGCCGCCTGGCCTGCGACCACACCCAGATACTGGGTGATGACGTAGCCTTCAAGGTTGCTGGTTGTGGTCGTCAGCATGATTGACCCGCCGGATAAAGCTACCACAATCAGGCGCAAAAGGCACAGGGAGACGGCATGCGCGCTGCAATCATCGCTTTGGCACTGTGGGGGGCCGTGCTGCACGCGGAAGGCCCAGCCGGCTCCTTCCATGCCTTTATCGCCGCGGTGCTTGACACAAGCAGCCCGGAAGCAGAGCGGCGGGCGCTGTTCGAGAAGTACTTCGACTTTGATGCGTGGGTGGCCGAACGGCAGGCAGCAGAGGGAAAACGGTACACAGCAGCCGAGAAGTCACAAATGAAGGAAGAGTGGATGACGGTGTTTCTCAGCGACGAGTTCAGGCAACGTTTCGCAGCGCGCAACGTGCAGGTAGTCGAAGAACCTGAACCGGCCGGCGACGATGCCGAACTTGTCATCCGCATCATGACGCCGGCGTCCGCAGCGGGTCGCTACAGAGTCAAGCTCAAGCGCAGCGGCGATCACTGGCGCTGGTACAGCATCCCGCGCATCGAGGAAACCTCTGAGCCGCAGACGCCCGATCAGCGCCTGGCAGCGTTGAAGCAGGCACTGGCTGAGGCCCGCGCCGAGCAGGAGCGCATTGCCCAGCGCATTCGCGACCTTGAGGCGCAGGCCAAACGCGTTGAGGCGGAGCTGGCTGAGCAGGGGGCAAACACCAACCCGCACTCGTCGCCGATGACCACGGCGCGCAACCTCGGCAAGGCCGTGCAGGCCGCCGACCTTGAGGCGCTGCTGGCAGCCCACATGCCCGCGCGCCGCAAGGCCGACCGCGCGAAGTTGCGCGAGAAACTTGATGAGCAAAGCCGGCGGCTTGCGTCATGGGAGGCGCTGGACGTCACGTTGTCCGAGAACAAGCAGAGTGCGACAGTGCGCGTGAAGCTGAAACTTTGGCACGACACCGGCGTCAAGGAGCGCACCCTGACCATCGCCATGAGGTTGATTAACGGCAACTGGCTGGTGGATGAGGAGCCGTGATGCCGGACACCCGTGAGGCTGCGGGCTTTGTGCTGGCGTGCATGGACGGCGGCTCGCCGCACTACCTGTTGTTGCGCAGCGCCGCGCATGGCACCTGGGGCGTGCCCAAGGGGCATCTTGAGCCCGGCGAGTCAGCGCTGGCCGGAGCGCGCCGCGAAACGCTGGAAGAGACGGGAATTGACGACCTGCGCGTCGTGCAGGACTTCACACGCGTGATTCAGTACGAAGTCGAGACGCGCAAGCGCGGGCGTTACCTCAAACGCGTGACCTACTTCCTGGCCCTGACGCCGAAGATGCTGCACGTGCAAAGCGACGAACACGCCGAGTCCGGCTGGTTCACCCTGGAAGAAGCGCTTTCGCGGATAGACTTCGAACAGTTCAAACAGGTGCTGCGCGAAGCAGATGCCCACCTGCACAGCCAACCGGGCCGATAGGTTCGAAACGAGCTACTCTTCCTTTATCTCTTTCTCGATCGCGTCCGCGAGTTCGCGCAGCCACTTGGCGCTGGCGTCGGCTTTGCGCTGGTTCAAGCCGCCCAGCTTGCGCGGGGCGTGCTTGTAGCGCTTGAGGAACTCATCCAGTGTCCAGCCGGGCATCACCTTGGTCAGCAGCGTCGGCAGCTCGACGGCCTCAACGATGTCGGCCAGGTGGCGCAGGAACTCGACTACCGGTCCGTGCTCCTTGACCGGCCGACCCTCGGTCAACAGGCGCATCGCTTCACTGAAATCATTCTGAAGCGCGGCCTGGTCGTCCGTCTTGCACTCAATTTCCTTCTTGAAACGCTGGACCAGCGCGGCACCGGCCTTGGATACAGCCTCTGCCCCGATGTTCGCGGCTGTGTCGGCGGCGAGGAACGCGGCGGTGCGTTCAACGCCGCGCTCGGGCGTGTTAAGCAGTTCAAGGAAGATGCTGACAGCGTCCATGGATTCGAAGCGGTTGCCCTGGCGCACGCCGTTGCGGTACTCATCAAGGGTGCGGGCAATCTGCGGCCAGTCTTTCTGCGCGTACTGGTTGCGCAGACGTTCAACCTTGCGCGCTTCGTTGGGGTCAACCTGGTCTTCAAGGAAGGCAAGGATGTTCTCGAGCCTGTAGCGTTGTGCGACCATCAGGTCGGTGTCGTCCAAATAGCCGCGTAACCACTGGATGGCTTGCTCAACGCGGCTCATCGCGCGAACCAGAAAGTCAACATACACCACAGCCTCAGGGCCGCGCAGCGCCACCGGCATGTTTCTGCGTTCAACCTCGGCGGCTTCCAGGTGGTAGCGGTGAGCCTCGTCGGCGAACTTCTGGAACAGCTCTTTGTCGTTCTTGGTCGCCATCGCCTTGCTTGCCCAGCAGATGGCCAGGTTGCGCGCCAGCTGCTGCGCCGCTCGCGGCTCGGCCTCTACGCTGACCAGCGCCCGTGCCTTTTCCAGCCAGCCTATGGCGTCATCATACTGGTTGAGCGCCATGTGGGCGTTGGCCTGCAACACCAGCGCGCGCAGGCGAAAGCGGTCGGTCATCTCCGGGCGCTTGAGGTGCTCATTGACCATGACCTTGAATGCCTCGGCGCCGGCCACCGCAAAGTACATCTGCAACAGGTCCGAGTAGTCGTCGGCGTCGGGCGGCAACGGGCCCTTCAGCACGGGTTCAACGAACTTCAGCACTTCCGAGTTGCGGGGCGGCTTCATGTTGATCAGGATCTGGGCCTTCAGCACCAGTGCCTGGATGAAGTCCTTGCGGATGGATAGCGCCTTGTCCAGGGCCTCCAGGGCGGGCTTGGTGCCGCGCGACTCCTGCTGGCCGCCGATCATTTCGACTTGGGCGATGTAGTACCACGCGTAGGCAAAGTCCTTGTGCGTCTCGGCTGCTTCGCGCAGCAGCTTCGATGCCTCGGAGATGTTGGGTTTGCCGGGCGGGAACTGCAGCATCACGATCGCGTGCAGCACCTTGAACGTCGGGTTCTCGCCCTGTTTGCCGCGTCCGTAGTGGTCAAACAGTTTCAGCAGGCTGCTGCCCATCTGCAGTTCCTGCAGATACAGCAGTACCAGCCGCGCCATGTTGGCGGTGTAGTCGTGACGCTTGGCAGGGTCTGCCGGGTTCTTCAGGTCAAACAGGTTGTGCTCGCCGGTCGGGTCAACGCCGGGGAAGGTCTTGCGCACGAAGTCGGCGTAGTCGGCTGGAATCTCGGGCGGCACGGGCGGGGCTTCTTCCTTGCCGTCTTCCTTGTTTTCGCCCGAGGGCTGGGTGTTTGCGGCCTGCGCGACGCACGCACAGGCAAACAGCAGCAGCACAGCCAACAGCAGATTCCTGGTCATGGTCTCGTCCTCAGTCGGCGGCCCCGACGGCTTCAAGCAGGCGGTATCGGGCGTCGCGCCGGCATGGCGTGCGACCGGCATCGGTGATCATCTTTCGCAATGCGTCTTCTGACAATTGCTGCGGTGTGGCTGAGCCCGCATCGTGAAAGATACGCTCGTGCTCATACACGATGCCGTCAAGGTCGTCCACGCCGTGGCTGAGCGCGACCTGCGCCAGCTTGAGGCCGGCGCTGATCCAGTAGCACTTGATGTGGGGCACGTTATCAAGCATGAGCCTTGAGACGGCGTACACCTTCAGGTCGGTCATGCCCGTGGCCCGACGGGCTTTCAGTGCATTGTTCTCGGGGTGATACGCAAGCGGGATGAAAACCTGGAAGCCATTTGTACGGTCCTGGTGGTCTCGCACCCGCAGCAGGTGGTCCACGCGGTCGGCATCGCTCTCAATGTGGCCGTACAGCATGGTGACCTGCGTTTTCAGGCCCATCTCATGGGCGATGCCGTGAATCTCAAAATAGCGCGCCGCATCGATCTTGTTGGGGCAGATCAGCTTGCGCACGTGCTCGGCGAAAATTTCCGCGCCGCCGCCGGTCAGGCTGTCCAACCCTGCATCGTGCAAATCGCGCATGACGGTGCGCGCGTCCTTGCGGGCGATGCGTGCAAACCAGTCCACTTCGACGGCGGTGAAGCCTTTCAAAGACGTGCCCGGCAACACGGTCTTGAGGCCGCGCAACAGGTCAAGGTAGTAGTCGTATTTGAGCGAAGGGTGCAGGCCCCCGACGATGTGCAGCTCCTGCACGCCCTGGCCCTCAAAGCGCCGGGCCCAGTCGATGATCTCGGGCACGCTGCGCGTGAAGCTTCCCGGCTCGCCGGGCTTGCGGTAAAAGCTGCAGAACTTGCAGGTATCCCAGCAAACGTTGCTGTAGTGCAGGTAGCGATTGACGATGTAGGTTGTCACGTCGCCGTGGAGGCGTTCGCGCACCAGATTCGCGGCATAGCCCAGCGCGGCAATGTCGCGCGTCGCGAAAAGCCGCAACCCGTCTTCAGGGTTCAGGCGCTGTCCTGCTTCAACTTTCTCCACCAGGTCGGCAATGTCGCTGGCGGCAACCAGGGTGTTCATGGCGCGGCAGTGTAGCAGCATTTGGCGGGGCTCAAAGCGCTGGACCAAGCATTGTAGCGGGCGCCGGTTGCCGCTAGACTTGCACTCTTCCCCGCGTTGCCCCTGTTGAGGTTTGCCCGTGCGGATACTTGGTTGCTGCCTTGCGCTGGCGATGCTCACCGGCTGTGTGACCCACAAGGACTATTACTATCGCGACTTTGCCGTGCCGCGCGAACAGGCCTACGACGCCATGGTCAGTGTGTTGCAGTCGGAAGGCTACATGGTCACCAACGTCGAAGAGAACTGGGTTAATGACAAACCCGAAATCTACCTTGAAACGGACTGGAACTTGTACCAGACCGGCAACCCGTACCCGGGCAACGACGTGCGGCGCAGGGCATACATCAAGATCACGACTATCTACACCGACCGCAAGCCCGGCGAGTTTCAGCCGATTGACCAGGACGACGCCGACAACCTTGCAAAGATGAAGGAAGATCAGCAACGCAAAGCCAAGCTTGACCACACCCGCGTGAGCATTGCCGTCAACCGCGAGCAGCGCAGCGATATCAAGCGCCCCATGGAGGCGGACTGGATCTCACAAGGCTCGGACAACTTTGAAGTGATGGCGCTGATGGGCCGCATGGAGGCTCTGTTTGTCGAGAAGTCCGGCGGAGGCAACAAGCCAACCCCAAAGGCCGAAAGACTGAAAGAAGAGCAACTGCGGTCAGGCCGCTGAACAGGAACTCCATGCCGGACACGCCCGAAGAGAAACCCAAGCTCATTATCGACTCGGACTGGAAGCAGCAGGCCGAGAAGGAAAAGGAAGAACTGGCTGAGAAGTCCAACCCGTCACAACAACACCAGCCAGATGAACCGCTGCAGGCACCTGACTTCTTGCAGCACTGTGCCAGTCTGGCCACCCATGCGATGATCCTGCTTGGCGCCATCCCCAACCCGATGACGCAGCAGCACGAGTTTGACCCGATGTACGCGCGCTACCTGATTGACACCATTGGCATGCTGCGTGACAAGACCAAGGGCAACCTGACCCCCGAAGAGGCAAAGACGCTCGAAAGCCTGCTCGGCGAGCTGCGCATGGCTTGGCTCAGCATTGCGGGACAGCAACCGCCTGCCGCTCCCCGCAAAGGGGCCTGATACCAGCACGCTGGCCCGGCAATGTTCGCGATTGCCCGGTGGCGGCGGGACCATTGTGCGACCGTCCATTGTGTTCTAGTTTGCGTGCTCAACGAGGTTGAACGTGAAGATCGCATTCCATGGCCAGCGTGGGAGCTACGCCGAGGCGGCGGCAGCGTGGATGTACTCCAGTGAAGACATCGCCACCGTGCCCTGCCAGAGCACGCAGGCTGTCGTTGACGCCGTGATTGACGGCTCGTGCCAGCAAGGCGTGATCCGCGCCGAAAGCACGGAATGGGGCACGAACTTCGAGATCTTGAACCTGCTGCGCGCGACTCGCGTGTATTTCGCGCGCGACATACGCTTCCACGAGCGCTACAACCTTGCGGGCCAGCAGGGCACGCACCCCGAAAACATCAAGCGCATTTACGCCCACCCGGCAATCCTGTTCCTGTGCGGCAACTACATGAGCCGCCTGTCCGGCGTCGAGATTTTCGCGCGCTACGACAGCGCCGAGTACCTGGCTGACCTCGTGCGCCGCGGCGACAAGAAAGAAGCCGTGGTATGCAGCGACTTCGCAGCCAGCATCTTCGGCCTGCGTGTGCTGCAACCGGGCATCGAAAACAGCAGCGACGGCACGACGCGCTTCATTTCGCTTTCGGCCCAGAAAGTCGCGCCCGCGCCGGAGGCCGCCAATGTCACGACCGCCATGCTGTTTGAACTCAAGCACCGGCCCGGCGCGCTGATGGAGGCGCTGGCTGCGTTCAAGGATCACCAGATCAACATCACGTCGGTAGTCGCGCGCCCATCCCGCGCCAGCCGCTGGGACTATGCCACCTACGTCGAGATCGCCGGACGCTTTGACGATGAGCCTGTGCGCGCCGCGCTGGCGGAATTGCGCGAACACACGACCTACCTGCAACTGCTCGGCAGTTTTGACACGATTGAGCCGCATGTGCCCGGGACACAGCCATGAGCCTGCTTCGACTCGCTGCCCGCATGGGGCGTATCCAGCCATCCGCCACACTTGCGCTGACCGCCCGCGCCAAGGAACTCGCGAAGCAGGGCCACGACGTGGTTGCGCTGACAGCAGGCGAGCCCGACTTCGACACGCCTGAGGATATCCGCAACGCGGCCGCTGAGCGCTTGCGCAAAGGCGGCAACGTCGGCCGCTACACGCCCGCCAGCGGCCTGCCTGAGTTGCGCAAAGCCGTGGCCGAGAAGTTCAAGCGCGACAACGCCCTTCACTACAGTGCCGAAGAGGTCATGGTCTCGTGCGGCGGCAAGCACTGCTGCTTCAACATGGTAGCGGCGCTGATTGACGAAGGCGACGAAGTGGTCATCCCGGCCCCGTACTGGGTCAGCTACCCTGAAATGGTGCGCTTCTACGGCGGTCGGCCGGTCATTGTGGACACATCCGGCACGGGCTTCGTGCTGACACCCGAGGCGCTGAAGGCCGCTATCACCCCCCGGACCCGCATGTTGATCGTCAACAGCCCCAGCAATCCGACCGGCGCGGTCTGGAGTGCTGACGACCAGCGCAAGCTGGCGGCTGTGCTTGAGGGCACCGAAATCGCGGTAATGGCGGACGAAATCTACGAAAAACTGGTGTATGACGGCCAACACGTCAGCTTTGCATCTTTGAGCAACGACGCTTTCAACCGCACGGTCACGATCAACGGCGTCGCCAAGGCCTACGCCATGACCGGCTGGCGCATCGGCTACGCGGCTGGCCCGAAGCACCTGATTGCCGCAATGGGCGCCCTGCAAAGCCACAGCACCAGCAACCCGACCACGATCGCGCAACTGGCCACGCTGGATGCGCTGGCCAAAGACCCGATTGAACTGCCGCAGTGGCGCCGTCAGTACCAGCAGCGGCGGGACGCGATTGTGGCGGGGCTGAGCGCGATTGCCGGCGTCAAGTGCGCTGTGCCGGGCGGAGCCTTCTATGTGTTTCCGGACTTTCGGGCATGGATGGGCAAGCGCCACGGCGACGTGCAAATCAAGGACTG
Organism: Planctomycetota bacterium; assembly: GCA_019636195.1. GTDB lineage: Bacteria > Planctomycetota > UBA8742 > UBA2392 > UBA2392 > JADJRK01. The sequence continues at coordinate 140,854 of JAHBYA010000002.1, read as the reverse complement.
CACCAGCCTGTGCGAAGCCCTGCTGGCCAAGGTGCACGTTGCGGGAGTGCCGGGCTGCGAGTTCGGGGCGCCGGGGTTTGTGCGATTCAGCTACGCGGCCAGTGACGCAGAGCTGGCCAAGGCTGTGCAGCGGATATCGAAGTTCGCGACCGAGCTGGCCTGAGGCCGCATTGTTGAAGCAAATTGGATAACCGGGAAAAGTCCGTAAGGGCCATGCGTTTACGGAGTAGCGCGAATTTTTAAGGGAGCGTCAGAAAACGCCTTTGACTGTGAAGACCTCATGCGTTAGTGGTTAAGCAGGCCGCCGGGGGACATGCCATGAACGCTGCAAACATTGCCACGTTCTGCGCAGTACGCGAACTCACCTTTGTTGAAGCCGGCGTTGCCGATGGAACCAAGGGCGCGTGGTTTCAAACCCGCAAGCGCGAGCGCCAGTTCTACACTGAAATTGAAGTCGATCAGTTTGCCAAGAAGATCCAGGACGACAGCGCCCGCCGCCGCGCGATAAGCTACACAAGCTAGAGACCTTCCACGTGTTGCCGCGCGCTCATGCGCGCGGTTCTTGTTTTGCGCCGCCCCTTTAGCAAGCTGCCGCCATGACTGATCCTGTCGGCTCACACGTGCCGCCTCCGCCGCTTGAAACCGGCGAGCACATTGCGCCGCCCGCACCGCCATCAACGCTGGCGCGCACACTCAAGCTGCCCAGCGGCGCGTGGGTGCTGTACGACACAGCCAACACTGTCTATGCCGCCGTGCTGACCTACCTGTTTGCACCATATGTGGGCGAGCTGTTCGGCGGCCGCAGCATCCAGGGCATCGTCAACAGCGCCAGCATGATTGCAGCCGGCCTGTGTGTGCCCGTGTTTGCATCGCTGGCGGACCACACCGGGCGCGCGCGGATGTACCTGATTGTCTCGACCATGGCCTGCATCGGCGGCCTGGCGTGCTTTGGCCTCAGCGACAGCACAGTGCTGATCATGGGCGCGTTTTTCATCGCCAACGTGGGCTACAACGCGGCGTTGGTGTTTTACAACTCGCTTCTGCCCAGCGTGGCAGCCGACAAGCACCAGGGGCTGGTTTCGGGCATGGGCGTGGGTTTGGGCTACATCGGCACGATGTTGATCGTCGTGCTGCTGGGCTTGCCGGAAAAGTACGGCTACACCATCACGTTCGTTATCTCGGCGGGCTTGTTTTTCGGGCTTGCTTTGCCCTGCTTCGTGCTGGTCAAGGAGCGGCGGGTCGTTTCCCGTGAACCGTTTTCTGGCGCGCTCGTGAAGCGGCAGTTCCTTTCCGTGTTGCGCACGATCAAAGGCCTTCCAAGAGACCGCGCCGTCATGTGGTTCTTGCTTGGTAACTTCTTCTGCGTCGATGTGCTCAACACGGCCATCCTGTACTTCGGCGACTTCACGCGCGGCACTTTTTTCGTCAACCACGGAACAGCCGCCGAACCGCTCTGGAAGCCGCGCGGTGACACACCCAGCCTGTTCGGCATGGCAATCGAGACGCCGACCGCGCTGCTGACCTACGCCGGGTTGAGCCTTAACTTTCTGGCGCTGCTGTTCGGCGTGACGCTGGGCTTCATGACGGACCGCTTCGGCAGCCTGCGCGTGCTGCGCCTGTCGGCGGCCTTTCTGGCACTGGGCCTGCTGGGGGCCGCGCTGGGAGGCGGCACCAACCTGCTGCTGTACATGACCGGGATATGCGGCTTCGGCGCGCTTGGCCTGGCGGGCATCTGGACCGCGGGACGCAAGCTGCTGATTGAACTCAGCCCGCGCGAGAAGGTGGGCGAATACTTCGGCCTGTACGGCATTACGACCAAGCTCAGTGTGATCGGCAGCGCCCTGTTCGGGATCATTTACGACCAGACGACCCGGATAAGCGGCAATGACCTGACCGGCTGGAAAGCGGCGCTGCTGTTTCAGGCCGTGCCGCTGGTGCTGGGTTTGGGTCTGCTGATGCTGGTGAAGCGCAAAGCGGCGTAGGCTTTCCACAGGCTTGTTCCGTGTCCTTGCCGCCCTATGCTGCCCCGCGAACTTGGGAGACGACACATGCGGGCGACGCGCGACGCTTTCGGCAAGGCACTGCTTGAGCTGGGCAAGGAAAACCCGGACATCGTGGCATTGACCGCCGACCTTGGCGGCAGCGTCAAAACCGACGACTTTGCCAAAGCCTTTCCGCAGCGCTTCTTCCAGATGGGCGTCGCCGAGGCCAACATGGTTGACGTTGCAGCCGGCATGAGCACAGCCGGCAAGATTCCGTTCGCCACCACGTTTGCCATGTTCGGCAGCGGCCGCGCCTGGGAAAGCGTGCGCAACACCATCGGCTATCCGGGCTTGAATGTGAAGATCGCCTGTACCCACAGCGGGCTGGGGGTGGGCCCGGACGGAGCATCCCACCAGGCGTTGGAAGACATTGCACTGATGCGCGTGATCCCGGGCATGACGGTGGTAGTGCCAGCCGACTACGCCGCTGCGTTTGACCTGACCCGGAAAGTCGCCGTGCACAAGGGCCCGGTGTATCTGCGCCTCGGCCGCCCGAAGGTGCGCGACGTGTACAGGGACGGCGACAAGTTTGAGATCGGCAAGGCGCGTGTGCTGCGCGAGGGTGGCGACGTTGCCTTGGTCGCTTGTGGCCCGCAGGTGGCGTTTGCTTTGGAAGCCGCTGAGTTGCTCGCCAAAGAAGGCATCCAGGCCAGCGTCGCCGACTTTCACACAATCAAGCCGCTCGACACGTCAACGCTTGTGCAGTTGGCGCGCGCTGCCAGGCATGGCGTTGTCACCTGTGAAGAACACAACGTGATAGGCGGCCTCGGCGGCGCGGTGGCCGAGGCGCTTGGGCGCCTGCACCCGACGCGCATCGCTTTTGTAGGCACCCAGGACACCTTTGGCGAAAGTGGCGAGGCCGAAGAGCTGTGGGCCAAGTACGGCGTCGATACCCAAGGCATTGTGAAAGCCGCGCGGACCTTGGCCGCGAAGTAGCTTGCGCGTCCTTCCAGCGGATGCCATTCGTTATTCAGCCTTCAGGTTGCGGGTCATCAGGCGCTTGAGCGCGTCGATGGGGCTTGCGCCCTCGTACAAGACTCTACAGACCTCATCGCAAATCGGCATTTCTACGTCGTAGCGCGCAGCCAGCGCCTGCAATGCCGCCGCCGTATTAAACCCTTCGACTTCCATTTCCATGCTGTCGATGATCGCCTGCGGCTTCTCGCCGCGGCCAATGCGCTCGCCGAAGGCGCGGTTACGCCCGTGCCTTGACGCGCAAGTGGCATACAGGTCGCCCACGCCGCTCAGGCCGCTGAACGTGCGCACTTCGGCGCCCATCGCCACCCCAAGCCGGGTGATTTCGGCCAGTCCGCGCGCCAGCAGAGCGGCCTTTGCGTTGTCGCCAAGGCCCAGCCCGTCAATGATGCCGGCGGCGATCGCGACGACGTTTTTGGCGGCACCCGCAAGCTCAACGCCGCGCAGGTCAGTGCTGTGATAGACGCGAAAGGCTGGCGTACTCATCAGCTCGGCCAGTGCTGCGGCGCGTGTCTCGACACCGGCGCTGACCAGCACAGTCGGCAGGCCGCGCGCAACTTCCTCGGCGTGGCTCGGGCCCGACAGCGTCAAGTAGTGCGCGGCGCCGGTGACCTCGCGCAGGATCTCGGTGGGGAACTTCAGTGTGCCCTGCTCGATGCCTTTGCTCAGGCTTACCACCGGCAACTCGGCGGGCCACTTGCCCAAAGCTGAAAACTGCGCGCGGATGTAGCGCGTGGGCACGGCGCAAAAACACCACTCCGCGCCCTCAAGGCGCGCGACATGGGCAATCTCAATGCTTGCGGGCAGCGTCACTCCCGGAAGAAACGCCTTGTTCTCGCGGGTGCGGGCCAACTCGGCGGCCAACTCAGGCCTGCGGGCGCACAGCGTGACCTTGTGGCCTTTACCTGCGAGCAGCGCTGCGATCGCAGTTCCCCAGCTTCCGGCGCCGATGATGGTTACAGTGTGGTTCATGGTTCTGAGCACTGCCAACTGCAAAACACTCGTGCAGCACGGAGCACACGGAGAAAAAGCTGAAAAGGCAACAACAAACAATTGTGCCTAACCAGTGGCTTGGCGGTTCTCCGTGTCCTCCGTGGCTGGTAGTTGCCTGTTGCGGCCCAGCCGTGGCTCTTCGCCGCGCATGACTCGTTTCAGGTTTGCACGATGTTTTACCACGACGAACAGGCTTACAAACGTCAGAAACAGCAGCCGCCACATCAGCGGCTCCTGCAACGCCGGCTGGCCGATCCAGGCGTAGTAAAGCGCGGGGATGCTCAAGGCCGCCAGCACGCTGGAAACGCTGACCATGCGGGTCACAGCCAGCACGACTGCGAACACGCCCAGCGCAAGCAGCGCTGGCACGGGCACCCAGCTATCCGGCGGCAGTGTCAGGATCATGACAACGCCAAGGCCGGTCGCCACACCCTTGCCGCCCTTGAAGCCGATGTAGCACGAGTAAAAGTGCCCCAGCAAGGCACCCATGGCCGCAAACAGCGCCAAATCAAGGCCGGTGGGGGACAGAAACACCGCAGCAAGGCACGGGCCGGCACCCTTCAGCGCATCCAGCAGCAGCACGACCGGGAACCATTTAAAGCCGATCACGCGCGCGGCGTTGGTGGCGCCGATGTTGCGGCTGCCGTGCTGGCGAATGTCCACGCCCTTGATCAGGAAGCCGAAGATCAACCCGAACGGAATGCTGCCCACCAGATAGGAGGCAACAATCGTTCCGATGATCCAGAGCGTGGACATGGGTTGGACCGGCTACACCCGCATGAACCGCATTGAGCAACAACCAGTAACCAATGAACGCAGCACCGAGAGGCCCTTGGTCGTTGGCAACTGGTCATTGGTCATTGCGGTGTGTCCCGGTTCATGACCTTGAAACGTTCAACGTGTTGGCGAACTTCGCCAGCTCGGCGATCATGTCAAAGCGGTTCATCGGTGTGATCAGGTAATAGCCCTTCACTTCGCCCGCGATGCCTTCCATCATTTCGCGCGCGATTCTCAGGCCTTCTGCGCGGCCTTTGTCGCCCTTCAGGCCCGCCATTCGCCGGCGCACATCTTCAGGCACGTCGATACCCGGCACTTCGTGGTGCAAAAACTCGGCGTTGCGTTCACTGACCAGCGGCATTACGCCCATCACCAGCGGAAGCCCAAGCTCGCGGCAGGCTGCGGTCACTTCGCGCGCCTTGGCAAGGTCAAACACCGGCTGGGTCATGATGTAGCGCGCGCCGGCCTGCGCCTTGCGGGCGAAACGTTTGACCTCGTTTTCAAGTTTGCGGCTGGCGCAGTTGAAGGCGCCGCCGACAAAAAAGCCCGTGCGGGACTCTCCGCCGCCGGTGAAGAACTCGCCCTGGTTGAAGCGGCTGATCAGCTCAATCAGCTTGTGGCTGGCCATGTCAAACACGCCGCTGGAGCCCTGATACGCCTGCGTCGCCACGGGGTCGCCGGTGACGGCCAGGATATTGCTTATGCCCAGCGCGTGCGCGCCCAGCAGGTGGCTTTGGGTGCCGATCAGGCTGCGGTCGCGGCAGGCGATGTGCAGCACGATGCGCGTGTCGATCTGCTGCATCAGCAACGTGGCAAAGGCCAGGTTGCTCATGCGCATGATACTGAGCGGGTTGTCGGCGATGGTGATGCCGTCGGCACCGGCCTGCACGATCTGCTTTGCGCCTTCAAGCTCGCGGCTGGCGTCGATGCCGCGCGGCGGGTCAACTTCAGCGATCACGATGCGCCGGGTCTTGAGATCCTGCTCCAGCGTTGGCTGCATGCGCGTGGGCGCGACGGTTGCCGCCACCTTGGGCGCTGCGACCCTTGGCTGTCGCTTGGCCGGTTTGCGGGCGGCGATCAACGCCTTGAGCTTGCGAATGTCGTCCGGCGTGGTGCCGCAGCAACCGCCAATCAGGTTCACTCCCAGGTCGGCCAGCCGACGCGCGCTGCGTGCGAAATAGTCGTGGCTTTCGATGTACACGGGCCGGCCAAGGTCATCGAAGTCGGCGAGGCCGCGGTTTGGGTAGATGCTTACGGGCTTGTCGGTGCGCTCGGTGATGCGCCGGGCGACTTCAAGAGCCGCGCTTTCACCGCCGCCGCAATTGGCGCCGATCACGTCGGCGGCGGCCAGCGCTGCCACCATTTTATCGGGCGAAACACCCGCCGTGGTCGTGCCCGCCAGCGTGAACGCCATTTGCGCGATCACCGGCGTGTCGGGCGCAGCCTGCTTGGCGGCTGCCAGCGCGAAAACCAGCTCGTCCAGATCGCTGAAGGTTTCGAGCAGGATGGCATGCACGCCTCCTTCCACCAGCGCGCTGACCTGCTGGGTATAGAGGCGCGTGCGGTCGCTTTCGCTAAGCTTCACCGAACTGCGAAACAACGGCGCCACCGCTCCCAGCACCCACGCCCGGGTACCTGCGACTGCGCGGGCCAGCTTTGCGCCGGCGCGGCACACTTCGGCGCTGGTGGCGTTGACTTCGGCGGCGGCCAGGGCGAGCTCATCAGCGGCAAACGTGTTGGTTTCAATGACTTCGGCGCCCGCATCGAGATACTCCTGGTGCGCCGACTGCACAAACTTGGGTTTGACAAGGTTCAGCACCGGACCCACGCCGCCGCCTGCCACCAAGCCGCGCGAAGCCAGCAACGTGCCGTAGGCGCCGTCGCCGACGAGCACGCGCTGCTGCAGGGCTTCAAGAAGTGGCTGCATGGGCGCGCGAGTATAGTGGCAGCACGCAATCGCGAAAGGGCGGCGGCTCAGACTTCCAGCCGCACGTAGCGTTTGCCGGGCAACTGCTTTGCCAGCCGCTTCATCTCCAGTGTCAGCAGGCCCGCCGCGACCTGCGCCACCGGCATACCCGCCCTGCCGGACAATTCGTCGGGCGTTAAGCCGTCGCTGGGCTGCAGGACGCTCCAGAGTGCGGTTTCTGTGCCCGTCAGGCCTTGCGGTGAGCGGCTGGACTGTTTTTCAGGCGCGGCCTCAACCGGCAGTGGCTTGAGCATCGACAGTTCTTCATAGACGTGGGCGGGCTCGGTCACGAGGTGCGCGCCATCGCGGATCAGGTCGTGAGGCCCTTCGCTGAGGTCGCTGTCCACCTTGCCGGGCAGGGCAAAGACTTCGCGGCCCTGCTCAACGGCCAGCCGTGCGGTGATCAGGCTGCCGGACTTGCGGGTGGCTTCGACGACCAGCACGCCGAGGCTCATGCCGCTGATCAGCCGATTGCGCTGCGGAAAGTTACGCGCGACACCCGGCGTGTCCAGCGGGAACTCGCTGATCACGGCGCCGTGCTCGGCCACCTGCAGCGCGAATTTGTCATTTTCCGGGGGATAGATGTCCAGCAGGCCGCTGCCGACGACGGCCACGGTGCGCCCGCCGCCTTCGAGGGCAGCCTTGTGCGCCGCGGTGTCGATGCCGCGGGCGAGGCCGCTGATCACTGTCAGGCGCCGGGTAGCAAAGTCGCGCGCAAAACGCGCGGCCTGGGCATTGCCGTAGTAGCTGGCGTTGCGCCCACCGACGATTGCCAGCGCAAGCGTATCGTCGGGAGTGAGAGTACCGCGCACGTAAAGCAGGGGCGGCGGGTCTTCGATGCGCGCCAGCAACTCCGGGTAGTCGGCGTCGCCGAGCATCACCAGGCGCACGCCGGCAGTTTCGGCCTTTTCCATCTCGCGCAGGTGCTCGCCCTTTGCAATGACCTCGGCGAGCGCGGATGGCCCTTCGCGGTTGACTTTGGGGACCTTGGCAAGCTCGGCTTTGCCGGCGCCGACCACGGCGCTGGCGCTGCCGAAGCGCTTGAGCAGGTTGGTCAGCGCAATCGGCGTGAACTTGCGCGCAACCGCGAGCGCAACTCGGGCTTCAAGCTCACGCATCGCCGTAACCCATCAGTATGCGCAGCAGCGCGTCGTCGACGGCGCACGCCAGCAGCTCCGGTTGTCCAAGGTCGCGCAGCACCACAAAACGCACGCCACCGCCGTCGCGCTTCTTGTCGCCGAGGATGGTCGCGCCAAGCTCAAACGTCTCGATCTCCGGTGGCACCGACTCGGGTAAGCCGAACGCGCGCAGCAGTCGCTCAACTCGATGGGCGTCGTCATCGGGAAGCCCGGCCCGGCGCTGCGACAGGCGCAGCGCGGACATCATGCCGATCGACACCGCTTCGCCGTGCAGCCAACGGCCCGGAAACAAGGTTTCCAGCGCGTGGCCGACCGTGTGCCCGAAATTCAGCATCGCGCGCCGGCCCGTGGTTTCACGCTCGTCGTCGGCGACCACACCGGCCTTGAAACGCACACACGCCGCGACCACAGGCGCCAGCGCTGCAGGCTGTGCCTGCAGCAGCGCGATCACGTCGCTCTCCAGCAGCTCCAGCAGGCCGCTGTCGCCGATCGCGGCTGTCTTGACGACTTCCGCCAGCCCGCTGACGTACTCGCGCTGCGGCAGCGTGTGCAGGTAGCGCAAGTCGCAGAACACGCCCGCCGGTTGATGAAACGCGCCGATCAGGTTCTTGCCTGTCGCGTGATTGACGGCTGTTTTGCCGCCGACACTGGAGTCAACCATGGCCAGCAGCGTGGTGGGCACTTGCACACAGCGTATGCCGCGCAACAACGTCGCGGCAGCAAAGCCCGCAAGGTCACCGACCACACCGCCGCCCAACGCGACAATCATGGCGCTGCGGTCAAGGTCGCGCGGCGCCAGCAATTCGCCGTACACGCGATCCAGCGTCGCGATGCTCTTGCTGTCTTCGCCGGCGGGCACAGTGATCACGCGCGCGCCCAGTTCGCGGGCGACTTCTTCGGCGTGCAGGGGGGCGACGTGCGCGTCGGTGATCACAACCACACGCGATGGCGCGGCCGCGCGCACAGACTGCGACAGGTCGGCAAGCAAACCGTTGCCGATGACAACGTCATAAGCATTAGCAGCCAGCGGCACCGGCACGGTCGTGGTCATGGCCCGGTTATAGCAAACCGGGCGACAGGTACGTGGGTTTACGCCGTTGGCGGATCTGCGGGCTTGTCGGGCGGCGGGTCAGGGGCCTTGTCGGTGGGTGGCCCGCCTTTGGCGTCCGGCAGCGGCTTGAGCTTGAGGCCACCGCGCTTTTCAAGTCGCTTGCGGTTTAGGTCAAGCTGGCTGTCTTCAAAAGCCTTGCGCTCGCGGCGGTCGGCAATCACAAACCAGAGCAGGATGCCCACGACAAACAGCACCGCGCCCATGCCTACGCCCACATACAGCAGGTCGTTTTCGCCGCTGGGGCGGGTGTAGGGGGTTACACTTTTGACAATCAGCAACGGGCGCACGCGGCTGGCGGTGCTGTCCGATTCAAACACGTTGCGGTAGTAACGGGCGTCAAAGCGCACCGGCGCGCGGGGCTCAAGGCCGGTGGGCGGCTCGATCATGTCGACCAGCAGGCGTTTTTCACTTTCGATGTTGACCAGGTCATGCACGACGTAGGCACGAAACACGCGCCGCAGGCCGCTGATGTTGGGCGGCAGTATCACGGGCACATACTCGTCGCCGATCATGCCGTCCACTCGTACGCCCTGGCCGCGGTAGCGCGGGCCGGTCTCTTCGCCTGCCAGGTCGAAGTAGCCGATTTTCTCGATTACTTCCAACGGGTCGCCGCGGTTGGCCGCAGCAAGGATCGCGTAGTATGCGCCCTCGGTTTCCAGAAAGCGCGGGTCCTCGCGCAGGCTGTCGCGTACCTGCTGCAGCAGTTCATCGGTGACTTCGTAGCCTTTGCTGTCGCCCACCTTCATTTCGGCAGCCAGCAGCAGCGGCGCGTGGGCCTGCGTGACCACCTTGCGGGCGCCGTGGTAGGGCTTGACGGGCCGCGAGTACGCCCAGCGCCGCAGAAACGCGCCGCTGAGCTCAAGCATGATGTGCTCGCTGACCAGCTTGTCTTCGTGGCTTACACCGTCGCCTGCGGACAGCTTGCTCTCAAGGCCGTCGGGCAGCTTCAATGCCTGGAACAACACGACCCGGTGCTCAATCGGGTGCTCGTTGCGCGCGATGCCCTTGTCCAGCAGCGCGATCGCGCCCTCGTAATAGATTGCGATCGTGGTGCCGTCGTTCAGCACCACGGGCTCGTCAAGCTTGACTTCATACAGGTCGAACAACCGCCCGCGCACCTTGAAAGCACGGCCGCGGTAGGCGTCGGCGGCGTCCTGGCCCATGCCCCAGAAGTATGCGCCTTCATGCACGTGCGCCGCGTAGCCGGGCGTCGGCAGCTTGCGCAACACCTGCAGGGCGAGACGTTCGTTGGCGGGCGCCTGGCGTCCGCGGCGTGCGGCGTGCTCGTTGGCTGTGCGTTCGCGGTCAGCGTCCTGTAATGGCATCCAGTCCAGAAAGTGCTGGGTTTCGTCCGCGAGGTCAAACACCGGCTCTTTCTTCAACTGCTCGTTGGCCAGTTGCATCTCGCGGGCTTCGTCGCGAGCGCGCTCAACGCTCTGGCGGGTGCCGCTAACTTCCGGCGCGCGGTCCGGCGGCGGCTGGCGGTTTTCATTACCGAACGGCAGGTCGGGTTCTTTGGGCTTGTTGGCGGCTGTCCCCTGGGTGCCCGGCAGTCCCACCGCGCCGGCGGCGCCATACAGCTCTTTCTGTTTCTCGGCCCAACGCCGTTCAAGCTCTTCCGTGGTGTAAAGCGGGTCGAAGTTGGTGCGGACGCGGTTGACATCCACCTGCCACTCCTGCTTTTCGCCGCCCGAGTACGAGTAGCGCAGCAGCAGGTACATCGTCGCAGTCAGCGAGATCACCAGCAGCAGCATGCCCGCGAGCTTCACGAACATGACCGCGCCGGTGGGGGCGGGTGAGCGGTCAACCGGCTGAAACGTCAACTTCGGCAAGGGCCCAGTACCTCCATACTAGGAACGCGCAAATGCGGGCAATGTTCATTATGCGGCAAGTGCGAACCGGGCAACAGTCGCCACTAGTCGGACTTGGTCGTGAACTGGAAGACGCGGGCGCCCTTAGGGTGCTTGAGCGTGATGGCCACGACAATTTCGTCGCCGTCGCGCAGGGGCACGGGCTCGTGGACCGGCAAGCCGTTCAAGTAGGTGCCGTTCGTGCTGCGCAGGTCTTCAATGACAAAGCCGCCGCCCTGCCGGTTGATATGAAAGTGACGCTTGCTGATGGTGGGGATCTGAAACACCAGGTCACTGGGCGCTTCGCGGCCGATGACCAGCTTTTCCTTAATCTGGTGGCGCGAGCCGCTTTCGACATCAACGAGGTAGCCGACTTCGGCTTTGGTCGCTTTCTCGGGCGGCCGCTGGGCCTTCTGCGGCTGAGCCTCGGGCGTGATTTCAGAGGGCTCGGGCGCGATTTCGGGCGCCTTTTCTGTCAGGTCCACGGCGGGCTTGGCCTTGGCGCCTGCCTTCTTTTCAAAGCGCCCGGCCTTGATGCTGGCTTTGATCGCGGCGGGATCAGCCTTTCCGTTGGCCTGCACCGGCGTGACTACGTCGATATCCACCATTCGGTACAGGTTGGCATGCCGGAAGTAGCGGTCGACACTGGGCGGTATCCGGATCAACATCTTCTTCTCGGCGGCTTCACCGCCGATCAACTTGATCGCAATGCTGCGGAACGCGTCTTCAGAGATTTCGGCTGTGCCGGTGATATCGACTTCGACGTACTCGTAGGGCAGTTGCAGCAGCTGCGGGAAATAGTCGAACACCGCCTGCAGGAATTCCTCCTCGCTTGCGGCGGCGATTGTGAGCCTGTTCCAACGCAGCTCGGCGGGCATTCTAGTCGTCGTCCCCCGGCAGGTGCTTCAGGGCCTCGTCCTGGATCTTGGTCAACTGGTCGCTGGCGTTGCCGGTGGCTTCAATGATTGCACGCAACTGCTGCTTGCGCTGGTCGCCTTCGACCAGCGTGTCAATCAACAGGCGGTACAGTGCCGTGGTGTTGATGGGGATCGCGTGCACCAGGTCGTCAAACTCCTGGTCTGTAAAAAGAAATGTCCCCTGCGGACACTCCAGCAGAGCTGACCCGTCATCTTTCTTGGTGATCTTCATTGGGTTCCTTGCCTGCCTTACCTTTTCTGGGTGATGCGGCAACTCAAGCCGGCATCCTTGAAGCGGTCGCGGATTGAGTTGGCCTCGGTTTCGCTGACGCCCTTGACCACAGGCACGATCATCTTTCCTGCAAGCTGCAGTGCGGCGTTTACGTCAATGCCCTGGATCTCGGCGATAATCTCGGCGGCGGCCTGTTTCTTGTCGGCGCCCTTGGGCGGCGACAGGAACACTGTAAAATTACCGTCGCCTTCACCGCCGGGCTTCTTTACCTGCTTTGTAATCGGCTTCTTTGCAGGACCGGGTGCGGCGGCGGCCGGCGGCTTGACCGGGCCGGTGACAGGTTTGGCGGCGGGCGGCTTCACGCCGGGTTTGGCAGCGGGCGCGGCCGGCGCCTTGCCGGATGCCGCGGCAGGTGCCGGAGCTGCCTTGCCAGAGGCCGCAGGCTTGCCGGGAGCAGCCTTGTTGATCTTGGACGTTGCCTTCTTCTTCTCAAGCTCGGGGTCTTTGTAGGTGCGGGCCTTGCCGGTCCAGACCGGCAGGGTGTCTTCCGGGTTGGCCTTGAATTTGGTCTTCGGGTTTCCGTGCTCGTCGATTTCCATGTCGTCATCCAGTGAAAGCCCCCCGTCACCCTCGGACAGGGAAAGAGCCGGCGCCGATTGTTTGCGCGTCGGGGGCACCATTGTCATCGCGTCAGCCGAGAAACCGGGCTCGTCGTCCAGCGTAAGTCCGCCGCCGTCATCGTCTTCGGGTATGTCCAGCGCAGGCGCGGCGTCGTCTTCCGGAATATCGATACTGCCGGCGTAGTCGCCGTCGTCAGTCACCTCTACCTGCTCTTCGTGCAGGTCACCCAGGTCAAGGTCAAGATCGTCGCCGGAACTGGCGTGTTCTTCAATGACTGCGGGCTCGCTGTCGCCTTCATCGGCCAGGTCGTCAAACGAGAGATCGACTGCCTTTACGCCGGGGTCACTGAACGGCTCAACGGCGGCCAGCGATTGCACCTGCGGCGCCTCGACCGGTTCGGGTTCCGGCTCCGGCTCCGGAGCTGAATCCTGCTGCGCGAACTCGTCGGTCAGGTCGATTTCTTCGACTTCTTCGACCGGGACTTCATCCATCGGCGGGTCTTCGCGCATCGCGCTGCGCGGCGGCAGGGGACCGCCGTAAAGCGTCGGCGCACCCGGCGGCAATGCGCCGGACACGGCCACGCCGTTGGGGGTCAGGCTCAGGTCCAGCCGCAAGGGCTGGCCCGGCACGTCAAGCAGAACCGAGATGGAATCGCCGGGGCGAAGGATGACTTCTTGTGTAGCCATGCTGCCTCGAAACCTGTTAAGGCGCTGCCTTTACGCCGCAACCAAATTGGGGTCGCGGAATTGTCGGAACAACGGGCAAGCGCTGTCAAGCCCAAAGGATAGCGCCGCCGCAAAACCGCGAAACCCCGGGCCCGACGGATAAGAGACCAAAGGCCCCTTTCCGCCTGTGGTTGCCAAAAAACGCGCGTCAAGCATTATGCCGCCATGAACCCGCCCGCCATCATCCTGCGCAGCGTCAGCAAGTCTTACCCGGGTGCCGAGGTCGTGCAGGCGGTGCGCGAAGTTGACCTTGAGGTGGCAAGCGGCGAGATGGTGGCGATTGTCGGCAAGTCCGGCAGCGGCAAGAGCACGCTCTTGAACCTGATCGGCACGCTGGACCGCGCCGACCGCGGCCAGGTCATCCTGCACGGCAAGGACGTGCAGCGGGTGAGTGACCTGGCCAGGTTCCGGCGAGAGGAAATCGGGTTTGTGTTTCAATTGCACTGCCTGCTGCCGCACCTGACATTGCTGGACAACGTCGCTTTGCCCCTGCAAGGCCAGTCGGGCGCGATTGCACTTGCCCGCACAGCCCTTGAGCGTGTGGGCCTGGCGCACCGGGCAAAGCATACGCCGGTCAAGGTTTCAGGCGGCGAGCGTCAGCGCGCAGCCATTGCCCGTGCGATTGTGAACAAGCCGCGCATCCTGCTGGCGGACGAGCCCACCGGTAACGTGGACAGCGACAACGAGGCTCTGCTGCTGACGCTGTTTGATGAGCTGCGGGCGCAGCTTGGCATGACGATTGTCGTGGTCACGCACGAGCCAACCGTTGCAGCCCGCGCCGACCGCGTGGTGTATTTCAAGGATGGACGCATTGAGCGCATTGAAGCGCGGCCGTCGGAACGTGAAGAAATTGAGGCTGGCCATGAGGCCTAGTGCGGGTTTGACGTTTGCGATGCTTGGCTTCGCGTGCATGTGGCTGGCAGCTTCCTGCATGCCGCCGGCCAACACGCCCGGCACCACGCGCAACGCCAATGCCGCGGCGTTGGCCGTGTATCCCCAGGCCCCCGCCGCAGAGGAAGCGCTTGAGCTTTCGCGCCAGGGCAAGCCCTTGTTCCAGCGCTTCGGCTGTGCGGCCTGCCACAGCGTGACGCAGGAGCGACAGGGCCTGATGGGGCCGCCGTTGGCCGGAGTTTCCGACCGAGTACTCGCGCGCCACGAGTACAACGAGCTTGAAGCACGCCGCTGGCTGGTCAAGCACATCCGTGACCCGCAGGGCTTTCCCAGCCCGTTTAAGGATGAAGCCGCTTACAAGAACACGCACATGCCGCCCAACAGCGGAATCCGCGACGAAGACCTGCGCGCGCTGGTTGAATACCTCTGGCTGCTGCGGTAAAGCAAGCCCAAGGGGTCAGACCCTGTTTTCGCGGGGAAAGTTTTGCACAGTACCGGCCAACACAGCCGCGAAGACAGGGTCTGACCCCCTCGCGGCCCCGTGCAACCCGCTTTCGTCAAGCTGCACCATGCCTGAGCGCGCAAATCTTTCATTTCCGCAGGGGACCGAGCTCGTGTTCGGGCCGCAGGCCTCGCGCCGCCAGTACATTACCGACAGGCTGGCAGAGGTGATGCGCGGCTGGGGTTTTTCAGAGATAGTGCTGCCGGGTCTGGACAGCGACGCGGCCGGCGATGAGACGGAGTTGTATCACTTGACCGACCGCGAAGGCCGGCGACTTGCGTTGCGCAGTGACTTCACGCGCGTGGCGGCAAAGGCCCTGGCCCTTGAGTTGCGGCGCCAGCCGCGACAGATTGGCGCGTGCTACGAGGGCACGGTGTATCGTTTCGCGCCCAGCGGCCACGGCACGCGCGTTGAGCACACGCAACGTGGCCTGGAGTGGGTGAACGCCCGCGGCGCGATCTTTGACGCAGCAACATTGTTGATAGCCCTGGAGTGCCTTGCCGCTTGCGGCGTACAGGGCGCGGTGATTGTCATCGGCCATGCGGGGTTCGTACATGCGGCGCTGGGGCAAGGCTTTGACCGCCGCCTGCTTGAGGCAATCGATCACAAGAACCCCACGCGCATCGCCGAGTTGTGCAGGCGCGCCGGTGTGCCCGCTCCGCAGGCTGCGCTGCTGACCGAGCTGCCGCTGCTGACAGGTGGGCCCGAAGTGTTCACGCGCGCGCGGGCGCTGGGCCTGCCGCAGGGCGCCGAAGCCGCGTTGTCAGAGCTTGAGGCGCTGCACCAGTTGCTTGCACAGTGCGGCGCAAGCGGCTTGATTTACGACCTGGGCGAAGTGCGGCGCTTTGACTACTACTCGGGCTTCATGTTCAAGGCCTATCACCCGCAGGTTGGGGAGGAGCTTGGCGGAGGAGGCCGCTACGACCGGCTGTTTGACCGCTTCGGGCTTTCGGTGCCCGCGGTCGGGTTGGGCTTCAACATCGCTCGCCTCGCCGATGCCACCGACGAGAACGCCTACGCCGCTAACGGCCAGGCGATCCGGGCAGCCGGCATCGAGGCCTTGAAGCAGGCCGTCGCACAGCGTGCCAACGGCACTCAGATCCGGCTGGAGGATGCGTGATGCTGCGCATGGCGCTGCCGACCGGACGTGTGCTGAAGCAAGCCGAGCCGTTTCTGGCCGCAGCCGGCTACACGCCCCTTGAGTCGCTAAGTGCAACCCGCAAGCTGACCGTGCCCAGCAAGTGCGGCCGCGTCGAGTATCTGCTGGTCAAGCCCGTGGACGCGCCCTTGTACATTGAACAGGGCGTGGCCGACTGCGGCGTGTGCGGCAAAGATGTGCTGATGGAAAGCGGCGCCGACCTGCTGGAGCCCCTGGACCTGGGCTTTGCTCGCTGCCGCATGGTGGTCGCCGGCAAGCCCGAGATTGAGCGGCGCGGCGACAACCTGCTAAGCCCGGTGCGCGTGGCCAGCAAGTTCCCGCACGTGGCGCAGCATCACTTTGAGAAGAAGGGCGTGCCGTGCACGGTGTTCAAGCTGGCAGGCAGTGTCGAGATCGGCGCCGTGCTTGGTCTTTCGCACTACATTGTGGACATTGTGGAAACCGGCACGACGCTCAAGGAAAACGGCTTGGTCGTCCACGAAGAAATCGCCGAGTGCAGCGCAAGGCTTGCTGTCAATCGCGCGGCCTGGTACGCGAAACTGGGCGAGGTGCACGAACTTGTTGAACAACTGAAGCAGCACTGCCAAAGTCCCTAACCGCGAAGGGCCGCCAAGCCGTTATCAGGCATTGGCACCGGTGGCTCTTGGCGGTCCTTTGCGGCGCTTAGCGGTTCCAGACCATGGTGACAACATGAGCATTGTAATCCTTGAGATCGGCAGTGAAGACTTCAATGCCCTGCAGGCCCGCCTTAAGGCCCGTGCCGAGCAGCGTGACGTGCCCCTTGGCGGAAAGCCGGGCGAAATGTTGCAGGCGGCTATGTCCAGCGGCGACAGCGAATTCGCCGAGTTCGCCCAGAAATTCTATGAGGGCCTTCACGCCAGCGCGCTGGCCACCGTTGACCGCGTGATCCAGGCCGTCGAGCAGCAGCGCGACGAAGCTGTGCGGCACCTGTCGCGCCTGTTTGATGGCAAAGAGCTTCCGACGGCCAAGATTCGCGTCAGCAAACTTGAACTGATGCAGGCCGCCGACGCCGCTGATGAGACTGTCCTGAAACACTGCCGCGAACAAATCCTGCCGCGTCTGCGAGCTTTCCATGACCGGCAGAAGCTGGAGGGTTTCAGCATCGATGAGCACGGTGGCGGCGTGGGTATCCGCGTACAGCCGCTGGGCCGCGTCGGCATTTACGTGCCGGGCGGCACGGCGTTTTACCCCAGTACGCTGATGATGACGGCTGTGCCCGCGCAGGCGGCCGGCGTGCCTGAAATTGCGGTGTTCACCCCGCCGGGCGCGCTGGAAAGCTCGCCCTTGCTGGCGGCGCTGCTGCTTGAGTTGAAACTCGAAGAAGTCTATCGAGTGGGCGGCGCGCAAGCGGTGGCGGCAGCCGCAGTCGGCACAGAAAAGATCGCCAAGGTCGATAAGTTTGTGGGCCCCGGCAACATCTTTGTCGCGCTGGCCAAGCAGTTGCTGGCGCACCGTATGGGCATTGACAGTTTTGCGGGCCCCAGCGAAGTCGTTGTCATTTTTGACAGCAGCGCTGACCCCGCCATTGTCGCCGCCGACCTGCTTGCACAAGCCGAGCACGACGTGCACGCCGCCAGCATCGGCATCACGGACAGCAACGACCACGCCGAGGCCGTGAAAGCCGAAGTCGAAAAACAGCTCGCCACCCTGCCGCGCAAAGACATCGCGGCCGCAAGTTTGCAGCATTACGGCGGCTTGCTGGTGGTGCCCAGCAAGGGCTTTGCGTTCAGGCTGGCGGACTCGCTGGCGCCGGAGCACTGCGAAGTGATCACGCGCGAAAGCGAGAAGGACGCCGCGCTGGTGCGCAACGCGGGCGCCGTGTTTGTCGGCGCCTACGCGCCGGAGGCGTTCGGCGACTACAACGCCGGCCCAAACCATGTGCTGCCGACGGCTGGCAGCGCGCGTTGGGCCAGTGCGCTGGGCGTGCCTGACTTTCTCAGGCAGGTCAGCATTATCCGCGGCAGCAAAGAGCTGCTGGCGGCGAACAAGGCCGCCGCGGTCGCGCTGGCTCGCGCCGAAGGCCTTGAAGGACACGCGCGCAGCATCGAAAGGCGCTTCTAGGACATCCATGACGGACACGACTCTCCGTTACTTCAAGCAGCAGCTTCCCGGCTTGGCGGGCAGGTACAAGCTGGATGTGCCCGATTGCCCGGTAAAGCTGAACCAGAACGAAAACGCCTGGGACTGGCCCGCGCACCTCAAGCAGCAAGTCTTTGAGCGCGTCCGCGACGTGCCCTGGAACCGCTACCCGCCGTTTGTGCCCGCCGAATTTGTCGCCAGGGTCGCCCGCCATCTGGGCGCCGATCCTGCACAAGTATTGGTCGGCAACGGCAGTAATGAACTGCTCTACGCGATTTTCGTCAGCACCCTTGAGCGCGGCCGCAAGGTCGTGATCCCGCAGCCCACGTTCACGGTCTATAAGCTGCTGGCGGACCTGCTGGGCGCCGAAGTCGTCACCGACGGCCTTGACGATGAAATGCAGTATGACGCCGCAGCCCTTGAGCGCGCATCGCAGGATGCCGCCGTCGTCGTGCTGGCAACGCCGAACAACCCCACAGGCAGCGTAATCAACCCGACCGACCTTGAGCACCTGGTGTTCAACTCGCCGGCGCTGTGGGTGATTGACGAAGCCTACTTTGAGTTTCACGGCGAAAGCGCCCTGGAGCTTGCGGCCAACGCGCGCAATCTGGTTGTACTGCGCACCTTCAGCAAGGCGCTTTCGGCGGCGGGCCTGCGCTTTGGCGCCATGGTCGCGCACCCTGAGGCCGCGCCGGTCTTCAGCGCCGCCAAGCTGCCCTACAACGTCAACATCTTCACCATGGCGGCCATCGAAGTCGCCATGGAAAACGCAGTGTCCATGAAAGCGCGCGTCGAAGAAATCAAGCGCGAACGCGAACGGGTGGCACGCCACCTGCGCGACTTTAAAGGCATCAAGGTCTATCCAAGCCGCGCCAACTTTCTGCTGTTTGAAACCGGCCGCGACCCCCGCGAACTCTGGAAAGCCATGGTAAGCCGCGGCGTCCTGGTGCGCGACGTAAGCGGCTACCCCCGGCTTGGCAAGGCGCTGCGCGTAAGCATCGGCCGCCCCGAAGAAAACGACGCGTTTATCAAGGCCCTTGAGTACGCCATGACGATTGTGCCGTAGCATCGGCGTCCACGCCGATGTAGTACTCACTGGCCTCCGGCCAGTGGCATTGGCCAAAGGCCAATGCAGACTCAATGGCTGTGGACAGCCATGCTGCGACCCAGGACGTCACATGCGCAAAGGCAGCGTCAACCGCAAGACCACCGAAACCGAAATCAGCGCCGAGGTCAATCTCGATGGCGACGGTACGTACTCAATCAAGACCGGCATCGGCTTTCTGGATCACATGCTGGAGCTGTTCACGAAACACGGTTTGTTTGACGTGAACGTCTCCTGCAAGGGCGATTTACACGTGGACGCGCACCACAGCGTTGAAGACATCGCGATCGCGCTGGGCGAAGCCTTCAAGCAAGCCGCGGGCGACAAAGCCGGCATCAATCGCTACGGCCACGCCTACGTGCCCATGGACGAAGCGCTGGTGCGCTGCGCGCTTGATTTAAGCGGGCGGCCGTTTCTGGTCGCCAACCTGGGCGAAATGCGGCGCGAAGTGGTGGGGGGCCTGCCCACCGAAATGGTCGAGCACTTCTTTCGCAGCTTCAGCACGCACTTTCCCATGAACCTGCACATCGACGTGCTGCGCGGGCAAGACACCCACCACATAATCGAAGGCACCTTCAAAGCCGTTACCAAAGCCCTGCGGACAGCGCTGGACCATGACCCCCGCCGCAAAGGCATCCCCAGCACCAAGGGTGTGCTGTAGCTGGCCCGCAAGTCAAAGAGGGGCCTCATCGGCACAGTTGACCTAATGGGCGACGCCAACAAGCGAAAAGCAGTTCGCGACTGGCGGGTGGTATTGCGAAGTGTCATCCATCTTCCACTACGCAGCGATACTCACGCGAACGCAGGTATCTGACGGATGCGGCTTCATCCTCAAAAGCACTGAAGGGGACAACTACAAGACGCCTGTGCGCTTTCTCGACAAGCGCCTTCAGTAATGAGAGATCAACCCGCAGGGCAAATCCGGAGATATCTAAGTCTTGAACAGTGGACTCTGCCAGCCCGAGAAGTTGACTCTTGGATACATCGGTACATCCGTGGATCGACAAAGAAACTAGGTTACCCGTGCCCGTCTTGGAAAACTCAACGCTCTTCAGGGAAAAGCCGATCAACTCGACGGAACGAAGCGCGGAGTTCTTGAATATAGTTGACACCGCTTCTGTATTCAAGACGGTCCGTACAGAGCGGCCCAACCACCCGACTTGAAGGTATTCAAGTCTCTTGATGGACTGCAAGGGGCGAAAGACATCCGCCGTCAAGTCCACCCCGTCCGCGGTCTCAATGTGCAGGGACAGCGCCCGAAGTGACGAGAAGCTGTTAAGTACGTTAAGCGCCGGCCCCATCTGACTGCGGGCCTCAACCAATAAAACCAAACCGATCGATTCGCATGCGCCTCTTCCCGGCCAAGTCTCGAATGCGCGCACATCATCGGCCGACATAATCCCGGATAGTGTCAGGCGTTTGAGTCTGGGCGGTAAGTTTGCCAGACTTGCTTTCAGTTGCCCCGAATCAGTATTGTTCCCAAAGACGTCCAGATCCCGCAGCTGTGTTAGTGTGCGCATTCCGGCGTCCAACATGCGGGCGGGAACGCTGTGCAGCGTGTGAAGAGACTTTGCGGGCCGTAGCAGGTCGCTCAGGTTCACGTTCTCCGTCGCCTCCGGCGGCAACATTCCTGCGCGAAAGACTTCAAGTGTAGGAGTTGCCAGTACTGCCTTCAGGTCGTCGGGTGCAAACGTCCCGCCACCGTCAATCATGCGCATCGCCTTGCCTTCCACTATCCGGCGCACTGCCTCGCCATTCAGGCCGGGCACGTTTCTCGTCCGCAGACTGCTTAGATTCTTGAGATTCCGCAGTGCCACCCACGATGCTGCTTCAACTTTCCCTCTTGTTTCCAAGAGGCCTTGGTCAGAGCGAACGCGCACTCCCCCTTGAACGTGGAGGTATCGCACGCTGGTGCAGTCGCCGAGCGATTTCGCCAAATCGTCTGTCCACTCCTCCACGTTGACATACAGATACCAGAGGTTTGGCAGTCCTGCAGCGGCCTTCACAGTCTCCGGACGAATCGTGCCAGAGAGACCAACCCCGGTCAGACCAACGCAAGCGACGAGATTGGACACACAGTCGGGCTGCACATCGCCGTTCAGTTGAATGGATTTCAGAGTTGTGCTCTTGGCGAAGAGGGACAGAAGTCCCGGGTCAAGGTCGACTGGGACTGTGATCGAAATGGATCTGAGGTTCTTGTGGGCAGCTACGTATCGCGCAAACTCACTCGTAACTGGCGTACGCAATGTTATATGTTCGAGCAAGTCGCACAGGTCCTCGTGGCGCGCGATGCTCTCATAGTCCTCCAAGTTCGCCGCCTTTGCTCCGGCTGGAAGAAATGGATTCAAATCCGAAATGTATGCGGAAGGCCACGTATCGCCAGTGACGGGGCAAGTGTAATGTGTGAAACTCGATGTCCACGACTGTGCGCCAACAACACCAGCCAGAAGTACAGAAAGGGCAGACAACACGAGAAAGTTGTGTCGCGTAAGTGCCATTGAGCAACCTCCCATCAAGATCAGATGCAGTCGCAAAGTATGGTGGCGGACTGTTCAATCGGGATGCAGGTTTTGTTCTCGGGACAAGTTCCGACACACTTGTAGCACACCAACCGCACGCTGTTTCCATGCACTTCGGGCGATTTGGATGATTCCATCGGCTGGCCCATGTGGTCGAATACCTGAAAGAACGCTACGCCTCCCTCATCGGCGCACTTCTTTTGAAACTCATTGTAGTGCTGCTTCCAACGCCGCAATGTGTTGGTGTCGCCCGGCTGGGCCAGCGAGACGAGCTTGTTCAAGTACTCCGACCACGTCTCGTCCCACTTGGGCGGCTCTCCCGCGGGTGGTGTGTACGTGAAGTCTCGTTTCCTGGCTGGCGAGTAGGTGTTACCAGCCATCGTTTCACTGGGTTGCGCCGTTGGACACGTGTAGGCTGGGCTTGGCTCTGTTGGCTGCTCTGCGCCGTTGCCAGTAGCGCCGTTTGAAAGGTCCAACTCTATCACGACTACGCCCGAGCGTGCCCAATCCTGAGGCTTTACCATTGGCCCCCGTTTGACCAGTTTCGCAATCACTACTCCTTGACAGGCGAGTGTGATCGCGGGGTCAACTTTGTACCAGCGTACTTCACCATTTGGCAATTCGACGCGAAGATAGCTCATGCTGCCTTTTAGTATCTCCGCCAAGTGCTTTGCGACCGCTTTGAGTACTGCGTCAACTTCTTCCTTTGAAGGCTCCGGCAGGTCGGGCTCCTTGTCCACAAAGATTGTCTCTTCGCACCCGCCATTTGCCTGAAGCAACATGGTTCCCAGGTGCTTTGGCTCGAACCAAGGAGCGGTAAGTTGAGACGTCAACAAGAACTCTTCGCCCCAGGACACGCGCTGAGAGCCTGAAGTGGCAGCGCCGGTGTTTTCGGGCGCGTGGGTTGGGCGCGATCGATCAACCATTACTGGCAGTCCCTTGGGACTGGTAGTTTCGGCGATTCGCAACTCATTGGCCCCGTCTGCCTCCGGCCTCGGACCAACCGGCACGCTAAACTCATCTCTGTTGAATGGTCGCCGAATTCGCGCCATCTCCCCATAAACTCGGCGAGTCAGTTCTAGTTCCGCTTGTGTGGGCGGGGTGTACTCGCGCACGAACACGCTGTCGGTGGTTCCCGTCAGCGCCTTGCCCATGGCGTGGGCGTTATCGGCGCATGTGGGGCAGTTGTTTTCGTTGTCCGCCATTGGTTGCCCCATTTGCTTTCCCGTCGCTGGCGCTTCCGACTTTGCCATGGCTTTGTCTGACTGACCCGGCCCCTGCTCACTGCTTTGTTGATCCTTCCTGGCTTCCCCGCCCTTGCGGGCGGGGCTGATTATGGGCGTGACGCCCGCGTTCCCTATGCCGGCGGCGGGCCTCCGGCGCATTCTCCGACATGCTCGAAGTTCGTCAGCATGCTCAGCGCCCCCTGGCTGCCCAGCGCCAGACCCGCCGGCATGGTCAGCCAGATGTCCTTGGTCATGTTCACCGTCTGGTTGGCAAAGTCCGGCACTCCGTTTGTCATCCTTAGTATGAATGGATTGTACTCCATGCCAGCCGGAACCATTCGGGTTAATCCGCGTGTCGGCCCCTTGCCGTCGTCGTCGCCCAGCACCATGAAGTAGATGCGCCGGTCGGCGGGCAGCAGGCCGGGGTTCATTTCCTGGTTGATCACCCAGGGCACGCCGCGAAACGCGGAAATCCAGTCATCGTGCCACATCCGCGTGGCGGGGCAGTACCAGCGCCACTGCACTTCGGGCGGCTTGATGCCCGCGTTCCAGCACAGGTTGCGGTAGCTGCGCAGGCTGCGGGCGTTGCTCATAATTACGGTAGGTTTGCCCTGATTTGCGGTGACAAGGTCATGGGCTTCTTCAAGGCACGCAAAGGTCAGGAGGCCGCCGCCGAGGTTGAGCGTGCGGCTTGGCGCAACAAGATCAGGTAATCCGCCCAGCGACGGGTTTCCGGTAAGCACGTCCATGCGGG
This sequence comes from Planctomycetota bacterium, assembly GCA_019636195.1. Classification (GTDB taxonomy): domain Bacteria; phylum Planctomycetota; class UBA8742; order UBA2392; family UBA2392; genus JADJRK01. The sequence goes on along the minus strand of JAHBYA010000002.1, from coordinate 117,250 downwards.
CGTAGAAACCGTACCAGTTCTGCACTTCGGCGAGGGTGATGTTGAAGTCTGTGATGTCGTTGGGGTGCTGAAAGATGTCCTGATCCGCCATGCACACCGGCACCCGTGCGACGTATTCGACCATGCCAAAGCGCGCGGGAGTGACGCTGGTGCTGATGTCATCGGCAGACTGGCAGGGGTCAACGACGGACGCGGGTTTCAACGCGGGCACGCGCGGATAAACCAGAGTACCGCCGGGCACGCCCTTAGTGGCCATGCGTCTGTGAATCTGGATTAAGCGCGGCTCGTTCTCGACCGCATGCGGCGTCGCAATGGTGTTGGCTGTACCCGACGCCCCGGAAAACGGCATGGTTCGCTACTGTGCGAGACACTTGTCCAATAAGCATACCCGGCCATCTTCACGAGTTTGCCCCCGCCCCGGTATCACACTTTTGTCACACATGCCGAAGAGTGCCGACACGCCATCTGACCGCGCGCGGTCTAGGCGGCTTGATTGCGGGATTTGGCGCTTGGCTGTATCACGCTGGCCATGGCGCGTGTGACGATTGTTGATTCCGGTATCTGCAACCTGGGCAGCATTGGCCGGGCGCTTGAGCGCGCGGGCGGCGCTGTAACTGTGGCGGCGCGCGTGTCGGATGTTGCGTTGGCGGAACGCCTTGTTTTGCCGGGCGTGGGCAGCTTTCCGGCGGGCATGAACTCGCTGCATGAGCGCGGCCTGGTCGAAGCCATTCGTGACTTTGCGGCTTCGGGCAAGCCTCTGCTTGGCATCTGCCTGGGCATGCAACTGCTGTTTGAAAGCGGCAGCGAGTTCGGTGAAACGCCGGGCCTGGGGTTGATTCCCGGCCGCGTGCGCGAAATCAACGCGCCGGGCCTGGCTGTGCCGCACATGGGCTGGAACCGGCTTGAGCCGGCGCGGCAAGACCCGTTGCTGGCGGGCCTGCCCGGCGAAGCGTTTTTCTACTTTGTACACAGCTACGTGTGTGAACCCGCCGACCCCGCCGACGTGCTGGCGGTCAGCGAGTACGGCGAGCGTTTTTGTGCCGCCGTGCAGCGCGGCAACGTGCGCGGCCTGCAAGCGCACCCGGAAAAGAGCCAGCATTGCGGGGCAACCGTGCTGGCCAACTTTCTGCGGCTGAAGTGACGGGGCTTGGCGCCCCGGCGGGCAAGAACCGCGTGCGTCAGCGCGCGGCTGTGAGGGGATGAGCCGCTTGCTTACGCAAGCGGTTCCTGTTTTCCGGCTGACTTGCCGTTGACGGGCGGGCGGCCATGCCCCAAAACCTGCAACTTGAACCCTGAAACTGCACTCCCATGGCCTTCACCATCTACCCAGCCATCGACCTGCGCCGCGGCAAAGTGGTGCGCCTTTCACAGGGCAAAGCCGACGCTGAAACCGTGTACAGCGACGCCCCCGTTGAGGTCGCTGTTGCGTTTCAGGCTCAGGGCGCGCGCTGGCTGCACGTGGTCAACCTTGACGGCGCGTTTGGTGAGGCAGGCGAAAACCTGGCTGTGCTCAAGGCGATATCCGACGAAGTTGGCATACCCATCCAGTTTGGCGGCGGCCTGCGCACCATGGCCGACATTGACAAGGCTTTGGCGGCGGGCGCATCGCGCATTGTGCTGGGCACCGCGGCGGTGCGCGAGCCGGAGCTGGTCAGGCAGGCCGCGCGGCAACTCGGCGGAAGCCTTGCAGTCGGCATTGACGCGCGCGGCGGTAAGGTCGCGGTTTCCGGCTGGACTGAAACCAGCGACATGGAAGCGCCCAAGCTCGCGCGCAGCATGTTTGACGTGGGCGTAAGCCGCTTCATTTACACCGATGTTGAACGCGACGGCATGGAAACCGGCCCCGACCTTGAGGGCGCCAAGCCGCTGGCCGAAATCGGCTGGGTCATCGCGTCGGGCGGCGTGGGTACGCTTGAACATGTCAGGGCCGCCAAGGTCGCCGGGCCGCAGATTGACGGCGTGATCATAGGCCGGGCGTTGTACGAGAACAGATTTACGCTAAGAGATGCGTTGCTGGCGTGACAGGAGCAGGCATGAGCGACTTCATCATTATCCCGGCGATAGAACTGCGAGGCGGCCTTGGCCTGCGCTATGAATCCGTGGGCATGGGCACCCGCGCCAGCCGTGTGGACCCGGTGAGCCTGGCCAAAGAATACATCGATGCCGGTGCGCCGATGCTGCACCTGTACAACCTCGATGGCCCGTTCATTGTCAGCGCCGTTGAGCACTCGGGCAGCGTGCTGGCCGGCGCCGAGCGAAACCTTACGGTGGTGGGCGAGTTGGCGCAGACGTTCAAGACGCCGTTGCAGCTTTCAGGCGGCGTGCGCGACTTTGACAGCTTCAAGGTCATCACGCAGATGGGCGTGAAGCGCGCCTGCTTCGGCAGCGCGGCAATGCGAGATCCTGCCATGGTCAAGCAGGCGGTGGCGCACAACGCCGACGCGGTGGTCGTGTTCATTGACACCAAGGACGGCGTGCCCGTTTCACAGGACTGGATCCCTGACGCCAAGGTCAGCGCCGCGCAGCTTGCGGGGGCGCTGCGCGAGGCGGGCGTCAAGTCGTTCATTTATCAGGACATTGGCGCGGAAGCCGCGGGTGCCGGCCCGCGCGCCGCGGACGCAGCCACGATCGGCGGCGCGATTCTGGGCAGCGGCGTGACTACACTTGAGCACATCAGGAAGTGCGCAGCCACCAAGGGCCTTGCCGGCGTGATCGTGGGCAAGCCGCTGGCGATGAAGACGTTTACGTACAAGCAGGCCCTGGATGCGGCCAAAGAAGGGCTTGCCGCGCGCAAGTAGCCCATGCTTGCACATCGCCTGATCGTCTGCCTTGACGTGAAAGACGGCCGTGTCGTCAAGGGCGTCAATTTTGTCGGATTGCGCGACGCGGGCGACCCCGTGGAATGCGCGATTCGCTACGACCATGAGCAAGCCGACGAGCTGGTGTTTCTGGACATCACCGCCACGCACGAGCAGCGCGACACAGCGGCCGAGCTTGCCCGGCGCGTTTCGCTCGAAATCAGCATACCCTTCACCATCGGCGGTGGGGTGCGCACGGTGGGGGACTTCGAAACACTGCTTCGCGCGGGCGCCGACAAAGTGGCGATCAACAGCGCGGCTGTGAAAGACCCTGATCTGATTCGCCAGTGCGCGCAACGCTTCGGCAGGCAAGCCGTGGTGCTGGCTGTGGATGCGCGCCGTGCAAACGAAGCATGGCACGTGTACGTCAAGGGCGGCCGCGAAGACACAGGCCTTGACGCGCTGGCATGGATCAAGCGCGGCCATGAACTGGGCGCGGGCGAGATATTGCTGACCAGCATGGACCGCGACGGCACGGGCCGGGGCTTTGACCTTGATCTCACGGCAAACGCGACGCAGGCGGTGAACATCCCGGTTATCGCATCCGGCGGCGTTGGTACACTGGAGCATCTGGCAGAAGGATTAAAGGCGGGCGCGGCAGCGGTGCTGGCGGCCGGCATCTTTCACTTCGGCACGCACACAGTGGCAGAAGCAAAGGAGTTTCTGCGAGATCGAGGTTTCAACATGCGGCCGGCTGAGTCAGACTCCGGCCGGGAGCTTGGGGCAAGACCCTGATCCCTTGGACCGGAAACTTGAACCATGAGTGACTTCACTGAACAGGCGCCAGTTTCCGGCGTGCGCTTTGACAGCGCGGGCTTGCTGCCGTGTGTGTTGCAGGACGCACGCACCGGCGTTGTGCTGACACTCGCGTACATGAACGCCGAGTCATTCAAGCAGACGTTGGGTACAGGGCTGGTCACGTTTTACTCGCGTTCGCGCAAACAGCTCTGGGTCAAGGGCGAAACCAGCGGCAACACCATGCGCGTCGCCGAGCTGAAGCTTGATTGCGACGGCGACGCCCTGGTCGCCCGCGTGCTGCCCGACGGCCCCGCCTGCCACACCGGCGAGCCCGACTGCTTTTTCCAAACCGTATACAAGAACAAGCAGGTGCTGGCCGAAGTGGAAGCCCAGCCGCAACCGCAGGGCTGGGGGCCGCGCCTGGGCGCGCTGCTTGAAGATGTGCGCACGCAACTGCAATCGCGCAAGGCCAGCCTGCCCGAAGGCAGCTACAGCACATACCTGTTTTCAAAGGGGCTGGACAAGATCCTGAAAAAGCTTGGCGAAGAAGCGACCGAAACGATTGTCGCCGCCAAGGGCTCGGATAACGAAGCGCTGGCCGGCGAACTGTGCGACCTGCTGTTTCACATGCTGGTGCTGATGGTGGAAAAGAGCGTCAGCCTTGAAGACCTGCGCCGCGTCATGGAGGGCCGCCACCGCAAGGATGAATCCGCGCCGCCCAGCGAAGTGAAGGTAGGCAAGCCCGAGGGTTGCCACGAGTTGGAGCAGCGCCTGCTGAAGCAGCTGGACAGCGCCGTTCACCGCGATGTGCAACGCGCCTTGGAGGTGATGTACCGCGCGCACAAGGGGCAGTTGCGCGACGGCGGCGGGGCCTATGCCCTGCACCCGTTGAGCGTTGCCATCGTTTGCGCCGAGGAAGTGAAGCTGCGCAGCCGCGACGAAATCATCGCCGCGCTGCTGCACGACGTGCTGGAAGACGACATGCAGACTACGCCAGCCGAGTTGACCGAAAAGTTCGGGGTCAATGTCTCCAGCGCAGTGATCACGCTGACCAAGATGTACAAGCGCGACGGCACGCCCACAGAGCTGGGCTTGCAGCGCTATTATCAAGGGCTGCGCGCCGCGCCCGGCTGGGTGCGCGCAATCAAGATGTGCGACCGCGTGCACAATCTGCGCACGCTTGAGTCATCGGGCCGGGCCAAGGCAGAGATTGACAAGTACCGCAAGGAAACGCGCGCCAACCTGCTGCCGCTTGCCGCCAGCAGCATGGATCAAGCCTTGCTCAAAGCCGGCGATCTGCTGCTGAAGGAACTGTACAAGTAGCATCGCCGGGACCCGCATGCCACGGCCCGGAAAAAGCTCCGGCTGAAAAGCCGGGGGATGCCGCGAAGCGGCACAGCATTGGATTGCGTTCGCACGGCCCGCGGCTTTATCGCGTTGGCGCGGCACTTCGCGCCGCGACCCCCGGTTCCTCGGAAACGCGTTGCGTTTCCTGCGGTGCGGTCGCTTCGCGACCTCTGCCGGTGCTTCTGTTGTTGCTCTGTTGGCATCGGCCGGAGGCCGATGCAACGACATGCGCGGGACGCGCATGCTACGCCTGCGGAGTATCCCCAGGTGTGCCGATTTCGTCCGGTTCGCCGATATGGGTGCTTTCGCCTTCCTTGTGGCCCTTGCCTTTGAACAGGGCCAGGAAGTCGTCCATCAACACATAGAAGCTCGGCACGACCAGCAGGCTCAGCATGGTTGCCACGAACATGCCGCCGATCACGCCCAGCGCCATCGGACGGCGAATCTCGCCGCCGGGGCCAAGCGCAATAGCCGCCGGCACAGCCGCCATCATCGTGGCAATGCTGGTCATCATGATCGGGCGCAGCCGGATCGGCCCCGCTTCCTGCATGGCTTGCCGAGCGGTAAGGCCCTTGAGCCGTAACTGGTTTGCGTAATCCACCAGAATAATCGAGTTCTTCTTGGCTATGCCCAGCAGCAGCAGCAGGCCGATCATGCTGAAAATGTTCAGCGTCTGGCCGCCAAGCCACAGCGCCAGCGCCGCGCCCGCAATGCTCAGCGGCACGATGGTCAGGATGGTCAACGGGTGGAAGAAACTGTTGAACTGGCCCGCCAGCACCATGTAGGCGACCAGAATGCCCATCAGCAGCGCGAAGAGCAGGCTGTTGAAGGACTGCTGGTACTCGGCGCCACTGCCGCTCATGACAATGCGATAGCCGTCGGGCAGCTTGCTTTGCAGTTCGCGGGCTTTGGCCAGCGCCTCGTTCTGAGTGGCGCCGGGTGCGACGTTCGCGGAAATGGTGATGCTGCGTTCACGGTCCTGTCGGATGATGCTTTGCAACACCGGCACTTCTTCCTGCTTCACGAGGCTGCTCAACGGAATGCGCTCGCCGGTCTTGGTGCGCACGCGCAGCCGGTCAATGTCCTGCGGGCTCTTGCGCTGCTCCGCCAGCAGTCGCATGCGCACGTCAAGGCGCCGACCTTCGCTGGAGAACTTGCCCACGCGCACGCCGCCCACCAGCGCGTTCAGAGTAACTGCCACGTCTTCCATGGGCACGCCAAGGTCGGCGCAGCGGGCGCGATCAGGCACGATGCGCAACTCGGGCTGGCCGATCTGGTAGTCGCTATCCACATCGACTGCAAGTCCACTGGCCGCCATTTCCTGCATCAGCTGCTGCGACAGTTCGCCCAGCTTTTCGAAGTCAGGCCCGCGGATACTGAACTCGACGGGGTAGCCGCGCCGCGCCGAAAAGCCCTGCTGGCTCAAATCCTGCACGTTTGCGCGCAGGCCGGGTGTCTTGTTCATCTCGCGCCGGAACTCGGCCATCAGGTCGGCTTGCGTCTTGTCGCGCTTGTTGGGCGGCACCAGCGTCACGAACATCACGCCGGTGTTGACCTCGCCGCCTCCAAACCCGCCGACGATCAAGAACACGCGCTCAACGTGCGGGTGGTCGTTGACGTACTTTTCTGCCTTCGTGAACAGCTCGTCGCTTTCTTCCAGCGTGCTGCCCACGGCCGTCTGTAGCCGCACCATCAGGCGTGACTGGTCCTGGCTTGGCACGAACTCGCTGGGCAGGTTCAGCATCAGCCATAGCGCGCCGGCAAACACTGCGGACGCGACGACCAGCGCCACCCAGGGGCGGCGCAGCGCCGGTTTGAGTGCGGCGGCATAGGCGCGCTTGAGGGTGTTGAAGCCTTTATCGACGGCGGTGCCCACCGCGCCGCGGTTTTCCCGAACGCTCCTCTTCAGCAACTGCGCGCATCGGGCGGGCGCAAGCGTGATCGCTTCCACATAGCTCAGCAATACGCACAGGCTCAGGGTTACGCCGAACTGAAAGAAGAATTTGCCCGTCACGCCCTCCATGAACACGACGGGTATGAAAATCGCGCAAATCGCGATAGTCGCCGCCAGCGCGGCGCCCATGATCTGCTTGGTGCCGCCGATTGCGGCCTTGATGCGGTCCGCCCCTTCTTCGCTGTGGCGGTAAATGTTCTCCATGATCATGATCGCATCATCGACCACGATCCCGACCGCCAGCGCCAAAGCCAGCAACGTGAAGGTGTTCAGCGTAAAGCCCAGGAAGTAAATGATTGCGACCGTGCCCAGCAGCGACATGGGGATCGCCAGAATCACGTTGAGAGTGCTGCTGAGCGAGCCCAGGAACATCCAGCAAACAAACGCCGTAAGCAGGATCGCTACGATCAGTTCAAACTCGATCTCCTGGACTGACTCCTCGATGTAGACGGTGCTGTCAAAGTTGACGCGCAGTTCCATGCCTTCCGGCAGAGTGGGCCGGATTTCGTCCATGGTCGCGCGCACGTCCTTGGCCACCTGCACCGCATTGGCGCCGCGCTGCTTGCGGATGCCCATGCCCTGCGCGGGCTCGCCGTTGAAGCGCGACTTGCGGCGCTCGTCTTCAAAGCCGTCTTCGACAAGCGCAACTTCGTGCAGGTACGTCGGCCGGCCGTCGATTTCGCGCACTACGATGTTGCGCAACTCTTCAAGCTGCAGCGCCTCTCCGAGGACGCGCACCGTTACTTCCCGGCCAGTAGTCTCAATGCGACCGGCCGGCAGCTCCACATGTTCGCGGCGCAGAGCGCTGATCAGGTCAGAGACCGTGAGGTTCTTGGCATCCAGCTTGTCGGCGTTGATCCAGATGCGCACGTTTCGATCAAGGTAGCCGCCAAGGCTTACCTCGCCCACGCCCGGCACAGTCTGCAGGCGCTCGCGCACGCGATAGCGCGTAGTGTCAGCCAGTTCCTGCCGCGAGTACGGGCCAGACAGCGCCACATACATGATGGGACGGTCTTCCGGGTTGGTCTTGCGCACGCTGGGCGGCTCGGCGTCGCGGGGCATGTTGCGCTGCGCTTCACCGGCGACGTTCTGCACGTCCTGCATTGCCGAGTCGATATCGCGCGAAATGTCGAACTCCAGCGTGACCTGACCGCGCCCCTGCCGCGACGTGCTGCTGATGGTCCTGATGCCTTCAACCTGAGAAAGCGCTTGCTCCAGCGGCTCAACTACGTCGCGCTCCACCGCCTCAGGCGATGCGCCTTCCCACGTCACGCTTACCGTTACGGTCGGGAAGTCCACGTCGGGGAACTGGCTGATACCGATCTTCTGCGACGCGACCAGCCCGAAGACGATCGTTGCGCCCATGATCATCCAGGCCAGCACCGGCTTCTTGACGCACAGTTCGGTGAGCGTCATGGCTGTGCCCCCGGCGTGCCCTTTTGTCCGCTGATGATCGCGATGCTGGCTCCGTCGCGCAGTGCCTCAGCGCCGCGCACAACTACCTGCTCGCCGACTTTTAGGCCACTGCGCACCTCAATGCGGCGGTCGGGGGTGCGTAGGCCGATTTCAATCACGCGCTCGATCGCTTTGCCGTCTTCCACCACGTACACCAGGAAGCCCTTTTCACTGGGCCGCACTGAGGTCTCGGGCACGGTCGGCGCGTCGTCGCGCGAGCCCACCGGCACAATTATGCGCACGAATGCGCCCGGCGTAAGCTGGCCCGCGTCAGCGGTGTCAACTTCCGCGATCACCTGCACCATGCGGGTCAACCGGTCGGCGTAGGCGGCAACGTGGACGATGCGCGCCCCGTAGGTGCGCTGGGCGCCGCTGACTGTGAAGCGAGCCGCCAGGCCCGGCTTAAGGGAAGCCGCTTCGTCTTCAGGCGCGGCGAAGTTCAGCAACAGCGGCTCAACGCGCAGCAACCGGGCGATCACTGTTCCAGGCTGTACCCACTGCCCGGTCTGGACCAGCCGCGCCTGGATGGTGCCGGCCATGGCGGGCTTTGGCTTGCTGTGTTCAAGGTCAAGGGTTGCCTGAGCAAAGTGGGCGGCCTTCTCGCGTTCGTTGGCAGCGGCAACGGCTACTTTTGTGCGCCACGCCTCGACCTCTTCTTTGGAAAAGATGCCGCCGCCGCTGGGCTTCTCGCGGCGCTCAAGGCCGTCTTTGGCTTCTTTGAGTTCAGCCCCGGCACGCTCATAGGAAGCCTTGGCGGCGTCAAACAGGTGTTGAAAGCGCGCGGGCTCGATTTCGACCAGCACGGACTGCTGGCTGACCTTGTCGCCTTCACGAAACAGCACCTTCTCGACGACGCCGGCGACGCGTGAAGTCACCAGCACTTCTTCAAAGGCCGATAACGAGCCGACCGCGCTGACAACGTATTCAACGCGCTGGCCCTTTATTTCTTCAACTTGCACCGGGAAGGCCCGCGGGCCGCCTTTGCCGCCGCCAGTGTCGCCGCCACCGCAAGCGACCAGCAGAAAGGCAAATGTTGCAGCAAAGAAAGCGAAGCGCGCCATGCGGAACCCGTTGATGTGCTGACACTTAATACAGAAATCGCGGGGCAATCCATCCCGGAATGCCAAAAAAGCCGCCGTGTTGTGAAAGGCTGCCAGCCGGGTATCGTGCGGGCAAGGGCGTGTAGCTCAGCGGTTAGAGCATCTGCCTTACAAGCAGAGGGTCCCCGGTTCGAATCCGGGCTCGCCCACCACGAAACAAGCGGCCAAGGGCCGCTTGTTTCGTGCCCGCCGAAGCTTCAGCCAAGGCGGGCCCCAACCAGGCAGCATCGCCGTCCCCGCGATGTCGTTTGCAGGGGCCTGACGCGAATGTTACGGCCTGACAAGAGCCCCGGCTGAAAAGCCGGGAGGTGCCGCAAAGCGGCACAGACTTGGACCGCGTTCGCGCGCCAATTGCGTAGCATCGCCGTCCCGGCGATGTCGTATGCAGGGGCCTCCGGCCCCTGTCGACATCGGCCGGAGGCCGATGCGAACGCCATGCGCGGGACGCGCATGCTACTTTGCGGGTCACTTTCGCAGCTCTTCGCAGCGTTTCTGCAGTTGCTTGGCGCCGGCGCTTTTGAATGTCTCGGCGGCGGCGTTGAACTCGAGGCTGGCGGCGGTTTTGTCGCCCATTTGCTTCAACACCATGCCGGCTTCCATGTGCTCAAGTGCCGCTTCCAGTGTTGCGCCTATGCTCAGCCAGTTCAGCCTTGCCTTTTGAATGTCGGCCAGGGCTTCCTTGTGCCGGCCTTGCGCGATCGCCAGCCTTGAGCGCGCCCGCGCCATCAGCGCGCTTTGCGCCGGCAAGTTGCCGGGCTGGCGCTTTTCAAGCTCGGCCATCGCCGTTTGCGCCCTTTCGGTCAGGCCGGCCGCCGCGGCCAGCGCCACGAGATTCGCCAGCAGCAGCGTGCGGCGTTCGCGGTTGTACCAGTTGGCGCTTTCAATCGCGCGCTCAAGGCTTGCCACGGCGGCATCGGCGTTGCCGCGCGCCATGTGCATCCAGGCCAGCCCCGGCTGCGGCTCCCAGCCCAGTGTGTAGGCCCGCTGGTACGCCTGCTCGGCGCCTTTCAGGTCGCCCTGCGCCAGGTGAATGTCGCCCAGCACGCGCCAGGCGTCGCCTTCTGCCCATGGCGCCGCTTCACGCAGCATGGTGCAGGCGGCTTCAATTTCCTGCCGCGCGGCGGGCAGATCGCCCTTAAAATGCAGCACCTCGGCGCGATGCATGCGGCACAGGCCGGGATAGCCCGGCTTGCCGTGGCGTTCACACCAGCGGGCAAACTGTTCGGTCCATTGCGACGCGCAGCCCCAATCGGCGCGGTTGGCGGCGCTGGTAATCACCGAGCACAGGATAAAGCCCCCCGGCTCGGGGCTGACAGCGCCTGAAAGGGTCAGCGCCGCCGCCTCTTCGTGGCTTGCGCGGGCAGCGGCGATATCGCCCTGGCCCATCAGCGCGTGGCCGCGCGCCGCCAGCGCCAGCGCCTCAAGTTCGGCGTCGCCAAGCTCGCGGGCGATCTCGTGGCAGCGTCGCGCGTGTTCTATTGCTCCGTCATGCTGGTCGTTGGCGAACGCAATCTGCGAGGCCATCCAGCAGTGCAGGCCGTGCTCGCGGCAGCGCGGGACATCGCGCAACAGCGTGCCCGCCAGCGCCAGCCAGCCGGATGCGGGCGCGATTTCGCGCCGTTCTTCCTGTACGCGCGCCAGCCGTATCGCCACCCGCGCCGCGCCGCGGCTGTCGGCCGCCGCGCGGTACTGCGCCAGCGCCTGCTCAAGCAGGCTGACCGATTGCGCAAGCTGCCCCTGCCACTTGGCGTCGTCGGCGGCGGCTTCAAGCGCGGCCGGGCCTTGCGCGGGCGGCTCGGCGCCGACTTGTGCCATGAAGCGGTAGCCCGCGCGCGGGAAGTTTTTCAGCGCGTCTTCCATGCCGCCCGTGCGCAGGGCGCTGCGCGCAAGGCTTACCACGCGCTGCAACGACGACTCGGTCACATGCGCGTCGGGCCACAGGTTTTCAAGCAATTCGTTTTTCGTGACCACGCGGTCGCGGTGCCTGACCAGGTAGCACAGCAGCTGAAACACCAGCGGCTGCAGCTCAATCGCCTTTCCGCGCAGGCGCAGCTCAAGGCGCTGCTGATCAAGCTCAAAGTCGCCGAATCGGGCCATGCGCCAAAGATAAGCAATCGATAAGCCCGGCGAAAGGAGAACGAAGGCCGCGGGGGGTACCTTTCGCGCACGCCCGACGGAAAGGCCGCGGGCAGCAAAGGGAGACAAGCATGAAACTGTACATGATTCGCCGCCGCAACGGCTGGACCTGCGCCGAAAGCCTGGCATCCACCGCCGAAATCAGCGCCCGCATCGGCAACGACGAAATGCCGAACGATGTGCGCTGGATCCGCAGCTATGTCGTAAGCGAAGAAAACGGCGACCTCGGCACCGTCTGCATCTACGAGGCCACAAGCCCCGACGCCATCCGCGAGCACGCGCGCCGCGTCAACATGCCCGCCGACGAAATCGCCGAGGTCGCCGACACCGTGATTATCCGGCCTGACCCCGTCAACGCCGCCTGAACCCGAACCCACGCAGTTCAACCCAAGGAGACAAGCCATGCAGATGCAGAACTATCACTACGCCTCACTTCTGGCCGCCAGCCAGCAGGTCAACTGGAAGATTGAAGACATCATCGGCGGCGACAAGCGGCTGGACTTTTCGCGCCGCTTCATGCCCGAGTCGCTGGCCCGCGTGAACGAGCTGGACTTTCTCAGCGACGACGAACAGCGCGTGCTGAACCAGATTCGCGGCCACGCATACCTGGCCATCTTCGGGCTGGTCGAAGAGTTCATCCTGCCGTTCGTCATGGACCACACCCGCGGCAGCCTTCAGCCTGACGACTTCAAGACCCGCGCCATGCTTGCGTTTGCCGCCGAGGAAGCCAAGCACATCCAGTTGTTCAAGCGCTTTCGCGAGGAGTTTGTCGCGGGCTTCGGCACCGACTGCGCCATGATCGGCCCGCCCGAGGCTGTGGCGCAGCACATTCTGTCGCACAGCGCGCTGGGCGTGGCGCTGGTGACGCTGCACATCGAATGGATGACCCAGCGCCACTTTCTGGACAGCATCGACCGCGACCAGGACCTTGACCCGCAGTTCAAAAGCCTGCTGCGCAACCACTGGCTTGAAGAAGCCCAGCACGCGAAGCTGGACACGCTGATGGTCTTCAACATCGCCCGCGAGCTTGACCCGGCGGGCATACAAGCCGGCCTTGAAGACTACCTCAAGATCGGCGGCTTTCTTGACGAAGGCCTGAAACAGCAGACCGAGTTCGATTTGCAGGCCCTGCAAACGGCGACAGGCCGCACGCTGACGCCGCAGCAGCGCGAGCAGTTCATGCGCGTGCAGCACCAGTCCAACCGCTGGACGTACCTGGGCAGCGGCATGTCGCACCCCAAGTTTCTTGAAGCGGTCGGCGCGCTGGACCCCGCGTGGCGCGCAAAACTTGAGCAGGTGTACCCGCTGTTCAGCTAGGGCATTTCCAATCCCAGCCGGGGAGGGGCGCACCCCTCCCCGGCGCAACCGAGGACACTGCCATGATCACCGCCGACTACTGCCCGACATCGCCCGACACGGGCCGCCTGCAACGCGCCATCGCCGCCGAGTACGAACGCCTGGCCCTAACGCCCGACGACGAGTTTCACTTTCACACGGGCTATGACTACGCCATTGAGCGACTGCGTTACGACCCCGCCGAGCTTGACCAGTTGCCCGACGAAAACGTGCGCCGCTTTGCCGGCCTGGGCAACCCGCACCGGGCGGGAACCTACAACCCCGGCGAGACGGTGCTGGATGTGGGCTGCGGCGCGGGCATGGACCTGCTGGTGGCCGCCATGCGCGTGGGCCCGCGGGGCCGCGTGATCGGCGTTGATGCCACGCCCGCGATGCTGGACATCGCCCGGCAGGGTGCATACGAAACGGGCATGCTGCCGCGCGTTGACCTGCGCGTGGGGCGCTTTGAAAAGCTGCCGGTCCGCGACGTAAGCGCGGATGTCGTCATCAGCAACGGAGTGCTGAACCTGTGCGCCGACAAGCCCGCGGCATTGCGCGAGCTGCGCCGGGTGCTCAAGCCCGGCGGGCGGCTGTACCTGGCCGACGCCATGATCATGGGCAGCTTTAAACCCGCTGAGCTGGCGGACCCCAAGCTGTGGGCGTCCTGAGTGGCCGGTGCTCTGCCGGAGGCAGAGCTGCTGCGCTGGGCCCACCACGCGGGTTTTGAGCACGGGCAGGTGGTGGAGCGGTTCAACGCATTCGGGGGCACCGACGCCGGTGCCAGAGTTTCAAGCCGCCTGCGCCTGCACGGCATGAACTTCCGGGCTTTCGCCTAACCGGCGGCGATCCGGTGGATTTCGTCCACAATTACTTGGGAGTGGCCCTCCCACCCGTCCTCGGGAATCAGGGCAACTGCCTGGGTGGCGGCAGTACGCGCCAGCACTTCGTGACCGGCCAGTTTGCTGGCGGCATAGGCCGCCCAGCCGATGCCTAGAAACGCATACAAGCGCGGCAGGGCGTCCTTGAGCGCCGTTTCGTAAAGGGCCTGGGCGCGGGGAAGGATGTCTTCGTGGCGGCCCATCAGTGAGAGCACCTCAAAGATGCGGGTTTCCATCTCGGCTACGTTGAGGGTATCGCGCAGGTCGCGAAACACGATCTGGGCCTCCACCAGGTCGCGCAAAGCCTCGTACAAGTGGCCCCGCTCGCGGTGAATGTTGGAGCGGTTGACCAGGAGGTTGCCCACGCCCATCATGCTGCCGGTCCTGCGCAAGATCACTTCGGCTTCCTCCAGGCGCTGCATGCTTTCACTTGTCTTGCCCTGCAGCTTCAGGATCAATGACATGTTCAGCAGTCCCATGCCGACCGCGGTTTGCAGGCCCGCTTCACGGGCCAGCTTGATCCCTTCTTCATGCACCGCAATCGCCTCTTCAAAGCGCTTCAGCGTGCCAAGCACCACGCCCAGGTTGTCAAGATTTGTGGTTTCGGTCTGGCGAAAGCCGTAGCGGCGGTTGTGTTCAAGAGATTGGCGGTACACCTCGGCTGCTTCTTCCAGCCTTCCTGATTTTCGCAACATGACGCCACGGTTGCCCAGCACCGCACCGATCAGGCGCAGGTCGCCGATGTCCCGGCTGATCTGCAGGGCCTCGTCCAGCAGGATTGCTGCCTCGTCAAGGCGCAACAGCATGACGCGCGCGGCGCCGGCGCGATTCAGCGCCGAGGCCAGATTCGCCCGCGAGCCACTTGCCCGCGCAAGTTCTGCGGCTTGGTCAAACAGGGCCATTGCGCTGCTTGACTCGCCGCGCTGGAAGGTCAGTGCGCCGAGTTCGTGCAGCACGGCAAACTCGGTTTCAGCGCTGCGGGTCGCCGCCGCGATGGCGCGGGCCTGGTCACCGTAGGCCATCGCTTCAGGCATGCGGCCGGCCAACATGCTTGAGCGCGCCAGCGCCAGCAGGATCAGGGCCTCTTCCGAGGCCAGCTTGTGGCGCCGCGCCTCGCCCAGCCCCGCATGCAGAATCGGCTGGGCTTCGGCGTTGCGGCCGGCGTCCATGCCCGTCTCGGCGGCTTGGCGCAGGGCGCGCACGCGCACTTCGCGAGCCGCAAATGGGCACTCGGCCAGCGCCAGCAGCAGCATCTGCGCGCGCCCCACGTCGAAGCGGCGCCGCGCGACAGCAGCCGCCAGCGCCAGGTACTTGGCCTCTTTACGTCCCAGAGCGCGGGTGGCGCGGTCAGTCGGCTGGCCCTGCCGTGCTTGCAACGCGTGACGCGCGAGTTCAAGCGCGTGGTCTTCCAGCGCGTCGGGATACAGCGACTCAATGACTTCCATGGCGGCTGCATGCAGGGCGGAACGCGCCGAGGGCGGCTGTAACTCGTACCCGACCTGCTGCATTACAGCATGACGGAACAAGTAGGTGGTTTCACGTTCCGGGTCCATGGTCGGCGCGGAGTATAGCCCCGGTTGCGGCGCGTGGTTATCTTCGCGGGATGGCCGGCGCAGGAAAGTGGATCAAGGACAAGGCACTGCTGCTGACGCTAGCGCTCGTGATCACGGCGCCGCTGCTGCTGGCGGTGTGGGCGTGGCCGCGCGACCCCGCGACGATTGAGACCCGGAAACAGCTTGAGCGCCTGCCCGAGGATGAGCACCTTGTGGTCGCCCGCTACCTTGACGACGACGCGATCAGCGTGCTGCCGCGCCTGAAGCAACTGCAGGAGTTTCAGCTCTATTACGGCGAGATCACCGATGCCGGCATGGCGCACCTGGCGCGCTGCGAATGCCTTGAGGTGCTGACCCTCAGCGCCGAAAAGGTTACGGACGCGGGCCTGGCGCGCCTTGCAATGCTGAGTCGGCTGAACTCGCTGACCCTGGCGGGCATGCCCGAGATCAGCGACGCAGGCCTTGAAGTGCTGGCGCGTCTGCCCGCGCTGCGCAGGCTCGCGATCATCCGCTGCCCGCGCGTCGGCCCGCAACTGCACGAGACGCTGTCACAGCTTGACCTTGTGTACCTTGACCTTGAGCAAACGCGGCTGGTGGGGGACGCGGCGGCGCACGGCATAGCGCGTAACCGCGCACTCAAAGTGCTGAACCTGAACTTCTGCGAGGCGCTGGGCGACGATGGGATCGCCCTGATCGCGACGCTGCCTTCGCTCGAAGAGCTGCACCTGCACAGTATTCCGCGCATGACCGACGAATCACTGAAAGCGCTGGCACAGCTCAAGACACTCAAGGTCCTTGAGTTGCCGCTGCACACAGCCAGGATTTCGCCCGAGGGCATTTCGGCGCTGAAGGCCGCGCTGCCGGACTGCAAGATCAACCGCTAGACAGTGTCTGACCCATTCGACCAGGAGACAGTCATGAGCGAGCCCTGCCCCGTAACACGCCGGCACTTGCAATACGTCGCCGACCGCACCCGCGCCGATGACGACTTTCTGGTCGATCTCAAGGCCGCCGCCAAAGCCGCCGACATACCGTCGATCAGCATCGGCGCTGCGCAAGCCAGCCTGATGCAGATCGCGCTGAAGGCCGCGCGGGCGGTGAACGTGGTCGAAGTCGGCTGCCTGGCGGGCTACAGCGCGATCCAGATGGCGCGTGCGCTGCCGCCAAACGGGCGCGTTCGCACGATTGAGCTTGAGCCGCGCCACGCGGCCTTTGCGCGCGAGTGGATTGCAAAGTCGAATGTCGCGGGCAAGGTTGAGGTGATCCAGGGCGCGGGCGTGGACGTGCTGAAAACGTTTGCCAGCGACAGCGCCGACGCCGCGTTTCTGGACGCCGACAAGGAAAACTACCCCAAGTATCTCGATGAATGCCTGCGCATCGTCAAGCGCGGCGGATTAATCATGGCCGACAACGCCTTTGCCTTTGGGCAGCTTTTCGCCGACGTGCCCGACGAAAGCGGCGTTCACGCGGTGCGCCGCTTTAACGACTACATGGCCGCCAAGCCGGGCCTGCACGGCGTAATCGCGCCCATCGGCGACGGCTGCTGGATTGCCGTGAAAGAATGATGCCGCTGCCGCAGTCCTGGTATCTGCGTGACGCGGCGCAGGTCGCACGCGAGCTGCTTGGCACGCACATTTGCCGGGGGCGCGTGGTCCTGCGAGTCACTGAAGTGGAAGCCTACCTCGGCCCTGACGACAGCGCCTGCCACACCAGCCGGGGCCGCACAGCCCGCAACGCGCCGATGTGGGGCCCCGGCGGCCATGCCTACATCTACCTTTGCTACGGCATGCATAACATGCTGAACGTTGTCACCGGCGACGGTGACGGTGCCGCCGTGCTGATCCGGTCCTGCGAAGTCGTGCGCGGTCTGCCGTTGGTGCTGCAACGACGGGGCGCACAGCAGGGGCCGGGGCTGCTGGCCGGGCCGGGCAAGGTAGGCCAGGCTCTTGACCTGTCAACAGCACTGAGCGGTCACGCGCTGTTCACCCGTGGCGGGCTGACGTTGCACTGGGGCACACCGGCAACCTGCATACTTGCCGGCAGGCGCGTCGGCATTGATTACGCCCAGCCGAGAGACCGCAACGCGTTACTGAGGTTTGCCGACGCCGATTCAAGCGCTGTTACGCGGCGCCGGGAGCTGGGGTCGCTATCGCGCGGGCCAGCGGCTTGAAGCCCCAGTAGCCGGCGCCCGTGAGTTCATCCAGTTCCGCAAGGGCTGTGTCGCGGAAGGGCCCGTCGTTGAAGAGGCGAAGCGTATTGCTTGCATGAATCACGCGGGTGCGCACGCTGGCCGACTCGCCGTCTGCGGGTGCGGCAAGCCACTCCGCCAGCTTCAGTGTGGCGGCGCGGGCGGCTGCGGTGTCGCCGAGCACGCGGCAGGCCTGCGCGCGAGAAGCCATGCGCCACAGGCGCCCGTGGCGGCGCGCCTCCAGGCGCTCGGCATCCAGGTGCTGATCAACAAATCGGCGCAGCGTGGGCAGGTCGCCGCGGCGGCCCGCCAGCAGGCAGCGCGCGTATTCGGCGACAAAGGGCGCGCCCTGGCCGATCACGTTGAAACTTGACGACATCTTTCGGGCCGGGGCCCGGTCCAGGGCGGCTTCCAGCAATGCATCGCTCTCCATGATCGTGCCGTACGCGATGTCGGCTGTCGCTCCGTGCGGGTCATCGGGGCCGTAGTCCGGCGTCAGGCCGCAAAAGCGCTGCCCGCGCGCGAGGTCAAACACCATCGCCGCGCGCATGGCGGGGTCGGGCATTTCGTCAAGGTTGCGGGCCAGCAACGAAAGCCCCTCGCTGCCTTGCCCGCGCTCCAGCAGCACCGCGCCCAGCAGCGCCTTGAGCGGCGCGCTGTCTGGCCCCGCAAGTTCAAGGCAGGCGCGCACGGTGCGTTCAGCTTCGCTGGAGCGCTCGGCGCCGGAAAGCAGGTGCATCTGGCTGTGCAGCACCTGAAGCGTATCGCCTTCGCGCGGATCAAGGCTCATTGCGCGCCACAGTGCACGCCGGTTGGCTGCGAGTGCGGTTTCATACTGGTCGTGAAACGCAAGGCGCATGGCGATCATGGAGTCGATCCGGACGCGCAGCCGCTCGTCACCGCACAGCTCGGCCAGCGACTCTACGCGCGAAGCCAGCGCTTCTGCCTGGTACCAGTCGCCGCGCTTGAGCGCCAGGTCTTCAATGCTGGCCACGAGGCTGCGCAACGCGGGGGTGATGATTTCGCCGGCTGTGGACAGTTGCTCACGGTAGCGGCGCAGCGCGTTCTGCAGCTCAAGCAGTGTGCGCATGCGTTCGCTGGAAAGCACGGCGCCCATGCTAAGGCGCGTCACCTGCTTCATCGACTCAACCAATTCGAGCAACTGGTTTGCCAGCGCGCTGCCGCCAGACGCGACCTCGTGGCTCATGACCGGCGGTTCACCGGCCAGCAGCCAGGCCGGGTTGACGTTCAAGCCGGCGACCAGTGCCTCCAGCACGCTGCCCGGCAGCTTCGCGCCCGCGAGGTATCGCGAAACAGAGCTGGGTGGAATGTTGCAGCGCCGCGCCAGGTTGGCTTTTCCAAAGCGAGCGCACAGCTCCGCCAGTCGCGCATTGAGTGCATCCGCCATGATGTCGCAGGTGATACATTGGTAACACTTCGTTACAAGCCTTGTTTCAAGGGCTTGCAGCCAATACTGCCGGTTCCGGAAAAGCGTGGCCCGGGTGTTTCGGCGACGCAACCGAATCCGCAACACAGAATTCACGCCAGCCGTCACAGGCGGCACACTTCGGCGTCGCTTTGCAGGACTTATGGACACCGACCCCGGAGAATGAAATGAGACCACTGGCTTTGTTGATCATGATGGCGTGCACCGGAGCACTGGCTGCGCAGACGGCCAACCTTTCAGGCAGCGTAGGCTCAAGCACCACCCATGTGTATCGAGTAAGTGTGGACTACGGTTCCACGCCGACCACGTTGGCGTTGACACTGAACGCCGCCACGACTTCGGCGGCTGGGCTTGATGTTGAACTGATTGACGTCGAGGCGCAGGTGCAGTTGGTCAGCAACTCGGTTTTCATCGCGCAGGCTGGCGCCGGCGCCGGCAGCGTGCAACTGAGTGCCGGGCCGTACAGCGGCGTAGCGGACTTCTTTCTGCTCGTCACGACGTGGGACGTGGGCACAAGCTCGTACACGGCAAGCGTGTCGGCGCCCGCGCCCGTGACGGCCAGCGCGTCAAAAAGCGTCAACACGGGCCCGAGCGAGGTGTTTGAAGACCTGCACCAGCGCGTCTTCTACTTCTATGGCGACTTCAACGGCGGCGGCAACGTTTCCCGCGAGTTCAAAATCAACTTCGGGGCAACGCCGCAGTCCGTGAGCTTCGCGTTTGACTTCTTCTCGTGGTGGGGGATGAACGATATCTCGATCTTCGAAAAGCAGCCCGGCGGCGGCGAAGTGCTGGTCTTCAGCAGCGGCAGCACCTTCAGCGGCCTGGTGTCCGTCGGCACCGGCACACACACCGGCATCGTGACCTACCGCGTACAGACCGGCGTGCCGAGCGGCGGCAGCGACATCGAGTGGACTGTCACCGTGCCGCGCACCGTGGCGACAGCCGGCCACAACGGGAAGAGCTCATCGGGCGGCGGCACAGGCGGTAAGCTGTCGCCAAGCTCCAGCAACGGGGGCGGCGGATGCACAACGGATGCAAGCGGCGGGTTTGGCATGCTGGTGATCGTTCTTGCCGCAGGCATCAGCCTGCGACGCCGGCGCAAGTCGGGCGAGCGTACTTAGCATGAGGAAGGCGCGCGCCGGCATTGCAGTGGCGTATGCAATGCTGCGATGCCGGCTGCTGCGCGGGCAGGTCTGCCCGCAATGGTACAAGGGGGCGTCAGCGCGGCGGCCACTGGCAGACGCGAAGCTACACGAGAATTTTGCCCGCCGGGCTGGGGCAACCTGCACGGTTTGCGCTAACGTGTAGCGCGATGCCCGGACCCGGCAAGTACATCCATTGGCGCAAGGACCTTGACCCGAGTGCATGCCTTAGTGTGGACGGCGATGCGCCGGGTGAGGTGCACTTGTCGCACTGGCCGGGCAACCGCACGCCCGTGCAGTACCCGCACGACCTCAGCACCGGCAGCGCCTTGCTGTATGTGAAGGACACAGCGGGCATGGAGCGGGCAGGGCGGCTCAAGTACGTCACCAACAACCATTACGACACCGACGGCGTGTGCAGCGTGTTCACGATTCTTAACCCTCAGGCGGCACTTGAACACGCTCACCTGCTTACGGCTGCGGCGGCTGCCGGCGACTTTTCGTTGTTCACTACTCCTGAGGGCGTGAAGATCGACCTGACGCTTACAGCGCTGACCAAAGCCGAAGGCAGCCCCCTTCGCACCGCACTCTTCCCTGACGAGTACGCTGCGCGGCAGGCCCAGTACGATCACGCGTTGCAGTTGCTGCCCCGGCTGTTTGAGAACCCGGACCTGCATGCCGACTGGTTTGCCGACGAGTACCGGGTCATCCAGCGTGACCTGCGGGCGCTGCGTGAAGACGAAGCCGAAGTCGAGGTTTTGCCCGCGCTGGACCTGGCTTTTGTTATCACGGACAGGCCGCTGCATGAGACAGCCGTCAACACAGCCACGTCATGCGACCGGATACTGACAGTCCAGCCGCTGAATGGTTCCTTCCTTTATGACGTGCGTCTGACCACGCTGTCCTGGTTCCAGTTGGTCAGCCGCCCATACAAGCTACGGCTTGACTGGAAGGCTTTAGCGGACTCTCTTGAACAGCAGGCTTCGGGCGACGGTCGCTGGCAGGCCGACGAAACCAGCGACCCCACGCCGCATCTGAGCTTTGTCGATGAGCACGGGCAGCCCGCCCCGAACCCGGCACAGCCGCAAGTAGTGAAAGGCATCGTTGCACGGTTCTTCACGCAAGACCCGTATCTGCCGGCTGGCATTTAGGTTTGAGCGCCGTGGTGAAACCTTTCACCTTACGTCGTGTGCCCGCTTGACGTTGGATTGATTTCGGGCCATGCTGTGAAGACCCCCCAACGCGGCATCGAAGAAATCATTTGCACGGCAAGGTTGGCGCAACCAACCGGCCTGCGCCTGCGTTTGAGGGACTCATGGCAAAATCGGCATGGGGTATTGAGCTTGGCACTTCCAGCGTGAAGGCGGTCAAGGTTACCGGCGACCGCGGCAGCGCAACCCTTGAGGAAGTTGAGATCGTGAGCCTGGCCGACTTCGGCCTTGGCTCGGGCACGAGCCACGAAGACGCGACCAGCGGCGCGCTGAATGACCTTCGCACACGCAAGGGCATCAAGCGCGACGATACCGTGTACGTGTCGATTTCAGGCCAGAACACACTGGGCCGCATCATCAGCCTGCCGCCCGTCAGCAACGACAAGATCCGTGAAACGATCCTGAACGAAGCCCGGAGCCAGATTCCAATCAAGCTGGAAGAGGCGGTGTGGGATTATCAGGTCATCGAAGACGCCGACCCCGAAGAGCGCAAGGTAAACCTGTACGCCGCCAAGCGAGACGCCGTCCAGAAGATCCTGGATACCTGCGAGAACGCTGGGCTGCAGATCAAGGGCGTGCAGGTCGCGCCGTTGGGCATTTACAACTACATCAAGTACGAGATGGACGACAACGTCAGTGACTGCTGCGTCGCCATCGACATCGGCGCTGACAACACCGACGTGGTCATCATCGACGGCCAGAAGACATACGTCCGCGTGGTGCCCGTCGCCGGCAACGACATCACCAAGGCCCTGCGCGCGCGCTTCAAGTTGCCTGCCGATCAGGCCGAAAAGCTCAAGCGCAACGCCGCCAAGTCCAAGGATGCCGCGGCTGTGTTTGAGGCGATGAAGCCGCCCTTGAAGGAAATGGTCGGCGAGATTTATCGCGCCGTGGGCTTTTACAAGAGCCAAAACGAAGACGCGAACATCAACCAGCTGGTGATGATGGGCAACGGCAGCAAGCTGCTGAACATCAAGAAGTTCTTTGAGCAGCAGCTACAGTACCACGTGCACAAGGTTGACACGCCGCAGCGCCTGGCGCTGGCCCGCACGGTTGATCCCAGCGAAGTTCAAAACACGATCCAGAGCCTGTGCGTCGCGATCGGCCTGGGATTGCAGGGCATTGGGCTTGACGGCCTGAACAGTATCAACCTGATCCCGCCTGAGTATCTTTCGGCCAAAGCCACCGAGAAGCTGCGCCTGCCGTTCTTCGTCGGCGGCGGTATTGCGGCGGCCGGCGGCGTGATCGCCCTGTTGATGGGAGTGTTCGCGACCAGCGGCGTGGACCCGATGGTTTCGGCGGCGCAGGGCCTCTCGACCGCGGCCAGCGCGCGCGACGCAGAATACCGCAAGCACGTGACGGTTGGCGATGCACAGCACAAGGTGCGCTCGTTGCGCAACCTGGTCGAAGCCCAGATTGCGGCGCTGCCCGTGCCCAAAGATGGTGAGGTACAGCCTCCGCCGATACCGTTGACCGTGCGCAGCAACCTTCTGCCGGGCATCGTGGCCGATTCGGTGCACAGCGCCTTGCAGCAGCATGTTGCGCGCCAGGGTGAAAGCAACCGTACCTTCTATGCACACATGCCGCAGAAGAGCGGCGGCGGCGCAAGCGGCGACAGCATTCTGAACAGCACGGTCATGTGGATGACCCAGGTGAGCGAGCCGGCGGCCTACACGCCTTTCAAAGAAGGGGAAACGCCGGTCTTCATGGCCAAGCGCACGCTGACTTGCCGCACCAATATTGCCATGGAGCTTTCCGGCGGCGGCAGCAGCCAGAGCATGAATGACACGCTCAAGACCGCGTTGGGCGAGATCAACTCCAACGGACTGCTCGCCACGGAATTGAAGAAGCGCCTGACCGACTACTTCAGGGAAAGCGGCCAACTTGCCGGCGCCAAGGACGCTGAAATCGCGAAGATCAAGTGGGAGCCGTGGGTCAGCATCTCGGTCAACGTGGTGCCGGTGTCGGTTATCAGCAGCAGCCAGCAGGCATTCATGTTGAAAGACATCGTGCCCGATACGGGTGACCTGGAGATGTCTGAGAACCGCTCGGCGCGCAGCAACAAGCCCGCGCCTTCAGCCAGCTATGCCGTCAGTGAAGTAACCGTGCGCATTACGCTTGAACCCGCAGTGAAGCCCGAAGCGCCGGCGGAAGGCGAATAGCGCAAGCCAGGCACGCGCGGGAACAGGCGAAGGAACGAACATGGATCAGCTCAAGCAAAACCTGCACTTTGTGGTCTTTGGCGGCGGCATCCTGCTGGGTATCATCCTGACCGGCGTCGGGTTTGTCATGCGCGGCGGCAGCGCCGGCGGCCTTGAGGCCAAAGCCAAGGAACTCAGCGCCAAGCAGGCGATCTTCAGCCAGGGCGACCTGACTGCGGCCGCCAACGCCCGTCAGGGCTTTGACAAAGAGCTTGAGGCAGCCCAGGGTGCTCTCAAGACTGACGGCAACGTGCTGCGCCGCAACCTGAGCACCGAAAGCGACACCCGCCGTTTCTACTCCGACGAGGTGCTGCCCTTCGTGACCAACATGCGCACACGCTGGGAAAAGATGAACGCCCAGACCCCGCTGCCGGAGCGCATCAAAGGCTGGATCTGGAAGCGCGGCCCCGTGCAGCAGCAGGACTACTGGCAGCGCCTTGATACCGCGATGGCAGGCCTGAACCAGGGCAGCGACGGTCCCAAGCTGGCCGAATACCGCATGCGCCTGCGCGTCATTGAAGAAGTGACGACGACGGCCGAAAAGCTGCTGGCGACCGGGCGCTACCCCAACCAGGGCATCAAGCTGCTCGACTTCAAGTTTGACGCGCTTGCTTACAGCGAACGCACTGAAGCAGAGTCACCCTTTGAAGTGCTGCCGTTTACTTTTGACATTGAAGCCAGCCCCGAGCTTTCCCTGGCCCTGATGAAAGAGCTGCTGGTCCGCACCGACATCTCGATGCAGGGCAGCGATGGTCAGCCCGGCGCGGGCAAGCGACTCGGGTTCCCGCTTGAATTGGTCACCGCACAATCCGAGCAGTTCCCGCGCCCGCTGGCGATTCGGTACCGCATTACAAACGATATGCGCGCCAAAGAGGGCATTGACGCCGGCATGAAAGCCGATTCAGACCAGGGGATTCGCGTCCTGCGCCAGAAAGCTGAAGAGTACGAACGCAAAGACCGGTTGGCGCTGCCGATGCACTTTGCCTTCAAAATGAAGGCCATGTCTTTCAACAGCCGCTGGAAAGTGCTGCAGGAACAGACCGAGTAACTACCCCGGGCTCATTGCCCCCGGAGGAAACCGAAATGCCAAGTGAAGCAAAGCAGAGTGCGCTGTCCCAGTACGGCTCAATCATCGGGCCGGTGGGCGGCGTGGTAGTGGCGATTGGGCTGGTGGCCGCGATTCTGGTGACGGACAACGTGTCCGACGCCAAGGATGCTCTGGCCAAACAAAACAATCGCGTCAAGGCGTCGTTGGAAGCCACCGAAGTCAACAACGCGCCGCCTGGCCTGGAGGGCCCTGCACAGGTCAAGCCGACACTGGAAGTCGCCAAAGGCAACCCCGATGCGCTGCCCGGCCCAGCCGACGGCCTGCTGCGCCTGCCGATCACCTGGGACGTGACACTGGAGGGCGTGCAGGAAGACGAGTTTGAGCAGTATGACGAGAACAAAGACGGCAAGTGGGACCTGAACGAGTTTCGGCGCACCCCGTACTTCCTTGAGCAGCCGCCGGTCAACGACTTCAACGCGTGGGACAAGAACAAGGACGGCGGCATCGACCGCGAAGAGTACAACAACCGCCCCGGCGACCTGCGCAAGAACTTCGATCGCCTGAAGAAGAATGCCGACGACGTCCTGAAGGTTGAAGATGGCGAGATCACGTCGCAGCAACTGCGGGAAATGGACGAGAACCAGGACGGCCAGGTTACATTTGACGAGTATCGGCGCTGGTTTAATGAAGGGCCGGTCAAGATATTCGCGTTGTCGTCGCCCTCCAGCCTGGGCGTGAGCTTTGACCCGCGCGCCATGACCGTGAACCTGTCGTGGTCCGGCGCATCCGGCGGCGACCTGCCGGATGACCTTGGCTACATCATCTACCGCCGCGCCCCGGAAGACGCCGACCGCGCCAGAGTTGAGTACGGCAAGCGCGTGCAGGAGTACAGCCGCCTGGACAGCGCCTGGGAAGGCCGCATGAAGGCATGGCTTGACGCGCCGGCCAAGCTCAAGGCCGGCAAGCCGCACCCTGAAGGCGAAGCCGACCCGAACAAGAAGAAGTTCCGCGACTATGTCGGTCGTTCGGCTGCCGACCAGCGCAAGGCCTACCAGGAGTACAAAGTCGCTGAAGGCAAGGCCGATCCCGCTCCTGTGCAGCCCAGCCCGCCCGAGGAATGGAATGCCGTGAACACCACGCCGGTCACAGGCACCAGCCACTCGGTGCAGGAGTTCGAGCTGGACATCACATACACCTATGCGGTTGTCGCCGTCACCCAGCGCAACCTGTATCGGGGCACGAAGTACACCGACGTCAAGGTCGGCAACGATACGTACAAGGCATCGGAGCGCGTGGTGCAGGAAGGCCACCCGCTGCGCGTGCGCGCCCGCATTGAAATGGGCGACATGGGCGCCGGCGCCGCTGAAGGTAGCGGCGTGATCCGCCTGTCGCGCTGGATCAACGTCAGCACCGGTGACTCCACCAACTGGTACCGCGCCTCGATCCGGGTTTCAGTTAGCCAGGGCGACCCCGTCGGCGCCGAGTACTCACTGGCGGAGTTGCGCGACCGCAACCTTGAGCTTGTTGACCTGACCGGCACGGCTGCAAACCTGGAAGTACTGCCCTCGGACACTCGCATCAAGTTCGCGACCGGCTATCGTTTTGAAGGCCGCGGCGGCAACGCCAGCCTTGTGCGCCACACCCGCTTTGGCGACTTTGAACTCAGCAACGCCACACGCCAGCCGGCAACCGTGATCCCGGATGCGTCCGGCAGCAACCCCGCTGAAGTCTGGGTGGTCGGCCTTACCAGCCGCGCCCGCAGCGCGCACTTTGAAATCTCGCGCTGGCACCAGGTCGGCAACGAGTGGTACCTGGTCAGCCTGAACGTCAAGGCAGACAGCGGCAAGGCGGTGGGCCGCGAAGTTGACCTGTCGTCTCCGGGCACGGACGTGATGGTGTATGACAGCTCCGGCAAGGAAGTCGGTGCAGCGGTGTTGCGTGGTGACGCATTCAAGGGCCAGCGCGTGAACCTTGCGGTCGGCAACTTTGAAGGCGTAACAGGGCGTGTGGCCAAGGTTGATGGCAAGGAATTCGACCTGTTTGCGACCCTGTATGTGGACTAGGTCACTCTGAGCAGGGGCAGGCGCCGGCGGCGCCTGCCCCTTTTTTGTTTACTGGCAAGTCCGGTCTGGGGTGCTCAACTTCCTCTTTATCCCGTTGACAGACCATGTACTTGCGCTAGATTAAGGGCCCCCTCCTGGAAATTGCATTAACCCCGATTCCCGCGTCCCCTGGGTAGTTGCCCCGACGGATGAGGAGTGGACCCAGCATGAATGCAAGCATTGCAAGGCGGCTGGCTTTGGTCGCGATCACCGGCGTTGCCGGTTTTCTGGTCGCGTGCTCAAGCACCAGCACGGTCGATTCGCCGCGCGTAAACCCGGGCACCGAGGACTACGTCTCGCGCATCGGCACCGAAACCGAGCAGCCCAGCCGTGAGTCCGCACAGGCCGACGCCGTCAAGCGCGAGGCCAAGTCCGGCGATACGTCTGAGGTTTCGTCGCGCGACAACCCGGCGCGCGGCGGCATGGCGGCGGCCAGCCAGACTGAACTGAAGAAGCTCGCCGACTACTACGCCAACCAGGCGGCGCGCATGTACGCAGACAAGCGCTACGAAGACGCGCGCACTTACGCGCGGGACGCGCTGCTGATGGACCCGACCAACAAGCTGGCGGCGCAAGTGAAGGCTGACAGCGACCAGGTGCTGGCGCGCGGCCGCACGCAGGCTGAAAACGAGGCGCGCTACAGCAGTGAGAAAGAAGCCGCGCTGCGCAGCGAAGCCATCTATGAGATCAGCAACGGTCTGAACCAGGCCGACCGCATGATCCGCCAGGGGCAATACACGGAGGCGATCGCGCAGGCTGAAAAGGTCCTCGACATCATCCGCTGGACCAACTACATGGTCGAGACGGAGGGCTACGAGCGCGAAGCCCGCCTGATGATCCAGGAGGCGCAGACCCTACGCGAGCAGGCGCGGCTTGAGGATTACACCAAGATCCGTGAACAGGAACGCCGCCTGCGCGAGCTTGAAATTCAGCAGGAGCTCAACCGCTACCGCGAAGAGATCAACAACCTGTACACCCAGGCCAAGGAGTACTTCGACCGCCGCGAGTACCGCGACACGGTGGTGGTGCTGAACAAGATCCTGCGCGAAGACCCGTACAACACCGAAGTCGCCCGCCTGAAGCAGATCGCGACCAACCTCGAGCACGGCCAGCGTGACCGGGCCGCGTGGGAGCAGTACAACCGCAACTGGCGCATCACCATGCAGGAGATTTTCCGCGCGAATGCCATCCCCACCAACGACCTGACGCTGCCCAGCTACGAAGACTGGCTGTCAAGCCGCGAACGCAGCGACCGCCTTGAGTCGTCCCGCGTGACGCGCCTCAGCAAAGAAGACATCGCCGTGCGCAGCGCGCTGGAAAACGTGACCATCCCGCTTGAATACGACGAGACTCCGCTGGACGAAGTGATCGCGCGCTTCCGCGCGGAAGGCCGCATCAACGTGGTGCGCGCCCGCGGTGTCGCCGGCGACCAGACCGTCAGCCTCGACATCGGTCGTGTGAAGCTGCGCCAGGCGCTTGACCTTGTGACCGACCAGCTTGACCTGAGCTGGCGCGTCGAGAACGGCGCCGTCATCATCGCCGAACAGGGCGCCGCCGAGGGCCGAAACGTGGTGCGCCGCGTGTTCAACGTGGCGGACCTGCTGGTAACGCTGCGTACGTTCCGCGGCGATGAGCCCCGCCTGTCGGGCGACACCCAGAACGAGGGCCGCTTCGAGGCCGACACCACCGACGACGACGCCGACGCACTGTCGATTGAAGACCTGCAGGAAGTCATTGAAGAAGCAATCGACCCCGAAAGCTGGGGCCGCGACGGCCACGGCATCCAGTTCCGGCAGCAGGACCTGATTGTGCTCAACTCGCCCGAAAACATCGAGCGGGTGGCCAACCTGCTGGCTGACCTGCGCCGCAGCCAGGGCCTCACCGTCAGCATCGAGACGCGCTTCATCACCGTGCGCGACGACTTTCTGGAAGACATTGGCGTGGACTTCCGCGGCATCGGCGGCAGCCCCGCCATTCCGCCGCCGGGCATCGCGCCCGTGCCCGCCGCGCTGGACGACGTCCAGTTCGGTAACAACAGCAACCCGGCTGGCCCGGGCGGCTCGGGCAACGACGCGGGCTTCTTCTTCCAGGACATGCCGCCCAGCGGCAACGTCCGTCAGGACCAGCGCATCCGTATCGAAAACCTGTTCGACCAGGCGCTCGGCGGCCGCCGCGGCAACGTGGGCCTGAACCCGAGCGGCGGCATGAGCTTCCAGCTTGCGTTCGTGGATAACCCTGAAATCAACGCCATCATCCGCGCCGTGCGCAAGCGCGAACGCGCCACCATGCTGACGGCCCCGCGCCTGACGGTGCACAACACCCAGCGCGCCCACGTCAGCGTCATGAACGAAATCGCGTACGTCCGCGACTTTGACACCAACACCGCCACCGGCGTGGCTGTAGCTGACCCGGTCGTTGACGTGATCCGCGACGGCATTGTGCTGGACGTGCGCCCCACGATCAGCGCCGACCGCCGCTACATCACCCTTGAGTTGCGCCCGACGCTCGCGACGCTGCTTCGGCCGATTCCGACCTTCGTGACCAGCCTTGGCGTTGGTACGCCGGTCGCGATCCAGACGCCGCAGCTTACCTTGCAGCGCATCCGCACCACGATCACTGTGCCCGATGGCGGCAGCTTCGTCATCGGCGGCCTGCGCCAGATGAGCGAGACCGACGTCCAGTCCGGCATCCCGATCCTGTCTGACCTGCCGCTGATCGGTGCGCTGTTCACCCGCAAGGGCAAGAGCGTGGTCCGCCAGGACATCATCGTCATCGTCTCGGCGCGTATCATTGACCTTGAAGAAGAAGAGGACTACCAGTTCGGCGCCGGCCCCACCAAGCCCCGCTAATGCAAGGCAAAGCCAGAAGACCCGGCCAATCGGCCGGGTCTTCTCGTTGTTGAGCCCCGGTCGCCAGGCGTCGCCCGGGCGCGTTCGAGCGCTCTTGAAATATGCGTCCATATGGGCATAAAGGTTGAACCCTTGGCCCGGACAGCCGTTATGGACGATATGGGATGTTCTCCCGGTGGTACGTTTGTCCCTCAATGGCTCCGGGGCTGAAGCACGGAGAAATCTGCTATGAAAAATCGTTCTTTCGCACCGACCAAGCTGCTGGTTGCTTGCCTGTTGGGTGTTGTCGCGCTTGCGCCGCAGGCGTTCGCGCAGCGCAACGACATTGAATACGGCAAGTACCTGGGCACACGTCTGCGCCTTTACGCCGAAGCCTACGAAGTGCTGGACGCCGAGATCAGCAAGGCCAAGGATGCAGCCGCGCGCTCAAGGGCCAAGCAAGCCAAGGCCGAGGTGATGAAGGCCGAGGCGGACCACAACTACGCCGAGGACGGCGACATGGACGCCCGCATGAAGCGCTACGAAAGGGCGCTGGGCGTGTTTGAAGACGTCACCGACCCGGCGGGCGTGCTGGCCAAGTCAGTGATGCAGCTTGACGTCGCGCGCGAGCTACGCCGAGGCGACCCCAACAAGGCGCGCAGCTATTGCGACAACGCCGAGGCAGCGCTCAAGAAGTCGTGGCAGGCAATGGACGAAGAGCGCGCCCGGATCGACCAGAACGTCTTTCGGCAGACCCGCGGCGAAGTGTTCAACGCCACCTTCTATCACCACTGCCGCAGCTTCTACATCAAGGCGCTGACGTATGATGCGGGCAGCGCCGACCGCGAGCACCAGCTCAAGCTCTCCGAGAAGTGGATCGACGAGTTCGATTTCCTGCGCGAAGGCGAAACCCGCGAGTTCGTGCTGACCTATGAGCTGCGCGCTGAAATCGCGCTGGCGCGCGGCGATCTTGAAGGCGCCGCCGCCGGATTCATGAACCTGGTCAACTTCGTGTCCGCCTTTCCGCCCAGCAGCTTTGTCGGCGCGATTGCGCTTGAGCACGGCTACCTGCGCGCCGTCGAGATCCTGACCACCGAGCTGGACTATGAGCCGCGCAACCTGCAAAAGGCCATCGACCTGTATGCCGAGGCCTACAGCAAGTACGGCCAGTTCAGTGACCTTGAGTTCTGGTTCAAGCGCTTTCAGCTTTTCCGCATCAGCGCACTGATCAAGCAGGGCAACAAGTCCCAGATTGAGGGCGCGATTACCCTGCTGTTCCGGCTGGCCAAGGACCCGGACGCTGCGTTCCGACGCCAGGCGTTGACCGTGCTGGCCGACGTTGCGATGCGGCGAGAGTTGGACGACGAAACGCGCTTCAAGTGCGCCGAGACCGTGTTCTCGGAAATGGCAAGCAATCACATCAACGTCAACCTCAAGAACATCCAGGCCTACCAGGCGTTGCTGGCAAGCTGCACCGAGCTGCGCAAGTTTGAAACCTACGCACCGGTGTGCTTCCTGCGTATTGCCGACATGTACAGCAACATGTGGCGCTTCTATGACGCCGCGTTGGCCTACCGCGACGCCTGTTACCGCACCCTGTACTTCCGCGACAAGTTCGCCGACGCCGAGGACGTGCCGGCGCATATGAAAGACCGCTGTGAACTGATCAAGGACGTGGAAAGCCTCACCGGCTTCCCCGGCGAAATGGCCGTGCGCGCTGCGCGGCACGCCGGCTACCTCGTGCACAAGGACCTGGGCGACCCCAACAACCGCGAGTTCAAGAAATTCGCCGACGAGATGGATCAGCTCAAAGCCGCCGTCTCAGGCGAAGACGCGCTGCGCGACCTGCAGGCCAAGAAAGCCCGCGAACACTTTGCCGCCAAGCGCTATCCCAATGCGGCTGTGCTGTTCTTGAAGCTCCCGGCCACGTACCGCTCGTACCACGTAGGGCTCTATATCGCCGCCAAGTGCTACTACAACCTGGCCGATGACGCCAACGCCCCGCGCGTGAGCCGCGCCGGCCCGGAAGACGAGCGTGAAAGCGCCGAGTTCTTTACACAGCAGCGCCAGCGCCACGCCGCCGACCTTGCGCAACTTCCCAAGAGCATGTGGGAAGGCGTGGAGAAGGCACATTGGGACGCGATCGACGATGGCAACACCCGCGACAGCCTGGCCAACTGGCACAAGGCGGTGTACTTCTACAAGAAGTATTTCCTGGTTGAGGTGCTGCGCAACTGGCGCGACATCCGCGAGTCGTTGGACGACGTCAA
Organism: Planctomycetota bacterium; assembly: GCA_019636195.1. Taxonomy (GTDB): domain Bacteria; phylum Planctomycetota; class UBA8742; order UBA2392; family UBA2392; genus JADJRK01. The sequence continues at coordinate 85,459 of JAHBYA010000002.1, read as the reverse complement.
GAGCCCCACGCTGATCGACGGCCTGCGCGCGCTGGCCGAGTTCCGCAACGCGCGTTGGGTCAAGGACAACCCCACCGGCAGGGGCGAAGCCGACCCGGACATGAAGCGCATCGGCTATGCCGCGTACGACCTGGCATACCTGCTGCGCAACCCGCCCAAGAACATCCCGACCGCCGAGCGCGATGCGCTGAGTGCTGGCGGGCGAGACCTGGCGCTGGGCATCCTGCGCCCGTTCTGGAGCATGTTCGGCTATCACCTGGCTGGTGTGGAAGCCTACCAGCGCGGCAGCCTGCGCCTTGCGTTCGGCGCACTTGCTGAAGCGCGCGACGCCGACGCCTGCGAGCAGTTGTACACCACCTACGCCGAGGCCTTCCCCGGCGACACTGATGAACTCAAAAGCATGGTCAACCGCGTGTACGGCATCCTGCGCGAGCAGTTGACCCCGCGCGTCAGCGCATACGCCCGCGCCAGTTCGCGCGTGTCAAGCCGCTCGGCGCAGCTCAAGCTTGACCAGTTCAAGCGCATCAACGACAAGGACTACCCGGACGACGCCAAGCGCCTCGCCGAAGCAAAGACCGCCGTGGAGCGGCAGCGCGCGCTGGCGGACCACTTCTGGCGCGTCTGGATCAGGCAGCGGACGTTTGACCCTAACGACTCCAGCCCGATCAGCGAGCACCTGCCCGAGCTGCTGCCGACGATTGAGAAGCGCTGGAACGAGCTGGCCAACAGCTATCCCAGCCGTTGGGCCGACGCAGTCGAGGCTGAGTACAAGGCCCAGATTGCGCCGCCCAAAGCAGGTGATGGCCGCGAGGACTATTACAAGGATGTGCGCGCCGCTATTGAGAAGGCAGCTGCCGGCGAAAAGCTGACGCTGCTTGACCGCTTGCACAAGCTGCGCGACGAAACCACGGACAACAACACCAAGCAGCGCATCGTGCAGCTGGTGACCGCGATTGAGCTGGCGACCAATGAGCTGGCGTACTTCACGGGCACGGCGTTCATTTACGAGTTCGGCGGCTTTCTTGAGCAACTGGCCGCCGACATTGACGAGCTCGCGCGCCCCGTGACCACGCGCATCCTCAAGTACTACGAGCTGCGACGCACCGGCAGCGGTGGCAGCATTGACACGATCAACCAGGACGAGCTTGAGCAGGTGGCGCCCCAGTGGTTCCGGATCCGCGACTGGGACAACGCCATCCGCTACCTTGAAGTCATCGAGGGCAAGGCCAAGGCCCAGTGGGGCAAAGAAGAAGAGATCCCCGTGGACGGCCGCAACAAGATGATCGGCCGCCCCAGCAACGCCCGCGAGCTTGAGGTAAGGTTCATGCTGGGCAAGAGCTACCTTGAACTGTACCGCAATAGCAAGAATCGTGAGCACCTGCGCAAAGCCGCGCTGCACCTGCGCCGCTGCTGGTGCTTCAATGAGATCCGCGACACCAACAAAAAGCTGGGCGACGTGTACAAACTGTCGTTCCAGACCGAAATCGAGACCTACTACCTTGCCACCGCCGACGCGCTGTCCGAAGTGTTCCTTGAACTCTTCAACATCGGCGACATGACCATCGCTTGGCCCAAGTACGTCAACCAGGTCACCAGCGACTTCATGCCAAAGAAAGAAGGCGACAAGGTCGTGCTGCAGGGCGTGCCCGCCGACAAGGCCGGCTACCTGTGGTTTGCCAGCCAGATCCGCCTGCAGGTATGGGCCAGCTTCACGAAGCTGGGCGCGTACCAGTACCGCACCGAGTTCCGGAACAACTTGGTCGGCTGGCTGGAGACGATGGTGCGCTGGATCGACACCTACGGGCTGAAGCCGCCGGCGGGAGTCAGCGAAAAGGAAATCGCGCAGTGGATCCAGGATGCGTACACCACGGCCAAGTCTGAAGGTTCAATGAAGGCTGCGTATCTGGCTGACGACACCAAGGCTTATCTGGCCAAGGTGCAGGCGCTGGAAAAGCAGATCGCTGAAAGCTGCAAGAAGGCCAACATCACACTGAAGTAGTCGGGACCAACGGAGAAACGCCATGAACATCAAGATCACAACCTTCGCCGTTGCCCTGATTGCTGGGGGTCTGCTGGCCGCCGCGCCCGCAGCCATCGTGTACAAGGACGGCAAAACCCAGAACGCCCACAACATCGACGGCCAGACGGTGTCGGGCATCAGTTGGCAGAGCACACGCGGCAAGGTGGAGCCGCGCCTGCGTCTGTGGGATGTTGACGTGATCAACTACACCGGCCGCGGCATGGACGAGTTCAATGGCCTGCCGCGCTCGCTGGCTGCCGGCCAGGGCCAGCGTCTGCTGACCAACGCCGGGCAAGTGCTGAAGCTTGAGCCGGTACAGGGCTTCAACGCGGCAGACTGGGAACTGAATGTGCGCCAGTCGGCCATGTACTTTCTGGCGCAGGGGTACCTGCTCAGCGGCAACTACTCTGAAGCCGCCAAGGCCTTTGTGGAGTACTTCAAGGCCGCCGAGAAGTCACCTGCCACGCAGGGCATACTGCCACTGAACTACAGGTCGGCGGCGACCGGCGGCGCGGTGCAGAACGCGGGCGGCTTAAACCGCTATTATCTGGACGCACTGGAAGCCTATACCCAGTGCCTGTTCCTTGACGGCAAAGCCGAAGACGCCCGCAGCAAGGGCTTGAAGGGTCTGCAGGACCTGTGTGACGAGTTGGCGGCCAAGTCGGGCGACAACACCTACCACGAGTGGACCATGCGCGCCCTGCGCCGCGCGGCCCTGTACGCCGAAAGCAAGAAGGACTGGGCCGGCGCCCGTCAGGCATATGAGGCACTGATCCCGGTGGCCCTAAAGCGCGGCGACAACAAGCCCAACCGCGCTGCCAAGGAAGCCCAGCTCAAGGTCGGCTTCATGCAGATCAAGGCAGGCGACGCCCGCGGCGCCAATGCGCGCTTCATTGAAGCCAAGACCCGCTGGGAAGCCGGACACAACCATCAGCGCCCGCAGCCGCCCCGCGCCGACTGGCTGAACGCTGACGAAGCCTACATGGCGGCAGGCAGCTACCTCGGGCTGGGGCTGGTCAAGGCGCACGAAGCCAAGACGGTGGCCGACTGGTCGGACGCTCTGCGCAACTATTCGATGTCACTGTCGATCTTCGCAGCCGACGATGAAATCCGCAGCATGGCGCTGCTGGGTGCCGCCCGTGCCTGCGCGGAACTGGCAGAACTCGGCAAGGCCAATGAAACCACAGCCAGCAACCACGCCAAGCTGGGCGAGAAGTACCTGGCCGAGTTGCTGAACCTGATGCCCAAGTCCCGTGCGGCGGAAGACGAGTCGATCGCCGGCATCCAGCAGAAGATCACCCGCTACAAGAAGGGCGAGTAGTCAGCCCATGAGTAAAGGCACAGCCGGGGGCGCCGTTGAGGCGCCCCCTGACCCTTCTGCCAATTTCAGAAATTGCCCGAACTTTCCTGCCACACTGTCGTTTTGAAGATACCACAAACAAGGGCGCCGGTTCTGACCTGCCGAGGGCGGGCGGCGTTCCAAAATAAGACCTGTTTGCAAGGAAGAGGCCTCTCATGAACGTCAAGATCACCAAGCAAGCCTTCTATGGCGTGCTCATCTTCGCCGTTGCCGCGGTACTGGCGCCGGCCTTGTTCGCCCAGGAGGGCGGATACTCGCTGGGTGAAAAGATCCTGGGCATCCCGTCAGGGGCCTTCGGTATCCTGACCCAGCTGATCATCATCCTGACTTCGGTGTTCATGTTCGGCTGGATCATTGAGTGCTTCGTGAACGTTCGTCGCGACAAGATCGTGCCGCCCGAAGTGATCGGCGCGCTCCAGAACTACATTGACGAAGGCGACCTTGAGGGCGCGCTGCAGTACTGCGAAAGCGCCCCCAACTACCTTACGCGCATTGTTGGTGCGGGCCTGAACCGCATGCAGTACGGCCCCGAAAGCGTCAAGGACGCGGCCATCGCCATGGCCGACGCCGAGCAGGGCAAGGTCGAGTTCCATATCTCGCCGATCGCGCTGTGCGCATCGGTCGGCCCGCTGATGGGCCTGTTCGGCACCGTGACGGGTATGGTGCAGGCCTTCGAACAGATTGAAAACGCGCCCGGCGGCCAGGTGAACCCGAAGATGGTGGCAGGCGGCATTTCGCTGGCCCTACTCTCGACGGTTTGCGGTCTGATCATCGCCATCCCCGGCCTTTCGTTCTTCTGGTTCTTCAAGAACAAGGTGCAGTCGATCGGCACCAGCATCACGCTTGTCGCCGACGACATGGTGGAAACGATTGCGGCCTACGCCGGCCAGCAGTAACCAACACTTCAGGCAAGGGCGGGGTCCCGGCCCCGCCCTTGTGGAGCCCTAATCATGGCCAAAGTACGCAAAACTGGCGCCCGCTCGGACAAGGTCGAGGTTGACCTGACACCGATGATCGACGTGGTGTTCCTGCTGATCATCTTCTTCCTGGTGGTCACGCAGATCACGACGCAGGAGAACGTGAACCTGCGCCTGCCCGACGCGCTCGCCGCCAACGAAGAAGATCCGCAAAGCAAGCGCCCGTTTGTCATCCATATCGCGCCGGCTGACCAGTCCAGCGACGCGGTGCTGCCGGAGATCTTCGGGTACTTCTGCCACGGCCATCCTGAGCCCAAGAACATCAAGGAAATGGAAGGCATCCTGCAGGAACAGGCTGACCGCGTGGATGAAAGCGCCGACTACACCGGCCGCGGCCCGGACGGCATCAGCGAGAACATGATTGTAGTGCGCTGCGATGCCCGTGCACCGGCCCAGTACTTCGGGCAGCTGATCGAGCTGATGGCGCTGATCAAGATCTACAAGATCAAGATTGCCATCATGAAAGACCAGGAAATCGACTAAACCCGGCCACACGCCGGCACGGAGACACCCATGGCACGCAAACGCAAGCGCACACGCGAAGAAGACAGTGCAAAGGCGGACCTCACGCCGATGATCGACGTGACGTTCCAGCTGCTGATCTTCTTCATCTTGTGCACACGCTTCAAGGTTGACGAGCGCAACCACCAGGTGCAGCTGCCCAAGGACGAAGGCCTCTCCAGCGCTCCTTCCGTACCCAAAGAGCAGGTCACCATCTACTGCATGTGGGACGAAGGCAGCAAGAGCAACAACTACGTCGTCGCCATCGACGCCCGCGGCCGCAAGCCCGTGCCCGACAGCTACGCCACGCTGGAAAGCATGGTCATCTTCACCAGCGATCGCAACGATGCCATCCGCACCAAGAAGGCGCTTTACAGCCAGGTCTTCAACAACCTGGTCAACGCCGTTGAGCAATACATCATCGGCAGCGGCAGCGACCAGATTGAAAAGCTTGAGATAAGCTTTGCCGTCAACGCCATGGCTGGCGCCACGTCCGGCACTGCGCCCTGGATGTTCGTGTCGCTGGCAGTGGACGCCGCAACCCGCGTAAACTCCAACCGCGTCGAGCGCGGCCAGCAGCCACTGACCGTGACCTTCAAGTTCGCGGACTCTATGGGCCGCTACGCCGGCTGACCGGGTTATCATCAAGCGGGGCGCGAGAACTTTCTCGCGCCCCGGTCGTTTAATCAGCATCCCGGGGCGGATCCTGCAAGGAGTCCGCCATGCGTGCACGCAAACGTCGTCGCGAACCTGAAAAGGCCGCGCCCGACCTCACGCCGATGATCGACGTGACGTTCCAGTTGTTGATTTTCTTCCTCCTGTGCACGCGCTTCATCACGAAGGAAGAGTGCTTCAAGATCGAGCTGCCGCGCGAACAGGGCATCACGAACAACCCCTCGATGCCGCGCGAGCACCTGACGCTGTACTGCTTGTGGGACGAGGCCGCGGGCGCCAACAGCTACGTCGTGGCCATGCAGTCGCGCGGGCGCAGGCCGGTGCCTGACAGCTACGCGACGCTGCCGCAAGTCGTGATTCTCGATACCGACCGCGGCCCCCAGGTACGCGCCAAGAAAGAGGCGTACGCCCGCGCGTTCAAGGCGCTGGTTGCTGCCATTGAGGAGTACATTGCCGACTCCGGCAGCACCCGCATCGAGAACGTTGAGGTCAGCTTTGCGGTCAACTCTACGCAAGGCGCGGCTTCCGGGACGGCCCCTTGGGTCTTTGTGTCGTTGGCAGTTGATTCTGTTGCCGGTGTCAACGAACTGCGGGCAGGGCGCGGCCAGCCAACCCTTGGTGTCGTATTCAAGTTCACCGACGCCTTGGGCCGCTACCGGTAGTCCGCGGGGTGGCTGACGCAAGCTGCGGAATTGGTAGGCTTTATGCCTTCAATTTGCGTCTAATGATTGTCAGGGTGCCCCGATCCGGGGTACTGATTACGGAGGCTAGAATGCGCTGGATGCTGGTGCTGACTTTCGCTGTGATGTCTGCCGGCTGTGGCTCAAACAATGAAGCCCAGCGCCAGCCAGCCGCCTCCAACGCGCCAGTCGGCAATGGGCCGACGAAGTCGAACACAGCGCCAGAGCCCAATCCGGAGCCTGATCCTAAACGGGACACAGCCTCGCAGCGCGACGCCGAGTATGTCAGCTTTGAAGGAGGCCTGCGTGTGTACCCCGCCAAGCGGCAAGTGGAGATGGACGCCGTGATGCTCAGCGAACAAACCCGGCCGCTGGAGTTTCTGGTCGTGTCGCCTGGCGGCGCGACCCACGAAGCGCTGTTCGCGACCAGCGCCCGCGGCGAGCACCTCAAGCGCGGCCTTGAGATTGTCGGCTTGTCGGAAAGCACTGAAAAGCGCACCGGCCGGGGTTATTTCGAGAAGCCCAAGGGCGACCGCGTGAAGATCAGCGTGCGCTTCAAGCACGCCGACACCGGCGAGCAGACAACCGTGCGCGTGGAAGATTGGCTGACCGACTTTCGACTGAAGGAAAAGCCCGAGCCGGTGGGCTGGGTGTTTACCGGCAGCTTTGAGCAGTACAAGCCTGACCTGAACCGTTCCATCTTCGAAGCTGACCTCAAGGGCAACATCGTCGCGCTGTGGCGCGACTCGTCGTGCGTGCTGGACAACGACCGTGAGAGCGGCATGCACTCAGACGTCTATTCGCCCAACCCGAACGCGCCCGGCATACCTCGCGCCGAGCGCGGCCAGCCTGCACGCGTGGTCCTGATCTTTGAGCCTCACGAATGACCGCCGCCGCTGCCCAGCTGAATGCCCGTCTGCGCGCTTTTGCGTTGCGACTGCACGCGCGGCGGCTGACCCGCGCCGTCGCGCGCGGGGCGGTACGTGGCTGTGCGGGGGTGCTCGCCGGTGTGCTGCTGCTGCATGCTTTGCCGATGATGCTCGGGACCGGGTTGCCTGGCGCGCACTGGCTTGCGCTCGCGTTCGGCGTTTGCGTGTTCATCGTCAGTACAGCCCGGACGCTGGCGCGTGACCCAGCGCCGGATTTGCGCGAGGCCGCGCTATCCCTCGAAGCGCGGCTGACGCGGCACGAGGCGGTGCTGTCAACCGCGCTGGAAGTTGCGCCTGACAGCGCGTTTCTGCCGCCGTTGATTTCCCGTGCTGACGCCGCATTGCGCCGGGCGCTGGCGTTGCCGGCGCCGCACATGCTGCCTACCCGTGAGTTGCTGGCGCTGCCGCTGGCGCTGGTGATGGCCACGACGGCGCTGGTGTGGGCCGCTGCCTCGGGAATTGCACCGCAGGCGCAGGGCCCGCAGCAGGCCGGGGCCCAGGCTTTCAGCATCGATGTACAGCGACAGCGCGACGCAGCCGATGCGCAGGCAGCCGCACAGGCCATGGGCCTGAAGCAGGCGGCTGCGAGCATGCGCAACGCCGCGCAGGCCATGCGCAGTGAAACCGCCACGCAGCAGGAACGGCAGGCGGCCCTTGACCAGGCGCGCAAGGCCGCGCAGGACGGCGGCGACCAGAGGCTGCGGCAAGCCGCATCCGAGTTGCCGGAAACTGCGCCGACGGGCGCCGTGCAGCGCAACGAGCTTGCAAGCAGGCTTGAGAACATCGCCTTGGGCGCAGGTGAGCGCGCGGACAAGGTGGGGGGCACCACCGACAGCGGACGCGATGGCGTGATGACCGGCAACAGCGCTGCTTCAACGTTCGTGGCGCTGCCGGCGATCGAGGTTGCCGGCGGGTCAAGTTCAGCAGAATTGGCGTCACAAACGCCCCAGCGTCGGGAACTGGTATCGCGGGCAATGGCGGCGCTTGAGGAGTAGCGATGGGCATCGGGGTGTATTTCATCGGCGCGCGGGGCAACGTCGCGACCACAGTGATCACGGGTGCGCTGGCCATTCGCAGCAACCGTGCCACAGGCACGGGCATGGTCACAGAAGGCCCGGAGTTCAGGGGAATCGGTCTGACGGGCTTGCCGGACCTGGTGTTCGGCGGTGTCGACGTAAACAGCAAGCCGCTGCACGAAAAGGCCATCGAACTTGGCGAAGCACGCGTATTGCCCAGCCAGCTTGCCGCAGCCCTGCGTGACGAGTTGACGGGTGTTGACCGCAACATCCAGACCGTGCAGGGTTTTGCCTATGGCGCGATTCCGAAGGGCGGCTACCTGGCGGAACTCACCCGGATTGAAGAGCGCATAGCGCGCTTTCGCACCGACAACAGTCTTGACCGCGTGATCGTGGTAAATCTTTGCAGCACCGAGCCGCACTTTGCTGAAACCGCCGACTTTGACACGCCCGAGGCCCTGATGGCAGCGCTGCCCAAGGCCGGCGGTGGCTTCTGCACCGGCACACTGCTCAACGCGCTGGCGGCGCTGCGCCAGGGTTGTGCCTATGTCAATTTCACGCCCAGCCAAGCCAGCGAGTTGCCCGCGCTGCGCAAGATCGCGCGCGATTCACGCCTGCCGCACGCCGGCAAAGACGGCAAAACCGGCGAAACGCTGCTCAAGACCGTGCTGGGCCCGATGTTTCTGGCCCGCAACCTGAAGGTGCTGTCATGGATGGGCAACAACTTTTTGGGCAACAACGATGGCGCTGTGCTTGACGCGCCCGCCAGCAAGGACAGCAAACTGCGCCAGAAAGATGTAGCGCTGCGCGAGATGCTGGGCGGCGCCTTTGTGCGCACGGACATCCAGTACGTGCCCAGCCTCGGCGACTGGAAGACCGCGTGGGACCTCATCCATTTCGAGGGCTTTCTCGGCACGCCGATGACGATGCAGTTCACGTGGCAGGGCTGCGACAGCGCGCTCGCGGCGCCGCTGGTGCTGGACCTCGTGCGCCTGGTTGACCTTGCCTGGCAGCGCGGCGAAAGCGGCATGCTGGCGCAGCTGGCGCCGTTCTTTAAGAATCCGCTCGATGGCCACACCCACGACTTTCACCAGCAGATGGCCGGCTTGTACGCATGGCTGGACACAGTCCGTGCCGGCCAAACCCGCGAACGCAAGTAAGGCAGGCCACGGTCGGCAAAACTCCACGGTTGGCAACGGGCCGGGGGGATTCTAGCCTTGGCGGCCATGTCGTCCGACGTACGCAAAGTCGAAGACTCCGGCTGGCGCAGGCCCCTTGAGGTGCTTGCCGCCCAGCCACCGCAGGTGCGCGAAAGCATGGCGGCGCACCTTGGCTACCCGTTCAGCAAGACCGCGGGCAACGATCCTGCCAAGCAAGCCGCCGAGATCATTGATACCGACCGCAAGGGCATGATCGCGCGCCTCAATGGCTGGCGCAGCTTTGTGCCCACCCGCAACGTGACTTGGGCCGAAGTTGTAGATCGTTTGACCAATGCGTTTGGTGTGCCCGCGCAACTCGACAAGTCAATTGAGCAGCGTGAGAAGCACCTGCAGAAGCTGTTTCACGAAAAGGGTCTGCCGCAAGGCAGCGTGATCTCAAGCGTCGCTGACGCCGTGCATGACGGCCAAGTGGTCAAGGCCGCGCGCCGCCCGTGGTTTGACCCGGTGCGCCTTGTGATGCAGACGCTGCAAGGGCTGGCTTCGCTGTACACCACAGACGCCGCACCCGCGGTGAACTGCGTGTACGCGATACTTGAAATGCTGCACCCGACCGAGGTGCAAGCCCCCTTCAGCGCCATTCCCACCAAGCTGTAGGTTCACACCAATGTGAACCCCCGGCACACGCCGGGGGTGATTCCGGCTGTGCGTGTGCGTTACAGGCCCAGCAGCGCCTTGCACTCGGTGATGGCCTTGGCGACGTGCTGGTTGCTCACCTCCAGCAGGGCTTTCTCGGCGTCATTGAGCTTGAGCTCAATGATCTTTTCGACGCCGTTCTTGCCCAGCACGCAAGGCACGCCCTGCCATGAACCCTTCAACCCGTACTCGCCCTCCAGCAGCACGCAGCACGGCAGCACGCGCCGTTGATCGCGCACGATGCTTTCGACCATCGCGACTACGCTGCTGCCGGGCGCGTAGTAGGCGCTGCCGGTTTTGAGCAGGTTTACGATCTCGGCGCCGCCGTTCTGGGTGCGCTTGTTGATGGCTTCAATCTTGTCCGCGGGCAGCAGGTCGGTAATCGGGATGCCGCTGACAGTGGTATAGCGCGGCAGCGGCACCATCGTGTCGCCGTGGCCGCCCAGCACCATGGGGCTGATGTCTTTCACGCTTACATCCAAGGCTTCGGCCACAAAGCTGGCCATGCGGGCGCTGTCCAGCACGCCGGCCATGCCGATCACCTTGTTCTTGGCAAAGCCGCTGCGCTGGTGCGCCACGAACGTCATTACGTCCAGCGGGTTTGTGACCATGATTATGATGGCACTGGGCGCGTGTTCACGCACCTTGTCAACGACACTGTGCACAATGGCGGCGTTGGTCTTCAGCAGGTCGTCGCGGCTCATGCCGGGCTTGCGCGGGATGCCGCTGGTGATGACGACAATGTCGCTGCCGCGCACATCGTTGCTGTCGCTGCTGCCGTTGATGCGGGCGTCAAAGCGCTCGACAGGGCTGCTTTCAAACATGTCCAAGGCCTTACCCTTGGGCATATCGGGCACAATGTCGATCAGCAGGATGTCGCCCAGTTCGCGATCAGCGCAACGTTGGGCAACCGTGCTGCCGACAAATCCGGCACCGAAAACAGAGATCTTGGGTCGGGTGAAGGCCATGGCAGTCCTCGCAAGTGACAGTGGGCACGAAGGTTCGAATCGGCCCCGGAGTGCATATACTGGCGGGGTGGCGGGCGGTCAATCCATGCGCCTGCAAAGCGGGGAGTGTCACAAAGGGGCGCGGACAATAGTCAGGGAGTGCCACAGATCAAGAGCTTTGCACTTCAAATTTCGTTAATGCTGCGTATAATTATGGCCCTGATTGAGCTCTTTGGACTTACTGATCCTTCTACGGCCGTTGGAAAAGGGACCCCGATGCAACTGCCACCTCGACTTCGACCCACTGACGCAGCAACGATTCTTGAACCGACCACCACCGCAGCAGCCAAACCCAAACGAAAGAAGACCAAGCAACTCAAGGCGGGCGCCCAGCCCTTCCTTACGCTGATTGACGTGCGTATGCCCCAGGAACTGACGTCCGGTACGATCCCCGGCGCAACACACATTCCGCTGGACAACATCCTGGACACCGTGCCCAAGAACATTCCCGATCCGACGGCGCCCGTCGTCGTGTACTGCAAGAGTGGGATGCGCGGCGGCATGGCCCAGGGCGCGCTGCGCAAGCTTGGCTACACCAACGTCAGCAACATCGTCGGCGGCTTCGACGCCTGGCAAAAGGCAGGACTGCCAGTAACGGCAGAATAGCCAACGACACAGAATGAGAAGCGGACGGCGCATGCCGTCCGCTTTGCTTTGAACCGCGCACGGCAAAATCATGACCGTACTCTATCTGCCCGGGTTGGATGGCGAGGGTTTCTGCGCTGAAAAGATTGCGCAGCAGGCCGCCACGCGCCTTGAAGTCTTCCGGTACCCGGAAGGCCTGCCGCTGGACTGGCCGTCGTTGACGCTTTCTGTCACTGCGCGCATGAAGCAGCTTGGCACGCGCCTGCTGGTCGGCGAAAGCTTCGGTGGCGCCGTGGCCCAGGAAACACTGCTGCGTCACTCGGACGCGCTCTCATCCGTGTTCCTGCTGGCGACGTTCCCCGTTGAACCCGAGCCGTTTGCCGCTGCGCTGGGCCGCACAGCCACGCGCTTCCTGCCAAAGGCCATGCTCAAGCCCGTAGCCAGGCAACTGGCAGCCTGGAAGCTGGCTGGCACTATGGAAGGCCATGACCGGGAGAAGTTTCTCGCGCGCTTTGCCGAGGTCGATCACGCCGAGCTCGCCCGGCGGCTTGAACTGCTCAAGGGTTTCGACACGCGGCGCAGGCTGATGGATGTGAAACTGCCCATCGAATTCGCGTACGGCACCCGCGACCGCATGTGCAACCAGCCCGATCTCCTGAAAGTATGGGCCAACGTTCCGGGCTGCCGCGTGCACGCCATCGCGGGCTATGGCCACTTGGTCAGCGCCGAGGCCGCGCCGGAGGTGGCCAGGTTGATCGACGACTGGGCAGCCCGGCATGCAGCCACTGATCGGCTTGACTGTTGACGGCCAACTGTCAACTTCACTGGCTATGCCGGAAGCGCGCATACAGACCATCGCCGCCGTTGACGTGGGCGGGACATTCACCGACGCGATTGTCATCCGCGACGACAAGGTCTTGACGTGTAAAGTGCCCAGCACGCCGCGTGACCCCGGCATCGCGGTGGGACAGGCACTGCAACGGCTGGGCGGGGCCGATCTGCTGATTCACGGCACAACGGTCGCCACCAACGCCCTGCTGACCGGCAGGCTGGGGCGCATCGCCCTGATAACGACCAAAGGTTTTCGCGACGTGCTGGCCATCGGCCGCCAGAATCGCGACCCGCGCGAGCTGTACGCCCTTGAGCCCGCGCAACGCCAGCCGCTGGTGCCGCGCGAGTTGCGGCTTGAAGTCGCAGAGCGTGTCGGCCCCGGCGGCGAGGTTGAACTTGCGCTAAGCGAAGGCGAAATCGCCATAGCTGTGGGCGAGGTGCTGGCCGCGGGCGTGCAGGCCTGTGCCGTGTGCCTGCTGCACAGCTACGCCAATCCCGCGCACGAGAACCTGCTGGGCGCGCGCCTGAAGCTGGCGGGTGTGCCGCACGTGCTGTCGTCGCAGCTTGCGCCCGAATTCCGCGAATACGAACGCAGCCTTGTCACAGCCGCCAACGCCGGCTTGCTGCCCCTGATGCGCGAGTATCTGGCCGGCCTTGAGGCACGGGTCAAGCCCGCGCGCGTGGTGCTGATGCACAGCGCCGGCGGCTGGCTGCCCGCCGAAATCGCCGCCCTTGAGCCCGTGAAACTTGCGCTGTCCGGCCCCGCTGGCGGCATTGCGGGCGTGCGCAAAGCGCTGGACATGGAAGGCCTTGCCGGCGGCGTCGCGTTTGACGTCGGCGGCACCAGCACCGACGTTTCACTGGTTCAACAAACGGCTACCCTTCGCCCGGTGACCGAAATCGCGGGCCTGCCGCTGCGCACGCCCAGCCTGGACATTCACACCATCGGCGCGGGCGGCGGCAGCATCGCATGGCTTGATGCGGGCAATGCGCTGCACGTCGGGCCGCAAAGCGCCGGCGCCGAGCCCGGCCCCGCTTGCTACGGCAAAGGCGGCAAGGCGGCCACATTGACTGATGCGCTGCTGGTGCGGGGCCGCATCCCGCGCGAACTGAAGCTCGGCGGCGAGATAGGCTTGCAGTACGCGCCCGCCGAAGCCGCGCTGGCGGCGCTTGGCATGGGCACGGCAAAGGCCGCCGCGCAGGCCGTGCTGCAGGTTGCTCTGGCGGGCATTGAGCGCGCATTGCGGCGCGTTACCGTCGAGCGCGGCGTTCGCGCAGACGACTTGCCGCTTGTGCCGTTCGGCGGCGCGGGCGGCTTGATCGCGTGCGACCTGGCCGAGCTGCTGGGCACGGCAACGGTGCTTGTACCGCGGCACCCCGGCCTGCTGTGCGCGCTGGGCATGCTGTTCACGCCCGCATCGCGCGACCTTTCGCGCACGCTGCTGCTGCGCGAAAGCGCTGACCTTCTGCCTATGGCTGTGAGTGCTGCCGATGAACTTGCGGCCCGTGCAACCCGTGAGCTATTGGACTGTAAGCTGAATGGGCCGTTCACGACCGCCGCCAGCCTGGATGTCCGCTACGTCGGCCAGAGCTTTGAACTGAACGTGCCGCTGAAGCCGGATTGGCGTAAACGGTTCGAGCAGGCCCACGAGCGCGAGTTCGGCTTTGCGCGCAAAGGCGAGGCCGTCGAGATTGTCAACGTCAGGGTGCGCGTAGCGGCCAAGCACGCTCCGCCAAAACTGCCCGCTGCCACCGGCAAAGGCAAGCCTGAGCCCGTCGGCCAAAGCGCACACGCGCCGGTGTTTGAGCGCGTCAAGCTTGGCGCAGGCGCCACAATCAAGGGCCCAGCCATAGTCACAGAGCTGTCGTCGTGCCTGTACGTCAAGGAAGGCTGGACTGCCAAGGTTACACGTCAGGGCCAGATACTCGTCACAAGAAACAAGGGCCCGGAGCGCAAGCGACGGGGCCGCAAGGGCCAGCGCAAGCCACCAAAGGGCCGCCAATGAACGCAGCCGAAATCAGCGTGCTGCACCACGCGCTCGTCGGCGCCGCCGAGGAAATGGGCGAGGCCCTGAAGCGCGCGGCATTCAGCCCGAATATCAAGGAACGGCAGGACTATTCGTGCGCGCTGTTCGATGCCAAGGGCCGCCTGCTGGCACAGGCGGCGCACTTGCCGGTCCACCTGGGCAGCATGCCCGCCAGCGTGCAAGCCGTGATAGCGTCAATGTCGCTGGGCCAAGGCGAAGTCGCTGTCGTGAACGACCCCTATGAAGGCGGCACGCACTTGCCCGACCTGACTGTGGTCGTCCCGATCTTTGACGGCAAGCTGATCGGCTACGCCGCTAACCGCGCCCATCACGCAGACATCGGCGGCGCGGCACCCGGCAGCATGGCGCCGCAAAACGACCTGATCGCGGAGGGCCTAGTGATTCCGCCGACACTGCTGCGCACGGCAAAGGGCGCCCGCACACAGGCCTGGAGGTTGATACTGGCCAATACGCGCACACCCCTTGAACGCGACGGCGACCTTGGCGCGCAAGTGGCCGCCTGCGACCGCGCAGGCGCCCGGCTGGCGGAGATTCGCCGCCGTCACGGCAAGTCGTACGACAAGCTGTGCGCGGCTTTGCAGCGGCACAGCCGGCTTCTGATCCAGGCAAGCCTTATGCGTCTCAAACCCGGGGTGTATGAAGCCGATGACTTTCTGGATGACGACGGCGCGGGCACGACGGACATACCCGTTCGTGTCACGTTGACTGTCGCACGCGACCGATTGACTTTCGATTTCACGGGCAGCGCACCACAAGTGCGTGGCGGCGTCAACGCGGTCCGGGCTGTCACTCAAAGCGCAGCGTACTACGCCGCATTGTGCATCGCTGACCCGCGGCCGCCCATCAACGCGGGCTGCTTTGAGTGCATTGAAGTCATCGCGCCGCAGGGCACTGTTGTCAATGCAAAGCGCCCGGCACCGGTCGCCGGCGGCAATGTCGAGACCAGCCAGCGCATTGTAGATATCTGCCTGACTGCACTGGCGCAGGCGGTGCCGGGGAAGGTGCCTGCCAACGCGCAGGGCACTATGAACAACCTGACAATCGGCGGCGGCGGGTTCACATACTATGAGACAATCGCCGGCGGTTACGGCGGCGGCCCTGCGCGGGGTGGCGCAAGCGCAACCCACAGCCACATGACCAACACGCTCAATACGCCGGTTGAGGCGCTGGAGCACGCCTATCCCCTGCGCGTGGATGAGTATGCACTGCGCGATGGCAGCTCCGGCGCAGGGAGACACCCCGGTGGCGAGGGGGTGATCAGGCGTGTGCGAGCATTGACACGCGCGCAGTTCGCGCTGCTGGCAGAACGACGCAGGCGCGGGCCTGCAGGGGCACAGGGCGGAACGGCGGGCGCCCCGGGCCTTGACCGCGTGATCCGCAAAGATGGCAGCGTCGAGGCACTGTCACCCAAGTGCAGCGGTACCCTTGCGGCCGGCGACGCAATCGAGATTCAGACCCCCGGTGGCGGGGGTTACGGACAGCCTTGACGAAATCGGCGGCAGACCGCAATTAGTGCCCAGCATGGCGCAACGCAAACGACGCAAATCTGACTGGCAGCGCGAGAACGCCGCGGGGCGTCCGTCGTTGACGCGATCTTCACAGTCCGGGCGTAAAACCGGCGCGGGGGATGCCTTGGACGCCGCCTCCGCGTCCAGCCGCGCGGAAGCGCCAGACCGGAAGCTGTTCATCAATCGCGAACTGTCGCTGCTCGACTTCAATCGTCGCGTGCTTGAGCAGGCCGCCGACGAAAGCGTGCCGCTGCTTGAGCGGCTGCGCTTTCTGACTATCTCGTCGAGCAATCTCGACGAGTTCTTCGAGATCCGTGTCGCCAACATCAAAGAGCAGGCGGCGGCCGGCGTGCAGTCGCTGGGGCCGGAGGATGTCCGGCCTGAAGACCTGGTGCACCTGATTCATGAAAAGGCCCGCGAACTGGTGACCGAGCAGTACCGCGTGTTCAACGACCTGCTGCTGCCGGCGCTTGCCGACAAAGGTGTGCGAATCCTGCGCAGGACCGAGTGGTCGCAGGCGGTGAATGACTGGGTCGGCGACTGGTTCAATCGCGAGGTGCAGCCGCTGCTGACGCCCGTGGGCCTGGACCCCGCGCACCCCTTTCCAAACGTGCTCAATCGCATCCTTAACTTCTTTGTGCAGCTTGAGGGCAAGGACGCGTTCTCGCGCAACATCGGCGTGGCGATTGTCCAGACGCCGCGGCTGCTGCCCCGGGTGTTGAAGCTGCCGCCGGCCGTTTCCGGCGGCGCGCAGGACTTTGTGCTGCTGTCGGCGGCCATACACGCCAACATCGGCACGCTGTTTCCCAGCATGGAAGTGAAGGGTTGCTGGCAGTTCCGCGTTACACGCAACAGCGACCTGTGGCTGGACGAAGAAGAAGTCGAAGACCTCGCTGAGGCGCTGCGCTACGAGTTGCCGCATCGTAATTATGGCGACGCGGTACGCCTTGAAGTCGCCGACAATTGCCCGCCTGAAGTTGCTTCGCGGTTGCTAGATCACTTCAATCTCACGCCCGACGACCTGTATCGCGTCAACGGGCCGGTCAACCTGAACCGGCTGGTGCTGCTGTACAACCTGGCGGACCTGCCCGAACTCAAGTATCCGCCGCACACGCCCAGCCTGCCGCCGCGGATTGGCAAGGCTGACGAGCTTTACGAAACACTGCGTAAGGGCGACGTACTGCTGCATCATCCCTATCAGTCGTTCAGTCCGGTGCTGGACTTCATCCAGCGCGCTTCCGTTGACCCTGCGGTAGTGGCCGTCATGGTCACGCTGTACCGCACCGGCGACCGCAGCCAGATTACCGACGCGCTGTTCAATGCCGCGCGCGCGGGCAAGGAAGTCACGGCTGTGATTGAACTGCGCGCGCGTTTTGACGAAGCCGCAAACATCAACCTGGCCCAGCATCTGCAAAGCGCGGGCGTGCAGGTGATGTACGGCGTGGTCGGCTACAAAACGCACGCCAAAATGATGCTGGTGCTGCGCCGCGAAGAAGGCGGTTTGCGCCGCTATGTACACCTGGGCACGGGCAACTATCACACCACGACTGCCCGCTTCTATACTGATATTGGCCTGCTGACCACGAACGAAGAAATCTGCACTGACGTGCACCGACTGTTTCGTGAGCTGATGGCGCCAGGCGAGGCGCCGACCATGAAGCACCTGCACTATTCGCCGTTCACGCTCAACACCATGGTCATTGAGCGCATTCATGAGCAGGCTGAACTCGCCCGGCTGGGCAAGCCCAGCCGCATCCGCGCCAAGATGAACGCGCTGGCTGACCCGGGCGTGATTCAGGCCTTGTATGCCGCCAGCCAAGCGGGGGTGCCAATCGACCTGGTCGTGCGCGGCGTGTGCTGCCTGCGGCCCGGCGTGCCCGGGGTTAGTGAGAACATCCGTGTGATCTCGATTGTCGGGCGTTGGCTTGAACACAGCCGCGTGTACAGCTTTGGGCCTTCGGGCGAGCATACTTATGCTTCCAGCGCAGACTGGATGCAGCGAAACCTGCACCGCCGCGTGGAGTCTTGCTTCCCGATCCTGGACCCTGCGCTTAAGGCGCGCGTCGTAGAGGAATGTCTGGATCTGCCGTTGGCCGACAATTGCCAGGCCTGGGAGTTGAAGCCCGACGGCAAGTGGTACCGCCGCGGGCCGGGCAGTGAGCCGCGCCGCGCGGCCCAGGAAGTCCTGATCGCGCGATACAACCAGGTGGGGCCTGCCGCGTGAGAATAGCCGCCATCGACATTGGTTCAAACTCCGTCCACATGGTCATCGCCGACGCGCGGGGCCCGCACAGCTTTCGCATGGTGGACCGCGAGCTTGAACGAGTGAAACTGGGCGAGGGCGTCTTCCGCAATGGCCGTCTGCGCGCCGCCAACATGAAAGCGGCTCTGGAAGCGCTGGAGCGTTTCGCGGACATGTGCAAACGCCTGCGGGTCCAGAGAATCGCGGCAGTGGCGACCAGCGCGGTACGCGAAGCCGAAAACGGCGCCCAGTTCCTGCGCGAGGTAAAGCGCCGCACCGGCCTGTCTCCCGAACTGATAGACGGCCGCGAAGAAGCCGAGCTGATCTTTCTTGGAGTTCGCCACTCGGTAGACCTTGAGGGCCGCCGCGGCCTAGTGCTGGACCTTGGTGGTGGAAGCCTGGAAGTCATGTACGGGGAGGCCAGACGGTTGATCGTCGGCAAAAGCCTGCCACTGGGCGTGCGTCGCCTGCGCGACGAAATCGGCGCGGACGACCCGCTCACGCGTCGAAGCCGTAACAAGCTGTGGCGGCTGGTGCGCACACGCGCAGAACCGCTGCTCAAGGACATCCGACGTCGCGGCGTGGATGTTGTTGTTGCGACATCCGGCACGCAACTGGCGCTTGGCCGTGCGTGCATTCGATTGCGCGGTCAGGAGACGTGGGGCAACCTCACCGGCTGTGAAGTCGGCGCGAATGAACTGAACGAGTTGGCCGGTGAACTGCTCACGGCAACGGCCGTTGAGCGCGCCAACGTGGCCGGCGTTGACGCCAAGCGCGTGGATACGATTCATTTGGGCGCGGCGGTACTGACTGCGGTGCTCGGCATCGTGCGGGCGGAACGGATCCTGTTGTGTGAAGCCGCCCTGCGCGAGGGCCTGCTGCTTCGCGAAATGGCCCGGTACTACCGCACCAAGCAGCCGCCCCACGACATCCTGCGTGCAAGCGCGTTTGAACTGCTCGACAGCACAGGCGCAGACAAGGAGCGGGCCACGCGCATGTCGGTGCTCGCGACGAAGCTGTTCAACTGCGCGCGCAGGGTACACAGACTGCCCGCCAGGGTGGGGTGCCTACTGGAGGTCGCAGCGTTGCTTGTCGATGTCGGGCACGGCATCAGCTACATCGACCGCAAACACATCGCGTACCAGCTGATCCGCGGCGGCGGGCTGCGCGGCGCCACGGACGTTGAGATTGAAGCGATGGCCTTGGCTGCACGCTACAGCCTTAGCGGCGCGCCAAAACGGCGCCACCGCACCTATGCCGCGCTTGAGCCGGATGTGCAGCACACCGTCAAAGTGATGGCCGGCATGCTGCGCGTTGCGGCCGGGCTTGACCGCGGCCGCAGCGGCGTTGTTACCGACCTTCGCTGCACTGTATTGAAGAACACGGTGCGGGTGGTTGTGCGCGCCAGGAAGAACGCGGCCTTTGAACTTGACGGCGCGGCGCACAATGCCCGCCTGCTATCGCAGACGCTGGGCCGAGAGTTTCAGTTCGTCGCTCACAGCACGCGGGGGTCATGAGTCCTGGATGCCGGGATCGGCCTCGGTTTCGTCTTCGGGGTCGCGGGACCAGTCCCCGACCGGCTTGGCGGGCTTGTCGGTGTGGCCTTCCGGCGGCGTGCCGTAGCTGAACTCCTGGGCGATTTTGCCGTCCTTGTTGTGAATGACAACTTGGGACCACGGAAGGTTCTGTGCAAACCCGCGCGCGGCCTCAATTGCCTGATCTTTGGTGTCGCAGACGCTTGAGGGCTTGCTGGCGCCCTCTTTCTTCACGTTCCAGCCGTCGTCCTTGCGGCGCGGGACGACGTGGTAAATGACTTTGCCGCCGCTGGGCGCCGGTCGGTCCGGCACCATGATGGCCGAGGTTGGCGGCTCCGGCCTGTGTTGTGGCTCACGCGGTCTTGGCATGGCGCCAAACAGCTTGACAAACATCTCGGTAGCGAAGGTGGATTTCATGCGTTCATTGTAGCAACCCTCGCGCGCTGAAAAAACTGCGGCGGCCGCTGCTGCGGCCGCCGTTTCCCAGCACATGCACTTCTCTTACGCGCGGGTGCGACGCAGGCTGACCGCGGCCATGGCCAGCAGGGCCATCGCCAGCAGGGCCCAGTGCGTCCCGTGGCCGGCTACACAGCTGTTGCTGCCGCCGTATTCAACGGGGCCGGAGCCGCCACCGCCGCCGGTGCCGCCGCTGCCTCCGCCGCCCGTGCCACCACCGCCACCGCCGCTTGTGGGCGGGGGGGCGGGCATGGTTGAACCATCGACCGAGGCGCTGCCCGGGAGCTGACCCCATGAGCCAAAGTTGATGTCGGCGTTGTTGCTGTTGCTGCGGAAATCAACCTGCACGTTCTGGCCGCTTACGGTGATCTTGGCCCAGCGCGTGCCGCTGAAGCTGCCGCCGCTGACCTCCAGCACCCAGGTGCCGTTGCCGGCCTGGTGCGTGTAGGCGCCGCCCGCGCCGGTGGTGAAGGTGCCGACCTGCTGCTGCGTGTTCCAGTTGATCAGCTTGACGGTTACCCCGGGCAGCGCTTCGCCGTTGTCAAAGCGGCCGTTGTCGTTGGCGTCATTGTACACAACGCCTGCAATGAACGTGACGCTGGTGTCGCGCACGCCGGTGTGAAACGCCCAGTACGCGCCGGCAGCATAGCCGTTGGCGCCAATGCCGGTGGCGTAGCCCGCGCCGCACTCGCGGTTCAGGCGCGCGGTGTCGATCTGCGCCTGCGACCCGCCCCATGACAGCAGGTGATAGCGGTGGCCGGGCGGGTTGACGCCAGCGTCCAGGATCAGCGCGCGCACAGCCGCCGTGGCCTCATAGCTGATGCTGCTGCTGCTGCCGAAGATGCCCGCCAGCGACTCGATGTAGTTGGCCGCATCGGGGTAGCTCGACTTCAACGGATAGCCGGCATTGCGCGCCATCTTGTTGGGCTGATGGCCGGTGATCGGGCTGGTATGCGCGAAATAGCCGTGCTGGGCCATCTCAGCGCTGTGAAAGCGCGATGACGTCACCAGTCGTTCATTCAACGCCAGCGGATGCGCAGGTGTTATGCCGTTGCACACCCCGCCAAGGCCCTTTTCGGTGTCGTAGCCTTGCGGGTTGGCGCGGGCGCGGTTGACCTCGTACATGAACAACTGCTCAGCGGCAGTAGGTGAGGTCGGTTGGTTGGCTTGAGCGGAAAGAGATGCTGCCACAACACAGGCGGCAGCCACGGACAGAAGGCGCATGACGACTCCGGATATTCAGCTTGCCCAGCCGTAATTCCCGAGTTCAGAAATGCAAACGGGGGGGCCGGGCCAAAGGTTCAGCGAATTCCGGAAATCCGTGACTACCTTCGCAGCTCTTTCATCTGTGCGATGATGGCGTTGCACTCGTCGATCGTGTTGTAGAAGTGGGGGCTTACACGAATGCCGCCGCCGGGGCGGTAGTCAATGACAAAGCCGCGCCGGATCAACTCGTTGTGCGCTTCCTCGGCGTTGGCGAAGTCGATGCAAACCGTGCCGCCGCGACGGGCGGGGTCGCGCGGGCTGTTTACCGTAAATCCCGCCTCCAGGGCCTTCTCGACCAGGTGGCTGGTCAGGCGCACGCTTTTCTCGCGAATTGCTGGCAAACCTACCTGCTTGATGATGTCGTAGCCCGGCCTGGCCGAGTACAGCGCGACCACGGGCGGTGTGCCGGTGGCTGCACGCCATGCCGTCTTGTGCGGCGTGAAGTCCATCTCGAATTTGAAGGGGCGCGCGTGGCTGATCCAGCCTGTCAGTGCCGGCTGGTAGGTGGGGATCAGGTCAGGCCGGATGTACAGGTAGCAGACGTTGGGTCCGCCGCAGACCCACTTGACACTGCCGCCGACCGCGAAGTCAACATTGAGCTGTGTGACGTCAAAGGGCACTGTGCCGATGGACTGGTAAACATCCAGCAGCACTTTCGCACCGACCTTGTGGGCCTTGTCGATGATCGGCTGCACGTCCTGCAAGTACGCGCTGCGGAAATAGACGTGACTGATCGGCACGATGGCAGTGCGTTCGTCAATGGCGTCGAGAAGCTGCTGAACATCGACGCCGATGCGGTCGTGGGACTTCACAAGGTGCAGTTCGGCCCCGTAGCGCGCCCACTGCTGGCAAACGTAGTGGGGACTGGTGAACTGCATGTCGTCGTAAACGATGCGATTGCGCTTGCCGGAAAAGTCAATGCTGGAAAGCACCTGCGCCGTCAACGTCGCCACGTTCAGGTGCAGCATCACGCTGCGCGGCGGCGCGCCCATCACGCTGCCGATCAGGTCGGCGGTCTTTTCGCAATCATCCAGCCAGCCCGTGCCGTCTTCATAGTGCCAGGCAACGACTCCGTCTTCGTTCCACATGTCAGCGAAGTGCTTGAGGCCTTCATAGACCTTGCGGGGCATGGCGCCGAGCGAGTTGTTGATCAGGTAGGTCTTGCGCGAAAGGATGGGAAACTCTTCGCGCCACTTCAGCAGCGGGTCGTTGGTCATTGGGTTCCTAGCGTTTGCGCTTGCCCTTCATGCCAAGGCTGTAGGCGGCCCACAGCGCCAGCAGTACGCCGACGCCCAGCAGCACGATGCGTTCGGTGGGCCACTCGGATGCCTCAAACACGTCACCGATCTTGAGGTTAAAGCCCGCGCTCATGCCGAAAACATCGACCAGCGCGGCAACAATGATTGCAACGCCGATCACGAGCACGATCAGTGCGGAATTCTTTGGCATGTTCACTCCCGGTTGCGCCTCAACAGGTCACGCCTTTTTTGGCTTCTTGGCAATTCCGTACGCGCCCCAGATCGCCAGCACCAGGCCCGCCGCGAGGAAAGCCAGGCGCATGAAAGTCCATTTGCCCAGCGCGCCTTCGCCGCCCAAACCCGGAGCGGGAGAGCCCACATGGCTCATGTTGAAGGCATCCAGTGATGTTGCGAGTGTCAATGCAACTCCCAACAGCAGCACGATCAAGCCAAGCTTCTTCGACATGGCGCACCCCTATTGATAGGCCCCGCCCTGCGGGCGGTATCTCGCGTTATAGGTGTTCGTGGTGCGATTGATGACATCCCAGAGGTCAGGGAATGCAGGTTCCATGGTTGTCTTTTCAAGTGACTTGGCTGGTATGCCTTTCAGGCTCATCACGGCGTCGCCGATGATGCGCCGTACAACGTGGTAATGCCGGAACTTCCAGGCCAGCAGCTCCTGGTCGAATTGGGCCATGGCCCACATCAGGTCATAGAGCGGCTGGTGCTTGGCACGTTCCTGGTGCAGTTCATCGACGGTAAGGCCGCGCTTGGCCAGCAGCGCGTTGAATGCCGCAAGCACGCGCGGTACGACCTTGTGGATGCGCTGGTATGTGGGGCTTTCCTGGCCGCTGCCCTTGCCCAAGCCCATGCGGATCTTGTGGTAATCCCACGGCGCCATGCTGCGCGGAAACTTGAGGCCCTCAGCCAGCCAAGTCAGGATTTCGCTGGTGCGCGTCAAAAAGCGGGTGGCTTCGTGCAGACTTTCGTCGTTTATCCAGGTGATACATTGCTCAAGGTGCTGGATGCAGACCTTGAGCCACAGCTCCATGGACTGGTGAATCACCTGAAACAGCAACTCTTCCTCGTTGACCCATTCCGTGGGCGCCTTTTGAAGTGCGTAGAGTTGTTGGGTGCGGATGTACTTTTCGTAATCGCTGGTGCCGTCGCCGAATGTCGAAAGTTCTGTCATGTCAGTCTCCGCGCCCATCGTAGCGAAACTGCGCCAAATTGGGACAGCCCCCCGGCGCTTCCCTTTGTTAACCCCGTTGGCAAACTCGCAGCATGCGAATCGGCATCGGCTATGACATCCACCTGCTTGAGCCCGGCCGCAAACTGATGCTGGGCGGGCTGCACATACCCAACGACAAGGGCCTCAAGGGCCACAGCGACGGCGATGGCCTGCTGCACGCGATTACTGACGCGCTGCTGGGCGCGGCCGGCATGGGCGACATCGGCGACCACTTTCCCGATACCGACCCCAATTACAAAGATGCCGACAGCGCCGTGCTGCTGAAGGCGGCCTTTGAACAGGTCAAGCGCCGCGGCTTCGAAATCGAGAACATTGACTGCAACATCATCGCGCAAGCGCCTAAACTCAAGCCGTACAAGAGCCAGATGGAGGCGCGCATCGCCGGCCTGCTGGAGATTGAGACGCGCCGCGTCAATGTAAAGGCCAAGACGAACGAGGGCTTGGATGCCGTGGGCCGCAAAGAGGCGATCGCCACGCAGGCGGTGGTGCTGCTCAGGCATAGCTGAACATGTCCGTACTGAAGCTAAAAAACTCCTACACCAGGGCGCTGGAGGTCTTCCAGCCGCTGGACCCGCGTGGCGAGTGCGTGACCATGTATTCATGCGGGCCCACCGTTTACAGCTACGCCCACATCGGCAACTTTCGCAGCTTTCTCATGGCCGACGTGCTGCGCCGCGTGCTTGAGCGCAACGGCTACGAAGTCCGCCACGTCATGAACATCACCGACGTTGGACACATGACCGAAGATCACGTGGCCGACGCCACCGGCGAAGACAAGCTTGCCAAGGCCGCTCGCGAGCTTGGCACCGACCCGTTCCGCGTGGCCCGGCACTTTGAAGACGCCTTTGTGGCCGACGCCCGCGCCCTGAAGCTGAAAATCTACCAGGGCGGCGAAGCCGGCGACGAAACGCTGCACCCGCGGGCAACCGCCCATATCGCCGAGATGCTGGCCGCGATCCAGAGGCTTATCGCCGGCGGCTTTGCCTATGTCGTGCCCAGCGGCGAGGTGTACTTTGAAGTCGCGAAGTTCCCCGAATACGGCAAGCTGAGCGGCAAAGTCATCGACGACCTGGAAGCCGGCGCGCGAGTTGAAGTGCGAGACGAAAAGCGCGACCCCCGCGACTTCGCCCTCTGGAAAGTTGATGCCAAGCACCTGATGCAGTGGGACCCCCACAGCAACGTCGGCTGGGAACCCGACGACTGGCGCCGCTTTGTGCAACTGTGCCCCGACGGCGTGGATGCGCGCATCAAGCCGGGCTTTCCCGGCTGGCACATTGAATGCAGCGCCATGTCGCGCGCGCGGCTGGGGCCCGTAATCGACATTCACACCGGCGGCGAAGACAACATCTTTCCGCACCACGAGTGCGAAATCGCCCAAAGCTACGGGGCATATCACACGCACGTGCCCGGCCCCCACGGCGCGCCCGACGAAGGCGCACCGCGCAACACCTTCGCGCGCTACTGGGTGCACGGACGCTTTCTGCTGGTCAACAACCGCAAAATGAGCAAGCGCGACGGCACGTTCTTTACCGCACGCGATCTTTTCAACCCCGTCGCCGAAGGCCGCGCCGATCTGGCCCGCGACCTTGAAGCCGCCGGCTTTGCCGGCGGCCGCGTGCCCGCAAACGTGCTGCGCTACGCGCTGATTGCCAACCAGTACACGCAGCCCATGAACTTTTCCATGGAGTCGCTTGCGCAAGCCCGCGCCAGTGTTGAGCGCCTGCAAATCCGCTACGACAAGCTGCGCGAGGCGGTGGGGGACACAGGCGACAGCAGCGAAGTCGCGAGCGACCGCGTGTTGACGCTGGTCGAGGGCGCCCTGCGCGACTTTGACGACGCCCTGAACGACAACCTGAACACGCCCAACGCGCTGGCCGCCGTGTTCAAGGCCGTGGGGGAGCTGAACCAGATGGAGCTCGGCCTGGCCGAAGCCCGCGAAGCCCTGCGCATGATGGAAAGCTTCAACGACGTGCTGGACGTGCTGGACACCACGGCACGCAGCGGCTTGATCACGCGCGAGCAGGTACAGTCATGGCTTGAACCCGAGTCCCTGCGCTCCAAGGCCGCGCACTTGAAGCACTGGGCGGAAGCGCCGGACCGCGAGCAGCTATGGGAGCGCATTGAGGCCGGCCAGCTTCCCGCCTTTGACGAACTTGCGCCCGTGGAACAGATGGACGGCGCGATGATCGAGCTGTTTGTCGCAATACGCCAGAACGCCCGCAAAGCCAAAGACTTCGCGACCGGCGACGCGATCCGCGACGACCTGAAGAAGCGCGGCGTGCAGCTTGAGGACACGCCCCAAGGCTTCCGCTGGGTGCGCGGTTAGTTTGCCGGCGGCGGACGGTTCGCGTCGTACAGGACGTTGTCAGGATCATTGTGAGGCTCGGGTTGTGCAGGCTGTGAGCGGCCCCCCTCCCACGGCGGGCGGTCCTGTGGCGGGGCTGCATACGGCTTGGGCTGTTCCGGGACATGCTGTGCCAGCCCTTGGGTTGGTACGCCGATTGCCTGCATGAAAGCCAGCGCTTCGGGCGGCACAGGCTCATCGCGGCGGCGACTCGTGTGTTCCGCTTCGCCGCGCATCCACTTGCGAGCCGACACTACGCCCAGCCCGATCATGAGCACGCCGACAAGCCCGAAACTCCACATCACCACGGAGCCCGAAAACTGCCGATGCTCGATTTCATTGACTTCAAGCCAGCTTCCGTCGGCCGGCAGAAAGTACACCGTGGTTGCTGCCGGGCTCAACTCACTGGCAGCGGCAAAGCGGTCATGGGTGCCGCCCGAGACCTCAACTCTGCGTTGTGACTGCGTGTAGCCCGGAGGCTCACACTGCACCATCAAGTAGTAGTACGTGCTCCTGCTGTCGCCGGTTCGCCGCGTTTCCTTGTCCGTGCCGATCACCTGCGCCGGCACTTCCTCACGCCCAAGCCTGGGATCGTCGCTGACCTGGCTGTGAACTACAAAGGCGACAATCAGCAGCACCAGCCCGATCAGCGGCAACGCAATCGCCGACTGGCCTGTGGTAAGGGTCCTGCGTGATCTCACCGAGAAGCGCATGCCGCGAGTATAGACTGGCGCGCCCGCGGCGGCGATTACATCAGGTTGGTGAGTTTGTACCAATGCGCCGAGCCGTGGTGCGACCCATTCGGGCAAGTTCGTCGCTCTCGTGGATGTGCACACCCTGCGTCGGCCCCAGCGCGCACTCAAGCATGGCTTTGGCCACTTGCCGCGCGTGGATTGCGCGGTACTTGCGCAGGGGGCCCAGCAGCAGCGGCCACGCCAGATAGAACAGCGGTGTTGCAATCCGCTCGCCAAGCCGGAACTCACGGCGCTTGCCCAGCAGCATGCTGGGCCGCGCGATGTGTACAGCCGCAAAGGGCAGCATGCTGATGGCATGTTCCGCTTCGCCTTTGGTGCGCAGGTAGAAGTTGCCTGACTCGCAGTCAGCGCCGATGGAGCTGACCATGGCGAAGCGGGTCGCACCTGCCGCAAGCGCCGCACTGGCGAATGCAACGATGTAGTCGTGATCCACCCTGCGGAATGCCTCGCGCGAACCCGCGCTCTTGATGGTGGTGCCAAGTGCGCAGAATGCGACGTCAGGCGCGGGCAGGCCGGCTGGCAGCGCGGCAAAGTCAACGATGCGCTGAAGCATTTTGCCGTGCGTGAACTTGAACTCGCGCCGGCCCAGCGAAACAACTTGCGCCACGCGCGCGTCATCCAGCAGCAGGTGCAGCAGCTCGTTGCCCACCAGCCCGCTTGCCCCGGCAATCCAAGCGCAGACTGCGTTCATTGGACCCACGTACGCAGGATTAAATGTTCATGCCGAGGTCGGCGACCAGTTCAAGGTCGTCTTCTTTGGTGCGGCCGGGCGTCGTCAGGTAGTTGCCGACCATCATGCCGTTGGCGCCGGCCATGAAGATGAACGGCTGCAACTGCCGCAACTGCTGCACGCGGCCGCCGGCGACAAACAGGTCGCTGGTGGGGTTGGTCAGGCGAAACACGGCGATGGATTTAAGGCAGTCCACGGGGCGCATGGGCGCTACATCGGCCAGAGGCGTGCCTTTGACGGCGACGAGGAAATTCAGCGGGATGTGTTCAGGTTTCAGCGCCGCGACCTGCTGCATCAGCTCAATGCGCTGCTGCGGGCTTTCGCCCATGCCGATGATGCCGCCGCAGCACACTTCAAGCCCGACCTCCTTGGCGCGCTGGATGGTTTCAAAGTTTTCGCTCCAGTCGCGGGTGGTGCAGATGTTGGGGTAAAAGCTGCGCGCGCTTTCCAGGTTGTGGTGATACACCTGCAAGCCGGCGTCTTTCAGCTTTTCCAGCACGCGGCGCGTGACCACGCCAAGGCTGGCGTCGGGGGCGATGCGGCCCTGGGCGCGGATCTTGCGTATCGCCTCAAGGATCGCGTCCAGCATAGGGCCTTCCTGCACGCCCTTGACCGCCGTGACAATGCCGAAGTTGGTGCTGCCGTACTCAACGGCTTCGTCGGCGGCGCGCAGGATGGCGTCGGCATTCATGATCGGGTAGGTCGGTACGCCGGTGTCTTTCTGGTAAAAGCTGCTTTGTGCGCAGAAGGTGCAGTTTTCGCCGCACGCGCCGCTTTTCGCGTTGACGATGCTGCAACGGTGCAGCTTGTCGCCCTGGAAGTGCCGCTTGACCAGGTACGCGGCGTACATCAGGTCATACACGCGGCTGTCGGGCAGGGTCAAAAGCCGCAACGCGGTCGCGTCATCCAGCGCACCGCCGTCAATGATGTACTCGGCAATGTTGGTCAGCGGCCCGTGGCCGATTTCTAGCGCGTTTGAGGTTGCGGTACCTGCCATGGCTGCTCCTTGGCTTTGGAACTGCGGTTAACCACAGAGGACACGGAGAACTACTTAGAGGTGTTTCTCTGTGGCCTCTGTGGTTCAAAGCTCTCTCTACTGTCGCAATCTACTTCAAACCGCGGTGGCCGATGTCTTTCCTGAACTGCATCTTGTCGAAGTGGATCCTCTCAACCGCCGCGTATGCCTTGCGGCGGGCGTCCGGCAGGTCTGCGCCCAGCGCGCACACGCTCAGCACCCGGCCGCCGTTGGTAAACCATTGGCCATCCACCTTTTTTGTGCCCGCGTGAAACACCTGCACGTCCGGGCCGAAGTCGCTGTCCAGGCCCTTGATCTTGTAGCCTTTCTCAAACTCGCGCGGGTAGCCGCCGCTGGCCAGCACCACCGTGACCGCGCTGCGCGGATCCCAGTTCACTTCCACTTGGTCAAGCCGGCCGTCAATGGTCGCGCTCAGTACTTCAAACAGGTCGGCTTGCATGCGCAGCAGAATGCTCTGCGTTTCGGGGTCGCCGAAGCGCACGTTGTACTCAAGCACCTTGGGGCCCTGCTTGGTCATCATGCAGCCCGCGAACAGCGTGCCCTTGAAAGGCTCGCCCTCAACGTTCATGGCATGAATCGTCTGCACAATCACGTCGCGCTCAAGCTGGCGCATGACCTCGCTGCTGACCTGAGGCAGCGGGCTGTATGTCCCCATGCCGCCGGTGTTTTCGCCCTCGTCGCCATCGAGCGCGGCTTTGTGGTCCTGCGCCAGGCACAGCGGCAGAATGTTATGGCCATCGCTGATCGCGTGCACGCTGACTTCTTCGCCGACCAGAAAGTCCTCAATCAGCACGCGGCGGCCCGCCACGCCAAAGCGCTTGGCGACCATGCTTTCGTTGATTGCGGCCTCGGCCTCTTCAAACGTGCGGGCGATCGTGACACCCTTTCCCGCCGCCAGGCCATCGGCCTTCAGCACCACCGGGTAGTCGCAGTTGCGCAGGTACTCAAGCGCCGGCGCCGGCTGGTCGTAGGTCTTGTGCCCGGCGGTCTGGATGCCGTGGCGAGACATGATGTCTTTGGCGAAATCCTTGCTGCCTTCAAGCCGTGCGGCTTTGCGGGTGGGGCCGTAAATGCGCAGCTGCTTTTTCTGAAAAAGGTCAACGATGCCTTCGACCAGCGGGTCTTCGGGGCCGACGACGGTCAGGTCGATTCTCTGCTCGCGGGCAAATGCGGCCAGGGCGTTGAGCTCGTTGACTTTGATCGGCACGCACTCGGCAATCTGGCCAATGCCGTCGCTGCCGGGGGCAGCATAGATGCGTGTGACTTTGGGCGATTGTTTGAGCTTCCAGCACAGGGCGTGTTCGCGGGCGCCGCTGCCGATGACAAGGACCTTCATGGCTGCTCCCCGGGTGCTTCATCGACAGCGACCATCGACTTCAGGCTGCCGCGTTTTTCCGGGTCCGCGGGCAGCAGGATAATGAAGCGCGTGCCCTTGCCGGCCTCGGACTCAAACGTGATCTGCCCGCCGTGCTCCTCCACGATCCGCCGCACCATGGCCAGGCCCATGCCCGTGCCGTTCTTCTTGGTCGTGAAGTACGGGCGAAACATACGATCCATGTTGCTTTCGGCAATGCCGCAGCCCGTGTCAAGCACCTCCAGGCCAAGCAGGTCGCCCTTGACTCGCGCGCGCACCACGACCTCACCGCCGCCCTTTTCGTCCAGCGCGTCAAAGGCGTTCTTCAGCAGGTTCATCAGGGCCTGCCGGATCAGCGTGGGATCCAGCACCAGGTCGTCCAGCTTGCCGTCTGCGTCAAAGTGGATGCGGATGTTGCGGCGCCGCGCCTCGTCGCCGAGGAACTCGAACAGCTCGACAATCAGGCGGTACAGGTCAGTGCGGGCCAGCTTCAGGTCGTGGCCGCGTGCAAAGTGCAGAAACTCCTGCACGATGTCATCAAGGTGTTTCACTTCGCGCAGCAGCACTTCAATCTTACGGCGCGCCCGCTGGGCGGTGGGGGAGTCCTCTTTCTGCATGTCTTCGTCAAGCAACTGCAGGGTCAGCTTGATTGTGGACAGCGGGTTCTTGATCTCGTGCGCCAACCCGCCAGCAAGCTGGCCTAGGAACTCAAGCCGTGAACTGGCCTTGCTCATGCTTGAGTCTTACTCGCGTTCAGCCCCGTGCGCCAGTCCGGGCCCGCTGCGGCTATAGGTAGTCGTGTCGGTTCTGTTGCTTCTCACTGGCGCGTACGGCTGGGTGCGGCGTAATGTGCCCCGGGGGTGAACATGGCCTTGACCGTTGAGTCGATAGACCTGTCCGCGCGCATCAAGGACAAGGATGAATACCACAGCCGCCAGGAACTGGCGCAGATGCAGATGCTGTTCATCCAGCGCTGGATGCACGAGAACAACCGCGAAGCCATTTTCGTGTTCGAGGGCTGCGATGCGGCAGGCAAGGGCGGGTCCATTCGGCGGCTGATTGAGCGGCTTGACCCACGAGGCTACGTGGTGCACCCGATTGGCGCGCCCGGCGCCCGCGAAAAGGGGCGGCACTACCTGCAACGCTTCTGGGACCGCATCCCCGAGCCCGGCTGCATGGGCATTTTTGACCGAAGCTGGTACGGGCGCGTGCTGGTCGAGCGCGTGGAGAAGTTCGCTGCCAAGGAAGCCTGGAAGCGTGCCTACGACGAGATCAATGCCTTTGAGCGCATGCTGCACGATGACGGCGTGCCGGTGATCAAGTACTACCTGCACATTTCCAAGGACGAGCAGCTCAAGCGTTTCAAGGCCCGCGAGCAGGACCCTTTCAAGGCATGGAAGATCGGCCCCGAAGACTGGCGCAACCGCGAGAAATGGGACATGTACGAAGCCGCCGTGGACGAAATGTTCAAGCGCACATCTACCGACTACGCGCCTTGGCACGCGGTCTCAAGCCAGCACAAGTGGCACGCGCGCGTCACAGTGCTTGAGACGGCCGTAGCGGTCCTGAAGCGGCACTTTGACGTGAAGGTCAAGATTCCCAAGGGCTGGAAACTGGGCGGCGACTAGCCCGCCCGCATGATGAACCCTGTCAGGGGAGTCCTAACAGGATGGACATGATGAATCGGATGCGGGGCCCAATCCTGTGAATCCTGCCTATCCTGTTACTTTGCAGTCCTGCGTGGCTGCCAGCCATTCAACAACAAGGGCGCTCACCACAGAGTTCAAAGTGCCCACAGAGGACTGAATGCCAGTTCTCTGCGAACCCAGTAATGGTCGGACGCCCTCACGTTGGAGCTTCCACGCCGATTCTGCGGAATCCGTGAATTCTGCGGACTGCCGTTCACAATCCGGCTGGCGCTGCGCTAGTCCCCGGTCTTGCGGGCGGCTTCTTCCTGTGGCGATGGCGGCGCGGGCGGAACCGCCTTGTCGATGCCGAGCGCAAGCGCGAGGCGCCGGATGCTTTCCGTATCGCCCCGGGCGGCCTGGTCCTTGATGCCCTGGATCTGCGGGTGCAGAAGTTTGTTCACCAGCCGTTCTGAAAATGCCGCCAGTTCGCGGCGCTGATCTTCAGGCATCTCGGGATACTTTGCGAACACGCGGTCAAGCTCGGCG
The DNA here is from genome assembly GCA_019636195.1 of Planctomycetota bacterium. GTDB lineage: Bacteria > Planctomycetota > UBA8742 > UBA2392 > UBA2392 > JADJRK01. The sequence continues at coordinate 53,087 of JAHBYA010000002.1, read as the reverse complement.
TTCTTTACCGCAATCGCCTTTTCGCGCAACTCGGTGATCAGCGGGGCGGCGGCGTACGTCTGGAAGCCGGCGAGAAACTCATCGGCCTCGCTGCGCACAATGGCGGCGCACTTGTCCAACTCGCGGCTGCGTTCTTCGGCGTTTTCGGCCACCACTTGTTCAAGGTCGTCCACGTTGTACAGAAACACGCCGTCAAGCTCTGCCGCTGCTTCCTCAACGTCGCGAGGGACAGCCAGGTCCAGGACGAATACCGGCGCATAGCCGCGAGCCCTCTGCGACTTCGCAAACTGTGCCTTGCTGAGAATGCGGTCTTCAGCGGCGGTCTGGGTAATCACCACGTCGGCGGCGGGCAGGTAATCTTCAAGCAGGTTGACGGGTACGGCGTCGCCCTTGTAGCGCTCGGCGATCTCCTTGGCGCGCTCAAGGCTGCGCGAAACGACTACTACGCGGCCGATGCCGGCTTCACGCAGGTAAGTCAGCGTAAGCTCGCCGACTTCGCCGGCGCCGATCAAAAGCGCTGTCTTGCTGCCAAGGTCGTCAAAAATGCGCCGGACAAAGCGCACCGCCACGCTGCTGATGCTGACTTGACCCTGCCCGATTGCGGTTTCGCTGTGCAGGCGCTTGGCCACATGGAACGCCTTGTGAAACAGGCCATTCAACTGCTTGCCGGTAGCGCCTTCACTTTGCGCCAGCAGGTATGCGCGCTTGACCTGGCTGAGAATCTGCGTCTCACCCAGCACCAGACTGTCAAGCCCGCCGCATACGCGCAGCACATGTTCCACAGCGTCCCGGCCGCGGTGGAAGTAGCACAACGACTCAAGGTAATCAGGCTTCATGCCGTGATCTGCGGCCAGCGCGGCGATCAGCCTATCGCGCGCGTCGGCAGCGTCGGCAAAGGCGTACACTTCCACGCGGTTGCACGTGGAAAGCAGCACCGCCTCGTCGCACGGCAGGCCCTCGCGCAGTTGCTTCAACGCGCCGGGCAGCTTGCGTTCGGGGTATGCAAGCCGTTCCCGCACCTCCAGCGGTGCGAACTTGTGGTTCACGCCCAGCACGACGTAGCGCTGCATCAGCGCACCTCCTGCTGTTGCGGGGCGGTTGCCTGCGAGCGCGACCACACGCCCAGGCCCACAAACGTCATCAGCACCAGTGCAAAGCCCGCCAGCACCATGTACAGGTGGCGACGGCCGTGCAGCCGCCCGGTCCAGCGCCCCGCCGCAGCCAGCAGCAGCACGCCCCACAGCACCACGCTGGGCGGAATCTTGGGGTTGCGCAGGATCGCCTCCCAGCCCTGGTCGGACATGGCGACGAAGCCGAGGCCCAGGCCCAGTGTCAGCAGCGGCAGGCCGGTCAGGATGCAGGTGTTGACCAGCCGGCGCAGGCTTTCCAGCGGTGGAAAGTCACGAATCACGGCGGGGTCGCGGTGTTTCTTGAGCGCGCGCTCCTGCAGCAGGAACATCACAGCGGCAATCGCGGCCATGAAGAACAGCCCATAGCTCATCAGCGTGAGCACGACGTGAACCACCAGCAGGCCTGAACTTGCACGGCCCTGCGCGGCGCTGTCGGCGAACAGCAGGTTGACCACAAAGATCACGGCGATGCCCGGAAAGGCAAACGCCGCAAGCGTCTTGAGTTTGCGCACGCGGGCTATGGCAAAACAGGTCAGGGCAACGCAAAGCGCCGCCAGGTTGATCACTTCGAAGAGGTTGGAGAATGGCTCGGTGCCGGCTTCCGAAAACCTTGCAATGAAGTATGTGCCCAGCGCCGCTGCGCCCGCGCCGCCAACGCACTCGGCCCATAGCATCCGCATCCGGCGCGGCTGAAACAGTGCAGCCACCGCCATCAGTGCGGCGACCATGAAGCACAGGATCGCTGCATGCAGGGCAACAACGGCCGTCGCGCCCATGGCGTTGGTCGTAAAGGAGTGGAAGTTCTGCGCCAGCATACGGCCATTGCAAACGACAAGCGCACCAAGCGCAAGCCGCGGCGCGCACATTCCGTCGGCCTATTGCAGCACCTGGAACAGCAGGCTGGCAAAGGTGGTGATCGGCGCCTGTTCACGGATGTCTTCGAAGCCGGCGCGCAGGGTATTGATCGCGTTCAGCGTGTCGTTGAACAGGGTGTCGTTCTTGAACAGCTTGCCGACCGTGCCTTCGCCCTTGTTCACGCCTTCCATGGTGTCGCCCAGTTCTTTGGCCACGCGCGAGGCGTTGCGCACCAGTTGCGGCGTGCCGGCGATTGCTTCTTTCACGTTCTCGCCGGTTTCTTCGTCGTTCAGCAGCATCCCGAACAATCCCTTGCCGTTGTCCAGCTTGGCCGCGATCGACTTTATGCTGCGCGAGGCGCCCACGGTGTTATCGGTCGCGTCCTCAACATTGCGCACAATGTTCTTCATGCGCAGGGCGGTGTCGGCGTCGTCCAGAAGCATTGCCGCCATGCCGTCGCCGGCGTTGACCTTGTCGGTGATGTCGCGCACGTTGGCTGTGATGCCCTTGACGTCTTCGCTGGTCGCGCGGACATTTTCAACGGTTGCTGCGATGTCGCCCGCCACTTTTTCGTCGCGCAGGATTGTGCCGATGGGTCCGCGGCCATCGCGCACGTCCTTTACGATCGCGTTGACGTCCTTGACGGTGTCCACCGCCAGGTCAATGCCCTCGTTGATCTTGCCGATGCCCCGGCCCGCCGCCGTGAACAGGTCTTCCACCACGCGGCCTTCGATGTAGTTGTCCATGTCATGCGGCGTAGGGGCGTCGCCGATGTACAGCGCGATGGCGCGGCCACCGAACGCGCTGGACGGTATGATCTCGGCGTAGCAGTCCGAATTCAGCCGCACGCTGCTGTCCAGGCTGATCTTGACCTCAACAGTGCCGGTGCGGTCAACGAACATCTCGCGCACGCGGCCCATCGGCACGCCGCTGATCCAGACCGGCGAGTTCTGCTGCAGGCCCTGCACGTTGGCAAAGCGGATCTTGGCCGTCTGCTCGGCGCCGAAGCGGATGCTGCCGTCGCCGCCCAAACGCATCGCAAAGAACAGCGCTACTCCGACGGCGATGAAGAACAACAGTCCTGCGATAATGTCGCGTGCTTTCATGGCGTGTTCTCCGGTTCAAGCTTTGGCGGGGCAGGTTCCGAGACTGGCTCAAGCACTACGGCTTCACTTTCGGCTTGTTCGTTGCCGGCTTCGACGCGGGCGCTGAAGGTCGGCGACCGGCCCTTTTCGATGGCGGCCTGGCTCCGGACCGAGACTGCGCCCTCCCGGCCGCCGGACACGAAGTGTCGCACTTCCTCCAGGTTGCTGTTCCGGATTTCGTCGGCCGTGCCGATCTGGATCATGCGACCGTGGTAAAACATGCCGATGCGGTCTGCAATGCTGTAGGCGCTTTCCATGTCGTGCGTGACGACAATCTGGGTCATTTTCATGTCATCGCGCAGCCGGATGATCAGCTTGTCAATCTCGTGGGCGATGACGGGATCGAGTCCGCTGCAAGGCTCGTCGTACAGCACGATTTCGGGGTCCAGCGCAATCGCCCGGGCAAGACCGGCGCGTTTCTTCATGCCGCCGGAAATCTCGGCGGGAAACTTCTCGCGATCCTGCCACAAGTTCACCAGCTCGAGTTTCTGTTGCACGATCTCGGCGCGCTTCTTGCGGCTCATCTTGGTGTGCTCAAGCAGCGGCAGCTCGACGTTATCGAACAGGTTCAACCACGCGATCAGCGCGCCGCTTTGAAACAGCACGCCGAACTTGCGGCGCATCACTTCAAGTTCGCGCGGCGTCATGGTCGTGATTTCTTCGCCCGCGACGCGGATACTGCCTTCGTCGGGCCGCATCAAACCGACCAGGTTGCGCAGCGACACCGACTTGCCCGTGCCCGAGTACCCTATGATCACGAACGTCTCGCCGCGTTTGACCGAGAACTCAAGCTTGTCCAGGATCTTGCGGCCTGCCAGCGTCTTGCTGACCCCCGCGAACTCAACCATCGGGGTGTTCAGGGTCAGGGCTTGAGGCTCAGCTGGCTGGATGGCGCCGCTCATGCCGAATCTCCGCGGTCTGCGAGCGCCGGAACGGTGGCCTTGCCTGCTGATGTGTGCCGCCTGATCATCTTGTTCAAACCAGCCCCGCCACAAGCCGCTTGACCATCCTATAGAAACTGGTCAGCAGGTAGTTCAAAAACACGGTTAGCGTAAGCGCAATCACGACGGTGTTGCGGCTGGCACGCCCGACGCCGACCGCCCCGCCGGTGGTGCGCATGCCGTTGCTACACGCAACGGCGGCGGCACACAGGCTGAAAACCAGAGACTTCAGGAGGCCCCAGTAGATGTCGAGTGGTTCTGCGCCGCGCTCCGCAAAGCGCAGAAAGTCGTCAGGGCGTACGCCAAGCTGGGCGTATGCCACCAGCATGCCGCCGCCGACCCCGACCAGCGTGCCGAAAATCGTGAGGATCGGGCCCATGATCGCGTAGCCGATCACGCGGGGCATCACCACAAAGCTGACGGGGTTGATCGACATGACCTCAAGGGCGTCGATTTCTTCGGCGGTCTTCATGGTGCCGATTTCAGCGGCCATACTGCTGCCCACGCGCGCGATCAGCACAAATGCCGTCATCCACGGGCCAAGCTCGCGTACCATAGCGCTGACAATGACCAAGCCGATCAGGCTGGTCTGCCCGAAGCGCGCGAACTCGATGCCGGTCTGTAGTGCAAACACCATGCCGACCAGCAGCATGAAGAAGCAGGCAATGGCAAGGCTTTGGGTACCGATCACGTGCATCTGAGTAAATATCGCACGGCGACGTTTCCAGATATGGGTGACGTAGCCCAGCGACTCAAGCAGCAGCAGCAGGGTGTAGCCTGCGCCCTTGACCGAACGGATGCCGATGTGGTCGGTATTCATTTGCGGATCTTGATGCCCCAGAACAACCGGGTGTAGCGGTCATCCGGCCCATGGTGATAGCCCAGCAGGCCATACAGCAGGTTGAAGTCCTCGATGTCGCCGGGGTTGGGGCCGGAGGGGTACAACCGATCCTTGGCCTGCTTGACCACATGCCAGTCAAACAGCGGCGCCAGCGACAGGTCAATGCGGTGGGGGTCTTCCTCGTAGCTGAAAATCCGGAACAACGCCTGCACCTTGGTTTCGCTGGGCCCGACGCGGACCGAAAAGAACTTAAAGAACGGGCCGTAGGTGTTGTCGAACTTCTTGTCGTTGAACGGAAAGATGCTCAACATTTCGAAGTCCACGGTGCCATCGACATCCTTGCGGTACTTGGCAACGGGCCAGATGCGGATCAGGTCTTTGGTGCGGATGGTGCCGTCCGGTTCGGGCAGGTAGCGTTTGAAGTTGGCAAAGAACAGCGGAAAGATCTGCCAGCGGGTTTCGGTGTACGTGGGGAACTTGTCTTCGAAGTACCAGAACAGCGGCCATAGCGCGTTGATGGCGGTTGAATAGCTGCCGTCAGGGTACTTGCGCTCGCTGTAGTCCCAAAGCGGCCAGACGCGGTACTGCTTGAAGGCGTCACCCTTGGCGTAGCGAAAGACAGGCCAGAACAAATCAATGATGGTGGTGTCGGTAAGGTCGGCGCGCGTGTAGCTGAACATCGGGTAGTTGTAGATGAACAACATGCTGAGGTTCAGCGTGACCGCGCTTTTCTTGTACCCGAACAACGGATAGACCATCAGCGCTTCACGCGGGTACTTGCGGTCCATGGCTTCACGGTCATAGCGGAACAGCGGCCACAGCACGGTCCAGCGGTCAGCGACCGGCAGCTTCTTGGTGCCGCCGGTGATCTCGTCGGGGACTTCACGCCACACCTCGGTGCGTGAAAACAGCGGCATCACGCCGTACGTGCGATAGCCCGGCCCATAGCCCCACTTCACGATGGGGAAAGGCATGTAGTACGTGACACGGCCCTGACGGTGCAGTTCAACGTACAGCGGGAACATGATAAAGCGGATCTCGTCGTTGCCGAAAACGCCCTTCAGGTTGCCGCCGAACGGCGCCACGGCAAAGTGCGAGCCTTCGATGCTGCTGTCGCCGCCGAACACCAGCGGAAAAAAGAAGTAGTCCAGCTCGCGGTGGCCGGGCGCGTAACTTACGTCGTTCCACCAGAACACCGGCATCGCATGAATCTGGCGCTCAAGCCGGCCCTTCCAGCCGGCAGTCGTGCGTTCGCGCCAGCGGCCGATCGGGTAGAAGAACAAGTGGTCTTTCTCAGCGCGCGCCGGCGACTCTGTGTAGCTGTAAAACGGCCGCACACTGCGTTGCACGTAACCGTCCGGGCCGGTCTGCTTTTCGTAGAACGGCCCTGCAGCGCGCGTGTTGATGCTGCCGTCAATGTTCGTGGATTCGTTGAAAAAAGGCCACGCGTAGGTGCGTGTCGGCGGCCGGTCGCCACCGGCGACTGTGCACCCCGCAAGTGCAATTGCGGCAAGAATCAAGCCCAGCCCGAAGCGCATTGAGCCTTTGTATGCCGTGGTGGGGGAAATGCAAAGGGGTTCAGGTCGATACAAGCGCGGCCCGCCTGCCGACGTACTCATCTTCGGGCACGCCAACCACGCTTTCGAAGTGTGCGGTGATGTCGTCCAGTACTTCGTGAAACTCGTTGCGGCTCTCCACCTTGGTCATACGGTGCCGGAACTGCGCGCTGCCGGGAATGTCCTTGATGTACCACGTGGCGTAGCGACGCACGACCTGGCAGGCATGGCGCGGGTCGAAGCTCTCCAGCAGCATCTCAAAGTGCTCGCGCAGCACCGCCAGCCGCTCAATCGGCCCGGGCGTTTCCGTGACCACGCGGCCGTAGTGCAGCACTTCGTCGATTTCACGAAACAGCCACGGCCTGCCCCAGCAGCCGCGCCCGATCATGATGCCGTCGCAGCCGCTTTGCCTCAGCACGCGCACGGCGTCTTCGGGCTCTTTCACGTCGCCGCTGGCGATAACGGGTATGCTCACGGCGGCCTTCAGTTCGCCCGTAAGCTGGTGGTTGGCAAGGCCGGTAAAGCTTTGCGCCCTTGTGCGCGGGTGAATCGTGATTGCCACCATGCCCGCCTGCTCGGCCATTCGGCCGATCTCGCGAAAGTTCAGGCAATTGTCGTTTACGCCCGCGCGAATCTTGACCGTGACTGGAATCTTCACCGCACTGACCATCGCTTCCATGCACTTCGCGGCGCGTTCAGGGTAGGCCATCAGCGCGCTGCCCGCGCCGCACTTGCCGATCTTGGGCACGGGGCAGCCCATGTTCAGGTCAATCGTGTCGTAGCCTTCGTCTTCAGCCATGCGGCAGGCTTCGGCCAGCCATGCCGGGTTGTTGCCGGCAAACTGGATGCCGACAGGCCGTTCATCTTCACGGTAATACTTCAGCGTCATCGTCTTGCGGTTGTGGTGCAGGTAGCTTTCGACCTTCAGCATCTCAACGTAGGCCAATCCCGCGCCATAGCGCCTGCACAACACCCGATACGCCCGGTTGCTGATGCCAGCCAGCGGCGCGGCAACCAGGTTGTTCTTCAGCGTGATTGGGCCATACTTCAGGGGCGTCAACGCAAGCTCCTGTCTTTGCACTACTTGCAAGGCTAACGAGGGTCGGATTCTAGGCAAAACTGCGGGCGGTAACAGGCGGGGTATGCGCGCCGTCTGCCGCATTTTTGGCAGCAGAAATCCGGAGCAGGCCGTGCTTAGATGGCGTAGAATAGTTGGTCGCTTGGACGGACCGGATCGGAGACGTGTATGCACAGTTTCGGGCGCTTGGTGTTCTCGTTTGGGGTACTGGGTCTTGCCGCTTCACTGCACGGTGCGGCCAGCGAAACGCCGGCCATGCACATCCTTCAGGCCCGGCCCGTGGCCGCTGAAGTCGATGAGCAGGTCAAGTTGCTGGACCATCCCAACCTTGACATTCGCAACGGCGCACAGACAGCGCTGATCGCGCTGGGCGACGCGGCTGTGCCGCAATTGCGCAAACACCTGAGCAACCAGGACCTGAGCGCTGAAACGCTCGATCAGGTGCGGGCTACCATCAAGCTGTTGGGCGGCATCGCTGAGCCGCTGGAGCGCCCGAGGTCGGAGTTGCGCATCCGCGTGAAGTCCGATTCGCGCAGCGTTGAAGTCAGCGGCAGCGGCAGCGAAGTGATCGTCAAGCGTGATGGCAAGGCATTCAAGTTTGTACGCAACGAAGACGGCAGCATCCGCGTCGAGGTCCGCGACGGCGCCGAAGTGAAGGTGCAGGCCTTTGCCGACGCCGAAGACCTGCGCAAGTCCGACGCCGCACTGCATCGCGAGTTGCAGGGCACGCCCCGCGCCCACGGCGAAGCCAATCCTGCCGACCTTACGCAGGAAGCCGGCATCGGCGACGGCAACGCCCGCAAGGACATGGGCGAGGTGCAGGAGTTCCTGGACCTGGTCGATCAGCTCAATTTCGGCGATGGCGACCTGAGCGATGAAGAACGCAAGGCACTCAACGAAAAGGCCCGCCAGCGGCTTGAGAAGGACATGCAGAAGCTCCAGAACCGCGAGAAAGACAACGCCCGCGAGAAGGACCCGCGTGAAGACCTGGACATCAAGAAGTCACGCCATCGCGCCAGCCTGAAGGCCCTTGAACGCGACTTGATTTACCGCGTCTCCGATCTGCGTCGTCCCGCCGGCGGCAAATGGGAGGGCACGCTTGACTCCATGCAGGACCGCATCCGCGACACGTTTGCCAACCTGCACGACAAGATGGCGGACGGCGGCCCCAAAGACTGGGAGCGCGCCCTGGAAGACGGCCGCAAGTTCCACAGACAGTTCAGCGATGAACTGAACAAGTGGGCAGGCGAGATCGGCGCCGACGCCGCCGTCATGGACGTGCCCGTGCGCGTCACGGAAATGAAGAAGCAGTTGCGCGATCGGCTGAAGCGGATACGCAAGGCCGGCCCCAAGCGCATCGAGAACAACCTGGATGATCTGGAAGAGAAGATCCTGGCCAGCTACGAGCGACTTGAAGACAAAGTGAAGGACACGCCGCCTTCAGGCTGGAAGGACATTCTGGCAACGGCGGAGAAGTTCTTTGTCCAATACAGTGCAGATCTGGACAAGTGGGCCAAAGAAGCAGGCGTAGATGAGACAGTGTCCTCGCCGCTTGAGACGATTGCCAACCTGCGCCAGGACCTGCTGGAACGCATCGCGCAAGTGCGACGGCTTGACGGCGAGAAGTTTGAGGACGAGCTTGACGAGCTGGAAGACAACGTAAAGGAAACCTTTGCCGACCTGAAGGATCGCGTGGTCAACCGTGACAAGAAAGAGTGGCCGGCGATCCAGCAGCAGGCTGAAAAGCACTACAAGCTGTTCGTGGACAAGATCAACCTGCTGCAACGCCAGATTGAGCTGGGCGGCAAGCCCAAGGACTCGCCGGACAAGGACACACCGCTGCCGGCCGGCGAGCACATGGATGTGGTTGAGGGCGTGCGTGTGGCACGCCTGCTGCCGCTGACCCGCAAGCAACTGGGCCTGGACCACGGCTTGAGCGTCAACGAAATTGTCGATGCCGACAAAGCACTCGCCCGCGCCGGGCTGGAGGTCTATGACATCATCCTGGAAGTCAACAGCAGCAAGGTTGACAGTCGCAATGAGTTGCGGGACGCCATGAACGGCATTGAGCGGGGCAGTGATTACACCCTGAAGGTCATGCGCGGCGGCAAGCCGCTGGAGTTGAAGGTCAAACGCTAGGACCGTCCCGGTCTGGGTTTCCGGATGGCGCGGACGATTATGTCCGCGCCATTTCCGTGTATCGACAACCGGCTCTCGCGCGTAACAATAGTGCTGGAGGCGCCATGACGATCCGCAAGCTTGACCCGCAGGAACCCGCTGAGGCAGCGTACTACGAGGGCTACAACCGCGGCCATGCCGACACCGCAAAAATGCTTGGCCGGCGCTCACTCATGTACCTGCTGGTCGGCATGTTCTTCGGCACGGGCGTGATGTTCCTGGTCGCCAATGCGGGCGTGCTGGACCGGCTGGCCGCTGACCCTGTGGTGGAAGACCCGGCCCTGACCCAGGAAAAGCCGCGTGAGTACGTCAACGCGATCAATTGGGCCAAACGCTTCACAGTGGGCATCGTCGCGCGCACGCCGGACCGGGCGACGCGCAACAGCGCATGGCGCATTCCCGGCCAGACCCATGTGGGCAGCGGCGTGGTGCTGACCGAAGACGGCTACATTCTGACCAACGCCCACGTGATCCCCAGCGACGCCACGCAGCTCAGCGTCGTGCTCGGCGACGACCTGTACGAGGCGCGCTTCGTCGGTCACCGCCCCGAGTACGACCTGGCGGTCATCAAGATCAACGCCAAGGGGCTTGTGCCCGCCAGTCTGGGCGACAGCGACAAGGCCGAGCAGGGCGATGTGGTGATTGCCATCGGCAGCCCGCACGGGCTGTTTCACACCGCGACTGAGGGCATTGTCAGCTATTCGGGCCGACGCACGGAAGCGCCGGGCACGCTGGTGCGCAACTACCTGCAAACCAGCGCCGCGATCAACCCCGGCAACAGCGGTGGCCCCTTGATTGACCTGACCGGGCGCGTGATCGGCATCAACACCTGGAAGCTGGCTGGCACCGGCCAGGATGCAGCGGACGGCATCGGGTTTGCGATACCGATCAACACTGCAAGGCGCGTGTTTGAAGCCATCATCAATGCCGACGACCGCAACCGCGACACCACGATCAGCAGCCGCCCGCGCAGCCTGCAAAGCGCATTTCTGGGCGTGCAGATTGACGACGGCTACCGGCCCGAGCGCGGCGAAGAGGGTGCCCGTATCCGCGCGATCATTTACGGGACTGCTGCTGACAGGGCAGGCCTGCAGGCCGGCGACGTGATCGTCGACATCGGCGGCAGCAGGGTGGCGGGTTTTGACGACCTTCGCACAGCACTGGCCGGCCGCCAACCCGGCGAGAAGGTGCAGATCACCTATACCCGCAACGGCAGAAACCACAGCATTGAAGTAACATTGGGCGAGTAAGGTTGCTTAGGCACCAAAGTAGTTCCCGTTCAGCAGCACGCCCAAGCCGCACAAACACGCAGCCACGTCAGCCCGGCCCTCCTCACGAACGTGCAGCGTTCCGAGGAGGGCCGGGCGTGGCGGGCGAACATTGTGAGAGGCTGCTGTTTGGGAACTGCGCACGGGTAGGGACGCCCGTGCCACGGACACATCTGCGCTTGTTTGCTTGAATCTGCGGACCGCTTTTGAGGTTCTCTGCGGCTCTGTGGCGAAACTGGGTTTGCGTAGGGGGCTTCAACTTGGCATTGCCCGGCTAGCCAATCGGCTCGGACTTGTACTTGCTTTTGTCCCTAAGCATTCGGCCCACGGGGTACTCAGGCTCGTGGTAGAAGAAGCACTTGGCGCTGGAGGCGACTACGGCTGGGTACAACTTTTCCCGGGCCTGCCAGCTTCCGCCGGCGTTGATGTCGTAGGCGCTGATCCATGCCATTGGCACATGGCTGAGCGTCGGCACCAGGTCGCCGAAAAACACTCCGCTTTCGCCTCTGCTTTCAAACCAGATCACGGCGTGGTTTTCAGTGTGCCCGGCTGTGAAGTCAAAGCGCACGCCGGGCACGATCTCGGCGTTGCCCTCGACAAGGCGCAGGCGGCTTGCCAGCGGCGTCAGCGACTCGGGCGTGTAGCTGGCTTTGTGCAGGTTGCTTGGGTTGATCGCGATTTCCCACTCGCCGCGCTGCAGCACATAGGTTGCGTTGGGAAACGTGGGCACGTACTTGCTGTCCACCAGTTTGCACAGCCCGCCGCTGTGGTCCCAGTGCAGGTGGGTGCAGGCGACGGTGTCAACCTGGGCGGGATCAACGCCCTGGGCACGCACCTGCTCGTCCAGCGTGGGGCCGAGGCGCTCAATGCCGTAGCGTTCATGTAGTTCCGGGGGCACGGCGTGGCCGATACCACTTTCGATCACGACGATGTTCCGGGCTGTGCGCACCAGCAGCGGGCGCATGGCCATCTTGACGCGGTTGTGGGCATCGGCGGGCAGGGCCTTTTCCCACAGCACCTTGGGCACAATGCCGTACATCGCGCCGCCATCGAGGCTAAGCCAACCGTCCAGCATAGTGGTGACGCGGATATCGCCGATGGGCGTTTCAGGCGTGGCTGTGAAGTAGCGGGTCATGGCTGCAATGTAGCAGAAACGAAAGGCGCGGGCATGGTGCCCGCGCCGTTGGGGTGCGTTAGGGTCTAGCGTTCGTGGAACACGAACCAGTCCACGAGGCCGCCGTTTTCGAAGACGAACTCGGCGGTCACGATGCGCTCAACGCCGCGGATGTCGCGGTGCACCATGTAGTACTGGTGAGTTTCGAAGGGCCGGTGGATGATGATCTTGTCGGCTTCACGGCCTTGAAACCACTCAAACAGCTCGTTGCGCGTCTTGGCGTACAGCAGGTTCTCGGCAATGATGTAGTCGCGGCTGCCGACGTTGCGACCGCCCTTGTAGTTAGGGTCAGCCAGGCGTTCGCGGTACGCCATTTCAACTTTGTTCAGGTCCTGCCGCGCGTTGTCGGCCTGCCGCCTGATCTCTGCTACGCCCATGCCTTTGACCAGCACGGTATCGAACTTGCGCATCAACCGTGTCTCGAACTCAATCAGCTCCCGCTCACGATCCTGCTGTTCCTGGGTGTAGCTGTTCCAGCTCAACAACTGGTCGTTCTCAAAGCGCAGCCAGAAGTGAGTGCGGCTTGCTGTGTTGAAGCGGCTGTAAAACAGGTAGGTGCTGCGACCGTGCTTGTGGGTCTCGTCTGGCACTTCGAGTATCCGGCGCTTGGCGGCTTCGACACTGATGCCGCGGGCCAGGCGGCGCGACAGGTCGGCACGCACGTCAATGCCGTTGCGGCGCACCCACTGTTCACGCTCGAACTCGCCCTGGATGTCAAGGAACTCGGTGCGTTCCTTGTCGGTCATCACCACCAGGTACTGGCTCCAGCGTGAGCGGGTGGGAGCGCCCGACGGCTGGTCAATCGCCGTGGGGCCACGACCGGGGAACTTCTCGCTTGAGGCGCACGCGGCAAGCATCAGCGCAGCCACGCAGGCAATTAGCAGCAATGCTTTGCGCATAATCTGCAAGCTCGTTCAATCGGGGGGAGTGCTCAATATACGGTTGGCCGGTTGCCGTGCAACCGGGAAACCGGGGTCAAGACTCGCGCTTGTAGTCCTTGCCGTCATAGCGGTGCAGGACCGACTTGTTCTCTTCCTTTGAGCTCAGGTACACCGGGCGGTTCCAGATACGGTGGACGTTGCGCAGCGTCTCGCGGGTGTAGCCCTCGTCCAAGTCAAAGCCCTCGTGGCGGTGCACCAGCAGAAGCTCGCCGCGGTTGGCGTAGTTGCCGTCTTCCACGTAGATGTACGGCTCGCCCATGTTAGTCAACTGGGTCCGCAGCTTGTTCTTGATGCCCTCAAAGTCGCGGCTGCTGATTTCGTAGCGGCCGGTGGTGGGGTTGAAGTCATACGTGAACAGCTTGGCGCGGATGCAGAAGTCTTCGGTCAGGAATTCGTCAATGAACGTCAGGTCATTGTGGATCTTGCGCACTTCAAAGATCTTCTTGCGGCCTTCTCCGGGGGCGGGCCTGTCCCAGTTTTCCTTCTCGCTCAGGTCTTCGCAGCGTTCCCACTCAAGGCCGTGCATGCCGTGGTCCCAGCGATACTCGATGTCCCGGAACAGCTCAATCCCGAGCTTGTAGGGGTTGATCACGCCGGGATTCATGCCCATCGTCATGCTGTGGTGGTCGGCAAAATCCACGATCTCGGCGGCTGTGGCTGCCTTCTGCGTCATGATCGTGCTGTGCCAATAGCTGGCCCAGCCCTCGTTCATGATCTTGGTCGAGCGTTGCGGTGCGAAGTAGTAGGCCTCTTCGCGCACGATGTTGACCACGTCACGCTGCCAGTTGCGCAGCGGCGCGTAGGTCATGAGAAACCAAAGCACGTCCTTGATCGGCTCGGCGGGGAACTTCGGCGGCTCCTGGGCCTTGCGCTCAAGCTCGGTGCGCTTGCGGGCCAGTATCTCGGGCGGATTGATGTAGCGGTCCATGTAATCCTTGGACTGCAGCTTGGTCACCTCAATGCGCACGGTCTCATCGTCCAGGTCAACGGTCTGCTGGCGTTGCGGCGGCCTTGAAAAGGGCAGCAGCGGGTCAATCAGGTTTTCGAGGCTCAGGCACGCGTCAATGAAACGCTCAACCTTGTCGCGGCCGTAATGGTCCATGTAGCGGCGGATGCGCGCCGCGTGGTTGGCCATCTGGTCAACCATTTTGCGGTTGGTCTTGCTGAACCACAGGTTGTTCTTGAAGAAGTCGGCGTGGCCGTAAACGTGCGCCATCACCAGCTTCTGGGACACGAAGTCATTGCTGTCCATCAAGTAAGCAATAACCGGGTCATTGTTGATCACCAGCTCATAGATCTTGCTGATGCCGTACGTGTAGCCCTTGAGCAGTTCCTCGTAATGCATGCCGAAGCGCCAGTGGGGGTAGCGGGTGGGAAAGCCCCCGTAGGCGGCCACTTCGTTCAGGCTTTCGTAATCCAGCATCTCGAAGTGAACATCAAAGAAGTCCAGCCCGAATTCCCTGGCATGCTTCAGGATCTCCTGCTGGGCGGTAAACAGTTCAGAGTTCAACAGCACTGGGCGTCCTTGTCGTTGCTTCACTGCATAACACGGCTGGGTGGTTGTGGCCACCCATGCAAAACAGGTCCAGTTGCAAGGTAGCGCGAACACGCCAAGCCGTCGAGTGCGTGTGTCTGGTGTCGCAAACCGGGTGCACGAAGGTGGTTACAATGTGATAAGATTCGAAGATTCGAAGTGAACTTTTTAATTGTCTGTTCGTTAGCGTAAGTCAGGTGGGGTCTGGGCAACTCTCCTGTAAGCAAACAACTTTGTTCTTTGGCATTTCGGACGCAGAAGGAGGCACCGATGCGGTTCCCATCCGCATGGGCGTGTCTTGCAATTGCATTGGTCGTTGCCGCAGCGGTACTTGCGGTGACTCCCGGCAACGGCAAGGCCGCACCAGAGGCCGGCAATGTCGTGGGGACACGACCGGCCACCAGCCTGGACCTTGGTCAAGCGTTTGACCGCGAGGCCCACCAACGATTTGAACAGCAGCTTACCTTCGACGAGCGGGCGAGATTGATTGAGCTTGAATCCCGATTCGCGCTAGCAGACCCCGACTGCCCGCTGCCGACGTCCGAACCGACATCCATGTTCTACGTCAAGTTCCGTGAGGTTCTTGACGCAGAGTTTGCGGCGCAACTTGAGGCCGCAGGTATCGCATTTGTCGGCTATGCCGGGCCCAATGCCTACTTTTTCCGCGCCCACGACGGGCAAAGCCTCAACACCGCAGGCCAAATGCTGAAGGGTCATCCCAACGTGGCGGGCACATTGCTCAGCCATGCGATGGACGTGTGCAGCAAGGAAGCATGGGAGTTGATGTCTGCCCCTACCGATGCGACGCACGACCTGCGCATCACGTTCTGGCGCAACGTTACCGGCGAGGAAATCCTGGCCTGGTTGCACGAGCGTGAAGTGCCCCTGCTGTTCGGTTCAACGCTGAACGACGGCACGCCCGATCCCGAAGAAGTGCGCTTCTTCGGCGTGCGCTTCACCACCTCGCAGTTGAAGGCTGCAAGCCGCGACCCGCGCATCGAGTGGATTGAGCCGGTGCCGCACAAGGTGATCCATAATGTTGTCAGCGCATCGCTCAGCATTGCCGGCGCCTCCGACGTTGGCCCGTCCACCAGCTACAACCTGACAGGCGACGGGTTGGTGGTGGGTGTATGGGACGGCGGCACGGCGCTGGACACGCACGTTGCATTGCAGGCCGCCAGTTCACCCAGCCCCATCAACAACGGCACAAAGCGTGTGCTGCGCGTGGACACCAGCAGCATGTCCAGCCACCCGACGCACGTAACCGGCACCATCATCGGCGACGGCACCGCCAACGCCAACGGCCGCGGCTACGCGCCCCGGGCCTATGTCGTCAGCCACGACTGGAACAACATGAACAGCCAGCGCCTGACGGCTGTGCATAACTATCGCATTGTGGCAGACAACCACAGCTATGGCGAAAGCACCAGCAACGGCGGCTACAACAGCAGCGCGCAGTCCAGCGACATCGACATTCGCGACGTGCTGGTGAACATGTGCAAGTCGGCGGGCAACAGCGGCAGCGGCAGCAACACCTGTACGAACGACACGTGCATGAAAAATGCATTCGTGATCGGGTCTTTGAACGACAACGGCAGCATTTCAAGTTTCAGTTCGCGCGGTCCGACCAACGACGGGCGCATCATTCCGCACTTTCAGGCCAATGGCTCGGGCCTTACCAGCACTTACACCGGCAGCAACAGCGCCTACGCCAGCAGCAGCGGCACCAGCATGTCCAGCCCCAGCGCCTGCGGCGGTATCACGCTGCTGGCCCAGTTGTGGCAGCGCGAGTACAGCAAGCAGCGCCTGTCACCCGATGTGCTGCGTGGCGTGCTTGCCGCAACCGCGCTGGACAGCGGCAACCAGGGGCCTGACTACCAGTACGGCTTCGGGCGTATCCGCGTGCGCAACGCCGCGGACCTGATGCTGGCGAACAAGAGCAGCGGCGGCCGTCACATCGTGCGCGGCCAGGTGCGCCAAGGCAACATTGTGCAGTGGCAGATGTCGGTTACCAGCAGCACCAACCCGATCAAGGTTGCGCTGTCATGGCTGGACATTTACGCCAGCACCGGCTCAGGTACCAAGTTGATCAATGACCTTGACCTGGTCCTGATCTCGCCCACAGGCACGCGCCACTACGCGTGGGTGGGGCTGACTGCAACCGGCAACCAGACTCACCAGTGGACACGAGTCGTCAACACAAGCGCGTTCAGTCGCTCGCACTGCAACCAGCGCGATAACCTTGAGCTGGTAGATATCAGCAGCCCCGCGGTCGGTACCTGGACGGTGCAGGTGCATGGGTCCCTGCTGCCGCCGAATGTCAACGGCAACCCGAACAATGTTGCGGGTTTTGTTGTCACGAGCCTGAACCACCAGATCATCCACAGCAAGGTGTCGGCAGAAGACGCCGTGAACACGGGCAGCCCGGCGGCGATACCCAACGGCAGCGGCAACTTGACTCGGACACTGAACGTGTCTGCCAGCGGCAACGTCGCGCAGGTGCGCCTGATCACGGACATCAAACACACCCGCCGCGGGGACCTGCAAGTGCAGCTGCGCCACCCGGACAACACCACGGTCACACTGAACGACTTTGGTACCAGCACCCGCCGCGACCTGCTGGCGGTGTATCCCGACACGCGCCAGTACGCCAGCGACGTCACGGCCTTCATCGGCAAGCCCGCCGGCGGCGCGTGGCAAGTGATCATCACCGACAACCAGACCGGCAGCAACTCGGGCACGCTGCAGTGGCTGGGGCTCGAGATTGACCTGACGGTTACCGGCGGCGCAAACAACCCGCCGGTCGCCGAGGCTGGCCCGAACCAGTCGGTCAATGAGGGCACGCTCGTGAACCTCAATGGCACCGGCAGCTTTGACCCGGATGGCGACCCGCTGACGTACTCATGGAGCCAGACCTCCGGCCCGAGCGCGACACTCAACAACCCGACGACCGCGACGCCGAGCTTCACGGCGCCGGGCGTGGGCAGCACGCAAATCTGCGTGTTTCAGCTGGTGGTCAACGACGGGCGCGGCGGCATTTCGTCTGACACCGTCAACATCACCGTCAATGACGTGCCGGCGCCAAACCAGCCGCCTGTAGCCAACGCCGGGGCAAACTTTTCGATCACGTCCGGCCAGCCGGGGAACCTCAATGGCACCGGCAGTTCTGATCCCAATGGCGATCCGCTGACATACTCGTGGGCAGAAATCGGGTCATCGTTCATGTTCCTGAGCGGCGCCAACACGGCTACGCCATCGTTCACGGCGCCGACGGTGTTTTCAACCACGCTGATCACGATGCGCCTGACAGTGACGGACCCGTTCAGCGCATCGGATACGGACGACGTGGTGGTCACGGTCAACCCGGTTTCGACCAACACGCCCCCGGTGGCCAATGCCGGGCCCGACCAGACAGTAACTACCGGCGCGGTGGTTACGTTGGATGGCAGCGCCAGCAGCGACCCGGATGGCGACCCGTTGACCTACCAGTGGTCGCAGATCGGCGGCGCGAACGTCGTTACGCTCCAAAACGAAGCATCCCAGTTCCCGAGCTTCACGGCCCCGTCGGTCAACGATGTGCTTGTGTTCCAGCTGATGCTGGATGACGGCGATGACATCAGCTTCGATACCGTCACAATCTTCGTCGGCAGTGGCGGCGGAGGTGGTGGGGGAGGCGGCGGCGGCAGCAAGGGTGGCGGCGGGGGCGGCGGTTGCAGCACCGATGGCGGCAAGGGCCTGCTGTGGTTGCTGATCGCGCTTGCCGCAGGCGCGTGGGTTTGCAGCCGGGCGGTAGCTCGCCGGGGTCAGGCATGAATTCCGGGGCGCTGCGCAAGCGGCGCCCCGTCGGGTAGCTTTTGAATTGCAAACTGGGGAACGCATGCGTTATCGCAACGCGATGTTGTTGTGTGCGCTGCCGCTGTTCGCGGCAGTGCTTTCGCTTTTGCGGGTGGATCAGGCCGCCGGCCAGCAGGCGGCGCCCCCGCGACCGACATCAAGCCTTGAACTGGGTCAGCCCTACGACCTGGAGGCCCAGGCGCGCTTTGAGGCCGGCCTGAACGAAGTTGAAGTTCGCGGGCTCGTGATGTTGCGCTCGCGCTATGTGCTTGCTGACCGCAAGTGCCCCGTGCCGCCGACTGGGGAAGTGTTTGCCCTGAAGCTTCGCGGTGACATGACGCGGGCGCTGGCGCGGCGCCTTGATGCACGCGGCGTGTCGTTCATCGGCTACGCGTGGCCCCACACTCACTTTCTTCGTGTCGGCGACCACAGCATCGCGGAAGTCCTGAAAGACACGCTGGTCGAAGGCACGCTTGCAATTGAGCCGATGGACCGGATGGCGCCGGACGTCTATGCCAAACAGGATCAGGCCGGTGAGTATGCCGTTGAGTTCTGGGCGGACGTGAGCATTGAACAAGCCGCAGTGCTGCTGGACGACGTGGGCGCCATTGTGGTTGACGGCAAGTTGGGCGGCACCGACGCGACCGTGACCCTTTCCTTGACGGGTCAAGGCCTCAAGCGCCTGCTGGCCAGTCCGCTGGTTGAGTACGTATCGCCGCGCAGCCACACCGAGACCACAAACCAGGTCAGCGCGGCCATGGCCAACGCCACGCCCGCGATCATCGGCGTAAACCCGTACAACCTTGACGGCAACGGCCAGGTTGCTGCGGTCTTTGACGCCGGTGTCGCACGCAGCACCCATGAGCAGTACCAAGGGCTGTCCGGCGTAAGCGTGCCAAGCAACTGGCCGGGCAGCGGCCGCGTGCACAACATGGACAGCACACTGCACAGCCATGCCGCCCACGTGACCGGCACGATTGTCGGCGACGGCACCAACAACGCCTCAGCCCGCGGCTATGCGTACCGCGCGCTTTGCCTTGTACATGAGTGGAATGGCGTTGATGCTCGCCGGCGCGATGCCAAGCACAACTTCAACCACGTTGCCGACAATCACAGCTATGCCAGCTTCAGCAGTCCCACCTGGGCTGCGTACAACGGTGACACGCGCACCAAGGACCGCACAAACCGCGACATCCTTGGTTGCATGGTGCAGTCGGCTGGCAACTATGCGAATTACTCGCCGTCCGGCACCAAGCCGTTTGGCGACAGCAACCCCACCTGCTCGATCCCGTCGGCCAATGCACACCGCAACGGTTTCATCATCGCGGCCGCGGAGGACAACGAAGACATCGCCGACTTTTCCAGCCGCGGCCCGGGACTGGACGGCAGGCTGATCCCGCAGTTTTGTGCCAACGGAGTTTCATTGGACAGCACCGGCAGCAGTTCGAACACAAATTACTACTCCGCCAGCGGCACGAGCATGAGCGGGCCTTCGGTGTGCGGCAGCGTGGTGCTGCTGGCGCAACTGTGGCGGCGCGAACACAGCGATCAGGTGTTTTCGCCGGATGTCGCGCGCGCGGTGCTGGCCCAGACCTGTCGCGACAAGTACCACCCCGGCCCGGACTATCGCTACGGCTTCGGTATTGTGGACGTGCAGGCGGCCTCTGACCTGATCCTGGCAGACAAGGCTTCCGGCGGGCGCCGCATTTTCCGGGGCACCACACGCTCGGGGAAAGTGCAGGAGTACACATTCACGGTCTCAAGCGCTGACCCGATTCACATCGTGCTCTCGTGGCTTGACGTGCATGCCACCAGCGGGGCGGCGGTGTCCATGGTCAATGACCTCGACATTGAACTTGAAGACCCGAACGGCGGCATCCACTACCCGTGGCGCGGCGTGAACACCGCGAGCACCAACGACCATACCTACGCGTTCACGAACAACGGCCCCAACCAGCGCGACAACCTTGAGCTGGTGCATGTGGACAATCCGATCACCGGAACCTGGATTTTGCGCGTAAAGGGCACCAGCGTGCCGGCCAACCCGCAAACCGGCGTACCCAACGACGAAACCGGCTGGGTCGTCGCCAGCAGCCATCAGGTCAACCTGGAAAAGATCTTCCGGGGCGACGCGGTCAACGGCAGCACGCCCGTGGCGATCCCGGACAACAGCACAGCGGGCTTGACGCGCACCTTCAACGTCAGCGACCCGCGCGTGATAACGGGCGTGCGTGTGTTCACCCGCATCAAGCACCAGCGTCGCGGCGACCTGTCTGTTACGTTGCAGGCGCCCGGTGGGGGACCAACCGTAACATTGAAGTCCACCAACAATGGCGTGTTCAATACCGAGTACAGCCTGATTGCCGTGTTTCCCGACACCAAGCAGGAAGACGACCCGATGACCGCGCTGTACTGCCTGCCAGTGAACGGGACATGGACAGTGCGCATCCGGGACACCGTGGCAAGCAACACCGGCGAATTGCAGTACCTGGCAATTGAGTTTGACGTGCGCACCAACAACGCGCCCAGCAGCAACGCGGGCGCGGACTTCGACGTTCGCGAAAACGCTCCCGGTCAGCTTTCCGGCAGTGGCAGCGATGCCGATGGTGATCCGATCAGCTACGAGTGGAGCCAGCTGAGCGGCAACGTCACGCTGGCTTTGAACTCGACCACGATTGCCAACCCCAGCTTCACGGCGCCGTGGGTCACCCAGGATGAACCGGTGGTCATGCAGCTGACCGTGCGCGATTGCGCAGGCGCGTTTACGACCGATAGCGTTACGGTAACAGTCCGCAACAATGCTTCGCCTGTCGCCAACGCGGGTGCAGACTTCGGTGTGCTGGGCGGCGACCCGGTGCAGCTTGACGGCAGCGCCAGCACCGACGCCGAGTCAGACCCGCTGACTTACTCATGGGTGCAAACCTCAGGCACGCCGGTTACGCTGGCTGGCGCGGGCACGATGCTTGCCGGCTTCAGCACCCTGCCTGTCACTTCGGACGAGCAACTTGAGTTCGAGCTTACCGTCACGGATGACCGCGGCGACTTCACGACCGATACTGTCCGCGTCACGATTGAGGCCAATCGGCCGCCGGTCGCCAACGCCGGGCCCGACCAAGGGGCAGTCTGGAGCGCGATGGTCACGCTTGACGGCACAGCCAGCAGCGACCCGAACACCGGCGACGCTCTGACTTACCTGTGGGCACAGGTGGGGGGTACAAATCCGGTGGTCTTGGTGGGGGACACGACCGCAACGCCCACGTTTACGGCACCGGCCGTGGACGACCGGCTAGTGTTTGAGCTTACAGTGATTGACCGCTACGGCCTCAGTGCAACGGACCGCGTAGTCGTGCACGTGAATGAGACCGGCGCGTTGCCCAAGAAGTCCAGCGGCGGCAAGAAAAAGAGCGGTGGCGGCGGCGGTTGCACGCTGACCGGCGGCGCAGCCTGGAGCCTGGCGGTGCTCGGCCTGCTGGCATGGCTGCGCAAGCGGCGCGACTGATTAAAGGATGGCGAAATCCGAAAGGGCCTTGCGGACGACCGCGAGGCTCTTTTCGCTGATGGGCGCCAGCGGCAGGCGCGCGGTCGGCCCGCACTTGCCCATTAGGTGCAGCGCGGCCTTGGAGGGCACGGGGTTGCTTTCAACGAAGCACGCGTCAATCAGCGGCGCCAGCTTGTGATTCAACGCTGCTGCTTCCTTCAGCTTGCCGGCGCGCGACAGGTCGCTGAGCTGCCGGATCGCCTTGGGGGCCACGTTGGCGACCACGCTGACAATCCCTTGCGCGCCCATGCTGATCATCGGCAACGTCAAGCCGTCGTCGCCTGACAGGACAACCAAGGGCGTCAGGCGCAGCACTTCTTCGGTCTGTTTCAGGTTGGCGGTCGCGTCTTTGTAGGCCACAAAGCTCTGGGGATAGTCGTTGCACAGGCGCACCATGACCTCAGTGTTCATGTTGACGGCTGTGCGGCCCGGGATGTTGTACAACATGATCGGAAAGCCCGGCGTTGCCTTTGCAACGGCTGCGTAGTGCAGGTACAGGCCCTCCTGCTGTGGCCGGTTGTACGCCGGCGTGTTGATCAGCGCGCCATCGGCGCCCAGCTTGCGGGCGCGCGCGGTTGCCTCAACGACTTCCGCAGTGCTGGAGCCACCCGTGCCTGCGAGCACCGGCACGCGCTCACTGACGCGCTTGACCGTGTGCTCAATGACCGCGCAGCGTTCTTCCAGGGTCTGGGTAATGGCTTCGCCGGTGCTGCCGCAGGGAATGATGCCTTCGATGCCCTGCTCAAGCTGAAAGTCGATCAAGCGGTCCAGCGCATCAAAGTCGATGCTGTAGTCGGCTTTGAAGGGCGTAACGATTGCGGTTATCGCGCCACGGAACATGCCCAGAAACGTACCACCCGGCGGGGTGAAGTCAAACGCGCGTGTCGCTCACGAATCTAAACTGGCGTGGGGGACTCATGGACATTGTTGAACGTCGCCGCAGGGCGCAAAAGCGCAAGTATCCCGGTAACTGGTCATTGATCAGCGACCGTATCCGCTTCATGCGTGCGGGCGGCGTGTGCGAGTTCTGCGCCAAGCCGCACGGCGCAAAGGTCACCGTCGGCGCCGAAAACTGCTGGGCCGGCGAGGACGGGCAGTGGCGCGACCGCAACGGCAAGCGCCTGCCCGGCCCGCTGCCGTGGCCCCGCGACTACTGGTGGAAGTACGTGATCCGGCACGGCGGGAAGATTCCGCAGTTGCGGCCAGCTGTGGTGATCCTTCAAACCGCGCACCTTGACCACGACCCAGCCAACTGCGCCGACGAGAACCTGGCGGCACTGTGCCAGTTCTGCCATGCCGAGTACGACGTTCAGCAGCGGCTGTGGTCCGGCGGCATCACGTTTGACCTCAAGCGCGGACAAAAGGTTCTATGGAAGTAAGCTGCCCTCATGCCGCACTTTTACCTCGGCAGCTTGGCCCGCTTCTACGCCCGGATTGGCGGCGTGGGGGACTTGCAGCGCGAGACTGACCCCGAGGTTATCTCCGGCGCCGTCAGCGCCTGGCGACACTGGCTGAACAAGGAACTCCCCCATCCACTGGACTGGGATGAGTCCCCCACAGCGCCTTTCGATGACGCAGCCGTAGGGGATAGCGATTGGCAAGCACTGTGCCGGGCGGCAGGACAGCCCGAGCAACTGGTCAAGCCAAGCCTGTGGCTTCCCGGCGATCACGACTTTCTGTTTGAGGTACGCGACCTGCGCGAAGAACTGGTTTGCGTGGGCGCCAGTAACGAACTGGCCAAGTCGCTGGCTGGGTTGCCGGAAATGCCGGGGCTGGCTGTCCTGCGAACCCTGGCGCGCAGGTCTGTTGAGTACCGGTTGCCGCTGATCGCCAGATTTGACCTATAAACGCGATGCAGGGCCTCAATCGACCCGCGGCACCTTGACGGCAGAGATCATCTGGCTGAAAGGCGTGGCCGGTTGCTTACCTTGCCGAAGTCGCGGCGGCCCGATGCCCTACGTCCGATAATCGATGTTATGTCCAGTTGGGCCGGGCTGGGGCCAGAAGCCCGGCAAGCCCTTCATTCAAGCCTTGGCCGCCTGAGGGCTCTTCTGGTGTCGCCGTGTGTCGTTCGCCGCCGGTTCCAGCCAGCGCCTTTGCCGCTACAATCCAAACCGCCCCGTTTTTGTCCCCGCTGGAGTCCTGATGCGCCTGCTGATTGTTCTGGCCTTTCTGATTTCCTGCCCGCTGGCCGCCGCGTCACTGTCTGTAAACCTCTCTGGCACAAACGGGCCCTCGTACGCCACGCAACTTGGCAGTACCAACATGCAGGTGGCCCGATTTGTCGCGCAAGCCAGCGGCGGAGACGTGCTTTGTAATGCGCTGACCGTGCACTTTGATAACGCTGCCAATGCCGCGATTGTATTTTCAGGCGTGCGTGTGTTTTTTGACGCCGACCACAACGGCATCTTTGACGCCACCGAAGAGCTGGCAACTTCGCAGGCGCCCAACGGCACGGACAACTTTCTGACGTTCACCGAGGCCTTCACCGCGTTGCAGGGCCAGTTTCACGAGGTCCAGGTGCTGGTGACCGTTACTGCCAACGCGGCCGCGTACGGCGAGGCCTTTCGCTTTCGCATTGACGCAGCCGCCAGCATCGACCTTGACGACCCGTTGACGGACAGCGTAACGGGCACGTTTCCCGTGCAGGCCAATACAGTCACCATCCGCCACAGCGAGAACCGGTTGCAGCCGGGCACCGGCAACCCGACTTCGCCGCGCACGGTCAGCTTCGGCGCGACCAACGTGGCAGCACTTCACTTCATTGTCGAAAGCCTGAACCCGACGCCGCCCGGTCAGCTGTCGGGTATTCAACTGGCGACTATCAGTGCGTCAGTGACGCTGCCAAGCTCGCTGGACACGGCGGCTGTGACGCGGCTTGCGCTGTGGCAGGACGACGGAGACAGCGCCTTTGAGCCCGGCAGCGGCGAAGTGTTGATCCAGGCCCGCACGCCGTCAGATGTTGCGGCGTGGTCGGTGGCGGGCAGCGTCATCACGGTTACGTTTGACGCGGGCACGGTGCCCGCAATCCCCACCGGGCAGGTACGCGCGTTCTGGATCAGCATCAATTTCAACAGCAGCGGGCCGCAGACATCGTGCGAGGTTACGGTCAGCCGCACTGGTGTGCTCAGCGCGCTGGGTGCCGCCGCGGACTTTTTCATCGCCACGCCGCCGCTGGTCAGCAGTAATGTGATCAGCCTGCGACCGAAGCCGCCAAAACCGAAATCGAAGGAAGCTCAAGGCGAAGGCGGCTGTTCAACGATTGGCGCACCTGGCCGATTCTGGGCAATTTGCGTGTTGGTCGGCTGTTTTGGGTTGATTGTGCGTAATAGAAGGCGGCCAGACTCTACTCGTAAGATGGTTCGGTAACTGGGAGAAGTCATGTATAGGATGGGTGCATTTGCACTGCTGTTGTCGTTGGCGCTGGGTGCGGGAGTCCTGCATGCCGGTGTCGAGGTGGGCGACCAGGGTGCCAACTTCAAGTTCGACAAGAGCTGGAACGTGCCACAGGGATTCACGGAACTCGACCAGTACCGCGGCAAAGTGGTCATGATCGAGCGCTGGGCAACCTGGTGAGGGCCCTGCATGACGGGGGTTCCCCATCTACAGGAGCTGACGGACAAGTTTCGGGACAAGGGCTTTGAGATCGTGGCTGTGAGCAGTGAGGACGCCGCCCTGATCCAGAGCAAGATGATCGACGCCAAGAAACCCACCTTCGGCGTAGTCAAGGCTGACATCAGCAAGCTTTACGAAACGCGCGGCATCCCCCACAGCTGGGTGCTCGATGCCGACGGAAAGTGCATCTACAAGGGCCACCCCAGCGGCGTCACCGCCGAGAAAGTGACCGAGTGGGTTGCCAGCCTGGCCCCCACCAAGGTGGACAAGGAATTGGCCAAAGAACTCAACGGCGCGGTCAAGGCCTTCGACAAGGGCGAGTACGGCAAGTCGTTGAATGAGACTAAGATCGTTGCCGAGAGTGCGACGGACGAGCTGGTCAAGGCGGACGCAGACTACCTGATGGGCCTTTTGAATAAGCACGTCAACCTGACCAAGAACAAGGTTGAAGGCGCGTCCGCGGCGGGCGATCGCGTGGCACAGGTCAAGGCGCTTGAAGAAGGCGCGGCCAAGTTCAAGGGCAGCGAAATCGGCGGCACATGGGACACGGAAGCCAAGGAGCTCAAGAAGTCCAAGGAATACAAGGACTGCAATAGCGCGGCCACCGACCTTGAGAAGCTGCGGCCCAAACTCGAAGACATGAAGCCCGCCAATGCCCGCAAGGAACTTGAAAAAATCGCCAAGAAGTACCCGGAGACACCAGCCGGCAAAGAAGCCGCCGAGTTGGCCAAGCGCTACAACTGAAGTACGCAATGTCCAAAGGCGCGGCCTTGTGCCGCGCCTTTTCTTTTGCGACTCCCCCACGCCTTGCTAGTTTCCGCGCCATGGAAACACTCAATGCTATTGAACGCCGGGTGATCGGCACGCTGATTGAAAAGTCGCTGACAACGCCGCAGCACTACCCGCTGTCGCTTAATGCCCTAACCAACGGCTGTAACCAGAAGTCCGCCCGCGACCCCGAAACCAGCTACACTGACCAGGAAGTTCTGGACACTTGCAACGCGCTGAAACGCCGCAGCATGGTGACAGAATTTTTCGGCGCCGGCGCCCGCGTGAGCAAGTGGGAAGAGGCCTTGGTGGCGTTGCTTGACCTCACGCCGCCGCAGGCGGCGGTGATCAGCGAGTTGCTGCTGCGCGGCCCGCAAACCGAGGGCGAGTTGCGCCAGCGCGCAAGCCGCATGGCGGCGATTAACGATCTGCCCGCTTTGCACCAGGTACTTCAAAGCCTAAGTGAACGCGAAAAGCCGCTGGCAAGGCGCGTAAGCGACCCCAACCGCGCCCGAGGCGTAATCTGGGCGCACTGCTTCTATCCGCCCGCAGAAGCCCCGCAGGCCGAGGCTTTTGCCAGCACCCGCGTCTCCCCCACCACGCCCCCCACCAGCCAAACCAGCGCTCTCGAAGAGCGCATCGCGGCCCTGGAAGCTCGTGTAGCAAGCCTGGAAGAATCCCTCGGCATCAAGAAACAAGAGCCCGGAGCGCCAGCGACGGGGTAAAGCCGAGGCAGGGCCCATTCTGCTTGCCCCTTTGGCGCGAATGTTCGTAAAAGGGTGGCCCCCTTCACGAGGTGTACAATGACGCGACTGTTGTGGCTGGCCGCATTTGCGGCGCTTGTGCTTGGCGTTTCGGCATGCGGCGGCGGCAATTCGGGCCTGAAGAAAGTCGGGGCGGGCAAGTCCATACTCGTGCTGCGCTCTGACAAGTCCGACAATCTGGACCCGCACAGCACCAGCAGCGGCGGCGACGTGCGCGTGCTGTCGATGATGTACGAGCACCTTGTCAGCGCCAGCGTCGGCACCGCAGAAGTCGTCTGGGAGAAAAAGGGGCTGGCTGAGGACTGGACGATTAGCGCCGATCACACGGTATATACCTTCAAGATCAAGAAGGGCATCAAGTTCCATGACGGCGCAGACCTTGACGCGCATGCTGTAAAGAAGTCGCTGGACCGCATGGTCGTGGAAAACCACCCTGCACGCCCCACTGAGCGCCCCTACCGCGACAGCTACTTCAAAGACATCAAGTCGGTCGAGACAACCGACGACACCACCGTCGTTGTCACACACAAGTCGCCCAACCCGCGCTTTCTTGGCACGCTGGGCATCCACAGCGCCATGATCATCAGCCCGCTTGCGATTGAGCACCTTGCCACACTCAAGGTCGAAGAACGCAAAGCATGGATCACAAGCAACCCAGCCGGAACGGGGCCCTACACCATCAAGGGCGGCTACAAAGACGGTACCGACATCACGCTTGTGGCCTTCGACGGCTACCACGGCGGCGCGCCGAAGGTTGAGCAGATTGTTTTCCAGACCCAGACCGACATGCGCACCCGCACCCAGCGCGTGCTGGCCGGCGACGTGCACTTCATTGACAGCCTGGATCCGCCGGACTGGGAGAGCATCGAAAAGAACCCGAAAGTCACCCTGTACACGTGGCAAGGTCAGAACTTGTGCTACCTGGCGATGAACTGCCTGCCCTCCGACGGCCACATCACCAGTAACCGCGATGTGCGCGAGGCGATTGCGCTGGCGATTGACCGCCAGCCATTTGTCGCCAAGTTTGCGGGGCGCGCTAAGCCGCAGCACGTGTTGATACCCCCCACCATGCTTGGTCACCCCAAGGGCTATAGGCCGAAGGCTGACAGTACGCCTCGCGCCGAAGCGCTTGAGCGCGCCCGCAAACTGGTCAAGGACGCCGGGGCTGAGGGCAAGGAACTGAAGATGTACCTGCCAGACACGGCGCGCCCATACCTGCTGTACCCGGACGAAGTGGCGAACTTTATCCAGCAGCAGCTTGCCGAAGTCGGGCTGAAGGTGGTGCTGGACAAGGCCCCGCTGGCGCAACTGACCGAGCGCGTGAACAAGGGCGAATACCCGCTGGTGCTGATCGGCTGGATGGGGGACACCGGCGAGCCCCACAACTTCTGGGGTCCGCTGCTTTCAGGCGTTGACGGCAAGCCCGCGGGCAACAACAACACGCGCTTTTACCACGCCGACGTGGCCAAAAAGGTTGACGCCGCGGGCGTTGAAACCGACTTGAAGAAGCGCGCCGAGCTGTACTACGAGCTGGAAAAGTGGGTCCACGACGAGTTCCGGCCCATGGTGCCGCTGGTTTCAGCCGAGCAGAGCTACGCGTGGGTCAGCAACCTCAAGGGCGTTGAAGTGGACTCGACGGGCACGTTCCGATTCCACAAGGCGTACTTTGAGGATTAGCCAGTAACGGGGGATGGGCCGCGACAACATCGCGGCCCGTCCCTACAATTCCGCGCTCATGCTCAGCCACATTCTGCGACGACTGCTTGCCGCCGTGCCGATGCTGCTTGCCATCAGCATCGCGAGCTTCCTGTTGCTGCACTTGCTGCCCGGCGATCCAACGGCTGTGCTGTTGGGGCAGGAAGCCACACCCGAGGCCATGGCCCAGGTACGTGAAGAGCTTGGCCTGAATCGCCCCCTGCACATCCAGTACATTGACTTTCTTGGCAACGTTTTGAGGGGCGACTTCGGGCGCAGCTTTTTTTCGGGCCGACCCGTCGCCGACGAACTGGTCATGCGGGTGCCCGCCACCATTGAGCTGGCGCTGGCGGCCATGATCATCGCCAGCATTGTCGGTATCAGCCTCGGGGTTCTGGCATCCGTCAAGCCACGCAGTGTTGTGGACTTCGC
Source organism: Planctomycetota bacterium (assembly GCA_019636195.1). Classification (GTDB taxonomy): domain Bacteria; phylum Planctomycetota; class UBA8742; order UBA2392; family UBA2392; genus JADJRK01. The sequence goes on along the minus strand of JAHBYA010000002.1, from coordinate 23,800 downwards.
TTGCCTGGGTATTGCCCTGATCGGCGTAAGCATGCCGATCTTCTGGCTGGGCTTTCTTGCGCAGCAGATGATGGCAGGAAAGCTGGGCCTGCTGCCGTTCGGCGGGCGTTACAACGCGGCCAACTGGCAGGGCTTTGAGCCGGACACGGGCTTCTTCATTGCCGAGGCAATCTTCACCTATGGCAGTCCTGAACTCACGCTGGAGCTTCTGCACCACTTGACGCTGCCGGCGTTCGTGCTGGCGACCGTGCCCACGGCGCTGATCGCGCGCATGACCCGCGCCAACATGCTGGAAGTGCTCAGCCAGGACTACATCCGCACGGCCCGCGCCAAAGGCCTTGCGATGACGCCGGTGGTGATTCGCCATGCCATGCGTAACGCGCTGATCCCGGTGATTACCAGTATCGGCACTCAGTTCGGGTACATGCTGGGCGGCGCAGTGTTGACCGAGACGATCTTCTCGTGGCCCGGCCTGGGCACTTATGTCGTGCAGGCCGTGATCATCCTTGACGGCAAGCCGCTGCAAGCAAGCGTGCTGCTGATCGCGACGTTCTTTGTTGTCGTGAACCTGCTCACGGACATCAGCTATTCGATCATTGACCCGCGCCTGCGGCACAAGGGGGCGGGATAATGAAGGACACGCTCAAGTTCTTCATGCGACACAGGCCGGCGCAGGCGGGCGCGCTGCTGGTGCTGCTGGTTGTGTTTGCCGCGCTGGCAGCACCGTTACTGACGCCGTGGGGCCCGCGCGAAAGTGTCTCGTATGAGTTTTTCGCGTCTCCGTCGTCTGGCCATCCGCTGGGCCTTGATGGTCAGGGTTACGATTTGCTGTCGCGCGTGGTGTACGGTGCGCGCACCACGTTACGCATTGCGCTGCTGGCCACGCTGCTGTCGTTGACGATCGGGGGCGCGCTGGGCGCAGTCGCCGGGTACGTGGGCTGGTGGGTTGACCTTGCGCTGATGCGCGTGGTCGATTTCATGATGAGCTTTCCCAGCTTTCTGCTGGCAGTGGTAATGGTCGCGCTGCTGGGCAAGTCGCTGGACAACCTGGTGCTGGCCGTGGGCATTGTGGGCGCGCCGTTGTTCGCACGGCAGATGCGCGCTGAGGTGCTGCGAATCAAGTCGATGGAATTCATCGAGTCAGCGCGGGCACTGGGCTATTCGCACTTGCGCATCATGTTGCGGCATGTGCTGCCCAACTGCCTGACGCCGCTGATTGTGCTTGCAACGCTGGGCATGGGCGGGGCCATCCTCGACGTGGCGGGCCTCGCGTTTCTGGGTCTGGGCGGCGACCCCTTTGACCCGGAGTGGGGACTGATACTGAAAGCCGGCTGGAACTCTCCTACCCAGGGTAGTTTTCAGGTTGGCGTGGCTGGGGCATGCATTCTGGGCACCGTGCTGGGTTTCAACTTGCTGGGCGATGGATTGCGGGACTGGCTTGACCCGCGGTCGCGTCAGAAGTAGGGCGATGGCGGATGGGGGCGAGTTTCCCACTTGTTTCCACGGGTGGGCGGTTTTTGATGTTGCTGCTAGACTGTTGGTTGGCCGGGAGAGCTTGAGGCATGGCAAAGAAAACGACAGACGTAGCGTCCATCCTTGACGCGATCGCCGATAGCCCCGAAGTGCGGCTGTTGCACGACTTGCGCTGGGAGGGCAGCTTCAATGACTACCTGAAACTGGTCATGGATGACCCCCGCGTCGCGCGCAACGCCCACCAGCGCGTGTACGACATGGTGCTTTCGCACGGCACCAAAGAGTTCAAGCAGTTCAAGGAAACGCTGGTCCGCTACAACTTCTTTTCTGACCCGTTCAATGAGGGCCAGGACGCGATCTTCGGCATTGAGAAGCAGCTCATGCAACTGGTCAGCCACTTCAAGTCGGCGGCCCACAACTTCGGCACTGAAAAGCGCGTGCTGCTGCTGCACGGGCCGGTCGGCAGCGCCAAGTCCACCATTGCCCGGTTGCTCAAGCGCGGGCTCGAACGCTACTGCCGCACCGATGACGGCCGCCTTTACACCTTCGGCTGGAAGATCAAGGATGAAGTAACGGGCGCGGACGTGATCTGGAGCCCGATGCACGAGGACCCGATCAAGCTGATCCCGCGCGAGGCTCGCCAGAAGCTGCTGGACCAGATCAACGCCGGCAGCAAGCTCACATACAAGCTGCGCGTGGAAGGCGACCTAGACCCGCTGTCGCGCAAGATCATGGCGGACCTGCTTGCCAGGCACGACGGCAACTGGCGTGAGGTCATCGACAAGTACATCGTCGTCAAGCGCCTGGTCATCAGTGAAAAGGACCGCGTGGGCATTGGTACGTTCCAGCCCAAAGACGAAAAAAACCAGGACGCCACGGAACTGACCGGCGACGTCAACTACCGCAAGATTGCCTTTTATGGTGTGGACAGTGACCCGCGCGCTTTCAACTTTGACGGCGAGTTCTGCGTCGCCAACCGCGGCATCGTCGAGTTCATTGAAGTGCTGAAGCTGGATGTCGCCTTCCTGTATGACCTGCTGGGCGCCAGCCAGGAACACGCCATCAAGCCCAAGAAGTTCCCGCAGACGGATATTGACGAAGTCATTGTCGGCCACACCAACGAGCCGGAGTACCGCCGTCTGCAAAGCAACGAGTTGATGGAGGCCTTCCGCGACCGCACAGTGAAGATTGACATTCCGTACAACACGGTTCTGGACCACGAGATCAAGATCTACGAGAAGGACTTCACCAAGGCCCGCGTCGTCAAGCACATCGCGCCGCACACCATCGAGATCGCGGCGATGTGGGCGATCCTGACAAGGCTTGAAGAACCCAAGCGCAGCGGCTTGACGCTGCTGCAGAAGCTGAAGTTGTACAACGGCAAGAGCGTGCCGGGCATGACCGAGGACAACGTGCGCGAGTTGCGCGCAGAGGCCCGCGAAGAAGGCATGCGCGGGATCAGCCCCCGCTACATCCAGGACAAGATCAGCAACGCGATCGTGAACTACCCCAACACCGACACCGTCAACCCGTTCATGGTGATGAACGAGCTGGAAGAGGGCCTGAAGCACCACTCGTTGATCAGCAGCGAGGAAATCAAGAAGAAGTACAAAGAGCTGCTGGGCGTGGTCCGCCAGGAGTACGAAGAGATCGCCAAGAACGAGGTCCAGCGGGCGATCAGCGCCGACGAGGAAGCGATTGCGCGGCTGTGCAGCAACTACATCGACCACGTCAAGGCCTACACCCAGCGCGAGCGCGTGCGCAACAAGTACACCGGCGAAATGGAAGAGCCCGATGAGCGCTTCATGCGCAGCATCGAGGAAAAGATTGACGTCAGCGACAGCCGCAAGGACGACTTCCGGCGCGAGATCATGAACTACATCGGCGCGCTCGCCCTTGAAGGCAAGACGTTTGACTACAAGACCAATGAGCGCCTGCATCGGGCGCTGGAACTCAAGCTGTTCGAAGACCAGAAGGACAGCATCAAGCTGACAAGCCTGGTCAGCAACGTCGTGGACAAGGAAACGCAGGCCAAGATCGACGTGGTCAAGCAACGCCTGATCGACCGCTACGGCTACAACGACACCAGCGCGACCGACTTGCTGAACTTCGTCGCCAGCATCTTCGCCCGCGGAGACCTGAAGGACTGATCACCGCATATGTTCGAAGCCGCTGAAGCATTTGACGTGCGCTACCTTGAGTACTTTGCGAGGCTCGGGCGGCGTTACGTCATGGAACTGCCCGCCAGCAATGCCAAGCCCGACCCGGCCAAGGTTGAGCTTGCCAAGATCAAGGTCGAGCAGGCAATGCGCGAGATCGTGGATGGCCAGAGCGAGTTTGCCGAGACGTTCATCAACGCCGCTTACAGCGACGAGCCCGGCACAGTGGTGTGGGGCCTGGGTATGACCGTGTGGGCCAGCGCCGGCCCGATGATGGAAGACGAGCTGCGCAAGCGCGGCAAGTCCATCCTGGATGCCGCTGCCAAGAAGCGCCCTGCACACCGCCTTCTGATTCGCGCCCACGCCATCATGGCCCGCGCCGAGCGCAACTACGGCAAGGCCCACCGCTTTCTGGATATGATGCTGCGGCTTGACAGCAACGACGTCGAAGCCGTGGACGACAAGATCAACCTGTTCATGATGCAGGAAGAGTACCAGAAGGCCGCCAGCATGCTGTCCAAAGCTGTCCAGAAGTGGCCGGACAGCGACCTGCTCAAGAACACGCAAGTGCAGTTCCAGCGTGACAGCAAGAAGTGCACCCGCTGCGGCACATACATGCGCTTTGCCGCGCCCTTCTGCCCCAAGTGCAAGTACAGCTTCCTGTAATCCGACACCGGCCATTTCATGCGCAAACCGCCGTGGCTTTCAACCAACCTTGCGCGGCTATGGGCGCGCTGGCGCGCCTGGCGCAGGCCCCCTACCGCACTTGCTCCGCTGCCGCCCCACACCCCCGCGCGCATACTGGTCGCCAACACCACCGGCATCGGTGACACGATCTTCTGCACAGCCGCGATTGCCGATCTGGCCGAGTCGTTCCCGAACGCCGAGATTGACGTGTTTGTTGACCGGCGTCGCGTCGGGCTCGTCAAGCACAACCCGCGTATCGCGAAAGTCGTGACGTACCACGGCAAGTACAAGAAGGTGCAGGCGACGCTGCATGAGTTGCGCTCGCGCCAATACGAGGTTGCCGTCATCCAGCATGTGAACGACCCCGACGTCGTGCCCCTGATTGTGTGGGGCGGCGCGAAGCACCTCGTTGGCTATCGCAGCCACACCCTCAGCCGGCTGTACTCGGTTGCGCTGCCGCCCGCGGACAAGGCCGGCGGCGCACACACGATTGACGCCCGTCTGGCCCTGTGCAAGGCGGTCGGCGCCAAGGGCGAGCACTGGCATACAGAGCTGTACCCGTCGCCCGAGGCGTCCGAAAAGGCGCGCGCGCTGCTTGCCGAGTTCCACATCCCGCCCGGCGTTGCGATTGCCCTGAACATTGGAGGATCGGCGCCGCGCAAGCGTTGGCCGGCTGAATACTGGGCAAAACTGGCGCTTGAGTTGGCTGGCCGGGGCAAGCCGGTGATCGTGGTGGGCGGCCCGGACGACAAGGTCGCCGCCGAGGAAATCCGCGCAGCAACCAAAGATGCCCCTGAAATCCACGTTGCGGTTGCCCGCCTCGGCTTGCAAGGCGACATCGCGCTGATGCCGTTGTGCGCGGCGCACGTCTCGGGCGACACCGGCCTGCTGCATGGCGGCCTGGCAATGGATGTGCCCACCGTGGCGCTGTTCGGGCCCAATGAGCCGGGCTGGACCGGCCCGCACCCGCGCCAGCAGCGCGTCATGGTGCTACAGCCGCCGCGCGAAACTTGGCCTGCGGGCTACTCTGCGGCCAAAGACCACACCGGCGAGCTGATGCGGTTGATTGAACCGCGGCAGGTCGCTGATGCGTTGAAAGCGTTGCTTCAGTAGGGTTTGTAAGACTTCTGCTCAAGCAGGCGTGAGCCCAGCGCAATACTGATGTTGCGCTTGTGCTCGGCACGTTTGTCGTTCAGGCGATACACGCTGCGCGCAAGTTCAATAAAGCGGGGGCCGAAGTCCCCGGCGCGCTCACACTCACGGATCTCGTCCTCTACATCCCACAGCTTGCCGTTGACCTCAAGCAGCGGCGGCCAATCCGGCAGGGTTTCGTGGTCGGGGTAGCCCGCCGCGGTCCATGCCTGCCGCAGCGTCTCAAGCTCAGCGCGCACGTGCTTGAGCTTTTCAGCGTCACTGATGTTGCGGTCCTTGATCACGAGGATCGCCATTTTGTCCACAACGTCGCCCAGCGGCAGTTCAACTTGCATGTTGGATTCCCTGTGGTTTGCCCATGTACGCAAGGCCCGCAGTAAGCCAGCATACACGGGTAACGCAAGCAGCAACGGGATGGATCATGCCAAGGTTGCCGCGCCTGACTACCGTGATTGCGCTTGGCTGGGCCAAGCGGCAGGCGCGTCGCTTTCCGGCTGGTGCGTTTGAGCCGCTGGTGCCGGATACGCGGGCGCGGATCCTGGTCGTCAACACCACGGGCATCGGCGACACGATTTTCTGCACCGCCCCGGTTGCGGACCTGCGCGAGTCATTCCCGAACGCCGAGATTGACCTGTTCGTTGATCGCCGCCGCGTTGCGCTGCTTGAAAACAACCCGCGGGTCACTCGGCTGGTCCACTACTACGGCAAGTACAAACGCATGCGCGCGACGATCCGTGAACTGCGGGCGCGCGAATACGACGTGGCGATCATCCAGCATGCGGGCGACCCGGACGTCGTGCCGCTGGTTGCCATGGCGCGGCCCAAGGCGATTATCGGCTACGAAAGCCACACGTTCAGCAACCTGTACGCCGTCAAGCTTCCGCCGGCGGATCGTGCCGGCGGAGCCCACACCATTGACGCGCGACTTGCGCTTACTCGCGCCGCGGGCGCCAGGGGCGAGCACTGGCACACTGAACTTTACCCCGACGACGCCGACCGCGCGCAAGCCGCCGAGGTGTTTCACGAGTTCGAGCTCAAGCCCGGCGAGCCGGTCGCCATGAACATCGGCGGCTCGCTGGCCAGCAAGCGCTGGCCGATCACCCATTGGGCGGCGCTGGCCCGGGTGTTGGCGGAGAAGGGCCGTCGCTGTGTCTTTGTGGGCGGCCCGGAAGACCAGATTCTCGCCGAGATGATCCGCGAGCATCTGCCGCCCGAGTGCCGGGCCAGTTTTGCCGTGGGCCGCACGCCGTTCATGGCCAGCGCCGCGCTGCTGAAGTTGTGCGCCGTGCACGTCACAGGCGACACGGGCCTGATGCAGGCCGGGCTGGCGCTGGATGTGCCGACGCTGGCGTTGTTCGGGCCCGACGACGCGCGCTGGACCGGCCCGTACCCCAAGCAGGCGAACGCCGCCTTCATACAAGCCGACTTCACGACTCTGCCCGAAGGATATGACCGCAAGCTGGACCGGGAGGGCGCCCTGATGAAAACCATCGGCGTTGACCAGGTGGTGGATGCGCTGAAGGCCTTCGGGGTGTAGCCGACCGGGGCGCGCCGAAGGGTCGGGTGCTAGAATGCGGGTGCCAGAGTGAGACAACCATGAAGATGCACAAGATTGAAGGTGACCACTCGCGCTTCCGCAACATCGTGCGCGGGCGCATTCGCAAAGAGCTGCGCAAGTTCCTGACCAACGGTGAGCTGGTGTCGCGCAAAGGCCGCGACGCCGTCAGCATTCCCCTGCCGCAGATTGACATTCCGCGCTTCAAGTTCGGGCAAAAGCAGACCGGCGGCGTGGGCCAGGGCCAGGGCGACATCGGCGACTCGCTGGGCGAAGACGGCGAGCAGGGTGCGGGCGCCGAAGCCGGCGACAAGCCCGGCGACCACGTGCTGGAAGTGGAGGTGAGCCTCAAAGAGCTGGCAGAGATTTTGGGCGAAGAGCTTGAGTTGCCCAACATCCAGCCCAAGGGCAAGAACGTGGTGCAGACCGAGAAGTCGCGCTATGTCGGCATCCGGCGTATCGGCCCCGAAAGCCTGCGCCACTTCAAGCGCACCTACAAGGCCGCGCTGCTGCGCCAGATTGCCAGCGGCGAGTACGACCCCGCCAACCCGATCATCATTCCGGAACGCGACGATCGCCGCTACCGCTCATGGGAGGTGCGCCCGATCCCGGAAAACAGCGCCGTGCTGATCTACATGATGGACGTGTCAGGCAGCATGGGCGAAGAGCAGAAAGAGATCGTGCGCATTGAGGCCTTCTGGCTCGATACATGGCTGCGCAGCCAGTACAAGAACATCCAGAGCGTGTACATTGTCCACGACGCCGAAGCCAAAGAAGTGGACGAGCATACCTTCTACCATCTGCGCGAATCCGGCGGCACCAAGATCAGCAGCGCGTATGCCCTGTGCAGCAAAATCATCCGCGAGCGCTTCAACCCGCTGGAATGGAACATCTACCCGTTCCACTTTTCTGACGGCGACAACTGGGGCGCGGACGACACGGGCAACTGCTTTCGCATACTCGACGAGCAGATACTGCCGGCGGCCAACGTCTTCTGTTACGGACAGGTGCGCAGCGCCTACGGCAGCGGCAAGTTCAAGGAAGACTTGGACCAGCACTACGGCGGCGACGAGCGCGTGATCACGAGCGACATTCCCAACGTGGACGGCATCATGGACTCCATCCGCGACTTCCTGGGCAAGGGCAAGTAGCCGATGAAACCCGCAGTGGTGCTAGTTTCCGGGGGGCTGGACTCCGCGACTGTGCTTGCCCTGGCCATGCAGTCATTTGGTTGCCACCCGCTGACGTTCGATTATGGCCAGCGCCACGCCATTGAGTTGCAGGCCGCGCAGGCCGTCTGCAAGCAGCTTGGCGCGCGCCCGCCGCGCGTGATTCGGCTTGACCTGCGCGCCATCGGCGGCAGCGCGCTCACGGCCGACGTGCCCGTGCCCAAGGGCGGCCCGGGAGAGGGCATCCCGGCGACTTATGTACCCGCGCGCAACACGCTGTTTCTTTCGTATGCGCTGGCGCTGGCCGAAACTCTTGGCGCCGCGGATATCTTGATTGGTGTCAACGCAGTCGATTACTCGGGCTATCCTGATTGCCGACCGGAATTCATCGCGGCCTTTGAGCGGCTGGCGAACCTTGCCACCAAGGCCGGTGTGGAAGGCACGTCAATGATGATCCACGCGCCGTTAATCCGCTTGACCAAGGCGGAAATCATTGCCAAGGGCATGGGCCTCGGCGTTGACTACTCGTTAACGCACTCCTGCTATGATCCTGTCGGCGGCCTTGCCTGCGGCCAGTGCGACTCCTGCGTCATACGCCGCAAGGGGTTTGAGGCAGCGGGTGTGCCTGACCCCACCCGCTACGCGTGAATTCGTGGTTCTTCCAGTGAATCGGCTTGATTCCAGCCGGGGTGTTACTACCTTTTCGCCCCACGGAGGATGCATGCCCACCCAGCCGATCAACATCAACCTCGACCGACTTGTTGATGCAATGCTTGACACTCGCACCCCCCACTATTGGGACCCCAAGCGCACCAAGCTGATCCGCGGCGCCGGCGAGATGGACGATGACAAGGGCCGCCGCGTGCTGGTCGATACGATCGGCAACCGCAAGTACCGCAAACTGACCGACGGCTTTGCCAAGACCCTCGATCCCAAGGATGGCAAGCTGGTCATGGAGGCGGTGAAGGGCAGCTTTGACAAGTTCAACCGACTGCTCCAGAAGCGCCCCGACCTGAAGAAGGAGTGGATCGCGTACTCCGGCGAAGAACTGATGGAAGCCGCAATCGACTGGCTGGCCATGCAGGGCGTCGATGAGTTCATTGCCACGGGCGAGATCGCGAAGTTTGCGGTCGATGCGCCGGAGGAAGAAGAACTCGAGACCGATGAGGACGAGGACGAAGAAGAGGAAGAAGAAGAAGCCGAAGAAGACGCCGAAGAACCCGCTGAAGAAGAAGAGGAAGAAGAAGAGGCGGAAGAAGGCGAAGAAGAGGAAGAAGAGGAAGAAGCTGACGCCGGCGCCGAGGCCCCGGGCGCGGACGACGACGAGTAACCTGAAACACCCGCTTGAAGGCCCGGGAACTTTCCGGGCCTTCTTTTCGTTTATCGGGGCGTCATATTCAGGATAGAGGCTGCGTTGAACGGGCCGATTGCAGACTTGCTGGCCGGCCTGCGCGCGCGGCTTGACAGCGCCGAGACTGGCGGATTGTCGGGGGTGGCCCTCAGCCTGTGCGTCGCCGCGCTGGCAGACCCCTCGCGACACACGCTGGTCGTCACCCCGGGCCCTGAAACCGCCGAGTTGATCCAGCTTGACCTTGAAGCGCTGCTGCCGGGTGTGCCGGCGCTGGTTGCGCCCCTGATTGACGACAACTCGCCCGACAAACCTGCCGCCTGGATTGCCCTGCTTGCGCAGTTGCAGGCGGGCCCGCGGATCGTGCTTGCGCCCGCGGGCGCGCTGCTGGATGCCCTGCCGGCCCCCGCCGAAGTTGCCGCCAGCAACCTTGTGTTGACGCCCGGCATGAAGCTGAAGCTTGAGCCGCTGTTTGAGCGGCTGGTGCAAGCCGGCTTCACACGCGTAGAGCAGCTGGACGCACCCGGCCAGTTCGCGCGGCGCGGCGGTGTTGTCGATATCTTTCCGCCCACGCGCGGCAACCCGGTGCGGCTGGAACTGTTCGGGGATGAGCTGGAAAGTGTGCGGGCGTTCGACGTGGAGACGCAGCGCAGCTTCGAAAGCCTGCCCTCGGGCGCGGCCTTTCCGCTGGTGGCGCTGGGCGGCCGGCACACGACCGGCATGCTCGATCACATCGGGGAACACGCGACGGTTGTGATTGAGCCGCGGCAGGTGGAGGATCGCTTCAAGACGCTGCTCAGCTTCACCGAAGACGCTGCCCGCCATGACCGCGCCGCCAGGGTGCGCGATGCTCTGGCGCACAGCCATGCCAAGGCGTTGGGCGGGGGCGCGGCGCCCGTCGCAATCGAGTGCGTGACGCCGGTGACGCTCGGTGAGGGCTATGCCGGCGTTGCCGGCCTGCTGTCAGCGCTGCGCGCGGGCGGAAACACCGTGCACCTGTACTGCGGAGCAGAGGCGGAGCTGCGGCCCGCGCGCGAGGGCCTGGCCGGCCAGGGCGTGCAGGAAGACGCGACACTGCACCTGTACGCAGGCGACATTGACGCCGGGCGCGTGCTGCCGCAGCTCAAGGTCGCGGTGCTGAGCGTACACGAGTTGCTGGGGCGCGGCATGCGACGCATGCAGGTCGCACCGCCGACGCGCCACGTCGGCGACGTGTTTGATGACTTTGTTGAGCTTGAGCCCGGTGACTACGTCGTGCACCTCAGCCACGGCATCGCGCGATTCAAGGGCATTGAGACGCTCAAGCGCGAAGGCAAGCCCGGCGAGTTTCTGGCCCTGGAGTTCGCCGAGGGCACGGTGCTGCATGTGCCCGCCACCAACGCCGACGTGGTGCAGAAGTACATCGGCATGCGCGGCGAGGCGCCGCCGCTCAGCAAGCTGAACACAGCCGCGTGGTCCGAGCGCAAGCTGCGCGCACAGCACAGCGTGCTCAAGCTCGCCACCGAGATGCTTGAGATCAACGCCCTGCGCGCCCACGAGGCGGGACACCCCTGTGCTCCCGACGGCCCATCCATGGCTGAGTATGAAGCCGCGTGCCCCTTTCGCGACACGCCGGATCAGGCCACGAGCAGCGTCGCCATCAAGCGCGACATGGAAGGCCGCAAGCCGATGGACCGCCTGCTGTGCGGCGACGTCGGTTACGGCAAGACCGAACTTGCGATGCGCGCCGCGTACAAGATGGTGCTGGAGGGCAAGCAGGTGGCGATGCTGGTGCCAACGACGGTGCTGGCGCAGCAGCACTGGATCAGCTTCCGTGAACGCATGCGCAGCTTTCCGGTCAACATTGAGCTGCTGTCCCGCTTCCGCACGCCAGCGGAGGCGCAGGAAGTCATCCACAAGCTGGCGGAAGGCCGCGTTGATATTGTGATCGGCACCCACCGCCTGCTCAGCGACGACGTGCACTTCAAGGACCTGGGCCTGGTGATCATCGACGAAGAGCAGCGCTTCGGCGTCGAGCACAAGGAAAAGCTCAAGCAGCTTCGACGTACCGTGGACCTGCTGACGCTGTCCGCCACGCCGATCCCGCGCACGTTGCACCAGGCGTTGCTGGGCCTGCGCGACATCAGCAACCTGACCACGCCGCCCCGCAACCGCCTGCCGATCATCACGCGGCTGATGCATTGGAACGACCGCGAAATCGCCGACGCGATCCGGCTTGAGCTGGCCCGCGACGGCCAGGTCTTCTTTGTGCACAACAAGGTCTTTGACATTGAAATCGTTCTTGAGCGCGTGCAGCGCCTGGTACCCGAAGCCCGTGTCGAGGTCGGCCACGGCCAGATGCCCGAGCGCCAGCTTGAAGAAGTGATGCTGCGTTTCATGGCGCGCCAGATTGACGTGCTGGTCTGCACCACGATCATTGAGTCCGGCATCGACGTGCGCAACGCCAACACGATGATCATCAACAACGCCCAGAACTTCGGACTTTCCGAGCTGCACCAGCTGCGAGGGCGGGTCGGGCGCTATCACCACCAGGCGTTCTGCTATCTGATGGTGCCTGACGACGTGAGCCTTTCCGAGATCGCTGCCAAGCGCCTCAAGGCCATCATGCAGTACCAGGCGCTGGGCAGCGGCTTCAAGATCGCGATGCGCGACCTTGAACTGCGCGGCGCGGGCAACCTGCTGGGCGCTGAGCAAAGCGGTCACATCGCCACCATCGGCTATGACATGTACTGCCGGTTGCTGGACCGCGCCGTCAAGAAACTGCGCCATCAGGACGTGCCCCCCGAGGTCGATACCCAGCTCGACCTGGGCCTCGACCTTGAGATCCCGCGCAACTACATGCCCGGGGCAAAGCAACGCCTTGAGATCTATCGACGACTCGCGCGTATCCAGGACAACGCGCAGGCCGAGGCGCTGGCCCAGGAGATTGCAGACCGCTTCGGCAAGCCGCCGGCGGCCATCGACCGCATGGTCATGGCGGCGCTGGTGCGATCAAGGTTGGCGCGGCTGGGCGTCATCAGCATCACCCGCGGCGAGGGTCACTTGAAGTTGCGCGCACTGAGCGCCAGCCAGACCCACAAGCGCCTGTCGCAGGCGACCACGGCATTCCGGATCCTTGACGACACCTGGCTGGCGCTGCCTTTGCGCAAGGGGCTTGAGGCGCCCCGCGAGCAGTTGCGCTTCCTGCACAACCTGCTCCAGACCATGGCCAGCCGGGGCCAGTTGTAGGGACTTGCCCAAAAGGGCAACGCAAACCATCCTGCGCGCATGAAACGAATCCTGCCTGCCGCCATGCTGCTGTGCTGCGCGTTTGGTGCAAGTCGCGCGCAGGACGCGCCGCGCCCGGACGGCGTCAACGAGGTGCTTGCGGTCGTCAATGGCTCGGCGGTGACGTACCAGGAGATTGTCGGCGACTCCGACATGCAGTCGGAGATCAACGCCTGGCGCGCCATGCGCCAGTTGCCCGCAACCATGACGGACGCAGAGATCGAGCGCGGGCTGGTGTACCAGCGCCTTGAATCGTTCGTGCTGCAACGGTTGCTGGATGCGGAAGCAAAAAAAATGCAGCTCAGCATCAGCGACACTCAGATGCGCCAGGTGCTGGCCCGCGAGCGCAAGGGTCTGAGCATCGCCGAAGACGACACCCGAGCCTGGGCCCGCTACTGCAAAGAGCGCTACAACCTCTCCCCCACCGAATACCGCGAGCGTCGCCGGAACGAAATTCTGCGCAACGAGATCATGCGCTGGATGACCGGAGTGTACGGCCCGATCCCGCCGCAGTACCCGGTTGATATCTACTTTTCGCTGGCTGTGACCCCGCGCGACGTGCGGCGCGAGTTTGACAAAGAGCGCGACCAGTACCGCATTGCGCTGGACATCGATTACCGGCAGTTTCGGCTGCTGTACCCCCAGGATTCGGCCTTTGAGACGCGCCGCAAGCTCTATGAGGCGGTGGCGGACGGCGACAACAGCGTGCACGCGCGCGTGATGCGCGGCGAGTCGCTGGAAGCCGCCAGTGAAGGCCTGCGCAAGCTGGTTGCTGACCTGGGCGTGCCAGGCGTCAAGGTGGAAATGACCGAGCGCAAGACCGTCAAGGACGACACCGAGCTTGACCCCACCGCCTACGCGATGGTTGTCAGCCTGCCCGTCAGCGGGGGCGTCAGCGAGATCGGCAGCGTGCGCGAGACCGATGCCGACGGCACCCAGCTTGACGGCTTCATGTTCGTGCGGCTGTTCCGGAGGCGGGACGGCACACTGAAGGCATTTGAAGACCCGAAGGTGCAGGCCGCGATCCGTGAGCAGATCTTTTCCACCCGCTTTCAGCAGAACCAGCAGAAGGTCGAGCGTGAGCTGCTGCGGCGCGCCGCCATCGTGCCCGAAAAGCTGTTCAGGCGCTGATCGCGCAAAGGAAGCATGACTTCATGTCAGCGCCCCCAAAACTCTACAAGGTCGGCGAGATCATGCGCCACACAAAGCTTTCCCGGCAGACGATCCACAATTACACGATGCTGGGGCTGATCACGCCCGTTGAGCGCACGGAGTCCGGCCATCGCCTGTACGACGAGAAGGTCTTTGATCGCATCAAGAAGATCGAGATGATGAAGATCCATCGCACGCTTCAGGAAATCAAAGAGACTTTCGACGCCGAAGACGCCGCCGCTTCACAGGCCTAGCGCTGCCTTGCACGCAGCCAGCACACGTCCTGTGCTGATTGCCGTCATGCAGCGGTGGTCGATCGGGCACTGTTTCAACTGGCAGGGCCAGCTGTAAGGCGCGCAATCAACAGGCTGTCGCACCACTTCACCCTTCTCCACTTGCGGCAGCGCCGTGTACCGCGGGTCGTTCGGCCCCATGATACACACCACCGGCACGCCCAGCGCAACCGCCATGTGGCGCGGCCCGGTGTCATTGGTCAGCACCAGCGCCGCCTGCTGATACACCGCCTTTAGCGTGCCCAGGTCAAGGCCGGTGTTGTCCGGGTACTCGCGGCCGGCGGCTCTGCGCACGGCGTTGGCGGCGGCTTCCTCGCCCGGCCCGATGCTGAGCAGCACGCGGCAACCCGCGTCAGCCAGAGCGTTGGCGACTTCGGCAAAGCGCTCGGGCGGCCACAGCTTGCTGGGCCCGAATGCGGCGCCCGGCGCAACCAGCACCAGCGGGCCGTGGCCGGGGGCGCGGCCGGCAAGCTCGGTCGCAGCGCGATCGCGTTCGGCGCTGGTGACGGGCAGGTTGGGCTTCAGTGGCGCTGGCGGCAGTCCGATCACGTCCAGCAGTTCCATGAAGTAGAGGCCCGTGTACTTGGGCACGAAGTGCCCCTGTGCGTCGTGGTCGCGCTCACGACCGGCGTGCAACAGAAAGCTGCGGCCTTCTTTGAAGTAGCCGACCCGGCGCCTGACCCCGCCTTGAAAGAACTGCCAGGCGCTGCCGAAGCTGTTGGGCAGCAGGATGCCGAGGTCAAACCCGCGCTGGCGCAGCAACTTGGCGAACTTCATTCCGCCAAGCAGGCCCCGATGCTCGCCCTTGCGGTCGTAGGGAAGAATCTCGGCGAACCATTCGTTGCCCTCGAGCAGCGCCTTGCCCGGCGGCAGGCACACCAGCGAAACCCGCTTGTAGTGCGCCGCCAGCCGCGCGAACGCGGGCGTAGCCATAATCAGATCCCCAAGCGCGTTGGGGGCGCGCACCACCACGTTGTCAGCTTGCAGCAGGTCGTCTAGCATCGCGTTGACTATAACCCCGAGGCCGCAGTGCGCATCATTGAGAGTGATTTCGACGGTACCGTGGAACGCTTCGGCGCGTCGCGCCGCCTTGCCACCCGGCTGGGCGCGCTGGCGCGCCGCGGACTGCTGTTAAGCGAAACGCTGGTTGAGATCGCCGCAGACGAAGGCGCCCAGCCGCTGCGCGACCTGCTGCTGGGCAAGCCCCTGTTGGACGCCGCCGATGGCCTTGACGACAAATCCCTGAAAAAGCTGGCCAAAGGCAAGTACTTCAAGGACAACCCGCTCGCCGTCGTGGGACAAGCGGGCCGCCGTGTGCTGTGCCTGACCGAAGAAGCCGAGGACATGCCTGAGCCTGCCGCAACTCCCACCGCCGGCCAGATCGTGGCCGCGAGCGCGAACCTGCCCGCCGTCATTGCACGCGATGAGGCGCGGCGCCTGCTGGGCAGCGAAGAGGTGTCGAGACTCAAGCTTGACCTGGTCACCAGCAGCGACGCCGGGCGCCGCCTTGAAGCGCTGCGCAAACTGTACCTGAGCGAGCTTGCCCCGGACGAGAAACTGCGGCTGTTCCTGACGGCGCTGCGCGACCGCGACGCCGAGGTGCGCGCCGAAGCCGCCCGCGCGCTGGGCGGGCTCGGCCTCGACGGCGCCCTGACCGAGAATCTGGCCAAGGCCGCACGCGGCGCCACGCCGGAGCGCGTGGTCGCGATCAGCAACCTTTCGCGCATCCTGCCGCGGCTGGATGCGAACCAAGGCAAGCTGGCGATCGCGCTGCTGGGCGAGTTTCTTGCCACGAGCGAAGAAGTTGAGGTGGTGCATGCCGCCATGGGCGTGCTGGCCACACGGCTGGCGGAGCTGCCCGATGGCGAAGCGATCGCGGCGGGCCTGCACAGGAAACTGATTGAACTGCTGCAAGTGCAGTTCGCGCGCCATGAAGACGCGGCGCGGCGGCTGTACGGCGCGCTGTACAAGCAGCGTGGCGCGGCGCTTTCGCCGTTGCTGGTGCATTCGATTGACGAGGCGGGCCAGCCGGCGCTGCGCTTCTTTCTGCTGTCGCTGATCACCGAGCATGACCTTGCATCGGCGGCTGCACCGAGCGTGATCGCGCTGCTGATTGAAGGGCTTGCGATCGGCAGTGAGCTTGACCGCAACTACCAGGCGGCGACAGCGGCGCTGGCGCGGCTTGGCGAGCGAGCGGTTGATGGCCTGTTGAGCGCGCTGGGCAAGGGCGGCGACAACGTGCGCGCGCGCATCGTTGACCTGCTGGGACACCTGCTGCGCGCGGGCGACGAATCCGACTACGCCGTGCAGCCGACCACCGCAGCGCGCATCGCGCAGGCATGCCTGGCACTGTACAGCGAGTCGGGCACGGACGTGGCCACCGCGCTGCTGGATAGCCGGTTTTACGAGCATCGCTCGCTTGATGAGGCTTCGCGGCGTGCAGCCGCGCAAGCGTTCATTGACAGCCTGCACGAGTTCCGGTTTGAGCGGCAGCTTGAGCTTGTACAGGCCGCGCTGGTGCGTTGCGGGTATGCCGGGCTTGAGCCGCTGGCCAACGCGCTGACTGAGTCGGCGCACGACGTGACGCGCCTGACGGCGGCGCGCCTGCTGCCTGAGATCGTTGCGGACAGCCCCAACCTGGCGCAGGCGGAGGTTGAGGCGCTGTCGCGGAAGCTGCGCGAGATCGTGGACTCGGACGAGGGCGAGTTCCCGGACCGCGGGCCGATCTATGTTGCGCTGGGTCGCGTATGCACCCACGCCCGCGCAACACCCGCGCTGGCGGACAGCCTTGCCGCAACCCTGCGCGAGCGCGTCGGCCTGAGCAGCAATGTCTATGACATTCTGGAGGCCATGGGCTGGCTTGCCGCCGGCGAGCACCTGAGCCGCGAAGAGCGGCTTGAGATCGGACACCTGCTGCTGACCGTGCTGAAGAAGGGCTTGCCGGGCATGTCGGGCCGCATGCGCCGCAACGCCGAGGGCGAGCATGTGCTGCACTTCGGGCGCGAGACCACGGCTTACACCGACATGATCCCGCGCATCCTGGAGGGCCTGGGCCGCATGATCGCCGCGCCCGGAACGCCGGACGTGCTGTTTGAGTCCATCGTCACCGAATTGATGAAGCTGTGGGCCGAGATCGTTGAGTTCAAGCGCGTCTGGGCGCCTGCCGCGACCATTACCCTGGCCAGGCTGCTTGGCGAGATCGCGCTCGGGCCGCGCCGCAGCGACCGCGTGGCCGACGAAATCGCCGACCTGCTTTCGCGCAAGCTGGTGCTGCTGCCGGTGATGCAGGTGCTGAGCAAGCTGGCCATCGTGCCGCGCGAGAGCACGCGCATGGACGGCATTGCGCAGCGCACGTTCCAGGAATTGGCCAAGCGCCTGAACCAGGAGCCGCTGCCCGAGGTCACCGAGCGCCGCCAGATCCTTGAGACGATGGCGGCCATCGCCAAGCGCAAGCGCCTTGGCGAACGCGAGAAAGACCTTGAGCACGCCCGCAACGTCGTGATCGAGGCCGCATTTGAGGCGCTGCGCGACAAGATGTTCCATGCGCGGCTGATCTTGGAAGACCTGTCGCGGGCCGAGGCCTTCAGCGAACAGATGCGGGCCGAAATCGCCCGCCGCCTGAAGCCCGCGCAGCGCTGAGCCTCGCGGAACTTTCCACATTCCGACACGCCGAATGTCAGTGGACTTTTGAAGGCTTGCCTTTGCATTGTCGCGCTGCTCGCTACCCTTGCGCGCCGGAGGTTTCCATGCGCGCAATGCACTACAAACTGCTGATGGCCGGCCAGCCGACATTCCGGGTGATTCGTGAAACGCTGCCGCAGGTCGCGTATGAGCCGGGCGCCGAGCGCGGCTTTGTGCTGGCGGATGACAGCACGCAGAACCGGGTGAAGGGGCGCTACATCTACACGCGGGTCAGCAAGCAGAGCAGCATTGACCGCGAAACGCTGCAACAGAAGGAAGAGCCCGTCGAGTCGCTGGCGGAGTGTCGCTTTGAGCTTGACCAGCAGAAGGGCCTTGCGGGCGTCGAGCAGCGCCGCGGCGAACTGAACGCGCTGTTTGAAGCGCTGGACGCCATCCCCGAAGTCCACGTTGCCTTTGAAGACCTGAACCTGAACCTCGCAGACCTGCTGGCCGAGGTGCAGGGCGCCTACAAGAAGAACACGATCAAGTCGCTGCGCATCAAGGACTACCTCGCGCGCGAGCACATGCTGGCCAGCGCGACGTTCAAGGTTCTTGAGCCCAGCGATGGCGAGAAGCTGGCAGAGCGCTTTGCCGACCAGCTTGAGGCGTTCACGTTGTCGCTGAAGCTGCCCGATGGCGCCTGCGCGCTGACCGTCACGCGCACCGGCAGCGTGCGCGCCAGCGACGACGCGCCCGACGAACTGCTGCTGTTCGTGAAGGACCTGCTGCCGCGCTTCCATGAGGCCGAGGTCGAGACCGCCGAGGTGCACGAGCCGGTTGCCGCGAGGCGCAAACGCGGCAAGAAGTAGTCAGGCGGCAGCGGGGTCAAGAATGCGCGCACAATGCGGGCAGCGCACGAACTCGGTGCGGGCCTTGGCGCGCATGATCAAGTGCATGTTCAGCTCGCCACTGCAAACGGCGCAGAAGTCGGTGCTGACGCGCGCCAGCGCGCTGCCCGGGTGGCGCTGCGCCGCCGACTCATAGACCTTGAGAGCGTCTTCCGGCACTCGCGCCGAAAGCTGGTCACGGGCCAGCCGGTTGGCGTCGATGATCGCCTGCTGCTCGGCGCGCGTGGCCTTGGCGCCCGCGCGCTCCATGTCGGCGATGCGCCGTTGCGCCTCGATGTCACTGGCGAGCTGCGCGACCCCGGCCTTGCTGGCGTCGATCTCGCCGAGCAGCGCAATGCCGTCCATTTCAAGCTTGTCGATGCTCTCGCGGTGTTTGGCGACCGCCTCCTCCGAGCCCGGCACCGACTCAATCTGCCGGATGCGCCCGTCCAGCCGCTTGAGCTCGGCCTCCAGCTCGCGGTGCTTGACCTCAAGGCGCTTGTACCCGGCGTCGGCCTCGGCGCGCTTGACCATCAGCGCCTCCACGGCGCGTTCGGAGTGGTTGGCGCGCGTCTCTTCGCGCGCGATCTTTTCGCGCGCGGCTATGCTGGCGACATCCAGCGCCTGGAGCTGCCACAAAAGGTCAAGCACTTCGGCAAAGGTTGACATGCCACTCTTTTAGCAAGCAGGCGGGCGCCATTGGCGCCCGCCTTCGGTTTTTTTGACCCGACTAGTCAATGTCGTCGTCGCCGCCTTCGCCGCCGCCCAGGCCGGCCAGCCCGCCGGCGGCCTCCAGGGCGCTGAGAAGGGCGGTTGCGCTGACACCGTCCAGGAAGCCTTCAAGCTTGCGGCTGCGCACCGGGTGCTGGAGCTTGCGGATGGCCTTGGCCTCGATCTGGCGCACGCGCTCGCGGGTGACCTTGAAGATCTTGCCGACTTCTTCAAGGGTGTAGGTGTGGCCGTCGCCGATGCCGTAGCGCAGGCGGATGATTTCGCGCTCGCGGTAGGTCAGCGTGTTGAGCACGCGGTCAATCTTGTCCTTGAGCATTTCCTGGCTTGCGACACCAACCGGGTTGTCGGCGTTTTCGTCCTTGATGAAGTCGCCGAAGAAGCTGTCGTCGCTGTCGCCGATCGGCCGGTCAAGGCTGATCGGGTGCTTGCTGATCTTGAGTACGCGCTTGGCTTCTTCGTAGCTGATCTCGGCGGCGGTGGCGAGCTCGCGCACGCTGGGCTCGCGGCCGGTTTCCTGCATCAGGCGCTTGGCCACGTTGCGCAGCTTGCTCATGGTTTCAATCATGTGCACCGGGATACGGATGGTGCGGGCCTGGTCAGCGATGCTGCGCGTGATCGCCTGCCGGATCCACCAGGTGGCATAGGTACTGAACTTGTAGCCGCGGCGGTACTCGTACTTCTCGACGGCCTTCATCAGGCCGGTGTTGCCTTCCTGGATCACGTCCAGGAAGCTCAGGCCGCGGTTGCGGTACTTTTTGGCAATACTGACCACCAGTCGCAGGTTGCCGCTGAACAGGCGGCGCTTAGCCTCTTCGTAGGCCTGGTAGCGCGACTTCATTTCTTCGCAGCGCTCGTGCAGTTCCTCGCGCGTTTCCATGGCGCGGCGCAGCAGCGTTTCAAGTTCCTCTTTCAACTGCTCGACGCGTTTGCGCGCCTCGGGCACTTCGCCAAGGCGGTCGATCTCGCGGTGCAGCCAGTTGGCTTTGCGGCTCACGCGCTCAATCTCGTCCATCATCGGCTTGATCTTCTTGGTCTGGATATTGAGTTCTTCCAGCAGGATCACGGCCTTCTTCTGGCGCGAGCGCACGCGCTGGAACGCCTTGTCGCGGTCCTTGCGCGCGGACTTGCCGCACCAGAACAGCCAGTCTTCCTGGTTGTGGTGCACAAGGTGCTTGAGCGTGGTCAGGTTGTCGTTCAGGCGCGCCGACATCTCTGACTTGGCCATCTCGAATTCGCTGTTGAACTTCATGGTGCGGTCAAACGCGAGCTCGCCGCGTTCGACTTCGCCGAGGATGCGGATGGCCTCAACCTGCGCGATGTGGCTTGCCAGCACCATCTTCTGGAAGCGTTTGCGGGTGACCTCGATCTTCTTGGCCAGCGCGATTTCTTCGTCGCGGGTGAGCAACGGGATTTCGCCCATCTGCTGCAGGTAGGTGCGCACCGGGTCGTCGATGCGGCCGTCTTCATCGACGGGCGGCTTGGGCTCGCTGTGGCGGCGGTCTTTCTTGTCCTTGACGCGATACTCCGGGCTGTCTTCCACAACCTGGATCTTGAGCTCGTCCAGGCGCATCAGGATCTGGTCCAGCCGCTCGGGGCTTACCACGTCGCCGGGCAGCGCCTCGTTCATTTCGTCGTAGGTGATGTAGCCGCGGTCGCGGCCCATCTTGATCAACTTGCGAATCTGGTCGTCCACTTCGGTCTGGGACAGCACGTGCGTGGTGGGCAGCAGGTTCGCGGTTTCGGTGGGCACCATGGTGGTGGTGCCGGCCGCCGTCTTCTGGAAGCCCGCCACCGGCTTGATCATCTTGCGCTCAACTTCTTCCTTGCTGGGAAGGTTGGGCAGCACGCGGGTCAGCGTGGCTGTGTCGCGGCGCTTGGTTGGCGCGACGGGTTTTCCCTTGGCGGGTTTCTTGGCGGTCGCTTGGCTGGGCAGCTTGATCGTGCTTTCGCCGTTGTTCTTGCCTGATCCCATTCTTTGTCCTCTAGGGCTGGTCGGCCCTTGCCCACTGTCCTCTACTTAACGTGCAGGGTTTCCATACCCTGCCGCGCAATTCCTGTCAGGCCTGTTTTCGGGCCTTTTTGCCCCTCTTTTGACGCAATTCTTCCAGCGAGTGTGCGCCCTTTGCCTGTGTTTGGGCGTGCTCCGCCAGGTTTTTCAGCTCTTTCAGCAGCGCCGCCTCGCGTTCGGGGTTGCTGCTTTGATTTTCGGGCAGCGCCAACTGCTCAAGCACTCTTTCCAGCTCGGCTCGGCCTTCGGCTGAAAGCTCGGCCAGCAGGGCCCCCGGCACCAGCTCGCGGTGTTCGTCCCAGGCGTTCAGCATTTCACGGTACAGCGCCTGTAAGCCCGCCGTGGAAAAGGCGCCCGGATACACGATTTCAGCGGCCATGGAAAGGGCCCGCGGGCACTCAAACAACTGGCGCAGGACTTCGCGTTCATAGGCCTGGCGCGCGTCGGTTGGGGCCGCCTGCGGCGGCTTGTCCGACTTCTCGGCCTTCTGGGATTGCCGCGTATAGCGCTGGCGCGCCTCGCCAATGGCCTGCAGCACCGCGCCCTCGCGAAGGCCCAACGCGTTGGCCGCCTTGCGCCCGTACAGCTCGCGCAGGCTGTCGCTTTCGGCGCGGCCGACTGTCTCCGCCAGTTCTTTCAGCGCCGCCTCGGCCTCTACGGGGCGCGTGAAGTCGTGGCGCGCGCGTACGCCGTCAAGTTTGAACTCAAAGGCGTCGCGGCTGGCGTCAAGTACCGCCTGCAACGCGGCTGGACCGCCGTTGCGGATCAGGTCAAAGGGGTCCTTGGCGCCGCGCACGACTGCGACCCTGGCGTCAACGCCCGCTTCGAGGCACACGTTCACGCCGCGCTCGGCGGCGGCCAATCCGGCGTCGTCGCCGTCCAGCACCAGCGTTACCCCCGCGCCGTAGCGGCGCAGCAGGCCCAGTTGCTCAAGGGTAAGCGCGGTGCCCAGCGGCGCGACGGCGTTGTCAAAGCCCGCTTCGTGGGCGGCGATCACGTCGGTGTAGCCTTCCATGATCAGCACGCGCCCGGTCTTTTTCAGCATTTGCGACTGCGCCAGCAGGTCGATCCCGTACAGCAGCTTGGACTTGTGAAACAGCAGGCCTTCAGCGCTGTTCAGGTACTTCTGCGCCTTGGCCTCAGGGTCCAGCAGCCGCGCGCCAAAGCCGACAATGCGCGCCTGCGCGTCACGAATCGGGAACGTCACCCGGCCGCGAAAAAAGTCGTACCAGCCGCGGTCGCCGCGTTTGCACAGGCCCGTGGCCTCGATGGTCTGCACGTCAAAGCGCTTCAGGGCCGCGTCGGACTGGCGCGTGAACTCGTCGGGCGCGTAGCCGATGCCCCAGCGCGCGGCGACTTCGCCGCCCAGGCCGCGAGATTCAAGGTACTGGCGGGCGGGCTGGTGGCGTTCAAGGTTGGCGACAAAGCCGCGCTGGGCCCACAGCATCATGTCCAGCGCGCGGGCGCGCAGGCTGCGCTCGGCCTGTGTCGGGCCGCCGGATTCGTAGCGCAGGGTGATGTTGGCGCGGGCCGCGAGCTTTTCGATGGTTTCGATGAAGTCGAGCTTTTCGTGCTTCATCACGAAGTCGATGACGCTGCCGAACTCGCCACAGCCGAAGCACTTGTAGGTCTGGCGCACGGGGTGGGCGTTGAACGAAGGCGTCTTTTCATCGTGAAAGGGGCAGCAGGCCCAGAAGGCGCCGCCGCGCTTTTGCAGCGGCAGATAGCCGGCGATCACCTCAACGATGTCGTTGGAGCGGCGGACTTCTTCAATGCTGTCGCGGGCGATGCGTCCCAATGGGGCGGTCTCCGAACATTCTGCCCCGGCGCAAGCCGGGGATGGCGGCACGAGTCGAATCAGGTCCAAATTTGGGGTCAAACCCCGTCTTCGAAGGCTGGTCGGTCCCATTTGTGCGCCGGCGAGGGCGAAGTCGGGTCCAGACCCCTTGTCGATTATGGGGGCAACCGTACCACATGGAATGCACATCGTCAAATCGGGCTTGACAAGACTCTCAGGGCGCCGATTTATGCAAACACTGTAACGAACACTGGTTAGCGTGCATTCCAAACGCCGGTTCGGCGGGAGGCTTGCAACCGAGGGCTTCGTCCCTACACTGTGACGCTCAAAAGTTGGCGAAAACCAGCCGTTTTTGCCCTTGGCCCCTATCGTCTAGCTGGCCCAGGACGAGGCCCTCTCAAGGCCTAGACACGGGTTCGAATCCCGTTAGGGGTACCACTCTCAGGCTGCTTGCCTTGGTTCGGGCGGGCAGCCTTTCTTGTTGTGCGGGCGACGCGCG
>JAHBYA010000019.1 GCA_019636195.1 Planctomycetota bacterium | reverse complement strand
CCAGGGACAGGTACCGAAGGTGCCTGTCCCTGGATCCGAAGGTGCCTGTCCCTAAACCAGCCAGCCTACTTCTGGGCGGGGTCGGGCTCGCCCATTTCGATCAGCCTGGCGCGGCACGCCTCGGCGATCTCGCCCTGGCCCTCATAGGTGCTGTACGTCTTGCGGTACCAGTTGGCTGCGTCGGCTTTGCGCCCGCCGCCGTCATAGGCCTGCGCCAGGAAGTACTGGCCGCTGGGCGATCCGGGCACAAGCCGCAGCGAGTGTTCAAGGCGGCTGGCGGCTACCGCCCAGTCCTTACGCTTGAGCGCCACGGCGCCGCCCATGAAGCTGGGCCAGAAGCCTTCGCCATCAAGGGCCAGCGCCTTGCGGCTGCTTTGTTCGGCTTCGTCGTAGCGGCCCAGGAAGTACAGCGCCTGCGCGACATTCACGTGCAGCACAGCGTGGTCGCTGCGTTTGTTCACCGCCTGCTTGTAAAGGTCCAGCGCCTGCTCAAGTTTCTGCTTGCGCACATTGGCGTCTTCACTTTGCAGTGCCTCGCCGGCCAGCGCGTCGCCGCGGTCGGCAAGGTCATAGGCCGGTTGCGCCGCGCGCATGTCCACCAGCGCGCTGTTGTACTCCGTTTCACCCCGGAACTTTTCGCCTCCGCCCTTGTACTCGTTGTTGAGCTGGCGGCTCAGGTAATCGACGCGATTGCCGGGGTTGGGATGGCTTGAAAGGAACTCGGGGGGCCCGCCGCCGTGCTCGTGGGTGACTTCTTCAAGCATGCGCATGACGTTGATGATGCCCTCGGGGTGGTAGCCCGCGCGGGCGGCAAAGCGCATCCCGAAGGTGTCGGACTCTTTTTCGTTATCGCGGCTGTAGCTCAGGCTCAGCAGCTGGTACGCGACCAGGCCGACCAGCGCAACGCCCTCCATGTCTTCGCTGCTGCTGGCGATCAGCATCAGGCCGAGAATCGCCAGTGTGGCCTCGCTCATGCGCTCAGTGCCGTGACGGCCGAACACGTGCGTCACCTCGTGGCCCAGCAGGCCCGCAAGCTCGGACTCGTCTTTCAGCCGCTGCATGATGCCGCGCGTGACAAACACGTGCCCGCCCGGCAGCGCGAACGCGTTGATCATGCTGGTGTTCACCACATAGAAGTTGAACTCCCAGTCAGGGAACTGTGCCTCGCCCTTCAACCGGGTGCGGCCGGCTTCAACCACCTTCTGCCCTACCCGGTTGACGTACTCCTGCGTCGCGCGGTCGGGGTACAGCCCGCCAAGCTCAGCCAGAATCGGCTGGACGTTTTCGTCGCCGAGGCGCTTTTCGCTTTCGTAGTCGTACAGGTTCAGGGTGGTCTTGCCGGTCAGCGGGTCGGTCTGGCATGAGCTGACCAGCGGCAGCACGGCAAACAGCAGGATCGGCAAAGCGCGCAGCAGCGTGTTCATCGTCTTCTCCTTGCGTGATCTTTTAACCGCCGGGCTTGCGTTGCCTAGCAAGGATTTCATCCAGTTGGCCCCGCCACTTCTGTGCATGGCTGAGCGCCCCGGCCGACAGCGCCCCGGCTACCGCGCCTTCCAGCTGGCGGGCGGCATCGGCATGGCGGCCTTCTTCGGCGTCCATCATCGCGAGGTCCACCCGCCAGTTCAGCTCTACCATGTAATCGCCGACCTGGCGCGCCAGCCGGATCGCCTGCTGCATGCGCTCGCGCGCCTGCGCAAGCCGGCCGCGGCGCCTGTCGTCGGCGGCGATCCAGCCCTCCCAGAACGAGCGGTAGCGCGCGTCGTCAAGCTCAATGCTCATGGCCAGCGCGGTCTCGTACATGCGCCGCGCCGCGTCGGCGCGGCCTGAATCAAAGTACAGGCGGCCCAGGTTGCCGATCAGCACCATCTGCTCGGCGCGCAGACCCGCTTCGCGGGCGAGTTGCAGGGCTTCGTTGTATGCAGCCTCCGCGCTGTCCCGCCGATCCTGCAGGTCGCGCATGATCGCGATGTTGCCCAGCAGGCTGATTTTCTGCTGAGGCTCTGCCAGCGTGTCCGCCAGCGGCAGCAGGCGCAGCAGGTCGGCTTCGGCCTTCTCGGCCTGGCCGGCGTCGGCGGCGAGCTCGGCCAGCATGCGACCGACCCGTATGCGCATCAGGTTGCTGTCAAGCTGCTCGGCAAGGTTCGCGGCCTGCGCCAGTTCGCGCCGGCACGCGTCGGTGTCGCCCAGTGTCTTCAGCGCGTAGGCGTAGCGTTGGCGCAACTCGAACTCGGCCTTGGGGTCGGGGCGCGCCAGGCGCCGCAGCATGACCCCGAGCTCAAGGACTCGGCGCTGGTCGTAGCGCCGGGCGGCGGCAACCGCGGCCTTGCCCAGCACCCGGGATGCCGCGGCGTCAAAGTCGCGGGCCGGGTCAGCCGCCAGCGCCATCGCGTGGGCCACCAGCGAGTCAGGCTCAGCGCCCGGCTGGTCCAGCAATTGGAAGGCGTGGTGGTGCAGCGTGCTGCGCTCGGTGGGCAGCAGCAGGTCGTAGGCCGCCTGCTGCAACAACGAATGCCCGAACAGGTATGCGGCCTCGGCGTTCATGCGTTCATGCAGCATTTCTTGTACTTCTTGCCGCTTCCGCAGGGGCAGGGGTCGTTGGGGCCGACCTTGATGGTGGCCTTGCGTTGCTGCTTTTTCAGCAGGTGCGCCGTGGCGGTCACGCGCGCGTACGCGCCCAATGCCTCGCCACCGGACAGGCGCCCGGCTGTCTCGCAGTACGCCAGGAAGCTTTCCAGCAGGCTGGGCGTGCCTTCGCGCTCGGTCTGCTCAAGTTGCAGCGGCCCAAGGCCGATCGCCACGCCGTCGCGGATTGCGGGCTCATCAAGCTCGGCCGGATGTGCGCCCGTGCCCTGCATGAACGCAACCAGCACCGCGCCCGCGCGCTCGCCAAACGCCCGCGACTCAGCTTCGCCGGCGGTGCTGGTAAGGTACTCGCTGACCCAGTGCTCAATGGCTTCGGTGTGCGCGCCCATGCACGTACACTAGCCGGGCCAGCCACTTGTGCAACTTTTGCGGCTTGGGCTTGCTTGTGGCCGCCGGTTGCCGACAATCGGCGCGGAGACCGAACATGAAAAGTGAATGCCTGAACGCCATCGACGCAGCCAAGGGCCTTGGCGCCAGCTATGCCGACGTGCGGATTATCGAGTATCGCCGCGAAGGCGTGGCCCTGCGCAACGGCTGCCCGTGCAACCTGACCAGCAGCCAGACTTTTGGCGCCGGCATTCGTGTGATCGTGCAGGGCGCGTGGGGCTTTGCCAGCACCAACCAGGTCAGCACCGCAAGTTTGAAGGAAACCGCCCAGCGCGCGGTCGCCATCGCCAAAGCCAGCGCGCAGGTCAAAAAACAGGATGTACGGCTTGCACCCAAGCCGGCCGTGGAAGACATCTGGTGCACGCCGTTCACGATTGACCCCTTCAAGGTGCCGCTGGAGCAGAAGCTGGGCCTGCTGAGCGAAATTGACGCCATCCTGCGCAAGCGGCCCGAAATCAAGGTTGCCAACAGCAGCATGCAGTTCGCGCGCGAAAAGCAGTGGTACATGGACACCGACGGAAGCTGGATTGTACAGGACCTGATCCGCAGCGGCGCGGGCTACAACGCCACGGCCGTGGGCAACGGCGAAGTGCAGATACGCTCATATCCGCAAAGTTGGGGCGGCAACCACAAGTGCATGGGCTACGAAATCGTCCACGCCTATGACCTGCTGGGCAACGCCGAGCGCATTCGCGACGAAGCGGTGGCGCTGCTGACCGCGCCCGAGTGCCCGTCAGGCCGCATGGACCTGATACTCGACGGCCCGCAACTGGCGCTGCAAATCCATGAAAGCGTCGGCCACGCCAACGAACTTGACCGCGTGTTCGGGTTTGAGGCGAATTACGCTGGCCGCAGCTTCATGCTGCCTGAGCTGCACAAGGGCGGCTTCAAGTACGGCAGCGAAATCGTGAACTTGGTCGCCGACTGCACGGTGCCGGGCGGGCTCAGCACGTTCGGCTACGACGACGACGGCGTGCGCGCGCAACGGTTTCACGTGGTCCAGAACGGCGTGCACCGCAACTGGTTCACGACCCGCGAAACCGCGCCGCTGGTCGATCAGGCGGCGTCAAACGGCTGCAACCGGGCGGAGGGTTTCAACAACATCCCGATCACGCGCATCCCGAACCTGAGCCTGATGCCCGGCAACTGGACGCTGGACGACATGATCGCCGACACGAAAGACGGCATCATCATGGAAGTGAACAAGAGCTGGAGCATCGACCAGATGCGGCTGAACTTCCAGTTCGGGGCCGAGATCGGGCGCGTGATCAAGAACGGCAAGATCACCGGCATCGTGCGCAACCCGAACTACCAGGGCAACACGCCCGAGTTCTGGGGCTCATGCAACGCGATCGCGAACCAGGACCACTGGGACCTGTGGGGCGTGATCAACTGCGGCAAAGGCCAACCCGGCCAAACCGCCGAAATGTCCCACGGCGGCAGCCCCACCAGATTCGCCAACGTCGAAGTCGGCATCCGCGGCTGAGCGGGAGCGCGGGCCTCCGGCCTGCACTTGCCGTGGGCCTCTGGCCCATGGCGGCGGGGGCAGGCGTGACGCCCGCACTGGTGCCTACGGACTGAATTGCGTGCCTTTGGCGTTAGGTGGCTGGAGGGTTGCATGCTGCCTGTTGTTTTTGTTTCGCATGGTGCGCCTACCCTGGCCGTTGACGTCGGCGACCCGACCCATGCCTTTCTTTCGGCGCTGGGCCGCGAGCTGCCATTGCCGCGGGCGATTATCGTGATCTCCGCGCACTGGGAAGACGATGTCTTTGCCGTCACGGGCGCTGAGCGGCTTTCGACCATCCACGATTTTTCGGGCTTCCCGGCGGAACTTTACGACATCCGCTATGAGCCGCCGGGCGATCCTGCGCTTGCGGCGCGCATCGCCGGCTTGATTGCCGGCGCCGGCTTGCCGTCACGCGTTGATCCCGCGCGCGGGCTGGACCATGGCGCGTGGGTGCCGCTGATGCTGGCTTACCCCGCTGCCGACATTCCGGTCGTGCAGGTCAGTCTTAGACGCGGGCTGGACGCCGCGCAGCACATCGCGCTGGGCCGCGCGCTGGCGCCCTTGCGCAAAGACCACCTGATCATCGCCAGCGGCAGCGCTGTGCACAACCTGCGCATGCTGGACTGGGCCGCCATGGGCCAGCCGGCACAAGACGCCGCATCGGCCCCGTGGGCGGCAGCGTTCGAAGACTGGCTGCGCGAGACGATGGCGTTGTCGGGCGTGCCGCGGCAGTCGCGCCTTGCCGAGTGGGAGTCTGCCCCCGAAGCGCGCAGGGCGCACGCGCGCGAAGAGCACCTGATTCCGCTGCACGTGGCCGCGGGCGCGGGCGGCGACGAGCCAGCCGCGCTGGTCCACCAGAGCTGGCAGATGGGGAACCTGAGCCTTTCGGCGTGGCGCCTTGGCAAATAGAGAAAGGGCGGGCCGCAGCCCGCCCTCTGGTCGCGTACTTGCTTACTTCGCGCCGACTGATTCTTTTTCAAGTACTTCGTCGTCGCGGCGCATGCCTTGTTGCTCGGTGCCGTTGCCCGGCTGGGCGCGGGGCGGCGTGCGGTCGGGCTGGATGATGCCGCCGGGCATGATGAAGCCTTCTTCAAAGCCCTTGCCGACGTCCTGCGGCTTGAGGTCCTTGGTAAACTCTTCGAATTTCTTGTTGATGGTCTCCCAGTCCGCGTCGGACTTGATGCCGAAGATCTTCTTGAAGACGTCGGTGCCGACGCTCTTGTCATAGCGCGTGAGCACGATTTCGCCCTTGTAGTCCTTGCCCAGGTAGTCCCACCACTTGTCGCGATAGACAGGCTTGCCGCCTTCTTTGTAGTGGTGGAAGAAGAAGTTCATCTGGCAGGCGGTGGCGTAGTACAGGCCCAGCAACTGCTGTGCGGTGCTGTTGGGGTCGCGCACCGGGATCTTGAGTTCCTGCAGGCGGTCAAGGCCGGTGTACATCGCCTCGGGGTAGCTGGTTGCGCCCAGCAGGTCCTGTATGCGGTAGATGTTGCGGTTGCCGATGCCCTTGTACTGGCTTTGCCAGTGGCGCAGGCGCAGGTGGTTGAGTTCAAGGAACTTGTATTTGGCGTCTTTGCCCTGGCCTTCACGGATAAACCCGGAGACGGCGTCGGTGATGCCTTCCTGCACCAGGATGTTGGAGTAGCGGGGGCGGGTCGGGCGCTCGCCGTTCTTGATGTCGAGGCGCGTGTAGTCGATGGGGTTGACGGCGTAGTAGTCCGAGAGCAGGTGGAAGCATTCGTGGATCAGCACCGACTCGTTGAACCACAGGCGGTCGGGGTCGGTGTTGCGGTCGTCATAGGTGATGACGATTTCGTTCACCGGCGAATAGAACGCGCGGGCGCCCGGCATGGGCTGGCCCATTTCGTCTTCGCAGTACTGTTCAAAGGTGTGCGAGTCCTTGAGCACGACCACCGACAGCGGCCAGCCTTCGCGCTCGGCCGTTTCTTCGTAGCCGATGGGCTTCACGCGCTTGAGGTGGAAGGGTTTGATGAAGTTGGTCTCAAACCACTCGTACAGGCCGGCCAGCAGCGCCGACTTGCTGTCCAGCGCTTCCCTGAACTCCTCGCTCAGGCCTTCGCGCCCGGGCGGCTTTTCGACGTACACAATGAAGGGCTTCCAGTAGGTGTAGGTCCAGATCTGGTCAAAGTTTTCGCTTTCGCGCCGCATGGCCGCCGGCGAGAACGAGCGCTGGCGCTTCACGCGGTTCCAGCGCGCCTTTGAGTCATTGGCCAGCTTGAAGCGCAGCCACTGCTCACGGGCGTTGATCGCGAACTTGTCTTTGTCGTGCAGCGCCATGAAGGCTTTGCCGTTCTCCAGCGCGACTTTTTCGCGCTTGCGCAGCTCGGCCAGGATGTCAGGCGGGAACAGCCGCGTGTCGGTGTACACCTGGTCAAGCGACAGGTAGTACTGGCTGTACTCGCGGGCGCCCTCGATCTCGAGGCGCAGGTAGTCGTCGATTTCGCCGGGACGCGTGTAGTCGCCCCAGCCGATGCGGCGTGCGATTTCTTCAAAGGACTTGTCGGCGACGATGACGGTGCGGTCGCCGCGCTTTTCCTTGCGGGTGGCTTTGCCGGCGCGCTGCATGGCGTTGGCGGCGGTGTTGAGCAGGTTCTTGGCCTGCGCATAGCCGTCGTTGTCGAGCAGCAGCGCAATCTGGGCCATTGCCACGGCCTCCGCGCTGTCGGCCTTGGTCATGAGTTCTTTGGCCCAGTCGTCCTGCTGCTTCTTCCATTCGGGCTTGGCGTTGCGGGCCTTGGCTTCGTCATAGAACGCCCGTACCTGCTCGATTTGCAGGGACATCACGTTGTTCAAGCTCTTCTGGTGGTGGACCAGCAGGCTCTTGTCCGGGTCTTCCGCCGGCGTATTTGTTCCGGACTTGGCAGTACCGCCGGTCCCGCCGCCGGTTCCGCCGCCACCGCCGCCGCCGGAGCTGGCAACGATGATCACAACGACGAGAATGACCGCCAACACGCCGCCGCCGATGCCGGCGAACAGCGGGATGTTGTTCTTCTTCTTTGCCGGCATACCGGGTGCACCGGGCATGGGCGGGCGGCCGGGTACATGGCCGGTCGCGGCTGGGCGGTGGGGGCCTGCGGTCGGGCCGCGGCCGCGGGCGCTTGTGCCGGGGCCGCCGACGGGCGGCGCGGCGATGACCGTTTCTTCTTTGCGCAGCACAGAGGCGCCGCCGGACATGTCAACCGAGGGCGCGGGCGCTGCGGCCGTGGATTCTTCACGCGCGCTGGCGCCCGGGTCGATGTCAGCGCGGCGGATGGTGCGCGTGCCGCCCACGATCGTCGGGTTGGCGACCTGCGGGGACGGAACCGTTACCGGCGCCCCGCACTTTTTGCAGGTGGTCTTCTTGCCCGCGTGGGAAGGCCCCACGCTGTACTTGGTGCCGCACGCGGGACATGGAAAGACGATCGTATCGGACATCGCTGTCTCCCTGCCGGCTTGCTGAGGGCCGGATTTACCACTGTATGACATTTCCGTGTTCTTAGAAAGACCGCTGCCCGCCAGATCGGCAGCTTTGGACTGTGCCGCAGCCAGCACAGCCCGGTCCACCGCCGGCGGCGGCGTGGGCCCACGGAAACGTTTGTCAAAGTTCTCGTTCATTATGGCGTCAACCACTCGCGCAGTTTTTCAAGGGCCAGGCGATGCCGCGACTCAACGGTACGCGGGTTTTCGCCCAGCACTTCCGCTATCTCGGCGAACGTCAACTCGCCGTAAATCTTCAGCAGCACCACCTCGCGCTGCTCTTCGGGCAGGCGCCGCAGCGCCTGGTCCAGCCGGTCAGCTTCTTCGGCCGACGTCATGGTGTCGCGGGGCTTCACCAGCATGGTGGCAGGCTTGCCCTGCGCCAGCGCCTTGCGTTCGCGCTGGGCCCTGCGAAAGCGGTCAATCACCGCGTTGCGCAGGCCCGCAAACAGGTAGGCCCGCACGTTGTGCACGCTGCGCAGGCGCCGGGCGTCTTCGATGGCCCGCAACCAGATCTCCTGCGTGGCGTCGGCGGCTTCGGCCTCGTCGGCGCACAGCGACAGCGCATACCCGAACAACCCGTGCCGGTGGCGTTGATACAGCTCGGCAAATGCGGCATGGTCGCCGCCACAGTAGCGAACGACCAGAGCTGTGTCTGTCTCGGTATTGGACACCAGCGGCACTATTCAAAGACGCCGAACCCGCGGCGTTTCCTCAACAGAAATCGGATTTTTCCTGCCCGCCCGGATTGTAGTTCCCCTTGCCCCCGGCTTCCTGCTTTCTTTGCCGCAATGAATGAATCAGCCAACCGCCACTGCCCGCCGCCGCCAACAGGGCAAGGCAGACAATCAGCCACGTCAGCAGGGGGTGCTCCCGCGCGGGCGGGGGCGCCAATGCGCTGCGGAAGTACGGGTACGCGGCAGGGGTGTACACCACGATGTCATCGAACCAAGCCTGGGCGGCAAGTTGCACGCGGTGGCTGTCACAGCCCAGCGCCAGCGCGGTGACCGGCGGCGGATCTTCACGGAACACGGCGCGGTAGTCTGAGGCCACGTCGCGCACTTCGTGGTGCCATTGGCCGGCCTGCGCAGCCGGCGAGCGCAAGTTGATCACGACAATGCGCCCTTCGCCGAAGGTCGCATCCACGGCTTCGGTTGACAGAAGCTCACCGCCGAACGTGTAGCAGATGGCGCGCGCGGGCGGCGTCACGCCCGTGTACTCCTCCACTTTGCGCTTCCAGGACAGCGCCGCCGGGTTGGCGCCCTTCCAGCCGTGGTCAAAGCCCACCAGCAGGCGGGCGGGAAAGTTGTCCAGCTCGGGCGACAGCGGGCTGGAAGTGCCGAATGTGCGGCTGACCTTCCAGCGCCACGACAGCAATGGTTCTGCGCCCGGGTCAAACCCGACCTGGCGCCACAGCACGCCCGCGCTGGAGTCGCTGCTGAGCCTGAGTGCGCCATCCTCATGCGCATGGCGCAGCGGTCGCTGGCCGCCTTCAACGCCGTAGAGCTTCCAGCGGGCTACAGTATCGGTGTCGTCGAAGTCGTCCAGCACGCGGCCTTGCGGGGCGGGCGCGGCCTCAAGGCGTTCAACGGCCACCACGTGCCGCGACTGCTGTGCGGTGCAGGCGGCGAGCAGGACGGCCAGCACGGGCAAGGCGCGTTTCACAGGCCGTCCTCGATGTGGCTGCGCAGTTCATCGTCGCCGTAGATATCTTCGAGCATTTCGCGCTCTACCTTTGACTTCAGGTTTCCAGCCGTCGGTTTGTCGGGCCTGGCGCGTGAGGCCTGCGGCGGCGCGAGGTTTGCCAGGCGCTGTGCCAGTTCGGCGCTGGCGACGATCTTTGCGCCTGCAAGTTTGCAGGCGTTGGTGACCTCGCGGTCGGCGCTGACGACCAGCAGCTTGCCGGGGGTGGCGTGGTTCTCAACGAACTCGCGGACGGCGCGGTCGGCGCTTTCTTTGGCGGGGCCTGCGAAGTGCACGCGGACTTTGGGCGGCGCGAGGTCGCCGTGGCGCAATTCGCCGCCGGTGCCGTCAAAGAACAGGCGGACGGAAGTGGATTCGCGCTGCGCCAGTGCCGAAAGCAACTCGATCAGGCGGGCGCGGGCGCGGTCGCGATCGGCGGGCAGCAGGCCCGGGTGTTTCCAGGTCGCGTACAGCAGGTTGTCGCCATCGACGACGTACATGGTGGCAGTGTAGCTGAGATCGGGCGGGATTTGCGCTGCAAACGAAACGGGCCGCGCTGCCGCGCGCTGCAAACGAAACGGGCCGCGCTGCCGCGCGGCCCGAGACGCTGGCGCAAGAGTTACTTCTTGCCCTTGTTGACGCTGTCCTTGAATTCCTTGCCGACCTTGAAGCCGACGGTCTTGTAGGCCTTGATCTTCATGGCCTGGCCGGTCTGCGGGTTGCGGCCGTTGCGGGCCTGGCGCGACTTCACGGCGAACGTGCCGAAGCCGATGATCTGGACCTTGCCGTCCTTCTGGACGCCGTCACGGATGGCGTCAACCACCGCGTCGAAAGCGCGCTCGGCAGCGGCCTTGCTCTCAAAGCCGGCCTTCTTGTTCTTGAGAATCTGTTCAACGAGTTCTGCTTTGTTCATACTGTGCTCCGTTCCCGCTAGGGGTTTTCAGGCTGTGCGCCACCGAGACCATCCCGTGTGACGTGATTCACGTGAGACTTTCCGGACTACTACATATAGTCCGTTGGTAAGTTTCTTGAATCCCGGCTCAGGCTTTTGCGACCCCTGAACCCTCAATTTTCAACAGGTGCGGCGGATGTTCCGCAGGGGCCTAGTTTCAAGCCCCCAATTGCTTGCGTTGTGCGGAACCATAGTAACAAGCACACCCCCGGTCAAGCGGCTCCGCAGAAATTGTTGAAAAAATCGCGCCCGCAAACCCGCTTGAAATGCGCCTTTAACTCGAACGCATCGGCGGAAACTGCTTGACTTAGCAGGTCGCCGTTCGTCCACGCGCACCCCGCTACACAGGCCGGTTCCGCGCCGCTGCCTCCTGCGCGTCCGCTTGTCAAGCCACTTCCGCCTGTTTCATGCGCGGCGCCGCTTGTCAAGCCTGTTTGGCAAGTTTTGTGACCATCGCCCCAAGGTCTGATAACCAAGGGCTTCGCAGCCGGTTGCGCGTCTAACGCGCCCGCTGCCGCAACGCATCCAGCTGCGGTTTGTAGATCTTTCGCAGCTCCACCGTGTTGGGTCCCTCCGCAAACTCCAGCGTGCGGTAGGCAATGTCCAGCCAGTTGCGCGCCGACTTGCGGTCGCCCATCACGTCCACCAGCAGCGACGCCAGGTCAAGCTGCAGCTCCAGCCGTTGACTTGTCAAGATGTGCTCGATGCCCAGCGCGGTCACGAAACTCCCGCGCGCGTCGTTGGCGTAGTCCTGCGCGTGCGGCCCGCCCTTTTCCGCAAGCGCGCGCTGGATGCGCCCCAGCCGCTGCAGCACCAGCGGGCTGTCACCGCTGAGTTCATGGGCGCGCAACGCGTTGGCCAGTGCGTTGTCCAGCTCGCCCATGTCCCATGCGGCCTTGGCGGCTGTGTAGTACACCTTCACGAGTTGCTCAATTTCGCCCATGCGGCGGCGGATGGTGTCGCGCATGCGCTGGTAGCGGGCCCGCGCCTCGGCGTCGTCCGGCATGGCGGCCAGCGCCACGGCCAGCACTTCGTCGGCCTGCGCGTAGGCGACGCGCGCGCGCACGGCCTGGTCAGGCTCGTGCATCAGCGCCTCGTGGCTCCAGTACAGCTCGGCGCCTTGCAGCAGCGCGTCAGGCTCGGTGGTGGCGCGCACCAGGTCACGCGCCGCGCGCGCGGTGTTGGCGTGCTCGTCGGACAGCCTTGCCAGCGCCAGGTACACCCGCCCGCGCGCCGCGTACAACTCCGGCGTCGGGGCCTTGAAGGCTTCCGCCAGCCGCTCCAGCGCCTTTTGCGGCTGGCTGTTAGCCAGCAGCGCCTCAGCCTCAAGGCGCGCGATGCGCCGCTCAAGGTTCAGGATGTCTTCCAGGATGTGGCTGTTATCCTTGCCCTCGGGCGACTGGCGCAGGATCTGGCGCAGCTCGTCGAGTTTCTTGTACGGGTCGCGATAGAACCAGCTGCGCTTGCGCCGCACCTCGGCAAGTTCTTCGATAAAGTCCAGCGGCTGGCGCTCATAGGCCTCGATCGCGATGGTGTAGTACTTCTCGGCGTCGGCGGTCAGCAGGTAGGCAAGGCGCTGGCACGCCACGCCGCGCATACGGATCGGCATGGCCAGTTTTTCCGCGTCTTCGGGGTTATCCATCAGCTTGCCCGTCGTCTCCAGGGCGCTCAGGTACGCGTTGACCGCCTTGTCGCGCATGGTGCGGGCCTTGTCGTCCATGCCAAGCCGCAGCGTGTTCTTGAAACTGTTGAGCAATTGCTGGCCGTAATTGAGCTGCAGTTGCGCAAGCGCGAGGTTCACGCCGTGCATCAGCTCGGGCCGCTCGCCCAGCGCCGTCACCAGCTTGCCGAACACTTCCAGCGCTTCTTCATACTGCTGCTCTTCTTCATAGAAGGTCTTGAGCCAGTCCAGCGCCTCCACGTGCTCGGGGTTCATCAGCGTGGCCGCCTTGATGAACTCGCGGGCGGCGTAGCGGCGGCTGAGTTCGGACAGCTCAAGCTCGGCGCCGGCCTCGTCGCGCAGCTTGGTCTTGCCCTGCTCAACGTTGATGCCGATGTCCCACAGCTTTCGCGAAAGCACGCGCCGCGCGCGGTCGGAAAGCTTCAGCATGTTCTCCAGCAGGTCGTTCAGCTCGGTGCGGCTGGTATCGCCCTTGCTGTCGGGGCGTGCGATCACCTGCTCCGCCAGTTCAATGTAAAAGCGTGTCAGCACATGGCTGATCGCGCCATCGACGGGCCTTGCGTTGAAGCCGGTGCGCAGCAGTTCTTCGGCGTTAGCGCGCATGTCGGGGTCGCGGGTGATCCACATGCCGACGGCCATGTCGGTTCCGGTGCCTTCAATCAGCGCGTGGCCTTCGGTGTTTTCGGGGTCGGTGCTAACGGCGTCGCGCATCAGGGCCACGCACACCATCAGCGCCTTGCGAAAGTTGTCGCGCCGGAAGAACGAGACAATCAGCGCCTCGACGGTCGGCTCAAACCCGGGATTGGAAGCAGTGTCAATCTTGTGGGCGGCGATGTACTCCGGGCGCCAGCCCTGGCGCAGCTTCACGATTTCATTGACGCAGGTCTGGCGCAGGCCCGCCGCCTTCAGCACCAGCGCGGGCCGGTAGTCGGGCCAGCGCGCAAGTTCATCGCCCAGAAAGCGGTTAGCCTCGACCCTGGCGGGCGCCGTGTCGCGTTCAAACAGCAGTTGCGCCAACAGTGTGCGCAGGCCCTTGTAATCGGGCTTGATCGCCAGCGCTTCACGCAGGTAGTGCTCGGCCTGTGGGTCGCCGGCGCTGGCGCGGGCCAGCGCGTCGGCGGCTTCCACCAGCGTGGCGGCCTTATGGCTTGAGGTGCCGGGGCCGCGCTTGCGCAGCTCGGCCAGTTCGCGGTACAGCGCCTTGGCTTCATCCAGCGTGGGTTGCAGGTCCTTGGGCACGGTCTTGTCGCCGCCCCTGCCCGACAGCGCCAGCCGCCGGTCAAACTCGGTCAGGCGCAGCCGCGCTCGCGCTTCAATGCTCAGTTCATCGCGGCCGCGGGCGCGCTCGTAGTCGGCCAGGTGGCTGTAGGCCTTGTTGAGCGCGGCTTCGTCGATGGGATCGCCGCGCAGGGCCAGCCGGCCCAGTTCGCTGGCCAGGTTGATGCGCGCGCCCTGGTATCGGTCGCTGTGCTGCAGCGCTTCTTCAAAGGCGGCCAGCGCTTCTTCGTGGCGGCCCAGCGCCGAAAGCGCCAGCCCGCGCGGGTTGGCAAGCAGCGCCAGTATGTCGTTGCGCGCGGCCTGGTGCCGCCACGGCAGGTCAATGTGCTGCCTTGCCTGCTCAAGCAGCTCAAGCGCGTTCGCCGGGTTGCCGCGGTGCACCTGGTTCAGCGCCATGGCGCCCAGCACGCGCGCGGGGTCGTTGCGATAGGTGCGCGCGGGGTTGGCCAGCGCGTGCCCGTACTGCGCGTAGGCCTGATCCAGCAGCGCGGCGCGGCGGGCGTCGTCAGGCTCGGACATCGCCCGGTCTTCCAGCTCGCGCGCTAGGTTGAAGTACGCCACGTGGTTGCCCGGGTCGTGCGCCAGCGCATGCGTCCACAGCGCCTCGCTGTCTGCCCACGGCTTGGCGGCTTCGTGGGTGCGCCACGCAGCCAGGCCAGCCACCGCAGCCAGCAGCAGCAGCGCAGCAGCGTGGACGGCTGGACGAAACTTCAGGTTGGCGCGCAGACGGTCAACGGCCATCACGGCCAGCGTTGCCAGCGCAAGGCACACGCCGATGCTGGGTATATAGAGGTAGCGTTCGGCGAACACGGTGCCGATCTGCACGAAAAAGTTGCTGACCGGGCTTAAGGCGACCAGAAACCACAACGCGCCGAATCCTGCGGCCCCGCACGCCATGCAGGCTTCCGCGCCCCACTCGCCCTTGCGGCTTGCGCGCCAGCCGATGAAGCCCACGGCCACCAGCCCAGCCAGCAACAGCGCGCCGACAATCACGGGCAGCGAAAGCCCGGTCTGCACCGGCAGATCGACGGCGGCGTGCAGCGGGTAGGCGCCGAGCAGCACCTGGAAGTCGCGGGCGATTGCGCTGGTTGCAGTAAGCCACGATTGCAGGCGGCCGTCGCCGTAGGGCTCGCGCATCAGTCCGCTGCCGATGTGCGAAGCAAGCGCCGTAAACAGCAGGGCAACGCCCCAGAACGGCGCCAGCATGATCGCGCGGCGCGGGGCTGAGGCCGATTTCAACGACGGGCCGCGAAACAGCTCAATCAAAAGCAGCAGGGCAGGCAGCACCACGGCCGTCATCTTGGACAGCAGCGCCAGCACGAACATCAGCAGCGCCAGCGAATACGCCAGCCGCTTGCTGTGGCGCACGCGCCGGACAAAGCTCTCGCTGGGCATGACGTGGTTGCGGCCCATGCGCGCCGCGAGATACAGGTTCAGTGAGCCAAGCATGAACAGCGTCGCCAGCAGGTCTTTGCGCGACGACAGCCAGGCCACGCTTTCGGCGTGCACCGGGTGCACTGCAAACAGCAGGCCCGCCACGCCGCCGATCCAGCGCCGGCCTGTCAAACGCCAGCACAGCAGCATCACCAGCAGCGCGTTCAGGAAGTGCAGCACCGTGTTGGTCGCGTGGAAGCCGCGCGGGCTGTAGCCATCCAGCGCGTAGTTGACGGCATAGCTGAGGTCGCGCACGGGCAGGTACTCATTGCCCAGCTCTTCGCGCGGGGCCAGCGGGTTGAACATGGTCTGGATGTTCTGCCAGCCCAGCCCGCGAATGTGCCGGTTTTCCGTGATCAGCCAGTTGTCGTCCCAGTTGGTGTAGCCGTGTCCCAGGCTGCCGGCGTAGGCGCCGAACACGGTGCCCGCGATGATCACGACAAACAGCAGCGGCAGCCACCTCGGCGCGCGCAGGGTGTGGTCCGGCTTGGGCTCGGGTTGCGGTGCGGGCTCGGCGGCGGTTTGGGTCTGCCGGTGTTTGCGTTTCTTCTTCTTGCTCACGGGCGCTCAACC
The DNA here is from genome assembly GCA_019636195.1 of Planctomycetota bacterium. Taxonomy (GTDB): domain Bacteria; phylum Planctomycetota; class UBA8742; order UBA2392; family UBA2392; genus JADJRK01. Next base: position 58,033 of record JAHBYA010000019.1, on the reverse strand, counting down.
GGGGCATGCCGGGGGCAAACACTATACCAAGGGCTTCACAAGCTACACCAGCTTGCCGTACAGGGCGGCGTCGGTGGCTGACGTGATTTCTACCTTATAGAACTGGCCGCTCAGGTCGCGGCCTGACTCGGCCAGCACCACCTGGTGCTGCGGGTTGCGGCCTTCCTGCTTGCGGGAGTCTTTGCGGCTGGGGCCTTCACCGAAGACTTCATAGACCTTGCCGATCTTGCGCTGGTTTTCGGCCAGGCTCCATTCGCGCTGCAGTTGCATCAGCTTGTTGATGCGGCGCTTTTTCACTTCCAGCGGCACGTCGTCTTTGAGGCCCTGGTCTTTGGCGGGCGTGTAGTCGCGCTCGCTGTACATGAAGATGTAGCTGGCCTGGTAGCGCGTCTTTTCGTGCAGCTCAAGGGTGCGTTCAAAGTCTTCTTCGGTCTCGCCGCAAAAGCCCACAATCGTGTCGCCCGCCAGCCCAATTTCGGGCACGGCTTCGCGGGCTGCCGCCACAAGTTCCATGTAGCGCGCGTGGGTGTAGCCGCGGCGCATGCGTTTCAGTACTTCGTCGCTGCCCGACTGCGCCGGGAAGTGCAGGTACGGCATCAGGTTGGGCAGGTCGCGAAAGGCCTGAAACAGCTCGGGCTTGAGGTCGCTGGGGTGGCTTGTCACGAAGCGCAGGCGCTTCAGGCCGGGCACGTCGGCGACGGCGTAAAGCAGCTCGGCCAGTGTGCGGCGCCGCGGGCGCAGGCGCTTGCCGTAGCTGTCGATGTTCTGGCCCAGCAGCGTGATCTCCTGTGTGCCTTCGCCGACGAGTATGCGGCACTCTTCGACAATCTCTTCAAGCTCGCGGGATTGTTCGGCCCCGCGCGTGTTGGGCACCACGCAGTAAGTGCAGTGGTGGTCACAGCCGCGCATGACGGCGACGTAGCTGCTTTGGGGCGTTTCGCGGGCTTTCAGGCGCTTTTCGGTCTGCACTTCTTCGTCGCGGCCGATGGCGAGCACGCGCTTGCCGGTCGCGCGCACCTGGCGCACATAGTCGTCAATGCGCGTGAAGTGGGCGGTGCCGGCGACGATGTCAACGTAAGGCGCGCGCCGGAAAATCAGCTTGCCCTCTTTCTGGGCCATGCAGCCCAGCACGCCGATAATCAGGTCCGGGTTGCTGCGCTTGAGCGCCTTCATGCGGCCCAGCCACGAATAGGCCTTTTCTTCGGCCTTTTCGCGCACGCTGCACGTGTTGACCAGCAACACGTCGGCATCGGCGGGGCGCGAAACCGCGGTAATGCCCGAATCAGACAAAGCGCCCAACGCAAGCTCGGAGTCAAGCTCGTTCATCTGGCACCCGATCGTGTACACAAACGCGGTGCCGGTGGCTGTGGCGGTCCTGTCCATGGCGCAAGGGTAGCCGCGCACAGCCGGCCCCACAATCCGGGGTGCAATCGGGCGGGCCCGGTTTGCAACAACGAGCGTTCCAAATTGCGGCAAATTGTGTACGTGCGTTACACGCCTCGCGGGGTACATTGGCTGCATCAGCCGACATCGGCTGCTAGACTGCCTGCACGGAGCTGACATGGACAACCGACCGGTAAACAACTCGTCACCGTACAACTCACGGCCGCAGGGCTATCCGCCCCAGCCGGGCGCCACCCCGCAGCAGTACCCCGGCAACAACTACGGGGCGCCGCAGGGCTACCCCCAGACGCCGCAGCCCTACGGGCCTCCGCCGGGGCATCGTGTACCGTACCCGCAGGCAAAACAGACCAGCGGCAAAGCCATAGCCAGCCTTGTGATTGGTTTGGTGTGCGTGTTTTTCTGGCCGATTTCGATTCTGGCTGGGCCGGTGGGCATGATCCTTGGCATGAAGGGCATGAAGGAAAGCAAGCAGCCGGGCGGGCAGTACCAGGGCTACGGGCTGGCGATGGCGGGCATGATCGTGAGCTCGCTGATGTTTGTGGTGTGCCTGTGCATCGCGGTGCTGTTCATTGTGTTGTTCGCGTTCGTTGAGAAGCACGAGCGCAGCTACCCGATGCAGGACTCGCCGTATGTGCAGACAAGCTCAAGTGTCGATGCCGACCTGCGCGTGATTGAAGACCAGCTTTACCTCTACTACATCGAAAACAACAAGTCGCTCGGCCCCGGCGGGCCGGTGGTCAGCGTGGGCAGCGGCGGGCTGTACACCGAAGATCACCCGCGCGTCGAAGGCTCGCTGAAAATCACCGACCTTGTGCAGGACCACCACCTTGACCGCATGCTTTCCGACTACACCCTGACGGTGTCAAACAAGAACAAGGCGGTCATCAAGGCCCGCGACGGCAAGCGCGAAATGACCGTGGATTACACCAGCACCCGCAGCACCAAACTGCGCAGCACCGACTAGCATGCAGACGCCGCCTGATCCGGGGCCGCCGCAAGGCGGCCCCCAGCCATACGCAGGACCGCCGCAAGGCGGCCCCCAGCCGTATGCGCAACCGCCGCAAGAAGGCCCGCCCCAGAACCCGCTCGGCAATGTACCTCAGTATTGGAAAGACCCGCCGGAGTTCCGGCCCGGGATACCGCCGCCGCCACCACCGCCGCCGTTTGCCGAGTATCAGCCGCCCAAGCCCACCAGCGGCAAGGCGATTGCCGCCTTGTGCTGCGGCGTGGGCGGGCTGGTGCTGGGTTTCTTTTGCCCGATCTTCGGAGTGGCGTGCCTGGTGGGCTTGATCCTGGGCCTGTTCGCGCTGGCTGAGACGGGAAAAAACGGCACGCGCGGCGGGCGCGGGCTGGCGATCGCAGGAGTGGCCACAAGCGTGCTGGCAATCGGCGGGGCCGTGGCGATCAGCGTGTGGGTGTACCAGCAAAGCATGGCCCACGAGGAAGAAGATGAGTTCGCGCAACAGGCAGAGCTGGACAAGGACCTGGCATTGATCGTGCAGCGCGTGCAGGAGTACTACCTGGCCAACGACAATTCGCTGGGCGCGGGCGGCCCGGCGATCGCGCTGACAAAGCCCGAGCCGCCGCCGCGCGAAGACCGCCGCGGGCCGCCGCCGGTCAGCCCCGAGTCCGATGCTGTGCCGGACGTGGTCAACGGCAAGGTGACCGGCGTGCTGCACATCAAGCACCTGGTGCGACCCGGCGAGTTGAGCTACAGCTACAACCTGAACCGCTGGTCAATCGAGGTCACGGACCACAATAAGGCCACCGTGCGCGCCAACGGCCGCGGCGGCCGGGTGTTACGCGAAGTGAACATCACCGACGCCGGCAAGGGCCAGTACATCGAAGTCCGGCGCTGAACAATCCGCTGACAATGTTGTACCCGGCCAAAACCCGCGCTACGGTGGGGGTTCGCAGGCCTACTAACGATGAGCGAGGACGAGCCATGAAGTTCTTTATCGATACTGCCGACGTTGCCGAGATCAAGGAAGCGCGCGAACTGGGCATCTTGGACGGCGTGACCACCAACCCGTCCCTGATCAAGAAGTCAGGCCGGCCCTTCAAGGACGTCGCCGCCGAGATCTGCAAGCTGGTCAGCGGCCCGGTCAGCCTTGAAGTCACGGCGATTGACTGCGAAGGCATGCTGAAAGAAGCCGCCGAGCTTGCAGGCTTCGGCGACAACGTGGTCATCAAGCTGCCGCTGATCCCCGAAGGCCTGAAGGCCTGCAAGCGCCTGACGGAACAGGGCGTGAAAACCAACGTAACGCTGTGCTTCAGCCCGGTGCAGGCACTGCTGGCCGCCAAGGCCGGCGCCAGCTTCATCAGCCCGTTTGTGGGGCGGCTGGACGATATCGGCCAGGACGGCATGGAAATCATCCCGCAGATCCGGCAGATTTACGACAATTACGGCTTTGACACGGAGATACTCGTGGCCAGCATCCGCAACCCCGTGCACGTGCTGGATGCCGCACTGGCGGGCGCCGACGTGGCAACCATCCCGTTCAGTGTGTTCAAGCAGCTTGTGCATCACCCGCTGACCGACAAGGGCCTTGCCCAGTTCCTGAAAGACTGGAAAGAGGTCAAAGCCTAGCCGTTGATCTGCCGGCCTGCGGAATAGTGGACAGGTTCTGTCTCGTTTCTACTCTCAGGCGCGATGCACTCAGAGGCCGACATCAAAGCTGCCTTGCGCGGCGTACAAGACCCCGACCTGAAGCAGGATTTGGTCGATCTTGGCATGATTCGCGACATCAGCGTCGCCGACGGCGCCGTCACGTTGACTGTGCAGCTCACCACACCGGCTTGCCCGCTGAAAGACAAGATCGCCGGCGACGTGAAGGCAGCGCTGCAAGAGCGCCTCGGGCTTGCCGCCACCGTCAGTTTCGGCGCCGACACCGCCCGCGTGCAGACCGCCAGCGACCTGATACCGGGTGTGCGAAACGTCGTGTTCGTCGCCAGCGGCAAGGGCGGCGTGGGCAAAAGCACCGTGGCCGCGAACTTGGCGCTGGCCCTGGCCGACACCGGCGCGGCGGTGGGCCTGCTGGATGCCGACATTTACGGGCCCAGCGTGCCCACGATGTTTGATTTGCACCAGCACCCCCGCGCGACCGACGACAAACAGATCATCCCGCACGAGAAGCTGGGCCTGAAGTTGATGTCGATGGGCTTCCTGCTTGAGGAAGGCCAGCCGGTCATCTGGCGCGGCCCGATGCTTGATTCAGCACTGCGGCAGTTTCTGGGCCAGGTCGCATGGGGCGAGCTGGATTACCTGGTGGTGGACCTGCCGCCCGGCACCGGCGACGTGCAGATGAGCCTGAGCCGCATGGTGCCGCAGGCGCTGGCGTTGATCGTCACCACACCGCAAGACGTGGCGCTGGCCGACGTGCAGCGTGCAATGGGCATGTTCGGGACGGTCGGAATACAAGTGCTGGGCGTGGTCGAGAACATGGCGGGCTTTGTCTGCACCGCTTGCGGCCACCGCAGCGAGATTTTCGGCAGCGGCGCCGGCAAGCGCGCAGCGCGCAAGTACGACGTGCACTTTTTCGGCGAGATTCCGCTGACCGAAAAAGTCGTTACCAGCGGCGACAAAGGCCTGCCGATTGTGAAAGCAAGTGCCGACGACCCCGCCGCAATTGCCCTGAAAGATGTAAGCTACCGTGTGGCCCAGCAGATCGCGATACGGGCCAGCGCGGCGCAACCCGCAACCACATGAGTCCGCTGTACAGGAGAAACAAATGCCCTATCCCGAAGAGATGATCGAGCCCATGCGCACCGAGCTGACCGACAACGGGGTGCAGGAAGTCCGCACCGCCGACGAAGTCAAAGCCTGGTTCGAAGGCAACAAAGACAAGACCGCCATGTTTGTCGTCAACAGCGTGTGCGGCTGTGCGGCGGGTGCTGCGCGCCCCGGCATCCTGCTGAGCCTGCAAGGCGACGTGAAGCCTGACGCGGTGGCGACCGGGTTTGCCGGCAACGACACGGAAAGCGTGAACTACATCCGCAGCCTTGTGCCGCAGGCGCCGCCCAGCAGCCCCAGCGTGTACCTGTTCAAGCAGGGCAAGCCGGTGGCGTACGTGCCGCGCCATGTGTTTGAAGGCGGCCACCCCGAGGCAGTGGCGGAGCACCTGAAGCGCGAGTACGAAAAGCACTGCGCCAAGGTGGGCTAGCGCAGTAAGGGAAGAAAGGGGTCAGACCCTGTTTTCCGAAAACAGGGTCTGGCCCCCTTGAGTCAACCATGAGTGACAAGAGCGATCCGTTTCATGACTGCACGGTCGTCGTCGAGTCGGCCAAGGACCAGACGTTCATTGGCCGCTACCTCGGCTATGACGACAAGGGCAACCTGATGCTGGGCAGCCTTGACCACTTTCACGGCGGGTTTGAGAAGAACCGTGAGCGGCTGGAAGGCGCCCTGCAGTGGGGTGCGTGGGTGGCCATCGACAAGGCCTTTATCCCGCGTGAAGACGTGCGGCGCATCGACCTGCTGAACAAGGCCCCGTGGCGGACATGAACGAAGACCCGCAAAAGCGCCTGAAAGAGTTTCACGGCAAGACCGTCGCCGTAGAGACGCGGCGCGGGCAGACATTTGTCGGCCGCTGCTCGCGCTTTGAAGACGGCAACCTGATCATGGTTGACCTTGACCATATGCACGGCGGCTGGAACGAAAATGCCGACAAGCTGGACAGCGCTTTGAGCTTCGGGCACTGGCCGGTGATCAAGAAGGTCTTTATTGCCAAAGCCGACATCACACGGATGGACCTGCTGGTCAAAGAGCCATGGAAAGTGCTTAGCGCGTAGTGCGCGGGCCGTATATGGGGGCAGACCCTTTGCACGGTACCCTGAACTCAGAACACGGAACTTAGAACTCACATGGGTACATTTCATTCCGACAAAGGCGCGCTGCACGGCATCACCGTCGTAGTGCGCACCAAGGCCGGCCCGGTGTATGTGGGCCGCTGCGACACCGTGACGCCGCACGCCGTCTATCTGCTGCAAGCCGACACCCACGAAGAAGGAAAAGACGGCAAGAGCATCGCCGACTATCTCGCCGGCGCCGCCCAGTGGGGCCACTGGCCGCGCATCGACCATATCGAAATCCCCGCCGGGGATGTCGCGTCAATCCAAAGACTGGCCGAGCTTGCTTCGTAGCATGCACGTCCGGCGCAAGTCGTACGCATCGGCCTGCGGCCGATGCCGTGGGCCGCAATTCCTGAACGCACATTCGCAATGACCTTTGGCTGACTGTTGAGCATTGCCAATTGCCCGGCGTTCATTGATCATTGCAGATCACCATGGGTTGCCTGTACGTCATTCTTGCGTTGCTGTCGCCGCGCCTGCTGCTGGGCGGGCTGTGGATTTTCACCGACTATGTGCGTCCCGGCGCATTCGAATCCTGGATCTGGCCTTTGCTGGGCCTGATCTTCATGCCGGTGATGACGCTGGCGCTGGTGTGGGCCTACAACACCGAGTTCGGCCCGTGGCAGATTGCAGCCGTCGTGATCGGCGCGCTGATTGACGTGGGCAGCAACGGCGAAGGCGAGCGCCGAAGAAAACGCCAGTCCGCAAAATCGTAGCATGCGCGTCCCGCGCATGGCGTTCACATCGGCCTGCGCCCGATGCTAGGTGCCCGGCGCTTTATCGAGGTCGATGGCGTCGCGGGGCGGCGGTTCGTCCTCGTCAAACACCACTTCCTGGCTGCCCTCGCCCTGCGGTTTGAACAGCCGCGACGCGTCGTCGCTTTTCTGGAAGCCCAGCGTCAGCACTTCTTCCACGGTGGTGATTCCCAGCCGCAGCTTCAGCGCCGCGTTGTGCACAAGCTCGCGCATGCCCTTCTTGCGCGCGACGTCAATCAGCTCGTGCTCTTGGGCGTTGGCGCTGATCATTTCGCGCATTGCGTCGTCGGGCTCAAACAGCTCTGTGACGGCGATGCGCCCGGCGTAGCCCGTGTAGCCGCAGTCCGCGCAACCCACCGCCTGCGCGACCGGAAAATCAATCGTTTCGCCCAGCATGCGCTCCACGGCCTGGCGCGGGCCGGGCGTAAGCACGGTGTGCTTGGCGCATTTCTTGCAGACCTTGCGCACGAGGCGCTGGCTCATCGCGGCGTTCAAAGTGGCCGAAATCAGGTACGGGGCCAGGCCCATGTTCACCATGCGCGTGACACTGCTGATCGCGGTGTTCGTGTGCAGGGTGCTGAACACCAGGTGGCCGGTCAGGCTGGCGCGCACGGCGACTTCAAGCGTTTCCAGGTCGCGGATTTCGCCGACCATGACAATGTCCGGGTCCTGCCGCAGAATCGTGCGCAGGCAGTTGGCAAACGTCAGGCCGATGCTGCTTTTGACGTGCGTCTGGTTGATGCCTTCCACCCTGTATTCCACGGGGTCTTCGACCGTGACGATGTTGACGTTGGTCTTATTCAACTCGCGGACAAAGCTGTACAGCGTCGTGCTCTTGCCGCAGCCGGTTGGCCCCACCAGCAGCACAATGCCGTGCGGCGCGGTGATGATGCGCCGGAACTCCTTGACCAGGTCGGCCTCAAAGCCCAGCCCGTCAAGGTCAATCTGCGACCCGCTTTGATCAAGCAGGCGCAGCACGACCTTTTCGCCGTGCACGGTGGGCATGGTGCTGACGCGCACGTCAATCACGCGGCCCAGAAAGCGGATGCGCAGGCGGCCGTCCTGCGGCAGGCGACGCTCGGCGATGTCGAGGTTGCTGATGATCTTGATGCGGCTGACAATCGCGGCCTGCAGGTGCTTGGGCGGCGGCGCGACGACGCGCAGTTCGCCGTCAATGCGGAAACGGCAGCGCAGGTGGTGCTCCTGCGGTTCAATGTGGATGTCGCTGGCCTTCATGCGCGCGGCTTCAAACAGCATGCTGTTCACGAAGCGCACGACCGGGGCAAGCCCGGCTTCAGACTTCAGGCGCGCGAAGTCGTCTTTCTCGACCTCACTGCTGGTCTCGACTTTGAAGTCCTTGAGCTCGCCGACTGCCTGCTCAAGCGACAGCGGGCTTTCCAGGTAGGCGCTGGCCAGCGCGTCATAAATCTGTGCGCGTGTGGCGACGGCAGGCACGGGCTCGAGGTACGTCGCCGCGCGCACCGAGTCCAGCGCCATGTAGTCGCTGGGGTCGATCATGGCGACCACAATGCGGTCGGCGCGGCCGGTGCCTTCGCCGGCGCGCTGGAAGCGCACACCGATCAAGCCGTGGCGGCGCGCCACGATCTCCGGGATCAGGTGGGCGGCGTCGGGGTCAACAGCGCCGATCTTGTTCAGGTCCGCGCGCTCAAGGCCCAGCATCTCGGCCACCGAGTCGGCCAGAATGTCGTCGGTAATCAAGCCAAGCTCGACCAGCACATTGCCGATCAAGCCGCCCATGGTCTTTTGCATCTCAAGGGCGTGTTCAAGCTGGTCGCGGCGCAGGATGTTCTTGCGCACCAGCAGCTCGCCGAGCCTTTCGTGGTGTTCGCGGCGTCGGCGAATCGTTGTGCCCTCACCGGGCAGTTCTGCAACCTTCTTGGCGGGCGTGCTCGCGCTTTCCATGGGGGCATCCTGTGCAATTCTTTTCAAACGAGCAAGGGCGCGCTTTTGATCCCGCCCAGCCAGTGCCTTCCGTCAACCCGGATGGACCTACTCCACTTTTGATGCCGGCCAGCTATCGTTGCCGCCATGCCCACCGCGTTCATTACAGGCATCACCGGCCAGGACGGCAGCTATCTGGCTGAGCTGCTGCTATCGAAGGGTTACACCGTTTACGGCCTGATTCGCCGCAGCAGCACGTTCAATACGGCGCGCATCAGCCACCTGTACCAGGACCCCCACGACGCCGACTACCGATTGCGTCTGGTGTATGGCGACATGACCGACGGCGCGCGGCTGCACGCGCTGCTGGCCGAGATCAAACCCGATGAGATCTATAACCTGGCGGCGCAGGCCCACGTCAAGGTCAGCTTCGAAACGCCGGAAAGCACGGGCGACATTGACGCGCTGGGCGTGACGCGATTGCTTGAAAGTGTGCGCGAGGTATGCCCCAAAGCGCGCTTTTACCAGGCCGGCAGCAGCGAGATGTTCGGCAGCTCGCCCGCGCCTCAAAACGAAGACACGCCCATGCTGCCACGCAGCCCCTACGCCATAGCGAAACTCTACGCGCACCACATGACGCGCAATTACCGTGAAGCCTACGGCATGTACGCCGTCAGCGGCATCCTGTTCAACCACGAAAGCCCGCGCCGCGGCGCGACCTTCGTGACCCGCAAGATCACCCGCGCCGTGGCCGCCATCAAAGCCGGCGCACAGGATAAGCTGTACCTGGGCAATCTTGACGCCAGGCGCGACTGGGGCTTTGCCCCCGAGTATGTCGAGGGCATGTGGCGTATGCTGCAGGCCGCTACCCCGCGCGACTACGTGCTGGCCACCGGCGAGGTGCACAGCGTGCGCGAGTTTGCGCAGCGCGCCTTTGCCCGTGCCGGGCTGGATTGGCAGAAGCACATTGAGATCGACCCCCGCTACCTGCGCCCCACGGAAGTGGATGTGCTGCAGGGCGACGCCGCCCGCGCCGAGCACGACTTGGACTGGAAAGCCGCCACCCGCTTTGAACAGCTCGTTGACCTGATGGTCGATGCCGACCTGCACGCGCAGCAACACGGTCGCGGCGAATTCGAAGCCGTCGGGCGCCACTTCTAGTAGCTACGAGTACCTGTCCTTCGGCGGGTTCAATGCCTGCTGGATGCGGCTGGGCGTGGGAAAGACAATCGCTGCGACCAGCACGAACAGCCCGAACGCCGGAGCCACCAGCACGCTCGGGCCCGTCAGCAGGATCACCAGCGCAGCCATCAGCGCCGCGGCTTCGCCGCCTGCCATCAGCACGATCGTGCGCGTGCGCACAGCCGCAAGCTTGGCGTCAGCGCCTTGCGCGCTTGCGATCTTGCGCGCGAACACCATGTTCATTGCGGCGGTCTGCATCCCGATCGCGACCGTGACCGCCAGCATCCCGTAGCGCAACATCTGCGTCAGGTCGTCATCCATTTCGCCGATCGGGCCCAGCGCCACAGCCACCGCGCTGAACATGACCGCGCTGATGATGATTGCGGCTGTGACGATCATGAGCTGGCCGGACATCCTGCTGACATCGGTTCCCATGGCGGCAGCTTACCGTTCAGCGGCGGGCTTGCGCAGGCTCTGCCAGATCTTTCGTCGCGCCCGTTGCAGGTGGCGGCCGGCAACGCGGCGCGTGATGTGCAGGCGCCGGCCAGCCTCGGCTTCGGTGCAGAGTTCGTTGTAGGTGAGGTCAAACACCTGGCGCTGGCGGCCGCGCAACAGGTGACGGTTTGATGTGGCAACGCGGGCCGCGACCATCTGGGCGTACAACTGGCGCGCGTAGTCACGGGCGTTGCTGCGGTGCAGGGCGTGCGCGCGGCCGTCGTCAGGCTGGGGCAACAGTGATTCAAGGGACTCGCAGGGACTGGCGCACTTTTCGCGCAGGGGACAGGTCTTGCAGGGCATGGATACTCGTTGAAGGTAGGGCTCCGACCTTCGCGAGGTTCCGGCCTCAATGTTGACGCAATAATACATTATGTACGATATGGTGTCAAGGCTCAAACCGCCAAACCCGTCCGCAGCGCCGGCACTTTAGCTCAATCACCGCAGGCCCAAATGCCTTGAACAGAAGGGCTCCGCAGTCACACCGCACATCGCCGGGCATTGGCTGCCGTCGAGTCAGGGGCGGGCGTTCAGGTTGGGTGCGAGCCATGGCCATTCCTTTATCGTACAAAAAGAACGATAGCAAGCCCGGCGACAAGGCTCGGCGCGTCGCGGGGCGGCTGTGCGAAGTCTTTTGCCTGCAGGTATTTGCGCCGCAGGGCCCGCGTGCTTGACGGTTGGGCGTTGCATCGCACTATGATTGCTGCGCTTGCGCCCCTTGGGATTGCCTGATGCCCATCCGAATCGTGGTCCGAGTACCCCGCGGCAGCACCACCGAGGTTTCGGAGCACACCTTCACGCGCAAGACCATCATCGTCGGCCGTTCGCCGGAATGCGACCTGGTGCTGCCCGGCGATGAAGTGCGCGTTTCGCGCCAGCATGTGCGCCTTGAACGCCGCGAGGGCGGCTACCTGCTGGTTGACCTGGGCAGCCGCAACGGCACGCTGCTCAACGATGCGATCATCCCGCCCGGCAGCACTCACCCGCTGAACGAAACCGACGTGGTCAAGATGGGCACCGTCGAGATGGAAGTGGTGCGCGTGCTGCTGGACGAGCGTGGCGAAGACAAGGACGCGGCCATCCGCAAGAATGCCACCAGCGCGCGCTACGCCGCAACCGGCGCAAGCGACCCGCGCGAGAAGGCGGCGCTGGAGACATTGCAGGCGGTTTCAAAACACTTTGTCGGGGACGGCGACTTTTCAACGCCGGAGCAGATCAAGCTGTTCGGCGAGATGCTGCGATTGAGCCTGGACGTGCTGCTGGAGGGCCTGTTCAACGCACTGAGCCAGCGCAAGCAGTTCGAGGGCGAGTTTGACGCCAGCGTCACCATGGCGTTTCAGCGTGAAGCCAACCCGATGAAGGAAAAGCACGAGCTTGCCCAGTTCAAGAAATTCCCCGTGGACTGGAAGCTTCAGCCGCCGCTGCACGAGGTCAAGGACAACCTTGAGCGCGCCACCCGGGACATTGCCCAGCACCAGATGGGCCTGCTGGCGGGCATGCAGCAGGTGCTTGAGGCGATTGTGAAGCGGCTTGACCCGATCGCGATCGAGCAGCAGGCAAAGAGCAAGGCGGGCCTGCTGGCGAAGTTGAGCCCGGGCAAGCTGGCGTGGCACGAATACCTTGAGACGTACAGCAGGTTCCTGGCGGAAAGCAGTAAGCTGTTCAACGACTTGATCTACCCCAACCTGCAAAAGGGCTACCTGCTGTCGCACAAAGAAAAGACGCGCATCCTGCAAAGCGCCGCCGAGCTGGCCAAACGCGCCGAGGTGGTGGCCGAAGCCGCCGCTCAAAGCGCAGCCGACCTGCGCCGCGATAGCGGCGAGTAATCTTGTGCGCAACAAATGAGCCCCGAAGGCCAGTCCGGGGCCTTTTCACCACAGGTCCGCAAAGCGAGTGGGAACTGCGACGACGGTCCGCAGATTCACGCGGATGAACGCAGATGTGTCTGTGGCACGGGCGCCCCGCCCGTGCGTGGTCCAGATGAACAGCGGCCTCTCGCAAGGTTCGCAGTACGTCTGTTGTTGATAACGCACTTGGCATCTTGGCGAGAGGCAAACTTTCGCCCGCCACGCACGACCTGACGTGTTTGCTGATTCAATGCAACGGCTTTGGCCGCGAAGATCGCGAGGTGGGCTATTGGCGTTCTTTCGCGCTTTCGTGCCTTCGCGGCGTCGTCGTTACTCGGGGCTGACAGTTGCCTCCGTGGCTCTGTGGTGACTACACCCGTCGCTTGCGCTCCGGGCTCTTGTTTCTTGGCTTGCTTAAGCGGTTCGGGCGCTGCGTGTCCCTGGCCGGGTGACTTGGATTGTGAACAAGCCCCGGGAATTGTGCCCGGGGCTCGCTGGTTGCTCCATCGCTTACGCGATGGGCTCTGGTTTTGGTTGGGTTTGTTCTACTTGCGCCACTCTTCGAGGTTCTCGAGGAACTTGTTGATAGCCATTTCGCCCAGTTCTCCTTTGTCGCGGCTTCTTACGTTGATGCTGCCGTTTTCGACTTCCTTTTCGCCGACCACTATGGCGTAGGGGATCTTTTGCAGGCTGGACTCGCGGATCTTGTAGCCCACACGGTCATCTTTCAGGTTCACTTCCGAGCGCAGGCCGAACTCGAGCAGCTTCTCGTTCACCTGTTTGGCGTAATCGATGAACTTTTCGCTCACCGGGATGATCTGCACCTGCAACGGCGCCAGCCACAACGGAAACGCGCCGGCGAAGTGCTCAATCAAAATCCCCATGAAGCGCTCCACGCTGCCGTAGCACGCGCGGTGAATCATGACCGGGGTGTGGCGCGCGCCGTCGGCGCCCACGTACACCAAGCCAAAGCGCGCGGGCATGGAAAAGTCCAGCTGGATGGTCCCGCACTGCCATGAACGTTTCAGGCTGTCCCGGATGTGAAAGTCAATCTTGGGCCCGTAAAACGCGCCATCGCCGGGGTTGAGCTTGTAGTTGACGCCCATTTCTTCGAGGGTCTCTTTCAGCGCGCTTTCGGCTTTCTCCCAGACCGCGGCATCGCCGATGGCTTTGGCCGGCTTGGTTGAAAGTTCGATGTGAACGTCATCCAGCCCGAAGGCGCCGTAAATCTCCTTGAAAAACTTGATCAGCAACTGGATCTCGCCCTTGATCTGGTCCGGGGTACAAAAGTGATGCGCGTCGTCCTGGGTAAACGCCTGCACTCGAAACAGGCCGTGCCGCACGCCGCTTAGTTCACGCCGGTGCACAAGGCCCATCTCGGCGATGCGCAACGGAAACTCGTTGTGGCTGTGAAGCCGGGTGCGGTAGAGCATCAAATGCCCCGGGCAGTTCATGGGCTTGACGGCCATGGGGCGGTCTTCTTCGACGTTTTCGTTGATCTTGGCCGGGTCCTTTTCGTCGCGCAGCTTCATCTTGGTGAAGAACATGTTTTCCAGATAGTTCTGGTAGTGGCCGCTGGTGTGCCACATGGATTCACTTAGCACGATCGGGGTTTTGACTTCGACGTAGCCGCGCTTGCGCAGGTTGCTGCGCATGAAGTCAACCAGCAGGTTCCAGATGCGCGCGCCCTTGGGATAAAAGAACGGAAAGCCCGGCGCGTCTTCGTCCATGAAGAACAGCTCAAGTTGCTCGCCGAGTACGCGGTGGTCGCGCTTGCGGGCTTCTTCAAGGAACTTGAAGTGGTCTTCGAGTTCCTGCTTGCTGAAAAACGCGATGCCGTACACGCGCTGCAACTGCTCTTTGCTTGCGTCGGCGCGCCAGTAGCTGCCGGCGACCTTGGTGAGCTTGACGTGCTTTAGCCACGAAGTGTCGGGCACGTGGGGGCCGCGGCACAGGTCGATGAAATCGCCGTGCTTGTAGAAGGTCAGTTCTTCGCCGCGGTCTTTGATGCCGCCGACCAGCTCCTGCTTGAACTTGTTGTGTCCGCCGTCGATGGCCTTGTAGCGGGCGTAATGTTCGTTGGCGTCGTCGTAGCCGCTGACGCAGCGCACGAAGGGGTGGCCTTGCTTTACGATCTTGGCCATCTCGGCTTCGATCTTAGGAAAATCATCGACGCTGATCTTGCCGTCGGGGTAGTAGATGTCGTAGTAGAAGCCCTCGTCCACGACGGGGCCGATGGTGAGCTGGGCTTTCGGGTAAACGCGCAGAATGGCGTCAGCCATCAGGTGGGCGGCGCTGTGGCGCAGGACTTCAAGGGCTTCTTTGTCGCGCTTGGTTAAAATGGCGACTTCGGCGCCGTCGGGCAGGGGGCGTTGCAGGTCAACGACATTGCCGTTGACCTTTGCGGCGACAGCCACGCGGGCAAGCCCATCGGAGATTTCTTTGGCGAGGTCGGCGGCGGATGCGCCATCGGACAGTTGCTTTGCGCTGCCGTCGGGCAGCTTTACGCTGATCATGGTTTTTCTCCTGTTGCGGGACGGACACGAACCGTCACGCGAAACGACCCGGTGGATACGGCCCACCGTGGCCAAGTACAGAACGCAAGGGTAGCGGGATTTGTTTCAACGGCAACGGTGGGGAACCGCGAAGGGCCGCGAAGAACCGCCAAGAACTGCAACTGCTTTCAACCACGAATCGGCACGAATCTGCACAAGTGAAGTGCTTACAGCGCCAAAGCGCCAATTGCATGACCACCACCATCCGGAAACTACATGGATCACCACAGAGGACACAGAGTTCAGGGAGGAGTTTCCTTGCACGCGTGCGCAGAGAGCACATGAACCAGCAGGTATCCGGTGTTGCGACAGAATGCGGCTGACTGACCGATTGTGCTTTCTTCTGTGGCCACTGTGCGCTCTGTGGTGAAATCGCCTTTCGCCGGACGCTGGTGGTCATGCAATGACCGCCAATGCGGGAAAAGTCCTTTGGCGCTATGGCGGTGAGCTGATTACATGAAGATTCGTGGTTGAAAGCCCTTGTCGTTCTTCGCGGTACTTCGCGGCCCTTGGCGGTTTCCAAAGCCGGCCGTCATGCCCGGGTCATGATTCTGACAGAATTTTTTGAACCGGGTCTGTCATGCCCCGTTTTTAGGTGTGACGCAGCAAGGCAGGAAACAGGCAGCGCCGAGCACGGTCCCGCCGACTTCCCACCTTGCGGCTTCACTCCCGGGTACATCCGAGACTGGCAGCTGCGGTCGCTCCGCGTGTGTGTCGGTCTGTCTGAAGGATGTCCGAGGGAGGGGGGATCCCGCATACCATTCGCGCGGCCGGGGCATCGGCACGAATCCACTGGGCAGTGTCGCTGCCCCGTCCCGCGAACCCAACCCACAACATCAAGCCCGACGCCTGCCTGAGCAGCCACGGTTGCCGCATGCTCACTCACGCCACGTGCTTGACGAACCATTTGCAGTAAGAGGGAGGGCGCCTCGGCTCTCCCTCGCCCCGGGAGCGGGGGAGGTGCGTTGCCTCCCCCGTTTGTTTTAACTGCACATGTCGCCATCAGTGCATTTGCTGTCTGCCGATAACAAGAACCGCGCGTCAGCGCGCGGCAAGTCCGGAACCTTGGTCAAACAGCGGGACTCTGCCGCACACCAGAACCCATTAATCCGGTCTTGACGGGTCTGATTTGATTGCTGCCGCAACCCGTTGCCTGTCGCCTGTCTTTCCCTTACATTCTTCCCCCGATTAAAGACCCCAAGGGCGAGACAATGGCTGGACAGGTTACTGTTGGCGCAATTGCACAAGACCGGGCGGCAAGCACTTCAGCCGCCGGGTGGATATTCAACCCTTCGTGGGACAAGCGCTGGATCATTCTGCCGGCCTTGCTGGCGCCGATCCCGCCGCTGATTTACTACCTGTCGCTGTTCTTTCTTGAGCGCTACGCCAGCTTTGACGCCGCCACCCGGATGGGCGTGGCCGAAGACATTGTCAGCCTTGTGGTCATGGTGCTGGCCGGCGGCCCGCACGTGTGGGTAACTTACACCCGCACATGGATGCACCCCGAGTTCCGCAAGCGCGAGAAAATCTGGTTCGTTGCCAGCTTTGCCGTGGTGCCGTTTGTGGCGATCATGGCGCTGTCGTCCGAGCTTACGCGCACGTTGCTGCTGACCGGCTTCTTCTTTATTGCCAGTCTGCACATCATTCACCAGCTCAGTTACGTCGTGCGCTTTTACCAGGACCGCGATGCCGTCAAGCCCAGCCTGCGCTCGCGGCTGATCGATATTGGCGCGGTGCTGTTTCCGCTGTACCCGTTCAGCAGTTTCCGCATGGTGCTGGTCAATGAAAACAGCATGGCATTTGCCTGGTTCACACAGTGGTTCGGCGTAGATACGGCGCGCGCCTGGAAGTTCCATATCGGGCGCGTGCACCCGATGCTGCCGGACTTCATCCTGAGCGACTGGTTCTGGATGGCCAACCTGGCGGGCTTCCTGCTTTGCACGACGCTGTGGCTGGTGAAGTCGGCGCGTGAACACAAGCTGGGCATCCTGCACAAGCCCAAGGCGTTGCTGATCGTGTGCGCGATTGGCGTAGGGTTGTTCTGCCCCTTGCTTCCGAACCTGGACAGCAGCTTCCAGGGTTTCAACCTTTGGCACAGCATCCAGTACATCGCGCTTACCTGGTTCATCATGCGCACGCAGGTAAAGGGGGGCGTGAAGCTGAACCCCTTCGTGAAGTGGCTGAGCAGCGACGACAACACCGGGCGCCGCTATTACGGCGTGGCGCTTGGCATCGTTGCCGCGATCATCGCGATCATCATGGGTGTGGCGCTGATCCTTTCGATGGCGCAAGGCGTGGGGATGTTCGCCGGCAGCGGCGAGCCGGGCACGTTGACGTACAAGCCGGGCGCGGTGTTGCAGGCGTACTACCTGCTGGGCTTCGGCCTGCTGCTGACGCATTACTTCCATGATGCGTTCTTGTTCAACCTGCACACCTTCAAGGACAAAGCTATCAACACACGGGTGTAAAAGACTTGCCGCAAGGACGCGGGGGCGCGCTTTGCACCCTCGCGTCCTTGGCGTTTTTTCGGCTGGTGCGGTCTCACACGAAGACACAAAGGGTCAAGTGCGCCCTTGCGGTTCTTTGTGCCTTCGTATGAGACATGCAAACAGCTTCGCGTCCTTCGCGCACTTCGCGGCAAATTGCTAAACCAAGCCCATGCCACGACGCATCACGATGTTGCTGCCGCACTTTCCGCCTGATGTGGCCGCCGACGGGCAATTGTTTGCGCTGCTGGCCCGTGAGCTGGCGGCGCGCGGGCACACCGTGCGCGTGCTGACCTTTAAGCCGCGCTACCAGGGCGTGCGCGCGGCGGCGCCCAGCCGCGAAGTGATGGACGGCGTGCGTGTGTCGCGCTGTTGGGCCCCGGCGGGCAAGTCGCTGCTCGCGCGCGCATTTGCCGCGTGGTGGGTGACGACGGTGACTTTCTGGCGCGCGCTGTTTTCCCGCGGCATCTTCCTGATGCCTTCCAGCCCGCCGATGCTGGGGCTTGTCGGGTGGTGGCTTTCCTGGATCGGCCGAAAGTACATCTACGTGCTGCACGACATTCACCCGGAGCTTGGCATCGCCTTGGGCCGGCTGAAGCCCGGGCTGGTCGCGTGGTTGTTGCGCTTTGCCCAGCGCCGGGCGCTGGCGCGCGGGCGTGTGGTCACACTTACACCCGGCATGGCCGACAAAGCCCGGGAGTTGCAGCCACGTGCCAATGCCACAGTCATACCCAACTGGGTCGATACGCAAGCGATTACGCCGCGCGCCAAAGCAGACAGCGCGTTCGCCCGCGAACACGGGCTGCTTGAGCCGTTCGTGATCCAGTACAGCGGCAACCTTGGCTTGCTGCATCCCTTGGACGGCTTGACCCGCGCAATGGCCGAGCTGCCTGAATGCGTGCTGTGCTTCATCGGCCGCGGCGCCAGACTTGAGCAAACGAAGCAACTGGCCAAAGACCTTCCCAACGTACGCTTTTTCGATTACCAGCCGCTGGAGGCCTTGCCGGACAGCCTTGCCGCCTGCGACCTGGCTGTGATCGCCCTTGAGCCCGGCGCGGACCGCCTGGCCATGCCCAGCAAGTTGCAGGGGATTCTGGCTGCAGGCCGCCCCGTGCTGGCGCTGGCGCCACCCGAAAGCGAGCTGGCCCGGTTGATCGAGCAGCACCAGTGCGGCTGGGTGGTGGGGGACTTTGCTGACGCGCACGCCGTGGCCACGGCGATACGCATTGCCATGTCAGGCCCGCGCGAAAGATACGCAAACGCCGCCCGCGCCGCCGCCGGGCAGTACTCAGTGCAGAAGGCCGCCGACGCATACGAAAAAGTGCTGGACTCCTGACGCCTACTTTCGGAAGCGTTCGGCCCAGTTGTCGAGCTTGGCCTCGGTCACCTTCTCGCGCACGTATTGCAGGCCCTTGTTCTCGCCGCCGGGCAGCGTGATCAATTGCAGCACCGAAGTCGTGCTGTCCAGGTACGCCTCACGCCACTTCAGGACAAATGCGTCGGCCATGCTTTGCTGGTCGCGGTTGTAGGTCTCGCTGCCCAGGTTGCTTTCCGGGTGACCGTACGCGCCCGCGCAGTTCATGCTGTCGGTGAAGAACAGGCAGGCCACGCGCTGCGACTTCTCACCGACAGCCGCGCTGGTGATGCCGGTCAAGCCGATCCACCAGTCGCAGTCCGTGCCGTCGCTGCCGCCCGGCGCCACGTTGCCGGCGGTCTTGCTGAAAAGTTTGGCAATCGGGCTGGCGCTGGACTTGAAGCCCTGCGACTGAAAGGCGCTTTCGTCCTTTTCCGTCACGGCGTTGATGTTGTAGTCCACGACCACGACCTTGGCGCGGTCCTGGCGCGTGCCCCAGTACCACGTGATGCTCTCGGCTGTGTGGCGGCACAGCTCGCGACGGCGCATGTTCTTGAGTGCGCCGGGCTGCAGGTCAAAGTTCTTGTAGCCGTCCTTGATGTCCTTGATGATCTGCTCACTGACTTTCACGCCGGTCGCGTCCATGAACTCGGCCTGCTTGTCGGTCAGCACGGCTTCGACCAGCGACATCAGCACCTCGGGCGGCACTTCTTCCATGCCGTCCTGGCCCTTGCGCGTGAACGCCAGCGTGCCGGCATAGCGCAGCGCGAACAGCCAGCGCGAGAAACCGTCCCAGTCGAACCAATCTTCCTCAATGCGTCGGGCCATGCTTTCGCTGCTGTCGATGGCAACGATGATCAGGTCAAACTCGCCCTTGAAGTAGGCGGTCCGCGACGAGTCGATGCCGCGGCGCTGCAACTCAGCCAGCGCGGCAAACCAGCCCGCGGAGACTTCGCCCTGGGCGGCGGGCGGGGCGGGCGTGCCCGAAAGCTCGGGCGGAACGCTGCCAAGCGCGGCCTCGGGTGCGTCGTGAGAAAACCCCGGCGCGACGGTGTTGCGCGGGGCCTTGCGCGCGCGCGCCAAAAAGCGCGCGGTGATGGCGTCGAAATTCAGGCCGCCGAACGTGCGGGCGTAGGCCTGCGCGCGGTCGGTCCCGCGCTTGAGCAGCTCCCAGAACTCGCGGTACAGCGGCAGCAGGTCGTCCTCGGTGCGCGCGAAATCGACCCACAGGTAGGCCAGCAGGTAGTTCATTTCAGGGCTGGCGTAAAAGGCCGCCAGCTCAAGTTGCAGAAACTCGGGCAGGTTGACCGTGAAGCCGCGCTCGACCAGGACGCCCAGATAGCCCCATGCCGCGCCGCTGAACTCAGCGTGCGTGCGCAGCGCGCCCATCGGCGGCGCCTTGTCAAGCCACTCGGCTGTGCCCTCCGCGAACCAGGGCACCAGCAAGCTTTCGGGCGCGAGGTCGGCTTGCAGTGCATGGAACATTTCGTGGCGCGCGACCTCGGCCAGGCTGACGTTGCCGGCAACCGGCAGCGCAACGACCTGCCAGCTTGTGCTGTACATGCCCGCGGACCACGACGGCACCTCAAGCCGCAGGCGCTTGCGCGTGAAGTCCAGGTAGGCGTCCGGGTTTGCAAACACCACAATGTCCAGCGGCAGCGCGTCGCCGTAGCTGGTTGCCCCGAACTCAGATTCCATGGCTTCCAGCCACGAAGCCAGCGCCGCAGTGTCCACGTGCTCCTGTAACCGGCGGTTCAGCGGGATGTTCACGCCCGGCGGCGCAAGCCGCTCGGTGCCCGGCAGGCGCGCGTTGTTGTGCAGCCACAACTCAACGCGCCGGGCCTTGTCGCGCTGGAAAGCCCTGGAGGCCACGTCGGGCTTCAGGAACGCGGCATTGACTTCGGCTTCAAAGGCGGCTGCGTCGGCGTGGCGGCCCTCAAACAGCAGGCGCGCGTGAGGCGCGAAACGCGACTGCAGCTGCTCAAGCGTCGAGTACGCGTACCAGGCCTCTTTGCTGCCGGCTTCCGGCGGGGTGGCAAGCGACAGGGCGGCGTCGGCTTCAAGCACGCGGGCACGAAAGCGCGTGTGCGGGGGCAGCACAGCCGGCTCAAACGACGACACCAGCGGCGGCTCCGGTTGCGGCTGTGGCGCCGGCTCGGGCGCCTGGTTGTTGCGGGGCAGGGGGGCGGGGCCTGGTTCCGGTTCGCCTTCGTCGGCGATGTCGGGTTGATTGACGCGGGGCTGCTTCTGGCGCGAAATCAGCCACCCCAAGCCGCCCAGTACCAGCACCAGCAGCAGAATGAAGGCAATCACAGGGGCCGACGAGCGCCTGAAGTTCATGGCTACCTTTTACCAGAAATCCTGATACCCGTGCCCCACCATGGGGTTAAACAGTTGCAACCCCGGCGGTGCCGGGAAAAAGCAGGGTGCGACATGGACTTCAGAGACGACTTGCAGGCTTTCGTGCGCGGCACGCTTGAGCCTAACCGGGCCCAGGCGCTGCTTGCGGCTGCACAGCACGATCCCGAGTTGCGCAAAGCCATTGAGCAGGAACGCACCCTTGAGCAGTGGCTGGACATTTACGAGGTGCCGGAGCTCAGCCCGGGCTTTCAGGGCCGCTTTTGGAAGAACTTTCACGAGCGCAAACTGTACGGCGAAACGCCGGGCCGCAGCGGCCTGCTGTTGAAGCTGGTCGGGCCGGTAGCCGCGCTGCTGCTGGTGGGCGTGGGAATTTTCATGTTCCTGCGTGACGGCGACGCGCCGGCCAATACCCCGGTGGAAGTCGCCGACGACGCAGCCGATTCCGACGCCGAAGAAATCGAGTTCAATGAGTTCGAGTACCTGGTTGCCGACGAGCCCGCCCCCGCCCGCGCAGAAAAGCCGTCGCTGGAAGAGTTGCGTCTGCTGAGGCAGCTTGCCGACCCCGCGTTTGCCGACCTTGACCGCGTGGGCGCGCCGGAAGACCTTGACCTGATCCGTGAACGCGAGCTGCTGGAAAAGCTGGCAGCCCGGGAGGCGGAGTGATGCGCCTTGTGCCGCTGATTCTTGCAGCCTTGCTGGCGCTGCCCGCGTTTGCGCAGGCAGCGGGCGACAGTTCGACCGACGAAGCCGAGCTGCGCGCCTGGCACCAGAACCTGAGCAAAGAGCAGCGCGAACAGCTCAAACACCGCCAGCGTGTCTTCAAGCGCATGGACAAGGACAGCCAGAAGCAGGCACTGGAAAACGCCGGCGCCGGCAGGCCGATTCTTTCAGCGGCTGAGCGCGAGAGCCTTGAACAGTTGCGCACGATGGGCTACCTCAAGCGCGCGCGGCTGTTCACGCTGGCTAACGAGTTGCAGGTGCTGCGGCGCACGGGCGGTCCCGAGTTCAAGCGCGCCATGGAGATGCAGGGCGACGACCGCGTGCGCGAGTTGCATATGCTGTTACAGCGCCGGCGGGCGATGGTGTTTTTGCGCACGTTGCCGGAATCGGAGCAGCAGAAGTTGAACGCGCTTCCGCCCGGCCAGCGCCTGCGCGAAGCCATGCAGCTGTATGAGCGCGAAAACCGCGCGCGCCGTGAGAAGCTTGAGGGTGCATTTCCACATGTCGCGGAATTGCGCGAAAAGGCACGCAGCGACGAAGCCGCCCGCACCGAGTTGCGGCGCGTGATGGCGGACCTGTGGACGCTGGACATGATGCTGCAACGCCTGCTGCCCGATGCCCGCGACCGCGTGCTGGCGCAGTTGCCGAACCTCGATATTGACAAGTCCGCCGAGCTTCTGCGCAAGGAGCTTCAGGCCCAGTGGCAAGCCGAGATGCGCCAGCACAAGCGCAACCCGGCGCCCCGCAGCGGCGAGTTTGCGCCAGCCAACCGCGCCGCCATGCCCAACGACCGCCGCCGACGCGAATAGCACTCCGCAAGCGTCGCGCCCAGCCGACAAACAGCCACTGTGCCCAGTGTCGCGATTGCCGTAAAAGACGCGGCATGGAGCACGTGGTCAAATCAGCCGGCTTGCGCAAGAACTACGGCGACTTTGTGGCTGTGGATGGCATAGACTTTGAGATACCGCGCGGCGTGTGCTTCGGTTTTCTGGGCCCCAACGGCGCGGGCAAGACGACAACCATGCGCATGATCTACCGCGCGTCGCCCGTGGGCAGCGGCAGCCTGATGATCCTGGGCCATGAGGCGGCCGGCGGGCGCAACGACCGCAAGATCAAGCAAAAGATCGGCGTGGTGCCGCAGGAAGACAACCTGGACCAGGAGCTAAGCGTGCGCGAAAACCTTGAGGTCTTTGCGCGCTTTTACGGCCTGAGCGGCAGGCAAGCCAAAGCCCGCGCCGTTGAGCTGCTTGAGTTCGTGCACCTGTCCGAGCGCGCCGACAGCAAAGTACTGGAATTGTCCGGCGGCATGAAGCGCCGCGTGCTGATCGCGCGCGGGCTGGTCGGCGAGCCCGAGCTGGTGGTGCTGGACGAGCCGACCACAGGGCTTGACCCGCAGGCGCGCATCAACCTGTGGGACCGCATGCGCGACCTGAAAAGGAAAGAAGCCACGCTGATCCTGACCACGCATTACATGGACGAAGCCGAGCAGTTGTGCGACACGCTGGTCATCATGGATAACGGCAAAATTGTGGCGCAAGGCCGGCCAAGGGACCTGATCAAGCAGCACGTAAGCAGCCACGTGGTAGAGATCGCACTTACAGCCCGGCCTGCCAAGGCCGGGCCCGAGACATCGACGACCGTCAGCAACGGCAGTCTGGCCGAGCTGCAATCGCTGGCCCAGCGCTTTGAGCAACACCACGACCGCCTGCTGCTGTACGTGGACAACGGCGAAGAGGTAGTAACCCGCGCGGCACAACTGCTGCCCGACGCCGAGACATTGCTAAGACGCAGCACGCTGGAGGACGTGTTTCTAAGGATCACAGGCCGCGGCCTTGGGGAGTGAACGGCCCTTTCAGGGCCGCTTTGGGGTAGCGCACACTTGTACCCAGGGCTTCGCCCCGGGCTGACAGAACCGGCCCTTCGGGCCGGAAGCGCGAGCATCGGCAGGCGCGCGAGCATCGGCAGGCGCGCGAGACATGGCTGGCCGGAGGCGAAGTGTGGTACGACTGCCGGGTGCGTTGCGCCCTGAAGGGGCGCTTCTAACAGCCCAAGGCGAAGCCTTGGGTTAACCCGCCGCCCCTGCAATCCCGGCCCTGAAAGGGCCGTTCTTGCTTGACGACTCGTGTCGCGCCGACAACCATCTGGCGAATCATGCCGCAATCACTGGCCAAGCTGTACGTCCACATCGTCTTCTCGACTCAAGGCCGGGAACCGATGCTCGGCGACGCTTGGCGCGAAGAGTTGTTTCAGATTCTGGGCGGCACGGCTAACAATCTTGGCTGCCAATCATTGATTGTCGGTGGCGTTGCGGACCATGTGCACATGCTGCTCGTGCTCGGGCGCACGATCACGCTTGCCGATGCCGTGGGCAAGATCAAGTCAACATCGTCGGCGTGGATCAATCAGACGCGGGGCCTGACCGGACGATTTGCATGGCAGGGCGGTTACTCGGCGTTTTCCGTCAGTCAAGCCAATGTTGAAGCAACGCGGGATTACATCCGCAATCAAGCCATTCATCACAATAAGCAAACGTTTCAGGACGAACTGCGCGAATGGCTGCAAACATACGGGTTGGAGTGGGACGAGAAGTACCTGTGGGAGTGAACGGCCCTTTCAGGGCCGTGTGCTTTGTGGGCACGTTTAACCCCGGGGCTTCGCCCCGGGCTGACAGAACCGGCCCTTCGGGCCGGTAGTTCAGGCCCGCGGAAACCACGATTGAAGTCGCGCACCGGGAAGCAAGGCTCCGCGCGGGGAAGCGGGGCCGCGTGCCGGGATGTGAGTTTGCTTACCGGATTGCGAGGTTTCACGCCGGGACGGATCACTGCACCTAGTGTCTGGGGACTAGCGAAACCTCTCCGCCCCGAAGGGGCGCTTCTAACAGCCCAAGGCGAAGCCTTGGGTTTACCTTGCCCGACTCAGCCCGGCCCTGAAAGGGCCGTTCCTGCGCAATGGCCAAGCACACTTCCAAATGCAGAATGCATCACCATGAGACTGCCCGGCGATGTTGACCTTACTACCTCGGTTTCCGTCTGGCGGCGAAACCTTACCGAGTATGGCCACACGTGGATGACCAACATCCTGCCCAACTTCTTTGACCCGGTGCTTTACCTGCTGGGCATGGGGCTTGGCCTGGGCATGTTTGTGGGCCGCGGTGTGGGCGGCCTGAGCTACATTGAATTCATCGCGCCCGGGCTGATGGCGGCTTCCGCGATGCAGGGTGCATCCTTCGAGACCACGTACAACGTGTTTGTCAAAATGAACTTTGCCAAACTCTATGACGCCTATCTGGCCACGCCCGCGCAGATCCAGGACATCGCCTTCGGCGAGCTGCTGTGGGCCCTGACCCGCGGCATGATTTACGGCTGCGCGTTTTTTGTCGTGCTGCTGGGCTTTACGCTGTTCGGGTATCGCATCATTGTCAGCCCCTGGGCGGCGCTGCTGCCCGTGGCCATGGCCATGACCGCGACCATGTTTGCGCTGATCGGCCTGACATTCACAGCCAGCATCCGCAACATCAACTACTACGGCTTCTACTACACGCTGTGGCTGACGCCGCTGTTTCTGTTCAGCGGCATCTTTTTCCCGCTGGATGACCCCAAGATCGCCGGCGGCCACGGCGAAACGATTGCCTGGCTCACGCCGCTGTTTCATTGCGTGCGACTCATGCGCGGGCTGGCGCAGGGGCCGCTGGAGCCAAGCCACGCCCTGAGCGCGCTGTGGATTCTGGCTGTAATCGGGGTGCTGGCGTTTGTCGTGCCGCGGCGCATGCGTAAACGCATGGTGCATTGATCACCGGCAGGCATAATCCCGCCATGGGCCTTGACGCCGAAACAGCCTACCTGTTCAGGCATGCGTTGCTGCGCGACGCGGCGTACCAGTTGCAGCCGCCTGCCGACCGCGCAGGCCTGCACAAGACCGCCCTTGAGGTGCTGACGCCGCTGGTGCCGGAAGGGGCTGATGGCGATGGCTGGGCGCTTGAACTGGCAGAGCACGCCCAACGTGCGAGCCTGGCCCCCGGAGCCGACGCCGAAGCGCTGGGCCGCACCGAGCTGAATTGGCTGATGCGCGCGGCAAGCCACGAGCAGCGCCAATGGCACAACCGCAAGGCCGTCGACCTGCTGCTGCGCGCCGCGGGCCACGCGCAAGCTGCGCCGCGTGAACGCGCGAACGCGCTGCACGACGCCTGTTCGGTGCTGATGGGCAGCGGCGGCCACCGCGACGTGCCCCCGCTGCTTGAGCAGGCGCAGCGGCTCGTGGCGAAGCTGGGCGACGATGCCCTTTATCTGCGCAGCGCCAGCCTGCACACGCGCTATGCTATCGCGGTCGCGGATTACGCAGGGGCGCGGGCGCATGTCGAGTTGGGGCTGCAACTGGCCCGCAAGCTTGATGACCGCCAGCAGCACGGTTCACTGCTGAATTATCTGGCGCAATTGTGCATCGCCGGGACCGACCACGAGGGCGCCCGAGAGGCCGCACAGCAGGCGCTGGAGGTGCTGCATGGCACTGGCCATGCCACGGGTATCTCGCGCGCGTACCTGTACCTCGGCGACACCGCGTGGCAGGAGGGCAACCTGTCCGAGGCGGAAACCCACCTGCGCAAGTCGATCGAAGTCCTTGAAAACGGAGGCCATCCGGCTGCGCTGGCGTCAGCACTTGATCACCTCGGGTCGCTGCTGCAGGGCCGCATGCGGCTCGATGAGGCCGAGAGCCTGCACCGCCGCGCGCTGCTGATTTCGCAACAGGTCGGCGAGCAGGTTGGCGTCGCGTCGATCACGGCCAACATCGCCAACCTTGAAACGGCCCGCGGCTTTCACGACCGGGCCCGTGAGCTTTACATACAGTCGCTGGGCGCCTGCCGCGCAGCGGGCGTCGCGACACAGGAAGGCGTGGTGCTGGGCAATCTCGGCATGGTGGCGCGCCAGACGGGCCGCCTTGCCGAAGGCGTGGCCTGCCTGGAAGGCGCACGCCGCATTTTCGCGCGCAGCGGGCGCGTTGTTGAGCAGGCCGTGTTCACGGGCGCGCTGGGCCAGCTGTGCCTGTTGACCGGCGACATCGCGCGAGCCGACGCGCTGCTGCATGAGGCATACACGGCACTGAAGACAGCCGGCGCGGCGCGCTGGCGCGAGCACTACGTGGGCGTGGGGCTGGTGCGCCTGCTGGCATGGCAGGCGCTGAGTGGCGGAGATTTGGATGCCTTCCGTGCACAAGCTGCGGTCACCATGCAGGATTACGAGCAGGGCGCGGAGGGCATTCGCCAGATCATTCAAGAAGTCGAGCACGCGCTGGCACAACATCAGCCGGCCCGCTTGTTCAGGGGCTTCCTGGTCGCGGATTTGTCGCCGCAAGCCCGCGTCGCCCTCTTGGACTCGATGTCGCGGCAGGATCCAAAGGCCTACGTCGCGCTGCAGGCGAACACCGAGTTGTGGCTCCAGATGCAGCAGGACACCCAGGGCCTGCCCGTGCCGCCGTGGAATGTCATTGAGATTGAATGAGAGTTTTGCCACTCGCGGCGCGCCTTGCTATCATGCTCGTCCCGCTTTCCCCGCGTTTGCCGGTACCCCAGCCGGTTGAGTGTCGAGGGCATTCCATGCGTCGATTCCTGTTGCTGGTTGCGTGCGGTTTGGCCGCTGTGTTTGTTCTTGCTTCGTGCCAGCGCGACAACCACCCGCGCCATCCTGACCTTCCGGACCCGCTGTTTCCATCGGTCGGCTCGTCCACGATCTCGACGGTCGGCGGTCATGCGCATGCGCTGGCTGGGCGAAGCGCGGGCGACAGCGGCAATCTCAGCATTGCTGTCGCGGGTGGCAGGTTGCGGACCGGCGACGACGGTGTGCGCTTCACACCCGTCTCCAACTTCATCGGCAGCGTGCTGGACGAGGGCACGATCCGCTACGCGGACCTTGAGGCGCTGCTGATCCCGGCTGTGGCCGGGGGCGTGGCGACCTTCAACCTTGGCGCGGACGGGCTGTTTCTGCCGCGCGGCGTGCGAATCGACTTGTCAGACGCGCCCAGCATCGGCACGCCCGTCAACGATGTGGTGTTCAACGCGACGGACCTGATCCGCATTGACGGCGAGATCCGCACCCGCCGCAGCGGCGCCGATGCAGTCGGCGTGCACCTCAACACGCCGCATGTCGCCGGAGTCGTCGTGGACGGCACGATTGACACCGGCGGCGCGCCCGGCTTTGCCGCGGGCGACATCACGCTTAATGCCACCGGCGGCCCGGTGGTGGCCTTGGGACGCCTGCGCGCGCAGGGCGGCCCAGCCACAGCCACGCTGGATGGCGGGCAGGGCGGCGACATCAGCATCAGTGCAACCGGCGGTGACGCGGTGCTGCGCAAGGGCTCGTGGCGCACGCACGGGCTTGAGGGGCGCAACAACGGCGGCAGCGGCGGCAACGTCGCGGTAGCAGCGACGGGCGCCGCGCAGCTTGACTTCAAGTGGTCGATCGTAGCCTTCGGCGGCAAGGGCGTTGACGGCAACGGTGGCAACGGCGGCGACGTAAGCATCACGATCGACGCGGGCGTGAAGTGGTTTGCGCGAGTTGAAACCGGCGGCGGAAAGACGGTCGATGGCGATGGTGGCGGCGCGGGCCAGGTCAATGCCGACACAGTCTCCACAGAGGGTGTGCTGGCGCTTTACGGCGACGGCGGGTCATCCGTCAACGGCAACGGCGGCGACGGCGCGATGGCGACAGTTCTTGCGCAATCTGCGGTCAACTTTGAGGCGCTGTTCTACGCGCGCGGCGGCAGCGGCGTGATGGGCGGCAACGGCGGCAGCTTTACGCTGGATGTGACCGCGCTGCTTGAGTACTGCGGCGTGCAGGCGTGGGCGGGCGGCGCCAGCGGCGCAACGCAGGGCGGCAACGGCGGCAGCGCTTACATCACGGCGTCCGGGGCGGCTGTGCTGCGCCATTTCGCGCTTTGGGTGACGGCCAACGGCGGCGGCTCGCCGGCGCAGGGCGGCATCGGCGGGTCGGGCGGCGTCAACGTAGCCGTGGCAACCGCGCAGGTGAGCAACGCCGACCTTGAAGTCCATGCCGGGGGCGGCGCCGGCGCCAACGCCGGCAACGGCGGCACAGCCGAGGTGTACGTCAACGCGGGCTCGGCCTGGGGCCGAATGGAAGCATACGTCAACGGCGGCGCCTCAACGGCGGGCATCGGCGGCAACGGCGGACAGGTCAACCTGATCGTGGACGACGGCAACCTTGATTTCGTTCTGCAGGCGGAGGCCAACGGCGGCGCCGGCGGCGGGGCAGCCGGCGGCAACGGCGGTTCAGCGACGCTGGGCAACAGCGTGGGCGCGGGCGCAGGCACAACGCGCGTGCTGGGCGGTGTCAGTGCCACCGGCGGCGGCGGCAGCACCGGCGGCAACGGCGGTCAGGTACGCGTATGGTCGGGCAATGGCGGCGCCTCGATTGAAGGCTTGAGCGTGCAGGTGTACGGCGGCGCGGGCGGCGACGGCGGCAACGGCGGCCTGTTCGAGGCCGAGTCCTCGGGTGCGATAGCGTTGGCGGGCGGCAGCATTGACGCCGGCGGTGGAAATGGCGGCAGCGCGGGACAGGGTGGCGCGGGCGGCACGATTTCGCTGCTGACGCGGGACGGTGCAATCACCAGCTCAGCCCCGCTGCTGGCGGCAGGCGGCGGGGGCGGCGACGGCGGCTCGGGCGGCAGCATTGAACTCAATACCGACAGCGACGCCGCGGGCGATGCGGGCAACATCATTGCCACAGGCGCACTCGATGCGCGCGGCGGCAACGCAAGCGGCGGCACGGGCGGCAACGGCGGCAGCATCATGCTGCTGGCCGAGTCCGGCGGCGCGCAGGGCAGCATCCATGCACAGGCCAGCATGCGCGTCAACGGCGGCAGTGGCGCGCCCGGCGGCACTGGCGGCGACATTGAACTGCGCACCGGCGGCGCGTTGATCAGCGTGACCAACCTGCTCGACGCCACCGCCGGCAACAACAACGACGGCGGCTTCATTGGCGTGTACGACGCCGCGCAGGTCACGATCACGTCCAGTGCGCGACTGCTTGCCAACGGCCGCGGGACCGGTTTGGCGGGCATGATTGAGCTTGACCCAGCCGGCGCGGGGCCCAACAACCCGGCGTTGACAATCCATGCCGGGGCCACGATCAGTACCCGCGACGGCGACGGCACCGACCAGAGCGCAACAAACGTAGTACTGGACTAGCGTGAGTGAACACAAGTGCCCGTAGCGCAAGCGACGGGTCAAGCAGAGCATCCGCCATGGAGAAGGCTGACTACGAAAGGCAGCTCGAGGGCCTGTACAACGAGCAATTGGCGCTGGACAAGAGGTTCGCGCAGCTCAAGCGGGAGTGGGGCGCGTGTGAAGTGCAGGACTACACGCTGGCTGGCCCCGACGGCCCGGTGAAACTCAGTGAGCTGTTCGGCGATCAGGAGTATCTAGTGCTGATCCACAACATGGGCGCAAGCTGCCCCTACTGCACGTTGTGGGCCGATGGCTTCCGCTCTATCCATGAAGTCATTGAAAAGGGCGTGGCCGGCATGAACAAGAAGGCCGCCTTCGTGCTGACCAGCCCCGACGCGCCGGACAAGCAGAAGGAAGTCGCTGCCAAACGCGGCTGGAACTTTCGCATGTTGTCGATCAAGGGCACGACGCTGGCGCAGGATTTGGGTTACGCCGACGTCAAGGGCAACTACGGCCCCGGTTGCAGCGTGCTGCAGCGCAAAGACGGCAAGATCAAGCGCGTGGCGCGCGATTTCTTCGGGCCCGGCGACAAGTACAACCCCGTGTTCAGCTTCTTTGAACTCATTCCCGGATAGAGCAAGGCGCCCGCACTGTCGCGGGCGCCTTGCTTGCTGCACTGCTACTTGCCAGTGGTCGGGTTGCGCGGGGCCGGTGACACCTTCAGGTCCCACTTACGCAGCAGCTTGTCCTCGCCGCCGGTGACGCCTTGGGTGCCGTCGGGGCTGACTGCCACGGCGGAAGGCATGTCTTTGTGGCCCTTGAAGTTGGCGACCACGTGCCCGCTCTCGATGTCCAGCAGGTGCACCATGTTGTTGTAGCCGGGGACCAGGGCGTGCTTGCCATCGGGCGAAAGTGCGAAGCGCGAGAAGACCACGTAGTTGCGCTTGTGTGTCTCAACGAGTTTCTGGTTCTCGTCAATGATGCGCCGCAGGTCGTCGCTGCGCTGGCGAGCCTCTTCGCGGGTGGCGCCGGGCGTGTGCTTCGGCAGCGCCTTGAGCACCGGCGGGTTGCAGTCAATCCGGCGCAGTTCCGCGCCACTGTTGGCGTCAAGCTCAAGCAGGATGCCGGTGTACTGCTGGAAGGCCAGCAGCAGCCGCCTGCCGTCCGGGGCCAGTCGCATGCAGGAGACGGGGTTGGCCTGCTCGCGCTCGCACTCTTGAAGTACCTCGTATGTCGCGTCTTTGATGCTGTAGGCAACAACGGTCTGCTGCGGCCCGGTCACGTTGTTTGCCAGCACGATTGAAGTGCCCAGACTTGCGTCAAACTTCACCAGCGTGTCGCCGGATACGACCCAGGCCAGCATGCCGTCGCCCGAGATCGCGATTTTGGCACGCACTGCCGGCTTGAACTCCGGCGGGTTTGCAACAACGTGCAGCTCTTTGCCGGTGTTGATGTCATACACCACGATCCCAAGCGCTGCGGTCAGAACGACCAGCCGATTCAGGTCTTTGGCGCTGGCATAGGCGTAGATGGCGCCGGTGCGCTCATGGCTGGCAAAGGTTGAAACCCGCTTGCCCCGGCGGGCATCCCACACCTGGATTGCCCCGTCGTTGGCTTGGGCAAACGAGTTCATGCAGATAATCAGCGAGCCGTCTGATGAAAACAGTGCGGGGTCGCCAAACCACGGGCCGTCAATCCTGATGTTGGGGCCCAGCCGGTCAGCCTGCGAAATGGTGCAGATGGCCGTGCCCTTGGCGACATCCCAGTGCACGATGCGTCCTTCTACGTCTGCTGACAGAAGGCTTTTGCCGTCGGGTGAGTACTCGATCGAGTGAATCGAGTCCTTGTGCCGCGCTGTGCCAAGTGTCTTGCCTGTGCCGTCCACGGCGGGTCCCGGCCGGTCGTCCTCTTCTGCGCGCAACTCACCGCTGGACACCGCGAACACGACCAGCCGCGTCTGGGTCCGCAGTGCTGCCAGCTTGCCGTCGGGTGAAATGCGCATTGCTTCGCCGTCGAAGTCGCCGTCGGCGCGGGTTGCAACCTTGCCTGTCTGCGGGTTCCAGGTAATCACGCGGTTCACGGTCATGGCTTCAGGGTTGAAGCTGTGAATCACGGCCACGGCCGTTTTCCCGTCCTGCGAAAGCGCCAGCGCTTCCACGGGGTGACGCAGAATTGCGCGCACTGCCCCTGTGGCAACATCCAGGGTGAAAGTCGCCCCGGCGATTGCGTCGTCGCTCGTGCCGTCGCCATCGCCGTCAGCCAGCATGCCGCCGCCGTCAAAGGTGCATACGACGAACTTGCCGTCAGGGCTGATGGCACAGTCTTCAAGGTGCATGAAGAACTCGCTCACGCCAAGCGCCGCCGCCAGGTCCACAAACTTGCCGCTTGGTGCGGCGTCTTCGTCGGCCTGTTCAAAGCGCCAGTGGTGCAGCAACTTGCCGCTCTGGAACTCCCATGCGCAGATGTGCGTGTTGCTTCCGCCGCCTTCAAAGCACGCGACAATGCGCTTGCCGTCGTTGCTCACGCGGAAGGCAGCCGGCTCGCGCAAACCTTCTTGATCGTGCGCGGCTGTGTACTCAATGGTGCGCAGGTACCTGCGGGTTGCGATATCCCAAACGCTGAAACCCTGGTAGCCCGCGCCGACAAGCTGCTTGCCGTCCGGGGTAACCGCCAGCACGTAGCCGGGGCCGCTGTTCGGGAACTTGCCGACCAGCGCGCCGCTCTGTGCATTCCAGATGCAGATGTGCGCGCCCGCTGTGTTCTTGCGCGCCTTGGCGCTGTTGTGGTCAGAGTCAGTTTCTGCGCTGCCGGGCCCGGAGGTGTAAATCCACAACGAGTCAGGCGACACGGCAAGATGCTCAATCGGGCAGTCGCCGACCTCGGCGCTCCAGATGCGCTTGCCGGTCGCGGCATCAAAACGCGACAGCAGCGTGTCACCGCCCGCGAACACGGCGCGGCCATCCGGCGAGAATACGTGGGCGTGAATGTATGAGCCAGCGTCCCATGGCCCCAACGAGCCCAGTTCACCGGCTTGGCCGATACTGCCCGGGTCTTTGGCTGGTTTTTCGGCAGGCTTTTCCGCCTCGGGTTTTTGTTCAACCGGCTTTTCTTTGGCGCTGTCGGTCTTGCCCCCGTCCGCGGCGGGCCTGTCGCCGGCCTTGCCGCCAAACTGTGTATCTGCGCTTTCGCCGTCACCGGCTTGATCGCCCTCGGCGGCGGCCTTGTTCGCATCGGGCGCGGCTTCGTGTCCCGTCACTGCGTTGGGGCTTGCTGCTTCCGGAGCTTTCGTCGCTTGTTCCGGCCCGGGCAGTTGTGGCGCCTGCGCGGGCGTGGCGGGAAGCTCGTGGCTGAGCGTGGTGGTTTGCGGCTGCGGGTCTTCAAGCAGTTGGTGTGCCAACGTGCCCATCAGGACAAACGGTACGGCAAGCATGGCAATCTTGATCATGACGGCTCCTGTCAGGGTTTTTGACGTCGCCGAAGTGGCGGCGCCCGACAGCAAAGCAGCCACGGAACTCTTCAGGCCTGCGGGCACTGCCGGTACGGGCAGCGCCGCGATCAACAGGCCGGTGCGATCCTGTGAAACCCCCAGCGCCTTGCGCAGCCGGTCAGTGCCCCGGCGCACGCAATGCGGAAACGATCCTTCCGGCATGCCCATAGCCTCTGCTGCCTGTCGAAAGGTAAGGCCGCCGATGTGTGTGAGAACCAGCGCATCGCGTTCGTCTTCGGGCAGGTTCTCAAGTTCACGGGTCAGCCTTTGGGACAACTCGCGGCGCTGGGCGTCCAGCGCCGGGTTGGGGTCCCGGTCGGGGATTGTCACGAGCAGCTCCTGGTCGTCCGACGTGCGTGAGGCACGCCGGGCGCGTTTGCGGATCGCGTTGCGCGCAAGCTTCGCCACGACAGTGCCGAACCAGGGCCAGGGGTCGTCCGTCGGCAGTTGTGCGATCTTGTGCGCGGCAACCTGGAAGGCTTCCTGCACCACATCCTCGGCTTCCTGCCGGTGTCGCAGCAGCGACCATGCCAGGCGCCAACCGCGTTCGGTCAGGGCTGGGGCGTGTGTTGCAAGGACTTTCAGGTGTTCCGCTTTGCTTTGCATGACCGTACCTGTCGCGGGACACACCATTGCATCAGAAATTCCCGAAAAATCCCTACTTTACCCGCCGCCTTGCAGCCCAGCCGGATTTGCCTTTGATGGCGCCGTGAACGACGCCGAGACTCCCCGATTTGCCGATGATGCCCTTGCGCGACTGCTGGCCTACTGCGACCAGCCGCGCGACGTTGATGCCATTGCAGCCAAACTCGCCGTGGAAGCCAGCGAGCAGCTTCGTGACTGGCTTGAATCACTGGTGTTTGCGGGCAAGCTGCAGCGCCATAAGGGCAAGCGCTACGAGGCGGTGAAGGTGCCTGCGGTCGTAGGCACCTACCGGCGCTCAAGGGGCTACGGCGCCCGCGGCGGCTTTGTTGTGCCGCGCGACCGCGAGATACAGACCATCGACATCCCCGACGGGCTGGAAGAAGGCGCCCAGGAAGGCGACCTGGTGCTGGCCAGTTTCAAGCGCGGCAAGGGCCGCGGCCGGCGCGCGGACGAGTATCGCGAAGGCGCCACGGGCCGGGTGCTCAGCATCATTGACGCGCGTGCCAATGAGGCCGCCGGCATCTTCGAGATCAGCCACGGCGGCAAGCCGCGCGTGCGCCTTGAGGGCTACAACCTGCCGCGTTACGCGTACCTGCAGCCCCACGAAGTTCACCGCATGAAGCCCGGCACCATCGTGCGCGTGAAGCTGCTGCGCAAACCCGACAGCCGGGGCGGCGCGCGGGCCGAACTGGTTGGCAGCGTCGGCAGCATCGACAACCCGCTGCATGACCTGGACAACCTGGTCGCATTGTTCGGGTTTCCCGGCGCCTTCAGCGACGAAGCCCTTGAACAGGTGCGCGGCTTGCCCCGCGACCCCGACCCCGAAGACTTTCAGGGCCGCGTTGACCTGCGCCAGTTGCCGGTCATCACGATCGACCCGAAAGATGCCCAGGACCACGACGACGCCATAAGCATTGAACAGGCCGGCGACTACACCCTGCTGGGCGTGCACATTGCCGACGTTGCACAGTACGTCACGCCGGAAAGCGCACTGGACGAAGACGCGCGCTTTCGCGCCACCAGCGTGTATCTGCCGGGCCGCGTGATCCCGATGCTGCCCAAAGAGCTCAGTGCCGGCCTTTGCAGCCTGCACGACAGCGTGGATCGGATTGCCAAGTCATGCTTCATCTGGTTCGACGCCGAGGGCCGCGTAGCGCGGCGCGAGGTGCTGGACAGCGTGGTGCGCGTGCGGCGCTTCTTGACCTACGAGGAGGTGCTGCCCGTGCTGACGCAGGGCACAAAGACCGGCGACGAAGTCGTGGATCAGCTGCTGCTTCAGGGCCGCAAGCTGGCCGACGCGTTGCAGCGGCGGCGCATTGCGCGCGGGGCGCTTACTCTGGAGATCCCGCGCGCGCACGTGATCGTGGACAAGAACGGGCTGGTCAGTGAAATCAGCGAAGAAAAGACCGATCCCGCGCACAACCTGATTGAAGAGTTCATGCTCGCGGCCAACGAAGCTGTCGCGCACTTTCTGCTTGAGCGCGGCTTGCCCTACATCGGGCGCATTCACCCGCCGCCCGAAGAAGACTCGGTGGAGGATTTCTACGAGTTCTGCGAAGAAATGAAGCTGCCCAAGCCGGAATTCGACAAACCCGGCGACCTGCAGAAATTTCTCGACCGCACCCGCGGCATGCCCGGCGGCGGGGCCATTCACTATGCCCTGCTGCGCAGCCTAACGCGCGCGATTTACCACGCCGGGCCGGAGCTGCACTACGCGCTGGCTGTGCGCAAGTACGTTCACTTCACGTCGCCGATCCGGCGCTACCCCGACACCGTGACGCACCAGGTGCTGAGCGAGTACTTTGACATCGGCGGCACACTGCGCTGGGAACACACGCCATTGAATCTCCCATGGATCGGCAGAGCGGGCGCAACGCCGCCGGGCAAGAAGATCGCCGACTTTGAAAAGTGGGAGTTTTCCATGCCCCACATCGCCGCCCATTGCACCGAGCGCAGTATCCGCGCCGACCGCGGCGAGCAGGCGGCCAACCAGATCAAGATCTTGCGCACGCTGATCCCGCGCGTCGGCGAGGCGTTCCACGGCACCGTGATCGGCGTCAGCCCCATGAACATCACGGTGCGGCTGGACGACCTGCTGGCCGAAGGCTACATCGAGTTCAATGAGCTGACCGACGGCTGGGTTGAGGCGCATCGATTTTGGGCGCACTACGAAACGGGCGCGGGCGTTCGCAAGGTGATGCTGGGCGACCGCATGGAAGTCGAGATCGCGGGCGTGGACCTGCCTTCGCGCAGCCTGCGCCTGACGCCGATCGGCGAGCATGCCAAGCCGCAAAGCTGGTCCCGGCACCGCAATCGCGAAGCGCGCGACCGCCGCAAGCGCAAAGGCGACCGCAGAAAGCGGCGGTAGAATTGTCCGCTGCTGACTTTCTGGCGCGTCATGCGTTAAACCACTGCTATGGACGCTTCCCCCGAGGCTCGCCGCACACCGCTGTGGCTGATCGTGCTGGGCGTGCTGCCGCTGGTCGCGGGCAGCGCGCTGGTGGCATGGCTTTACTGGCCGCGCGGCGATGCGACCGCAAACTCGCAGGCCGGCGGCAAGGCGCCCCGCGTGCCCGAGCTTGGTGCACGCGAGCGCGTACTGGCCAACGCACCTGCCAACACGCCCGCCAACGAAGCAGCCAACGAGCCCCACGAAAGCACGCCGCCCGATGAAACGCCCGAGCCGGAGCCCGAAAACTCCGAGCGCGAGATCGACATCCTGCTGGGTCGCCTTGCCCATGCCACAAAGGCTGAAGACGCCAAGGGGCGTCGCCTCGTCCACGAAGAACTGGCCCGGTGCCGGCCCACCCAGCGCGTCGATGCGCGCGTGCAGTTCCACATTGAGAATGAACAGAATGCCTGGGTGCGCATCCAGTACTTTATGGCCTATCACGCCGACGACGCGCGGCGCACGTGGGCGCTGCATGCGCTCGATACCCGTACCAGCCAGTTCACGGGCGCGACCAGCATCTACAGCAGCGGCGAGCCCGAGGAGATTCTGCTGTACCTCGACACCATGCTGCCCATGCTGTTTGAGGGCCTGCACCGCGATGAGCGCCTGATGGCATTCCTGCGCGACCTTCTGGACACTGAACAGCCCGAGTGGGTGCTGCAGCACGTCAGCAAGCGGCTGCTCGAGTGGCAGAACGCCCTGTTCAAGCACTCGCCGCTGGAGGCCCTGAAAGACGAGCTGCGCAACCTGCTGGTGCGCGCCACAGCAGCCGGCGAAATCCGCGAGCGCGCGTTTGTGCTTTGGCTGTGCGCGCAGGCAGATCGCGGGGACGTACTGTCCGAGCTTGAGCAGCCCGCGCTGCGCGCTTACCTGGTGGTGCTGATCAAGCTGCTGCCCGCGAGTCCGGCTGACGAAGTGACGCAGTTTCTTGGCCTTGCCGACAAGTCAGAAGTGCGCAGGTGGGCGGCTGATAACGGCGACGCGATCAGCGAACTGTGCGCGCGCATGCTGGCTGCGCCGATTGACCCGGCGTTCGGCGTTCAGTTGATTGAAGCGCTCTCCACCCACAGGCTGCCCAAGGCCCGCGAAATCGTGGACGCCGGCATCGCGCGCAAGGATGGCTTGCTGCCGCAATGGCTTACGGCGCTGGGGCGTTTGGCGGCGAATGACGATGACTTGCAGCGCCTGACACGGGCCGCCGATGACGGCGACGCGACCGTGGCCCAGGGGGCCGTGGAAGGCCTGCGCCTGTGCCCGTTGCCCGGCGCGGACAAGCAATTGCGCCATGTGCTTGAACAGGGGGCCAACATCGCGGTGAAGTCGCAGGCGCTTGGCGCCCTGCTGCATCGCAGCGGCAACAAGGCCGCGCTGCTGGACGAGTATCTTGACTACAACAAGGACGCGTCACTGCGCGCCGTGGCAGTTGCCCATGTGCCCAAGACAGACGTCGAGCGCCTGAAGAAGATTGTCGAGGATGACCCGGCCCTGCGCGTGAGGTTGGCTGCGCTGACCCGCCTGGGTGATCTCAAGGACAAGCGTCTGCGCCACTGGTTTATCCTGCGTGCCGACCGCGACCCCAGCCCTGTGCTGAGGCAACAGGCCAAGCGCTATGCCGACGAGTTGCGAGACGAGTGAGAGCCGCAGTCTGGCCTCTAAACTCCGGCGCCGCATTCCGCTAACCTGTGTTCAATGGACCTTCTTGATCGCATCCGCGCTCGCGATACCCGGGCGACTGCCCGCGCGCTCACGCTCGTTGAAAACGGCGACGAGCCGATGCTGGCTGCGCTGGACGCCGCGCACGCGGCGCTGCCGCACCCTGAGCGCATTGGCGTTACAGGCCCGCCCGGCGCAGGCAAGAGCACGCTGACCAGCGCCCTGATCAAGCATCTGCGCGGCGCGGGCAAACGCGTCGGCGTGGTTGCTGTTGACCCGTCAAGCCCGTTTTCCGGCGGCGCGTTGCTCGGCGACCGCCTGCGCATGACGGAGCACGCGCTGGATCCTGACGTGTTTGTGCGCAGCATGGCCAGCCGCGGGCGCTTCGGCGGCCTGGCGATCGGCGCCCATGACGCCTGCGATGTGCTGGCGCTTGCAGGCTTTGACCCCGTGATTGTTGAAACCGTCGGCGTGGGTCAAAGCGAAGTGGATATCGCGCGTCTGGCCGATACGACTGTGGTCGTGCTCACGCCCTCCGCCGGCGACAGCGTGCAGGCGCTGAAGGCCGGCATCATGGAAATCGCGGATGTGGTCGCGATCAACAAGGCCGACCAGCCGGGCGCCGCGCGCCTGGAAGAGGACGTGCGCGAAGCACTCGAGCTGCGCCCCCACGGCGCAGGCCCGCACTGGCAACCGCCGGTCGTGCGCAGCGTCGCAACAAAAGGTGAAGGCGTGGCGGCGCTGGCTGATGCGATTGCACAACACCGTGCATTTCTTGAAGCGAACAACGTGATGTCGCAAGTGCGTGCAACGCGGGCAAAGGCGCGGCTGGTCGATCTTGCCGGCGAGGCGTTGCTGAAGGCGGTGTCTGCGAGCCCGCTGTTTGAGCGGGTGTCAGGGCAGGTGTCGGCGGGGACACTTTCACCCCGCGCGGCGGTGAGCGAGTTGTTGCGAACGCTGGGCGTGTGATTTCAGGTTACGCAAAGGTGACCGTTACCTCGCGAAAATCCGCGTGACGCCGCACGGATTTAAGGAACTAGAAATCGGAGCAATGCGTTTAAGAACTAGACAGAGACAACGGAAGAAACGAGGGGTGACGACCGACTCTGGTTTGTTGGACCAAACGCAAAGGACAAACTCCTTATCACCGCGGTGCGGCCTCCGCTGCACCCTTCTCTCCCGCGCGCAACGCGCATGAAAACAACCAGGGCTGACGGCCCCTCCCCCATAAGAACCGTCAGCCACGCATCACGAACCCGGCGGCCCCCCTGCCGGGTTCACCATTTACAGGCACTCACTCGGTCATTCGCCCGCTTCCGGCCTTGCTGCCTTCTGCTTCAATGCCGCCATGGCTGTCAAACTCAAACGCGGCAAGACTGAGCTTGGCCCGCGGCCCCCGTGGCTGAAGGTCAAAACTCCCACCAGCGGGCGCATCACTGAGCTTGATGCTTTGATCGAGCGCGAAAAACTTCACACCGTGTGCCACTCCGCCGCGTGTCCCAACCGCGGCGAATGCTGGCAGCGCGGCACAGCCACCTTCATGATTCTGGGCAACGTGTGCACGCGCAGTTGCGGCTTTTGCAACGTCAAGACAGGCCGCCCCACCGAGCTTGACCTTGACGAGCCGCGCCGCGTGGCTGAATCGGTGCGCCTGATGAAGCTCAAGTTCGCCGTCGTCACCAGCGTAAACCGTGACGAGCTTGCCGACGGCGGCGCAAGCGTGTGGGCCGCAACTATACAGGCCATACGGCAAAGCAGCCCCGGCTGCGGCATTGAAGTGCTGATCCCCGACTTTCAAGGCAACCACGCCGCGCAGGATTTGGTGTTTGCCCAGCGCCCGGATGTGCTGAACCACAACGTTGAGACCGTGCCGCGCATCTACATACCCGTGCGCCCGCAGGCAAAGTTTGAGCAATCGCTGGAGCTGCTGCGGCGCGCCAAACAAGCCGGCTTGACCACCAAGAGCGGCTTCATGCTGGGCCTGGGCGAAGAAGAACCTGAAGTGCGCGAGCTGCTGCAGGCGTTGCGCGGCGCGAACGTCGATATCGTGACCATCGGCCAGTACCTTCAGCCTTCGCCAAAGCATCTGCAAGTCGCGCGCTACGTACACCCCGACGAATTCGCGGCCTGGAAAGCGCTGGCGCTGGCCATGGGATTCACCAAGGTCGATAGCGGGCCGCTGGTGCGCAGCAGCTACCACGCCGAAGAAGCGCTGAGCTTCGACAGCCCGCTGGCGTAGCCGGGATTTTTCGGCTCCGTCTGCGATTGCGGGTCGTTCAACATGGGTACACCTTACGGAGACACCCATGCGTTACGCCCTTGCCCTGCTTGTTGCCGCCACGCTGCTTGCCGCCGGATGCGCTTCAACAGCGCGGCCGCAGCCGCACCCCACATTGCTTGAGAGCATTCCCTGCATTGACTGGCAGAACGGCGTGCAGGCCGCCGACACGCCCGAAGGTGCCGAGATCACCCTGGACCACGAGTGGATGAAAGAGTGGCTGAAAGACCCGCACCTAAACAACAACAAGTAGTGCGTGCCACCAATTGCCAGGACCTTCACCGGGCAAGAAAAAGATGAAGCTGGTCACATCTTGCGGTTGCAGTAAATGCCCCGGTTGCACTTGTCACACCCGGTGACGCCCCCTAGCATGCCGCGCATTCCCAAGTGAGTGCACCCATGAAAGCGATGATAGTCGTGGTGGTCGTGATGGTTGTTGGCGCAACCATGGCCGCGCAAACCTATGCGCGTACAGTCCACACCGGTACGTATGAGGAACGCAGCGGAATCAACCTTAACTCGCGGTGGTTGGAAGGATCATCCGTGGAAAGTGCGGGTCCCAAGGTTGTGCTGCTGCCGCAGCCTTTCCAGTACTTTGATCGTATCTACACCCAAGCGATCATGATGCTTGATGGGCGCATCGTGTTGTCCGATGCCGCTTTCGGGCTGTACCTGCCCTATGACCTTAGCACGCCTGATGCGGGCCAGAACGCGAGCATCTTCGTGTTTGGTGCTGACTTCTGGCAGTTTCTGGCTGAGGAACCGGCGCTCATGGAGGCCTACTTCGAAACGGATCGTGTTGTCTTTCAGTGGAAATCCATGGGGCACGAGGGCGCCGGCGGATGCAGCTACAGCCAGTTCAACTTTCAGGCGCACCTGCTGAACAATGGCAACATTGAACTGCACTACGGACCTGAACGTCTGCCGACCGGTTGGTCGGAGAGCTTCTGGTTTGCCAGCGGCATAGTCTCTCCCGATGGGTCTGATCGCTATCCAGGCTTTGGGGGTGTGCTGACTCCGCAAGGCACCCGGCCGACGCCGGGAGACTTCGTACGCTTCGTGCCCAGCGGCTTCACGACGCCGGCGCAGATTGAGCTCAGGCACACGAGCTTTGTCGGCTTTGCACCGGCCGTGGACATTCAGCCGGGCTCGGCGGGGACACTCATTTACAGCTTCGGGCTGCGGGCGTCCGTCGCATCGCAGACTTTCGATGGGCTGACGTTGAACTTCACGTCCAGCGTCACGGGTACCGCCACATTGATTGGCAGCACCGGGGCACTGGCCACGGCACCGATTAGCGCCTCGATGAGCTTCACAGGCTTCACGCACAACCTTGCCACCGCGTCGGTGGATGTGTTCCACGTTTCGGTCTCGGTGACGGCGGTTACCACCAGCACCACGGTGATCACTCGTACGGCCGGCGTTTCAACAAGTGTTGCGGCTGTGCACGGCGCGAACCATGGCGTCAAGTGCAGGGTTCTAGTGGGCCCGCCCGGGCGCGTGTCCTGCACGTACAATTCAATCGAGTCTCGCGTCATGCAGGGGACCCGCGTCATTGAGTTCGAGTTGCGGGCGGAAACCGCCGGGACCTTCACAATGACCGGCGTGAATCTGGCCCTTAGCGCTTCCGGGGGCCTGAGTCTCACAGACATCACAGAAGTCCGCTTGCGACGCGTCGGCGCGACCAGTGTACTGCTGGGGACGCAGCCCGCGTCGGCGGTTGTGAACTTCACGGGGCTGAATGAAGCGACAACGACGGCCGGAACGGACTATGCCGTGGATGTGCTGGTGGACCTCAGCTTTGCGGGCTACGGCACCCTGTCCTGCACGCTGGACTCGATCGCAACGAACCCCGCGGTGGTTGACCTGGTTCATAACATGGGCATTGCGCGCGAGTTTGACGTAGTGGGTGTCGCCGCCTCGAATTGCTATGTTTCGCTCGACCCGGCGGGCTACTTGAAGACAATGCCGGCCCAGCCCGGCGACCTGAACCTGACTGGAATGTCGTTCAAGGTGCAAAGCAACTCTGCCACGCAGATTCCGATCACAAACCTCGTGTTCAACACCTTCAGTACAAGTGGAGTACTGAACCCGCGCCTTTACGTTGACAGCGGGGACAAGCGTGGCCTGCTTGATGCTGCGGACTTCGGCGGCATCGGCTTTTCTGTATCCATCACAGCCACTGAGGTGATTTTCAGTTCAATCAACGGCCTTTTCGCCACCCAAATTGGCGTGCCGGTGCTGATGGTGTTTGACCTGGACGGACCGACGCCCAGCAACTACTCGGTCCAGTTTGAACTGTCGCAGGTCGCAAATGTCGC
Source organism: Planctomycetota bacterium (assembly GCA_019636195.1). Lineage (GTDB taxonomy): Bacteria > Planctomycetota > UBA8742 > UBA2392 > UBA2392 > JADJRK01. The sequence goes on along the minus strand of JAHBYA010000019.1, from coordinate 15,112 downwards.
GGCTAATCCGACCTTTTGCGTGCAACACACTTCCGGAACTCAAATCCTGTACGGGTGCATGTTCACGGTGGGGGTCGGCAGCGCCGGGGCCGGCATTGACCTTACCATTCAGCCTGCCGGCACAACGGTTACGCCGTTGCCCGGCAGCAGCGCCGTTGCATGGCGTGTGACTTGCGAAGCCCGCGGCTCGGGCGGCTACTTGCCCCAGTTGGGTTTTGAGTTTCTGGACAGCACTGGCGGCGTCGGCAGCGGTAGCGGCGCCAGGATTGCGTTGTTTCTTGAAGGCAACGGGCCAATCGGGGTGCTTGACCCTTCAGACGTACTCAGCGTCACAGCCAGCCTTGTGCCGAACGGCCTTGCGCATGGGCTGGCACTTGAACTCGGCAACTTTGAGCAGTTCTGTCTGACCGGGCAGACACGCCGATTCCTCGTTTGTGTGTTTCACGATGGCAAGGTGTTCGGCTACACGGACGTGCGGCTGGTGCACTTGTACGGCGGCACCAATGTGCGCATGGCGCCGGGCGCCGAGTATTCAACGACCTCGGTGACTGTCGCCCTGCAGCCGGCGCCGCCGCCTTCGAATCCTCCCCGCCGCACCATCGACGATGACGATCTGAACTGTTCGACCCGCTCGTCCGGCGCATCGCTGTGGTGGATCGTGGCTGGCTGCCTTCTGGTCCTTGTGACGAGACGGTTCGCGCACCGGGCCTCTGCGAGCTGGCGCTCCGGGCGCCCGGACTGACGCTCGGGAACCGGCGCGTAGATTCCGGCCGGTTTTTCATGATTTGCCTGAACCCGCGTGGCTGCGGCTGCCAATCAGTGCCTCAGCAAGAAACATCGTACCAAAGAAAGGTCTGCACCCTTTGTTGGCCATGTTCCATTTTCGGACGGGCCTGCGAGACCCCTTCCGAATTTGTGAGTCAATTGTCAGGCGAGCGGCGCGACTGGTTCGCCCGCCACATAGAATTCACTGCGCGAACATCTTGGGGGGCGGCGCCGCAACGGCGAACGCGGGGAGGCGTACGCCGACTGCATGGTACCTCCACGGAGATTCAAATGTTTCGCACCCTGTTCTTTCTGTTTGTCTTGAGTTCAGCGGCACTGGCGGCGCAGCCATACTTGGTCAAGGACATCAACGGCAGCCCTGCCGGCTCAGCACCGCGCGAGATAGTGGACGTCGGCTCGACAACCCTGATTGCGACGTGGCACAACTACTACATGGGCCACGTGTACGCGGCCTCCGGCGGCGGGGGGACCAAGCTGCTGCATGATTGCTACGCCCTTGGCTTGACTCGCGTAGGCGCTGAGGTGTTCTTCTTCGTTGGCTGGCCGCATTGGGGCGACGTAGAAGTCTGGAAGTCCGATGGCACCACGTCCGGCACCATGCTGGTCACAACACTGAGCGTGGGCCTGAATGACTTCGAACTGGAGTGGGCAATCGAGTGCAACGGAGAGTTCTACTTTTCATGGGACGAGCCCGGGTTCGGCCCGGAAATCTGGCGCAGCGATGGCACCTTCGCCGGCAGCGGCCTTGTCATGGACATCTACCCCGGTTGGGAATCTTCAAGACCGTCGCGGCCGGTCGTGTTCAATGGCGCCATGTACTTCGCGGCCAACGACGGCATGAACGGCCGCGAGCTATGGCGCTCAGATGGCACTGCTGCGGGCACGGCCATGCTGGCTGACCTGAACGCAGGCGCGGGCCAAAGTCTGCCGGCTGATCTTACCGTGGCCGGCGGCAAACTGTATTTTGCGGCGACTTCGGCCACCTACGGACGCGAACTATGGTTCAGCGACGGTACAGCCGCGGGCACGCAGATGTTTATCGACGCAGTGGCGGGCGCCGGCGATTCCGACCCCCGCCACCTTACGGCCTGGGGCAACGACCTGTTTTTCAGCACCTTGAACCTGCAAAATCTGGCCCTGTCGCAGGCCGGCAACATACGCCAGCTGTGGCGCACAGACGGCACCACAGCAGGCACCAGCGCGTACTACACGACGTTCGGCCTTGCGATGGCCGACGAGGAAGTGCCCCTGGCATTTGCCGGCCGCATTCTGTTCTGGGGCTACTTTGGCTCGTTTGGAGTATCGCTGATCGCATCTGACGCTTCGCAGACCGCGCCAGTCAGCGGCTCACCCGCGCCGGCAAGCATGCCCAGCCAGAAATTGGAACTGGCAGGCCGCGCGCTGTTCACGGGCACGGGTACCGAGGGCACGGAGCTTTGGGCGTATGACGGTACTGCTGCCATGCTGGTCAAGGACGTGCTGCCGGGCGCACAAGGCTCAAGCCCGAAGCACCTGACGTTATCGGGCGGTCTGCTATGGTTCACGGCCGACGACGGCATAAACGGCCGCGAACCCTGGACCAGCGACGGCACCAGCGCGGGGACGCAGATGTACGAGGACCTGCATACGGGCACGGACAGCACGGCAATATGGGCTGCCAAGACAGACGGCAACCGCATGTTCTTTCGCGCGTTCACGCCCGAAACGGGCAATGAACTGTGGGTGACAGATGGAACAAATGCCGGCACCTATATGGTGGCTGACATCGCGCCCGGCCCGGCGGCGGGCTTTGTTGAAGGTACTGCGATCATGGGCGGCAACGCGTACTTTGTGGCGCGGGTGCAACTTGGACAGCAACGCCTGTGGCGCAGCGACGGTACTTCCGTCGGTACATATGAACTTTCGGGAGCCAGCGCGGACGGCAAGCCGCCCATCGCGGCGGGAAACTTGGTTTTCTTCGTGGCGGACGGGGGCGACGGCAAGGAACTTTGGGCAACGGATGGCACAGCGGGCGGCACCTCGCAGGTGCGGGACATTTGGCCCGGCGCAACCGGCAGCAACCCTTCGCTTCTGGGCAGCGCGGGCGGGCTGCTGTACTTTGCCGCCGACGACGGCACCCATGGCCTTGAGCTGTGGCGCAGTGACGGTACGACCGCCGGCACGTTCATGCTGGCTGACATCCAGTCCGGCGCACCGGCATCGTGGCCGTACATGGCTGCCGGCGTAGCGAGCCTGTTCTACTTCACAGCCGAAGATTCGCCTGGCAACCGCGAGCTGTGGGCCAGCGACGGCACCATCGCCGGCACATACAAGGTGGCCGAGATCAATGCCGGCGCAGGGTCATACCCCAACTTCCTGACGCCGGGCGCAACACTGCTCTACTTTATGGCAGACGACGGCAGCGGCAGTGACTACTGGCGAACGGACGGCACGGCTGCCGGCACCTACAAGATTCGCAACCGCACCGCGATGACCCCGTGCGTGGTCGCGCCCGGCACCGATGACCTGTACTTCATCAGTACCGACGCAACGGCGGCACCGTGGATTTGGGACCTATGGCGGTCATCGGGAACTGTCGCGACCACGACAAAGTTGACGCAGCTTGGCGCACCGAGTTCGCTGCCGGTGCCGCTTGGCCACTGGCTTGGTCGCACCTATGTCGCGATGAACGACGGCGTGGACGGAAGCGAACTGTGGTCCACCGACGGCACCATCGCAGGCACAAGGCAGGAAGCTGACATTCACGCCGGCCCAGACAGCTCGCGGATTTACTGGGCACTGTTCACGGGTACCAGCATGTACTTTTCGGCCTACCAGGCAGGCACCGGCCAAGGATTGTGGGCCATGCCGATCAGTCACGCGCCACTGTTGGCGCTGGGCGGCGGCGTTACCTTCGATGCCCCAAATGGGCCCGTGCTGGTCTGCCCCGGCGCGACTGTAGGTGACCCGGATACGGCGGCGTTTGATGGCGGCGTGTTACACATACAAGTCACCGTCGGCGCGACCGCCGCGGACCTGCTGGCAGTCCGCGCTGGCGCCGCCGTCAGCGTGGCGGGTAGCGACGTACAGTACATCGGGACCACGATCGGCACCCTGAGCACCGCACCGGGCTCTTTGACTGTCACCCTGAATGCAAGCGCCACACACTCGGCCACCCAAGCTTTGTTGCAGGCCATCGAGTTCTCAACCCTGCCGGCGGCCACAACCACCCAAAGGGTTCTGGTCGTGAGTCTAACCGATGGTGCCGGCGGCCTTGCATCCGGTACAGTCAGCGTCTTCGTGCTGCCATCCGGCGTTTCCGGCCCTTCGCCATCGTCGCCCAAAAAGAGGACCGGCGGCGGCTGTACTGCCGGGACAGCCGGCTTACCGTTTTTGACGGCTCTGCTCCTGCTAAGGAGGCGGCGCAAAGACTAGGGCAGTCTGGGCACAACGCTCGTGGCCTCACGAATTCGTGGGGCCGCGGGTTTGTTTTGCGTCAGCCGGACCGGCGCCCGTGCAGCGGCTATTTTTCGGGTTTTCCTTCAACCCGCGTGCGGGTGTGTGCCGATCAGTGGGTATCTACCCATGGAGGCCGCTATGCGTCCTGTTGAAAATGCGCCCGCGCACAAGCCCACGGAGGGCGTGCTGTTTGTCGGTATAGACCTTGGCACCAGCCACTCGGCCATCGCGGCCAGCAACGGCGTGCGCGCCACGATTGACTCCATCGTCGCCTACCCGCGCGACCTGATTTCGCGCAAGGCCCTCGGCAAGGAAAAGCTGTTCGGCGCTGACGCATGGCGCAACAAGCACTCGTGCGACGTGTATCGCCCCATGGAAAAGGGGGCGGTCAGGTATCGCGACCTTGACCACGACCTCAACCGCAACGAAGCCCGCACACAGGCCGCCATCCGCGACCTGCTTGAGCACGTGGTAGCCATGGCCAAGCCTCGCAAAGACGACCTGATCTATGGCGTCATCGGCGCGCCCGCGCAGGCCAGCATTCACAGCCAGAAGACCCTGATTGAAGCTGCCCGCGGCATCCTTGATTGCGTGATGATCTGCAGCGAGCCCTTTGCCGTGGCGTACGGCCTGCAATTCCTGGCGGATACGCTGGTGATCGACGTCGGCGCCGGCACCACCGACCTGTGCCGCATGCACGGCAGCCTGCCCGCCGCGGATGACCAGGTTACCGTCAGCGCCGCCGGCGACGCTGTGGACCGCAAACTGCACGAGCTGCTGCGCGCCACCTACCCCGAGGCCAGTTTCACGGTCAACATGATCAAGCAGATCAAAGAACGTCACGCCGCGCTGGCCCGAGTTGACCAGCCGGTGATCGTGACCCTGCCGGTCAAGGGTGTGCCGCGCGAGTTCGACATCACCGAGCCGCTGCGCGCAGCCGTCGAGAGCATCGTGCCCGAAATTGTTACTGAGCTGCACAACCTGATCGCGGACTATGACCCCGAGTTCCAGGCCGGCATGCGCAACAACGTGCTGCTGGCGGGCGGCGGCAGCCAGATCATCGGCCTTGACCGCGCGATTGAAGGCAAGCTCAATGAACTGGGCGGCGGCAAAGTCACGCGCGTCAACGAGCCCGTGTATGCCGGCGCCAACGGCGCGCTGCACCTGGCGCAGGACATGCCCGCCGAGTTCTGGCAGGAGATTGCAGCCGAAGCCGCCGCGAACTAGGGCGACACTTCAACAGAAAGCACGGGCCGGGCGCTGGTCGCCCGGCCCGTTGGAATTTGCGACAAGCGCCGGCGCAACCCGCTTCAGGCCATCAGGCGCAGCGCCAGGTCACGGGCCTGCACGCGCAACTCAGGCACCGCCGTGGTCTCCCACAGCTTGCCTTTGAGTGCCGGGCCCAGTGTGAACAGCACGTTGCTGGCTTTGCCGTCGCTGCCGATCAGCGCGCCGCGGTCGTCGGTGTCCAGGCCGAGCGCCAGGGCGTCGGTGCGCGCGAGCCCGCGTTCAAGCAGGTTGGCGACCAGCGGGTGGTGCAGGTTGCGGTAGTTGCTTTCGGGCCCGGTGCAGTTGATCACGCGCTGCACATGGATCTTCCGGCGGCCTTGCGGTGTTTCAATCAGAGCGTCAACGCCGCTGTCGTCTTCATGAAAACCGTGCAGCTTGGCGACGTGTACCGTGACGAGGCCCTGCTCAATGGCTTGCTCAATGCGCTGCGCCACCTGCGGCGCAACGCGATGCCGCAAGACATCCCAGAAGGGCCGCAGCCGCCTGATAAAGCGCTGCTTTTCGCGCACCGGCAGGTTGGCCCACAACTGCTGGGTGACCGGGCGCAGGCTGTCAATCACCGCCCGCCACTCGCGGCCCTTGATCGCCCGGCGCAGGGCGCGCAGCAGGCCCAGCGCGGTACGCGGCGCGGTTGCGGGATCAAGCACCGGGGCCAAGGGCGCGGCGGGCGCGTGCTGTTGCGGCTTCAGGCCGCGGCGCGCCAGAATGTGAATCTGTCCCTTATGGCCGCGCTCAATCAGCACCAGCGCCTTGTCAATCGCGGTCAATCCGCTGCCGACCAGCAGCACATCGTCGTCCGGCTGCAGCCCTTCATAGGTGTGCGGCGCCCAGGCCCACTGGACATAGCGGCGGCTGGAGTAGAAGCCGGGTGTGGAAATCGCAGGATTACCCGGCGGAAAGTTGCCAAGCGCCAGCACGACCTTGCTTGCGGGCAACGCTCGTCCGCCGCGGGTCTCCACCATCATGCCGTCGCCATCGGGATGCAGGGCGATCGCCTCGTCGCGGATCACTGCCACGGCGTCGCCGCAGGCATCCAGCAGCGTCTCAAGGTACCGGGCATACAGCAGCCGCGGCACAAATGCCGCGGCGTCGGCGTGGCCGGGCTCGTGCTTGGCCAGCCAGTTCACAAAGTGGTCCGGCTGGTCGGGCAGCGCCGACATCTTTCCGGCGGGCACGTTCAGCAGGTGGCAATCATGGGTGGTGCCGTACGCGACGCCGCGGGCCGGGGCATCGCGCCGCTCAAGCAGCGTGACGCCCCGCGCGCCAAGGCGTGCAAGGTGCACAGCCGTCATGGTGCCCGAAAACCCGCCGCCGATGATCACGATGCCACGGTGCATCGCGCAAGCTTGCCCTCATCCGGCGGGACAGGCAAGGAGTGGGGAAAGCTGACCGGTCAGGGTGGCGGACCGCAAAAGCGGCGGCTGCGCTACCTGTACTCGATCCCTTCAATGGCCAGCAGCTTGCGCTTGCGGGCCAGGCCGCCGCTGAAGCCACCCAGCCGCCCGTTGGCAGCGAGCACGCGATGACACGGGATAAGGATCGGCAGCGGGTTTGAGCCCACTGCATTGCCGACGGCACGGGCGCTGTCGGGGTGGCCGATCTCGTCGGCCAGGTCGGCGTAGGTTGTCGCCTTTCCAAAGCGCACGCGTTGCAGCCGCCGCCACACCGCGCGTTGAAACTCGGTGCCTGTTGACAGGTCAAGGGGCGTATCAAACTTCTCGCGGGCGCTCATCATGTACTCGGCGACTTCGCTGCACGCCTGTTCAAGCAGCTCGGCTGGCTTGTGGCGGCCGCGCCCGTTGTCGCGGCGCCGCTTCAGCAGCGCGGGCAGCACCTGTTCCAGCCCTTTGCCCATCGAAATCGTGATCAGCCCGTGCTCACCCGCCGCCAGCCCAAGCTCGCCCAGTGGTGAATCAACGTATGCGATCGCAAGCTGGCTGTGCATGGTTGCTCCGTTGGCAGAGGTGCCCGAGCAGTGTAAGCAGAGTGGGTATGTCAGTCGCAAGGGATAAAAACGAGTCGCGCGCGTGGGACGACTACCTGCGCTGGCGCAAGTACGGCGACCGCAAGCCGAAAGATTTCACGCTTGCGCAGCGCGCGCTTTACGCGGCAACCGGCTGCGCCACGCGCTTGCTGTTCAGGATGGTGACTGACACCTGCGACATGTTTGTGACCGGCGACCAGCCATGGCGGCGGAAAGTGCAGGAAGCGACCGGCAACGTGATCTTCGTGATGTGGCACAATCGGCTGCCGGGCTTTGTGTCTTACGCCGAGTTCATGGGGCGCCGCAACCACATGATCAAGATCGGCAGCCTTGTGTCCGCCAGCAAGGACGGCGAGTTGCTGGCGCGCCCGCTGCGTGAAGTGGGCAGTGCCGAGATTCGCGGCTCAAGCTCTGCGCGCGCGGCCTCAGCGTTGCGCGAGGCGATTGACGCGCTGGGGCGGGGCTTCAGCATCGCCAGCGTCGGCGACGGGCCGCGCGGCCCGCGCTATGAGTTGAAGCCGGGCCCGCTGATGCTGGCCAAAGCATCCGGTGTGCCGATCGTGCCCGCCACCTGGGCCTGCACTCGGGTTGCGCAACTGCACCGGTCATGGGACCAGCTGATGGTGCCGCTGCCCCTCAGCCGCGTGGAAATGCGCTTTGATGCGCCGGTGCATGTGCCGGCCGACGCCAGCGACGAGCAACTGGCGGCCATGCGGCGGGACCTTGAGGCGCAGTTGATGCGTCTGACAGTATGGGCGGACAACCGTACGCGCGTGGCTTGGCAGATCCCCAAGCCGCGCCCGGGCGAGGTCTTGAAGCGTCGCAAGGTCGCCGCGCTGGCGGAGCACCGGCGCTGATTTGGGGCTGCGCGGAGCGCCAACCGTATTAACATCGGGCCAAGGCAGGAGAGCCATGAACAAGCGCAATCTCGGTCCCGTCGTCCTGGTGCTGGTCGCTGTTGCCAGCGGCCTGCTAGTTTACTGGCTGATGGACGGCGGCCTCAAGGCCAAGCCCTCGCAGGCCAATGCGCCGGACGAAACCGCCGAGCGGCAGAAACCCGCGGGCAATGAACCCGCCCGCAACCGCCCGGCGCCCGAGAACATTGAGCCCGACCCCGTTCGGAATGATCGCCCGCAGCAGCCGTACACGATTGATACCTCGCTGCCCCGCATCCTCGTTGAAGGCGACGTGACCGACAGCAACGGCGTCGGCCTGCCCGACATTGAGGTCACGTTTACGGGCGACATGGCACTGCGCGGCGTGTTCGGCACGGGCTACACCGACGCGACCGGGCGCTATCGCCTGCTGGCGTGGGCTGCAAACAAGAACTCGCGCAGCGCCAGTCCCGACCGCAAGGGCACCGTCGTCGCCCGCGCACCGGACGGCGGGCAAGGCGCCACCGCGCAGTTTGATGTGCCCGCAGGCGACAGTTGCAACGCCCCGCCCATCAAGCTGACGGCGGGCGGCGCCATTGAAGGCATAGCCACCGACGCGCAAGGCGGGCCGGCGGCGGGCGCGCGCATCACAATTCGCTCGGCCCAGCCGGTTTCCGTGCTCGACACCCGCGCTCGTGAGCCGCGTGTCGTCAACCGCGTGGTTATGCGCGTTGTGCACGCGGACTCGGCGGGCCGGTTCAAGGCCGCCAACCTGCCGGCGGCCGGCTATCGCATCACCGGCGACCCGGGCTACCCGGGGCACAACCCCAACGCCGCCGGCGCAGAGGTGTCGGAGGGCCGCTCTGCGTGGGTGGAACTGGCGCTCAAGGGCGACAACTACATTCGCGGCCAGGTGCTGGATGCGACAGGCCAGCCCGTGCCGGGCGCGGTCGTGACTCTGGCGCGCCCGCAGAAGGCCGAGACCGGCGAAGACGGCAACACCATCAAGCCCGCCATCGAAGCGGTGGAGCGCGGCGACAGCATTCGCCGCGCCGATGAAGGGATACGGCGCTTTGACGACACCGCTGCCACCAACACCCGCCAGATGACCGACGGCAAAGGGCGTTTTGGCTTTTACTCGCTGGAAGACATCGAGTGGGTGGTGGCGGCGCGCATCGGCCAGGCCGAGGACAAGGTGCCCTCACAGCGCATCAACCAGCCCGACATTACGCTGCGCCTTGCCACGCAGGACGGCGCGTTCGTCAGCGGCACCGTTACCGACGCCGAGACCGGTTTGCCTGTTGAGGCATTTGACTTGCGTTCGTTGCCGGGCACCGGCAGCGCGGACCCGGACCCGTTTGCCAAGGTCGCCGACGACCGCGTGTTTCCGTGGCGGCCCAGCGGGGCGTACCGGCTGGTGAACCCGCCCAGCGGGGAGTTCCGGATTCGCGTAACCGCGCCGGGTTACGCGCCGGCAATCGTGCAGCTGAAGGCGCTTGGCCCCGGTGAGCACCGCGCGGGCATTGATATGCAGCTGCTGCCGCTGTGCGAGCTGTATGTACAGCCGACGCTGGACGGCCGCCGCCTCGACTTTGAGCCCGTGATGCTGCTGTTTGACGAGCGCCTTGCCTATCAGGCGGCCACCGATGCCCTTGGCGAGGTGCGCATCCCCGGCGTGGCCCCCGGCCGCTACAAGCTGAAGCTGGTGCAGGCGGACGGGACCGTGCACTCTGCGGACCTTGAGGTGCCGGCCAGGCGCCGCGCCACGCTGGGCGTCAACCTGAGCCCGGGCGGATGACGCGCACATTCACCATCACAGCCGATGAAGCCGGCCAAAGGCTTGACCGCTTCCTGCGCAAGCTGCTGGACGACGTGAGCCTGTCCGCGATCTACAAGCTGGTGCGCACCCGCCAGGTGACCGTGAACCAGCGCAAGGCACAGCCCGAGGCGCGGCTGGCAGTCGGCGACGTAATCACGTTCCACCAGGCCGCGCAGGACCGGCACCTGAAGCCCAAGCTGCGCGACCGCACTTTCAGCAAGCGCCGCGACTTCAAGGTGCTGTTTGAAGACGAGCACATCATCGCCGTCAACAAGCCGCCGGGCCTGCTGGTGCACGCCGGCGACCGCGGCGACGACCGCGACACGCTGATTGACCAGGTCACGGGCTACCTGCTTGAGCAGCCGCAGCAGGCGCCGGAGGGTTTGCGTGACTTCGTCAAACCTTCGCCCACGTTCGCGCCAACCCTGGCGCACCGCATCGACCGTGAAACAAGCGGTGTGGTGCTGGTCGGCAAGACACTGGCGGCTGCGCAGGCGCTGGCGGCGATGCTTAAGAAGCGCGAGATCAGCAAGACTTACCTGGCGCTGGCGCTGGGGGGCCTGCCCGCGCGTGAAGGCACAATCGACGTGCCGATCGAGCGCAAGCAGGATGGCAAGGGCCGCCGCCGAAAAGTTGAAGCAGGTGCCGGCCGGCGCGCCGTCACGCACTATCGCGTGCTGGCCCAGCGCGGGCACTTTACCCTGCTTGAGCTGGACCTTGAGACGGGCCGCACGCACCAGATTCGCGCGCACCTGGCGCACATCGGTGCGCCGCTTGTCGGCGACGACGAGTACGGCGACCGCAAACGCAACCGCCACGCCGCGGAAACACTGGGCATTCGCCGCCAGTTCCTGCATGCCGCGCGCGTGCACTTCATGCACCCATTGACAGGTCAAGACACTGCCATCGCTGCACCCCTGTGGCCCGACCTGCTGAATGCACTGGACCGCGCGGGGTTTGGGCGCAATGATCTGCCGTCATGGTTGCACGACTGACCATTTTCACGCTGCTGGCGCTGCTGGCGGCCTGCCAGGTGCCCGACAGCAGCAGCGTGCGCGTAACGCCCGCGCGCGAGTACCGGCCTGAGCGGCGCGCCGCGCAACGCGAACCGGTGATCCTGATACCGGGATCGCTCGGCAGCCGGCTGTACAACAAGGAAAACGGCGAAGTCGCATGGGGCAGCCTGGCGGCGACGATCAGCGACCTCACCGACGACCTGGACCTGCCGATCCATCGCAAGCGCCTGGCTGACAACCGCGACAACCTGCTGGCCTACCGTGTGCTGGACCGCGCCGAGATCCTGGCGCGCGAGGGCAGCGGCGAGGTCGCCTTCTACGCCAGCCTGATCCAGCACCTGGAAGACACACTCGGGTACCGGCCCGCCTACGGCCGCAAGTTCTACCGCGGGCATGACCTGTTTGTTTTCTATTATGACTGGCGCCGCAGCAATGTTGAGGCTGCGGTGCAGCTGGGCGAGTTCATTGCCGACATCCGCCGCGACCTGAACGCGCCGAACATGAAATTCACGTTTCTGGCGGTCAGCAACGGCGGCGTGGTTGCGCGCTACTACCTGCGTTACGGCAGCGACGACCAGGTCAGTGACCAGCCGCCCAATGCGCCGCTGCGGCCCACGGGCGCTGGCGCGCGCGACTGCAAACGGCTGATCTGCCTTGGCACGCCGCACATGGGCACGCTGGACGCGCTGCAACTGATCCATGAGGGCTACGCGCCCAACGTGCTGGCGAGGCGCTATCCGCCGGCGACGATCTTCAGCTTTCCCGCGGCGTTTGAACTGCTGCCCGACCCCGGCGAGAAGATCTTTGTCGGTGACGCGGGCGAAACGCTCGATTTAGACCTGTGGAAGCCCGAGGTGTGGCCGGCCTACGGCTTGTCGGTGTTCGGCGCCTCTGAGCGCGCGCGTTTGAGACAGCAAGTCGCCTACAATGCCCGCCCCGGCGACGACCGGGAAGCGTTGTTCGAGGTGGCGGCTGCACAACAGCGCGCCTACCTTGAAACGGTGCTGGCCCACGCCATGCGCCTGAAGCTGGCGATCGCCGGGCCGTGCGAGGTGCCGCTGCATGTGATATTGGGCGTGACCACGCCGACGCTGGCGCGGGTGGGCATGGTCAAGGACGGCGACGAGTGGGAACTGTACTTTCGCCCGCGTGTCGCCTACGGCCGCAGCGACCCCATGACCAGCGCCATGTACGCGTTGGGCGACGGAGTGGTGACGCGCCGCAGCGGCTTGGGCGAAGCACTGAGCGTGTCCGACGAAGCGCTTCTGCGCCGGTCTGAGAAGTTCCGCGAGTCGCTGGCAGGCTTCTCGTTTACGCCGTTCACGCACCGCGCCATGTTTGAAGACCAGTTGCTGCGCCTGACCCTTGCCGAGTTGTTGTCCACGCCGTAACTTCCCCGCGTAAGACGCCGCTTGGGCGTCTGCTTTCTTGCCGGACCAGCCATGCCGACTTCCGCGATTCTCGGCCTTCAGTGGGGCGACGAAGGCAAAGGCAAACTAGTTGACTCACTTTCGGCGCAGCAGGACTTCTGTGTGCGCTTCCAGGGCGGCGGCAACGCCGGCCACACCGTGTATCCGCCGGGCGGCAAAATCGTCCTGCATCACCTGCCCACGGGCGTGCTGCACGGGAATTGTGTCAACGTCATGGCCCAGGGCATGGTCGCCGACCCGCTGAAGCTGCTGGACGAGATCGCCGAGGTTGAAAAGCGCGGCCTGAAGCTGGCCAGCCGCCTGAAAATCTCCGACCGATGCGCCGTCACCACTCCCATGCACCTGACGCTGGACGCCGGCCGCGAAGAGGGCGAAACGCGCGTCGGCAGCACCAAGCGCGGCATCGGGCCGACATACGCGGACAGGTACGATCGCATCGGCGTGCGCATGGCCGACCTGCTGGACGACGCGGCGCTGAAAGATGCGCTTGAGCGCGCCGTAAGCGTGCGTGCGTGCCAGATGACGGCACAGCCCGACATCAAGGCCATGCACGCCACGCTGCGCGCAGCCGGCGAAAAACTGCGCCCCTACATTTGCGACACGGCGCTGCTGCTGGCCGAAGCATTGCGCGAAGACCAGCGCATCCTGTTTGAAGGCGCGCAGGGCGCCATGCTGGACGTCATCCAGGGCACGTACCCGTTTGTTACGTCAAGCCACACCACGGCGGCCGGCATTGCCGCCGGTTCCGGGCTGCTGCTTGCGCCGCAGGACGTGATTGGCGTAAGCAAGGCCTACTGCACGCGCGTGGGCGACGGGCCCTTTCCCACAGAGCTGAAAGACGTCCGCGGCGAGCAGTTGCGGCAAAAGGGCGGCGAGTTCGGCGCGACCACGGGCCGGCCGCGCCGCTGCGGATGGATTGATTTGTTCGCGCTGCGGTACGTGTGCCGTATCAGCGGCGTAACCCGGCTTGCGATCACGAAACTGGACGTGCTGTCGGGCTTCGGGGAATTGCAGGTCGGCGTGGGCTACGAGGGCTGGCAACAGCCCGGCCTGCCCGCCGACATCGGGCGCTTTGCCGCCCTGAAGCCGGTGTACAAGAGTGTGCCCGGTTGGGACGAAGACATCAGCAAGCTGCGCAGCCTGAACGAGTTGCCAGCCAACGCGCGGGCGCTGCTTCGCTTTATCGAAGACTTCGTTGAGGTGCCGGTGGGCATCGTGAGCGTAGGTCCCGAGCGCGAAGCCAGCTTTTTCTCTGAAGGCGCGCCCAAGGGTTGAAAGAGGGGATGTGCCGCCCATTGACAAGGGGCAGGATGCTGAAGGCGGCGAGGCGCGAATTTGGCGTTTTCCGGGATGTGCAACGCGGGCAAATCCGTCTAAAATACGGGCGCTCACGAGGCCTTTGAGGCCGGGCAAGGAATGAACATGTCAGCTACGATCAAGAAACTCTCGCTCAGCTTTCCCCAAAGGCTGATCCGTGAACCTATCCTGCACAACATCTCGACGCGCTTTGGTGTAATCTTCAACATCAGCAAAGCCAACGTCACCGACGAGCACGGCTACCTTGAGCTGAGCCTCGAGGGCGGCACCGAGCAACTCGACCAGGCCATCGAGTACCTCAAGAGCCGCGGCGTGACCGTCGAAACCAGTTGAGCAGGCATACCAGGAAACAAGGGTCCGGAGCGCCAGCGACCGGATGCTGTCGTTGCGGCAGAAAGGTTGGCAGATTCGTCGGCTGCCGTTGCCCGCAGCAACGGACCCCAGCATTGCAAAGAATCCCCCAGCCGTTAGCCTTGCACCCACGCGCCCGTAGCTCAGCTGGATAGAGCGACGGTTTCCGGAGCCGTAGGTCAGAGGTTCGAATCCTCTCGGGCGTACCACCTTCAAACGCAAGCGGGGAGCGGCTTTTCGGCTGCTCCCCGCTTGCATTTGAAAGTTCAAAAATCCGTCGGTACACGATTCAGTACACGAAATCCGACGATTGCCGCTCGATTTCGAGTTGTCCCCAGGCGCACGCCGCGCTCGTGGATCCCCTTATCGGCTACCCCTTGTGATCCGGTACGACAGGACTTGTTGAGCGCTGAAACAAACTTCGTGGCCGAAGCCCCTGGGCGAAGGAAAAAACCGCTTTTTTTCCTGAGCCGGTCACTCGGCGTCACAAGCTGATAGTACGAGATGAACATGACGACACAGCTCGCTGATGCACTTGCAACCGCGCTGAACCTGCCAGACCTTGACCTGACTGCTGATGAGGCACTGACCCTGGAGCTGATTGTCCGGGCCGAGTGGAACCGCCTGCAGGCAAGGCGCCTGACAGTCGCAAGACCTTCCGCCCTGGCCGCACAGCCGGAGACGCCCCCAACGATCGACGACTTGGTCTGCCCCCCGAAAACTGGTCCAGATGCTATGAGAGTCCAGAACGGCTTTGAATCCGGAAAGGACTGTCATGAAACGCAAGCGACACACGCCAGACCAGG
>JAHBYA010000018.1 GCA_019636195.1 Planctomycetota bacterium | reverse complement strand
GTGCCCGCGCCAGGGACAGGTACCGCAGGTACCTGTCCCTTTTCAGTGTGGTCGTGCAACCAAAAAGGGACAGGTACCAAAGGTGCCTGTCCCTAGCCCCGTCCCTCTTCAGTGTGAACGTGCCCGCGCCAGGGACAGGTACCGCAGGTACCTGTCCCTCTTGAGAGTGAACGTGCACGCCAAAAGGGACAGGCACCAAAGGTGCCTGTCCCTAGCCCTGTCCCTCTTCAGTGTGAACGTGCCCGCGCCAGGGACAGGTACCGCAGGTACCTGTCCCTCTTGAGAGTGAACGTGCACGCCAAAAGGGACAGGCACCAAAGGTGCCTGTCCCTGAACCTGTCCCTGTTGCTTCCAAAGAGAAGGGGAGGCGTTTCCGCCTCCCCTTTTGTGCCACTGGACTGTGTTTGCCTACGCGCGAGCGCGGCGTGTGCGGGATGCCACCACAAGCAAGCCAAGGATGCCAGCCAGGATGGTCCAGATGGGAGTGCCATTGCTTGTGCTGCAGCCACCACCACTGCCGCCCTTCTTGCCGCCACCACCGCCGCCGCCGCCACCGCCACTGGCGGTGTTGCCGTTGAAGGTCCAGTTGAAGGGGTTCTCGTCAGCATCGTTGTTGTCGATGCTGACTGTGAAACTGAATGCGCCCGCGGCTGTCGGCGTAATGTTCAACGTAAATGTTGTGCTGCCGGAAGCCGCGATTGAGGTGCTGCCAGGCCCGGTCACTGTCACGCTGCAGTTGTTCATGCTGCCGATCACAATCTCCGTGCCCGCGCCGCCGGTAAGGTTGAGCGCAGCCGTGCCGGTGTTCTGGATGGTGTAGTCGGCTGTGAACAGCGACGTGCCGGTGTTGTTCTGGGTCTCGGTTCCGTTGTCCGTGATGTTCGTGGTGCCGTTACGAAGCACAGCAATCTCGGGGCCGCTGCCGGGCCCGGCTATGCTGCCGGTCAGGCGGAACGGAATCTCCTGCGGTGTTGACCCGTCAATGAGGGTGACCCAAGTGCCATTCAGTTGCTCAGCGTTGGCTCCTACGGGGCCAAGTTCGTCGGTAACGGTTGAGGGCGGAAGCCACGGGCCGCTCGCAAGGCCGCCAGTGAGAGTGCCATTGAACGCGACCCAGTAGGTGCCCGCGGTAAGGACCTGGGCTGGAGTCACGTCAACGGTAACCAGCCAGCACAGACGGTTAGTGTCAGGGATGGCACCCGGGCTGAGCGTAGTGTCTGTGTTTGTGCAGCGATAGATCAGGGCGCTGGACGGGGGAGTCGTCGTGGACTGGCGGTTGGTTGTCAGGTCGCCAAACAGGACAGTTCCGAAACCAGCAGATGGCGCAGCGTCGCTGATCTGCAACGAGGTTGCCGAAACGGGCGCCGTCGTCGCAAGCGCATTGGTCGAGTACGTGTAGTACTGAAAGCCGGTGATTGTCCAGGTTTCGCCAGCCGGCACAGTGAAGTTGTCGGCAACTGCAAGCGAGTTGGCGAGCGAGAAGCCGAACCCGATAATGGTGTTGATAGTGGTGTTGTTGTCAGCCAGCTCCGACCACGTTGCGCCCGTGGGTGCGGCTGTGCCGCCCTGCGTTGTCGCGCCCGTGCTGAGCGGCCCGTTGGTGTAGATCACCTGCGCGTTCAAACCGGCAACGCCGGCCAGCAGTAGCGCAACTGCCGGCATCAAGTACCTGTTCATTGAGTTTCCCCCAGAAAGTGCGGCTGAACCGCGAGCGATGGCGTGTAACTCTAGCTTGCCCAGCGTGACAATTGCAAGGGCGGGAAGTGAACCCGGCACGAGCCATTCCAGACCGCGGGTTATCCGAAGCGGCCTGTCAGGTAGTCTTCGGTTTGTTTCTTCTTGGGTTTCAGGAACATTTCGCTGGTGGCGCCGAACTCCACCAGTTCGCCCAGGTACATGAACGCCGTGAAGTCCGCCACGCGGGCGGCCTGCTGCATGTTGTGCGTCACGATCACGACGCTGAAGTTGCGGCGCAGGTCAAGGATCAGTTCTTCGATCTTCTGCGTGCTGACCGGGTCAAGCGCGCTGCACGGCTCATCCATCAGCAGCACGTCCGGCTGGTTGGCAATCGCGCGCGCGATGCACAACCGCTGCTGCTGGCCGCCGGAAAGCATGCTGCCGTTCTCGTGCAGGCGGTTGCTGATTTCGTCCCACAGGGCCGTGCGCTTGAGGCAGTACTCGACAATCTCGTCCAGCCTTTTGCGGTCGCGCTCGCCGGCGATGCGGTTGGCGTAGATGACGTTTTCGTAGATCGACTTGGGAAACGGGTTGCTCTTTTGAAAGACCATGCCGCAGCGCTTGCGCAGCTCAATCGTGTCCTGGTTGCGATCAAAGATGTCGTCGTCGCCCAGAAGCACCCTGCCGGTGGTGCGCACGCCGTCAATCAGGTCGTTCATGCGGTTGATGCTGCGCAGCAGCGTGCTCTTGCCGCAGCCGGAAGGCCCGATCAGCGCGGTCACGCGGTTCTTGGGAAAGCTGAGGTTGATGTTCTTGAGGGCCTGGGCCTTGCCGTACCACAGGTTGAAGTCCTGCACGCGCACGGCGGGGTCAAGCGTCCAGGGATCTTCCGCTTCACCGAAGTTGCTGGAGTCGGTGCTGATCGCCGGCGCGCTGCGGGATGATGCAAGTTCCTCGGTTGCCATGACGGGTGTTTCCTGGGGCATTGCTGCACCTACTTTCGGCCTAGACGTGGCTGGTTGCAAGCTTTCTGCGCAGCTTATTGCGTAAAGATATGGCAAAGATGTTGAGCACGGCGACCAGGCCAATCAGGATCAGCGCGGTCGCAAATACCAGCGGCTTGGTGTTATCGACGTTGGGGCTCTGGAAGCCCACGTCATAGACGTGAAAGCCCAGGTGCATGAACTTGCGCTCAAGGTGCACAAAGGGCGGGATAGTGTCGGCGGGCGCGTACGGCGCATACTTGACCGCGCCGACCAGCATCAGGGGCGCGACTTCGCCGGCGCCGCGCGCCATGGCCAGTATTGTACCGGTCAGCACGCCCGGCATCGCCTGCGGCAGAATCACGCGCCAGATGGTCTGGAACTTGCTTGCGCCGCAGGCAAGGCTCGCTTCGCGCTGCGATGACGGCACGGCCGACAGTGCTTCTTCGGTGGACACGACGACCACGGGCACGGTCAGCAGCGCCAGCGTCAACGCGGCCCACATCACGCCGCCGCCGCCGAACAGGGGGGCAGGCGCAAGCTCAGGGTACAGCAGGTCGTCAATCGTGCCGCCGACCATGACGCAGAAAAAACCCAGGCCGAAGATACCGAACACGATGCTCGGCACGCCGGCCAGGTTGTTGACCGAGATGCGTACGGCACTGACCAGCGTGCCCTGCTTGGCGTACTCGCGCAGGTACAGCGCCGCGATTACACCAAAGGGCACGACCACCACGCACATCAGCAGCGTCATCACCAGCGTGCCCAGGATAACGGGCCAGATGCCGCCTTCGGTGTTGCTTTCGCGCGGGTCGTCGGACAGGTACTCCCAGACACGGCCAAGGTACACACCCAGTGTGCCGAAGAAGCCGGTTTCATTGGGCCGGAAGGCGCGCACGACTTCCGCCAGCGGCAGGGTTGCCACGCGTCCGTCGCTGGTCATGAAGTCGTAGGTTGCAAACTCTTCCTGGTGGCGCATCACCACGACGCGGTGGCGCAGCGCGCTGAAGTCGATGGCCTGCACCCGGGCGCGCTGCTGCATCAGCGCACGGGCCTTGGTCAACGCCGCGAGCTCGGCCTCGGCGGGCTTGAGCTCGTTCAGCGCCTCCTGCCATTCGTCCAGCGCCTTGGGCAACGTCTCAAGCCAGGCGGCGGTCGCTTCGGCGAAGGCTTCCGGCGTGAGTTCCGGGTCGGGCAGCGGCTCGCTGGATTGCCAGGCGGTGTAGGTTTCCGCCAGGCGGTCAAGGCCGGCGCTCACGACGTGGGACTTGCGGTTGTCGTAGCGCACCTGCTTGACGGCGTCTTCGAGGTCTTTCAGCTCGAAGTTCACGCGCCCGATGGCGTTCTTCTCAAGGTCATAGCGCACGAGGTAGTGCTCGCGCATGCGCTGCTGTTCGCGCTCAAACACCTGCCACACGCCTTCGCGGCCGTCCTTCTCGATGTCGGCCAGCACGTTGCCTTCCACGGTAACGCGGGTTACGTAGCCGTTGAGCACGCCCTTTTCCAGGCGCTCGATCATGGCCGCGTGGGGCAGCGCGATGCGCTCAAGCACGACTTCGTTGTACGTGCTGATGCGGTGGCGCTTCATGGCTTCGGGGTCGGGCACGCCCAGGCGCACCCATTTAAAGTAGGCCGCGTCGGGGTACAGCCTCGGGTGCTGGTTGCCCTGCCGCACCATCACCTCCGAGGGCGTACCGTCAATCTGGAAGGCCTTGACCGGCGTGCCGTCGGGGTTGGGCGGCAGCTCGCGGATGTCCATACTGCGCGTGTTGCGGGGCGTGCCAACCAGCACTTTGCGGTCGCGCCACTTGTCGTCGCCCAGCAGCTTCTCAAGGGGCACGCGCCTGCCCTGCTCGTCCAGGTAGCCCCACGCCGACGGGAAGTTCTCCGGCTCAGCCAGGTAGCGCCGCGCGGATACCGGCTGATCGGCTGCATCGCGCACGACTTTGCCGGCGCCATCGTCAAGCAGCCAGGACTCGCCCGGAAACAGGCCGGGAAACTCGCGGCAGTCCACGATCGTGGCTGGCCGCGGAGGGGGCAGGTCAAAGGCGGCGGCGCTGCCGTCCAGCAGCATCCACGGCACCTTGACCAGCAGCGCCGAGTTGTCTTCGGTGAGCCACAGTTCGCCACGTTCGCGATCGACCACGAAGATGCGCGACTCAAAGTCGGGGGCGCCCTTTTCAGTGGCTGGGCGGTGGGCCTCAGGGTCGAGGATGAACTCGGCGGGGGAAAGCTCGTGGCCGTCCTTGGCGACCAGCAGGTGGCCGCGGCCGCTGCGCAACTGGAAGTGCCGGCCCGTGTAGCGATCAAACAGCGCCCTGTTGTCGCGGTAGTCGGCGATGACCGCGCGGCGCGCGCCGGTGCGGCCGGCGGCGTCTTTGCCGTCCAGTTCGCGCCAGGCACGGTCGGCGGCGGGCACGAGCAACTGCCGGTCGTCGCGGGTGATCCAGACCGGGCCGTGGGTTTCGTGGCGCACGAGGTAGCGGGCTTCGCCCATCACCCAGGCCTCAACATCGTGCGGCCAGAACGCGCTGGTGCCCTCAACGGTGATCAGGGCCATCATGCCCACGATCATCACGATGCCGGTGGCCACGGCGCCGCCGCTGAGCCACACCCAGGGCTCGCCTTTGACCCGCCTGCGAGGTTTGCGGTCTTTTGCCATCACAGTCTCGAAAGCCTCTTGCGCAGGCGCATGCGGACGATTTCAGCCATGGTGTTGATCACAAATGCCATGGCGAACAGCACCAGGCCGCCCAGGAACAGCGTGCGGTACAGCGTGCCGCCGTGCGGCGCTTCCGGCATCTCGATCGCGATCGCGGCGCTGAGGCTGCGGAAGCCGTTCAACGGTTGCAGCTCCATGACCGGCGTGCCGCCGGCGGCCATCACTACGATCATCGTTTCGCCCAGCGCGCGCCCCAGCCCGATCACAATGCCCGAGAAGATGCCGCTTGCGGCGGCAGGCAGCACCACGCGCATCGTCGTCTGCCAGCGCGAGGCGCCGCACGCCAGGCTGGCTGCCCGAAGCTGGTTGGGCACGGTGGTCAGCGCGTCTTCACTGATGGTGTAGATCAGCGGGATCACGGCAAAGCCCATGGCAAAGCCGACCACCAGCGAGTTGGTCTGCTCAAACTTCCAGCCGTCGGTGCCGGTGACGAAGCGCCGGAAGTCAGCAACGCGGCCGGCGGTGGGGTGGTCGTAGCTGAAGAACAGCGTTTCAATCAGCGGCGTGATGATGAACGACAGCCCGACGCCAAGCAGGATCAGGATAAGCGCAAAGCCCGCCGAGAACCCCAAATCCACCAGCACAGCGCGGGGGCCGCCGTTGCCTTCCAGCCTCTCGCGCAGTGTGTCGATCGGCGTTTTGCCCTTTCGCTTGCGGATCGCAAACGCCAGTTCGCGGGCGCCAAAGCCCAGCAGCAGCGCCAGCGGGATCGCCATCAGGGCGACCAGCAGGTTGTGGCCGCCGGGTATCCACCAGCCCTTGGGCAGCATCACGCCGCCAACTTCCTGTTCGCGCTTGAGTTCCTGCCCGCCGCCGGGCCAGGTGCGGAAGTCGCCGGCGGCAAGACGGTCGGCGGCAAGTTCATTGCGCGGCGTGAACGCCACCGGGTCCAGCAGCGCGGGGTTGGCGCCTTCCGCAGACGGGAACAGCAGCACTTCCATGCGCGGCCCGGCCATGGAGGAAAGCCACACGCCGAATGCCAGCAGCGCAAACAGCAGCGCCGTGCTGCGCCAGTACCCGAAGCGCCCGACCACACTGGGCGGGCAGCGTTGCCACACCCAGCCGAACACCATGAACACGCCGGGCACAATCACCAGCGCGCACAGAATGGTCGGCATGATCGGGGCCGCCGTGGGCGCGAAGTACAGCGCCGCCAGAAAGCCCAGCACGACCGAGGGCAGGCTGGCCATTACCTCCATGGTGGGCTTGAGGATCGCGCGCATGTTGCGGTGCATGAACTCGCTGGTGTAGATGGCAGCCAGCACCGCCAGGGGCACGGCAAAGAACAAGGCGTAGATGGCGCCCTTGATCGTGCCCAGAATCAGCGGCATCAGGCTGAGCTTGGGCTCAACGTCGTCGGTGCCGCCTGTACTCTGCCATTCGTACTTGGGCTCGGGGTAGCTTTCGTACCAGACCGCGCCGAACAGCGACTTGAAGCTTACCTCGCTGTGCGGCGCATCGACCCACCAGTGGTGCAACAGGCCGTTGCGCGTGATCGCAAGCAGGCCGTCGCCCTTGCGGTTGAAAATCGCGATGGCTGCGTCCTCGGCGCCGGTTTGCGCGTACACGCGCTCGGCAGTGTTGTTGATCGCGCGCACCTCGCCGCTCTCGTCCACCACCAGCGCGGCCTTGGTCAGGGATGCGGCGGTAATCGAGCGCACCGCGCCTTTGGCCGGCGGCAGCGTGCGCGCGCGGGTGTAGCGGCGCCAGACCACGCCTGCCTCAAAGTCTTCTTCCATCACGGTCATCCACGACTGCAAGCCGCCGCTGCTGTCGCCGAAGACAATGGTGTCATCGCCCAGCAGGTAGTTCACGGCCGTCAGCGCGGGGGCGTGCGGCACGGGCTCAAGGCCGTGGTCATCGCGCAGGGCATTGAGCATCAATTGCCAGTTGCGGCCGTGCTCGGGGTCGGCCTGTGCGCCAAAGACGTTCCGGGGCGCATGGGGCAGCACAAAGCGGCGGCTGCCACGGTCGTACTGGTAGTGGTGCACGAAGCCGTCGGGGGTGGCCAGGATCAGCGCGTCCTGCAGCTCGTTGACCAGGGCAAAGGCGGGCACGCCGGCGAGGTCTTTGGTCAGCTCGCGGGTGCTGGTGTCGGCCTCAAGCTCTTCGGTCATCATGTTGACTTCGATCTTCTCGGCCACGTGCCGCGTGCGGCCATCGGCAGTGACGACCAGCGTGTGCGAAACCCGGTCGTCGTCGGCGCCGCCGCGGCTGATCTGGCCGGCGAGCACGCGGATCGCGCTGCCGCCGGTGTTGAAGTCAAGGCTGCGCAGCACGCTGAGGCGGGCCTGCATCGTGCGGTACAAGCCGAACGAGGGCAGGTGTTCAATGACCGTGTTGTCGCGCACGACGACCTGCGGGATGTACTCAGGCCGCTTGAACTCCTTTTCTTCGGGCATGTACAGCGACTTCAGGTCTTGCGGCTCTTCGTTGATCTTGAAGCGCAGGAAGCCCGTCAGGTAGGCCAACTCGCCGACCAGCACGCGGCCGTCGTCGGTGCCGAGCAGCAGATGGTGGTGGGGCACGTCCAGCGCGCTGCCGACCTTGCGCTTGGTGCGCGGGTTCAGGGTGACGCAGGCGGCGGTGATCTTTGCGCCGCGCAGCTCTTTGGGCGTGAACTGTTCCAGCACTTCGCCGGTCTGGACGGCAAAACAGGTGATGCCGTCCCGCGTTACGCGCACGCCGACGCGCCGGTACTCATCGGTGTGCAGCAGCAGCGTGGGCCCCTGCGCAAGCTGGCGGGGCTCAGCGGCGACGCCGATTTCGCCGGGCAGAAACAGCGGGTACACCTGGAACGCGATGAAGGCGATCAGGCCCAGCACCGCCACAATCACGCCAAGCCCGCCGACCGTGATGCCGATGTTGGCGGCACGATCAATAAGCTTGATGCGAAACGTCGTCTTGCGGTTGTAACGCGGCAGCGAACGTGGTTCCACGGATGCGGGTCCTGACAGGCAGGGCGGGGCGCAATGCACCCCGCCCGCCTGAGAGTGTCTGGCTACTTGTCCTGGTACTGGTCAGCGAAGCGGTCGGCCATCTTCCGGTTCAGCGGGAAGAAGCCGTCCTTGAGCACAACGTCCTGGCCCTGCTTGCTGTGGACAAAGCGGAAGAACTCGCGGACCACCGGCGTCGCGTTTTTGCCCGGCGCGCGGTTGAAGTACACGAACAGGAAGCGCTGCAGCGGGTACTTGCCGCTGTAACAGTTTTCGCCGGTCGCGTCGTAGGCGGTTTCGCCCTTGTCCTTGGCCAGCGGAACGGTCTTGACGCCCGCGGTCTTGTACCCGATGCCGCTGTAGCCGATGGCGTTGCGGTCCACGCTGATGTTCTGGACCACGGCTGCACTGCCCGGCTGTTCCTTCACTGCGGCCTTGAAGTCGCCCTTGAACAGCGCCTTTTCCTTGAAGAAGCCATACGTTCCGGATGCGCTGTTACGGCCGTAGATCACCATGTCGGCGTTGGACCACTCGCCCTTCATGCCGACCTGGCCCCACTTGGTCACGTCTTCGGGGTGGCCGCCCTTGCGGGTCTGGCTGAAGATCGCGTCCACTTCCTGCAGGGTCAGCTGCTCAATCGGGTTGTCCTTGTGTACGAACACCGCCAGCGCGTCGATGGCCACCGCGACGTAGCTGGGCTTATACCCGAACTTCTTTTCAAACTTGTCGATCTCGTCTTCCTTCATCGGGCGCGACATCGGGCCAAGGTCGGCCACGCCTTCGATCAGCGCCGGGGGGGCAGTGCTGGTGCCTTTACCTTCCACGGCGAACTTGACGTTGGGATAAAACTTGCGGAAGCCCTCCGCCCACAGCGTCATCAGGTTGTTCAGGGTGTCGCTGCCGACACTGCTGATGTTGCCGGAGATGCCGGCGACGGCTGTGTAGGACTCAAGCTCAGGGTCAAGCTTGACCTCAGCGTGGGTCTCGGTTTCACCGGTGACTGCAAACGACGCGACCAACGCAGCCAGCGCACCTGCAGCCAGAAGAAGCTTGTATCTCATTGAGTGTCTCCAGTACGGGTTCAGAAGCCCCTATCAACTGCGGGCAGCGTACGGAGACGAGGTGAGGCGATTGTGTGACCCGTATGAAGATCAGGTTAATCCACAAAGTGCCCGCGATCACGGCGCGTGGGCAGGCGTGGAAAACGTGCAGCCAGTACCAGCAACCCCGCCGCCAGCAGGCCAATCCAGACTGTGCCGCTGCGGACGCCTGTGCTGCAATCGTTCTGCAACGTCGTGGACCCGCTTTTTTTGGACGGCGCGCTGGTGTTGCCGTTGAATGTAAACGTGTACGGGTTTTGAAGCGTGTCATTGCTGGCGATGCTGACGGCAAAACTGAAGCCTGTGGCTGCAATCGGCGAAACCTGCAAACGGAAGGTGGTGGTGCCTGCGGGCCCAACCGTCACAGCCGGGTCCTGCAGCACGATCACGGTGCAGTTGCTTTCGGCGCTGAGGGCAACCGGCGGCATGTCGGTCAGGTCAAGGTCCGTCGTGCCGTCGTTGCGGATGGTGTAGGTGATGTTGAAGGGCGAGGGCCCTGTGTTCTGGATGCTGTCGGTGCCGCCGCTGGCGATCTCGGTGCTGCCGCGCAGCAACTGCATGTCGGGCTGCGCAGCAAGCGGCAGGGCGAAAAACAGGGCAAGCAGCATCCAGCGCATCGGCGCGATTATGGAAGCAACGCGGCAAAATGCAAACCGGCGGGGGACGATCCCCCGCCGGTTCAGGCGATCACTTGCTACGCCTCCCTGCGGCGCAGGCCGAGCAGCACAACGCCCGCCAGCGCGCACAGCAACAGCCAGTGCGAAGCGCCCGTGCCGCCGGCGCAACCGTCGCCGCCGTCACTGCTCTTCTTCTTGCCGCCGTTGGTGGACGACACCACGATCGTGATGCTCAGCGCCTGGGTGTCCGTGGCAAAGGCGGCATCGGTCACCGTCACGTCAAACGGGAACGTGCCGTTCAATGTCGGCGTGCCCGAAAGCTGGCCGCCGGTGCTGAGCGTCAGGCCCGGGGGCAGCGAGCCGCCCGTGACCGCAAACGTGTAGCCGCCGGCGCCGCCGGTGGCGGTGATGTTGACCGGGCCGTACGGCTGGTTCAGCGTGCCGCCGGTCAACGAGGTGGTAGTGATGTTGGGTGCGCCCGTGGCCGGCGGGTCGATGGTGAGGTCAAACACCGCAGTGTTGCTGACGTTCAGGCTGTCGGTGACCTGCACCGTGAAGTTGAACGCGCCGTTGACCGTCGGCGTGCCCGAGAGGTTGCCCGCGGCATTGAGTGTCAAGCCAGCCGGCAGGCTGCCCGCGCCCAGCGCAAAGCTCAGCGCGCCGGTGCCGCCGGTTGCGGCAAAGCTGACGGCGTAGGCCTGGCCCTGCTCGCCGCTGGTCAGAGGCGAGGCGGTGGTGATGGACGGGCGCGCGGCCACCGCGATCGAGACTTCAATGTCGATGGTGTTGGCGCCGTTGTCGGTGACTTCCACGGTGAAGGTGTGAGTGCCGACGTCGTTGGCGTCAAGCGTGCCGTTGGGTGCCACGGTCAGCATGCCGGCGCTGACCGTGAACGTGAAGCCCGCGCCGCCTGCCGGGTTGGAGGAGCCGTTGGTCACGGTCCCCAGTGCCAGCACCTGGCTGGTGTTGGGGTCGGACAGGGTGGCGAGGTCCACAAAGGCGCTGCCGGTCATGGTCTCGGTGTACGCGGTGGTGTAGGGCGTGGAGACGCTGCCGTCGCCGCCGCTGGCGTCAAGGATGGCGTGCACGGGCGGCAGGTCGTTGATGATGATGCGGGCGGTGATGGTGGTGACGTCGCTGCCGTCGTCGATTTCGATGGTCCAGTCGTAGCTGCCGGGGTTGTTGGCGGCGTCGGCGGTGCCGGCCCATGCCAGCGTCAGCGGGCCGGGGGTGGGCACGGCGACGTTGGAGGGCTGTGTGGTGATGCCGCCGAGCGTGGGCGCGCTGGTGACGGTGACCGTCATGTCGTCGTTTTCGGGGTCGGTGACCGACAGGTCGTCGGCGATGGCGTCGCCCGGGTCAAGCGTAAGCGTGAACAAGCCGCCGCCGGCGTTGGTCCAGTTGCCGGCGCCGAGGCTGACGACCGGCGCCCCATTGGGCACGAAGCCGATGCCGCTGACGGTAATGGTGTACATGGGCTCGTCGGGGTCGTCGGACGCGATGTCCAGCGTGAAGCTGAATGCGGCTGCGGTCGTCGGCGTGACTGTGACGTCAAAGGTGGTGCTGCCTTGGGCGGCGACAGTGCCGCTGGTTGCGCTGAGATCGACCGTGACGGTACAGTTGTTTTGCGTCGCGGCGGGCGCATCCACCATTGGCGTACCGGTCAGGGTCAGGTTGCCGGCACCGGTGGCGGCAACGTTGGCGATCGTGTACGTGAAAGTGTCGCCGGTGGTGGGCACGTTGCCCAGGTCGTCCGTGGCAGTGGTACCGCTGCCCAGCGACGTGCTGGCCGGCCGCTGCACGTCAATGTCGGCAGGCGGCGGGTTAATCGTGAGCGTGAAGGTGTAGCTATCGGTCAGGCTGCCGTCGCTGACCTGCACGTTCAGCACCAGCACGCCGACGGCGGCGGCTGTACCGGTCAGCATCACCGACTGGGGCGAAGTGCCGCCAGTGGGCGAGTACGGGAAGGTCTGGGTGAAGCCGGCAGCAGCGGCCGTGATCGTGGATGACGCATCCACGCTGATGGTGAAGGTCAGCGTGTCGCCGCTGTTGATGTCAGTGGCGCTGAACGTGACCTCAAGGTCATCGCCGACCACGCACTGGCCCGTGAAGTTGGGGTCCGTGCCGCCAACGGCAATGAAGCTGCCTGATACGGCGAACGGCAGGGTCAAACCGGCGTTGGTCGTGCCCCACGAGTCCGTGCCGCCGTTGTCCTGCCAGTCACTGCTGTTGTTGTTGTCGCCGGTCCCGATGCGGGCGAACACATTGCCGGTGTCTGTAATGCCGTTGCCGCTCCATTCTGTGCCGGGGTTCAGCGCCGTGAAGCCGCCGGCATTGACGCTCATGCCGGAGATCGCGGCGGCATTCCAGTTGAAGGCGACGAAGTCGCGAATGTTGCCGGCTGCGTCCACCAGCATGATCCAGCCCGTGCCCGATGGATCCCAGAAGATGTTGTTGCCCCAGTAGTTGGTGCCGCCGTCCGTCCAGTAGATGGCCTGGCCAGCCGTCATTACGCCTAGGGTCTGTGTGATGGTGTTGGGCGCGTTGATGTTGGTGTAGTCGTCCGAAATGATGACCTGCCAGCCTGTTGCATCAAATGACCCACCCGAGACGTTCTGGATTTCCAGCCCGTCAATCACGGTGTTGGTAGTGAACTCGGTGATCAGGATCGGCGAAGAAGCAACCGGCGCGACCGGTGCAGCCAGTACCGGCGCGGCTGCCGGCGGGTCGGCAATGATCACTTCATAGTCTTCTGTCTCGCCCCAAGAGTAGCTGGAGTAGGGGTCGGCGGGGGCGGTGTTGTAAACACCCCGGAAGCGGATGCCGGTGGCGCCCAATGTGGCAGTGGCTGGCACCGTGAAGTTGATGACGACATTGGAGCTGGTGGGGGCCATGCCGAAGCCCACCTGCTCGGCAACCGAGAACACGTTGTTCTGGTCGGCGTCGATGAAGATGGTGATGCCCTGCTGGCCGCCCGGGCTGCCGGTAACTGTGGCAGCGTACTGCACGCCGCGAAACAGGGTGGTGGAGTGGGTGGATGAGTAGTCGGTGTAGGACGGGCCGTTCTGGGCGCCGGTGCCGGTGTTGCTGATGGTGTTGAGCACTACGCCGTCAATGTAGTCGTTCAAAGCGGTGCCGGTTGTGTAAACCGGCGCAGCGTACCTTTGAATGAACAGCGTAAAGTTGTCGCTGTCGTTGGTTGAGCCGTCGGTGACGTTGACCGTGACCGGAAAGCTGCCAGCGCTTGCTGGTGTGCCGGTGATCTGACCGGTGGAAGCATTGATGGTCAGGGGCGAGGGCAGCCCGGTTGCGCCCCATGAGTAGTTGGCCGGCGTGCCGCCGGTCGCCTGGACAGTGAAGGAGTAGGCCTGGCCGATCAACCCCGCCGGCAGCGCGGTGGTCGTGATCGTCACGTTCGCGGGCGGCACGTTGTTGACCAGCGACAGGTTGTCAACGATCCACTCGTCGAGGTCAAACGAGTTTGCGCCCTGTGCCACAAGCGCGATCTGGAAGTTCGAGGAACCGGCGATGGCCGAAAGGTTCACCGTCTCGGGCGTTGACACCGGCGTGGCGCTGCCATTCTGTTGGCGCTGGAAGACTTGAACCCAGGTCGGCGTGCCGGCTGTGTTGTCGCGCACCCAGACTTCAAAGAACTCGCCGGCCAGGTTGGTGAATCCGTTGTTCCACAGCGTGAAACTGAGTTCCGGTTGTGTGTAGCTGGAAGCGTTGAGATTGGGCGAAATCATCGCTACCGAGTAGTTCGACATACTCGGGGTCCACACGAAGCGAGCCCAGCGCGTACCGTATGTTGCTGCGGGCGGCGCGTTCACGGCTGCATTGGTGATCTGGAAACCGCGAGTTTGCGCCGCCGCGCCGCCGCGCGCTGCCGTGAACTGGTAGTTAACGGTCCAGCCGGACGAAGGAATGTTGTAGCCCGTCGCGACGTCGGGATTGACCGGGACGGTCGTTACACCTTCAAAGTTCTCGTTGATGAGTTGCGCAGCCAACGAGGACGCGCCCAGCGCGAATGCAAGCAGCGCCGATATGGCAAAGCCATTTCGTGAAAACATTGGATCTCCCCACACTGGCAGTCGGGTGCGGGCTTAGGCGCAAAGGCTCGCCCCACGCGGGCCTTTCGGTGCTGACCCCCACGGCTAGCACCAAGATCGAGAGATCTGCCGCAACTCAACTGCTACCCTGACCGTAGCGACCTGAATTGCTGTGTCAACCAAAAGCCTAGAAATGTGGGTTTGCGGACGACGAGTGGTGAGTGCGCTCTTTGCACTTCAGCGCTTTGTGGACTTTTTGGCAGTCTGTGCGTTGCCGGAGTTATTCCCCGTTTCCGGGCTTTTCAGACGGTTTTCCGTCCGGCGTGTCGCTGCTCTTGGGCGGGTCGGCCTCGAAGCCTTCTTTATAGAACTTCTCAAATCGCACCGCGCCGTCGCTGCCGTACTCGCGGTACCAGCCTTCCAGCCAGTCGTCCTTGAACGCACCGTCCGCCAGCTTCTTGCCCTCGCGCGTGAACCACGTCCAGTTGCCGCTGCGGCGCCCCTCGCTGTCGAAGGCGCACGTCAGGCGCTTGTGGCCGTTGTCCCACCAGTGTTGCCACTTGCCGGCCTGCTTGCCCTGGTTGTAGTTGCCGTGGCTGTCCAGGCTTCCGTTGCGGTGCCAGGTCTGCCACAGGCCCTCACGGTCGTCGGCCATGTACTCGCCTTCGGCGGCCTTTTCGCCGTTGTCGTGCCACAACGTCCAACGCCCGTTGCGCATGCCTTCCGCGTACTGACCTTCCGCGGCCTTCTTGCCGTTTGCGTGATAGCGCGTCCATTGCCCGGAAAGTTCACCGGACTTGTAGATGCAATCGACCTGCTTTTCGCCGCCGGTGTGCCACACCGTCCAGGCGCCGTTGCGCTCGCCGCCTTCGTAGCTGCCCTCCGTGGCTTTGGCAGTGTTGTCGTACCAGCTGGTCCAGCGGCCGGTGCGGCGGCCGCCCTCTTTCTCGTAGGCGCCTTCTTGTTTCCTGGCTGTGTTTTCGTGCCACCATGTCCAGGTGCCGGTGCGGTTGCCGCTTTCGTAGCGGCCCGCGGATTCTTTGACACCGTCTGCGTAGTAGTTGGCCCAGTTGCCGTGGTGCAGCCCGTCCAGGCACTCGCCTTCAAACTCAAGGTTGCCGGTGCGGTGCCAGCGCTTCCACATGCCGGCGCGGCCGGCCCCTTTGTACTCGATTTGCTCCTGCACCTTGCCGTCCTCGTACCAGCTGTCCCAGCGGCCGGTCTTTGCGCCAAGGGTGTAGCGGCCTGACTCGGCAAGCTGGGCGTTGACGTGCCAGCGCTCCCACTTGCCGTCTTCTTTGTCGCCCTTGAACTGGCCTTGCAGGGTGCGGGTGCCGTTGTCGGCCCAAGTCACGTAGCGGCCTTCGCGCGCGCCTTCTTTGTAGTAAAGCTCGGCGGATTTGCGGCCGCTGCCGTACCACCACTCCCACTTGCCGTCGCGTTTGCCGTCTTTGAACTTGCCCTGGCTCTCTTTCTTGCCGCTGGCGTGCCAGGTGGTCCACTCGCCTTGCTGGGTGCCGGCGACGTACACGCCAAGCTGTCGGCGCTGGCCATTTTCATGCAGGAAGGTCCATGTGCCGTCGCGCTTGCCGTCTTTGAATTCGCCGGTTGTGCGCAGCTTCCCGCTGCGGAAGTACTCTTTGTACTCGCCCCAGCGCGTCTCGTTGCCGTTGGCTGCAACCTGCACCGAGTAGCGCTCGCGCAGCTCGCCGGTTTCGTACTTGGTTTCGCGCCACTCGACCTTGACCTTCTGCGCGAAGGCAGTCCCGCAGGCCAGCGCACACAGCAGCACGCACAACGCAACGCGTGTCGGCATCACTCACTCCCGATGGGGGTTGCCGATTCTAGCCCAGGACCGGCGCAATCAACAACGAGAATTGGCCGCCTGTTCGCGGCCATTGCCCTACCATCGGATCGCGCCGAACATGTTCAGCATCGCAAACAACTGCTCGGCTTGCGCATCGGGCAGGCCGGTCAACGGCGGGCGGGTGTGATAGTCGCCAAGACCCTTCTTCTTCAGTATCGCCTTCACCGCTCCGCCCAGCCCGAACTTTTCCAGCAGGCCGCGCACGCTGTTCAGTTTGGCCTGTTGCTCCGGTTTGCGCTCGATGCTCTTGACCAAATCCGGGATCACGCTGGCGCAGGCGCTGATGCTGCCGTGGCCGCCCTGTGCATGGCACGCGGCGACCAGCCGGTCGTTGCCGACCAGGTATGCGCCGTCTTTGAAGCGCGGCAGCAGGCGTTGCATCTCGGCTTCGTCGCCGGTGCTGTCCTTGATACCGACCAGGTTTTCGTGGGGGCCGATGGCGGCAAGCAACTCGTCGCTGACCGGCACGCCCGTCAGTTGCGGAATGTGGTACAGCAGCACCGGCAGTTTGCTGAACTCCAGGATACGCCGGAAGAAGTCCGCCAGCCCAGCCACCGGCGCATTCTTGAAGTACCAGGGCGGCGGGCACAGCACGGCGCGATAGCCGCAGTCTTTGGCCACAACCGCCATCTCCAGCACTTCGCGCAGGGCGCACCCGCCGATGTTCAGCAGCAGTTGCAGGCCCGATTTGCCCAGCGAGGCCGCGTACGCCACACTTTTGCGCTCAGGCAATGTAAATGAAGGAAACTCGCCGTTTGTGCCCAAGATCAGCGCGCCGTCCAGCCCTTCATCGGCCAGCCACTTCAAATGCGCGCGCAATGCGTCGGGGTCGATTTCGTCGGCCCGTGTCAACGGGGTAGGAACGGGTGCAAATGCGCCGCGCGGTAGGTACATTGTTCAGCCACCAGTTCGCAGGTTACAGCTTTCAGGTCTCAGGGCGAGTCCTGAAACCGGCGCCTGAAACCCGGAAATTGCCATGTCCACGAAACGTCTTCAAAAAAACCTCACCGTGATGTTCACCGACATCTCGGGCTTTACCAAACACACCGAAACAATCAGCCGCAACGACCTGATGGCGCGGCTTGACACGCACAACGAACTGCTGATGCCGATCGTGGCGCACTTTGAGGGCAAGATCGTCAAGACCATCGGCGACGCGTTTTTGATCACGTTTGAAAGCCCCACGAATGCCGTGCAGTGCGGGCTGTTCATGCAGCACACGCTGCGCAAGTACAACCAGGGCAAAGACGAGGCGCAGCAGATTCACATCAAGGTCAGCATCAACAGCGGCGAAGTGACGGTGACAGACAACGACGTGTTCGGCGACCCCGTGAACGTCGCGGCCAAGATTGAAAAGGCCACCAACCCCGACGAGATTTACTTTACCGAAGCAGTGTTTCTGGCCATGAACAAGTCCGAGGTGCCGACCTCGTTTGTGAAAACCTTCCGGCCCAAGGGCGCCGAGAGCCAGGAAATCAAGCTCTACAAGGTGGCGATGGACGAAGGCGACGAGCGCTACCAGAAGGTCATCAAGGGCACCACGATCGACAAAGAAAAGATGAAAACCCGGGTGCTGGAGCTGACGAACCTGGCTGAGAAAGAATTCGTGCGCTACCAGGACACGCTGGAAGCGCTGGTCGAAAGCCAGGGCAAGTCCAGCCGCGGCACGATGATCGCCGTGATTGCCGCCGCGCTGATTCTGGCTGCCGCAATCCTGGTCGGGTTTGCGGTGTTCAGCACAGCCGAGAACCCGGAAGCCAAGGTGGTGGAAAGCGCCCGGGCCTACCTGTCTTCGGGCAAGCCCGAAGACGCGCGCAACCTGATCCTGACGCACATCGAAAAGCACGGCAGCAGCGATGCGCTGAAAGACGCGCTGAAGGAAGTGGACGAGTATGAGCTGAATGCCGCCACGCGCCTGGCCCGCGAACAATTGGCCGGCGACCTGCCGACGCAAGCGCTCAGCACGCTCAAGGGTGCCGTGAAAGACCGCACGCCCGGCGCCGAGCAGAAGGCGCTGCTGGACCGCGCACAGGCCTACATTGACGCGCGCGCCGCCATGGCCAAGGGCGACAGCGCCCGCTGCCGTGAACTGGTGCAGATCGCCTCGGGCGGCGTCGGCTTGACGGAGGGCCTGCAGAAGCTGCACGACCAGGCCGACGCCATCGACTTCGCGCGCGCGATCATCAACGACCCCGCACGCCTGAAAGACCAGAGCAACTCGGCGATTGAGAAGCTCGGCATCGCGTTCGGCGATTCCAGCACCACGCCGCTGATCCTGGAAATGCTTGAGACCGCGCTTTGTTCGCGCCTGTACTGGGAAGCGCGCAGCAAGTCCCATGACGACGCCAAGACACTGCTGGAGCGCTACCGCCAGCGCTTCCTGACCATCGCCGACTGGTCAATCATTGAACGCGAAATGCACCTCGGCGGCTTTCACAACTTCGCCAGCAACGTCAGCCTGCGCCGCGACTGGTGGAACTGGCACAGCCAGAAATGGCAGAACCACTACGCCCTTCTGACATCCGCCGCTGAGACCGACCCTGACTTTGAGTTCCGGCTTGGCGTAGAGATCCATGAGATCAACCGCCGGCTGTTCCTGGTGTTGACGACCGAGCAGATGCACATCCGCAACGCCCTTGAGCGCAAGCCTGAACTGTTTGAGGCCAACCGCGCGCGCCTGTTTGAGCTGGTCAAGAGGTGGCTTGAGTATGAACAGAGGGACGACAGCCTGGCGCGCACTCTGGTGCGAAAACACTACTTTGAAGAGCTGCGCCCGTGGCTGGTCGAAAACCTGACCGTGACCGCCAGCTATGGGGGTGACGTGCGCCCCGCTTTTTCATGGCGCCAGAATTGCTTTGCGCTGCTGGCCGACCGGGCCGAACTGGGCGCTATCAAGGATCCCTTCGGTTACTTCCGGGACAACTTTGAAATCTTCATGGAAAACAACTGGGGCAAGGCCGACAACGAAAAGACCCCCCTGACCCGTGCCCAGGTGCGTCGCCTGTTTGAGCTGAGCATGACGCTTGAGGACTATCGCGAGTGCAAGCGCCTGCTGGATGCCACCCTGGAAGACATCAACAAGAAAACCGGGCGCTGGGGCAGCTACAATTACACCCGCGATACGGCGCTGGCAATGCTGGAAGACCTGAAGGCCGCCCAGCCCGCCCACGCCGCCGAGGCGGGATAGCGCAACCTGCCTTCGCGGATTGGGTTGAATCTTCCGCGTACCCCCTCTTTTGCAATGAGGTTCAGTTGGCCATCCTTGTATGGATGGCTGAGGGGGCTAAACTCCGGGTTGTCCCCCGGCTTGACCACGTAGCGTAGAATGCCCCGAATCGTCTTCAAAAAGAACGAGCACGCCCCGGTTGACATGCAGGATGCTGTCACGGTCGGTCGTTCGGAAAAGCACGCCAACGTGGTGGTCAAGGACACGCGCCTTTCGCGGGCGCACTGCCGGTTCGAGCTGCGTGACGAAGCGTGGTCGGTAGTGGACCTTGGGTCCCAGAACGGCACGTTTTTGAACGGCCGCCGCGTGCAGCAGGCCATGATTAAGGCCGGCGACGTCATTACTATCGGCACCGTCGATATGCTGTTCGAAGAGACGGGCCCCGGCGGCAACACCGTCATGGCCGGCGTCAACAGTACCCGCGGTTCAGGCCTGCAACTGGATGAGCCGGACGAGCCCGTGGCCCCGGGCCCCAGCAGCGCCGACAGCACGCGCACCGTGGTTGCACCGGCTGCGCTGGTGCTGGTCACCGGCAGCCTCGCCGACAAGATTCACCCGATTACGCACGACCCGTACAACATCGGGCGCAAGCACGATAACCAGCTGTGTCTTGAGAACGACGGCAAGTCCAGCGGCTACCATGCGCGCATCCGCCGCGTGGGCGTTGACTTCGTGATTGAAGACCTCGGCAGCACCAACGGTGTCGTCGTCAACGGCACGAAAATCACCGGCCCGGTCACGCTCAAGCCGGGCATGAAGGTCGTGCTGGGCAGCCAGGTCTTCAAGTTTCAGCTTCACGGCAAGCCGGAACAAAGCAGCGGCCAGACCGCGCCCAAGCTGGCAGGTACTGACGTCCGCAAGCGCCTTGAGCAGGCCCGCAAGGAAGAAAGCAAGGAAGACACGTCCGAACTGGATGACGACGCGGCAGCGCCCGTCGGCGAGGCCAGCGAAGCCGACCTGCGCGAGGCCAGCCAGCACGACATGGCTGCGCTGACCCAGCGCGTGAAGTTCACGGGCGGCGGCGGCACCGTGTTTGCGGTCGCAGAAGTGCTGATGGTGGTGGCTGTGGCCGGCGCCATCATCTTCGGCGCCTGGAAGCTCACGACCACCGACAGCGGCACGGGCGGCGGCGGGCCGGGCGCATACCCGCCTTCGCGGCCGGGCGGTCTATTGAGCTCCAACCCCAGCTTTGACGACCGCGACGACAGCGGCTTTCCGCGCGGTTGGCGCTACTCGGTCAGCGGCACGGACAACTTCAACCTGGTTGAAGGCGCGCTGGGCGGGCAGTACTGCCTGCAGATCGGTCGCTTCACGCCGGGCAACCGCGTCAGCGTTGCGGTCAGCGACGCCATGGAACTGAAGTCGGCGGGCGTGAAGGTAAGCGTCTGGGCGATGAACCCGGAGTTCGGCAATGACCGGCTTGGCACGGCGGTGGTGCAGGTGTGGTGGCTTGCGCACCCGCGCGAGCGCGAGCCGATGGCGATTTCGCCGCTGGTGGCCAGAACCGGCATGAAGGAATGGACTGAGCTGGTGGCGTCGGCCCGTGCGCCTGCCGGCGCGCGCGCCTTTTGCGTGGCGGTCGGCATCAGCGGCACGCCCGGCAGCGTTACCTTTGACGAAGTCAGCGTCGAGGCCGACGACAGCGCGCAGCCGCGCATGACCGCGCAAAGCGTGACTTCACCAACCGGCCTGACGTGGGAGCTTTCGTCCAGCGGCGACATCGAGCTTTCCGGCCCCGAAGGCAAGCTGA
This sequence comes from Planctomycetota bacterium, assembly GCA_019636195.1. GTDB lineage: Bacteria > Planctomycetota > UBA8742 > UBA2392 > UBA2392 > JADJRK01. Next base: position 57,578 of record JAHBYA010000018.1, on the reverse strand, counting down.
TGCGCGGCGGCCGCGCGCTGCTGTATTACGCCGAGGGCCGCGAAGACCCGCTGGACCCGCTGCAGATGCTGGTCGAGGCGCCTTCACTGGCCGTTGCCGGCAACGAGATCCAGGGCAGCTTTCACTACTTTGACCCGCTGGCGGGCTCTGACATCAAGCTGATCCTCACCCTTGGCGGCAAAGACGCCGGCGCCACGTTCAGCGCGCGCCTTGAGCCCACCGCCACAAGCGACATGTCCAAGGCCAGCCGCTTCGTCAGCTTCAGCGCGCTTGCCACGCCCGCGTGGGCCCCCGGCGAGCTGGTCCGGTTTGAGCCGGGCGGCACGCTGCCCGTCGCGTACAGCGAAGAAGTCGGCGCCGCCGAGCGCGGCACAATCGGGCGCGTTCTTTCTGCGGACACCGGCACCGGCAACGCGCTGGAGTCACCCAATGCCCGCGCGTGGGCGACACAGGCCGGCGGCGGGCGCGAGCTGCTGGTGCAGCAGGCCAACGCGCTGAACCTGACGTTTGTGCCCGGTCGCGACCGCGACGAGCTGTCGCGCGAGGTTGCGCTGGTAAGCTCGGTCGCACCCGGCGAGACGCAGATTGAGCGCGTGAACCGCGCGCTGCGCATCCTGCTGGAGTTCACGTACAACCAGGCTGCGATTGCCGCTGCCGCCGAGGCGGTGGACGCCGCCAGCAAGCACTACCGCCTGCGCCTGATTGAACTGCGCGACGCCATCAACGTCCCGGCGCTCACCCGCAACGAGCAGTTGTACCGCAGCGCCATGCAGGAGGCGATCAGCACCGCCGACAGCCTGCGCGGCAACTCCGCCGCATGGACTGAGGCCGTGGGCCAGCTCATGACAAACCTCGACGGCCGGGGCATGAACCGCCGCAGCAAGGAAACGGGCAAGAAGGCGCGTGAAGCGCTGGCCCAGCTGGCGGTTGTGGCCAACGACTTCAATGAGCTGGCAGACCGCGCACGCAAAAGCCTGTTCCTGCTGGAAGTGGAAATTGAGCAGCGCGACAGCGAGCCCTTCTTTGTAAGCGCGATCGACTTTCTGCAAAGCGGCCAGCACGTGCAGGGCATGCTGAAGCTTGAGACGGTGGTGAACCGCTACCCCCGCTGCCTGCGCGGCATTGAAGCCAAGGAGCGGCTGGCCGACGTCGCCGAGATCCTGCTGAACGAGGCTGCGGTGTTCGACAAGCAGAACCTGAAAAAGATCGCGCAGGACAATGCGCTGCAGGCACGCGCGCTGATCAAGCTGGTGCGCAGCCGGCTGCTGACCCTGCTGCTCACCGAAGAACAGAAGCGCTGGCTGCGCGACCTGCCGGTATCGGCGGAGACGCCGCCCTCGATGTGGATGGACCGCGAGAGCCAGCTTGCGCGGCGGCTTCAGGCCCTTGAGGCAAAGCTGCCCGCGGGGCTGCCGGAAGACGGCTAAGGGAAGTGTGATGGGCAACGGCCTGGACATCAGCAGCAACATCTCGCTGTACGCCAATGTCTCGCGCAGCGGCGGCGGCTGGAAGTTGCGCAATTGCCTGGCGCTGCCCGGCTTCGTCGCCGACCCTGACCAGCGGCCCGACGCTGCGGCGGGCGCGCCGTTGGGCACCACCTGGGGCGCCCTGAAAGGCAGAACCATCAAGGGCGGCCGGCCTGCGACGCTGGTGCCGGGCAAGGACGTGTACTACCGCTTTGCGCCGCTCGCCACGACCAACCCCAAGCACATTGAAATGTCCGTGAAGGTTGAAGCGGACGAGATTGCGGGCGAAGGCGGCAAGATTCTGGCCGACTACGTCACCGGCAACGACTTTGACTACGCCCCGGCCATCCACGTTGCGCTGGCCCGCGAAGAAGTGATCGACCACTACGCCAACAGTCTGGCGGCGGCAGGGCTCGAAAGCGGGCCGCTGATCCCCGGCTGTGTGGCGCTGTACCAGGCGTACCGCGTGTCGGGCGACCTTGAGGGCGACTACGTCACGATGCACGCCAACATCGGCGACGACCACACGGATGTGATTCTCGTGCGCGAAGGGCAGCTGATGTATGCGCGCACGCTGTCGATCGGTGTCAACGACTTCATCTCGCGGCTGGTCCCCGAATACGGCGGCGACCGCGATGCGGTGCGGCAGGTGCTGTTCCGGCAGATTGACCTGCGCCCGAGCATTGCGGCGGACAACTTAAGCAACGACCGGGGCGTGCAGGGCGGCCAGGAAGTTGCCGCCCGGCTGTTCCAGCAGGTGATGGGCACAATCCTGGTCGCCAAGGCGGCGATGCGCGCACCCAAGATGGACGTGCGCAAGATCGTGCTTTCGGGCAGCGGGGCCGCCATCCCCGGCCTGCGCGAGCTGATGATGAACCGGGTGCGCAAGACCGTGGAGGTCTTTGACCCGCTGGCCAACGTCAGCACGGAAGGCCTGGATGGCACCAGCATGGAAACCGCCCAGGCGTATCGGCCCGCGCTGGCGCTGGCGATCGGGCTTGCGGCGCTGGATGCCGACGGCAAGGCCGAGCGCGCCGAGTTCCTGCCTGCCAGCGTGCGGCGCCGCCGCGAGTTCCTGAACCATTCAATGTACCTGTACCTGGCCGCCGCGCTGGTGCTGGCGGTGATCCTGCCGCTGTACCTGCTCAGCAGCCGCAGCACCAGTGAAGCCGACGAGTACCTGAAAAAGTCGCAGCAGGGGCCGATCGGCCGCTACTCAAGCGCCAGCGCCGAGATCGTGGCGTACGAAAAGGGGCAGGAACGCGCCGAAAAACGCGCCGAGGCCAGCATCCTTGCGCCGGGGCCGGGGCGCGTCGCCACGCAGGTGCTGCTTGAGTTCAGCCGCGTGCGGCCGGACTCGGTGCGCATCAAGTCGGCCGAGCTGACAACCGACACCAACAACCCAGGCGGCGCCAAGGATTTCAAGCCCGTCACGCGCCTGAAGATGGAGTTCTTCATTGAGCGCCTGCCCGGCGCCGACCCCAACCAGGTCAACAGCCAGTTGCGCGACGTGCTTACGCGCCTGAAGGGCGTCAGCAAGGTCATCCCCGGCACCGCCCGTGACAACGCGGCTGCCGAGGGGCTGGATGTGGTCCACACCGTTGAACTGGACGTGACCGCGATGGAGGCCGCGAAATGAAGTATGTAAAGAAACACGCGCGCTTTGCGGCGGTGCTGGTTGTGCTGCTGGTGATCCTGGTGGTGGCCAACGGCGAGTTCAGCTCGCTGGCGCTGGCGCTGGACAGCAAGCAGGCGCAGGCCAAAACGCTTTACACCAACAACTACCGCGCACTGTTCGCGGATGCCGTCAAGTTCAAGGGTGAGCCCGCGACCGTGCAGGGCCGCTACATCCAGGACAAGACACAGGCCAGGCAGCAGGTAAGCCAGGCGCGCAACGAGAAGCTGCACTTTGAGTACAGCCGCGACTTCACGCTGGCGGCCATCGGCGAAAATGCCAACGTCGGCGACCAGGTGGATCACTTTCAGCGCCTGCTGCTGGACATGAAGCGCGAGCTGGGCTACCAGCGCTACTTCGCCAAGGATGTCGAAGACAAGAAGGCCTTCGGCTTTCTGGTGCCCGAAGACAAGAAAGACGTAAAGAGCAGCGACGTCGCACGCTACCTGAAAATGCTCGACATCGTGCGCGTCGTGTGCAAGGGCATTGAGCGCAACCGCGTTGACCAGCTGCGCGAGCTTGACTTCCGGGCCGTGGACGACCAGCTTGACAAGCGCGGCGTGCCCACAAAGCCGGTGGCACAGGGCCAGCAGCCGTTCATGATCGGTACCGGGCTGCGCATCCGCGTCCGCGCCACCGAAGAGGCGCTGTACAATTTCATGCTGGATATGCAGCGCCCGGTGAAGGGTGACCGCAAGAACTGCTACCTTGCGGTGGAAGAATTCAAGTTTGAAAAGCCCGACCTGCTGCAACCGCAGGACGCGCTGATTGACGCCACGATTCTGCTGGTGGCCTACGAGATCAACGAGGCAAGCAGCTACCCAGCAGACGACACGCAACAGCAGCAACAGCAGCAGGCCAACCAGCCCCGCCGCTTCCGGTAGGGGGCAGGCAACGGCAGACGCAGGAGCAGGGATGGACAAGGCACTCAGAATCCTCGATGAATGGAAAGAGAAGATTCTCTTCGGCATCGTGCTGCTTGCGACCATCGGCATCGCCATGAAGGCGCGCCCGCTGGGCGGCGGCATCGTCGATATCGACGCTGAGGTGCGCGCCGCCAGCATCACCGCGGCCGGCGCCGACCAGTCCACCGCCGAGCGCGCCCTGCGCCAGCTTGAGAAGCCGGGCGAGATCACGCCCACGCGGCCCGACCCGCGCGAGATCAACAAGCCGTTCTACGACGATGGCCACGTGTACGCGCCGACCCGGCCCAGCGCGTGGTCGCTGTCGCAGGCCAGCTATGAGGGCCTGCCGCCGATTGAGCTTTCGACCCCCGGTTTCTCGGGGCTGGATGACTTTGACGTGCCCGCGGGCATGCGGCCCTCGCTGGCCACGGTGCGCGCGTGGGTGCCGCGTGACAACCGCCGCGTTGATCTGCGCAGTGAAGACACTTCGGCGCCGGGGGAATGAACAGGAATGAACCTGCTTTCGCGCATCCTGCTTGCCGCCCTTGCCGTCGCCGTTGCCGCGCCGCTGGCCGGCCAGTTCAAGCTGACCGACAAGCCGCGCCGCTACCTCGTGATCCAGGTGGAAGGCGCCAACCGCGAGTGGGAAGTGCGCCCCGTGCGCATTACCGACCGCACGGGCGGCAACCTGCCCGGCGCTTCCGACGCCGACTTCGCGCTAAAGGCCGAACGCTGGCCACGCACCGGCCTGGACAAGCGCTACAACGTCTCGCTGTGGCGTACGGCATTTGAGCGCTTCATGAAGCAGGAAACCCCGGAGGGTTTTCGCTTCTACTTCTATGCCCTGAACCCGCGCCAGCCGCGCATCGAGGGCGCGGGCGTGCTGAACCTGGTGGATGAACGGCGCCGCATGTACTGGGTGGCGCCCCAGAAGGTCACCATCAAGGGCTACCCGCAGACGTGGGTCGATATCTTTGAGGGCTATGTCAACCAGTTCAGCGGCGAAGAGCGCCAGAAGGCGGTCACGGACTGGGAGGCCGCCCACCGCGACATCATCGCGAACGTGGATGACCAGCCCGAAGGCTTCACGCCCGAAGAGCGCAACGAGTTTGCGACTTTTTACCAGTCGCAGTTCGTGTACATCCGCGACCGCAACCCCAAGCTTGCCAGCATCTATGACGAACTGGCGAACTTCCATCGTTCCCGCAACAACCTGGATGCAGAGCTGTCCACGTACCTCAGCGCGCTGCGCTCAGGCGTGGAAAGCCCCGACCGTGAACGCTTCTGCCTGGCGGCTGGCCGTATCTATGTGCAGCGCCTGCAACTGCACGAAGCGGCGATCCCGTACCTTGAGCAAGCCCGCAACTTCAGCGAGGCGCGGTGGCTGCTGGCAAAGTGCCACATTGACCTCAGGCGATTTGCCGACGCCCGCCGCGAGATCACCGAGCTGGTGGGGCTGCTGGGCGGCGCCACCCTGACGCTGGAAACCACGCCGGAAGCCGAGCAGGGCCGCGCCTGGCTGATGCTGGCCGAACTCGAGTTCAGCCTGCACGACTATGACGCCGCCATCGCGGCGCTGGATCGCATCCCGCAGGGCGTGCCGGGCTGGGACGCCGGCCGCGTGCTGTACTGCGCGATGCTGCTGCACCGCAACCTGCCCCGCCGCGGCGAAGAAAAGGCCGACCTCGACAAGATCCGCGACATTGTGCGCACCCTGCCGTGGTGGAACGAGGCGCTGGGCTACGCCAGCCCAGCCAGCAACACCCAGTTTCCGCTGAATCCGCTGATGGCGCGCGCGCTGGTTACGTACGTGCAGACCGACGGCCAGTACCGCATGCAACGCCCGGAAAAGCCCGCCACGCCGCGCGGCGACGTGCTCGCGGTCATTGAAGCCGCCAAGAAGCTTGACCCGCTTTCCGCCGAGGCGCACCTTGCCGAGTACCGTCTGTACCAGCGGCTGGGCATGTTCCGCGAGGCGATGGCGGCCTGCAGGGCAGGGCTGGACGTAAACCCGCGCCACGTGCTGCTGAACTATGCCGCCGCCGAGATGAACATGAAGGCGGGCTTTTACGTTGTTGCCAAGGACCACCTGTCGCGCTGCCTGAAGTTCGACCCCGAGTTTTACCCTGCGCTGGTGATGATGGCCGAGATCGCGCTTTCCGACATTGAACGCATCCGCGGCGCGTTGCTGGTGCGTATCGCAGCCGGCGAGGCGATTGACTTTGCCGGTGAGCTCACGCCGCCCATGAAAGAGGCGGCGGCGTTCCTTACCGCCGCACTCCAGATTCAACCGCAGCAGCCCGCGACCAAGCTGACGCTGGCGACGTTGTACACCCGGCTGGCCGACATCGCGCCGGCCGCGGTGGCTGTGCCGGCCGACCGTGAAGAGCTGCGCAAGGCCTACCTGGCCAAGGCGCGGGACCTGAGCAAGGAACTGATTGACGCGCTTCTGAAGTACGCGGACGGGCAAAAGCCCACCAATCCCAGCGAGTTGGAGGTGGCGACCGTGCCGCACCTGGCCTGCTACAATATCTATGCGTATTCGCTGTACTCGCTGGGCAATCACAACGCGGCCAAGCAGGCGTTCCAGGATCACATTGCCCGCGCCGCCGACCGCCGCCACTTTGCGACGCCGCAGCTGCATCAGGACTACCAGAAATCAGGCGCGCTGGCCTACGCCAAAGAGTGGCTGCGCCGCATTGAGGACAACCAGCGCCAGTACTTCGACATCGAGAAGTTCGATACCGACAGCCGCGAGAACTACTACGGCAACTGGAACGTGCCGCGCACGCCCAAGCCCGACGCCGGCTTCTTCGGCGCGACCAGCATTAAGGGCGGCCGGTTGAAGCTGGGTATCAACCAGAACGAGACCAACGTGCCCTCGCGCATCGAGATCAAGCGCCCGCAGTCAACCTTTGCAGCCATGGAAGCCGAGGTTGTGCGCATCGGCAGCGACAACTGGAACCGCGGCGTCACCATCGCCAAGTACCGCAAGCCCAGCAGCGGCGGCACGCCCACCCCGCTGGCCTCGGTCATCGTCGCGATTGACCCCGACCTGCGGGTGTACTGGGAGACCCGCGAGTTCAAGGCTGACGACGCGGCCAACCCCGACCGGCCCAAAGCCTTCGGCTACATCGACGTCGCGCAGTACGGCGGCGTGCCCCTGAATCCCGAGCAGGGCATGCGGCTTGGCATACGCCGGCAACTGGCCGACGACGGCAGCAACGTGAAGTACTTTGCGCTGATCAACGGCTTTGAGGTTGAACTGCCGATCGACCGCAGCGACGCGATGTGCCGCAACGACCTCAAGAACACCGATATCGACGCGACCGCAGGCTTCTTCGTGAATGCCTATCGCGGCACGAAAGCGACCTGGGACGTTGAAAGCGTGCGCTTCATCTTCGACAGCGGGCTCAGCGAACGGAGGCGCAACTGATGCCCCGACGCCGACCAGCAGGCGCGCGCCGTCATGGCTTTACGCTGATCGAGCTGATGATCGTCATCGGCATCATTGTCGTGCTGATGAGCGTGCTGGTGGTGGCCTTCAGCGGGGCCTTCAGCAAAAGTGAAGAAGCCCGCGCCACCGCCACCATCAAGACGTTGCAGGCCAACATTGAAAGCTACAAGGCGCGCTGGGGCACCGCGCCACCCAGCAACATGCAGGACTTGGGCAACCTGATGGCGCCCAACCAGATGCTGATGGCGCCGAACAAGACCAACGAAGGCATCGAGTGCCTGGTGCTGGCGCTGCGCTCGCGCAAAGAAGGCGGACCCTACCTTGATGTGCCGCTGTTCGCCGACGATGCGCGGCGCGGCAACCTTGACCTGGACATGGTCATGGAAACGGCCATGGGCCCGACGGCGCTGGACGTGGCCGAAGGCACCTCGCGCGACCTGTTTGAAATCCTTGACCCGTGGGGCAACCCGCTGGTCTATATCAACATCGTTGAACTGCGGCAGGGCCGCGTTGACCAGACCATCACGCTGGCCAGCGGCCAGCAAGTGCGCATCACAGCCACCGAAGCACAGGAAAAGCTGCGCCACCCCACGACCGGCGACTATCCGTCCGACTATGTGCTGTGGAGCTTCGGCGAAGACGGCATCAACGACTGGGGCCGCGGCGACGATGTAGTCAGTTGGAACAAGTACACGGACTAGGGTTCCGGCACAGGTTCAGCGCGCGCACTCCGTCGCGTTCTTTCCACTTTCAACCGTCATGGCTTGCCCTTGCCCAGCCGCGCGCGTACATCGCAGCCATGTACCCGGTGATCCTTGGTATCGATGAAGCCGGCCTGGGCCCGATTCTGGGCCCGCTTACGCTGGGCTACGCGGCCTTTGAGCTGCCGGCACCGCTTTCGGGCGACGCGCTGCTGAAGCTGGACCTGTGGGATGCGCTGAAGCTGGGGCGCGAGCCCAGCCAGCGCAAGCACGGCCCCGTGGTGTGCGACAGCAAGCAGATCTACACCTCGGGCAAGCTGAGGCCGCTGGAAGAAGAAGTGCTGTGCTGGGCCCACGTCGCGGGCGTGGAGCTGGACGACTACATGGCCTTCCGCGATGCCGTTTGCGACCCCGCCCGCTGGCAGGACTACGACTGGTACGCCCAGCCGCCGAAGTTCCCCGTGGAAGCCGACGCCGTCCGCATGCGCCTGCGCGCGCAGCCGATCAAGCGCGCGCTTGAAGAAGCGGGTGTGAAACTGGCTGGGATCGGCGTGACGGCGCTGCTGGAGGGCGAGTTCAATGCCCTGCTCAAGCGCGTCAAGAGCAAGGCCCGCGCCGAGCTTGAGCTGATCGGCGGCGTGCTGGGGCGCTTCTGGCAGCGGCACAACCGGCTGGCGGTGGTGGTGGACCGGCAGGGCGGCCGCACAAAGTACGCGCGCGCGCTGCTGAACCAGTTTCCGGAAGCGCAGGTGGCCACGCTGCACGAAAGCAACCGCGTCAGCAGCTATGAGCTAAGCATCCCTGAGGTGCAGGGCCAGCCGCGCATGTTCATCGCGTTTCTGGAAAAAGGCGAAGGCCAGCACCTGCCGATCGCGCTGGCCAGCATGTTCGCGAAGTATCTGCGCGAGCTGCACATGCACCAGTTCAACCAGTGGTGGGCGCAACACGACGCGGCTATCAAGCCCACAGCCGGCTATTACTCGGATGGCCGCCGCTGGCTGCAGGACACACAGGGCCTGCGCGCCGCCATCGGCATCGACGAAGACCGCCTGGTCCGCCGCAAGTAGCAGCCGATCTGTGCCAATTGGTCATTGGTAATTGGTCATTGCGGTTCATACCATTGCCGCAATGCCCGACCCTGTTCTTGCCGGCGATCGTTTGACCAAGCGCTTCAAGGGGCGCAGCGTTGTGCGCGGCATCAATGTCGAGGTTCATGCCGGCGAGATTGTCGGCCTGCTGGGCCGCAACGGCGCGGGCAAGAGCACGACCTTCAAGATGCTGATGGGCGTGCACAAGCCCGACGGCGGCCGCGTGCTGCTGAACGGCAAGGACGTCACTTCGCTGCCGATGCACCGCCGCGTGCGCCACGGCTTGGGCTATCTGCCGCAGGAAGACACCTACTTCGCGCGCCTGAGCGTCGAGGAAAACCTGCTGGCGATTCTTGAAACCACCAGCATGTCGCGCCCTGAGCGCCAGAACCGGCTGGAAGAATTGCTCAGTGAGTTCGGCTTGCACAAGGTGCGCACCAATCCCGCGGGTTCATGCAGCGGCGGCGAAAAGCGGCGCCTTGAAATCGCGCGCACGCTGATCGGCAATCCGAAGGTGATCCTGCTCGACGAGCCATTTGCGGGCGTGGACCCGATTGCAATCCAGGACTTGCGTGACCTGGTGCTCAGCCTTGTGCGCAAGGGCATCGCGATCCTGCTGACGGATCACAATGTGCGCGAAGTGCTGCCGATGACCGACCGCAGCTACATCATTGTGGACGGGCAAGTGATCAAGGAAGGTCCGCCGCGCGAAATCGCGGGCGACCCGGTGGTGCGCAAGGAGTACCTGGGCGACCGCTTCAAGCTCGATACCGACTTCATCCGCCGCAAGGACATCGAGTTCAAGCAGTAGCGGGCGCTACGGCTGCATTGCCAGCTTGACCTTGCTCAGGATCAGCACGCCGTAGCCGGTGCCGTAGGCCTTGTGGTATCCGTACAGCGGATAGTCCCAGAAGCTGCCGTCGTCGTACTGGCCCGCTACGGTCAGTTCACCGAGCTTGTCGCCGTACTTGAACTGGTCGGCCTTGGGCAGCGCCAGCACGTTGCGGGCGGCATAGTAGTGGCCGAAATAGTAGTAGTACGGCGCGGTCGCGTACCAAGCCTCGTGCGGGTACTGGCGGCCGCGGCCGATTTCAATGAACACATGCTCGGGCCCCATAAAATAGTCAAGCTGGGCCTTCAGCACATCTTGGGTGATGCCCTTGCGACCCCATGTAAACAGCGCGTTGTCGCCGCTCTGGCTGCGGCCCATGCTGCCGCGCGGCAGGTTGGCGCTGCCCTGCGGGTAGTGCATATGCCCGCTGCTGTAATAGTACGCGCCGTTGGGGATGCGGTGGCGCTGCACATAATCCAACGCGATCTGCACATTGTGGTCGCGCAGGCCATCGCCGTCCGGGCTGGTTTCGCCGCGGCGCATGCGCAGGTCCGCGCGGAAAGCCTCATGCAGCGCGACCAGCACCGCCGCCGTCGTGAACGGCGTGCTTAAGTCGCCGCTGGGGTTGATGCTGCGGTGGTCAAAGTCGTAGTAGCCCCAGCCGCCATCGAGGCTCTGGTGATCCATCAGGCGGCGCAGTTCGTGCTCGGCGCGTTTGCGCAGCCGCGGCTTGATGGCCGCAAAGCGCTCGTCGGCCATGGCGCGCGTGAGCGCCTGGATCATGTAGGCGTGCGACCACACGTTGTAAAAGGTGTTCATGGTCGCGCGCGGGGTGTCGGGCGCGTCGATCAGGTACTCAAAGCCCTTGTGCAGGGCGGCGTTGATCTCGGCGGTTTGCGGCTGCATCAGCAGGCCCATCAGGCACAGCGCGGTGCTGGCGTTGCCCCAAACGTGCAGACTGTTGATGCTGCCCAGGTAGATATCGCCTGGGCGTTCTTCCATGTAGCCCCAGTCACCGCTGCGCTTTTGATTGTCAATGATCCACCGCACAGCCGCATCGAGTTGCGGCTGGTACTTGAACTGCCCGGCGGCCGGCCCCTTGGGGTCCGCCGTGGGCGTGGGCTTCTGCTCGGGCGTGTTGTTGGCGGCCTTGGTGCAGGCGGCAACCAGCAGGGCCAGCGCGATGATCGGCATAAGTTTGCGCACGGAGACTCCTAGGGGATCGAGACGGCGGCCCTGGCGCCGGGCAGCAGCTTGCCGTCTGTGTTCGCCACTTCGACGCGTGCGGTCACTTTGCCGTCCTTGACGATCATGCCGACGGCCTTGACCGTGCCTTCCGCGTTTGCGCCCAGGTCGTCGGACTTGACCGAGACTTTGGTGCCGGGCTGGTACTTTTCGCGGGCGTTGGCCAGCACGGGCACGTTCAGCACCAGTGTTGACGCGTCAATGACCGCAACGATCACCTGGCCCTTGCCGGTCTTGTCGCCGGCCTTGAGCGGTGTGCTGACGCCGTCGTTGCCCGCCGCGCCGCCGCAGACGACAAAGCCGTCGTGCGGGGCGGTCAAAATCAGTTGGGCGGCGTCGGCTTCAAGCTTTGCCAGGTACTGCTTGGCGTCGCTGAGCCTGCGCTCGGCGCCGATCAGCCTTGAGCGCAGCTCGGCGTTGCCGGTGGCCTTCAGCTGGTCCATGCGCTGCATATCAAGCTCGGCGGCCTTGACTGCCGCTTCCATATCCTGTTCGCGGCGCGGCAGTTCAACCTTGATCCAGCGTTCGTGCCGGTCTTCCGACATCTTGTGCCGCTCTTTGCTCTGGGCCAGGCGGCGCTTGCTGCGGTTGAGCACGATGTCCTGGCTTTCCTTGGCCAGGTCGTTGCCCTTGTACAGCCGCTCAAGCTGGCGCAGTTCTTCTTCCTGGTCCTCGATGTTGTTGCGGCTGTTCTCGAGGTTCAGCTCGTTGCTGCGGACCTGCTGGGCGCGATCCACATCCTTGAAGAACTTCAGCTCTTCGCGGGCGCGCTCAAGACGGCGCTGGGCGGCGGTGTACTGTTCCGGAAAGCCCGCGTCGTGAAGCGCCATGGCGTCCTTGAGCCCAGCCAGCGCAAGCTCGGCGCCGACCAGCCCTTCCCTGGCGCGCACCAGCGCGTCGTCGTACTCGGGCGCCTCAAGCTCGGCAAGTTTGTCGCCGGCCTTCACGGCAAGGCCGGGCGCCGCGGTCCACTTCACGCGCAACTCGCCGGCGTAGGCCTGCAAGTCAGCGCGCACATCGGTGCTGCGGGCGGCCTCCAGGCGGCCGGAAAGGGTCTTGTCTTCGCCTTGGGCAATCAGGGGCGCCGCAGCCAGCAGCAGCGCAATGAAGGGCAAACACGAACGCAACATCGCAAGTCTCCAAACGCACCAGATGGGGTACCCATCATTACGCAAAGCAGGCGCATTGGGGAAGGGAAATGTAGCCAATGAAAGGGGCCGCTTGTTGGCGGCCCCTGGGTGGCGGGTCGAATGGACTACTCGATTTCTTCGTCTTCCTTGGGCTTGTCCTTTTTGTCCTGCGTGGTCGGGTTCTTGGGATCGACCACGTCGCCCGGCTGGGTCTTGGGTGTGTAGCCGTCCTTCCACGGGCCTTCGGTTTCGCCCAGCGTCCACAGTGCCTCGCATGTGCCGCACAGCTTGCCGAAGCTGGGGTGTCCCAGCCATGTGCCGTCGTCATTGCGCGTGAGCATCAGCGCCTTGACGCAGATCTCGTTCATGTCCTTGAACTCGCCCTTGCCGCACTCTCTGGCGGCGACCAGCGTCCAGTAGTGGCTGAACTGCCAGTAGTAGGCGGCATTGAACCACAGCTCAAGGTTGTGGGGGCTGCCGCCGATACGCGGGTTGTAGTAGTACTCCATGCGGCGCACGGCGTCCAACTGGTCGCGATGGCGAATGAACTGGGCGATGATCTTCTTCATGTCGCCGGTCTTGCGCATACCGTAGCGCATCAGCGCCAGTTCGCAGATGCCGTTGCGGCCCTGGCAGCCGCGGATGTCAATGCCGAGGTTGTTGCGGTGCTCGCGCGAGCCGGCGCGGTAGATGTAGGTTTCCTGGCCGCCGTTGGCGCTGTCCTTTTCGCGCAGGTTGTTGATCAGGTTGGCGGCCGACTTCAGCGGGCCCTTAAGCGTGGTGCGCATGCCCTTGATGTCGATGTCCTTCTGGACTTCCAGCATCACGATCAGCGCCGCTGCCGTTGCAAAGCTGGGGGCTTCGCCCATTTCGGGGTAGTAGGCCCAGCCGCCTTCTTCAACGCCTTCCTCTTCGCCGGTGGTCGGCTCCCAGCGCGGCAGAATGTACTTCACGTCCACGTCCTTGCCGCCGCGGCTCACGGTCCAGGTCACTTCTTCGCCGGCAGTCAGGTCGTAGTACGCGTCGCGGAACTCAAAGAAGTTGTTGACGCGGTTGCCGTTGACCGCCACGAAGATGTCGCCGACCTTCATGCCGTTCTTTTCCGCAAGGCTGCCCTTGTCCACGCGGTTGGCCATGGCGCGGAAGCTGCGGTCGTTGCTGATGCCTACGCCGAACCCCGGGTTGAAGGGCTGCGGCACCGCGTCAGCGATCAAGTCGCCCTCCATCGCGTTGCCGTCACGGATCCACTTGACCTTGAAGGACTTGCCGGCGGGAACGGTGCCCAGGAAATCAAAGAAGTGGTCATAGCCCAGCATCGGCGTATCGCCGATCCAGGTTACGCGGTCGTCGTCCTTCAGGCCCATGCGGCCCGCGGAAAGGTCGGGGCGGATGCCATCCACCACGACGCCGTTGTCGTCGCCCTTGTCTTCTTCCTTGACGATAAACCCGAACCAGCCTTCCGGCGCGCCCGCGGCTTCCAGCGTGACGCTGGTGCTGCGCTTTTTCTCGCCGCGCAGGACCTTTACCTTGATCTTCTTGCCCGGGACGATGCCGTTTTCGTGCTCACGGAACTCTTCCAGCCGGGTGATCTTTTTGCCTTCGACTTCGCTGATGATGTCGCCGATTTCCAGCTTGTCGCGGCAGGCGCTGAAGGGCAGGAACTTCTCGACAATCGGCCCTTCGCCGATGCCCGGGCTGAGCTGGATGCCCAAGTAGCCGGGCCAGGTAGGCTTGAGCGTGATGTCGCGGACGAACTCGGCGCGGTCGCGCTTGATCTTCAGGCGCACCTTCTGGCCGCCCTGCCACTGGCTTTCTTCCAGGTAATAGTCCAGCGCGTTCTCGATGCGCAGGCCTTCCGCTTCAATGATGCGGTCGCCGACCTGCAGGCCGGAGGCCTGCGCGCTGCTGCCTTCAAAAATGCGCTCAATTGGCGCGCCGCCGCGATAGTCCAAATCAGTGGGCGGGCGCATAACTACGCCCAGCCCGGCTGGGCCGCTGTTCTTGTGGCGGCTTGAGATGCGCGCCTTGCGCTTCTTTTCCAGCAGTTTGTTGCTGTCTTGCGGCAGTTGCAGGCGCAGCATGGCGTTGATCATGCGTCGCGCCACAGCGCGAATCTCGTTTTTCAGCTCTTCGTCTTTGGTGACCTTGAACTCGCCGTGCAGGAACTTCAGGCCCAGCGTGTAGCGCCAGTTTGCGTACCACACGCCCAGCGGCAGCTTGCCGCGGTACACGCGGTCAATCACGAAGTTCACGCCGCGCTTGAGCGCCGCTTCAATCCGTACCGGGTCAACCTTCACGTGATAGCGCAAGGCCACGCCAGCAAGGCTGGTGGCGCTGATCGCGTCCACCGCCTGGTCAGCAGTCTGGGAAAGCAGGCTGCCCGTAAGTTCAACGTCCCACGCGCCGTTTTCCTGCTGCCTGTCGAGCAGGAACTCGACAGCCTTCACAATCGCCTCGCGCACCTTGTCGGGCTCCGGCATCTTGCCCGTCAGGTCCAGCGGCGGCTCCGGCTTCCAGCCGGGGGGCTGCATGCCGGGGCCCTGCATGGTTTCAGGCTGGGTGTTTTCGCCCCCGATATCGAGCAGGATGCGCGTGGGGTCGAAGCCCGGCAATGGGTCTGCAATCTCGGGCAGGGCATCAGCCTGCTGGATTGCCGGCGCGGGCGTCGCGGGTGGGCTCAAGGACGCGTTGTTGAAAGATGAACTGAAGGCCACAAGGCCAGCCAGTACCGCGATAGCAACGAGCGATCTCTGCATGGTGATTTCCCAGGGGCGCAAGGCCCGACCACACCAGTTGAGAAAACAGGACGTAAGGAAACGCGAATTTGTGTTACGCAGTTCCCTACAACTTCCGGAGGTATATTCCGGAACCTGACAGGCAGAGATTCACCAATCCCGAGCCCCCTGCCCACAGTGCAGAGTTTAGCAAATGTGAAGCATACGCACTTGAATTCCCGTTTCGGCATGCACCCGTGCAATCCGGCTGGGGCCTGGTGTTGCCGATCGGCAAAGCAGCGGGCGCCCGAGCGCCGATCCCCTTCAACTAGGCACAGTTGGGCATGCCGCTAGAATCCAGCCCATGGCAAGGATCGTCGTTGTCGATAAGGACGCGGACATATTCGCCACCCCCGGCGACCCCATCCTGTTCTGCCTGTTCGATAACCGGGTCACCATCACCAGTGTCTGCGGCGGCAATTGCTCGTGCGGCACCTGCAACATCGAGGTGCTGGAGGGTATGGAAAACCTGAACCCCAAGACCGACTGCGAGCAGTTCGTGCTCAGCCGCATCAAGCGACAGGGGCCCAACGTCAGGCTGGCGTGCCAGTGCGTGCCCACCGGCGACGTGGTGATCCGGATTGTGCCCGAGCCCTAACCTTGGCTGCGGAAATGCTTTGCGTCGCGCCGCGCCTGGCTGCGCCGGTTGCGCGCTGCCACATGGCTCAGCGGGCGCTGAACGCCGACAATCTTGTTGTAGTGGGCCGGGTTGTCGTCGCCCTTTTCGCGCTGGCTAGGCTGGACCTTGGAACTCTCGGAACTGGAAACCTTTGGGCTGCCCTTGGCGGCGGATTTGCGTGCCGGTTTGGCGGCCTTGGGGCGCTTGACCCCCTTGGGCAAACCGCTGCGAATGTCGGCCACGCTGCTGACCTTGACCTTGGGCGTCGGCTTGGCGTCGAAGCGTTTGACCACCTCTTCAAAGAGCTTGATCTTTGCCAGCGTGTTCTTGCCCGCCGCCGAGGTGCGCTGTTGCTTGCGCAGCAGGCTGCGCCACTTGGTGAGCAATTTGCGGGCGCGGGCGGCGTGCAACTTGCGGCCGGCGGCATCGAGTCTTTTCAAGGCTGCCGGGGCCGTGGCCTGGACAAGTTCGAGCTCTGCTTTGGTGCAAAGCTTGCGGGCGCTGGTCATGTTGATAGGCATGGTTTCTCCTGCCCAAGAAATGCCTTGTGCCCGCGTTGCCGTCAACCACGATCGCCCGACTGTTCAAAGGGCACGCTCAGCGGTTGCTCAAGGCCGGTGGCATCGACTTTCATGCGTGCCGCTGCGATATCTTCGGGCTTGCTGATGCGCAGCGACACATGTGCGCTCCACACAGCCAGGGGCTTGGGGTTGGCCCGCTGCATCAGTTCAAAGCGATACTCCCACTCGTCGCTTACGGGCAGCACATTGCTTGAGGCCGCAAAGCTGTGTGTAAAGCGCACAAGCACGGTGCCGCCATCCATCTCGGAGACCAGAACGCCGCCCACCGTGTCGCCCAGCGCGCAGCGCCCCAGTTCCTGCCAGCCTGTGGGGGCGGCGTCGCGCGCCGCGGCGCGGCGCACGTCGGCGGGCAGGCGCGAAAGGTCGGCATTGCGGCTGCCGCGCCGGCTCATGCGCAGTGTGCACTCACGCGGGTCAAGGCCGCCGTGCAGGTTGAATACGGCCTGCAGCGACACCTCGGCATCCAGCAGCGTGATGCCCTTGGCTGTGCGGCGCGTGGCATGCGCCTGCGCGCTCATCCGGAACTGGAACATCGGCGGCGCCGCCACGAGTACCCAGTGGCTGAAGCCGCGCTGCTCGGTGCGCTGGCCCTTGCTGTCGGTGTATATCACCAGCAGCGTATAGCGGTTGATGCCGGGGCGGGCGCCGCGCAGGCGGCAGGTCTCCCATCGGTCACCCGGCTCGGGTGCCGAAACGGGGTAGGTCGCAAGCGCAGTCTCGAGGTCGCCCTGAAGGTGGCTGTGCTCGATTTTAACCTGCATGTTGGCGAGCTGCGCCGGGCGGGTCTTGACGTCAAAGCCGAGGTCAACGAAGTGGCCGTTGCGGTCGCTCCATTGCTTGTAGGTCAGTGACTTGTCGCTGCGGTCTGGATCAAAGGCCGCGTAAATCACGGGCACTTCGGTGTACATACCCTCAAACTCAAGGGACACGCCGTCGTCCTTGCCTTTCTCGTCCTGGAAGTACAGGCGCAGGCGGGTGATCGCCGTGCCCTGGTCCTGCATCTGCTTGCGCACCCTGGCGGGGATCTGCTGCGCGATCGGGTCGCCGTAGCCTTCAATGCCCGCGGGTTCCGGTGCGGGCTCCGGCTCAGGTTCCGGTTCGGGCTCAATGGACTTCAGGGCGTGCGAAACGCCATCGCGCGTGAAGCCCACCAGCCACACGGTGTCCTGCCCGTCCGTGGCGGACTTCACCACGCCGCCGCATGGCACTTGCGTGCTGAACCACGTCTCGCCATTGGCTTCCGCCCCTGCAAACGAAACGACATCGCACGGCAACTTGAGTTCCGCCATTTCGTACTCGGCGGTTGTCCACTTGGCCGGCATGCCGGCGGCGGGCGGTTTGGCCTGCACCGGCGCCTTGTCGGGGGTGCGCTGGATCTGGCGGCGGGACAGCTCGGTGCCTTCGGCGCTGAAGTTGGCGATTTCAATGGTAAGGGTGCCGTCTTCGGCGATGGCCATGACTTCGTAGGTGACGGTCAGGCCCGCGGCCAGCTGGTACTGAACGTAGTCGCCGACCTTGCTTTGCGCCCAGGTGTTGCCGCCATCCTTGAAAGCGGGTTGGGCGGCGGTGGGGCTGACCGTGAGCGCCCCAAACAGCAACGCCACGGCAACGGGAAACATCATGCGCA
This sequence comes from Planctomycetota bacterium, assembly GCA_019636195.1. Classification (GTDB taxonomy): domain Bacteria; phylum Planctomycetota; class UBA8742; order UBA2392; family UBA2392; genus JADJRK01. The sequence continues at coordinate 39,478 of JAHBYA010000018.1, read as the reverse complement.
TATGGGCCTCAACTGGTGGTACTTATTGAAACGACCGCAGGCACAACTTGCCGACGGAAATCCCGGGCGTAAAGTCATTTCATGCTCAGTGATGGCTCAGCCAAGCCGACGCGCAAGATTGACGTCGCAGCCGACATGCTGAAAGACTTTCGTGCCGCATTGCGAAAGTCGCCGGTGCGAGCGCGTGAATCTGACGCGCACCTTACGTCCACACTGCGTGAGCGTGGTTTCCGCATGGACGGCAAAACCCTGCGCGCGATCCAGGCGCCGTGCCTGCTGAACAGCAACGAAGTACGCGAGCTTACCCGCGACGTGCGCGTGATCAGCAGCCTGCTGGAGCAGGTGGTGGCGCTGGCGCTGAACAGCGTGGCATTCATGGAGCAGGTGGGGGTAAGCCCCAACATTGAAGAGCTTGCCCTGAACGACGCGCCGTCGCGGCTTGCCATCGAGTTCGCGCGCTATGACTTCATTATGACCGGCGGCGGGCCGCGCTTTCTTGAGTTCAATGTCGATTCGCCGGCGGGTGCGGTATTCAGCAACATCCTGGACACGACGTTCCAGCAGCAGGAAGTCGCGCGCGAAGCCGGCATGCACACGCTGTTTCCCAGCTCGCCGACACCCGACCTGTATGCCGATGCGCTGCTGGCGGCCTACAACGAGCACGCCAAGGCGACCGAGGAAAAGCCCAACATCGCGATTGTTGACTTTGACGGCACCAGCACGCTGCCCGAGCAGGAACTGCTGGCCAAGTGCTTTGAAGATCGCGGCTATCACGCCAAGTGCCTTGACCCGCGCGGTTTTGAGTTCAAGCCTGATGATCGCGGCTTGTACCACGGCGAAACGCGCTACCACCTTGTGATGCGCCGCGCGCTGGTGCCCGAGCTTGCGCGGCGGCGCGTGCTGGTTGCGCCCTTTTTGCGCGCGCTGCGCCACGGCGAAGTCGTGTGCGTCAATCCGCTGCGCTCGCGCCTTGCCGGCAACAAGAACGTGCTGGAAATTCTTACCAGCAGCGCCTTTGACCGCTTTTTCACAGCCGCCGAAAACCAGTCCAAGCTGCGTCTGATGCCCTGGACGCGCATGTTGCAGGAACGCACGACCGACTACCTGGGGCGGGACATTGACCTGCTGCCATTTGTAGCTTCGCGGCCTGACAAGTTCGTGCTCAAGCCGGGCGGCGGCCACGGCGGCGAAGACGTGGTGATGGGGCCTTTCTGTGACAAGCAGGAGTGGCTGAAGCGGCTTGACGAAGCCGTGAACAACCAGGGGGTTGTCCAGGAGTATGTGCCCGCCTGCGAGCACACCACGCTGCTGACTGAGGGCACGGATGTCGTTGAGCAGAAGAAGTACCTGACGCTGGGTGCGTTCGCGATCAGGGGCGAGTACGCCGGGTGCATCGGGCGTGTCAGCGACGACCCGGTCGTCAACGTGCGCCGTGGCGGCGGCGTAGTGCCGGTCCTTGAGCTGGGCGGCCGCAGCAAGACAGGCCCGATTGAAGCCGCGCGGCCGCGCAGGCGCAGAACCACCGGCCGCAAAGTTTAGGCGATTCCGGATTGCATTGACTGACGGGCCTGCCGACAGGACGAGTCCAAAATCCAGAACCCAAATTCCAAAACCGAAGCCATTGCGCGCCTGGTGCGCATCTCGGCCCTGCCCTCGGCCCTGGCCGACGTCTTGGGCGGCATGGCGCTGGCATACGCCATGGCCCCGCGCGGCTGGTTCACGGTGCACGCCGGCAAGCTGCCGTGGCTGCTGCTGGCCACAATCGGCGTGTACCTGGGTGGCATGGCCTGCAACGATCTGCTGCACGCGCGCAAGGACACGCTACTGGGCAAGAAGCGCCCGATTGTCACGGGAGAAATCTCATGGCGTGGCGCGTGGTTTGTCATGGCTGCGCTTTTCGTTGCAGCCATGATCGGCGGCGCTCTGGCCGGCGTTGCCGGCTGGGTGGCGCTGCTGATTGTGCTGATTTTCCTGTACAACTGGCTGGCGATCGGGCGCATTGAGGGCAACCGGGTGCGCCAGCCCCTTTCCCGCGCGGCCGCCGGCGTGGCGGTGATCGCGCTGTGCCGGGCACTGCACGTCAGCCTGCCGCTGCTGGCATTCGGCAACCTGGCGTGGATAGTGCAGCAGGAGGCGTGGCGACTTTTCGCAGCCAGCGTGTTTCTGTACTTCTGTCTGGTGACGGTGGTCAGCCTGTTTGAAGACACGGGCGGCGGGCGGGCCGCCCTGCGCAGTGTGGCATGGCTGCTTTATGCCGCCGTGCTGGTGTTTCCGGCGTTTGTGCTGTCCCAGCCGGGCAGCGCGCACAGCCCGGTGCTGGGCGTGTTCGTGCCGCTGCTGGTGCTGGCGTGGCTGCTGGTGGGGATGCAGAAACTGCTGGATGCCGCCCGCAACGAGCCAACACCCCCGAACCTGGGAAAGACCGTGGGCGCGGGCATTCGCGGCGAGTGCCTGCTGATGGCCGGTTTTGCCCTGCTGCTGGCGCCCGATCAGCCGTGGTGGGGGCTTGCCGCGCTGGCGTGCTACCCGGTCGGCAAGCTGCTGTCGAAATGGGTAAGCCCGACCTAGCCCGGCTGCCGGTGCGCGCAATGCCGTTAGCCGCGCTCGATGTAGTCCTTTTCGGCGCTGTCGTCCAGGATCATGGTGCCGTCGCCCTTGCGGGTGAAAACTTCTTTCAGCAGCGAGTGCGGCGTGAGCCCATTAATCAGGTACGCGCGCTTTACGCCGCCGCGCACGGCGGTGATGGCCCCTTGCAGCTTGGGCACCATGCCGGCCTTGACCTCGCGTTTTTCGATCAGTGCCTCGGCCTGGCTGACGGTCAGGTAAATGTAGCGGCTGGCGGGGTCGTTCACGTCGCGCAGCACGCCGTTGGTGTTGGTGAGCATGAACAGTTTTTCGGCCTGCATCTCGGCGGCCACGGCGCAGGCCACGGTGTCGGCGTTGATGTTCAGGATGTGGCCTTCTTCGTCGCAGGCCAGCGGGCTGAGCACGGGCATGTAGCGGTGCTCCACCAGCGTGCGCAGCAGTGCGGGGTTGCAGTCGCGGATGTCGCCGACGTTTTTGAAGTCGATGGTGGATTTCTCGCCCGTTTCGGGGTCGGTGATTTCCTTGGGCGGGCGGCGTGTGGCGGTCAGCACTTCGCCGTCAAGGCCGCTTAGACCCACGGGCAGCACGCCGTGCTTGCGGATTGCGGCCAGGATGTCGGTGTTGATGCTGCCGGCGAAGACCATCTTTGCCATTTCAAGCGTGGCGTCGTCGGTGATGCGGCGGCCGGCGACTTTTTCGGGCTTTACGCCCATCTTGCCGCTGACTTCATCAAGCTGGGGCCCGCCGCCATGGATGACGATGATGCGAATGCCCAACTGGTTGAGCATCGACACGTCTTTGGCAAACAGGTCAAGCGCGTCGGGCGTCTTGGCAATCTCGCCGCCGACCTTGACCACGAACACCTTGTCGCGGTAGCGCCGCAGATAGGGCAGCGCCTGCAAGAGTACGCTTACGTCATCCATTGACAGCTATCCCCAATCGCCCCACAACGGGCCCTTGCGGAAAGGGGCGCACTATACTTTCGTGCGTGCGGACGGAAACGTCCGCGCCTACCACAAAGGCGTACCATGCAGGTCCAAGAGCGCACCATGCCGGCACTGACCCCTGAGCTTGAATCCGAACTCCGTGAGACCGCACGCAAACTCCGCATTGACGTCATCGAGATGCTCTGGCCAGCCGGCAGTGGCCACCCCGGCGGCAGCCTTGGCATGGCGGACATTTTTGCGTGCCTGTACTTCGGCGGCTTTGTGCGCCACGACCCGCAAAACCCGCTCTGGCCCGACCGCGACCGGGTTGTGCTGAGCAACGGGCACATCTGCCCGATTCTGTATTCCGTGCTGGGCACCCGCGGATACTTTCCGCGCGAGTGGTACAAGACGCTGCGCAAACTCGACAGCCACCTGCAAGGTCACCCCGCGATGCAGAAGACGCCGGGTGTGGAGCTTTCAACCGGCAGCCTCGGCCACGGCGTATGCGGGGCGCTGGGGATGGCGCTGGCCGAGCGGCTTTCGGGCCGGGACAGCCGCGTGTACGCCCTGTGCGGCGACGGCGAGTTGCAGGAAGGCCTGCCGTGGGAAGGCTTCATGGCGGCGGCGCACCACAAGGCGGACAATCTTACGGTCATCGTGGACCGCAACGACGCGCAGATCGACGGCAAGACCGAGGATGTAATGAGCCTTGAGCCGCTGGCTGACAAGTTCAGGGCCTTCGGCTTCCACACGCAGGTGATTGACGGCCACGACTATGGGCAGATTTTTACCGCGTTGAATGCGGCTGGGCAGGTCAAAGGCAAGCCGCAGGTGATTATCGCCAACACGATCATGGGCAAGGGCGTGAAGTTCATGGAAGCCGACGGCTACAAGTGGCACGGCAAGACGCCCGGCAAAGACCAGGCGATGCAAGCCCTGAAAGACCTGGGCGCGTAGCGCAGCGAGTGCAGAGCGGGCGTGTTGGACGCCCGCTCTTTTTTCAGATTTTGGAAATGCAGATAACCGGATATGCGGTTATAAGGGTGCCATGGACGAACTGGCCGACATCTTCAAGGCGCTGGGCGACGAAACACGACTCAAGATCGTTGCACTGCTCCTGCTGCACGGCGAACTGTGTGTCTGCGATCTCGAGCACGTGATCGGCGCCACCCAGAGCAAGACTTCACGCCACCTGCGCTATCTGCTGAACGCGGGCGTCGTGAAAGACCGCCGTGAAGGGGTGTGGGCCTATTATCGACTGGCCGGTGACTCGGACGACCGCATCAAACTGCTCCGCACAACCCTGAAAAAGCTGCTTACGCCCGAGTTGACCCAGTCACTCGAGCACGGCCTGGCAAAGTGGTGCTGCGCACCCGGCAGCTCATGCAGCCCAGCCGCCATGGCAGCCGTTTCGAAAGGACAAGCATGAAAACCCGCATTCACATCAGCGTTCCCGTCAGTGACCTCGAAGCCAGCAAGGCGTTCTACACGCGCCTGTTCGGCGCACAGCCGACCAAGGCCAAGCCTGATTACGCCAACTGGCGGCTGGACCAGCCTGCGCTGCACCTTGCACTGGTGCAAGCACCGCACGCAGTTGAAAAGAAGAACCAGGTGCGCCACTTCGGTGTCGAGCTGTTCGATAACGGCGATCTCGGTGACTGGCGCAAACGCGCCGAGCAAGCCGGCATGCAGTTGCGCATCGAAGAACAGGTGACGTGCTGCTACGCCGTGGCCGACAAGTTCTGGGCGCAGGACCCCGACGGCAACGAGTGGGAGTTCTGGGTCCGCAGCGAAGAAGCCGAGGCCATGCACGCCGGCCGCGAGGCCAAGGAAGGCGAGTGCTGCGCGCCATTGGCAAAAGCTGAACCGGCCATGGCAGGTGCAGCCGCATCCCCCTGCTGCACGCCGACGCAGAAGGCCGAGGCGATTGCCGCAAACAAGGGCTGCTGCGGGTGATCGCACGCAAAGCCATCGCCGAGGCCATGGGCACGTTCGCGATGGTGTTCGCGGGCACCGGCGCCATCGTGATCAACCACGTCAGTGAAGGCGCGATTACCCATGTGGGTATCGCGCTGACGTTTGGACTGGTCGTGATGGCAGTGATCTACGCGCTGGGCGAAGTCAGCGGCGCGCACATCAACCCCGCGGTCACGCTGGCGTTTTGGGCAGCGGGGCGATTCAAGGCCCGCGAGATTGCACCCTACCTGGCTGCGCAGTTGGTCGGCGCGCTGGCAGCAAGCGCCCTGCTGCTGGTGATGTTCGGCAACGTGAAATCTTTGGGCGCGACGCTGCCCGCCGGGGCGCCGTGGCAGTCGTTTGCGCTCGAAGTGGTGCTGACGTGGTTTTTGATGTTCGTGATTCTGGGCGTCAGCACCGGCGCGCGCGAAACCGGCATCATGGCAGGCGCGGCCATCGGCGGTGTGGTCGCCCTTGAGGCCATGTTCGCGGGCCCGATCAGCGGCGCCAGCATGAACCCGGCTCGCAGCCTCGCGCCCGCGCTGGTGTCAGGCCACCTTGAGCATGTGTGGGTGTATCTGCTGGCGCCGGTGGTCGGGGCCCTGCTGGCGGTGCCCAGCGCGGCCATCGTGCGCCTGCGCAAACCGAAACCGGCGCCCGGCAGGACAAGCACGGAAGACGCGCTATGAACTGGCAGAATGACATCCGGCAGATTCGCAAGCTGAACCCCAAGCACATCCTGTTCATGTGCGTCCAGAACAGCGCGCGCAGCCAATTGGCCGAGGGCATTGCCCGCAAGTACGCGCCACCGGGCGTGAAGATCAGCAGCGCGGGCTCAAGCCCGGCGTTTGTGCGCCCGCAGGCGATTGAGGCGCTGGCCGAAATCGGCATTGACGCGTCAACACACACCAGCAAGACAGTGGCCGACATCGACGCCGAAAGCGTGGACGCGGTAATCACCCTGTGCGCCGAAGAAGTCTGCCCGGTGTTCCCGCGCCAAGTGGCAAAGTTTCACTGGCCGCTGCCGGACCCCGCGGGCGGCGGCATGGAGGCCTTCCGGCAGGTGCGCGACGAGCTGGTCTTGCGCCTGGCGGCGCTGTTCGACCAGTAGTCAACCATGCCCCGGCAGATCGGATGCTGCTACTTTGCGGGCGGCAATACGTTGCTTGAGTCGTCCACGAAGGTCACGCGCACAAGCCCGCCATTGAACTCTGAGTTCGGCGGCCGACGCAGCAGCAGGCGATGCACGCCCTGCTTCAGGTGTACCGGCCCGTTGCCCTGCACCGGCGTGTACTTCACGTTGTCGCTGTCGCCCGTTACTACGATTGCTTCGCACTCAAGGCTGGAAGCGGCAACGCCCGGCGAACTCTGGATCACGACAAACACACTGCCGTCTTTGGGCAATTCAAACTGCAGCGTTGCGCCGTCAGTCTCCGGGTCGATCACAAACGAGCGGGCCGCCCCAGGCGTCAACTTTGGCGCATCGGCCAGCGGCTTCAACGCGCCCTTGCGTTCGACGTACACGCGCAGCTGCACCGTGTACGCCTCCTTGACCAGGCCCTTGTCGGTGCGTTGCAGCCGCAGCTTATAACTGCCGGCCTTGAGCGCCTGTACGTTCTTCACTGCAAGCGCGTCTCCGCCGGCTGTAACCCACCTGGCGTCAAGCTGGACAACCCTTCCCTTGGCATCGGTGCAGTCAAGCCACAGGGCTGTGTCCTCGGCCAGGTCAACCTTGAACGAGTCCACATCGTCGGGCGTCGGCAGCAGCACCTTTGCCCTGACGCCCGGCACCAGGTTTGAGGTGGGGGTTTCTGCGTTGGGCTCGGTGTTGTCGCGCAGGAAGTGAATCACGAAGGTCAATTCGCACGCGCGCCCCTGGCCCGGCCCGACGCGCAGCCGGCAAGTGCCCCGGCGCACGACAAAGCCGCCGCCGTCGGCCAACGCAGGCTTGCCGCGGTCCTGTTCCAGCGTCATCGGGACATCAATGTCGGGGTTGGTGCGGGTGCGTTCAATGACGACCACACCGTCTTCGAGCGCCTCAAACGTGAACCATGCCGCATCTCGGCCATGGCGCAGGCTGACCGCCACGGGCGCGCCGGGCTTGACGTCCATTGCCAGCTCACGCATGGCGCCGGGTTGCAGCGGGTCAAGGGGCGTGTGCCGCACGGTTATGGTTGCCTTAAGCGGCTCATCCATTCCGCTGCGGGTGCTGGCGACGGCCAGTATCCAAAGGCCGGCCGCCAGCGCGACGCGGCCGTCGGTGTCGCGCGGAACTTGCTCGCCCGCGGCACTGAGCCACTGCTGACTGATGAACCGCGCCGCGGGTCCGGCGGCTGGACTCTGCAGTACTTCGACAACGCCGGGCTGGTCGAAGTTGAATTCGAGATAGTCCACGTCCGTTTCAGGGAACAGTACGACTTCACAGGTTTGCCCCGGCTTGGCTTTGCGCGCAAAGCGCCAGTTGTCGAAGGCGGGCTCATGCTCGTCGATGTCGGCAAACGCGCGGACGGTTAGTGTGCCCTTCACTGCCGCGTCAGACGCCACACGCAGCCTGTACTCGCCCTTGGGCAGGCGTGTCCAGCTTGAAAGCGAAAGCGCCTCATCGCCTTCGACAAGCTCGGTCTTGATCGTCGCGGGTGTGACGCGCAGGTAGGATTCGGCTTCAAGCTTGACGGTGCGCGTTTGTGCCGCGCCTATGTCGATAGTCTCGGCGTCTTTCCATGGCTGATCTTGCGCGGCCGCTGTGGCGGCCAGCGTCAGCATCAGCATCAGCAATGCGGGCAGTGGGTTTTGCATGGTCTGCTCCTAGCGTCGCAGGTCAAGCTCGGTGGTTTCGCCTTCGCGGATTTGAACTTCACGAATCCAGGTTGGCCCCGGCGCGTGGTATCGCAGGTGCACGTCGTAGGTGCCCACGGGCAAGTCGCGCCATTCGCGGTGGCCGCTCCAGTGACCCCAGATCGCCGTTGACGCCCCGACAGGGTAGAAGTGCAGCCAGCAGCCTGACGAACTCGGCGCGCCGGTAACGGTCCAGGCCGCCCGGCCGGTGGGCCCGTACTCAAGGCGCAGACACTGGCCGGCTGCAAGGGTCACGTTCTGTGCCTTGGCGACCCCTGCGCCATTTCCGTAGCTGAGATTGACTTCAATGTCGTAGGTCCCCGGCGGCATCATGCGCTGGCCTGACTGCTGGCCGCCATAGATCGCTTCTGTTGTGCCCGATTTGGTGACGGTCAGGTATCGATCAGGCAGGTCGCCGGCCACGGTGCGGAAGTTGAAGTCAAACATGGCGGCTTCGGTTGTGCCGCCAGCTTGTGCAACCTGCGCTGCGCCCGCGCGCAAGGTGACTCTGCGCTCAACCTTGAAGGCATCTGCGGTGAACTTCACGTTGTATTCGCTGGGGTCAAGGTCCCACGCGGCGTCACCCTGAAAGTGATAGGCGACTTCCTTGTTGTCGCTGACGCGAACCACGCTGAGACTGCAGCGCCCCCACGCAAGGGGCGCGCCGGCTGGGTCCAGCAGGCGGCAGTACAGGCGGCCCTTGCCCTTGTCCAGGTTCTCGGTGTCGGTCTTGAACTGTGTGGTCGGCCCCGGCAACTCAAAGGGCGTTGCCTTGATCACCGCATCGGGGATCGGGTCGCCGCGTTCTTCAATGAACAGTTGCAGCGCGATGTTGGGTTGCGTGCCCTGAAACCAGTGCAGCTTCACGGTTTGCTGACCCGGTTGCAGCGACACTTCGCCCGCGCGCGATGCCAGCCCGTTGTTGTGGTCGTTATCAATGACAAGACGGTCGTTCACCCACAGTTTGCTGCCGTCGTCCGACACCAGATAGAAGCGATAGCGCAGGGCACGCGGCACTTCGATCGTGCCTTCAAAGGCGATGGCGTAGTGCTCGTACAAGTTCAAGTTTGCGGGCACGCCGGGAAAGCCGCCCTTGGCGTCGCGGGGGGTGACCGCGATGGACTCAGTCTCGAACACATGGATGGGCACCAGGCCCGCAAAGTCGGGCACCTTGTCGATGGCGCGGTCAAAGCGGTACACGTTGCCGCGCCACTTGCCGACAACGCGTGTAACGCCCGAACCACCCAGCTTGAGCGTGTGGTTGGTGTCGGGCTTGCGGTCGTGGCCTTGCAGGTTCATCTGCATGTCCAGCATGCAGGTTGTGGTCGGGTCGCCGTCAATCATGCGGCCTTGCATGTCGGTGGCTGTGATTTGCAGCGGCAGGCGCGTGCCGCCGGGGTTTTGCTCAAGGGCGACAGCGGCGCGCCACTGCGTGGCTCCGTCGGGGACGGGCTTGGTGACGATGGGTGCTTCCACGTTGCCTACGCGCACAGACGCTTCTTTGACGTAGCCCGAGAATGTCAGTTCGATGACAAGGTTGGCGGGGTAGCTGTCGATCAGGTTGTCCTGGATCACGCGCAGGTGGTTGGGCGCGCGCAGTATCTGCCGGGCGGCGATGCACTGGCCGATTTCATCGCCCAACAAGGCGAGAGTCAGCCCGATCTGAAGACGCTTGATCACGCCGGTGTAGTAAATCTCGTGATCAATCTGCGCTTCGGCCAGGAGCTCAAACATCTCGCGCTCGGCTTTCTCCTGGCGATGGGCGAAGTAGGTGGCGATGGCCGCCTTGGCAGCCGAAATGCCGATGTCCCGCAACTGGACCAGCTTGACCTTGCTCAGGTCCTTGCCGCCACCGTAAGCAAGTATCTTGGCAAGGCGATGTCCGCGCATGGGTGTCGCCGACACGACTCTGCCCCCGGCGTGTCGTGCCAGCGCTTGGGTGGCCTTGACGCGCGCCAGGGTCACAAGTGACTTTACAGCGATCTCCGTGCCGTCGCTGGCCACGCTCAGCAAGCCGGTCTCCACCGCGCCGGCCGAGCCGGTAACCAGCGTCTTTTCCAGCAACGCTGAACTCGCAAAACCGGCCAGCTTGCTTGCGACCGTTGTTGCATGTTCGGCTCCGTCTTTACGCAGGACCTTCAACTGTCGATCAAGTGCTTCCTTGGCTCGGAGGCGAGCGGCGTCGATCATTGCGCGCCGCTGGGCATCCGTCACGCTGGTCTGCCAGGGGCCCAGCGCACTGTGAAAGGTCGCGTCCGCCCGTTTCACGACGTTCTGGATCCACTGTTCGTGCATCTTCGGGTTGGCTTCGTGTACGCGCCGGACAACCTCACCTAGCTCGTCCCATTCCCGACGCAGGATCCGCGCGGCGTGGTCGCGGCGAGCCCTTTCCATCGTTTGCACAAACTGCTCCCTGAGTTCGCGGGTGGTGCGCTCCATCAAGGTTTCACTGATCGCCGAGAGTTCCTCAACCGCCGCCACGGCAGTCCGTCGTGCCGCGCTCTGCTCAACGCGTTGCGCGGCGGCCTCGGCGGCGGCGCCCGCGGCGTGGCGCGCCGCCGTTGCCGTGCCGCCGGTTCCCAGTACTTCGGCTGTAACCACCACCGCGTCAATCACGATCGGGCCGATGACCTTGGCGTATCCCCAGTTTCCGACGCTGGCGGCGAGCTCGTTGATGCGCTTGGTGCGCGCGACCATGCGCGGCTCGTAGTCCTTGTACCACGCCAGCATTTCGTCCTGATCGGCGACAAGACTGTCGTAGTCCGCTTGCCAAGCGGACATCTCGCGCACCAGTTCGTTGTCCACCTCGTCAATCAGCCGCTGGTCGGCCATGCCGGACTGTTCAAGGCTTTCGTCGCCCAGGCGCTGCACCCACTGGGCTTCATAGACCGTGCGGTCACCTGACTTGACGTGAACGCGTTGCAGGTACGGCGGCAGGTTGTCGCGCACGTGCTCAAGGTATTCGCGCACCGCGCGGTCTAGCGCAATACGGGCCCTTAGCAGATCGGCCTGCGCGTTGCCCATGCGGACCGAGGCCGCCATGTAGGCCTCTTCCGTATCCTCGAAGGTCAGGCCCGCGGCGGCGGCGGCGTAAAACGCATCCTTGCGGCGGTTGTACACGGCCATTTCATTCTTGATCTGCTCGTCAACCGCGCTTTCCTGCTCGCGCAGGGCGGCGGCCTCGGCGTTCATGGCCCTGATGCTTGAGTCAAGGGCCGTGAACGTGTCATCATTGAAGTACTTGCGGTAGCGTGCCAGCGCGTTCCATTGCTGGCGCGCTTGCGCCAGCGACTGCCCGTTCATGCTTACCAGCATGGCGCTGGCCGCCAGTTCAAACTTACGCACGTACAGCGCCTCAATGCGGCGGCAGTGTTCCTCAATGCCGTCACGGTCGTCCAGAAGCGACACCAGCTCGCGGTCGGCTTTCTCCACGGCCGAAACCAGCGCCGTACTCGCCCGCTGCCATTGCGCCTGTGCTTCGTCCAGCGCCTTCACGGCTGCAGTGTCGCGGCGGCGGGCATCTTGCAGGGCATCGTATGCGATTTCGACCTTGCTCTTTTCAGCCTTGGGCTTGTCGTCGCCCCGCACAGGCGCATCACTGTGGCGGACAAGCGCCGCAACCACGACTGCAAGGGCCAGCCCCGCACACAGCTTCATGAACGGCAGTCTTCTCGCTGACAGGCTCATGGCATCTCCTGCGGTTGGCTTGTACCGATCCGGCGCTTCGAGTGTTTCGCGCCGACTAAAGTCCCAGCGCGAGTTGCATTTCCACGCCGTTCAGCACGTCACGGCCGGTGCGTAGCGCAATCTGGATCTGGCCGCCCTGCACCCTGGCCATGGCGGTTGCGCCGGTACCGGTGTTGCTGACGAGCGCGTTGACGTAGCGTTCAAAGTTGTTGACCGTGGCCTCTTCATCGTTGGGCACGCTTAGCCGCTGTTTTGCCCGCACAACTGCTTCGCCGATTCGCGCGGCAAGCAGCTGGTACGCCAGCGTGCCCAGCTTGCCCTCTTCTTCGGCTTTGCTGGGGCGGTGCACCGTGGGCGCCAGCAACACCCACGCCGCATCGTTGTTGGCTTGCGTCACCAGCGGGGTAAAGCCGGCTTTCACCAGGTCCTTGAAGTGCGCATCAGGCAGCAGCGCCTTCAGCGGGTACTCGGCGCCGTCACTGTGCGGATACACAGCAAGCCCCGTCACTTCGCCGCTGCTGGCGCCGGTATGATTCGCCGGCCAGCCGGTGCGCTCCATGCTGCCCGCGACCACCGCGCCCAGAATCCAGACCGGCGAGCCCCACGCCACCGGGCCGTCGGCGTTGTGGCGCTTGTGCGTGAACGCCGGGCGCATGAACCACGGGTTGAGCGCCGCCACCAGCCAGCGCGATTCATCTTTGTCGCGCAGGCTGCGCCATTTGTCGAAGATCGGCTGGTCAAAGTGCGTGGCCGGCGCGTTCAAGGCGGCGAGTGTTTCGACGCCGGTGTTCAGAAAGCCCTCGCCGGCTTCAAAGACCACGGCGCACTGGATCTGCCCGCCCGCGTCACCCCACTGCTGCAGCTGATCGATGGCTGCCGACCCGCCGGGGATCTCATCGGCCAGCAGCACCATCGCCAATGGCGCGTCGCTGGTGCCGGCCAGCTCATGCTCAAACACGACTTGCTGCCACGCGTCAAAGTCGCCGTCAAAAACCTCAAGGCGCGCGCCCTTGCCGCGCTTGCACAGCAGGTGCAGGCCGCGCCAGTTGCGCTCAAGGCGGCGTACGCTTTCGTGGCGCAGCACCGGGTCAAGCTGCTTTGCCAGCAGGCGGCTGGCGCTGTCGATCGCGCCGCTGACATCAAAGCCCTGGTTGCCTGCACCGGAAAGGCCTGCCGCGAAGGCGTCAATCGCCGAGCCTTTGGCGGCCTTTGGTGCGGCGCTTGCATTCAGGATGTCGTCAATTCCAACGGCAGGCGCAGCGCCTTCCGGCCCGCCGATGGCTTGAAACACGGCGTCCAAAGACTCGCGCAAAGCCGGAATGGACTGGATGGCCGCGAGGTCGCGCTTGAAGTCGTTGGACTTAAGGGTGCCGTCGCGCAGGCCTTTGGCGCGGCGGATAAAGTCATGCACCGGCGCAAGCGCGGGTATGCGCGCAGCCATGTTGGCGGGTTCAAAGTCCTTGATGCTTGCAGGCGTGAAGTCGATCTCGAGGGTCTTGCCTGTGCCCAGGTAGTTTTCAACCTCGAAGTGGGCCCGCGGCATGAAATCCGACAGGCGCTTGTCGAAGTCGTGGGCGTCAATGACCGCCGGATCGCGGGCGGCGCTGCGGTTTACGCCGCAGAAGTCTCCTACGGCCATGATCCGAAAGGGCATGTCACGCAATTCGGGCAGGTCACTGCTGCCGAATCCCACGTCGTTGCTGAAACCTTCGACTCTGTCGGTCATGCTGGCCTCCGGGCGCATGCTACAAAGCACAGGCCGGGAAGCATCAAGCACGAGCAAAAGCCCCGCATTGGCGCGGGGCTGGAGTGCACAGGTTGCCCGGAAGGTTGAACGTTAGCGAAACACGCGCAGCAGCAGGTCTTTGACCGCGCCGTGCAGGCCCGCAGCTTCGCTTTCGCGGCTGCCGGCCACATTGAGCGTCTTGATGTCGTGCTCTTCCAGCCACTCGCGCACGGTCTTTACCGCGTAATCGGTGGCCTCAGCGTTGAGGTCCAGATGCAGGAATGGGCGGCTGTGCTTGCGGGCCAGTTCGGCGGTGAGCTTGCTGCCGCCGGACAGGCGCCCGAAAGTGCAGATCAGCGTGCCGTCGCCTTCGACCACGTTGGCTTCGGAGCGGTCGGGGTAGTCGCGCGAGTCAACTTCAGTCAGCTTGTAGCGCGGCGGAATCATGCCGTCTTCGGACTTGCGGCCCTTGGGGCAGCGCCCGCCGTGGGGGATGGAGAGTTCAATAGCTGCGTCCAGGGCGCCGCGGTCGGCGCCGGTCTGCCCGCCGGAGATGATGGTGGCAACAGCAAGTTTCATCGGGGTCCTCTTCGGGGTCGTTATCCGGGTGCTGCTCGTGGTCGAATTCGTGTAGGTCATGGCTCTACAAACAAAAGTGCCGTGGGTGGGTCCCGCGGCGGCGCGGAATCATATCGTGGATTGTGCTGTGCACCGAAAGAAATCCGGGAACAACTTGCGCAACGAGACTCTGCGCACAGCCAGGCCTAAATGTCTTCCAGCTCGATCTCGAAGTCCTCTTCTGACGACATCTTCTGGGCCTTGGCGGCGGACTCGTCCTGCTTACGGGCAATCTCCTCGGCGGTCTTCTTGGCGCCCTCTGACACCTTTCGTACGACCGTGTTGCCCGCCAGTTTCGCCAGCAGCTCTTTGGCCGCCGCGTGATCGGGGTCGTACTCAACCAGCAGCCTTGCATGAAAGACAGCTCCCCGGTTGTCGCCGCCGTCAGCCAGGTGCTCCGCCAGCCGCATGCGCGCGCGGTGGTGCAGTGGACTTTCTCCGAGCACAGAAAGCAGCAGGGCGATGGCGCGCCGCTTGCGGCCGGTGGCGTACATCAGCTCGGACATGGCATAGGCAAGGCTGGGGTCGCGGCGGTCGATGCGCCGCGCCCTGCGGTATTGCTGCATGGCGCCCGCTTCATCAAGGGCCATCCACAGCGCGTCGCCGCGGTAGCGCAGCGCCCAGAAGCAGTCCGGCCACTTGCGCAACGCGTCGTCGCAAAGCGCGAGCAACTGCGGACCTGAGCGCAGCCTCAGCGCGACCTCAGCCATAATGCGCAAAGGCGCCTGCTTTTCCGGCGCTTCCTGGCTGAGCTCGCTGGCTGCTCGAAGCAGCGCCTCGGGATCGTCTTCGGCGCGTTTGCGCAGCAGCTCAATGAATCCGCGCAGCAGGCGCTCGTCGTCGCCGCTCTGGGTTGGCAGGCGTTTGCGGTCAGAGGCGGCCGCGACCGCGATGCACAAACCGTCGTCGTGCATCCATGAGCGCTCGAAGTCGGCGTAGGGGATTTCGACGGGGTCGAAGTTGCGCGGGTCCTGTGCAATCAGCAGCTCCGCGGTGTCGTCGTAGCCGATGATCGCCAGCGCGTGGCCGGTCATGCCGTAGTACTCGGTCGTGATCACCGGCAGGCGCGCGTCAATGCAGCGCTTGAGCACTTCCAGCGTCCCGAAGAAGCCGCGGTGCGCCACGCCGTCCACGTCTTTCAGGTAATCGAACACCTCGGGCCAGTGTGTGCCCGCACCGCGCATGACACGGGCGGCTACATCGTCCTGTGTGGTGTTGACACCGCAGAAGGTCAGCACGTTGGCCAGCGTGTTCGGCGCGCAGTAGTGGCGCTTTTGCAGCTTGCGCGGAAAACCCTTCAGTCGCACCGGCTTGGCATCGGTGCGCTTTTCCAGCGACTTCAGGCGCAGCTGTACGGTTGGCCTGAACAGGGAACGCGGGTGCTGCTGCAACAGGTCGCGAAAGGTCATGATCGCGCCGTCGGGGCGCCCTGCCCGGTACAGCGCGTCAGCCAGCATGAACTGCAGCTCGTCGGCGTCGTCGGCCTCGGGCGAGATCTCGAGCGCGCGCTTCAGAAACGCCGCCGCTTCCTTGTGCTGGCCGCGCGCAGTGTAAACCTCGCTCATCAGCTTGTAGAACGGCGGGTACTCCGGCGACTGCTCAATGCCGTACGCCAGCACCTCAAGCGCGGGCTCGGTCTTGTCCTGCACAAACAGCGCATTGCCCAGCCGGAAAAATGCATCTTCGCAGGTGCTGTCCACCTGCAGGCCCTTGGCCAGCTGCACCTCGGCTTCGGGATAGGCGCCCACGCGCAACAGGCGAAAGCCCTCATCGGCCAGCAACTGCGCGCTGATCAGGCCGAACCTGGCGGCTTCTTCCAGCGCGTCCTGGCTGCTCTTGTTCAGGCCCAGCGCCGAGTAGGCGACGCTCAGCGCGCCGCCGGCATGCACGCGGTAGGGCACAAGCTGGTCGGGGTCTTGCAGGATCGTGTCCAGCACATCAATTGCGCGCTCGACCTGCCCCATGTCAAGCAGCACGCGCCCCAGCAGAAAGCGCGCCTCGACGTGGCTGTCCTCGTCGCGGGTGGCGACGGTCAGGTGGCGCTTGGCCTCGCGCAGGCAGTTGCAGCGCCATGCCACGTGCCCCAGCACGGTGCGGTACTCGTGGTCGCTTTCAAGGTCCGGCCACTGGCGGACGCCGCGTGCCAGCGTGTTACGGGCGCTGCGGTAGGCCCGGTTGCCCAAATGCTCGCGCGCGCGGGCAAGGCAGACCTTGCGGCTTGAAAAAGATTCGGCCGTCACATCGGATGCCATTCGGAGCTTCGGCTTTCTTCTGGCCTGTCATGAGTCGCGCGTCGGGAGCGATTCTAGGCAAGGATTCAGTAAAGGCGCAACGAGCGGGAACCTTTCTGTGCGGAAATGCGTATCAGGGTTGTGAGCCAAGGAGCCCCCAATGCGATACCTTCTGCCCGCCTTGTTTGTCCTCGCCGCCTTTGCGGCCACCCCCGGGTTTGCCTGAGAGTTCTGAGGCCCCCGCCAGCCACCGGTGCGTGACACCGAGTTACCGCCCGCTGACAGCCGCCCCGCCAAGACCTGGCAGCTCAACATCGACGTCGGCGACAAGAACTGGAAGGAGTCAGCAAAGGCCCTTGCGGAAGCGCTCAAGAAGCTCGAGGGCGTGCTGGCTGTAACTTTCAAGGAAGACAAGCCCGGCGTGCTGGACATCAGCGTCAAGGCGGACCAGCTGCTGGTCAAGAACGTGGTGGAGAAGGCGGTCAAGAACGCCGGCTACACGTACAAAAACGTCGCGGAAGTGAAAGCCCGGCAGCCAGCCGAGGAAAAGCCCACACCCGCACAGGGTTAGCCAGCATACAGCCCCGGACGCGAGTCCGGGGCCTTCCTTAACAACAGCGACTCGTTGCGTAGTTTGCGACCCTCGCGGCTGGCGGTTTTCCCACGCTTGAAAGTATAACCGCTGCCGGCCATGTACGACGTGATTCCTGAGTCATTGTCCCGCGCGCGGCGCGGCATTTGCCCGACCTGCGGTGCGCCTTTGCAGCTGGCTGAATCCGGCCGCGAAACCCGCTGCGCGTTCTGCGGCGGCGGCAGCAGGCTGCAGTACCGCCTGCGCGCCATGGAAAGCAGCGCCGGCGCGTTGCAACGGCCCGACATCAAGGGCGCCACCCGCTGGCTGCGCAAGCAGGGCAGCTACGAAAAGTGCACCTGCCCCGGGTGCGGCGCCGAGTTTGACGCCAACACTGAGCAAACCATCCAGACCTGCAAGTACTGCGGCGCACAAAGCAAGCTGGAAACGCGGCTGGTCGCGATCACGACCGAAGATGTCGATGAGCCGCAAGAGCGCACCGAGGCCGACCTTGAAAACCAGCGCCGCGACCGCCTTGATTACCCGTGGGCGGTTGGCATTGAGCAGCTTGTCTGGCGCATCCTGCACGAGCCCGAGTTGATGCCGCGGCTTGCGCTGGCCATGCACTTTGAGTGGTGGGCCAACATCAACCACAGCACGGCGCACTTTCTGCCGTGGCTGCTGAAGCATGCAATGACCGACCACGACGCCGTGGCCGCCGCCATCAGCGACGCGGTCGGCAAGCTGCTGTGCGAAGGCGACCCCACGCTTTGGCCCGGCGTGATCCAGGCCTGCTGCGGCGTGGTGTTTGATACGCAGGCCAAGCGCGTGGTGCTGTCTGAGCTCGCGCTGGGCAAAGCCGTGTGCGTCAAGACGCTGATCGACGCCGCCGAGTACGCGGGCAGCCTTGACCGCGACTACGCCTGCCACGCGCTATGGGGCGTGAACACGCTGATCGGCCGCAATTTTGATGAACACCCCGTGATCGCGCAGATCGTGCTGTATCGCATGTTCTACGTCACCGGGCCGGTGCTGGGCTGGGCGCTGTACACTATGCGCCAGAGCTATCTGCGCGGGCGCTACCCGTGGCAGACGCTGTGGCGAGCCATCGACGAACTCGGCGCCGACCGCCCCGAAGTTGTGCCCCACCTGCTGGAATGTTTCTACGTGCCGCCCGCCGAAAGCGCCGACGACTATCGCGAGCGGCTGGCGCTGTTTGCCAAAGCCACGTCGTGGGGCGGGGCCGCCGCCGCCGCCGAGGTGCTGGGCGACCCGCCGCAGCACGACAACGCACTTTACGCGCAGGCGATTGCGGCGCTTGACCCATGGCTGAACCACGAGCACGCGGGCTTTTCAGCGCGCAGGTCGATGTACGGCCTGCTCACGGCGCAAAGTGAAAGCACTGCGCCCGCCTTCGACGCCTGGGTGAAAGCGCACGGCGAAGCACTGGACGCGCGCTTCAAGCGCGAATACATCCGCCGCAACAAAGACACCGCATTGCTGGAAACCAGCAAGCCGTACTACTGGGACAGCGATCCCAAACGCCCGCTGGACCCCGAAATGGAAAGGCTGCTTGGCGTCTGGAACGAGGGCATCAACGCGGCTGTGGACAGTTTTCGAGCGCGGCAGGACGAGCTGCGCCCGATGCGCGACGAGGCCCGCAAGCTTGAGCCGCCGGTGTTTCTGCGGCAGGGCCCAGCCACACTGCCGATCAAGCAAGCCGTGGTGCAGGCCGAGCAGAAGGTGCAGGAAGAAGAAAAGCGCGTCGAGGACAAGACCGCCGAAATGGAACGCCTGCAGAATGAGTACTCGCAGAAAGTACAGCAGTTGTCCGAGAGAATGATGGCCAACATGACCGACCAGAAGCTGATGATGAAGCTGACGGCCGAAATGCAGAAGCTCAGCCACGACCTGCAGGAAAAGATGCAGAAGCTGTGGGACAACTAGCCGCAGCCGCCGGGGACAATCTTGCCGGAAGTTGACGCAATCGCCAAAGCTGAATCGCCGGCGACCGCAGAGTTGCTGACCGCCGATCTGCGGGCGCTGGGCGTCGCCCCGGGCATGACGCTGGTCGTGCACTCGTCGCTGAAGTCGCTGGGCTGGGTGGTTGGCGGCGCCCATGCCGTGGTGCTGGCTTTGCAGGCGGCGGTCACCGACACCGGCACACTGGTGCTGCCCAGCCACAGCACCGACAACTCTGACCCCGCCGACTGGCGCAATCCCGCGGTGCCGGAAGCGTGGTGGCAGACGATCCGCGACCACATGCCCGCCTATGACCCGCGCCTGAGCGTTACCCGCGCCATGGGCGCCATCGCCGAGTGCTTTCGGCGCGCGCCCGACGTGCGCCGCAGCAACCACCCTGCGGTAAGCTGGTGCGCATGGGGCCGCTACGCGCGCGCGATCACGCAGGACCACCGCCTTGATTCGGCTTTCGGCGAAGATTCGCCGCTGGCGCGCGTTTATGACCTCCAAGGCCACGTGCTGCTGCTGGGCGTGGGCCATGACACCAACAGTTCGCTGCACCTGGCCGAGTACCGCGCCGAGTGGCCGGGCAAGACGCGCATGGAGCAGGGCGCGGCGGTCATGGTCGGCGAGCATCGGCAGTGGGTGCGTTTTCAAGACCTCCGGCTGGACCCGTCTGACTTTCCGGAAATCGGGTGGGACTTCATTAAGTCTGGACACGTCAAGACTGGCGCCGTCGCGTGCTCGAAGTGCCAGCTGATGCCCCAGCGCGAACTCGTGGATTTCGGCGCGCAGTGGATGGCCGCGCGGCGTAAGATGAGCCCATGACGTGGAAGCGCATCACGTACCGGGGCACGCGCAAACTGTCAAACGGGCGGTTGTGGCCCCTTACCGACGACTATGCGGGCGACCCGTTTTTTGTGCTTGGCGCCCGGGGCAGTGGCGCAGGGCTGCTGGCGCGCCTGCTGGGCGCCCACCCCCGCCTGTTCGTGGCGCCGCCGTTTCCGCACCTGCCGGAAGTTGTGTGTGACTTTCGCGTGCGCGCATACCGGGACTGGCCGCGCCTTGTCAGGGGCGTGCTGGACTGGTTTCTCTGGGAGCGCGAGTGGAAGCTGCTGCTTGAGCCCCACGCGGCCGCGCTGGGCGCCGCATTGCAATCCGAGCCCGGGCCGCGACGCAGCCTGGCGCGGGTGCTGGAGTCCATGGTCGCCGCTGTCGCGGCTGCGGCAGGCAAGTCCGGCCGCGCGTGGGGCGAATACTCGCCGGGCAACGTGGCAATGCTGGGCGAGCTGCTGGAACTGTTTCCCCGTGCCCGGTTGCTGCATGTGCTGCGCGACGGTGTCGATGTAGTCGCGGCGCGCATGCACACCGAAAAATCGCCCGACCTGCCGCTGTTTGCCGCAACGTGGCAGAAGACTGCCGGCATCGGGCACGGCGCGGTGGCAGCCCGTGCAGGCCAGGCCGTCGAGGTGCGCTTTGAAGACCTCGTTACGGCGCCGCTGCGGGCCATTGAGCCTGTTTGCGAACTGCTGAACGTCAGTCTTGAGCCTGATCTCGCGCGCGAATTGACCCTGCACGCAGACAGTGTCGGCAGGGGCCGGCGCGAGCTGCGGCCGGACCAGCTTGCCTGGCTGCAAAAGTTGATCGGGCCGGACCTCAAGTCGCTGGGCTACGACGCGGCGCTTTGATCAGGCGTACAGGTCAGGGTACAGCTGCATCAACTGCTGCTTCAGCGCCGAGTGCATCTCGAACAGAAACAGCTCGGCGTACTCGGGCTCAACAGGCTTGCCGTAGTTCATGCGTTTTGCCAGCGCAGCCGCCGCCGCCATGGCGGCCTGCTGCCGCGCGCTTGAACTGATGGTGCTGAGCCGCGTGCCGAATTCTTCAAGGCGCGCGTAGTCCAGCGGCGTGAGCTTGCTCATTTCCGTGTGGTTCAGCGGAAAGTGGTGGTAGGGCAGGTGAAAATACGGCGGAACGTACGGCCGCTGCATGTTGTGCGTCGGCAGTTTTTGAACAATCACCAGCGTGCCCGCCACCAGGTCCGGCAGGCCGCGCGACTTGCGGTCAATGAACATCACGATGGCCAGCGCGTTCAGCGGCGCGACTGCCATCAGCAACTCAACCGAAAACAGGCCGCCGATCAGCAGCGCGGGCAGCGGCCCGATAATCGCGAACCGGATGAAGCTGCGCACGAGGCCCTGCGCGGGTGCGATCTCTTCACCGTCTTCCTTGATCACGCGCAGCTTCATGGCCATTTTGCCCGGCGTCTGGCCGGACAGGAACGTCTCAAACAGAAAGAAGTACCCGACGTTGACCGCAAAAAACGCGATCATGATCAGCGCAAACCCCAGCCCCCAGCTGCCCGCCATCGCGGTGCCCACCAGCGCCATCAGGCCCAGCACGATCACGATGATGTTCAGCAGCGCCACCACGCCAAGGTCGATCAGGAACGCGCTGACCCGCGCGAAGGGGCTTGCGACTTCAAAGGCCGCCTTCACGTCCTCAGGCAGCGGGACTTCATGGCGATACAGCAGCGTCGCAACGCGGTCGGCCCCCGGCTCAGGCCGGGTGGCGTCGGTGAAGCCCGCACGGTACGATACGTCCATTGCTGCCTATGGCTGGTTGGCCCCACCATCATATATCCGCGGCGGCCACGCGCGCGATGGAACGCTGGCGATATCTGGCGTATGAGGGCATGACGTGGTCGCGCACGCGCGCCAGGCCCAAGAACCTCGATACCGTCGAAAACTTCACAGCCGCATACCGCCGCAGCGCGACAGAGTTGGCCCGTGTGCGGGCCTTCAGCCCGGACCGGCAGCTTGCGGATTACATTGAAAACAGCGTGGCCACCGCGCACTTTGCCGTGTACCGGCGCAAGCGCCCGAGCATCAAGTCGGTGGTGCTGGGCGCGATCTTTGTCTGGCCGGCCAAAGTGCGCGAATACTGGCGTTATCACCTGCTGTCGGTCGCGGTGACGATGATCGCGGCGACCATCGCGTACACGTCGGTCTGGTACGCGCCCGAAACCTACTATCTGTTTGTGGACCGCGGCCTGGCTTCCGGGCGCGACCCCGACACGAGCGCAGAGGCGCTGCGCCAGGGCCTGGGCGGGCAGGACACACAGTTGCACGAAGAGATCGGGTTTTCCGCGTTTCTGTTCCAGAACAACACGCGCGTGGCCTTCATGTGCTTTGCGTTCGGAATCGCGCTGGGCCTGCCCACACTGTACCTGCTGATCGTGAACGGCCTGATGCTGGGGGCGTTCACGGCGCTGTTCGTGCGCAAGGGGCTCGCCGTGGAGTATTTTGCGTGGATCCTGCCGCACGGCATACCTGAGTTCGGCGCGATCCTGCTGTGCGGCGGCGCGGGACTGGCGATGGGCCACCGACTGTTGAACCCCGGGGAACTTTCGCGCAAGCACGCCATGCGCAAGGCAGGCATGGATGCCAGCATCATCGCCATGGGCTGTGTGCCGCTGCTGGCACTGGCTGGCCTGATTGAGGGCATTTTCCGGCAGAGCAAAGTCGGGGTAGAGGTGCGCTATGCGTTGTTTCTGATTGTCACCATCGCGATCGGCGCCTGGCTGATTGCTGTGCGCCGCCAGCCGCAAGCGGCCTAAAGACTCAGGCCCCGGCTGGTAAGGATACCCAGCACGATCAGGCTCGCCACGCCGGTCAAGGCCAGCGCCAGCGGGCCCAGCACCCACCACAGCCATGTGGGAAGAAATTCCTTGTCGGCGGTATGGTAGCCCGGCCCGAACGGGTTGCTGTCCGGCGAGTAATCGGGGGGCCGATCCGGTTGCTCACCATAGGGTTGGTGCATGCTACTCCAGCACGTGGATCGCCGCCGTCTTGATCAAGGCTACGACGTGGCTGCCGGGCTGCAACTGCAACTCTTTGGCGGCAGCCGGCGTGAGCTTGGCGCGCAGGCTGTGCAGGCCTGCCTTGAGCTCCACCAGCACCTCGTGGCCGATGTGTTCAAGGCTGACAACGTCGCACGGCAAAGCGTTGCGGGCGCTGAGGCCCGGCGGTTTTTCCAGGCACAGCATTACTTCATCGGCGTACAGGCCGACATTGATGCTCCTGCCCGGCGGCGCGGCCCCCAGCCGTGATGCCAGCAGGCGATCATTGCCCAAATCAAGCAGCGTCACGCCGCCTTCTTCGTCGTGGCGTAACACGGGCAAGCGCAGCAGGTTGTCCACGCCGACCAGGTTCGCGACGCCGATGGCGCGGGGCTTGCGCAGTACCTCAATGGGCGGGCCGTGCGCGACCACGCGCCCATGGTCCAGCACTACGCAATCGTCGGCCAGTGCCAGCAGCTCAGGCGCCTTGTGCGTCACGAACACCATCGGCACCTTCAGGTCATGCTTGACCCGCAGCAGCAATGACAGCACGTCACGGGAAAGGTTGGCGTCCAGGCTGCTGGAGGGTTCGTCCAGCAGCAGCAGCTCGGGGCGGCTTAACAGCGCGCGGCCCAGGGCCACGCGCTGCTTTTCACCGCCCGACAGCTTGTTCACGCCGCGCTCGAGCAGCGGCTCGAGGCGCAGCACACTTACGATCTTCCGGCCGGTGTCGCTTTCCAGCTCGCTGCCCGCGCCGGGGGCGAAGGCCAGGTTTGCGCGCACGCTCAGGTGCGGGAACAGCAGCGGCTCCTGGGTCACCAGCGCACACTTGCGGCGCTCGGGCGGCACCCAGCTGCCGCCGGGGCGGTTGCACACGGTGCGCGTGCGCACGTCGATGCGGGCCTCACGCGGCTTGATCAGGCCCGCGATGCAGTGCAGCAAGGTTGACTTGCCGCAGCCGCTGGCGCCGAACACGCCCAGCACGGGGCCCGTGCTTTCAAGCTTCACGTCCAGCGTGAAGCGCCCCTGCTTGTGGACGATGCGGGCCTCAAGCATCACAGTTGCCGCCCCTTTGGTTGCAGCGCGTATGTAACGCACAGCGCGACAAACGAAAACGCCAGCAGGGCCGCCGCCGTTTCGTGGGCGCGCGCGTAGTCCAGCGACTGTACGTCGTCGTACAGGCTGATGCTGATCGTGCGAGTCTCGCCGGCAATGCTGCCACCGACCATCAACACCACCCCGAACTCGCCGACGGTGTGCACAAAGGCCAGCACCAGCCCGCTGACCACGCCGGGCGCCGAGAGCGGCAATGCCACGCGTGTAAACGTGTACAGCGGGCCGCGCCCGAGGCTGCGCGACACGTCCAGCAATCGCCCGTCCACCGCCGCAAACGCCGCGGTAAAGGGGCGCACAGCAAAGGGCAGGCTGTACAGCACACTGGCAATCACCAGGCTCTCAAACGTGAACGGCAGAATGTGCCCGGCGATGCCTTCGTACAGGCTACCCAGCGGGCTGTTCGGCCCCAGCGCCACAAGCACGTAAAAGCCCAGCACGGTCGGCGGCAGCACCATCGGCAGCCCGACCAGCGCGTCGACGACAAGTGTGTAGCGTTTGCGGGCGCGGGCAAGCCACCACGCCAGCGGAACACCAAACACGGCGAGAATCAGCGTCGTGATGCCCGCCAGCTTTGCGGTAAGGGTGATTGCCTGCCAGTCCATCAGTCTTCCGGCATGTAGAAACCGTACTGCCGCAGAATCGCACGGCCGGCCTCGGAAGTCACGTAGTCTCGCAGCAACTTTGCATCAGCCGGGTTTCTGGCGTGTTTGGGAGTCACTCCACCCTGTAACATGCGCGGGAAGTGCTTCAGCGGAATCTCCCAGAACTTGCCTTTGTCTTTCATCTGCGGCGCAATCGCCAGCGACAGCGCGATAATGCCGATGTTCGCTGCCCCTGTGTCAATGAACTGGGCCGTCTGCGCAATGTTCTCGCCCAGCACCAGCCTGTCTTTCACCCGGTCGTAAACGCCAAGGTCGCGCATGGCGGCTTCCGCGGCGCGGCCATACGGGGCGTGCACGGGGTTGGCGATCGCGACCTTGCGGACTGACGGATGCAGCAGCGCCTCGTGCCTGAGATTGCCCACGTCGATGGGGCTCTTGTTGGGCACCCAGATCACGATGCGACCGACGGCGTACTCGAACTGCGTGTCCTTGTCGGCCACGCCCGCTTCAACGAGTTTCTGGGGATAGTCGATGTCAGCCGAGAAATACAGGTCAAAGGGAGCTTTCTGCGTGAGCTGCGCGTGAAAGGTGCCGGACGAGCCGTAGGTCACCCGTACGTCCACGTCGGGGTGATCAGCCTCGAACCTGGCCACAACGTCGTCCAGGGCAAACTTCAGGTCCGCGGCTGCGGCCACAGCCAGCGGGCGCTTGTTTGCCGGCGAATTGGCTGCCCCTGTGCCGCAGGCGGCAAGGGCCAGCAGGGCGAGGGCGAACAGCAGGATGGCACGCATGATGATCCCTTGCCGGCAATATGTACGGTCAAACACATCGCGTACTTTAATCAAAAGTCCGGCGCGGGCAAGCGTTATTGTTTACCGGAAATATCGCGCAGCATGCGTTGAAGTGTGCGCATCTCGGCGGCGACAGCCTTGTCGGCCTGCTTTTCCATGCGCCGGTAGGCATCCAGCACCTTGCGGCCCTGTACCGTGAGTATCGCCCCGCCGCCCTGCCGCCCGCCGCGACCGGCCTTGACCAGCGGGTTTCTGAAGCAGCGGTTCATGGTCTCGACCAGCATCCACGCCCGTTTGTAGCTCATGTCCAACGCGCGGCCCGCAGCGGCAATGGAGCCTGTCTCGGCGATGCCCTCAAGCAGGTCCGCCTTGCCGGGGCCCAAAGCAATCTCATCGCCCAGCATCAGGCGCATGCGCAGTTTGAGGAGTGGTTTGCGTCCGGGCATGTCCAGGCTCCTCGACCTTGCGAGCCAGCGTTATATACACTTCTACATAACGGGGAAGCAGACTGCCCTGGTCGCGGGGCGGCAGAAGTCCGGGGTCCGGCATGACGGCACAGCCAGCAAAGGGGCATTGGGTCACTCGCGGCGTGCTTGGCATCGTGCTGGCGACGTTCCTGTCAGACTTCGGCCACGAAATGGCCACTGCCACCCTGCCCATGTACCTCGTTGCTGTCGGGGCTACCGCCGCCGCGCTGGGCTTCATCGAAGGCCTGGCCGACCTTTTGTACAGCTTGTCCAAGTTTGCCGGCGGCTGGGTGGGCCACCACGTTCGCAGAAAGCGGCCGCTGGCCACACTAGGCTTTGTTGTCACGGCGCTGGGGACAGCAGCAATTGCGCTGACACAAAGCGTGGCGGCCATGGCGTCGGCGCGCAGCGCGGCGTGGGTGGGGCGCGGCTTTCGTGGCCCGCTGCGGGACTTCATGCTGGCCGACGAAGTTGAGCCGCGGTACTTCGGGCGTGCATACGGCGTTGAGCGCGCAGCCGACATGCTGGGCGCCGTCGCGGGCCCGCTTGTTGCGGCGTTGCTAATCTGGCAGGGCGTGGACTTTCGCACGGTCATTCTGCTCAGCATTATCCCGGCAACGCTGGCGGCGGCTTCTTTCTTCAGTATGACGCGCGACCGGTTGGCCGCCGCCTCCGAACCTGTCGTCAAGCCGGCTTCCAGGCGGCTGCCCGGGAAGTTCTGGCTGTTCACGGCGGGCGTCGGCATCTTCGGCGTGGGGGACTTTTCCCGCACGTTCCTGATCTTCCTTGCTGCCGCTGCCTTCGGCGAAGCTTCGGGCTCAGCGCCGGGCGCGATCTCATTAGCTGTGCTGTTGTACGCCGCGCACAATGTGATCAGTGCGCTGGCCGCGTACCCCGCGGGCTGGCTGGGCGACCGACGACCGAAGGTTTACGTACTGATTCTCGGCTACGGCCTTGGCGTGGCGACGAACGTCATGCTAGCGCTTTCACATGGGTTGACGGGGCTGCTGGTCGGGGCGATTGCACTGTCCGGCATCTACATCGCGATTCAGGAAACGATTGAGAAGGCCGCTGTCGCCGAAATGCTGCCGCAGGATCAACGCAGCCTTGGCCTTGGCGTGCTGGCGACCGCCAACGCCGTCGGCGACATGATTTCCAGCATCGGCGTCGGCCTGTTGCTGGCGGCGGGCTTCATGAAGGGCGCGTTTCTGGTACCAGCCGCCTTTGGCGCGGCTGGCACCCTGTGGATGATCGCCTTTGCGCGCCGACTTCGTCCCGGTGCGGCAGTCTAGTGCGAAAGGCACTCGCGCAGCCACGCCGCGAACTCGTCGGGCGCGATAAAGCCGACCTTGCGGTCAACTTCGCGGCCCGAAGCATCCAGAACGATAGACACCGGAATCGCCTCGGGCTTGAACAGCTCGCTCGAAGACCTGTCCTTGTCAAGGTCCAGCAGGCGACGCACGTAACTCTGCCTCATGACTGCTTGTACAGCTTCACTGGGGAACGTCACGCGTTCCATGCGCACGCAGGGCGCTCAGCCAGGGCCGTGAATGTCAACCAGCACGCGCCGATCCTGCGCAGCGGCGTCTGCAAACAACTGCTTCAGGTCGGCTGGCAGCGTTGCAACGTCCAGCTTGAGGCCTTCCGGCCTGAGCGATGTCGGGGCTGGGACAACTCTGCCCTTGAAGCCCTCGCGCTCAATGGCCGCGAACATGGCCTCTACGCCGACACGCGCCGGGTCATAGCGCACATGAAACAGATCGCGCGCCAGGTCTGCCTCAAGTCCTTCGATGCCTTGCAGCCCTTCCAGGGCTGACTGGACCGCGTTCGGTCAGCCGGCTCACGTGATGCCCTGCACTTTGGTCATGCCATCGACATGAATCCAGACCGTCGCAGTTCGCGGCAGTTCCGGCGCATTCGCAGTAGGTTGTGACTGGTTGGAATGGCCGATACTTGCCGGGCCCGAACTGAGATTGTTCGCCGATGGCGTGCAAGCCGCCAGCAACAGGCACCACGTCGTGATCAGCAGCAGAGCGGACTTCATACAGCTACCCTAGCAGGTGAACGCAGTCCGACTCAATGCTGAATTTCCTGCCTCCCTGCTAACACCCGGCTGGGCCGTGCTATTCTCCGCGCCATGAAGGTTGCGACTCTGGTTGATTTCTTTGACCGCCTGTACCCGTTTGCCCTCGCCGAAGAATGGGACAACGTGGGCCTGATTGTCGGCGACA
The DNA here is from genome assembly GCA_019636195.1 of Planctomycetota bacterium. GTDB lineage: Bacteria > Planctomycetota > UBA8742 > UBA2392 > UBA2392 > JADJRK01. The sequence goes on along the minus strand of JAHBYA010000018.1, from coordinate 11,329 downwards.
GCAAAGCCGACGTCACGGGTGTGTTGTTCTGCCTGGATGTGACCCATGACGTGCTGGACGAAGCCATCGCCGAGCAGTGCAACGTGCTGGTCACGCACCACCCGCCGATCTTTCGGGCCATCAAGCGCGTCAACGTGGCCGAGCTTCAGGGCGGTTTGATCGCCAAGGCCATCAAGCACGGCATCAACCTGGTTGCCCTGCACACCAACCTCGATAGCGCCGTCGGCGGCTTGAACGACACGCTGTGCGAGGCGCTGGGGCTTACCGAAGTAAAGCCGCTGGTCGATAGCGGCCATGAACGCTTTTTCAAACTGGCGGTGTTCGTGCCGCCTGACCACGCCGAGAAGGTGCGCGCCGCCATGTGCGCGCAGGGCGCGGGCGTGATCGGCGACTACGAAGATTGCAGCTTTGCCATCGCCGGTGAAGGCAGTTTTCGCGGCATCGAAGGCCGCACCAACCCGTTCACCGGCACGCCCGGCAAGCTCGAGAAAGCCAATGAGCTGCGCCTTGAGGTGCTGCTGCGGCGCGAGATCGCGGGCCGCGTGATCGGGGCGATGACCGACGCGCACCCCTACGAAGAAGTCGCCTACGACCTGTACCCGCTTCAAAACAAAGAAAAGGGCACCGGCCTGGCGCGCGTCGGCAAACTGCAACAGCCCGAGCCGTTGCGCGAGTTCATCACGCGCGTGCAGGGGCTGGGCATACTGGTGACGCGAGTGCTGGGCGACGATGCAAAGGCCATTCGCAAGGTCGGCTTGTGCAGCGGCGCTGGCGCGGATTTTCTGCCCAATGCCATAAGCGCCGGGGCTGACGTGTACATTACCGCCGAGATCAAGCATCACCTGGGGCTGGCCGCGGCGCACAAGGGCATGGCGCTTGTTGAGACGGACCATTATACGCTTGAGCAACTTCACTGGCCGAAGCTGGCGAAGCTGATCAACCAGCAGCACAAAGACCTGAAAACGAAAGTCAGCGACCGTGGACCCGAACTCTGGCGCCGCCCGTAAGCTCGCGCGGCAAATGACAAAAGCCAGCGCCACCTTTGAGCGCGACGAAGAAGGTCGGCGCGAGCCAAAGCCCATCCCGCGCAAGGCAAAACGTACAGCCATGATCTTCAGCGTGCTGCTGATGGCGGTGGCGTGCCTGCCCAGCATCCTTGAGATCAGCAGCGTGTTCGTGAACATCGGCCCGTGGCTGACGCTGCCGATCGCGATACCGATGATGCTGGTCGCGTTCATGTTCATGGCGTTTCTGCGCGACGACCTGACGGCCAACCTGATCAGCACGGCGGCCATCGTGTTTGCCATGTTTGTCAGCTACGGCACCACCTTCAGTCCCGAAGAGTTTGACAGCTACCGCAGCCTTGCTGTGCGCAGCGCGGGCCCGGCGGTGTGCGCGGCGGTGCTGGTGTTTTTCTGGCTGGGCCTGCGCACAAAACTGCGCGACCTGCACTACCTGATTGACCAGGGCGAAAGCATGCAGGACATCATGCTGCGCTACAAGCAAGCCAGCGTGATCCAGAAGGCCGGCGGCAAGCCGGCGCTGACCGAAGACGGCAAGGTTGTGGACGCCACCGAGATCACAGGCCGCCCCGGTTTTCGCCAGAAGCCCCAGAAGTCCGCCGCCCAAAAGGGCGAGAAGAAGAAGCGCAAGAAGCCCAAGGTGCGCTGACCGGCATTAGCCCGCGAAGCTGCCCGCAGTTCTGCCCCGCGCTTATGCGCGGGGTTATTGTTTGATGTGCAGTGATTTGGTGGTGTCCCAGTTTGCTTTGGCAGCCAACTCTATCACCTCGCGGGCGTTTTCGGCCGCCATTGGATCGACTTCAATGGCGGGCGGGCGCTTGCCGGTGGCGGCCTGTACTGCCCTTGCAAAGTAGTCCTGATAGGCCTGCTTAAAACCTGTCGGGCCGTAGGGGCCGTCCGCGTTCTTGACGGGCAGGAACTGCTCCTCTCTCGGAACCTCGACGCAGTTGACTTTGCCGGCCAGCGGAATGGTGTCGAAGATGAAGCGTTCAAATTTCCAGGCGTTTGGCTGTGCAGGCTCGATCACATTGCCCTGCGGATCTATGCACGGAACTTTCTTGTGCGCCGCGTGCAGGGGCAGGTCCGTGCCGTTGTCGGCCAGCCGGTTCAGAAAATCGACGCTGAAGGCGTGCACAGCAATGCTGCCCGCCCAGTAGCGCAGGCCGTCGCCGTCGCGTTCGCGGCTTTGCTCCGGACTGAACTCGCTGTACTCGACAATGCCGGGCACGCCGTCGTCAAGGCAGTATATGCCCACTTTCTCGTCGGGGTCTTCCTTGCGCACGACCTTCAGGCTGACTTCCGCGCCCTCCGCAATGTGCAGGCCCAGAAACGCAGCGTCGGCCACGGGCGTTTGCGCGTTGTCAACTTGTATGTAGCTGACGTAGCGGACGCCGCGGGCGCGCATGTCGGCCAGCATGCCCTTGGCGTGCAATGCATTCAGCACGCCGCCGTGGCCATCGGGGCCCGTGAACAGGGCGTCTTTGGCGGCCATGACCAGTTTGCCGTTTTCGTCCAGCGCGGGCATTTCGCCCTGCGCGAAAAACTTCACGTCGTCCGGGCTGAGGCCGAAAAACTCATGATCCTGCCAGAAGTTGATGGTCGCGCTTTCGTTGTGGCCGCCCACCATCACATACAACGGCGGCGTGCGGCCATGCTCCGTGCCTACACGCCGGATCTTGCGGGCAAACACTTCAAACAGGGTCATACCGCTGAGCGGCAGCACGGGGTAGCAGCCCTTGGGCCCGTCAAAGCCCAGCCGCGTGCCCTGGCCGCCCGCAACCAGCAGCACAGCCACGTGGCCGTCGCGCAGGGCCTTGTCGCCGATCGGGGCAACGGCGCGGGCGGCGTCGGCAAGCGCATAGGGGAACTCGCGATTTGACAGCTCAAAGACGGGCGCGGGCGAAAGGTTGCGGGCACGGGGTGTTTTAAGCTCGTCAATGGCGGCGCGCAGTTCACTTAGTCTTGACAAGTCAACTGCTTCACACTGACGCAGCAGGCGGCGGCGGGCGCGTTCGCCCAGTTCGTCCCAGAAGGCAAACACGTGGCCCTGGCCGGCGGCCTCAAAGTTTGCGCGCACAAGCTCCGCGTCCATGGTCTTCCTATTGCAACGGGCCGGCGAACCGGCCCGTGGGTGTGCAAGTGTCGCCGCGCTAACCGCCGCTGTTTTCAGCGGGTGAATTTTCGGCTGGCGCGTTGCCCGCCGGCTCATTGGCGCCGTTGCCGGGCAGTCGGATCGGGTCTTCCTTGCGCGTGCCGGGCTTTTTGCGTGGCGGCGCGCCGGTGATAGTGTCGTAAATGTCCTGCACATACTCATAGATCGGCTGTGCGCTGCGATGGTTGCGCAACTCGTCCAGCGGCTTGATGCCGTGGGTCGGGTACGCAATCGGCAGAATCAGGATTGCCAGCACAATCACCAGCAGCAGGAGGAACAGCAGGATCACGCGGCTTGCGGTCTTTTTCTTCTTTTTGCCGCCCTCTTCGGGCACATCCACCTGCGCGACCGGCAATTCGCGCTTGCCGGTCTGCTTCTTGGTCTGCTTCTTCGGCGCCTTTGGCGGCAACTTACCCTTGGCTGAGGCGCCGACTTCTGCCGGCACTTCGTCCGGGATGTCGTCATCAGGCACCGCAAACGGTGAGTCATCCTGCGGCAGCTCATCGGCCACGTCGTCGGCAGGTACCGAGACCGGGATCTGGCTGCTGGGGGTGCGCGCAGCAGGCTTGCGGGTGCTGGTGGTGCGGTTGATGCCGCTGCTGCTGGTGCCTACGCCGCGGCGCAACGGGTGCACTTCGTCGCCCTTGGACGGCGAAGTCGGCACGTCGTCCATACGTTTGCCGACAGGCAGGTCAACATCGCCGAAGTCATCGGCGCCCTGGCGGCCGCGCGGTGTGGCGGCCTGCTTGCGCGAAGTATCCTTGCGCCTTTCTTCGTACTGCGGCGGCGGCGGCGAAAACACCGTGGCGTCCATGTCGGGGGCAGGCGCAGCGTCCTCAAACGCCGGGACTTCGTCCATGGCGGGCTCGCCCCAGTCGTCCATTGCCGGTTCAGGCTCAGGCTCCGGTTCGGGTGCGGGCTGTCGGTCGCGCGGGTGAAAGCCCGGGGGCGGCGGGCTGAACATCGTCTTTTCCATCGCGCCGGTCTTCTGTCGCGGCGAACCGAGGCCTGGGGGCGGCGGGCTGAACATGGTGGCGTCCAGGCTGCCGCCTCCGCGCGCGCCGGGCGACGGCGCGGCGTCAAGCTCTTCAGGCGAGCGGATGTCATTGCCGAAGTCGTCAAAGCCATCGCCGGCGGGATTCAGGTCCGCCATGGGTGCTGCGAAGGCCGGCTGGCGCGACGGCGGTGCAGGCTGCTGATACGAAGGCGGCCCGCGGCGTTGCGGCGCGGCAGGCGCCTCGTCAAACGCACCGATCGTGGGCAACTCTTCGTCTTCGGGGGAGGCAAAACCATCGTACTCGGCGGGCAGGCTGGAAAGCTTGGGGCTGCTGTCCATGCGCGACAGCTCTTGCGGCTCGCCCGCGTCGCCGGCAAACGGGTCAGCGCCGAAGGGCGACTCGTCGCCAAAGCCGTCAGCCTGCGGTTGCAGTCCTCCGCCGCCGTAGGGGTCAGGCTGCATTTCGCCATATGCCCCGAACGGCTCGGGTTGCATCTCGCCGCCGAAAGGTTCAGGCTGCATCTCGTCCCCGAACGGCTCAGGCTGCATTTCATTGAAGCCGCCGCCGAAGCCGCCGCCATAGCCTCCGCCCTGCGGTTGCATCGGCTCGGGCGCCATGGCGTCGTCTGCAAACGGGTCGTTGCCGAAGGGGCTGGCGTTGTCGTCTCCGAAGAAGGCCGCGGCCTCCTGTTCCTGTTTTCTGCGGGCATCGGCCTTGGAGCGGTCACGCTCGGCGCGGATGCGGTCCTGCATGTCGGGCGGCGGCGGGCTGAACACCGTGGCGTCGGGGTCGGCGCCCGACATGCCCGAGAACTGCGGCACCGCTTCGCCCGCGAAGTCCTGCGCGCCCATCGGCCGCGCGGGCTGCTGCTGGCGGCGGGCATCAACGCCCGGCCGGTCCAGCTTGCCGGTGCGCTTTTTGACTACCTTGATGTTGAGGTCACGGTCAATCTGGTTCAGCTGGTCTTCCGAGAGAAGCTTCGCCTTCTCAAGGATCATGCGCACGCTGACCTTCTTGCCCTGCGAAGCAAGTTGTTGCTGCTTGGACAGGACTGTTTGAAGGCGGTCGGGTGACAGAAAACCCCGTGCAACCGCCTGTTGACCGTATCTCAGGTTGATTGGCATCGCGTTGGTCCGCCCCTTTGGGCAAATCTGAGGCCCCACGGAGGCACATAAGACTCGCCGCCGCACATACTTGCAGGCCGCACATCGAGTTTCAAGGCAACCCCGGGCATTACTGTCCTGCCCACGGCGATGCAGTATAACTCTCTGCTAACCGTGCGATAGTCTGCGAAGTGCCAGCTTCACCGCCGCCTGGCTGCTGTCAACACCCAGGTAACTTCGCCCCAGCGTCTGTGCCGCGACCAGCGCCGTGCCGCTGCCGCAACAAAGGTCCACCACGAGCCCGCGCGGGTTCGTGAAACATGACACCAGCCGCTCAAGCAGCTTCAGCGGCTTTTGCGTGGGGTAGCCCGCATACTCACGCATGTTGCCGCGCAGCGCCGCAATCTCCCATACATCGCGCATGGCAGCCAGCGTGTACGGGCCGTCGCCATCGTCGTGGATTTTCACGTTTTTGAACCCGTAGCGGTGGGCCAGCCGGCTCTTTTCCGTGGCCGGGTGAAACACATAGCGGGGCCCGGCTGCGAACACATGGATGGTGTCGTGTTTGCGGCCCAAGAAGCGCTTGCTGCCGCCGCCGGTGCGGTAGGCCCAGATGATCTCGTTGACGAAGTTGTTGACGCCCAGCAGGCGCTCAAGCTCAAGGCGGCCCCAGTGGCTGGCGCGCCAGTCGAGGTGCAGGGCGATCACGCCGGTCGGCTTGAGCAACGGGGTTGCGGCTGCCAGCAGGCCGCGCAGGAACGCCAGGTACTCGGTCATCCCGCCGGGCCAGCGGTCGTCATACTCGGGGCCGCCCTTGCGGTTGCGCCGCCGCTTGCCGGAGTAGAAGGGCGGGTCCAGATACACCAGTTGCGCACAACGGCGCGGCAGCGCGCCGGCCACGGCAATGGCGTCGCCATGGATCACGGTGTCATGCATGGCGCGAACGATAGTGCGCAAACATGGCCTGCGCTATGGCCTCATGCGCGGCAAGGGGTTAATCTGCGTGCATGCTGGTGAACCCGAGAACCGGACCCGTCAAGGCGGGTGTCGTCCTGATCCCCAAGCGGCTGGTAGCCGACAAGGCCGTGATGCACAGCGCGCAGGGCATCGCCAACACGGGCTTTGCGGTGCGCGTGCTTGAGCTTTCGCGCCGTCCCCGCACCATCGACAACGTGACACTCGACGAGATCGTGCATGGCGTGCAGCAGGTCAAGCAGGCCGCCCGCGAACTGCGCCAGACCCTGGGCAGCGGCAAGAAAATCGGCACCGTTGGCGCATGGCTTGGCGGCACGCTGGGCCTGCTGGCTTCCGACGAAGAGCTTGACGCGTGCGTGGTGGTCTGCCCGTTCGTGAAACTGCCGGTCGCCGACGACGTGATCATCAAGCAGCCGCTGGAAGTTGTGGGCAAGGCCCGCGCGCCGATCCTGGCTGTGTTCGGCGAACTGGACAGCGAAGTGCCGATCGAGGACGTGCGCGAACTTGAGCGCGTGCTGTCGAACAGCCCCCTCGATGATGAAACCTACACTTACCCCGGCGTCGGCCACGCCTTTTTCGACAATGAAGAGGGCAACACCGAGTACCGCGAAGCCGCCGAGCGCGACCTGTGGATGCGCATCGACCGCTTCTTCGCCCAGCGCATGTTCTAGTCGTGGCGCAGCGCCTTTACGGGGTCAATGCGCGCTGCGCGTCGCGCCGGCAGGATTGCCGCCAGAATTGCCGTCGCCATGCCCAGCGCCGGGCCGGCCAGCGCCAGCCACAGCGGCACCACGAACACGCTGCCCGTGTACGGCACAGCCGCGCGCTCGCTGATCAGGCTGCCGGCGATCGCGTCGCCGGGGATCATCGCCAGCACGGCAGTCGCCAGGCCGGCAAGGCCGCCAGCCAGGCCGATCAGCGCGCTTTCAGCCAGAAACACCGCCTGCACCTGCCAGTTGGTGGCGCCGACTGCCTTGAAAATGCCGATTTCGCGGGTGCGTTCAAGGACGCTGGTGATCATGGTGTTGACGATGCCGAGCGTGCTGACAATCAGCGCGATGCCGGTGAGAAACGCAATGATCACGGTGATCACGGTCAGCATGGTTTCAACCTGCTGCAGGACGCTGGCAACGCTGAAGGCGGTGAAACCCTTGTCGCGCAGGGCCTGCTCAACGGCGGGTGCGTTTTCAGGGTCATCGACCAGCACGAGCGCGCGCGGATAGCCCAGCTCGCGGTTGATTGCGCTTTCATTGAACAGGCTGCGTGCCGTTTCCTGCGGCATGAACACGTCGGTCTGCACGGCGTTGCCGTCTTCGATTACATTGAAGACATCGCCGGGCACCGTTTCGCGCAGCACGCCCACGATCGTCATTTCGCGCTGCACAGGCTTGCGGGCTGCCTGCGCCATCTGCCCGAACTGCTGCATCAGCTTGGGAAGGATTTTCATCATGGCGGCGCGCTCTTCGTCGCTGAGCGAATCCATGAAGTCGCGCAACTGCGGCGGGGCGTTGGCCGTCGGGTCGTCGCCGGCGTTGACAATGCTGCGCAGGGTAACCGTTTTCCCCAGCACTGCGTCGTAGTCTTTACCAGTCAGCAGGCCAAGCTTGTACAGCATGTACTCATGCAGGATGATCTCGTCGGCATCATCGGCGCTGAAGTAGCGGCCTGCGATCACGCGGTCTGCATAGCGGCGGCGGTTGACGTCAAGCCCGCCGGTCAGGCTTCCGTCGCTCTTGATCGCGCCCTCAAAGGTGTACCGCTCAACAATCACCGGCATGATGCTTTCAACGTGCGGCAGTTTGCTGAGCTCGGCGATCGTCTTGTCGTCGATTTCATTGATACGCCGGCCGCTCCACTGCCGTATCTGGCGACGGTTGACCGCGGCGCGCCTTAGACGCTCGCGGCGATCTTCTTCCATCTCTCCTTCAATCGTTACATCGGCCGGGTTGTTGCTGAGTTCAATGCCGTAGCCGCCGGTCAAGCCGATCTGCCTCAAGTTGTCGCTGCCGCTGACCGTGTCGGTGACCGCGTGGCTGAGGCCCTGCCCCAGCGCCACAATCATGGTAAGCGCAAACACGCCGATCAGCACGCCCGTCATCGTCAGCAGGTTGCGCGACTTTTTGCGGGCAAGACCCTCAATTGCCAGCCACAGGATGTTCATGCGGCCTCCTGCGGCTGGGCGTCGGGCACGAACTGGCCGTCGGCCATGCGCATGGTGCGGCTGGCGTGCCGGCGCGCGAGCTCGGGGTCGTGGGTGACCATGACCAGCGTGGCACCCTGGCGGTGCGCCTGCTGCAGCAGTTCCATGATCTGGGCGCTGGTGCCGGTGTCCAGGTTGCCCGTGGGCTCGTCGCACAGCAGCATGCGCGGGCTGTTCACCAGCGCGCGGGCGATTGCCACGCGCTGCTGCTCGCCGCCGGACATCTGGCTTGGCACATGGTTGGTGCGCTTGCCCAGGCCCACACTCTCAAGCAGTTCGTGGGCGCGGCGCTTGCGTTCAAGGCGTCCGACGCCCTGAAACACCAGCGGCAGCGCCACGTTTTCCCATGCCCGAAGCGAGGTCACGAGGTTGAAACTCTGGAAGATAAACCCGACGGTAGTGCGGCGGTACAGGCTGAGGTCGGTGGCGTTCAACGCGGCCAGCTCACGCCCCGCCACCACGATGCTGCCGCGCGTGGGCTGGTCCAGCCCGCCCAGCAGGTTCAGCAGCGTGCTCTTGCCGCTGCCGCTGCGGCCCAGCAGCGCCACGAACTCGCCGGTCTCAACGGTGAAGTCAACTTCGCGCAGGGCATGCACGGTTTCAGTGCCGAGGCGGTACTCGCGAGACAGGCGTGTGGCGCTGACGATGAGCTCCGTCATGAACCCCGTTTCCTTTGAGACGTTCTTAGCATAGTCTCGCAACTGCTTTCCGTCTCACGGCCGGGGTAACATATGCGCGCAGTACTTCTATTCCTGTTTTCAGCGCTGCTGGTTGCGGCCTGCGGGGGCAACGATGCCGCCAACGGCAGCAACCAGGCGGCGGCCGCCGATCGCGCCAGACCCGCCGAACGTAACCTGGTGAAAATCCGCGACGCCTGCGTGAAGTACTATGAAAACAAGAAGGCGCTACCGGAAAGCACCAGCGACCTTGAAGGCTTTGGCGCGGGCGAGAAAGACCTGGAAATCACAGACGATTACACCGACCTTGCGTACTCTTTCTTCGGCCTGAAGTTTGAAGCCGGCAAGCTGGTGCGGGGCTGGTTTTTTGCGTCGCCCAAGACACCCGACGCGCTGCAACTGCGCATGAACGGTGTGACCGGCAAGTACGAGTACCTGCCCAAGGGCGAGAAGTGGCAACCCGCCGAAGACGACAAGGGCTGGGCCCCCGGCGAAGAACCCAAAGAAGAAAAGGGCGTGAAACTCGGCGACTGAAGCCGGTGTCGTTTCGCGTTGCACAGGCTGCTATAACTTGGCCATGATTGTGCGCATCCAGTCAGCGGGCGTTACCGGCATTGCGGCTTCGCCCGTTGATGTTGAAGTTGATGGCGCGCAGGCCGGCCAGAACCCGGCGTTTACGGTGGTCGGGCTTCCGGACAAATCCATCACCGAGTCGCGCGACCGCGTGCGCGCCGCGATCGGAAATGCAGGCTATGACTTTCCGTTCATGCACATCACGGTCAACCTCGCGCCTGCCGACCTCAAGAAAGAGGGCCCGGCTTACGACCTGCCGATTGCCGTGGGCGTGCTGGGTGTCAGCCAGCAGATTGACCCTGACGCCATCAGCCGGCACGCCATGATCGGCGAGCTGGCGCTGGATGGCCGCGTGCGCCCGGTTGCAGGCGTGCTGCCGATCGCGATTGAGTTGAAAAAGCGGCATGTGCGCTCGCTGCTGGTGCCCGCCGACAACGCCGGTGAAGCCGCCGTGGTTCAAGGCATTGACGTGATCCCGGTGGATCACCTGCGCGAGGTCGTAAGCTTCATCAATGGCAACCTGCCGATTGAGCCCTTCCGGGCCGACGTCGAAAAGTACTTCGACCGCAGCGGCGACCACCCCTTCGACTTCGGCGATGTCAAAGGCCAGGAAGCCGCCAAGCGCGCGCTGATGATCGCCGCCGCCGGCGGCCACAACGTGCTGATGCTGGGCAACCCGGGCGTGGGCAAAAGCATGCTCAGCAAGCGTCTGCCCACCGTGCTGCCGCGCATGACCCTTGAAGAAGCCCTTGAAACCACCAAGATTTACAGCGTCGCCGGGCAGGTGACGCGCGAGCAGCCACTGGTCACGCAGCGGCCCTTTCGCGCGCCGCACCACACCATCAGCGACGCGGGCATGATCGGCGGCGGGACTACACCCAGGCCCGGCGAAATCAGCATGGCCCACAACGGCGTGCTGTTTCTGGACGAGTTTCCTGAGTTCAACCGCAACACGCTTGAAGTGATGCGCCAGCCGCTGGAAGACGGAACGGTAACGATCAGCCGGGCATCGGGCAGCCTGACGTTTCCAGCACGCCTGATGCTGGTCGCCGCCATGAACCCCTGCCCCTGCGGCTACCTGGGCCACCCCAAAAAGAAGTGCTCGTGCACCGTGCGCATGATCGCGCAGTACCGCAGCAAGATCAGCGGGCCGCTGCTTGATCGCATTGATATTCACCTTGAGGTGCCCAGTGTTGACTTCAAAGAACTGTCCGGCGAAGCCCGTGGCATGAGCAGCGCCGAGATGGCGGCGGCTGTGCAGCGCGCGCGCGACGTACAGACCGCGAGATTCCAGCGCGCCCGCGAGGGCCTGCACAACAACGCCGGCATGAACGACCAGGAAGTGAGCAAGCATGCGGCCCTGCGCCCGGACGTGAAGTCATTGCTGGATACCGCGATGGAGAGCCTGCACTTGAGCGCGCGGGCCTACACCCGCATTCGCAAGATCGCGCGCACGATTGCCGACCTGGAGGGCGCGTCGGATATCGGCCCCGAGCACATCACCGAGGCCATCGGCTACCGGACGCTCGATCGGGCGGAAGCATGACTGTGCCGTCGGCGTATGTCAGTAACACGAAACTTATCACCATCTCAACTAATCACTGACATGGCTTGAGCGGCGTGAAAGCG
>JAHBYA010000017.1 GCA_019636195.1 Planctomycetota bacterium | reverse complement strand
AGTAAATTGCCGTCAGCACTTCGCGGCCTTCGCGACACCTTCGCGGCCTTCGCGTGCAGTCAGCTTCAGGCTTGGCCGCGGAGGGCACGGAGATGCACAGTGAACGGCAGGGGCTGTGCGCAGATAAGCACAAACACGGGCCGGCTGCAAACCTGCTGGGCTACTTGCTGGTGGCGGTGGTTACGCCTTGCCAGTCTTCGCCGGGCGGATCCTTCAGAAGGTCCATGCAGCGCTGTTTCAGCCATTGGGCCGGCCCGTCTTGCGGCTTGGTTTCCAGCAACTCGTCCAGCGTTGCGATCGCGGCTTGCCACTGCCGGCCGCGGTAGCGGTCGAGGGCCTTCTCGTACAGCACCAGTTCGTGGCGGAAGTGCTGGGTGCCGGTTTCAAGCAGCGCGACGGGCTCATAGATTCGTACCCGTTCCACCTTGCCGACCACCACGATCTGGTCGATCTCACGAAACAGCACAACACCTTTGGCCAAACTGGCTGTGCGTTCATCCACGAGGATCTCGGTGCCGTAGAGTTTGTTGGCGCCTTCCAGCCGGCTTGCCAGGTTCACGCTGTCGCCGATGACGGTGAAGTTCTTCTTCGTTTCCGTGCCGATGTTTCCGACCACGACTTCGCCGGTCGCGATACCGATGCGCTGGAAGAACAGCGGTTTGCCGGCGGCCTGCCAACCGTTGCGCAAGGCGGCGCAGGCGGCCAGGCACTGCAACGCCGCGCGGCAGGCGCGCTCGGCGTAGTCGCCCGACTTGACGAACGGCGGGCCCCAGAAGGCCATGATCGCGTCGCCGATGAACTTGTCCACATAGCCGCGCTCGTCGCGCAGGGCGTGGCCGAGGCTGGCGAAGTACTCATTCAGCTGGGCCGTGACCGCCTCGGCGCCCATGCCTTCGGCGATGGTGGTGAAGCCCTTGATGTCGGAAAAGAAGATGCTGCCTTCTTCGCGGGTGCTGGCCTGGCCCAGCAGCTCAGGCTTGTCCAGCACGCTCTTGGCCAGCGTCTCGTGGGTGTACAGGCCCAGCGCCTTGAGGCCGGTGGTCATGTCGTTGAATGCCTTGCCCAGCTTGGCCAGTTCGTCGCTGCCGCGCACGCGCACCTGCGTGTCAAAGCGGCCCTCGCGCACGCGCATGGTTGCTTCTTCGATGCGGCGCAGTTTGCGAATCACCAGATATGCGCCGAAGTACGCGACCACGGCGGCCAGCAAGCCAAGTCCGGCAGCAAAGACAAACAGGCCGCGGCGGGCGGCGGCGAAAGACGCGAACTCGGCATCGAGGCTCTTGACGGTGATGAAGCCGGGGCGGTTCGGCAGGCCGGGCGGCGAAAGGTCGCTGGAAAGGGTCAGCGCCATGAAGGTTTCGCCGTCGATATCGACTTCAAACTCGGAGCCGGTGTGCGAACTTTCCATGGAAAGCGCGCGCTCAAAGACAAGGTTGCTTGCCGCGATGTCCGGCATGGTGGTGGCGGTCAGCCTGCTGCCGGAAAACACGATCTTGTGCACGGGGTTGCGCATGTCGCCCCCGACAGGAAGCGTACTCTGGATCCAGTCATGGCTGATCTCGGTCAGGGTTACACCGACGCCGACGGCGGCCCGGTCCTGGATGCTTTCAAACAGGTAGGTCTGCACCACCAGGTACACCGAGTCGGCCACCGGCAGCACCGCGGCGCGGCTGAGCCGTTCGAGCTTGCCTTCCTTCAAGTCGAGGTATGCCTGGTAGAAGGTGTTGATGAAGCTGAGCAATTCGGGGTCAGAAAGCACTTTGTCGTGGGTAAGGCCTTCGCGGGCCGAGACGGCGACAAAGCTGAGGTCCTTGCCCGCGGGCGCGATCACCTTGGCTTCGCGGTCTTGCGCCAGATAGGCATCCAGCGCCGCCAGCGCGTAGTCGCAGTTGCTGTCTTCGCGCCAGTCGTCGGCGAACGTGGCCAGATTGTCGGCAATGGCGGTGATGCCGGCGGTCTTGAACATCTGGGACAGTTCGCTGGACTCGGCGCTGCCTTCAAGCGCGGTGCTCGAGGCGCGGGCCGTGGAGCGCAGTTGCGCGTTCAGGAACGCCGAGTCTTTGCGCAGGTCGCCGCTGATGCGGGCGCGGGCGTCTTGCTCAAAGCGGTCGCCGCTGGAGTACGCCAGCGCGCCGGTGAGCAACGCCACCAGCAGCACCACCGCAATCAACGCCTTGTATCGCAACGACATGGCGCAAGTGTCGCGACTGCAACGCCCGATGTCGAGGGTTCAGGCGCTATTCTCCGCGCCGGGCCTCATCGGTGACGCCGTCGTTGATGTCTTTCTGCGCGCGCTCAATGGCTCGCAGCAGTTGCAGCATGTCTTCGTAGCCCTGCCACTTCTTCACCTGCTCGGTGACCGCGCGCAGCACCGAAACGGTCAACGCCTGCTGGCGCGCCATTTCTTCAAGCAGTTCGCGGCGCTCGGTCGGTTTGATGCCGATTTCAAGCAGGTTTTCGTAGATGCCGCGGCTGCGCTCGACACAGCCGGGGGTGAAGATCGTGGCTTCCTGCAGCAGGCGCCCGAACTGGTCGGCGGAAAAGCCGGGTTCGGGTACCGCGCGCAGCAGGCTGCGGCGCAGGTTCAGGATCACTTCAAGGGCAAGCCCGCGCACGCTGTCCGCCTCGGCTTCTTCCAGGCGCACGAGCGGGTTGTTGATGGCCTGCTGCAGGTCGCGGTCGGCGGCAGCGATGGCCAGCAGCAGGCGCACGGTCTGGATGCGCGACTCCTGGGGGCGGTTGCGGTCGTCGGGGCCGCGCTCAAGGCGGTTGTACTGGTACACCTGCGCGAACACGCCAAAGCGGGCCAGCACGACTTCAGCGTCGCGGAGCAGCTGGTTCTGGCGCAGGTAGGCGTTGCTGAGGTCTTTGCGCAGCAGCTCGCCTCTTTCGCCCTGGAAGTCGAGCAGGCTGGGCTGGTCCAGCGCGTCGCGGGTGATCTGCAGCAGCTCTTGCTGGTTGGTGAGCATGGAGTTGATGGCGTTACGGATCTGGCGGATCTGGCTGCTGACGCGGGTGCGCAGCTCTTCAACGTCGGTGAGCTCGTAGGTAAGGGTGGTGTTGTGGCGGCTGCCCTGGTAGCGGGCGTCGGTGCCGTCCTCGGATTTCACCTGGTTCAGGTCGAAGGCCTGGATGTACATTTCCAGCGTAATGCGCGAGCCTGACGGGCGCGACGCGCCCTGCAGCAGCTTGTCGAACTCAAGCAGGAAGGTGCTTTTGACTTCGCGCTCGGGCTTGCTTTCAAGGCGCTTGAAGGCCTGGGCAAAGGGCGCGAACTCGGTGAACTGGTTGTCCAGCGAGAAGCGCCAGAACAGCCGGGCGCTGCCCACGCCGTAGTCGTCGGTCAGCTCGAACTCAAGGGGGATAGCCGCGTCCTCGGTCACGAACACGAACTGGTTGCTGATCAGCGGGTCGCCGCTGAACACGATGCGCACGCTGGGCGGGGCGTCTTCCTTGACGGTCATGATGTCGCCGATGCGCTGGCCGTTTTCGATGCCGTCGCGGTCCACCAGCTTCAGGCGCCAGCGGTTCATGCCCAGTTGCAGGCCCGAGATACGCGCCTTGTAGCGGTTTTCGCCCGCGCCCTGGTCGGTGTCGATCGGCAAGCGCATGCTGCTGCCCACATTGAAGTCAATCATCAGCGCGCTGGCGTCCGGGCCTTCCAGCGCCAGCGGCTTGCTGGTCGCGAACGTGAACTCGATGTGCGTGCCCGCCACGGCGTCGATTGCGGGCTCGTTGGTCGTGCGCTCAGGCAGCACCAGGTACTCGGGGTACAGGTAGCGCATCTCGACGCTGCTGGTCAGTTCCGGCGCCGGGATCACGCGCACCGTGAACGGCCCGGCCATGGCGTCGCCGGCCTTTACGCTGATCTGTTCAAGCTGGTTGATGATGCTGAGCTTGTTGTAGGCAAAAAACACGCCTTCCTCGCCGTCGCCGCCCTGCTGCGCGCCGCGCTCCATGGGCCGCGTCACGCTGCTGCCCACACGCACATAGCGCCCGCTGTCGGGGTCGCGGCTGAAGGTTTCAATGACAATCTCCGCGCGCTCGGGTATGTCGCCGCCGGGCCGGGCGATAATGCGCAGGTCGCTGCCCGCGGCAACTTCATAGACGCCGCTGACGCCGAGCTCAGGGATGCTCGCCGACGGGTTGAACGTGAAGTTGACGTGCAGCTCCTCGTTGGTGGGGTACTGGCTGAGCTGGTCTTTGGCCAGGATCATCACTTCCAGCTGCGTGCGCGTCGGCCACTCCGGCCCGGTGCCCAGCGCGCGCCGCAGCCAGGTGCTCATGTCATCGCGCGCGAAGAAAGCATGCCCGAACACAAGCACCATGGCAAAAATGCTGCCCAGCACCATGTACATCAGGCTGCGCGTGCGCACAGCCTCGTGAAACGGCAGCTTGCCCGCGATATCGAACGACTCGCCGACCACGGCGCGCATCATGTCGGCGCTGGCGGCTTCTTTGTAACGCTCCTGTGATTTCAGCAGTTGCAGGCTGGTGATCAGGCGGTCGTTCAGCAGCGGGTACTCGCGCTCAACCAGCAGCGCCAGGTCTTCGTCAGACAGGGTGCGCGAAAGCGGGTACACCAGGTTGCGCAGCGCCACCACAAGCAGCACCAGCACGGCAAACCCCAGAAAGGCAATGCGCAGGCCGCCCGGCAGCTTCAGCACAAGGTCGCTGTAGTACAGCCACAGTGTCAGGCCCGCGGCCCAGATCACCAGCTTGGCCAGGCCCCAGGAAAGGAACATCAGGCGGATGTGCCCGCGCAGCTGGGACAGTTTTTTCTCGATCAGGGTAAGGCTCATCGGGACCTCAGATCCAGTTTCAGGTTCGGGCTCTGGATGCGCACGCGGGCTTCGCCTTGCGGGCCGTACAGGTCGCCGCGGTACTCAAGGCGCAGCCAGTGCTCGACGCGGGGCGTCATTACCAGCAGCGGGCTCACATCAAAGTTGAAGCGGTAAATCTCGCCGGGGTTCAGCCACATGTCGCCGGTGTGGTCAACGCCGGGGTCGGGCGCGGGGATCGGCTGCCACGGCGGCAACGTGATGTTTTCAGGCAGCGTGTCGGGCTCGTACTCGCTGGCGTGGCTCACGTGCAGCAGGTAGATCGGCTCTTTGAAGGCGCGCTCGCTGTCCACGGCGCGCCGCACCTTGAACGGCGCGTAGCCGTCATTCACCAGCGTCGCCGAGACCATGTACTCTGTGCCCGGCACGCGCGCCAGCAGCAGCTTCAACACCGGGCGCGAAGGGTCAGGCAGCTTGCCGCGCTGCACGCTGGTGCAGTAGCCGGCTACCACGGGGATGCTGCGTTCAGACTCAAGGCCGTACACGCGCGCGCTGCCCCGGCCCACGCTGATCTGCGTCTCTGAGCCGTCGCGCGCCACGCTGACCGTCAGGCTGCCTTCCTCTACCTGCACGCGGGCGTGGGGTGTCTTTACTTCAAAGGGGCCGTCGCCCACGCCGCCCGGCTGTACTTCAATGCGCCGGAAGTTGCCGCGCACAAGCTCAACGCGGCGGGGCGTGGAGAACTGGAACTCGGTGTTCTCGGTCGCCTCGATCGTGCTGAAGGTGTTGCTGACGCCCGTGGGCAGCCAGATAAACGCGTCATAGGCGCCGGTATCGTAGGGCTTGTCGCGGTTGGCCTGCAGGCTGGCGCGTTCAACCACGTCGCGGCGCTGGCCCACGCTGACCGTTGGGCTGGTGTAGATGATTTCGCCGATTACGTCCGGCGCGGCCACGCCAGTTTGCGAGCGCGAAAAGGCCGCCAGCAGGACAATCGCGACCATGCCCACCGCCATCGCGACCAGGAAGCTGCGGCGCAGCATCGCGTGCACGCCGGGGATCGCGCCTTCAAAGGCGCCTTCCTTCTTCATGCGGCCGCGCAACCGCTCAAAGCTGCCGCGGCGCGGCGCAACCTTGCGCACGTCCTGGTGCAGGCGCATGTGGCCGCGGATTTCGTCCAGCTCATCTTTCAGCGCGGGCTCGGCGGCCACACGCTTTTCCAGCGCGACCTGGCTGTCGGCATCCAGCTCGCCCAGCACGTAACTGAGCAGTTGTGCGCCCGCGGCGGGCTGGGTTGTGCGTTCGTCGTCAAGCATTGGGCGCGCCCTCCGCTTTGGCCACGAAGCGCTTCAACTTGTCGCGCAGCTTGCGCTCGGCGTAGTACACGCGCGACTTCACGGTGCCCAGCGGGATCTCCAGCGCTTCCGCGATCTCGCTGTATGTCATGCCCTGGTAAAAGCTCATCACCAGCACCAGCCGGTGCATCGGGTCAAGGTCAAGCAGTCCCTGTCGCACGCTGTCTTCAATTTCGCGCTTCTGCGCGCGCTCGTCGGGGCCGTCGTCCTTGCTGCCGGCAAGGTTGTCGATCAACTGCATCGGCTTGATGGCCGCGTAGCGCCCGCTGGTGGTGGCGCGAGGGTCGCTTTCAGACAGCGCATCGACACGGCCTGAATCGAGCGAGCTGTCGGACTCAACGTCAACGGCGCGGCGCACCGACTTGCGGCGGGCCTCAAGGTCAATCCAGCAGTTGCGCCCGATGCGGTAAATCCAGCTTGAAACCCGCAGGTCGTCGCGGAAGGTCATCGCCCCGCGCCAGGTGCGGATGAAGGTCTCCTGCAGCAGGTCCTCGGCGCGGCCGTCGTCCCAGCACAGCCGGTAAAACAGCGCGTAAAGGCGCCGATAGTACTTGTAGAAGAGCTGCTCAAACGCCTCCATGTTGCCGCGTTTGACCGCGGCCATCAGCTTGTTGTCCTGGTTGTCCGAAGCGGTCGTCATCCTGCTCCGTATTGCACACAAGCTTATACGCGGGCAAGGCCTTAAGGGTTCGCCCAAATCTACCACCCAATTGACGGCCTGTCCCATTGGCGGTTCTTGACCTTGCGATGGCAGACGGGTTTCATGGTGCCCATGAAGCGGGCGGCCTTTGCTTGCATGCTGTTGATCGCGCTGGCGCTTGCGCCCCTGGCGTGGATCAACGCCGGCGCCCCGCGCCACCAGCCCCAGCCCGTATGGCTTTCGGGCACCACGATCAACTCCGGCGAATGGACCTGGGCCGAGGCCAAAAAGGGCGACGTCAAGGGCAAGGTCACCTTCAGCGCCAAGCGGCCCAACCAGCCGATGGTGGTCTATCTGCTCAAGATCGACGAACGCGGCAGCACCACCACCCAAGGCAAGCACGATGTGCCGGCCAGGTTAAGCGTAAGCCAGAAGGGCGCGCGCTTTGACCCCGGCTTTGCCGTCCTGACGTGCGGCCAGGAAGTGGTGTTTGAAAACGATGAGGACAAAGAGATCAGCCACAACGTCTATTTCCTGGGCGACATTGAGCTTGACCTCGGCATCTTCGACAAGGGCGAAAGCGCCAGCCACAAGTTTGAAAAGTACGGCGATGTCAGCGTGCATTGCAGCATTCACAAACGCATGGACGCGCGCTTTTTTGTCGCGCCCACGCCCGCCCACGCGGTGCTGGACGGCAACAGCGATGACTTCGAGATCAAGGGCGTGCCCGCCGGCCGCTACAAGCTGCTTACCTGGCAACGCCAGAAGCGCTTCAAAGACGCCGACCAGGTCATCGAGATCAGCGAAGGCAAGACCACCAGCGTGAACGTGGAGATGAGCCGGTGAAACAGGTTTCAGCTTTCAGGTTTCTGGCTTTGGGGTCACTGGCGTTTCTGCTGTGCGCGTGCGCATCGGGGCCTGAGTTGCCGCCGCCCGCGCCCGGCGCCGGCCACGTCACGGTGGGCATGAAGCTGGTCGAAAAGACCGTCAGCGACGTGGATGTTGCCGACGAATACGCGATCCGCCGCGAAAAGCACGTCATGGGCGACACGCTGCCCGACATGATCGTGCTGCTGGAAGGCGCCCGCGGCCACACGCCGCCGACAAGCGCCGAAATCGCCCTGGGCAAGGACGGGTTTTCGCGCCGCCAGCTGCTGCTCAAGCGCGGCGGCGCCCTCAAGATCACCAACGGGCGCGATGTGGCCCTGACCATTCTGGGCTTTTCGCGCAACGGCCACGAAATCGCAGCCGAGCTTGGCCCCGGCGCAAGCGCAACCGTCAACGTGCCCAACGCCGGCGCCTATGAGCTGGTCACCGAGGCCGACAACGGCGCCTACGCCGTGATGCACGTGACGGACTGCGACTGCGCCTGGATAGGCAAGTCTGACGAGTATGCGATCTTCAAAGACGTTGCACCCGGGCGCTACAAGGCCGCGGTGTTCCAGACTCGCACGCCCGGCTGGACTAAGGACTTTGACCTGTCCGCCGACAAGCGCGTCGATCTGACCGCCGAAATGAAGGTTGCCAAACGGAGATAGCATGCGGTTTGCCATCACAATCGCGTGCATTGCGGTGCTGGCTGGGTGCGCCAGCGCGCCCAGTTGGCCGGACCCGCAGCCGGACAGCGGGCAGATTCTGGTGCATCTGGACGGCAAGGCCAGGCAGGGCGTGCGCACAGCCAACAACCGCGAAATCGTCGGCGAGTACGACAGCGCTAAAGAAAACACCGAGCGCGGCGCGAACTTCGAGCGCGTGAATTACGGCGCAATTGAAGATGTAGTGGTGATTCTGCACGGCACCAGGCAGACGTCTGCAAGGGGCCCCGGCGTACGCCCGATACTGGCGGTCGGCAACATGAAGTTCAGCCGCCAGCAGGTCGCGATGCTGCCGGGCGGGACGTTGACGCTTCGCAACGATCGCAGCAGCGCGGTGACCGTGTTTGGCGCATCGGACGACGAGTTTTTTGAGTTGACGGTCGAGCCGAAGACAACGGGCTCAGTCACGGTGCCCAGGGCCGGCGTGTATGAGGTGATGTGCGAAGAAGATGAATCGCTTTCGTGCACGCTGTATGTGACTGAGGGTATCTGTTGGATCGGGCCATCGAGTGAGAGCGCATTCTTTATCGACGTCGAGCCCGGCAAGTACACGGTAAGCGTCTATGCGCCGCGCCTGCCGGCGCGCAGCTTTGATGTCACAGTCGAAGCGGGCACGCGCCACACGGCAACCATCAACCTGTCCGTAAACGACCTGCCCAAGATGAAGCGCTGATTCGCGCTTCTGGCGTAGCATCGCCGTCCCGGCGATGTCGTGTTCATCGGCCGGAGCCCGATGGAAACGCCATGCGCGGGACGCGCATGCTACGAGCACTCTGCAACGCCCGAACAGGACAAAGGTGCAAGCCTATGCAACCAAACGACTTACGCCGCGCACCCGGCCCGGCCAAGAATTCTTTCTTCCTTTGTGAACATCCGGGGCCCATCTGGCGTAATACCTGTAGTGAATTGACTTAAGCGGGGACTTTACATGCCTAAACACACTCTCTTCTTCCTTGGCCGTGCGATGCTCATGTCCGCCGTCGTCGGCGTGATCGGTTTGTTCGCGCGCGCGCCGCTTGCCGCCCAGGATGCACCCAAGTCCGACGATCCCGCCGCGGCCCCCCGCGAAGAGCGGCTTGACCGGCTGGCCGAAAAGCAAAAGGCCGCCCGCAAGGAACTTGAGGGCCTGAAGACCCGCCTTGAAGAGCTGCTGCTTGAGCTTGAGAAAAGCGACGATCTGGCTGAGCGCCGGCGCATCCCGCAGATCACAGCCGCAATCAAGCGCCTGAACGAGCTGCGCATTGAAGAGACGATGGGCAGCACCGAAGAAGACATCCGCGGCGGGCAGGTACGCACGGCGGTTGCCAAGGGCAAGGACATTGAGAAGGCGCTGGCCGAGATTCGCGACTTGCTGGAAAACGGGCCGCGCATCGGCGAGGACGAGAAGATCAACAGCACGCGCGAGCAGCTTCGCGACCTGCAGCAGATGCGCGAAGACCAGCAGAAGCTGCGCACCGACACCAACGAGTTGCGCGACAACGACCAGGCGCGTCGCCTGCAGGAAATGGAAAACCGGGTGCGCGAGTTGCAGCAGCAGCAGGACTCGCTGAAGGACCAGACCCAGGACCTTCAGGCCCGCCGCGAAGACATTGAACGCAACCTGGCAGAGCTGCAGCGCCTCAAGGACGACCAGAAGCGCGCCGCCGAGGATTTGGCCAAGCGCAAAGCCGAAGACAAGCAACGCGAGTCCGAGCAGGTCAAGAAGATGGAGCAGGCCCTGCGCGAGCTGGAAAAGCTTGAGCAGGAAGCGCGCGACGCGCGCCAGGCCGACGAAAACCTGAAGGCGCTGGACCGCATCACCAAGGACCTGGAACGGCTGGCCCGCGACCAGCAGGACGTGAAGAAGAATGCCGAAAAGGCCGCCGAAACGCCGACGCAGAAGGCGCTGGACGCGATCCACAAGGCGACCGAAGAGCAGTTTGACGCCATGCGCGCCACGCGCAGCGAAAACAACCAGCGCCAGGGCGCCAACACCCAGATTCCCAAAGAGGTGATGGACAAGCTGCGCGAGCAGCAGAAAGAAGCCGACGAAGCCATCAAGCAGGCGCAGCAGCAGGCGCAGTCACTGCCGCAGTCGCTGGAGTCGCGCAAGGCCCAGAACGCCCTGGACGAAGCTGCCAAGAAAAGCGCCGAGGCCAAGGACGCGCTGGACCGCAACGACCCCGACGCCGCGCAGAAGGCCCAGGAAGAAGCCTACAAGGCCATGCAGCAGGCCCAGGAAGCGCTCAAGCCCGGCGCCTCTGAAAACGCCGACCTCAAGCGCGCCAAGGCCGGCCAGGAAAACGCAAAGCAGGCCGCCGACGCGTTGAACAACGAGTTGAAGGCGCTCTCCAACGAGATCGCGCGCCAGAAGGACCGCCAGGCTTCCAAGCCCACTGACGAGGCCGCCAATCAGCTTGAGCAGGCGGCCCGCGCCATGGAAGAAGCCGCCAGGCAGCTAGGCGAGGCACAGGCCGACAACGCCGGCGAATCCATGCAGAACGCCCTTGAGGCCCTGAACCGCGCCGCCGAAAGCCTGAAGAAGAGCGAAGGCACCGACGCGCAGGGCAAGCCGGACTTCAAGGCCTCCGCCCAGCGTCAGGCCGAGCTGGCGGAGAAGCTGGAGAAGCTCTCGCAGCAGGTTGAGCAGATGCCCGAGCCCGGCATCGACAGTGAGGGCATCCAGGGCGCGATCCAGCGCGCCCGCGAAAGCGCCGAGCCGCTGAAGAACGCCGAAGACCGCATGCTGCGCGGCACCGCCCAGAAGATGGACCAGGCGCTGGAGCAGCTCCAGAACGAGATGAAGGCCAACGACGGCAACCCGTCCGTTGAAAGCATGCGCAACGCCGCCGACGCCGCCCGCGCCATGCAGCGCGAAGCCGAGCGCGCCCCCGGCGACCAGGCCCGGCAGGCAGCCCGCGCCGCCGAAGACCTGGCCCGCATGCTCGACGAAGCCGCCGACGCCCGCCAGGGCGCGCAGCAGGCCAAGCAGGGCCTGCGCGGCGCCACCGAAAAGTCGCGCGACGCGCAGAAGGCCCTTGAAGGCAGCGACGGCGAACGCGCCGTGCAGGCCGAGGGCGAGGCGCTGGACCAGATCCGCAACGCCCGCGAGGGCATGCAGCGCAGCATGGACGCGCAACGCGGCGCCCGCGCCCTGGAGGGCGCCGGCGAGCAGCAGCAGGACATGGCCCGCCGCGCCGAGGCCGCAGCCGAGTCGCTGCGCAACTCGGCCCGCAATGGCCAGGGCGGCGAGAACAGCCGCGAAGCCGCACAGGCATCCAGCGAAGCCGCCGACGCCATGAAGCAGGCCGCAGAGGCGCTGAAGCAAGCTGCCGAGGCCAGCCAGAGCGGCCAGCAAGGTCAGCAAGGCCAGCAAGGACAGCAGGGTCAACAAGGCCAGCAAGGACAGCAGGGTCAACAAGGCCAGCAGGGCGAGCAGCAGCGCCAGGAACAGATGCAGAAGGCGCAGGACGCCCAGGCCCAGGCCCAGGAAGCTCTGCAGAAGGCCATTGAACAACTCGAGAAAGAACAGTCGCAGGTTGAGCGGAAGCAGGCGGAAGCCGCCGGCAAGCTGTCCGAAAACCAGCAGAAGCTGGCTGAGGAAGCCAGGAAGGCCGCCGGCGATCTGGAGCAGCGCCCGGACGGCAAAGAGTTGACGCCCAGCGAAAAGGAAGCGCGCGACGCGTTGAAGCAGGCCGAGGAGGAAATGCGGCAGGCGCAAGACGACCTGAAGCAGGGCAAGCTGGACGAGGGCAAGCAGAACCAGCAGCAGGCTAGCGAGCAGCTTGGCAAGGCCATGGAAAAGCTGCAGGAGGCCCAGAACGAAGCGATCGACGAAAAGGACCGCATCAAGTTTGAAGAACTTGAAGAGCGCCAGAAGAAGCTTGAGCAGCAGCTGGACGAGTTCAACCGCAACCCGCGCAACCAGGAAAACCAGCGCGCCAGCAAAGCCGCCCAGGAAGCGCAGAAGGCCATGAAGAAGGCCCGCGAAGACCTGCGCCGCCAGAACAGCCCGGAGGCGGAAAAGAACCAGCAGGAAGCCGAAGAGCAACTGCGCGAAGCCGAACAGGCGATCCAGGAAGAGCTGAACCAGTATGTGCAGTCGCAGCAGGAGCAGATGCTGGTACAGGTCGAAGAGGCCATCAAGCTGATGAAGAAGCAGCAGATTGAGGCCAACGAAGACACTATCAAGCTTGACCTGGACGTGCGCCAGCGCGGCAGCTGGAACCGCCCGTTGCGCACCCGCGCCACCACGCTGTTCGGCAAGCAGGAGCAGGTGAAAAAGGTCTGCGACGAAACGGTCGATGCCCTCAAGTCCGGCAACTACGGCGGCTTCACGAAGAACATGGAGCTGATCCAGAAGTTGCTGCTGGAGATCATGAGCGACATTGAAAAGAACCCGCCGCAGGTGGGCGAGGGCACCCAGCTCAACCAGCAGGAAGTGATCGAGAAGCTTGACCGCATGCTCAAGGCCGTAGAGGGCGAACGCAAGCGCCTGTCCGAGCAGCGCCAGCAGCAGCAACAACAGCAACAGCAGCAGCAGGGCCAGCCGCAACCCGACCCGCTGGTCAGCAAGCTGGCTGAAATGGAGCTGGTGTACGAAGAACAGAAGGCGCTGGGCGAAAAGATCCGCCGTCTGGCCGACATGGCCAACGATTACGACCGCGACGAACTGCCGGACTATTACCGCCGGCTTTACGAGCGCTACGCCGCCGAGCAGGCCGAACTCAAGCGCATCTGGGACGACCTGCGCAAGCAGATCCCCGGAGCGCCGCAGGACTAGGAAGGCAAGGCAGAAGGCAAAGCAAAGGGAACCGGACAGGCAAAACTCGCGTTACAATAACGGCAGGAGAGCCGCCCCAAACGGAAGCAAGACGGAAGCGACAAGGAAGCAACCATGAAAAAGCTGATCTTCGTACTCGCACTCAGCGGCCTGATCGCGGCCCCGGCATTCGCACAGGAAGGCGAGACCGAGAAGGCCAAGACGCCGCAGGAAATGCTGGCTGAGCTGCACAAGCTGATGAAAAAGGCCAGCGAAGAAATGGACGACCTTGAGCGCGAACTGGCCAAGGCGTCGCTGGATGCGCCCAAGGCCGACGTCGTGGCGGAGCGCATTGAAAAGGCCCGCAAGGCGATGGCGGAGGGCAAACTGGAAGACATGCCCGAAGGCCTGCGCAAGCACATTGAGGAAAACCCCGAAGAAGTGGCCAAGTCCACGGGCAAGAGCACTGAAGAAGTGCGCAAGATCGCCGAGGACAGCAAGAAGCTCGAAGAGCTTCTGAAGCAGAACCCCGAGCTGCTGAAAAAGCTGGCGGAAAACCAGAACACCATGGAAAGCATCACCCGCCGCCAGCACGAAGCCGAAAAGAAGCTGGAAGAGACGCTCAAGAAGCAGCGCGAATCAGCTGACGCCGCGCGCCAGAGCGTGGACGAAAGCATCAAGGTCGCGCACCAGTTGCGCCAGCAGGGCCAGGGCCAAGGCCAGGGCCAGCCGGACAACAAGGGCCAGAAGACGCAGGACCCGCGCCAGGGGCAGGAGCAGAAGCAGGGCGGCCAGCAGCCCAACAGCAACGCCAACGAGCAGTACCAGCCCGGCGACGGCAAGATGAACCCCGGCGAACAGACCGACGACTTCGCGCAGGGCAAGGGCGACAGCGCGCAGATGAAGCTGCGCGACAAGGACATGAAGGGCGGCGCCGGCAGCGACGACAAGGCGGAGCCCGCCAAGTACAAGAACTTCTGGGAAAAGTTCGGGCGCGAAATCCAGAAGCGCACCGAAGACCGCAAGAAGAAGGACTAGGCAGTACATGCAACGCAAAGGCGCGGACGAAGTGTCCGCGCCTTTGTCATTGGCGGCCGGTGCGGCGCAGGTTGCCCCGGAATGTCCGCCAGCCTTCACCCTTGCCCTTGAGCTTGACCGCGTACGCGGTGCCGGCGTTGTCTCGGCCGCGGTTTTCGCTGGTGCCGGTGCCGCACACAAAAAACAGGTCCAACGCGCCGTCGCCGTCAAAGTCAGCGACAATCGGCGCGCTGGATATGTCGCCTTTGAGCAGCGTATCAAACGTGAACACCACGCGCCCGCTGGTGCCGTCGCGCGCCAGCACCTTAACGCCGTCAAAGTAGATCACGTCCGGCTTGCCGTCGCCGTCGGCATCGGCCACCACGGCGCCGCGGTCCAGCGCGTGCGTGACCACCGTCGGGCCCCAGACGTCGGTGCCGTCGGCGGCCCGTACCACATACAGCTTGCGCCCGCCGAAAATCAGCTCGTCTTTGCCGTCGCCGTCCAGGTCAGCCAGCGTCGGCGGCGCGAACAGGTAGTCGTCAACGTGCCGGTGCCAGCGCGCCTTGCCCTTGGCATCAAGCGCGTACACGTCGCCCTGGCAGGTGGCGGCATAAATGGTCAGTGCATCGCCTTGGCCGCCGATGGCCACGCCGTGGTACATGCCCATCGACTTGTCGTTGCCCGGCGTTTCAAACTCCCACAGCGGCTCGCCGTCCTTGCCGTTCAGCGCGTGAATCTTGCGGTCGCCGCGCCACGACGTGACGATCACGTCCAGCACCTTGTCGCCGTTCAGGTCAACCAGCACCGGCTCAGACTGCACGCAGCCCTTGATGCGGCGTTCCCAGATTTTCTCGCGCGTCTTGCCGTTGAAGCAGGTGACCGCGCCAATGCCGTCGCGCTGCCACATGCTGCCGGCGATGACTTCGATGGCGCCGTCGCCATCCAGGTCCGCGACCGCGGGCGGCGAATCCGTGCCGCTGGGAAGCTGAAAAATCCCCTTCAGCTTGCCGTCGCCCGACAGGCAGTACAGCTTGCCATAGGCGGAGTCGCCCGACAGCACGTCCAGTTTGCCGTCGCCGTCCACGTCGGCGATGGCGACGCTTGCGTCCAGCGGCCCGCCGTCGGACTTGTGCTTCCACTTGATGGCGCCGGTGGCGGCATCCACGCAGAACAGGTGCTCTTCGTTGAAGTACGTCCCGAACACGATTTCGAGTTTGCCGTCGCCATCAAGGTCAGCCACGTGTGCGCTGCCCTTCTGGTCGCTTTTCAGCGCCAGTGTCCACAGTACGCCTTGCGTGCCGGCGCGCGGCTGCTGGCCGGCCTTGGCCTCCAGCGCCTCAATGCGGCGCCGCAGCTCGGCGTTGTCTTTCTCAAGCTGGTCCACGCGCTTTTCAAGCTCGGCGACCCGGTCGGGCTTGTCCTGCGCCACAACCAGACTGCACAGCGCAACAAGGCAGAAGCCTGTCATCACAAGACGCATCTCGGTCTCCCTTACTGCAGCAGTTTCGCAAGCCCCTCAGAAGTAATGTCCATCTGCGTTTCACCGGGGGCCAGCGCAGGCGGCGGCGTGCCCGGCGCGCAGATCACCACACCCGCCGCGTGCAGCGCCTTGATCGCGCCGCTGTCGATGGCCGCGACGTACTGTTCATTGTCGGCGGGCATGGCAAATGCGCGCACGCCCGCCTTGATGCGCCGGCCCGCCAGCGCGGTGGCTGCGGCGTCCAGAGCATGGGCGTCACCTGTGATCAAGAGCTGCTGCATGGCGCCCTTTTGTTCAGGGTGTGGTGTTGAACGCGCGACGGTAGGCGTACACGAAGCCCGCGCCTTCCTGCCTGCCTGCGGCGCAGCCCTTGTGCGTGAAGTAGTCAACGATCAGCCCGGCGCGCTTGTCGGTCAGGGCGTTCAGCGTGGACACCTTGTGCTTGTTGCGGTCAACGCCGTGCGAGGCCAGCGCGGCTTCAACGTCATTGGTCAAGCCGACGACCCACGCCGTGTAGTCGCCGCCGTTGCGGTGAATAAAGGCGTCAATCTCCATCACCAGCGTGCTGCTGAGCAGGGATGAGAAGTTGTCGTTGGCCATGTTTCCATTGTGCCCCTGCGCGCGGACGTATGCAAACCTCTTGCCCCCAACGTATGCTCTTTCCATGGCCGAGATGATCACACTCACTGAATGCCCCCGCGACGCCTTTCAGGGCCTGCCGCGCTTTATACCCACCGACCGCAAAATCGCGTACATGAACCGACTGATCAGCGCCGGCGTGCGACGCATTGATTTCGGCAGCTTTGTCAGCCCCAAGGCCGTGCCGCAGATGGCCGACACAGCCGTCGTGTTCGAGAACATGAAGACCGCGCCCGGTTTGTACCTGATCGCGATTGTGGCGAACCTGCGCGGCGCGGAAGGCATTGCGGTCGCCAACCACAAGTTCGGGCATGTGGGCGGGCGGCGCATCCATGCCGCGGGCTTTCCGCTCAGCGTGAACGAGACGTTTCAGCGGCGCAACACCAACAAGTCGCTTGAGGAGGCCTGGGCCGAGCTTGAAAGCATGCAGGCCCTGTGCAACCGCGAAGCGCTTGAACTGGTGGTCTATCTCAGCATGGCGTTCGGCAATCCATACAACGAGCCGCACGATCCCAGCCGCGTGATCGACTTTGCAAAACGCGCGCAGGACCTTGGCGCGGCGTGCGTGCAACTGGCCGATACGGTCGGCGTCGCGACCGCGGCGCAGGTGGGGGATACTTTTGCGGCGGTGAAGGCGGCTGTGCCGGGCATGCAACTGGGGGTGCACCTGCACGCCACGCCCAGCACGCTGCACGACAAGGTAAGCCAGGCGCTGGACGCGGGCTGCCGGTTGTTCGACAGCGCGATCGGCGGCATCGGCGGGTGCCCGTTTGCCGAGGATGAGCTGGTGGGCAACATCGACACGCTGCAACTGCTGCCGCTGCTGGCCAGGTTCGGGTACACCACGCCCTATGACACCGGGAAGCTGCTCGACAGCGCCGCGGAAGCCCAGGAGCTTGCGCGAAAGTACGGATAGAGTCGGGCCGCAGTATCAGGCCGATGCCGGCGGCGCCCTGGCCGAGGGCTTTTCGGAAGCGAGGCTTTTGAAGTACGGCAGCAGGAACTCACGGCCCAGCGTCTTGGCAATCGCTGTAAGCGGCACAGCCAGCAGGGCGCCGAACAAGCCGAACAGGCTGGCCATCACGAACACGCCCACCAGCAGGGTAACCGGGTGCAGCTCAACGGCGTTGCCCAGCAGCCTGGGCGTCAGCACGTACTGCTCGAAGGCCTGGATCACATGAAATCCGATGCTCATGCCGATGATCGCGCCCCAGCTGTCGCCGCTGATCAGCATGATGATGATGGCCGGTATCCAGCCCGCGACCATGGAAAAGTACGGGATCAGAACGCCAAGGCCGGACATTAGCCCCAGCAGCACGGCGTACTTCACGCCGAAGACCAGATAGACGATGGTTGTAAGCACGGTGATGATGAAGACGACGACTATGCGGCCGCGGAAAAAGGCGCGCATCATGGCGTCGATTTCGGTGAGGATCTTCTCTATGCGCGGGCGGTGCGCGCCGGGCAGGTATTCGCGACCCTTGGCCACGACCTTGTCGAAGCCGACCATGAAGTACCACGTGTAAATTGGCACCAGCGTTATGAACAACAGCAGGGTCAACACGCCCGCAAGGCCGTCGCCGATGTACGACACCAGCTTGTCCACGGCCTGCTGCGTCTGGGGTGAAACGCCGCGGCCCTCTGTGGTGGGCGGCGACGACCCGAAGTAGATGAACCATTCGTCGGTGGTGACGCGTTCGTCGCCGTCCTTGTCCATCGCCTTGAAGGTCTGCGCATCCACCTCGGCGGGTGTCAACACCATGTCGCCGCTCTTGTCCACCTGTTGAAACGCAGCCAGCAGGTCGGCGCGGGCGCTGGTCATGGCGGCGCGGGCGGCCACCCGCTCAGGCTCTTCGACCTGGCTGGCGCTGGGAAACAGCTCTTTGACCACGGCTTCACCGACCTTGCCGATGGCGTCTTCCTTGGGGTCAAGCTGCATGTCGCCGGGCACGATCTCGTTGTAGCTGGCGACCCACTCGTCCTTGTTGGCCTTGAAGTCCTCCCACATGTCCTGGGCCTGGGCCGAGATCTCCTGCACGTCGCGCACGACGCTGAGCGCCACCCAGCTGCCGACGGCTGCGCCCAGCACAATGAACATGATGAAGATCCACAGCACGGCGCGGGTGCGCGAGATGCCCTTCTTTTGCAGTTTCACGACCAGCGGGTTCAGAATGTAGGCCGTTGCCAGCGCCACCAGCAGCGGCACAAACACCGCGCTCAGGTACCAGCCCAGGATCAGCGCGCCCACCACGGCGGCCATGACGATCAGCCAGCGCACGTTGCGCATGCGCAGCACCTGCGAATAGTCGGCGTCCAGCGCCCGGATGGGCGCGGGCAGGTACGGCGCCTCGGGTGCTGGCGGCGGTGCCGGCGGCGCGTTGCGCTGACTTTGCTGCTTCTTTTTCTTGGACATGCGTGGGCGGATTGTAGGGCAGGCGCCGCCGGCGCGAAAGACAGTTGGAAAAATGCATCGAAATGAACCGGGGCGGCCGTTCGGCCGCCCCGGTCAGGATTGCTGCACAGGCTAGTCCTTGTGCATCTTCTGGTAGCGGTAGTACACCTGCAGCGTCAGGCAGTTGATGGCCGTTGAGTACACGCGGCCGCCGGCTGTGCTCCAGGCGTCGCAGGCATCCCAGCTGCCGTGTTCGTCGAGCAGTTCCTTGTTGACAAGGCCCTTCTTGACGTCTTCGGCGTGGTAGCCGCGCTGGTAGTCCAGCAGGGTCTTGGCCATGGACTTTTCCCAGGCCGCCCAGTTGCTGCCGCCGACCTGGTACAGTGCCAGGCTGGCGTAGTACCAGTAGTAGTAGTCAATCTTGTTCTTCTCCCAGCTCGGCAGGTAGGCCTTATCGACGCAGATCTTGGACAGCGTCTGCACCGTGCGGTCCTTGAGGTCAGCCTTGTCCATGAACAGCACGCTCATGACGTAGATGGCGTCCATGGCCGGGTTGTGCTCGTAGCTGTCGGCGGTGCGCAGACGGGCGTTGTTGCTGCCCGGGCTGTCGTAGCCGCACTTGGGGTAGCCGTTGACGTCCACGGTCACCATCTTGAACCACTCAAACGCGTCGCTGTAGCACTTGGTGCTGTCGAACTCCAGACCGGCCATCTTGCACGACTTGAGCGCAAGCACCATCCAGCCCGTCACCGAGCTGTCGTTGATGCCCGGCTGCACACCGTAGCGCCAGCCAAGGCCGGGGTTCTGGGCGCGCAGGATGAACTCGACGCCCTTGTCGGCGATCGGCTTCAGCACCGGGTCAAGGCTCAGGCCGTAGGCTTCGGCCATGGCCATGGCGCAGATGCTGTGGTTGTACACGAAGTGGTCGTCTTCCTTGGGGCCGAAGCAGCCGTCGTTGCTCTGGACCTTGCGCAGGTAAAGGATCGCCTGGCGGCAGGTGGCGCGGTAGTCGCCTTCCTTGTGGTCGTAGCCGGCGCCGACGAAGGCCAGCAGGGCAAGGCCCGTCAGGCCGATGTCGGTGGTCTGCTCCCAGCCCTTGTCGCCATCGGGGTTGCCGATTGCGACGTGGTCGATGTTGTAGGTCTTCTGGGCGTTCACGCGCTTGGTGTCGGCACTGAAGGTTGTGGCGCTCCAGTGGCCTTCCGCGTTTTGGTGGTCCTTCAGCCACTCAAGCGCGGCACGCATGCGGTCCTCACGGGGACGACCGCCGCCGCCACGCGCCCGGCGATAGGCAAAGCCGCCCGCGCCGCCGCGGCCACCGCCGCCACCCACGCCGCCGCCCAAGCCGACCGCGCTGGTCGTGCTGTTGCGGTTCGGGTGCGGTGACTCGTTGTCCGACGGGTTGTCGTTCGGGTTTTCGGCAAGGTCTTCGTTGGGCTTGTCGGTCGGGTCCTCGTTGACGTCGTCCGTGGCCTCCTCGACGATCTTCTCGTCTTCGGTCGGGTTTTCCTGCTCCGGCTCGTCCTTCGGGAACTCGGTCTCGTTCTCGGGCTTCTGCTCGGGCGGAGGCGGCTCAGCGATCTGTTCCTGCTGGGCCTTGATGATGTCGATCTTCACCCGTGCCGGGCCAGCCGGAATGATGAACCACATGATCACGAGCATGATCACGTGAACTGCCAGCGCGATTGCCACCCAGGGCACCGACGCCAGCGCGGTAAGATCTTCGCCGGTCTCACCTGCGGGCGGTGCTTCTTCCTGCCCGTAGTACTGCTGGTCAGCCGGCTGTTCGTAGTACTGCTGCTGTTGGCCTGCCACAGCGACCTCCTGGTGTATGGGTGCCTCGGAACACCCCGGGAACTGATAAAGGGAAGATACTCCCGACCCCTCAATAAACGGAAGGCAATGGGTGCGGTTCAGCCCAGTAGCAGTTTTTCAGTCAGAATTGTGGGATGGATGTTACGCAACGATGGCATTCGACGCAAGTGCAATGGCAGAAAAGCTTTAGGTGCTTGGCTACGGGTTGCAGGACCGTGCCCCAAGATAAGACAGGGGACTCAAGGCGACTACACCACCGCCGCCCGGTGCTGGAAGTCAAACACGTCGCCACTGTCTTCCGCCAGTTCAATCAGTTGCGGGCCCAGTTCGGCGTACAGGCTCAGCAGGCTGATCACGCGCTCTTGTGGTTTGTCCTCAGGGAAGTAGCGGTTGAGGATCGGTTCAAGGTTGCTGCCGCCCTCCATCAGGGCCAGCGCATCGTGCTGCACCCGGTTCATCACGTCGGCTACGCCGCGCTGGGTGCGCTGCTCAAGGCGCTGCAACTCCGGTTCAAGGCCGCGGCCCAGCCCCAGCAAATCCGTGCGCAGGGCGGCGAAGGCCTCCTTGATGCCCGCTCGGGTGCTTTCTTCAACGATGCCGGCTTCCGCCTGGTGCCGCTTGAGCCGGCGCCGGAACGCCACCGCCTCGTCAAACAATCGCGCATCCTGGTTGCGCAGAATGGTCATCGAAAGCCGCGGGAACAGCGCGGGCATGAACACGGATAGGCTGCGGTGCAACGGCTTGAGCAAGCCGTGGTAGGCGATCTCCGCCATGCCGCCGACATAGGCGACGGTCGGAAAAATCGCGTTCTGGACCAGCGGCCGCAGCAGCACGTTGGGCGTGAAGCCGGCCGGGTTGTCCTTGAGCTCTTTCAGCAGGGCGGTGCGCGAAAGGCCCTCTTCCCGGCCCTCAATGAAGAAGCGCTTGCCGTCGCTGCTGACGTGGCGTCGCTCGCCGTTGACGGTGACAAACAGGTTCAGGTGGTTGGTGATGTTCACGCCCGCCGGCAAGCCGTTGCTTTCAAGCCGGTCGGCCATGCGCAGCACCTGGTATGCGTGCTCGTCGGCGTTTTCGATTTCCGCGGCGTGGATGCGCCGCCACGCCGGGTGGGCGGCAAGTGCCTTGGGCTCAATGACCACCAGGCCGCGCCCGCCCAGCAGCTCAAGCATCAGGCGCGTGAACGCTGTGCCGAAATCGCGGCCTGCCGCGTCGCGCAGCAGCACCGTCGCGCGCTCTGCGTACGGGCCGTCATTCAGCGCCGCCGCGGCATCGCCCCACTGCGGGTCGTCGCGGCTGGGCAGCACAATCTCGCGCACATGGCGCTTGCCGGCGTTCAGCTTGAAGCGAAAGCGCGTCAGCTTGCCGTCTTTGATGCCGCGCAGCCGGTTGACTTCCTCGACGTCGCTGTCGTCGCTGGCGTTCCAGAACACCGGCACGCAGGGCTGGCCGCTGATGCTTTCAACTTCGCGCGCCAGCCGGATGGCGGTGACCGCCTTGTACAGCGCCAGCAGCGGCCCGCCGCCGAGCCCGGCCTGCTGGCCGGTGACGACGCACACGCAGTCGGGCGCTTCAAGCTTGTCGATGTTGGCGTGCACCGCCTGCGGCGCGTGGTGCTGGGCGGTGTAGTCGCGCAAAAGTTGCGCCGCCAGCTTGCGGTCAAAGCGCGGTTTCCAGGTGCGGTTCAGCAGGCGCGTGGCAAAAGCCGCCAGGTGCTCCGGGCGGCGGTAGTCGCCGGCATAGAAGGTTTCAACGCGCGCAAAATCAGTGACGTAGCGACGGCCTAAGTCGTTGCCCGAGTCAAACAGGTTGGGGTCCATCGCCTTCATGGCTGCAACTTACACCCGTCGGCCCGCAGCGTAAGCCGGGGACACAGGCCCAGCCATGAGTCTTGCCCGCGGCTGCTTTCCCTGTTAGCACCCTGCCCAAAGGGGTCCGGCTGCGCAGCGTTGCGGAGGTACCTGGCCCCTTTGCCCCAGAAACACGCATGCCTGACCTTTCGATCATCATACCGGCTTACAACGAAGCCGCGCGCCTGCCGGCGTTTCTGGCCCATGTGCAGGCCTGGGCGCAGGCCGACGGCCGCGACATCGAAATCATTGTCGTCAACGACGGCAGCAGCGACGACACAGCCAATCTGGCTGCGCAGGCGGGGGCGCGGGTAATCAGCCTGGAGCGCAACAGCGGCAAGGGCGCCGCGGTGCGGCGCGGCATGCTGGACGCAACCGGGCGCTGGCGCCTGTTCGCTGACGCGGACGGCGCCACCCAGATGACCGAGTTGGCTGCGCTCGAGCAAGCCATCGCCAAGGGTGCCGAAATCGCCATTGCCAGCCGCGAAGGCAAGGGCACGGTCGTGCAGGCCAGCGCGCTGCGGCGCTTTTTGGGCCGGTGGTTTAATCGCGCGGTGCGCATGGGCGCGGTGAAGGGCATTCGCGACACACAGTGCGGTTTCAAACTGTTCGCGACCGAGCGGGCGGTCGGCCTGTTTCGGGCGGCCAAGGAAGACGGCTTTGCCTTTGACGTGGAAGTGCTGTACCTGGCGCAAAAGCAGGGCATCCCCATCGCCGAGGTGCCGGTCAATTGGACCGAGATTCCCGGCAGCAAGGTAAGGCTCGCCCGCGACGGCTGGCGCATGCTGAGGGCGGTAAAAAGAATCCGCCAACGCTGGAAAGCAGGCCACTATGGGCAGGCTGACAAGCCGGCACCGGGCGTTCAGGGCGATTTGCGTTGACCGTTGAACTGACGCGGCCGTTGTATGCGCAACCTCATGTTGGCAGACTGCGCGAAACTGGCCTACCAAGGAGAGACCATGTCCAATCGTATCCGTGTGGCCCTGCTGGCACTGCTGTCGCTGGCTTTGATCGGCATCATTCCCGCGGCTTCGCAGGAAAAAGAGCCTGAGGCGCCCTCGTTGCAGGGGCCGCAACACAAGCTGCTGGCAAGCCTTGCCGGCGACTTTGACACCGCAATGCGCATGTGGTTCAAGCCTGACGCCGAGGCTGTCGAGAGCAAGGGCGCCGTCAAGCGCGCTGCGCTGATGGGCGGCTTGTTCCTGCGCGAAAACTATGAAGTGACGGGCACACCCTTTGACCACAAGGGCGAGATCACTTGGGGCTACAACACCGAAACCAGCAAGGTGAACTACGTGCAGCTGGTTTCAAGCTCAGCGGCCATGAACATCTATGAGGGCGACTACGACGAAAAGGCCAAGGCGTTTACCGTGCGCTCAGCCTACAAGATGACCTACGAAGGCGTTGAGTACGACGTAAAGACGCGCATCGTGCTCACGGTCGAAAGCGCCGACAAACAGAAGCTGGAAATCTACAGCGCCTACGAGTTCAAAGACGGCAAGATTCCCGAGTACCTTGAAATCGAAGTCAAGTACACCCGCAAAAAGTAGCGCGACTTGCCCGCAATCTCAGCCCGGCCACCTTGGCCGGGCTGACTTTTGTCCTGCGCAATCTACTCTGCGCGTGTGGAAGACGCTGAATACTCGCGCATGGCCGCCGTGGAAGACCGCCACTGGTGGTTTCGGGGGCGGCTTGCGGTTGTGCGCACGTTTTTGCGCCGCTACGTGCCGCCGGGCGTTGGCCTTGATGTCTCGTGCGGCACCGGCCTTACCTTGCAAGCCCTGCCGCAGTGGGTGCAGATGGGCGCTGACCTGCACACACTGGCACTGAGGGCCAGCGCCACCCGCGGCCACAAACGCCTGTTTCAAGCCGACCTGCGACACCTGCCGGTGGGGGACTCAACGCTGGACGTAGTTACCTGCCTCGACACGCTGGAGCACATTGAGCAAGACACCCAAGCGCTGGCCGAGATTTTTCGCGCCCTCAAGCCCGGCGGCTGTGCGCTGCTAACTGTGCCGGCGCATCCGTGGATGTTTTCAAGCCACGACCGGGCGTTACACCACGTGCGGAGGTACCGGCGCGGCGAGCTTAAGCAGCGCGTGCTGGGCGCGGGCCTTCAGATTCGCAAGCTGCGTTACATCAATACGGCCCTGTTTCCGCTGATTGCGGCTGTGCGGTTGATCAGCCGTGACAAAGGCAACGCATCGGACACCGAGAAAGTGCCGGCTGGTCCACTTAACTGGGTTTTGTACCAGACATTCGCGCTGGAACGGCTGCTGTTGCCGTGGGTTCCGAGCCTGTGGGGCGTAAGCCTGCTGTGCGTGGCGCAGCGGCCTTCCGGCAAACCGGAGCGCGAGACCCGGACCTCATAACCGGCTTTTGGCCGAAAGTTTGAACCGGCCTGTTCCACATCCGTTTGTGCAATCACTGGGCAGGGTAACTTGGTATCATCAAAGGGCGCGATTTGCGTCCAGAAGACCATTCGGAGCCAGCATGATGCGCCCCCAGCGCCTCAAGTGGATCCGGGTGGGCGTTGTGGCTGTCATGGCCATGTTCATAGCCCTCCCGGTAGTCAGCGCCCAGGACGACGACGACTTCTACAAGGAAGTCCGTAAGAAGAAGGCGCGTGAAAAGGCCATTGCCGAGGGCAAAGACCCCGACGCGCAACCCGAGCCGCCACCCGAAAAGCCCAAGCTGCCCGCCGACGCCGATGGCTGGATGTCGTACATCCAGCGCCGCTGGAACAGCACAAAGCCCGAAGAGTTGCAGACGGTGCGGGAAGCCGCCGACAAGTTGAAAGAAGCGATCGGCACCGAGCAAGCGCTGCGTGAGAAGGTCGTCAAGAACTTCCAGGGCTTCAAAGAAAAGGAAGCCGAGCGCGAGCTGCAGGACGCCATCCGCAAAAGCGGCGTTACAGTTGAAAAGCTGCGCGTGGTGCTGGACGAAAGCCGGCCGCTGGCGCTGAAGGCGATCATGAAC
Organism: Planctomycetota bacterium; assembly: GCA_019636195.1. Classification (GTDB taxonomy): domain Bacteria; phylum Planctomycetota; class UBA8742; order UBA2392; family UBA2392; genus JADJRK01. The sequence continues at coordinate 56,078 of JAHBYA010000017.1, read as the reverse complement.
CCGCGCTACACTGAAGCCGACAACTGCAAATTGCAGCCGGAAGTGGACAAGGCCTGCGCGCCGCTGTTTGCGGTGTGGCGCGACCCCGTGGGCTACTCTGTGGACAAGTTCGGGCTTGACCTGAAGGCGCCGGGCGCGCGCCTGGACGGGCTTGCGACGCTGCTGGGCGAGTTTGACCCGGCGCTGGCAAGCTGGGGCGAAAACGTAACCGACGCCGAGGCATACATGAAGTCGCGTGGCCGCGAGTTCCTGAACGTCAGCGAGCGCGAGTACAAAGCCAACCGCAAGCTGCTGGACGCCAACGATGCCATGCAGGGCGGCACGCTTACCGAAGAAGACAAGCGCCATGTGCGCGTGCTGAACGACTACCGCATGATGCTGGGCAAGGGCTGTCTCGCCATCAACCTTCAGCTCTGCCAGGCATGCACCGGCCACAGCAAGTACCAGGAGAAAATCGGGCGCATCGGCCACAACATTGACGGCCACCCCGAAGGCCGCACCCCGCAAGACCGCGCCCGCCGGGCGGGCTTTGCCGGCAGCGTAGCCGAGAACTGCCTGATGGGCGCCGCCGACGGCGCCGCCGCGGTGTGGCAGTGGTACAACGCCGCCGAGCACCATCGCAACATGATCGCGAACCACAGCATCATCGGCGTCGGCCACAGCGGCGTGTACTGGACGCAGAACTTTTCAGGGGGCAGCAGACAGTAGCCATACGCCCGACGGGAATGCAGCACGGGCGTGAAGTCAGAGCCGAAGCGAGTCAGGCTGGGCCACAAGGAGTGTCGAGATGAGGAAAGTGATTTCGGGTGTTGCAGTCGCGGCTGTGACCCTGCTGCTTGCGGGCAGCCTGCCGCACGCACAGAAAATGGACGACCCCAACCCGGACCGCCGCGCCGAGGCCGTTGACTTGGCGGCCAACCAGAACAACAAGGTCGCGGCCACCGCGATCATGGCTGCGCTGGCGACCGAGAACGACGGGCCAGCGGGCTTTCGCATGGCCGACAGCGTGGCCAAGCTGACATCCAGCGAGGCGCTGGATGTAGTAGAGAAGTCGGTGCTTGGCTTTACGAAACCTGAAAACCTGTTCGGCGCGTACTGGGCCTTCATCGGCCTGTCCGCCCAGAACAGCGAGCGCGCCTCCAGCATCATCCGCAAGGCGGTGCTCGAGACCAAAGAAAAGGACTGGTACGTGCGCACAGCCGCCATTGAGGCGCTGGCCTACACCGGACGCGCCGACCAGGCCGACCTGCTGCTGCACGCCTTGAAGCCGCTTGGCGCGCTGGATGCCAAGAAGCTGGATTACGAGTACTCGATCCTCACGCTTACCTGCGTGCACGGTGCGCCCAAGCTGCTCAAGGGCGCCGACAAGCAGATGATCCTGGACTGCGTGATGGCGATGGCCGACGTGCTGGCCGCCAGCAAGGACGACCGCATCCAGTGGTTCACGTGCAAGTCGCTGGCTGAGATCACCGGCGAAGACACCTACATCGACCCCGAGTTCTGGCGCTGGTGGGTCAAGATGGGCGGCAAGAAGGGGCAGGCCCAGCATGACGGCGCGACCGTGGCCGGCCGTGACGTGCCGAAGTTCTTCAAGGCCGCGGCAGTTGGCAAGCGCGTGGTATTCGTGATCGACATTTCGGGCAGCATGCAGCACCCGGTTGAGCTGCCGCCTGAGATGCGCAACCCGCCGCCCCCGCCCAAGAAGGAAGAAAAGGGCCCGGTCACGGGCAAGGGCAGCGGCAAGGGCGGCAAGGATGGCGAAGAGGAGAAGAAAGAAGAGATTCCGCCGCCCGACTACAGCAAGGTCAAAAGCAAGCTGGACCTTGCCAAGGTTGAGCTGATCCACACCTTGCGTTACCTGCCTGAGGACTACTGGTTCAACATCGTCATCTACCACACGCCGCATGCGATGATCGACAACGCGCGCAGCGAGTTCGTGCAGGCGACCAAGGCCAACAAGGACCTGTTCATCAAAAAGGTCGATCAGTTGAACTGGGCTGCGTTGACCAACATCCACGGGGCGCTGGTACGCGGCTTCTGCGTCAACAGCAAGAAGACCATCGACCCCATGAAGATCGGCAAGAGCGCCAACAACCCGGCGTGGGATCCTGACTGCCTGATGGGGGGCGCCACAACCATGTTCTTCCTGACCGACGGCAGCCCCACCATCAGCGACGACAGCACCGACATCGGACAGGTCGGCCGCGCGGGCGGGCCGATGATCGGTAACGGGCGTTTCTGCAAGCCCGACAACATCGTGCTGGACGTCAAGCGCCTCAACACCTTCCGCAAGGTGGTGATCAACACGGTTGGCATCGGCCCGCACGACGGCCGGTTGATGGCCGCGCTGGCCCAGCTTACCGGCGGCGAGTACATCGACCGCAGCGGCGCAGCCCGCCGCGGCGACTGAAGCAGTGCTGCACCAACACCGAAAACCCCGGCGGAAACGCCGGGGTTTTCGCTATAATGCACGCGGAGGACATACCCATGCGCAGAATGCTCTTTGCTGCGCCGGTTCTGCTTGTGCTGCTTGCGCATCAGCCGGCGAGCGCCGATACCTTCGGCATTACTCCTGACAAGAAGCTGGCCAAGGCGCTGGAGAAGACCGCCGACTCGTGCTTTGAGTGCGGCGACAAGGCCAAAGAGCTGGGCCTGTACACCTACGCCCGCAGCTTCTTTGACCACGCCCTGCGCTACAACCCCGAGCACCGCGACACCCGCAAGGTGATGGGCTTCAAGAAGAAGGGCAAGCAATGGGTGCTTGAAGACGACCTGATTCCGCTGACCGACAAGATCAACGAAAGCAAGCGGCCCGAGCTTGAGGCCAAGCTTACCGAAGTCACCCTGCCGATCCGCAAGAAGGCCGCCGAGGCGCTGTGGCCCTTTGTTGTCAGTAAGGAACTCAATCCCGCCCAGCGCATGCTTGCGCTTTACCATGTGGTGCGCCTGCACCCTGAAGGCCGCGAAGCACAGCGCGCCGCGCGCAGCAGCAGCGCGAGCATGTGGTACAAACACGCGCTGGACGACGAAGGCGACACCTTTCGCCAGAAGTGGATTTCCGGCGCGCCCGAAGGCGAGGTCATTGAAGACCGCACCGACTATGAACGCGGCTGCGGCATGATCATGGAAAAGCGCCGCAGCCCGTGGATTGTCGTGCACACGCTGCTGCAAAGCGACAAGGGACTTGAGTGGACGCGCGTGATCTGCCAGTTTGCGGATGCCAGCCGCAAACGCACCCTGGAACTGCTGGGCCAGCCCGAGCCCAAGGCCCCTGAAACCGACGAGCATCGCCTGCACTACACCGTGTTTCGCAACCGCGAGCACTACGCCAAGTTCATTGAGACGTGCAGCAACATCACCGACGCAGCCCAGCGCGCCGAGTACGCCAAGGTCGGCTACGGCGCGGAAGTCTATCGGCCCTACGGCGCGGTCTTTCTGTACGAGCGCCTGGACAACGACTGGTCGCTGCGCGACGCCATCGCCCACGACCTCGGCGCAAAGGCGGTGGTGCGCAACACCGGCTGGAACTGCTACTGGCTGGTGCGCGGCATGGGCTACCTGACCAGCACGCAGATGAACGGCAGCACAGCCACGCGGCTGTACGCGGTCAAGACCAGCGGCGTGATTGACAGCGGCGGGCGCGAATCGCTGCCCGGCTTGGGCCAGTGCGCAGCGGGCTGGCGCTTTGAGGTGGCGATGCGCGTGGCGGCCGGTAAGGAAATGACGCTGGCGCAGTTGTCCAAGCACCGGCCGGCGGACTACGGCCAGGACGAAATGGCCCACGCGCTGGCGTACACCGAGTTCATGATCAGCCGGCACAAAGAAGCGCTGGGAGCGTTTCTGGATTCCGCGCGCGCCGAGATGGGCCTGCGGATAAAGGAAAAGCGCGCGATGGAAACCAGCGAAGAACTGCTGGCCCGCCTGATGAAAGAGCTGGGCGTTACGCCCGAGGCGCTGCACGACCAGTTCAGGACGTTCGTGAACGAGAACTACGCGCAACTGCCGGCCACCGAGTAGCTAGACTTCCAGCTTGTCGCCGCCCGCGGACTCGCCTTCTGCCAATGCGTGCGCCACCGCGCCTTGCAGATAGGCGCGCGTCTGCATCGGCGCCATGCCGACGAAGCGGGCGGGATCCATCAGTCCGTCCAGCGTGTCTTTCACCTTGGCAAAGGCCGGGTCAGCTTTCAGGCGCGACAGCAGGTCGTTGTCAGCCGCGCCGTCTTTCATCCGGGCGATGGCGGCGTGGCTGTGCACGCGAATCTGTTCATGGATCTGCTGGCGGTCCCCGCCTGCGCGCACGGCGGCCATGATGATCGCCTCGGTGGCCATCAGCGGCAGTTCGCGGCGGACGCGTGATGCGATGACGGCATGATTGGCTTTCAGGCCGCTGCCGATGTTGTGCAGCAGGCTCAGGATCACGTCGGCGGACAAAAACGCTTCGGGGATGCTCATGCGCCGGTTGGCGCTGTCGTCCAGCGTGCGCTCCAGCCATTGTTCGGCGGCGGTGGTTGCTGCGTTGGCGGGCAGGTTGATCAGCCAGCGCGAGATGGCGCATACGCGCTCGCTGCGCATCGGGTTGCGCTTGTAGGCCATGGCGCTGCTGCCGATTTGTTTTTCTTCAAAGGGCTCGTCCAGCTCGCCAAGGCCCATCAACAGCCTTATGTCGGTCGCCAGCTTCTGCGCGCTGACGCCGATGCCGGCCACGGCGCACAGCAAGTTGTAGTCGTACTTGCGCGGGTAGGTCTGGCCGGTGACGTCAAATGCGCGCTCAAAGCTCATGCGCTTGCATACGCGGCGGTCAAGCTCAAGCACCTTGTCGGCATCGCCGTCAAACAGCTCCAGAAAGCTGGCCTGCGTGCCGGTGGTGCCTTTCACGCCGCGCAGCGGCATCTGGTCGCGAATGCGCTTGAGTTCGTGGTAGTCGGCCACAAGGTCTTGCAGCCACAGCGCCGTGCGTTTGCCGACAGTCGTGAGCTGCGCGACTTGAAAGTGTGTGGCGCCGACGCAGGCCGTGTCGGCTTCGCGTTTGGCGAAGTCGGCAAACGCCGCAATCATTCCGCGCAGGCGCTTGAGCAGCAGGTCCAGCCCGTCGCGCATCAGGATCAGGTCGGCGTTGTCGGTGACGTAGCAGCTTGTTGCGCCAAGGTGGATGATGGCCTTGGCCGCGGGCGCCACGTCGCCGAAGGCGTGCACATGGGCCATCACGTCGTGCCGAAACTGCCTTTCGTAATCGGCTGCCTTGTCGAAGTCGATGTTGTCGAGGTTGGCGCGCATTTGCGCCAGCGCGTCTTCGGTAATCTGCGAAAGGCCAAGTTCGCGCTCGGACTCTGCCAGCGCAAGCCAAAGCCTGCGCCAGACCCCGATCCGGCGCTGCTGCCCGAAAAGCTCGCGCATCTCGCGCGCGGCATAACGCCCAGCCAAAGGGTGCTGGAATGTGTTGTGGTCATTAGCCATGGCGGCAGATTATAGGGGATGGGGGATGGGGCATAGGGGATAGAGGCGGGGGTTCAGATGGGCCAGCGGTCGGGCCAACGCCGCAACTCAAACGGAGATCGGAACCCGCCCCGCCCCCGCATTGCGCATTCAGCCTTGAACACTGATCATTGCCGCCATGTCGCTGCGCATCCTGGATGCCAACTTGAACCGCGCTCGTGAGGGTCTGCGCACCTGCGAAGAGTTTGCGCGGCTGGTGCTCAATGACGCCCGCGCAGCCGAAAGCGCCAAGTCAGTGCGGCGCACGCTGGCGCAGGTCAGCGACCTGCTGGGCCTTGAGCGCCTGCTATCGGCGCGCAATGTAGCCGCCGACCCCGGCTTGCGTCCCGATGCCGACGACGTGACACGCGGCAGCGCCGCAGACATCGCAAGGGCCGCCATCAAGCGCGCCCAAGAGGCGTTGCGCGTGATTGAGGAGTTCAGCCAGCTCGAAAGTCCGCAGGCGGCGGCGCTTGCGGCCAAGGCCCGCTACGGGGCATACGAGGCTGAGCAGCAGCTGTTTGTCGCAGCGCCGCGCAGGGCGGTTCTGCACAGCTCAGCGGTCATGGTGTTGGTGACACGCAAGCTGTGTAAGTTGCCGTGGCAGAAGGTGTTACAAGAGCTGCTTGCGGCCGGCGCCTGCCTTTTTCAGTTGCGCGAAAAGGATGCCTCGGCTCGCGAGTTCGCGGAGTTTGCGCATGCCTTCATTGAACTTGCCCCCGGCGCCTGCGTTATCATCAACGACCGGGCGGATATTGCGGCGCTTTGCGGCGCGGGCGTGCATGTGGGCCAGGACGACCTGGACCCGCAGAGTGCCCGGGAAGTGGCTGGGCCGTGTGCGATTGTGGGGGTCAGCACCCACAATGTTACAGAGGCTTTACGCGCGCAGCAGGCCGGCGCGGACTATATTGGCCTGGGTGCAATGTTTGAAACGGCAACCAAAGAGGTACAATCCGTGGCTGGTCCAGCCATGATCGGCCCGGTGCAGTCGGGCGTGCAGTTGCCGGTGTTTGCGATCGGCGGCATCACGCCTGAGAATGTCGGGCAGGTCAGGCAGGCGGGCGGCGGACGCGTGGCGGTAAGCGGCGCGCTGCTCTCGGCGGATCAGCCGGGGGCGGCTTACGCGGCGCTGATCAAGGCGCTGCCGGGAAGCGAGGGCGCATGACACGGGTACTCAGTGCAAGCATGCTGCTGCTGCTGATGATCGCGACCGCCCAAGGCCAAAGCGCGGTCGGGGAGAACCTGAAGCTGTCGCTGAAAAGCGGCGAAGTCCTTGAGGGCAAGATCAAGGCCGTGGACGAAGACGGGCTGCGGCTGGACATCGGTGACGGCATCGACCTGTTCGTTCGCTGGACATACACGCGCGGCGACAAGCACTTTGACCTGCGCAAGAAAGCCACCGACTTCACGAAGATTCAGTCCGTGCTGAAGCTGGCTGACTTCTGCCACGACTTTGCAATGGACGAGCAGGAATACCTGACGCTGGTGGCTGCCCTCAAGCTTGATCCCACACACCGTGAAGCGCGTGAGCGTATCAGCAAACTGCCGAAGGTTGAGGGCACACCGATTCCACCGATCGGCGGCGAAGAGCCCAGGCCGGACCCCAAGCCTGATCCGAAGCCGGACCCGAAGCCGGACCCCAAGCCCGAAGACCCGCTGCCGCCGCCGACCCGCGGCACCTTCAAGGTATGGCTTGAACACAAGACCGAAGACGCGGTGGCCGACGAGTGGTTCAAGACCGAGCTCAAGAACCTGAACTACAAGATCGGCGCCAAGGCCGACCATGAAATCCGCGTTGAGCTTGACCTGAAGCTGACGCTGACCAAGAACCCCAAGTTCATGGGCGCCGAGCTGTACGCGATCTATGACGGCACGCTGGGCTGGAAAGTCTTCAAGAAGGGCGAAACCAAGCCGGTGGCCGAGGGCACGGAAAAGGCCAAAGATGTCCGCTACGACACCAAGGCTGAGGCATTGGCGGCCTGCCGCAAGTCGCTGATGCAGGACGCCCTGCCCGAAATCCATAACGCAATGGAACGCCTGCGCTAACCGGCGCTGAACCTGCGCCGGCGGGCGAACAGCAGCAGCAGGCCCAGCACGAACACGCTGCCGCCGCGGGAAATCGTGCATCCGCCGTCATCATCTTCTTTTTTCTTGTCGTCGGTGGTGGTCCCGCCGCCGCCGGTGCCGTTGGCGCGGGCCAGGATGTTCACGGTTGCGGTGTCGATCTGCTGGCTGTTGGCGTAGGCAACCAGGTTGGCCGCGCCGGTGGTGCTGCCGGCGGTCAGGGTGATCCACCAGTAGCCGGTGTCGGCGTCAAAGGCCGCCGCAACCCCGGTCGTGCCGCTCAAGGTGCCGCTGCTCAATGTGCCTCTTGACGTGTCAACGGTTACCGCGACGGTGCTGTCGGCCAGGCGGTTGTTGCCGCCGTCACGCAGTTCAATGCGCACCAGTGTCTTGTCGTAGCCGTTGGCACTGAGCGTTTTCTGCATCGGGATCATGCGGCTGTTGGTCAGCGAGAGTGTACCGTAGTGCGACACCTGCACGCCTGCCGCGATCGGCACGCTGTCGATGCGCGCGCTGTAGCGCTTGAGTTGGGCCGTGCCCAGCGCGCTTTCCGTAAACGCGAACGGCGTCGTGCCGCCCGTGATCGTCTGCAAGACCACCGGGCTGCCGGTCGTCACGTCCAGCAGCTCGACCGTGAAAGTGCCGGGCGCGTTCAAGTCACGCCCGAAGGCGTTGCGCGGCGTGACCGTAACCGTGAAGTTTCCCCCGCCGCCCGCCGCTATGCCCGGTACGCTGCTTTCAATGATGCTGGCGGCGGGGTCGGGCGTGGTGTCCGCGCCCTCCAGTTCCAGCAGCACCACATAGCGCCCGGTGGTGGCGACGGCGCGGCTTGCGACCTTGAAGAAGTACGTGCCCGGCGTGGCGAATGCGCGCGTCACTTCGGCGTCGAAGTTCGGGCCGCTCAGGTCAAACGCCAGCTCGTCGATGTCGTTGGCGCTGGGCACATAGGCCGCGTGCCCAAACGTGGGGCTGACCAGCACCGTGCTGCCGTTGGTGCCGTACACCGTCAGCGTCGGATTCAGGCCGCTGCCGAATCCGTCCGCGATCACCCGGATGGTCGCGCTTTGGCCGGCCGTCGTGGTCGTGAAGCTGTACCAGTCTTCGTCGGTGGCGGGACTGATGCTTGAAACGGCGGCATGGCCGCTCGTAAGCGCGGTCGCATTGGCGCTGCTGTTGTCGGGCTCAAATGGGTTGACGGTCGCGGGCAGCGCAATGTCTATGCCCGTCACAGTCTGGCCGGGGCCGACCCGCACCAGCGACGGCGCGCCCGTGCTGCCTGCCGTGATCCCGCGCAGCACCGGGTAAAAGCTCGTGAACGCCGAGCCGTAGTAGCTGCCCAGGTTGGACTTGTTGACCGGCACAGCCAGCGCCATGTACACGCCCGGCGGCACGTTCACGATCTCGTAGCTGCCCGCCGCAAACGGCCCCGCGCTGCCTTCACTGATGCTGCCGATGATCACGCGGCCAGTGGAGTAATTGAGCAGCAGCACTTCTGCGCCGAAGGCCGGTCCGCCGCCTGTGGTTACCAGGCCCTGCACGATACCGAGGCTGGGGTCGGTGACGTCGGCGTTGGTGTAGTCGCGAATGACCGGCGCGCGGCTGTCGGGGTCAATGACTGTCTGGCGGATGATGCCGGGCGCCGAGGCGAAGTACATGGCGCCGTGGGCGACCTGCGAGTGGTCAAGGCCAATGAAGTGGCCGATTTCGTGGGTCACGACGTTTTCAATCATCGCGCGGCCGATGACGCCCTGTGTGCCGTTGGGGCCCAGCGTGTCCCACGTGAAGTCGCGGTCGTTCAGTTCAAGGTCGGCATCGACGATCTGGCCGGTCGTGGTGTCGAAGGTCGTGATCGTCACGGCAAACACGCCGGTGGATATGTTGCTGTTGACCCAGCGGACTACGTTGCGGTTGTCGCTGGCACTGGTGACGGCGTTGGTCGTGGCGCCTGCGAACTCGAAGTCGATGTCGCTTTCGGCGACCGCCCGCCAGCGCGAAAAAGCGTCCTGGACCGCTTGAAACTCGTTGATCGGCCCCAGGAAATTCTTCGCGTCGGCGCAGCCCTTGTCTGCGATTTCGTAGCGCACGCGGCGGTTGGCGATGTTCGGACGATTGGCCACGTTGTTCAAATCCCAGCGCACGGGCAGCCCCTGCCCGGAAGGGCCAGCCGGCACGCGGATACTGGCGTAGCCCCGCACGTCGCCGCCGCTGACAGCCAGCAGTGCGCTGACGCACGCCAACAGCACACCCGCGCGTACAGCCCGGCCCGCAAGGGCCGGGTTTGCCTGCGAAATCGGGCGGGGCGTGATCATTCCTTGCCCTCCCGCGCGCGGGCCGCAACCTGCTTTTTCAGGTCCGCCAGCGTGAACTCCAGCGCTGACTTTTCGACCACCGGCTTGAGTGTTGACGCGTCAACAATGGTCAGGCCGCTGAAGCTGTTTTTTGCCCGCTTGATGCCGTTGTCGTCCGTGACGGCAAACGCGCCCTGTACCATGCCGGTCAACTGAAAGCGCCCGTCGTCGTCCTTCCAGAGAAAGAAGACGTACTCGCTGCCCACGTCGAAGGTTCCGCTGCCCGCCACATGCTGGCCGCGATCGCCCACCACGCCGCCGCGCGTGACGAACTCACGGCTGGCCTTGTGTTCGCCTTTCAGGGTTTCGCTGACCGTGAGGCTGTGATGCGTCCAGATGCCCGCGCCCGCGGCATCCCAGCGAGCCTGCTTGGAATCAAGCTTTGCGACCACGACCAGCGCCGAGTTGTCAGCCAGGGCAGCCAGATCCAGCTTCACAGCCATCGTGGCGCAGGCAGCACAAGGCAGCACGGCAAGCGCCGCGAGCAGGGAAAGGCGGGTCAGCATGAGATCCTCCTGCTATGTAACGACCAGCAGGCCAACAGTTTGGCGCAATCCCGCCAAAACGCAAAGCCCGGCCGTGATCGGCCGGGCCGTAAACAGGGCGTCGCTAAACGCTGGCTTCGACGCGTTTGCGGATGTCTTCGATGTCGGGGTCGGGGATGGCCTCGGTCAGGCGCTTGGTGTAGGCGTGCTGCGGGTTGCGGTAGATTTCGTCGCTGGTGGCGTACTCGACGATGTGGCCGCCGCGCGCGAAGTCTTCTTCTTTTACGCCGTCGCGCTTGCCTTCGTCCCACAGTTCCTTGAGCGTCTTGCCGGGGCACATCACCGCGATTTCGTCGGCGATGAACTTCACCACACTCAGGTCGTGAGAAATGAAAATGTACGTCAACCCGAACTCGTCCTGCAAATCCAGCAGCAGGTTCAGAACGCCGGCTTGCACGCTTACATCCAGCGCGCTGACCGACTCGTCGCACACAATAAACTCGGGCTCAACGGCCAGTGTGCGCGCAATGCCCACGCGCTGGCGCTGGCCGCCCGAAAACTCGTGCGGGTAGCGGCGCAGGTGGTCGGCGGGCAGGCCCACCTTCTCCAGCAGCCAGGCGGCGCGGTCTTCACGCTCGCGGCGGTTGCCCTGCAGGCCGTGCACCATCATCGGCTCCATGATCGCGGCGCCGATGGTCATGCGCGGGTTGAGGGAACTGAACGGGTCCTGGAAAATGATCTGCATCTTGCGCCGCATGCTGCGCAACTCGGCGGCGGGCATGCCGGTGATTTCCTTGTCGCCGTAATAGACGCGGCCCTCGGTCGGCTCAATCAGCCGCAGCAGCGTGCGGCCGAGCGTGGTCTTGCCGCAGCCGGACTCGCCGACCAGCCCGATGGTGCGGCCCTTCTTGACGGTCAGGGTCACATCGTCCACCGCCTTGACGTAGCCGACCGTGCGGCGGAACACGCCCTTGCGGATCGGGAAGTACGTCTTCATGCCCTCAATGCGCAGCAGCGGGCTGTCAAAATCCGGCAGGTCTTCACGGCGTTTTTCAGGGCGCTTCTTGCCGGGGATCTCGAGGTTCGGGTCGGTCGGGTCAAGGCTGATGCCGCGCTTTTCGGCTTCAACAAAGTCTTCCACCGTGGGCAGGCGTTCGGCCTTGGTGGTCAGGCGCGGTCGGCACGCCAGCAGGCCCTTGGTGTACGGGTGGTGCGGGTTGGCAAAGATATCCAGCACGCGGCCGTACTCGACAATCTTGCCGCGGTACATTACCGCGACCTTGTCGGTGACTTCGGCGACCACGCCAAGGTCGTGGGTAATGAACAGCACAGCCATTCTGCGCTCGGCTTGCAGTTTCTTGATCAGGCGCAGAATCTGGGCCTGGATGGTCACGTCCAGCGCGGTCGTGGGCTCGTCGCAGATCAGCATGCGCGGGTTGCAGGCCAGCGCCATCGCGATCATCACGCGCTGCTTCATGCCGCCCGAAAGTTCAAACGGGTATTGCTTGACGCGCGTGGCGGGGTCGGGGATGCCGACTTCGTCAAACAGCTCGATGGTGCGCTTCCAGGCTTCCTGCTTGGTCATGCCCAGGTGCAGGGTCAGCGCTTCCACAACCTGAGAGCCGCACGTGAACACGGGGTTCAGGCTGGTCATCGGCTCCTGGAAGATCATGGCGATGTCGCCGCCGCGCACCTTGCGCAACTCGGCCTCGGACATCTGCGTCAGGTCAACGTCCTGGCCGGCTTCGTTGCGCCACTTGATCATGCCGCCTTCAATGCGGCCGCTGGCGCTGGGCAGCAGCTTGAGCATCGAGTACGCGGTCATCGACTTGCCGCTGCCGGACTCGCCGACGACGCCCAGCGTTTCGCCCTCGCCGATGCGCAGGCTGATGTCGTCAATGGCTTTGACCACGCCGTCGTCGGTGTGGAAGTATGTGCGCAGGTTGGCGATCTCGAGCAGCGGGTGGGCGATGATCTCGTCTTTAACCGAGTCATGCACGATCTGCATTTCCATGGCGCGCACGCCGATGGTTTCTTTGGGTGCAGGGTGCATGTGCGTTTCGCCCACGGCTGACTCCTTGAAAGGCCGGACTCTAGTTTGGCATGGATTGGCGCGTCAAGCGATAGCGCGGGCGGAAACACTCATTTGAAACAGTCGGGTCAAGCGGCGTGGCGGCGCACGCGGCAGGCCAGGACCTGCTGACCGTTGGCTGCTTCAACGAAACCTCGCCTCGTTGACAGTGTGGCATGTGCTGCTACCTTTCCCGCACCGTTTCTGCGCAGGTGGCGGAATGGCATACGCGCTGGTCTAAGGAGCCAGTGGGGTAACCCGTGCGGGTTCGAGTCCCGCCCTGCGCACCAAAGCCCGCCCCCGGCCAAGCCGGGGGCGAACTATTTTCCGGGCTGATCCGGCCCTTTGCGCCGCCGCGTGGCCTTCCACCAGCCCGTGGCCTCCTTGAACACGGCCCGGAAGTTGCCGATCAACCCGCGTTTGCGCATGCGCAGCTCAATCAAATCCAGCAGCTTGCGAGTCGGTTCATCGCCGGGCATCAGCATGTCGGCGCGCTGGGCGTAACGCATGGCATCGTCGATTTCGCCGTTTTCGAGCAGCGCGGCTGCATAGTTGGTGATCAGGGTGGCGTCTTCGGGTGCGGCTTCCATGGCGCGCCTGGCGCACTCCAGCGCCTTGGCGGGATTGTTCAGCTGCGAGTAGATGCCGGTGAGTTCCTTGTCGATGCCGGGCAGGCTGGACCGGCTGCGCAGGTCTTCAAACACGTCGCGCGCCTCTGCCCAGCGCTGCTGGCGGCGCAGCGTGATGCCCAGGAACATCCGGGCTTCTATGAAATCGGGGTGCTTCTCCAGCAGTTCGCGCAGCGCGGCCTCGGTAGCCTTTGCGTCGCCATCCAGCGCCTCGCCTGCCAGCTTGCGAAAGCGGTGCTCAGTGTCCGGGTGGCTGGCAAAGCGGCGCTGGCGGCGCACCAGGTCTTCCATTTCGCTTACACCGACGCACAGCTCGGCGCGGTCCAGCGCCTCCATGGCTCGCTTGTGGCGGCCCTCGGTGTTGAGCGCGCTGGCAAGCAGCAGATGCGCGATCGCGTCGCCGGGGAACTCGGCGGCGTAGCGCTCCGCGGCGTCCAGCGCCTCCTTGGGCAACTGGTTGACCACGAAGTACTCGGCGGCATCCGCGAACACTTCGCGCGGCAGCGCGGGCAGCCGCACCAGTGCACTGTATTGCTCGGCGGCCTTTTCGGCCTCACCGCGCGCGCGATAGTGGCGGGCAAGGTGCAGCCGGGCGCTGATACTGTTGGGCTCAAGCTCAAGGGCGCGGCGCCACAGCCGCTCGGCAATCGCCGCTTCGCCAAGGCCGGCGCTGCTTGCGGCGCTTTCGACGATGGCTTCGACCTTCAGGGTCTCAGCATCCATCGCAAGGCGCAGCACGCGCTGGGCCTCAAGGTGCCGTTCTGCCATGTTGAAGGCGCGGCCGGCCATCAGGGCGGCCTGCTGTTTTTCGCGGGGGTCAGGGGCCTCGTAGCGGCCCTGCAACAGTTGGCAAAAGGCCTTGGCTGCGTCGCTGGGCTGGCCTGCCGCGAGCATCAGCTGCCCGCGCACGCGGTGGCTTTTCCAGTCCGGGCCGACCTTGCGCATCACGGTTTCCAGGGCGCCGGCTGCATCCTTTGCTTCAAAGCCGCGCTCAAGTACCAGCACCTGGCACAACTCGCCCAGCCGGTCACGTACCAGCTGGCAGGCGGGGTCCAGGCTGGCGGCCTCCAGGGCAGGCTCAAACAGCCCGGTCGCGTCGCGCGGCACGGCGCCCACTTCGGCGGCCAGTATCAGCGCGCGCGTGACCAGCAGGTTCAGCCACACCTGAAAGTGCTTGGTGCCCGGGTCATACTCGCTGGCGACCTCAAGCCCCAGCGCACCCGCCACCTTCCGGAACAGGGCGGGCACGGCTTCACGAAAAGTGGTCTGGGTGGCTTCGGCTGTGAAGCGCCCGCGGCTGAAGGCCCCGCCCAGGTCGGTGACGCTGACGGTGACGGCAAGGCCGCGGTCGAGGCTGGGCTCGGCGCCCAGTGCCTCAATCAGCCCGCTGACAGCAACCTTGAAATCGCCGCTGACGTTTTCGCCGTCGCGGGCTAGCCCGGTCACGAACTCGGTGACTGTTTCGGCGGACAGCTCGTCGGCGAAACTGACCAGCCGCCGCCAAGCGCCGTCTTCGTCGGTCTGGGCGCTGGTCAGCACCATCGGGTCCGCGCCGCGGGCCTTCAGCCAGTCGGAAAGTTCAAGCGTAAGACCGCGCGCGATATGCGCGGCCTGGTCCTGTTCAAGGCGCGTCGAAAACGGGATCAGCGCCACGGAGGTCATCGTGGTATTGTAGCCTGAATCGGGCCTTGACGGAATCGAGCCTACAGGCCCGCAAACGCGCGCTCGGCGGCATCGACCGTGCTGTCTATGTCCTTGAAGGTGTGCGCATTGCTGATGAACCACGCCTCAAACTGGCTGGGCGGCAGGTAGTGGCACTGTTCAAGCATCTGCTTGTGGAACAGGGCAAAGCGCCTGGTGTCGCTGCGCTTGGCGTCTTCAAGGTTGCGGACCGGGCCTTCCTGGAAAAACAGCGTCAGCATGCTGCCGCAGCGGGCGATGTACACGGGCACTTCGCAGCGCCCGGCGGCGCTGCGCAGACCGTGTTCCAGCCGGGCTGCCATGACCTCAAGGCGTCGATAAATGGCGGGGTTGTTGCGAAGCTGCGTCAGCGTCGCGATGCCTGCGGCCACCGCAACGGGGTTGCCGGAAAGTGTGCCGGCCTGATAGACCGGCCCATCGGGCGCGAGCTTTGCCATGATGTCGGCGCGGCCGCCGAACGCGGCCAGCGGCATGCCGCCGCCGACAATTTTGCCCAGCACGGTAAGGTCCGGCTGCAGGTCCAGCAGGCGTTGCGCGCCGCCCCACGCGACGCGAAAGCCGGTCATTACCTCGTCCATGATGAACAGGGCGCCGGCTTCGCTTGTAATGGCCGCCACACTTTCAAGGTAGCCGCGCACGGGCATGACCACGCCCATGTTGCCGGCAATGGGCTCAAGGATTGTGGCCGCGATGCGGTCGCCGAATTTCTGGAAAGCATGCTCCATGGCGCCTACGTCGTTGAAGGGCAGCACGATCGTTTCACTCGCTACTTCATGGCTGACGCCCGCGCTGTCGGGGTTGCCCAGTGTCAGGGCGCCGCTGCCGGCGTTGACCAGCAGGCTATCGACGTGGCCGTGGTAACAGCCGGCAAACTTTACGACCAGGTTGCGGCCGGTAAAGCCACGCGCGAGGCGCAACGCGCCCATGGAAGCTTCCGTGCCGCTGCTGGTAAGGCGCACGCGCTCAATGCCCGGTACGGCGTCAACGATCAGTCGCGCGAGCGCGGTTTCGCTGACGGTGGGGGCGCCGAAGGTGGTGCCGGCCTTGGCGGCGCGGGCGATGGCGTTGATCACGGGCTCGGGGGCGTGGCCGAGAATCAGTGGGCCCCATGAGCCCACGTAATCGACGTACTCGCGGCCTTCGATGTCGGTGACCTTGCTGCCGTAGCCTGATGCGAAGAAGACGGGCGTGTCGCCCACTGCCTTGAAGGCACGCACGGGGCTGTTCACGCCGCCGGCAATCAGGCCGCGCGCTTCGTCAAAGGCTTCACGGTTGGTGGCCATGGCGGTGTTCTAGGGTGCGTCGCCGGATGATTCAAGCGGCTCCGCCGAGCCGGGGCCTTTGAGAAACGTGAACGGCAAGTCCGGCATATGCTCGCCCTTGAAGGTCACGCCGCGCGGGTGCGTCAGCGGCAGGCGCAACACGGACAGGTTGAACCTTTCTGGCGCCTCGGCGTGGCCCGCGCGCCAGGCATTAAGGTGCGTCATCAGTTTCTGTGTCCCGTCGTTGCGCATGCTGCGCCTGCGGGCGTTGGCAAGGTACTCATCTCCGCGTGCCAGGTCGCCCTGTTCATAGGCTCGCAATGCCTGCACCGCATGCCAGCTTGCGCGATTGTACGGGAAGCTGCCGTACACGCACGCGCCCGCGATCATCGCCGCGACAAGGCCGAGCCCAACCCAGTACCAGACGTCCACGTGCCGCATGTAGAGCTTTTCAAAGAACACTCCCAAGAACACACCGGGCACAAACCCGCCAAGGTGGCCAAGAAAGCTGATGCCCGGCTGCAAACTGATGAACACGCCAATGCCCAGCCACAGCAGCAACTGCCGTCCCATCGGCACCTGCATGATTCCCTTGATGCTGCCGGTGCGCACATAGAAGAAGCCAAGCACAGCGCCGAACAGGCCGTAGGCTGCCCCGGACGCCCCCAGTGTCGGGATGTTGGGATCGTAAAACACCATCGACAGCCCGCTGCCGCCCAGCAACGCGGCCATGTAGATCACCAGCAGCGGCTTCACGCCATACAGCCGCTCCGTGATCGTGCCGAGCACATAAATCCCATAGGCGTTGAACGCGATGTGCATGATGCTGGCGTGCACCCAACCGCTGGTGAAGATGCGCCAGTATTCGCCGTACTGCACGTCAATGCCGCGCGCCCAGCCGTAACGCTCAAGCAGTCCGCCGGTTGAGATGTCGGCGATGGCGATTGCCACGTTAAGGCCGACCAGCGCAAACGTCGTGGATTGGATGTGGCTGGGGTTGTAGCGCTGGATGGCCATAGTTCTGCCTGCGCAGTAACAGCTTCAGACACTGCTTAACAGCTGTCGCGCACAGAGGCCACAAAGAGCGCAGAGAACCGCACCGAAACACAAGCGCTCGATGAAGTCTGTGATCGCCCCGTGCCAGTCGCTGAACTGCAACACGCGACGACGCCACGAGCGCAACGACACAAGGGTATGCCGTTCTTTGCAGTATCCGCGTCCGTCTGTGTGAATCTGTGGACAGCCCTTGCCGCTGTTTGCGCGCGGCCGCGGCACGCTATGCGGCCGGCACTTCTTCGCGGGCTTTCTTTTCGTCCTTGTTTGGCAGCACGTCCGTTTCGAGTGTCGCCGTCTGGCCCGACAGCAGCTTGTGAAAGCCCAAACCGGCGATCATCTCGGCGTTGTCAGTGCACAGGTTCAGCGGCGCCGCGCAAAAGCGCGTGTTGCGTTGCGCCTTGCAGGCCTCAGCCATTTTCTCGCGCAGCCTTTTGTTGGCTGCGACACCGCCCGCCAGCACCACGCTTTTGCAGCGTGTCTTTCGTGTGGCCGCCAGTGTGGCGCGGATCAGGATGTCCACCGCCGCTTCCTGAAAGCTTGCGGCGATGTCCGCCAGCGGCAACCGCACCGACAGCGTGCGCGTCTCGGACTTCGGCACCGGCGTTTCCGGCGCCCGTGCCGAAATCATGCGGCCGGAGTTCTTCTCCGCCTGAAACACAAACCCGCGCTTGCGCAGGTCGTTCAGCACAGCGGTTTTCAGCCCGCTGAAACTGAGCTGCAACCCTTCGGGCCCGCCTTCGCCGCGCGGGAACTGTATGGCGTCGCGGTTGCCGCCAAGGCTCGTCATCTGGATCGCCGGCCCGCCGGGGTAGCCGATGCCAAGCAGCGCGGCGACCTTGTCAAAGCACTCGCCCGCGGCGTCATCGAGCGTGCGGGTGATCAACTTGTGTTCCGTGGGCCCGGTCGAGAAAAAAATGTCGGTGTGGCCGCCGCTGACAACCACGCTGACGTGCGGGTAGCTCAGGTCTTTTTCGGCCATGTGGGCGGCGTAGATGTGCGCTTCAATGTGATCGACGGCGACAAGCGGCTTGCCCAGCGACCACGCCAGCGCCTTGGCCGCCGAAAAGCCCACATACAAACTGCCGACCAGGCCCGGCTGGTTGGTGGCGGCAATAGCGTCAATGTCGTGCAGTTCAATGCCGGCCTGCGTGCGAACTTTTTCCAGCAGCGGCAGCAGCGTCTCAAGGTGCACGCGGCACGCGGCCTCAGGCACGATGCCGCCATACTGGGCGTGCAGCTTTTCCTGGCTTGAACGCGCGCCGGCGCGGATCTTAAAGCCGTCTTCCACCAGCGCCACGCCGGTGTCATCACAAGAAGTTTCAATGCCAAGGATGAGCATGACTGAGGATTCTGGATTCTAGATTATGGAATGGAACTGCCCGGCGCCGTTTGTCGCCAATTGATTCAACGGCGAAACATCGAAAAGCAGCCACGGAGTAACACCGAGTTTCACTGAGAACAGCAACAGGATAGACAGGATTGGGCTCCGCATCCTGTTCGTCCTGTTTCCTTTCTCCGTGAACTCCGTGGCTGCTTCATGTCTATTGCAGCGGTCAGTAACTGTGCATCCGATCGAAACTCATTCGCCCGGCTTGATCGGCGCCTTGCCGATGCCGAACAGGGTCATACCCAGCTCGCCGGCCCGTTTGCGGTCGATGCAGTTGCGCCCGTCGAAAATCATCGGCACCTTCAGCGTGGCTTTGACCTTGGCCAGATCGGCCTGCTTGTATGGCGCCCATTCCGTACACACGATCAGCGCATCGGCCCCGTTGCAGGCGTCAATCGGGTCGTTGGCGTAGTACAGGTCCGGGTGCACCTTGCGCGTGTTGGGCATGGCCACCGGGTCGTGCACGCGCAGCTTCGCGCCCGCCTTTTTCAGCATGTCGATCAGGCGCAGCGCCGGCGCCTCGCGCAGGTCGTCGGTGTTGGGTTTGAAGGCAAGGCCCCAGATCGCCAAGGTCTTTTCGTTCAATACCCACAGTTCGCGCTCAATGGTCGCGTAAAAGCGCTCAAGCTGGCTCTTGTTGGTTTCACTGATGACGCGGATGATCGGCGCGGCCACGCCCAGTTCTTCACTGATGTGCGCCAGCGCATCGACATCCTTGGGAAAGCAGCTTCCGCCGTAGCCGATGCCCGCGCCCAAAAAGTGGTGGCTGATGCGGTGGTCCAGCCCCATGCCGTGCACAACCTGCTCTACATCTGCGCCGCTGGCTTCACACAGGCGGGCCAGCCAGTTGGCAAACGTGATCTTGAGGGCCAGAAAGCTGTTGCTGGCGTGCTTGATCAGCTCGCTGCTGCCGACGCTGGTGACGACGATCGGGCAATCGAAGCCCTTGTAAACCTCGCGCATCAGGCTTTCGGCCTTGGCGCTGTCCACGCCGCACACGACGCGGTCAGGCTTGAGGGTGTCCTCGACGGCGCTGCCTTCGCGCAGGAATTCAGGGTTGCTTGCTACGTCAAAGTGGACGTCACCTTTAACGTAACGCCCGATCGTGCGCTTGATGCGCTCGGCGGTCTTGATCGGCACGGTGCTCTTCTCGACGACCAGCCGGTAGTCCTTCAGGTTTTCGGCAATCGTGCGCGCCACGGCCTCGACGTAGGTCATGTCCGGGCGACCCTGCGGGTCGGGCGGGGTGTGCACGCAGATAAAGATGGCCTGCCCGAAGTCCACGGCTTCTTCGGTCTTTGAGGTAAAGCGCACGCGCTTTGCGGCGACGTGCTTGTGCAGCAGTTCCTTGAGGCCGGGCTCATAGAACCAGATTTCGCCGCGGTTAAGACCGGCAAGGCGTTCGACGTTGTGCTCGGCGACCAGGATTTCGTGGCCTTTTTCGGCAAAGCAGGCGGCGGTCACAAGCCCGACGTGGCCCGCGCCGATGACACTGAGTTTCATGCAACCCTCCGGGCGCGGAGTTTGGCAACGCGCCGCGCAATGGCAAGGCGGAGTGTTCAGCGCAGCAGGCTGGTGCTGCCGCGGGGCGCCCGGAAGGCAAGGCCCAGGCTGAAGTGAAAGCCGATGTTGCCGTCAATGGCGTCGCGCCGGAACATGAATCCCAAGTCCAGGGCCTCAAGGACCTGGCGATGAATCTCGATGCGCGTGTCGCGCAGGCGCAGGGTGCGCAGGTCGAACTCCTGCTTGACCTTGATGCCGTACGAGGCGCTGAGCTGGCCAAGCGTAAGTTCAAACTCGGCCCCGACGATATGGTGGCGGTCTTTGAACGAGCGGTAGTACATCCGCGCCTTGCCGAAGCTGAGAATGTCAAAGCGGAAGTCCGCCGACACGCGCTGGAAAAAGCCCGTGTAAATGTCCAGGAACATGTTGCCCGAAAGCGCAAACCCGGGCGCGGGCCGCCATGTCGCCGCCAGTTCTAGGTCGCTGAAAAAGCGCCCGTTGTTGTCGCGCCGGCGGTTGGGATAAAACGCCATCTCGGCCAATACTTCAAAGTAGTCCACGGTGCGCCGCTTTTCGTCGCGGCCTTCGCGGGTCTGCAGCCGGTTGCGCAACCCGAAGCGGATTTCGTGTATGCGGTCCGCCACGTCGGTGCGGTCCAGCGGTATGAACGCGCGTTCCGGCACGTCGTCCAGGCTGTTGTACGGCACGTTGTAGTAGCGCACATAGGGCGCCACCACATGGCGAAGGCCCTGGATGCCAAGTCCCGGGATGTCCACATCAGGGAATGTCCCGACAAAGAAGGTCTGCACGTTCACGCCGACAACCGGCATGATGCGGTACAGCACGCCCCAGCGCTCTTCGTGGTCTCGCTGCAAGCCGGGGTAGGTGCCGTCCGACGCAAGCCCCGGCCGCTTTGACCCTTCCGGGATTTTGAGAAAGTGGTTTGCCACCGTTACGCGCGCGCCGGCGTACGGGTCAATCGCAAGCGGCCCAAGCTCAAAGGGCAGGTTGAACCACGTCACCGAGTCGGCGCGCGGGTTGTACGTCACGTTGCGCTGGTCACGGTCGCCCGGCGAAAAGCGCACGATGCTTGCTTCGGTGTGGCTTGAAAGCTGCAACCCGAAATCGCCGACGTCGGCGCGCTGCGCGTCAAAGCCCAGCGTGGGCAGGTACTCGGTCTTGCTGTGCCAGGGGTGCACCCGCGGCTCAATGTACAGAAAGTAGTTCAGCGCGCCGTTGCGCTTGGTCAGCATCGCAAAGGTAGTGTTAGGGTCGCCGTTGCGGTACTCGGGCTCATAGAACTCGCGGCGGTAGTTGCGGTCGCTTTCATAGCTGAACATGTGGTCCAGCTGGATGCCCGCCCCGAAGTTCTGGCTGTAGGCGCCCATGATTCGGCCGCGGTCGTGCTTTTCCAGCGGGAACCAGCCAAGGTCGCGGGCGCGGTCGCGGTCGTCGCCGGCGTCGCTGATGTAGGTGCTGCGCAGGGTGGCGCGCCCGAAGGTGCCGAAGGCATCAACGGTGCCCCAGTCCAGGTTCAGGCCAAGCGCCATCCCGCGCTTGGTGAACAGGTCAATCTGCGGGCCCAGTTGCAGTGGCTTGAACGGCGGGTCGGGATCGACAAGAAAGTCGTAGCTGGCAATTGCGTCAATGTACAGCCGCATGCCAAGGCCGAAGCGCTGGTTGGAAAAGAACTCAAGTTGCCGGATCGGCGGCTGGGAATCGAGGTCAAATGCATAGTCGATTACGGGCAGCGTGAACAACGGAAAGTCCAGCACGCGCACGCTGGGCCGCGTGATGTAGGCGGTGCTGCGCAGGCGGGTAAGGCGCAGCGTCAGGAACTGGCTGGCAATGGAATAGCTGGCGACGGCCAGGCTGCTTGAGCTGATGCTGCCGTCTTCAAGTTCGATTTCCTGCTCGTACTGGGTCAGGCTTACGATCTTCAGGTACTTGGCGCGCGCAAACAGGCGCAGCCCCCGCTCCTGCGGCAACGACTTGGGCGTGCCGCGCGGGGTGGGCACCGCGTCGCCGCTGGCTGGGCCGCTGACGCCTTCATCCGGTCTTTCGGTGTCGGTGCCGGTGTCGCCTACTCCGAAGCCCGGCCGAATCGGCAACAGCTCGTCTTCGCCGTCGCCCTGCAGTTCGCTGTGGACCTTGGGGTTGGTGGCATGGCCTGAAAGCCGCATGCCGTTGACGAAATCGGCCTGTCCCCTGGAGTTGTAACGGACAATGCGCCCCTTGCTGAAGTCGAGAAAGATCAGGTCAGAGCGCACGGTCACGGAGTCGCGCCCGACGCTGTACTTCATCCAGACGTTGCCTTCCCCGTAGAATTGAAGGTTCTTGATGCCCTTGCTGAGCGCCATGAACGGGTCGTTGACGTCGGCCTTTTCATCTTCGGGCTCAAACCACAGCAGCGCGCGGTCAGCCAGCAGGCGCAGTTTCTTCTCCTGCCTGCGGCCCAGCGCGTCAGGCTCGGTGTAGTCGATGTACGTCATCTCCACGGCGTAGGGCAGGGCCAGCACCCACGGGCCGTTGTCGCCTTCGCGCCAGATTTCCCAGAAGGTCTCCTGGTCTTCGGCTACGACAAAGCCGATTTCGATCTGGGGTTTGTCCTGCGCGTGCAGCGCTATACCGCAAACGGCGGCAAGCAGGCATACCAGCAACGCGCGAACGTCAACCATGCGGCGCAAGGCTTATCGGGGTTTGCCCAAGGTAGCAAGTGAAACGATTTCGTCAGCCGCAACGCCGGGTCTGAATCAAGCCGGCCAGCCCAGTGCGATGGCGTCGCAGGCCAGCTTCAGGTTGGCGTTGCCGTCGATGCGCTCGCGCAGGTCGTCAAGGCGCAGAATCGCCTGCGCCATGGCGTCGGGGCTGCGTTGCTCGGCGCTGATCTCGCGGGTCAGGGGCTTTACGTCGGCGGCCAGCGCGCCGGCCATGCGGTCGCGTAAAGCCGCCGTCAGCAGCGCCAGCACGTCGCGCAACTGGTCGCGCTTGCCCTCGCTTTCGTCTGCGGTCAGGGATGCCGCCAGCACTTCCGATGCGTGAAACGGGTCGCCGGCCACGGCCTTCAGGAATTCGCGCGCTGTGTCCATGACTTTGCGGTCGGCCATCCGGCGCAGGTTGCCGGGGCTGCCCTGTGCCGCGCGGGTCAGGATCGCGCGGGCATCGGGGTTCACGGGCAGGCCCTCCCAGCCTTCCGTGGCCTGCTTCATCTGCTGCTCGTCCAGCGGCGCGAAGCGCACGGCCTGGCAGCGCGACAGGATAGTGGGCAGTACCTGCGCGGCGTTGCCCGCCAGCAGCACAAACGTGAAGTCGCGCGGCGGCTCTTCAAGCGTTTTGAGAAACGCGTTGGCGCTGCTTTCATTGAAGCGGTCAGCGTCGGCGACGATGAAGACGCGCCGCCCCGGCTCAAGCGCCTTGACGCCCGCTTCATCGACGATTTCACGCACCAGCTCAACGGGAAACGCGGACTTGTCGGCGGGCTTGGCAAACGTGCGCACGCTGGGGTGCACTCCCTTGAACACCCGCCGGCACTGCCCGCAGTCGCCGCACGCCCAGCCGCCCGTTTCGCAGCGCAGACTGGCCGCAAACTCAAGGGCAACGCCGGCTTTGCCGATGCCGTCGGGCCCCATGAAAAGGTACGCGCCGGATACCCGGCCCCCGGCAATGGCAGTCCCGAGCCATTTGCGAACATTGTCATGGCCGATCAGCATCGGGACGATGATTGATGATCACGGTGCAATGATCAATGGCCTGCACCCTCTTGACCCAAATGCGCGCCAAACACAGACTCCGCGCCCCGGACAGGAGCAGCCGTGGCTGTATCGCCCAAGGAAATCCGCAAGCGCATCAAGTCGGTGACCAGCACCAAGAAGATCACCAAGACGATGGAGCTTGTCGCCACCAGCAAAATGAAGCGCGCGCAAGATCGCGTGCAGGCGGCTGGCCCGTACGCGGCAAAGTTGCAGGAAATCATCAGCGCGATCGCGGGCGGCGGCAGCGTTGACCACCCGCTGTTGCAAAGCCGCACGGAAGTCAAGAATGTCGCGCTGGTCGTGCTGACCGCCAACCGCGGCTTGTGCGGCGGCTTCAACGCCAACCTGATCAAGATGGCCAAGATTGAGCACAAGAACCAGTCCGAGCGCGGCCGCGGCGTGAGGCTGCACTGCGTGGGCAAGAAGGGCATGGCCACCCTGCGCTTCCAGGGTTACGAAATCACGCGCGCGATTGTGGACATGGGCGACAAGCCCGGCTTTGCCGACGCGCGCCGCGTGACCGACCCGCTGGTAGAAGCGTTTCTGAAAGGCGAGATCGACGAAGTGCTGGTGGTCTATCCGCACTGGCAAAGCGTCGGCAGCCAGCCGCCAACCGTAAAGAAGCTGCTGCCGATTGAGCCGCCGAAGGGCGGGAAGTCAGGCCGCGTGCTGGACTTCATTTTCAGCCCGGACGCCAAAGAAATCCTGAACGACCTGCTTCCGCGCTATGTCACGCAAAGCATGTACACCATGCTTGTCATGAGCCACGCCGGCGAGCAGGTGGCGCGCCGCACAGCCATGAAGAGCGCGACCGACAACGCGCAGGAAATGATCACGTACCTGACCCGCACACTCAACCGCGCGCGCCAGGCCCAGATCACGCAGGAAATCGCCGAAATCGTCGGCGGCGCCGCTGCCCTCAAGAAGTAGCATGCGCGTCCCGCGCATGTAGTACCCATCGGCCTCCGGCCGATGGCATGGGCCGGCGGCCCGAGAGTACGACATCGCCGGGACGGCGATGCTACGCCCAGAGTGACTTTGCCCCAAGCCTTTCGGGGCGCAGGCCGGCGGACTTGCCCAGCAAGTGCACGCGCTCCGGCAGCTCGTTGTCAAAGTGCCACTCGTCGGCGCGGCCGCCCAGCGCCGCCACACGCCCGGCCCAATCCTGCCACCAGGGCGCGATGCGGGTGGCCAGCGGCTCAAGTACCAGCAGGCGGCTGCCGCCCTGCACCTGTCGCTCGAGTTCGCGCCACAGTTTTTCACGATCTGCCTCGTCGAGCTCGTTGATCGTGAACGCGGCGACGATGCCCACGGGCGGCTTGGGCCAGCGATACTTTGCAATGTGCGCGCGCACGCCGCCGCCGCGCACGCCCGTTTCGCGCCAGGTGTGCACGGCTTGCGCCAGCACGTTTGCGTCAAGATCTACGCCGACAACACTGCCGCCGCCGCGCAGGGCCCACGCCGCGCCCGCCACGCCGGTGCCGCAACCGAGGTCAATGATTGTCGCCGGTGTCGGCGCATCCAGCGCGGCCAGAACCTCACGGGTGATCACAAAGTGGCGCGGCCCGTAGTACAGGGCAAAGGCGGCCTGCTTGCCCTTGCCGGTCAAGGCTTCGCCGCGCAGGCGGCTGCGCCGCTGCACATAGTCGCGGGTAAGGGCCTTGAGTGCCCGCGCGATTTCGGCGTGCGTAAGCTCGCGCGTCCAGCGCGCGAATGAGCTTTCCATCCAGTGCTCGAAGGGATCGGCCAATGCCTTGTGCTTACCCGTCGCTTGCGCTCCGGGCTCCTGTTTTCAAAGCCGGTCGAGGTCTTGCGGTTTGCGGGTGTACTGGTTGGGGGCGGCGTTGCCGGTGTTGATAGTGCCGGCGGGCTCAAACAGCAGCACGTCGGCATTGGGCAGGGCAACGGGCTTATGCTCAACGCCGCGCCGGACGACAAAGAACTCGCCGGGTGCAAGCTCAATCGTGCGGTCGCGCAACTCAATGTTGAGTTTGCCGCTGACCACGTAAAACAGCTCGTCTTCGTGCTCGTGGGCGTGCCAGACGTACTCGCCCTCGAACTTGGCCAGTTTCACGTATTGGCCGTTGAGTTCGCCGACGATCGCGGGCGACCACGGTTGCAGGATCAGTCCGAACTTCTGTTTCAGGTTTACTTTGTCCATGGGTTGTATGACGCCTTGGAGTGTCTATCGCGCTTTGCGTTTCAGTGTCCAGAACAGCCAGTTGGCTGCGGCTACGCAGGTCGCCACTTCCCAGCCGTCGCGGCCCAGCTTGGTCAGCATGTCAACCACTGCGGCATAGTTGCCGGAGGCGTTTTCTGTGCGGCCGCCGGGCAGGTCGGCGCGCAGGGCGCCGACGTCCCACAGCCATTCCAGGGTTGCGTACTCAAAACGTTCCATGGCGATCTCCGTGTAACGGTTTACAAGTCTAACGCCGAACACCGAACTCGAATTACATCAAGTGTGCGAGCTTTTCCTTCAGGCGATCGCGGCCACGGTGCAGGCGGCTTCGTACCGTGCCGGGCGGGATGTCCAGCAGCTCGGCGATTTCTTCGTAACTCATGTCCTGCAGGTCGCGCAGGATGATGACCTGCTTGTACTCGTCTTCCAGCTCGTCAATCGCGGCGCGCACCTGCATGCCGAGGTCGCCGGCGGCCACCTGCTCGTCGGGGCTGCGTTCGCCGGCGTCGGGCTCGGGCATACCCTCAATGTTCAGGCTGGTTTTGCCCTTGTCGCCGCCGCGTTTTTGCGCGCGCTCGTGCCGGTAGTGGCTGGTAATCAGGTTCATGGCAATGCGGTACAGCCATGTACTGAAGCGGGCCCGGTCTTCGTAAGTGTCCAGGGCACGATAGGCCTGGATAAAGGCTTCCTGGGTGATGTCGGCGGCTTTGTGCTCGTCGCGGACCTGGCGCAGCACGCTGGCGAATATGCGGTCCTGGTTGGCGGCCACAAGCTGCGAAAACGCGTCGGTGTCACCGTCGCGGGCAGCGGCGATCAGGGCCAATTCCGCATCTTTGCCGTGGGCCATAGGCGCCATGCTTGCGGCGGAAGTGCTAATGTCAACTGCGGAGACCAAAGGCGCGCCCTCGTATGTAATACCGTGGTTGCGGCCAAAGGGTTCAAGGTTTTTGGTGGTTTTGGCGACGTCGCCGATTCATCCTGCAAAGGTGAAGGCGGGTTTGCCGGATTCGAGAAGTCCGTTTACCAACCGGAGTAGAAATGCTGAACCGTGAACAGGCGCAGGCGTTGATCGCAAAGGCCATCAAGTTTGCCGATGCTGAGCAGGTGGAAGTGATCCTGCATTCGTCCAGCACCAACAGCACGCGCTTTTCGAACAACGTAATCACCCAGAACGTGGGGCTTACCAATGAATCCCTGCGCCTGCGCGTCATCAATGGCAAACGGCAGGGCATCGCCACGGTCAACCAGTTTGACGACGAAAGCCTTAAACGCTGCGCCCAAAGCGCGCTGGCCGTGGCCCGCGTCGCCGCCGAAGACAAAGAGATGCTGCCGCTGCTGGACAAGCAGCCCGAGTACCAGGCCGTCAACGCGTGGTTTGAAAGCACCAGCAAGTTCACGCCCGCCCAGCGCGCCGAAAAAATTGGCGCCGTGCTGCGCGACTACGACAAGCGCGGCATTGAGGGCGCCGGCATCTTCGACACCGACGAAGGCGCCGTGGCCTACGGCAGCAATCGTGGCTTGTTCGCGTACAAAGCCGGCAGCAAAGCCGAGTTCAGCATCTCGGCCTTCATGGACAACGGCAGCATCGAGGGCTGGTCAGAGGCATTTGCGCTGGACGTGAACAAGCTTGATCCAGCCAAGGTCGGCGCAATCGCCGCCCGAAAGGTTGAGACCGGCCGCAACCCGCAAGCCATTGAACCCGGCGAATACACCGTGGTCTTTGAGCCCGCGGCGGTGGCTGAGCTGATGCTGTTTTTCGGCTGGCTGACGGCCAACGGCCTTGCGTTTGCGGAAGGCCGCAGCTTTCACAAGGGCGAGCTGGGCCAGAAGCTGCTGGACGAAAGGTTCACGCTGGTCGAAGACCCGTACCACCCCGAGCTTGGCGGCACGCCCTTTGACATGGAAGGCACGCCGACGCAGCGCGTGACGCTGGTTGAAAAGGGCACATTCAAAGCCCTGTGCCACGACCGGCGCAGCGCGGCCCTGTGCGGGCAGCGCAACACCGGCCACGCCAACCAGCAGCCCGA
Source organism: Planctomycetota bacterium (assembly GCA_019636195.1). Taxonomy (GTDB): domain Bacteria; phylum Planctomycetota; class UBA8742; order UBA2392; family UBA2392; genus JADJRK01. The sequence goes on along the minus strand of JAHBYA010000017.1, from coordinate 28,142 downwards.
TGCGCGCGGCGCCACGCCGGGCAGCCTGGTGGTGCAGACCGGCGACCAGACTCTTGAGCAGATGATCGCGAACACGCCGCGCGGTTTGCTGATCACGAAGCTGCATTACACGAACGTCGTGAACCAGCAGGACGTGAGCATCACGGGCATGACGCGCGCGGGCACGTTTCTGATCGAGGACGGCAAGCTGAAGCACGCGGTGAAAAACATGCGCTTCACGCAAAGCCTGCTGAGCGCATTCGCCGAGATCGAAGCCATCGGCAACGAAGCGCACGCCTCTGGCGGCGCGTTGTTCGGCGGTAATTTCGTCGTGCCGGCCATCAAGCTCAAACGCTTCCGCTTCAGCAGCCCCACGGGGTTCTAGGAGCGCAGGCCTCCGGCCCGCGGTTTCATCGTGCGCGAAACGTCTGCGATCTCGCGCTCTGCTACGACGGCTTTCTCAAATTGTACTCGCTGATTTTGCGGTCCAGCGTGGGGCGGCTTATGCCCAGCAGGTTGCTGGTTTCTTTCTTGTTCCAGCCGGTCTGGTTCAGCACTTTTTCGATGTGCCGGGCTTCCACGCCGGCCAGTGTCGCGTCGCTGCCCACGGGCACAATCTCGTCGCTGCTGGTTGGTGTGGGCGAAAGGCGCAGGTCTTCGGCGCGGATCGTTTCGCCGCCCGCCGACACGCAGGCGCGCTTGATGACGGCGCGTAGCTCGCGCACATTGCCGGGCCAGGGGTGCGCCTTCAGGCGTATCAGCGCGGGCGCGTCCACACCGCGGATGCGCGTGCCGAAGCGTTCGTTGCATTCGCGGATAAAGGCCTGCACCAGCGGCTCAATTTCTTCGCGGCGCGCGCGCAGCGGCGGCACCTCGATCGTGAACTCGTTCATGCGGTAAAACAGGTCTTCGCGAAAGCGCCCGCCGCCAAGCAGTTGCTCCAGCGGGCGGTTGGTGGCGGCAATGATGCGCACGTCGGCGTGCAGGGTCTCTTCGCCGCCCACGCGCTCGAACTGCTTGTATTCAAAGGCGCGCAGCACTTTGGCCTGTGCCACCGGGCTCATGTCGCCGATTTCGTCCAGAAACAGCGTGCCGCCGTGGGCCAGCTCAAACTTGCCCTTGCGCAGCTTGTCGGCGCTGGTGTAGGCGCCCTTTTCGCTGCCGAACAATTCAGCCTCAAGCAGCGTGTCGGGGATGGCGCTGCAATTCACGCTGACAAAGGGCTTTTCGCGGCGGCGGCTGGCGTTGTGAATCGCCTGGGCAATCAGGTTCTTGCCGGTGCCGGTCTCGCCCAGCAGCAATATGGCCACGTCCTTGGTGGCGGCGCTGGCCGCAAGCGACAGCGTCTTGCGAAACACGTCGCTGTTACACACCAGCGACTGGAAGGTCACACCGACCGAGCGGTAAGCGCTGGTGATCGTCGGTTGTTCTGGTGCTGACATGCTTCCTGCTTCGTGATAGCGTTGTGAGCAAGCCCCGGACCCCGCCTGTTGTAATGATTCCAAGCCGCATGCGCAACGTTTGCATTCTGCTGATTCTTGCCGTCGCATCGGCGCCGCTTGCAGCCGAAGATAAGCCCAAGGCCGTCGTGCTGGGCATCGACGCGCTGGATCAACGGCTGATGGAGCAGTACATGGCGGAGGGCCACCTGCCAAATCTGCAAAAGCTGGCTGAGCAGGGCCATTACTCCGCCCTTGAAACCAGCTATCCGCCCATGTCGCCCACGGCATGGTCCACGATGGTCACGGGCCTGAACCCGGGCAAGACCGGCATTTTCGGTTTTCTACGCCGCAAGCAGGGCACCTATGACCCCGAGATTGCGCTGGCGGACGTGAACGAGCAGCCGCTGCTTCCCGGCCGCACGCCGGGGCGCGTGGGGCTGGCGCTGATCGCGGGCGGGCTGTTGTTCGCGGCTGGGCTGGTGCTGGGCAAGGTGCTGCAACTGGTGCTGCGCGGGCGTGAGGTCAGCAACGTCTTTGCGGGCCTGTGCGTGATCATCATGGTGCTGCTGACGCCGGTGCCGGGCGTGGTCGAGTCGCTGGGCCACGCGCTGGGGGCGCTGGCGGCGATGGGCGTGTGCGCGGCGGCCTTCGGGTACTTTGTGTTTCGCAACAAGCTCAAGCCCGGCACGTTTATCTTCCCGGCGCTGGTGCTGGTCGTCGGCGCGTACATGGCGCTTTCATGGATACCGGAGACTTTGCCGGCGCCCGTCAGCGCCCGCGGCGGCACGACCTTCTGGAAGATGGCCGATCAGCACGGCCTGCGCGCGCGCGTGATCGGCGCGCCGGTAAACTGGCCCGCCCGCGAAGACCTTGAGTTCACGCGTACCACCACGGGGCTGGCCACGCCCGACGCCATGGGCACATACCACACGTACACGCTGTTTACCGAGCCGCACCACGAGCTCGCGGGCGGCATTACCGAGATGTCGGGCCGCGTCGAGCGCCTTGAGTTCAAAGACGATGTCGCGCGCGCAAAGCTGCTGGGCCCGCCCGACAAGTTCAACACCCCGCGCTGGAAAGAGTGGGAAGAGGGCAGGCTTGAGCGCATGCCGCGCATGGAACTGCCGTTTACGGTCACGCGCACCGAAAGGGGCGCGCGCATTGACCTTGAACAACGCGTCGCCGTTGAAGGCGCAACCCATGAGCTGGCGGTGGGGGAATGGAAGCGCCACATTCGCGTCGTGTACGACCTTGGCGGCGTGGCCAGGCTGCACGGTACGGTCAGCTTCAAGCTGCTGGCTGGCCCGCAACAGATGCGGCTGTACGCCACGCCGGTGCAGTTTGACCCGTTGGAGCCGAACAACCGCTTTGCCATCAGCGAGCCGCTGACGTTTGCGCCGTGGCTTGCCCGCGAGTTCGGCATGTACCAGACCATGGGCTGGGCCGAAGCCACCAGCGCGCTGAACGACGGCATCATCGAGGACGAAACATTTCTCGAGACCTGCGTGCAAAGCTTTGACGAAAAGCGCGCGCAGATACTGGGCCTGCTGGATACACCCGCTGACTGGGACCTGCTGGTGGCATTCACCTACGAGGTGGACCGCGTGTGCCACATGATGTGGCGGCACATGGACACCGCGCACCCCAACCACGACCCGACCGCGCCCGCCCACTGGCGCACAGCCATTCGCGACTTCTATGTGCGCTACGACAAGCTGGTTGGCGAAGTGCTTGCAAAGTTGCCCGTGGGCGCACTGCTGATCGTGTGCAGCGACCACGGCTTTGCGCCGTTTTATCGCGCGGTCAACGTCAACCGCTGGCTTGCTGACAACGGCTACCTTGTGCTGAAGCGCGAGACGGGGCAGGTCGGCATGGACGGCATGTTCAACACCAAAGGCGGCTACTACGACCCCTACGACTGGAGCAAGACCCGCGCGTACGCCCTTGGCTTGAACCAGATTTACATCAACCTGAAAGGCCGCGAGCCTGAGGGCATTGTCGAAGAGTCCGAGGCGGAAGCCCTGAAAGACGAAATCATCGGCAAGCTGAAAAACCTGCGCGACGACGAAGCCCACGGCTTTGCGCCGGTGTTTTCGGGCGTATGGAAGCGCGAACAAATCTGGGAAGGCGACCGGCTGGGCGAAGCCGGCGACCTGCAACTGGGCTACGCATGGGGCTACCGCGTAAGCTGGCAGACCAGCCTTGGCGGCGCGAGCGAGCCCGTGGTTTTCGATAACCTCAAGAACTGGTCGGGCGACCATTGCAGCTTTGACCCGAAGCTGGTGCCGGGCGTGGTGTTCAGCAATCGCAAGCTGGACGCGCCGGCATATCGGCTGTGGGATGCTGGGTTGACGGCGATAGACTGGCTGGGCGTGCCGATGCCGCAAGGCCGCGGCAAGTTCGACGGCGAGCCGTGGAAGGTGCGATAGCACAGGCGTGTCGCCAATGCCGCCCCGGCCTTGGCCATCGCCGGGACGGCGATGTAACGACATCGGCCGGAGGCCGATGCTACGACTTGAAACAAATGCGCGCGTGGCTACGTTGAAAAGCGGAGGCAACCATGGCGGCTGGAGACAAGGTCAACTTCATTGTGCGCACTTCGCCGGGCTTTCTGGACAAGTTCCGGGCGATGGACAGCGAGTACGACTCGCTGATGGCCCGCAAAGAGGCGTGCATCCGCGGCGGCGACCCCAAGGGCGCCGAAGAAGCCGCCCGGCTGGTGAGCAAGCTGGGTTGCGACATCCAGGACCTGATCTACGACGAGCTTGAGCGCCACTGGGGCCCGAAGCTTCTGGAAGACAGCCGCCTGCCGAACGTGCCCGACGACTGGCGCACGTTCGTGCGCGGCCGCTTTCTGCAAATCGAGTACGAAGAGCGCGAGATCTTCGAAGACCGTTAACTCGAGCCGCTGACAAAAAAGTAGCGCCGGCGCAAGCCGGGGGCTTTGTTTACCTGCCCCTGAACGCCGCGCGCTCGTGGTAGTCCATGCGCAGGATGCGGCCGTGCAGCAGCAGGTTCCATCCGTCGGGGAATTCCGGAACAGTTGGGTCTGCCTCAAGCAGTTGCGGTCCCCAGTGGCGCTCAAGCTCATCCAGGACCAGGTCACTGAGCTGCTGGTAAAGCCGAGCCATTTCGGCGGCCGACTTGCCTGCGTCTTCAGTCTTCCGGCAGCGTGTGAGAACTTCTTTCTCTGCGGCGATACGATCGATTGCTGCGTCAAGATCACGCCATGCGGCCGTGAAAGCGGCGCTGGTTCGGAACACTAGAGTTTTGCGGTCACCTTCAGCCATGGTTTTCGCCCAACGGGCAATCGCGTACGGGCAAGAACGCACCAGAGAGCCGAGTTGTTGCAGCGTCAACGCAACACCCCCGCCAATTGGCGGGGGTGTTGATGCGCGCGGGGTGCCCGCAGCATTACAGCACTTCAATGCTCACAGCCACGGCATTGCCGCCGCCCAGACACAGGCCGGCGAGTCCCTTCTTCAGGTTCCGGGCCTTGAGCGCGTAGATCAGCGTGGTCAGGATCCGGCTGCCGCTGCTGCCGATGGCGTGGCCCAGCGCGACCGCGCCGCCGTTGACGTTTACCTTTGACGGGTCTAGTTTCAGGGTGCGGGTCAGCGCGACCGCGGCAACGCTGAACGCTTCATTGAACTCCACCAGGTCGTACGCGCCTGCGTTCACGCCGGTCTTCTTTTCGAGGTTTTTCACGGCTTCCAGCGGCGCCATCATGACCCACTTGGGCTCAACGCCGCCCGAGGCGTAGCCGGTGATGCGCGCGAGGGGCTTGACGCCAAGCTCTTTGGCCTTGTCTTCGGCGCAGACCAGCACGGCGCTGGCGCCGTCGTTGACGCTGGGGGCGTTGCCGGCGGTGACGGTGCCGTCCTTCTTGAACGCGGGCTTCAGTTTGCCCAGCGCCTCTACCGTGCTGTCGGCGCGGACGGTTTCGTCGGTGTCAAACACTGTGACTTCGCCCTTCTTGCCCTTGATCTCAAGCGGCGCGATTTCGGACTTAAAGGCACCGGACTTGATCGCTGCGGCGGCCTTCATGTGGCTCTGGTACGCGAACTCGTCCTGGTCGGCGCGGCTTACCTTGTATTCTTCAGCGACCAGTTCGCCGGTCATGCCCATGTGAAAGTCGTTGTACTTGTCCCACAGGCCGTCATGGATCATCAGGTCCAGCATCTGCACATGGCCAAGGCGTGCGCCGGCGCGGGCCTGCGGCAGGGCGTACAACGCATTACTCATGCTTTCGAAGCCGCCCGCGACAATGCAGTCGGCGTCACCGGCGCGAATCGCCTGGGCAGCCAGTACCACGGACTTGAGGCCGCTGCCGCAAACCTTGTTGATGGTCATGGCTGGAATCCTGTCGGGCAAGCCGCCGAAGATGGCGGCTTGGCGGGCGGGGTTCTGGCCTAGGCCGGCTTGCAGCACGTTGCCCATGATGACTTCGTCAATGCGGGCGGGGTCAATGCCGCTGCGCTTGACCAGCGCGGCAATGACGTGGGCGCCAAGCTTGGGTGCTTCGAACGATGCGAGTGTGCCCTGAAACTTTCCGGTGGGCGTGCGTAGAGCTTCGCAGATGACGGCGTTGCGCATGATCAGTTCCTGTGGTCCGAAAGCGGCAATGTAGCAATGAAAGAACGCTCCCGCCGCAAGGGATCAGCCGGAGTTTTTCGGGCGGTGCGCCAAGCCATGGCTGTGATCACAGGATGTGCATGTCCAATAAAGTGCCCAAAGTCGTTCGATGTTCATTGAATTGACAGAAGTCCAGAATGACCGATCGGTCAAAAATTTTTTACAAATTAGTCAGAAATCACTGTGACTTGGCATGCAAAGGTCGTATAAAGCAACTAACCGGACGGTTGGTCACAAGCGACCGATGCCTATACGAAGGGAGCGAGCCATGATCAGTGATATCAGACACGAAGCTTGCGACACACAGAGCGATTTCGAGCGCGCTGCCATCCCACTGATGAACTACCTGTATGGCAAGGCGATCAAACTCACGCGCAACCAGAACGACGCCGAGGATCTGGTTCAGGACACCTACACCCTGGGGCTGCGCAAGTGGCACCTGTATCAGCCCGGCACCAACCTCAAGGCCTGGCTGACCCGCCTGCAGTTCAATCTGTACATCTCGCAGTACCGGCGCCGCACCAAGCGCCCGGACGGCGCGACGATCAACGGCATTGAAGAAACGGTCCATGACCGCGCGCATTACGACGTTCGGCCTGACCTGCTGGAGGCTTCGCCCGAGCAGATCCTGCACGACCCGGCGTTCATGGACAGCCTGCCCGCCGAGCTGCGCCGCGGCCTTGGCGAGATGGATCACCGCTATCGCGACGTGCTGCTGATGAACGTGGTTGCCGAAAAGAGCTACAAAGACATTGCCGGCGTGCTGAGCGTGCCCGTGGGCACGGTCATGTCCCGGCTGTCGCGCGCCAAATCGTTCCTGCGCGATTACTTTGGCGCCTACGACGCCGCGCCCTCGCAATCTTAACTTGCCGCATGGCGCATGGGTGATAATCCATGCGCCATGCCGGACATCATTGCCGAGACCCTTGCAACATATGGCCGCATCGCCCGGGCGCGGCTGGCCGCTGCTTTGCAGCCGCTGGACCCGCAGGCTGACATGGCGGCAGTTGAGTCCTTTCTGATGCGCACGGGGCGGCCCTTGCCGACCGTGGTTGTGCTGGGCGGAAACCTCGCGCTGCGTTGCATGCAGGTTGACCGCGCCGGCGGACGGGCAGTCGGTGTAGATGGCGTAGAAACAGTGATTGAGCTTGCGCGGCGCCTGTACCCGCAAGGCGAGTTCCTTGTCGGCGACGCGCGCGCGCTGCCGGTTGACACCAACGCCTTTGACGGCGCGTGGACGGAAAGCGTGTTCTCACATGTCCCGCGCAAGGACGTATCGACGGCAATGGCGTCTGTCCATGGCGCGCTGCGCCCGGGCGGCCTGCTGTACGTGCGCCTGCCGCTGGGCGACGACGAGGGCTTTGAAGACACGCCCGATGGGCCCATCTATCGCGTCCGCTGGGACGCCCGGCAGTTTGAGCAGACGCTGGCGGCGCTGGACTTTTCACTGCTTGAGATGCGCGACCTGCCCGGCCCGGAAGCCGCCCTTGTCTTCCGCCGCGAGTATTAGCCGCCGCGCGCGCCACTACTCGCGGCGGCGACGGCAACGTATCGTCCTGCCATGCGCGACGAGAACCGACAACTGCTGGTGGCAGGGCTGGCTGAGATCGGCCTGGCCGTGCCTCAAGACCGCGTGGAACGCCTGATCGGGTATCATGACTTCCTGCTGGAAACGAACGCGCAGTTCAACCTGACGGGCTATCGCGACGAGCGCGAATCGGTGATTAACAACCTGTTGAACTCGCTGGCGCCGCACAAGCATGTGCTGCCGCTTTCATCCACCGCCGATGTCGGCACGGGCGGCGGCATGCCGGGCTTGCCGCTGGCAATTGCGCTGGGCATGCCCAAGGTCGCGTTGATAGAAAGTAAGCGCAAGAAGTGCGAGTTTTTGAAGGCCGCCTGCGAGCGATTTGCGCCGCAGGTTGATGTGCTGCACGCCGACGTGAACACCGTGACCCGCAAGTTTGTCCAGATCGTCAGCTCAGCCTATGGCAGCCTTGAGAAGCTGCTTTCGGGTACCTCGCGCATGCGGGCCCCCGGTTGCCGCCTGCTGGCATGGAAGGGTCGCCGCGAAACAATTGACGCCGAGATCGCCGCATGCCTGCCCGCCCAGCGCGAGTGGGCCGTTGTCCCGTTTGCCGTGCCCGGCCTGCCCGACACCCAGCGCCACCTGTGCATCCATACTACAGCGGCGCGCCGTAAGCCAGCGGCTTAGCCACCACAAGCACTACAATCAGCAGCGCCAGCGCGCCGATCAGCACGCCCGCCAGGTCAAAGCGCGCCGGGCTGTGCATGCGCCGCCCGTACCAGAAGGCCGGTACAGCCAGCGCAAACCCCAGCGCAAACCCGACCTGCCGCCCCTGCGGCATGCCCAGCGACGAAAGCAGCAGCCAGGTGGTGGTCATCGCCACCAGCACGCAGGTCAGCGCCAGCAACGGCCCCAGCGGCCACGCCGGGGCGTTGCGTCCCCGGGCCATGCGGCCAATGCTGATGCCAAGCCACAAGTCCGCCAGGAACAGCACCGTCACCGCGACCAGCTTGACGTGAAACGTGACGTACCAGAACGAGGGCTCGGCCTGCGGCGTGCGCGGAAACAGGTGGTGGCGAATCGCTTCGCCGACACTCGCGAAGTTGGTCGAGCCTACGCCATGCAGCATCAGCAGGCCGGTCAGAATCGCAAGCGCGCCAGCCGGCATGACGGCTGTGCGGTATCCGCGACTCGCGAACGCAAACAGGGTGTGCGGCGCCTCCTGGCGCGCGGCAAAGGCCATCAGGCCGGAAAGGGCCAGCAGGTTGCCGATCCAGACAATCAGCGAGATGACATGGATGGACAGCAACCAGGGGTTCGCGGTCATGCCGACTAGATACATCGGCGAGGCGCGGCATTGAACCGGGGGACAGCGCAGTGGGTTACTTCTTCTTGTCTTCGCGGTTCTTGACGTTGTCTTCGTTCAGCACGTTGCTGACGCCTTTGCGGCGGCCGCGGTCGGTGCGTTCAAATTTCCCGACTGGCGGGGCAACGGTGGGCGCGTGCCAGTCTTCGCGCAGAATGCAGTGCTCAGAGACGCAGTGGTTCAGCGCCTCGCCCAAGGTCTCAAACCACGCCTGCATCATGCGCGGCTCGCCGTCTTCGCCCGGCGTGGTGGTCCACGCCAGCAGCACGTAGCCGCGCTCGTTGTCGCCCTCAAGCGAGTAGTGCTCGAAGGCATTGCCGGCGTCTTTGGGCGGATCGTACGAGAACCGAATCATGGCAGTTCGCAATGTGACAGGGCGGAGAGACTAGTTCCACAACGAAGCATCACAAGGGCATATTGTGCAATAAACAGTCCCGAGTTCCGAGTTCCAAGTTCGGAGGTCGAGGGGTGATTCATAGGAAAGGCCGTACCTGAACCCGCGAACTCGAAGCGCGGAACTCCTAAAGCGTGCGCTTGAAATGCGCCGCCGCGGCTGACACCGCACGCTCAAGTTCCGGGGTCGGGCCCGCGAACGGATGGCCGGCGCCGAATGTGTGGCCTGTGCCCTCAAGTGTGAGCATCCGGACGTGTTCGCTGTCGGCAGCGGCTTCAAGCAGCTCCTGTGCTTCGCTGAGCGGCACGGTCTCATCGTCCGCCCCGTGGATCAGCAGCCACGGCACCCTGACCGCGCGCGCCGCCGCCTTGATGTCAAACGCGCGGGGGTTGGCCCACAACTCGTCAAAGAACGCGCAGCCAATGCGCATCACCTGCCGGGTGCGCACGTTTTCGACCGCGACGTGGCCCAGCGCTTCAAGCTGCAGCCGCGCAATGTCTTCTGGGATACGGTTGGGGTGCGCCACGCCCGCCAGCGTGACCACGCTGCGCACGCGCGCGTCCTTGGCCGCCGCCAGCACCGCGACGCCGCCGCCCATGCTGTGGCCCAGCAGGCCCAGCCGCGCGGGATTCGGCTGAGCCTTGTTTGCCAGCAGGCCGTGCTGCGCGGCGTCGATCACCTGTTGAATGTCGTACAGGCGCTTGCTCCATGTGTCGGCTTCAAACAGGTCAAGTCGCTCAAAGGTGTTGAAGTTCTCCGCCACGCCGCAGTGAGAAAAATTCACGCAGGCGGCGGCCAGCCCCTCGTTGGCCAGTGCGCGGCCAAGCCACGGAAAGAAGCCCCAGTCCTTGAAGCCCTTGAAGCCGTGCAGCACCAGCACAAGCGGCGGGCGGTCGACGTCAGGCAGGTAAACATCACCCCGGATCGGCGCGCCGTCAGCGCCGGTGAGAGTGAACCGCTCGTCCGGCGCCTTCATTCTTCGTCAGACGTGGTTTCGGGTGCGGTGACTTCGGTTTGCTCAATCGCCGGTTCTTCGTCATCGCCGTTGCTGTCGGCCGGTGCGGCCAAGTCGCCTTCGGTCGGCAGCTCGCTCAGGCTGCGCAAGCCGAACACCCGCAGGAATTCAGCCGTCGTGCCGTACAGCGCGGGGTTGCCGGGCTTGCTGGTGTCGCGCTCTGTTACCTTTACCAGGCCGCGGTCCATCAGCGCGCGCACCAGGTGGTCGCTGCCGGCGCCGCGGATGTTCTCCAACTCCCCTCGGCCGATAGGCTGCTTGTAGGCGATGATCGCCAGCGCCTCCAGCGTGGCTGGCGAAAGCTTCTGGGCTTCGCGCTCGCGCACCAGTTGCTTCAGAAGGTCGTCGTGTTCGGGCCGCGTGGTCAGGGTGTAGCCCTTGGCAAGCTCCTGAAGGCTGAACGCGCTGCCAACCGAGTCATAGCGCTTCTGCAACGCTTCCAGCGCCTGCTTCACAGGGATCACGCTTGCAAGCCCCACAAGCTCAGCCAGCCGGCGGGCGCTGACCGGCCTGGCGTGAACAAACAGCAACGCCTCCAGCTTGGCCATCAGGGCGTCTTGCGGGATCGCACCCATGGCGATTACGTGTCCGGCGGCGGTTTCGTCGCTGGCTGTGTCTTCGGGGATGTCGTGTTCGTCCATGGCGTGGATGTTCAAGGTTTATGGTTCACAGTCAACGGTCAACGCCCCCTGCCCTACGGTTCATTGGCGGCGACGTCCCAGCCGGGCATTCGGCGCTCGTAAGCGTACCGCCCGCTGGCCGCCAATGCGTTGCGCCATGCCTGGAAGCGGTTGCGGTCAACATTGGGGCGCTTGAGCAATTCATCGCGCACGTCCCAGATCGCGGCCTCGTTGGGCAGCCGGCCTTCGCCGCGCAGCACGATCCACCAGCCTTCGCGGGTTTCAATCGGCTCGGAGTACTGGCCCTTGTTGAGTTTCCAGAAGGCGGCGTCAACCTCGGCGTCCAGCCGGCCGTCTTTGGGCCACACGGTGCCGATGCGTCCGGCAAAGTCGCGGGTGCGGGTGTCGTTGCTGTTGTTGCGGGCAAGGTTGGCCAGCGACTCGCCGCGCTTGGCGCGGGCCAGCAGGTCGGCGGCGGCCTGTTTGGACTCAACGCGCAGGCCCATGGCGTCGGCGCATTCGGTCGATTCTTCCCAATGGTTGACCAGCAGGCGCATCAGCAGGTTCAGGCGCGCCATGCGCTGCAGAAAGCCGCGGTACTGCCCGTCATTCATGTTGAAGCGGTCACGCAGGAACTCAAGCCAGGTGCGCGGAGATTCGGGGATGCCGCGCTCGCGCTGCTGCTTCAGCAGGTCATCATTCCAGCGCTGGAACTCGCCCTTGAAGGCCTTGTCCAGCACTTCCTGCTCGTTGCCGATTTCGCGGGGCTTGATCGTGAGCTCAATCCGCTCGGCCTCAAGTTGCAGCATGCGTTCGGCAATCAGGTCGTCGTACACCATGCCGCCGTTGCGACGGTCCGGGATCAGGATCTTTTCGAACTGCAGCAGCCGCTCAATGAAGTCCTCGGCTGTGATTACGCTCTGGCCCACGCGGGCGACTTCGTTGACCTTGAGCGTCGGCACCGGGGCCGGTTTGGGCTTGTCCTGCGCGCCCATGCCGTAGCCGGCGGCGCCGGCGACCAGCGCGATCAGCAAGGCGGGCAGCAGTCGAGTAAGCAATGTATTCATCTCTGTCTCCGCACTACGCACAAAGCACAAGACTCAAAGCACCGGGCACTTCAACCCTGCTTGTCCGGCGGGCAGTCAAATCCCGGCAGCCTTCTTTCCAGCGGGTACTTTTGCGTGTTGAACACCCAGCGCACCCAGCGGTTGAAGTACTCAACGTCGCGGTCGCGGTCGGGCTCTTTGAGCAATTGCGCGCGCATCTCGGCGACAGTCCGCACCGGCGGCACAATCGTGCGCCAGCGCACCACCACATGCCACCCGAACTCGGACTTCACGGGCTCACTGAACTGGCCGTCTTTCAGGGCCCAGATCGCGTCCGCCACCGGCCGCACCAGCGTATCGTCGTTTTCGTACAGGCGGGGCAGGCCGCCCTTGCTGACACCGGCGCCGGGGTCAGTGCTGCGCTGCACCGCAAGGTCTTCAAACTTCTCGCGCAGTTTCTTTGCATCCGTTTCTTTCAGGATTTTGTGCGTCGCCTGCGCTTCGGCCAGCGTCTTGTGAAGGATGTGGCTGCTTTCGACGCTGGGCGTGGTCTGCTCGAAGTAGTGCACCAGCACGCGTTTGGCCAGGATCAGGTAGGCCCTTTCGCGGATGTAGGCCTCAAACTGTTCAGAGGTCAGGCCCTGTCGTTCCAGCCACTTCTCAAAGGGCACCATGCCGCGAGTCTGGTCGTGCACCTGCTTCTTCACGCGTTCAATCTGCAGCTTGGTCTCGGCGTCGATTTCCTGTGTCGTCAGCGCGAATCCCAGCCGCTTGCTTTCAAGCTCAAGCAGCGCTGTGTCGCGCAAGTACGCCAGCGAAGGCGCCAGCACGCGGTCTTTGGGCTCAAGCATGTTTTCGAAGTCCCAGATGCGGGCCAACAGTTGCTCGGCGGTGATGACCTTTTCGCCGACGCGCATCACCTGGTTAGGCTTGAGCGAAGTCTGCTCGCCCTTTTCCGGCACGGGTTGCGCGCCGGCGCTGTAGCCTGCGGCAATGCCGGCGCCCACCGCCAGCGCGACCACGGCGGCGCGAATCAGTTGCGTACGCATGAATCTCTCCCGGGGAAACTGTCGGGGCCCGCAGCGATGGTAGCGGCTGACAGACCCCGCGCCAACCATGGGCCGGGGCGACTTTCCTGCAATCCCCATTCCGGGTACAGTGGGGGCCCACAGGAGCAGACTTTGCCATCCGACACGTCAACCCCGGACGAGTTGCCGGCGCCGCCGACGCGCGAAGCGCTGGTGCCGGAGCTTGACCCCGACATGTTTGAGCAGCCCCAGGCCATTGAAGCCGAGCCGACCGACCGCGAACCCCACGCAGCCATTGAACGCGACAGCGATCGCCTAGAGCGCGACAGTGAACGCCTGAACGCCGTTGACGAAACCGAAACCGTAACCCAGCCCGCCACCGAACTTGAGCCTGAGCGTGTTACGGAAGACGCCACCGCCGTCGATGCGCCGACCGAAACCGGCGGCAGCCTGTACCCCGGAAAACTCTCCAGTGTGCGCGCCCCCGGCTGGGACCAGTCGGCATATCGCACGCGCGAAGAAGCCAAGCCGCGACACCGCCCGGAAAGTGCACCCGAACTTGAGCCCGCCAGCGTGCCCAACCTGGCTTCAATCCCGCACGATTACACGCCGCCCGACATGGAAGGCCCGGCGCTTACGCCTGTTGAAGACAACACGACCAGCGTGCCGGTGGTGCCGTCGCCCAAGCCGCGCAACACCAAGCCGGAGTTTACGGCGGTGAGCGAAGCCGCCAAAGAGCTGGCCAGGGCGGCCCTGCAGGCGGAGATCGAAAAAGAAGAAAAGCGCGCGCTGCAAAGCTACCAGGCCGAAGAAGGCGAGATTCCGCCAAGCCCCGAAGTCGCCAAGCGCTTTGACGTGATCCTGCAACTGGGCAAGGGCGGCATGGCCGTCGTGTACCTGTGCCGGGACCCGCGCCGCGCCGGGCGCATCTTTGCGGTCAAGGATATCCGCGCGGAGATGAAGCCTGGCATGAAGGTCGAGCAGCGCGTTGAACATGAGGCCAACCTGCTGAAGAAGCTCGACCACCCCGGCATCGTAAAGGTCTATGACCTGATGAAGTTCCAGCGCGGCAGTGCCATCGTCATGGAGTACATCGATGGCTTGCCCTTGGACCACGAAATCGGCGCGGGCCGGCGCATGAACTGGGAGTTCGGCGTGCGGATTCTCACCGAGATCGGCGCGGCGTTGCAGTACGCCCACGAAAGCGGCGTGATCCACCGCGACATCAAGCCCGACAACATTCTGTGGTCCGAGCGCAGCAGCGTCATGAAGCTGGTGGACTTCGGGCTGGCGCGCATCTACGGCGACGAAACCGAAGTGCACATGACGCGCACCGGCATGGTCGTCGGCACGCCCCACTACATGAGCCCGGAGCAAGTCAGCGGCAAGCCGCTCGATGGCCGCAGCGACGTGTACAGCTTTGGCGCAACGCTTTACTACCTGCTGACAGGCCAGCGCCACGTTGAAGGCAGCAACGTCATGGACATTCTTGAGCAGCAGCGCAGCCGCGAAATCCTGCCGCCAAGCCATATCCAGCGCGACATCCCGGCATGGCTCAGCTACATCATCGGCAAGATGATGGAGATCAAGCCTGCGGATCGCTACCCCGACATGAAGGCCATGCTGCGCGACATTGAGCTTGCGCAGGCCGATCCTGAGAACTTTTTGCGCAGCCCGCCGCATGGGCCCGTCAAACGCTACGGCAAAGTCGAGCTTGCCCCGGCGCAAGGCGAAGTGGACTTCTACGCCGAGCAACCCGAGGGCGCCCGCGAGTCCGGACAGGCGCCGCTGCCGGCCCACAGCACCAGCCGGATGGGCGCGCGCCACAGCACGGCGCGCCTGGCTGCCGACCAGCACGAACCGGCGGACGAAAACGCGCAGATCTCGGTGTTGCTGAAGCAGATCAGCAGCCGCCTTGAAAAGGCCGAAAAGCGCATGGTAGGGCCCGGTACGCTGGTGCTGATCGTGCTGCTGTGCGTGCTGATTGTGGTGTTGGGCATCATCGGCGGCCTGCTGTACGCCGCCCGCGAAGGCTACCTCGCGCAATTGCTGAACCTTTAGCCGAACGGCCCGACGGGCTTTCGCGAAGCGGCAAAATGTCCTGAGTCAACAACATGTCGCGGACATTTGTCCGCGACCCCCCGGCGTTTCTGCCGGGGCTTTTGTTCAGGCGGGGATTCTTGCTTGCATCGCAGTGGGCGGTCATGCAACTCGGTCATTGACTCCGTTGCTCAGTTACTCCGTTTTCAGTCCATGCCGGCCATTCACGCCTTTGCCGGGCGCGACGCGTACGTGCGCATGACAAACGGGCGCTCAAACACGAAGTAGAACACGTAGAGGCTGGCGTGATACAGCGCCGCGACGGCAAGCCCGTACCACGACCCGATCAGCAGCGCGCTGCCGTAGCCCTGCAGGTTGCCCACGCCGTACATGGGGTTCTTGAAGTACTTAAAGGGCCCGTGCTTGATGGCGTCGCCGCTGTCACTCAATGGCCGGCCCAGCAGCATGTCGTTGTAGTAGTAGATATCCAGCGAGCTGGTGACGGTGGCCCACAGCTTCACGCCTGTGCCCAGCGCGATCAGCACAATTGCGCCGCCCAGCATAAGCCAGCCCGGCGGCCCGGCGATTTGCCCAATGCTGCAATCGGCCACGGCGCCCTGGGCCAGCCCCTGGTGCATGAACACGATGCCCATCACCGCATTGAAGTTGCGCTGCGTTTCACGTTCGCCCCAGCGTGCGATCATCCAGCGCCGCACCCGCGTGCCCAGCACGACGCACAGCCCGCCGTAGTACAGCACCCACATGACGGCCGCGTAGGCCATGGCCCAAGGCAATGCGCGCGCGGCCTTGATGCCGCCCCAGTAAAACAGGTGCCCGTACAAAAGCGCCGTGGCAACAAACAGCGATGCCCAGATAATGAACGTCGGCGACCACGCCGCCTGGTCCAGCCGCAGGCCCAGCATGCCGACAAAGGCAACAAAGATGCGCTTGATGGTACGCGTACAGGTTTCCGGCGGCGCCGCCCGTTGCAACAAACGGGTTATGTGGGATTATCCCAGCGCAATGTATTCTTGTGAAGACTCAAGCTGGAGCGACCGTGGGCTTTCAGGTAACCAGACGCAAAACACGCACATGCATGGTGGGCAACCGCCCCGTCGGCGGCGACCACCTTGTGGCTGTGCAGACGATGACCAAGACCAAGACGCACGACGTGGCGGGCACTTTGGCCACAATCCACGCGGCGCAGGAAAAGGGCGTCGATATCGTGCGTGTCGCATGTCCCGACGACAAATCCGCAGCGGCATTGCCTGAAATCATTGCGGGCTCGCGCGTGCCGATTATTGCCGACATTCACTTCGCGCCCGGCCTTGCGATCAAGGCCCTGGAGGCCGGCGTGCATTGCGTGCGCATCAACCCCGGCAACATCAAGCTTGATCTGGTGCAGAAAATTGTCGCGCTGGCCAAAGACAAGGGCGCGGCCATCCGCATCGGCGTGAACTCGGGCTCGATCATGCCCCGCAAAGGCCTTGAAGTGCGCGGCGACATGGAACTTGAAATGGCCGACATCATGGTCGAGACGGCTGTGCAGTGGTGCGAGCAGTTCGACAAATGGGGCATGCACAATTTCAAAGTCTCGCTGAAATCCAGCGACGTGCTGACCACCATCTACACCAACCGCGAGTTCGCCCGCCAAACCGACGTGCCCCTGCACCTTGGCGTCACTGAAGCCGGCATGCTGCAAGCCAGCACGGTCAAGTCATCCATGGGGCTGGGCACACTGCTCGCCGAAGGAATCGGCGACACGATTCGCGTAAGCATTACCGGCGACCCCTTGGACGAAGTGGATGTGGGCTTTGAGATTCTCAGCGGCCTGCGCCTGCGCCGCAAGAATGTCGAGATCGTTGCCTGCCCCAGTTGCGGCCGCGACGAAGTTGACGGCGGCGTCGAAACGCTGGCGCGGCAGGTGCAGGAACGTTTAAAGGATTACAAGGGCAACATTGTGGTCAGCGTGCTGGGCTGCATCGTAAACGGCCCCGGCGAAGCCGCCGAAGCGGATTTAGGCATTGCAGGCGCAAAAGATGCGGGCTACCTGTTCAAGGGCGAAACGATTCTGCGCCGCGTGCCCAACGAAAAGCTGGTGGACGAGCTGATGCTCGAACTCTGGAAAATGGAACGCGAACGCGCCGAGTCAGAGACCGTGAAGGCCTAGCCCTACTCCGGTTTTTCGGCGTCGTTGGGCGGCAGCGGCTGGTCCTTGTTCAGCAGGCCCAGCGCGCCCATGGCGTGAAACGTCAGGTACCCGCAGCGCGAGCACGCCACGCAAACGCTGGGCGCCAGGTGCCGCACGCCTTCATCGTCAAGCCGGTCCACCAGCCCGAACACCGCGTAGCCGTCCAGCAGGCTGAACTGTTCGCTGCCGCAGCGCGGGCAGGGGCGGTTAACGCCGCGATCGTGCAGGCGTTTGACGATGTCGTTGCGGTCTTGCTGGGTCCATGTGCTCATGCCGCGAGCCTAGGATGCGCCGCCCGCCAAAGCAACAACCCCCGCAGTGCGGGGGTTGTGACAGGCCCAATTGCTACGCCGCAATGTAGGTGCCGCCGGCCAGCGTCGCCAGTTGCTGCATGAAGCTGGCGCCGCCGCCGCCGATGCACACGGCAAAGAAGCGCGCTTTCGTGAACTTGCCCCACCAGCTCGGGAAGTCAGCCAAAATCTGGCTGGCCGAGCCGCTGACGTTGGGGTAGCCGTCGGTGATCAGGAACATCTGGTCAAGGTTGGCGGGATAGACTTCGCAGCTGCGCTTGAGGCAGGCATAAGTCGGCGTGCCGCCGCCGGGGTTGGTGGCGGGGCCGTTGACCCACGCGATCGCGCTGCTCTTGTTGCCGTCGGTGCAAGGCAGCAGCGCGCCCCACATGAACACGCTGTAGTGCTGCGCAGCCGGGAACTGGCTGCCGTACGCCACCGCGTCAATCTCATCGTGCTCGTTCAGCTTCTGGATGACGGTGGTTGTTTCGGCGCGCATTGAAGCCACGCGGCTGCCGTACATGCTGCCGCTGGCATCAAGCAGGAACACAACCTTGCCGCGTACGGGCTCGCCATAGTATGGGGGGCGGTCGTCTTCCTCGGGCGGATCCGTGTCGCCGGGTTCGCTGGGCGGAATGTCTTCGCCGTCACTGGGCGGGGTGGGGTCAACGGGCGAGGTAGGCTCGCCGGGTCCGCCGGTGCCGCCGCTGGCGTCGGGCACCTTCACGACCACGTGCCCGGCGGGCCGGTCGTGGGTGGTGTCTTTACCGCTGTCGGGGCTGGTGATGCTGGTTTGCGCGCAGATACCGCCCGTGAACAGGCAAAGCGCGACCACTAGAACAAGCTTGTTCATATCCTCCTCCGTTTGGTTGGTTGTAAGGCCTCCAAGCCTCGGCGGAGCACGAGCACTTGCTGTGCCAGTTTTCCGGCACGATTGGTCATCGCCCTCAATCGCGCCGCATTGGCGGGTTGTCAGCCGATGTTACGATATGGAATCAAGTTCGGGCGCTGCTTTGCCGAACCATACAGCAACCGGCAGGTAACGAGGAGCGCAGTGCCCGTAGATCTCAAGGCCATCTTCAACGTGGACGACGCCACGGTCGCCGAAGCGAACGATATCCTGCGTCCCTACGACAAGCTGGTGCCGATCATCATTGAAGGCAACCAGGTAATGCTGCCTGAAAACAACTCGCTGTGGCGCGGCATGCAGTTCTGGGGACTGATGACCGGCGAGATCAGCATCGACTTTTCATTGTTCTGCATCGCGGGCACCTGCAAGAACTGCAAGAGCCGCATCAAGCGCCCCGGCGAGGAGGGGCGCCTCAGCATGCTGGCATGCCAGACCATGGCCACCGAGGGCCTTGAAATCGTGCGCCTGCCGATGGGCTTTACCTACCGCAAGAAGAGCTATTAGCGGGGCCTAGCGCGACTGGTCGGATTCGGTGTGCTTGAGCCTGCGGCTGGCACTTTTCAGAAAGCGCTGCTCGTCGGGGTCGAGGCTTTCCATGCCGCCGCCGGCGATCTTGTCGAGCAGGCGGTCCATGCGCTCTTCGACTTCGTGGCGCGTCAACAGGTCGATTTCTTCTACAAAGTAAAGGTTGCCGACCTTGCCTTGCCCGTTCAGGCGTACGGCGCGCATCTGCAGCTTCCAGTTCAGGACAAAGCCCAGCACGGCAAACGCCGGCCCGACCGCAACCGCGGCCAGCAGGCTGACGTAGCTCTTGCCCAGGAAGGCCGCGCCCATGGCGGCCAGCACCAGCGCCGCCATCAGCACCGCCATGCGGAAATCATTCTGGGTCTCGACGCGGGTCTCGCGGCGCTCAAGCTGCACCAGCAGCGAAGTGACGATCAGGAAGGTCGCAAATGCAAGCGTGCTGAACGCGAACTTGTCGGGCAGCGCGCTTGCGACCGCGGCGTGGCCCACCATGCACACGAAAAAGGCCGCCGCGGTTTTGCGGGTGCCGTAGTACTGCTCCACGACCGGGCCGCTGGACAGCAGGCTCATGCCGCAGACCAGGAACAGCGTCACGCTGACCAGGAAATCAAACGGGCTGAAGGGAACACCAAGTTCGTCGGGCGAAAGCGGCGCGTAGTGCGTAAACGGAAACATGATCGCGCCCGGGTTCAAGTTGGCCCAATTCAGCGCGAGCATGCTGCTGAACGGAAAGCTGGCAATCTCGCACACATAGATCGCGGCCTGCGCGAACACCATCACCGCGCCCAGCGAAAGCGTCAGCGGGTGCGCCGCCATGCGCTCAACAATCTGGTCACGCTTGAGTATGGATGCCGCCAACCGAGACATGCACCACCGCCGGGTATTGCCCCCTCAAGATTGTAGCCCGCCGTTTCGACTGCAACAACGTCCCGTTGTTGGCACGGGCAACAATGACGCTACCATGACGGCACCGGGGCGTAGCTCAGCCTGGTAGAGCGCCACGTTTGGGACGTGGAAGCCGCTGGTTCAAATCCAGTCGCCCCGACCACCCTGCTGCCCCCGGCCCCGCCGGGGGCTTCTTTACACCAGCTTGATCAGTCCCAGCCGCACCAGCGCGCCCAGCAGTGACAGCAGGCCCGCAACGACCACAGTCAGGGAAACCGCGATGCTGCCCTGCTTGCGCAGCATCCGCCGCGCCAGCAGCAACAGGCCCAGCAGGCTCAGCCCACCGCCTGCACCCAACGCCAGCCAGCCCGGCAACTCGCCGAAGCCGCGCGGGGCGGGCAGCGGGTCAGGGAGCGGCAGCTCCGGGGCCGGCGGCTTGGGCTGCACAGCCGGCGCAGCGACCTTGAACCTAGCGGTCATGCGCGGAAACACGCCGCTTTCGACATCGTGCACGACGGGCAGCGGCTCATTTGCGGCGCTGAACGCGAGCAACTGGTCGCGCGGGGTGTGCACGACTGTCTGCGGGCTGATGAATGAAAAGGCCAGGACGCGTTCGCCGGGCGCGGGGTCGCCGCGCGCGATGTAAACGAAGCGATAGAAGATGTTGGCGGTGGCGGTTTCGATTTCGTCCCACGGTTTGCCGTTGGGGTCGTCGGCGTGGTGCAGGGCAAAGCGCTCAAGCTGCGGCTCAAGTTGCAGCCGATTGCCGTCCAGCGACAGTTGCAGGCCAAGCGCGATTTCGTCGGCAAGTTCAACGAAGCGCGCCTTCATTTCGTTGCGCGTGACGCGGCCGTCGAGGTTGCGGTCAAGGCCGTTACGGAACTCGGTGTAGCTGGCGATCACGCCCTTGTAGCGAAACTCCAGGGTCAATTCGTAGCTGCGCTCGTCGGCCACGCGCAAGCGCACGATCAGTTCGGCGTTGTCATCCAGCGGATGCGCCGACAGCGAGCCCGCAAGCAAGAGCAGCACCCCCAACGTCAATCGCAGGCTGTGTCCTGAACACCTGATCATTGTCGCATTGTATCACCCCACACGCTTGACGGGCTGCAGCGGCGGGCAATCATGGCGCTATGGACGACGCCAACCTGCCGATCCGCCCGCGCCGCAACCGCAAGTCCGCGGCTGTGCGGGGACTGGTGCGTGAAACACGCCTGTCGCGCGAACAGCTTATCTACCCGGTGTTTCTGCACGAGGATGAGGGCGACACCCCCCTGGCCAGCCTGCCCGGCGTCACGCGCTGGGGGCTGAAAGGCCTGCTGGCAGAGGCTGGGCGGGCGCACAAGCTGGGCATCAACGCGATTGTCCTGTTTCCGAAAGTGCCCGACGGCAGCAAAACGCCTGATGCCAGCGAGGCCCTGAACCGAGACGGCTTGATACCGCGCGCGATCAAGGCGATCAAAGACAAGCTGCCCGGGCTGTGCGTGATCACAGACATTGCACTGGACCCTTACAACAGCGATGGCCACGACGGCATTGTGCGCGAGGGCAAAGTGGTCAACGACGAGACAGTAGAAGTGCTTTGCCGGCAAGCCCTGATTCACGCGGCTGCCGGCGCAGACATCGTGGCGCCCAGCGACATGATGGACGGCCGCGTGGCTGCCATTCGCGGCGCCCTTGACGACGAAGGCCACAGCGAGGTCAGCATTCTCGCGTACACCGCAAAGTACGCCAGCGCGTTTTACGGCCCCTTTCGCGGCGCGCTGGATTCAGCGCCCAAAGCCGGCGACAAAAAAACCTACCAGATGGACCCCGCCAACATTCGCGAAGCCGTGCGCGAAGCACAACTCGACGAAGCCGAGGGCGCGGACATGCTGATGGTGAAACCCGCCGGGCCGTACCTTGACGTCATCAGCGCCGTGCGCGACAGCACCACGCTGCCGGTGGCGGCGTATCAAGTCAGCGGCGAGTACTTGATGCTCAAGGCCGCCGCCCAAAGCGGCTGGCTTGACGAAAAAGCCTGCGTGCTGGAAAGCGTGACAGGCATCGTACGCGCAGGCGCCGACATGGTGCTGACGTACCACGCGCCGCAGATCGCGGAATGGCTTTAAAGTGTTTGATTCGCGTACAGCCCCGGACGCGAGTCCGGGGCCCGGCGTCTGGTCAGGCGCCGTTGGGGCCCGGCACTGGCGTGCCGGGCTGAAAGCGGCCTGCGTCCAGTCTTGCCACTGCACCGGCGATGTCGGGCGGCAGCGGCGCTGTCAGCTCGAGTTCTTGCCCTGTGTATGGGTGCGTGAACCGCAGCAGGTGGCTGTGCAGGGCGCAGCGGCCCAGCAACAGCGCGTCGTTGTCGCCCCTTGGCACGCGCTCGCCTTTGGCCAGCGCTTCATACTCGTGGCGCTTTTGCGTATCGACGGCGCGAATGCGGTCGCTTACATCGGCGTCGCTGTCGCCATCGCGGTAGCCGTAGGGGCTTTCCATGCGTGTGGGCGGCGGCGGCGGGTCTTGCAAGTCGCTTTCAAGCAGCTCATCGCGTATGCCATAGTGGTGGTCGCAAACCAGCGGATGCCCGATGCTTTGCATGTGCACGCGAATCTGGTGCATGCGGCCGGTGTGCAACCGGCAGCGCACCAGCGTAAAGCGCCCAAGCTGCTTTTCGACCCACACCTCGGTGCGCGCTTCCTGCCCGTTGGGGTCTATCCGGCGCAGCATGCTGACTTCGGCGTCGGCGTCCTGGTCGATGGGTTTGTCGATCAGCTGGTGCTGCACCTGCACCGCGCCTTCCACCAGCGCCAGGTACTCTTTGACGACGGTCTTGTCTTCCAGCGCTTTGCCCAGCTTGCCGGTGGCCGCGGCGTCTTTGCCGCACAGGATCAGTCCGCTGGTTTCCTTGTCGATGCGATTGACCAGTTTTGGAAACACTCCGCTATCCTTGAAGCGCAGGTGCAGGGCATTCAGTAGTGTCGTGTAGCGGTAGCCGCCGGTGGGGTGGACAATCAGGTGCGGCGGCTTGCTTACCACAAACATGTGCTCGTCTTCAAAGATGATGTCGTAGGGGATGCGCGCCATTTCAGTGATGTCTTCGTGGGGCGGCGGCAGGATAAGCTCAACGACGTCGCCGGTGCGCAGCTTCTTGCCGGCGTCAATTGCGGCGCCGGCGCGGCGGATGCGACCTTCTTCAAAGGCGGCTTGCACCTTGGTGCGCGACATCCAGGGCGTGCGCTTGGCGACGAACTTGTCCGCCCGCATGCCGTCCTGCGGCAACTCGACCTTGTACACACGCGCGGTCTCTACCTCGCTCAAGTCGGCGGGCTGGTCTTTCTGTTTGCGGCGCTTGCGCGCGATGTGCCAGCCGGGGTTGTTCGACATGGTGGGTACGACCGATCTGAACACAGAGTAACAGAGAAACAGAGTCTTGAAGTTTCGGCAAAGCGGATTTTCTCTGTTACTCCGTTTCTCCGTGTAATGATCAGTCGCCCATTTCGATGGGCGGGTTGACCTTGATCCCGCCCTGCGATTTGGGGCCTTTGGCACCGGCCATGATCCATTCACGGATCTTCGCGACCTCGTCGGCGCGCAGCGGGTGCGTGTCCATGGGCATGTGCGGCTGCTTGCGCCCGTTGAGGTGCATCAGCAGCGGGCTGTTTTCGGCGTAGGGCACGACTGTCGGTCGCGGCTTGCCCAGGTCGTCCAGCGCGCCGCGCGTCAGGCCCTCAAGCGTCATCAAGTCCAGCCTTCGCGGCTGGGCGCCCCAGGTGCCGAGCCAGCCCGCGCCGCCGGCGGGGTTGGTGGCCTCGGGTGCGTTGCCCTGCGGCCCGTAATGGCAGCCGTTGCAGTTGGCCATCAGGATCGCCATGACGTGGTCGTGCGTAACGCCGGTCTTGGGGTCCGGCACGGCGTTCATCACGTACCACGCCAGCTCGTTGGCTTCGGTGTCTGTGATTGCGCCTGTTGCCATGGCCGCCCATGGCAGCCACTTGTCGGGGTCGCGGATCGCCGCCGCCAGCCAGTTGGGCCGAACCCGTGCATGCACAAGATCAAGGCGCGGCGCGAACACCTGCGCGGGCGTAACCGGCTTGCCGTTGTCGTGGTACATCGGCTTGACGATGTGTTCGCCGAGGCTGTGGCACGTTCCGCACTGGTGCTTGTCCCACAGGTCTTTGCCTCTGGCCAGCCGGGCTGCGTCGGGCTCAGCTTCGCGGGCGGGCCCGAAGATCGGCAATTCGGCAATACGGTCGCCGGCCAGCGCCAGCAGATAGCCGGTGAACACCTCGACTTCGTAGTCGGATAGCAGCAGGTCCGGCATGCGGTCGCGGCTGTTCTCGCGAACCGGGTACGGGTAGCGCAGATAGCGCCGGATCCACTCTTCACTGCGACGCTCGGCGATGTGCTTCAAGGGCGGCGCAAGGTTTTCCACGCGGTCGCGCAGCTGGTGGCACTGCTGGCAGTTGGCGCGATCAGGCGGGTGGGTCGCCGGCGCCTCGGTGCGGTGGCAGAAGTTGCAGTTGTGTTTGCCCGCCAGCTCGTCCCCGACTGCGAGGAACTCCTCTGTGGTCTGGGGCATCACCTGCGGCGGGTCGCCACGCTGCCGCGCGCCATCGACCATCAACAGCACAATGCCAAGCACGCACAGCGCCAAGCCGCTGACCAGGATCATGACGTTGGCGAGTTTGATGCCCTTCATGGCGCCGGGCTCGGGTTAGGCCTGGCCGCGCTTCATCAGGCTGGGGTCGGTTTTGGGCTCTACGGGCCGGTCGCCGCGACGCTTGAGGTAGCTGGTGTACTCAGACCAGACCTCACGCACCTGCTCGGGCGTCACGTGGCCGTCGTCCATCAATATGCTTTCGACGCGCTTGATGTCGCCAAGGGCCTTGAACAATTGCCGCTGAAAAGCCAGCGCCTCGTCCAGCTGCGTCTTGGTGATGAAGTTTTTGCGGAACAGCCGTTTGCCCAGCCGCTTGTCCTCTTGGCGGATCAGCGCGTAGTTGCGCGCCTTGACCAGCTTGTACAGCTCGGCCCGTGAAAGCAGGTTGCGCTCAAGAATGGCGTGGGCAAGGTCAAGCTCGCGGCCTTCTGACTTGGCGGCTTGCACGTCGGCAAATGCCTGATCGACCTGGTCTTGTTTGACCTTGGTGTTCTTCAGGACAATCTGGATCAATAGTTGATCCGCCTGAGACATGCGAGCAGCCCTGGCTTCCTGGGTATGCGGTTGATTCATGGCAGCTTTCCAGGGGGTGACGTCGGGGTGGGATCTGCCAGTCCCTAGGGCCTGATTTAACACCCCCGCGACTGATAAGGCAAGCACGCGCTGGCACAAACCTTGGCAGCGGCGCGGATTGGCAACAGCGGGCAGGGGTTTTGCGGGGGCTACTTCAGTTCTTTGCCCAGCGTCTCGGCGCTGACCGTACCCAGCTCGGCGTAGTACACGTTGCGGTCGGCATCGGCCAGCATCACAAAGGGCGCCTTGTTCAGTGTAAGCACCTTACCCTTGCGGGTCTTGAACAGGCGGTTGAAGCCGGGGCCGATGCGCGTGGCCGGGTCGCTCTTGTAGCACGGGTAGGTCAACTGCTCACGCGCCACGAAGTCGCGGGCCTCCGCCAGGCTGTCCACGACGAAGGCGATGATTTCAACGTCGGGGTTTGCCTTGTGAAACTTCTGAAGTTCGCGGGCCTGGGCGATGCTGGGCTGCTGCCAGGTACCGAACGCGGCGACCAGCAGCTTTTTGCCCTTGAAGCGCTCGTCGGTCAGGCGGAACTCGACTTCCTGCAGGTCTTTCATCTCAAAGCTGGGCAGTTTGCGCGCGGCATCGGCCCCGGCATCGCCGGACGTAACGCTGATGGCGGTAAGCGCAAGCACCAGCACAAGGATCGTCGCCGCTGACTTCATGTCACCTCACGCGCGGGGCCCGGAAGTTGCCCTGCACCCGGTACTTCCGGAACTGCAGGTCAATCCGCCCTACCACCATGTCCGGCCCGTCGTAGATCAACTCGTACGTGCCCGACTCGAATGTGTCGTTGCGGCTTGCGGTAAACCCGCTGACCACTGTGCCGGTCAACGACCCCAGCAGCGCGGTGCGGACCTTGCCGTTTGCCGCCAATTCGGCGCGCAACGATACCCGCTGGTCGTCGGTCTGCAAGAGCGAGATGTCGCCCCGGTCCAGGAACTCGAGCAAGAACACGCGGTTATCGCCGCGCTTGATCTTGCCCTGTTCGTCAAGTTCGGCGCCGGTGTACCATCCCACCGACTCAATCGTGAACGCGCCGTTGATTTCATTGACCAGCCCCGGCGTCGTGATCTCCACCACGCCGCTTTCCGGCGCGCCGGTCTTGCGAAACATTACGTCCACCTGAATCTCGCCCGTGCCCGGCGTGGCGCACCCAGCCAGGGCCATCAGGATTGTCACGCACAATGCCAGCCTTCGCATTTCCGCAACGCTAGGTCGCCAATGCGCTGCGTCAACGGCCCGCGCGGTGCTATGCTGGCGCCATGCGTTACATAGCAATGTTGCTTGTGCTGCTGATGGCTGCCGCGCCGCTGTTTGCGGTGAAGCTCAAACTCAAGGCCGAAGAAGCCGAGTTTGACGCCACCGTCCTGTCTTTCGACGGCGAGTCCGTGGTGTATCGCAAGGGTCGGCGCGAGTTCACGGCCCGGCTTGACGACTTCGAGTACGCCAGCGGCTTTGAGATCAAGAAGCAGTTTACGCCCGCCAATGGCTTGTCATGGCTTGAGCTTTCGCGTTGGGCCCTGCACCGCGGCCTGTACGTGCAGGCCCACGACACGGCTGTGGCCGCCGTCAAGCTGGACGAAAAGCTGGCGCCGCAGGCCGAGCGCATCAAGGGCAACGTGCGCTTCCTGCAGGCCGACGCGCTGCTGGACAGGGGCAACACCGCGCTGGATGCACAGCAGGTTGAAGAAGCCCGCAAGCTGTTCACGCAGGTGATTGAACTGTTTCCGGAAACGCCGGCGCGCACCAAGGCCGAAGTGCTGCTGGGCACGCTTGACCGCGTGGCCCTGGAGTTGAAGGCCCGCGAACTGGAAGAAGCCGCCCGCAAAGCCCAGGAGGCTGCCGACGCCGACGAGCGCAAGAAGCGCAAGCCGGTGGACGACTGGCTGAACGAGCAAGCCGCCGTGGTTGACAGCAACGCGGCCACCAAGCGTGAGGCCGACACTGAGTGCGTGCAGGGGCGCATCCACAAAGGCATGCCGATGTACGAGAACGCGGTAAAGTCGCTCGATAACGTGCGTCAGTTGATTGAAAAGAACCGTCAGCATTACAAGTACCGCGGACAGATTGAGCAGGCCGACAGCATCGACCAGTCAGCCAAGTCGCTTATGGTCGATATCTACGAGCGCTGGGTGTTCTACCTGTATCGCAACGCGCGTTACGACGTCGCTGCACAGGTCTGCAACACGGCGCTGAAGCTCGCGCCCAACGACCGCCGGCTGCTGAGCCTGAAGGTCGATATCGACGACATGTACGACCCCACCCAGAAGTAGGGCAGCATGTTTCTCAACATTAGGTCGGTGCACGTTGTGCAATGCGCCACATTTCTCTTGTCACATTCGTGTCACGGCGTACAATCCCAAGCTACCACTTTGAACGGGATCAACTTGTAAACCGACGATCGTCATGGCTTGGCGGGTGGGCTTTCGTGCGTGGCATTCAAGCCGCAAGGCTCCTAAGGATTCAGCTTAGGCTTCGACCTCTCTGAAAGGTGCGTACTTATGAGGATGATTGGCGCAGTGTGCTTGCTGGGGCTTCTTTCGTGCTTCACGCCTCACTTGTTCGGGCAAACGTATCCTTTGAATCAGCAGATCACGTCGTTTTCCATCCCAAATGCGTCTCCGCGACAAGTGGGATGGGAGTTCACCTGCAATGCCAACAACGTGACCGTTACCCATCTTTCGGCTGTGTTGCCGGATGCTGTGTCTAGGGTGATTTCTCTTTACCAGGTGAACACCCAGCAGTTGCTGGCACAGGCTAACTTGCCTGCCGGCACAGCCGGCCAGTGGCGATCCGTTCAACTCTCAACCCCGGTTGCACTTTCAATCAGCACAAATTATGTGGTGTGCGTTTTCATCCCGTCCGGCTTTAACACCAATTGGTACTACCTCTCTCCAGCCCCAACCTCGTTTCAGCCAACTGGGACAGTTTCGTTTGTAAACGCCAGGTGGGACGGTTCAGCCAGTACCACGCCGATCTTTCCCGGAACCACGGCGGGCACCGCGCAGTACGGCATCTGCGACATCG